>CAWAXX010000001.1:0-121472 GCA_963786105.1 Vulcanimicrobiota bacterium
ATCCCGAATGTTTATTCAGAAATTTAGTCGCGGCGAACGTCCGAATGAGTCACGTGGATCGTGGGGACCCGCGTTGGGGCAATCGGGTTGCGCGGGCATTGCACCGCCGCTGAGCGCGGCATCGCGGTACTGCAACCACGCGCTCGGGTCACGCGGGCCTACCGAGTGAAACGAGGCGCCCATCGTAGTACCCGGGCGGCCGGCGATTGAATAGCGCCAATGCGATGTAATGACGATTATCTCGCGCTTGGGTTGTGCCGGATTAAGCGTGGCGCGAATCCGGTACGCAGCGGCGTTTCTTCGCGCGACGCGCGCACGACCAAGGGGTGGGGGCACCCCTCGAAGGAGCGTGCTGCCGTAGTAGCAGGCGTTAGCAGCTACTCGAGAAGATGTCCCGGGCTTTCAAGGGTTGGGAACCACCGGCGAAGGCCCGACAAACGTCTGACGTAGCGACTGCAGAGGCTCGAGGCTGACTCGAATGAAGCCCCGCTGAGGACGGTCGAGATCGAAGATGGTGGCGGCGACCAGCGCGAGCATGATCGCAAAGAACGCGATAGCAAGACTTCCACGCCGATCCGTGCGACCGAAGCCGATGCCTAGCAATGCTGAAGCAAACGCGATGACGATCGCCAGAACGATCACGACGGCGTCAGGGATGTGCGCGGCGAAAACGGCTTCCTCTGCCGCGCTTTGATCGATCATGTCGTTGAGCGCGTTGACGAAGAGTGGTACGAATGTCGCGTGTTTGTCGAGTGCCGACTGCGCTACGGCGAGATCCCACATCTCCCCTTGTAGCGCACCTGATCGATGCGATGCATCGAGTCTCATGCGATCGTTGATTCCGGCCCGCGCGAACTCGATGCGCGCATCAACGTATCGTTTCAAGTAGCCTCGCATCACGGGCGCGGCCCGTGCATCCAGGAACCGTGTGCGCAGGAACGTCGCACCGATCGAGTTGGCCTCACGCGCAACCTCGGCCCGGCGCGCATCGTAGCGCGCAAGCCCGAGCGAGAACGAGAAGGCGAGTAGAAGTGCAAGGAGCCCGAAGATCGCCGCCTGCAAGACGGCAAACGGGCTCTCGCCGAGGCTCGTCTTTGCGCGCGTGCCGAGATGAAATCCGATCTCACCGCAAATGACGACGATAATTCCAAACGCAAGCGCGATTCCCCAAGTGGGGACGAGATTTAGCATGACTTTGTCGTCTGCATTTTCTCAGAGTGCCTCTATTCGGTCACCGGCCGCTTCGCCCGCTACATTCTCGCCTGAAGCTCGGGTGTGCCCAAGCTACCTTTTCTGCCAGATTCGAGGTTTAAGGCTACGCCCCGCCTGGAGGGAGCGAAGCTCGCGGCAAACTAGCCACACGCGTACTATCGGGGGAGACGATTACACATGGCGAACGTCGTGGCAAGGGTAGGTAGCCGGACGAGCCGCGCTAACGGCCACCGTCTTCCTGCTCCTATTGACCGCGCTTTCGGGCGCAAACGGCGCCCTCCGTCGGGCCAACCGTCGAGCCGAGTGCGACACCCGCGCCGACGCTGGAAGAGACGATGGCGAAGCTCACGCCTGCCCAGCGCGAAGCCTTCGGCAAGCCATCATCAAACTTTCTCAGAATCCGGTCGGAAATATCGCCGTCATTCCGTTTCAGAATAACTTCAACTACGGCGTTGGCCTTACACGCGCTTTCAATACAAACTCAACATTCACCGTCGTGCCATTCGAACTAAATCCGAATTTGAGTCTGGACGCGCGAACGATCATTCCTGTGATCGACCAACCGTCGTTTGTGTCGCCTGCGGTCTGCGCGTTGCCGTCGGGCTGCGGATCGACGTTCGGAATCGGAGACATTCAAGTGTGCGAAATAATTTCTGAATCGTCCCAAGAATAATTCGATTCGACTTGCACGACAAGAAATGAACCAGAATCCTTCGACCCCATCGAATTAAGAATATAGAAGGGGCATTCACGGTTTGCAGAGTTAGTAGAGGTCGTCATCACTGTCCACGTCTCAGTGTTCGCTTGGGCGCAGCCTGCTGCCACAGCCGTCGCACTCATCAAAGCGACAACCTTTAGAAAAATGCTGCGCATCGGTGCATATCCCTTGCCTTAAGCTTTAGTTTTCGTCGGATCTAAACGATCAGCGATGCTAAGCGCCCATTTGGTCCATTCCTGCGTCTTGTCGATGCGACCCTTCACCGCTTTAACGTAGCCTCGGATTCGCCGCGCATCTTCGCGCAATGGCGGTGCGCATGTCGATTGGGTGATCGGGTTGCAAGCGGACTGCGAAGTCAGTGTCACGCGCGCGCGCTCGTAGAATTTCGGGGGGTGGGGTACCCTCAAATGAGTCGCGTGAACAAACGGGGTAAAGCGTCGGGGCGAGCGGGTTGGGCGGCATCGCCGCAGCAGTCGCGCGGCGTCGGGGACTGCATCGGCGCCCACGTCGCGCGGGCCTAGCGCGAAAACGACGCGCCCATTGTGGTCCCCGGCCGGCACGACGATTCGAGCAGGCGTCCAATGCGATGGAATCAATATTTTCTTGCGTCTCTCGCGCGCGCGCGTACGTGCGGAAAGGGGTGGGGTGCACCCCTCAAATGAGTCATCTAGCGGCTGGTTCGGCTGCTACTACGATGGCTCCAAGGATCCCAGCGCTCATCCTGGCCCTGCGACTCGGCCTGGCGTACATGTGCAATGAAGCGCGCGAGGTCTCTCTCTGCCTGTACATCCGCTTGAGTTTTCCGACGATTACTCGCACCTGGCAAGGCCGTGTCGCTTGCCTCGAGGTCGGCTAGGACTTGCGACAGGGTCATCTGCGGACGGGCGCAGACCGGTGTGACCTCCGCACGTGACGCGAAGGGCTCGACGATCGGCGTTTCGCCGGGCTCCACGCCTTCGATTTCCGCTGCGATCCGAGCCTTACGCGCGGCGACTGAAGCATGACCCCCGAGCCGGCCGATATTGCGGTAGTATCTGGGGTCACTACCGTGACGCCGTTTCGTAACGGCACCGCCCTTGCGCGCTAGAGCTCTCATCCGGGCGCGAAACGTTGCTTCGAGTGGATCAACGCTCATTCCAACGCAGCATAGCACGCCGCGCTCGTAGACCCTTATGTGCCCTTTCCGTGCGTTCTACGCGTTTCTAGAGCGCTGGGATAACATTGAGGTCATCTGCCTGCGCCGAAGCCTCCCGCGCGTCGCGTTGCCCGCTCCCGTGTCGCTGGTCACGGATTGGTCACACACGAAGTTCGACGAGCCTTTGGCGACGTCAACGAACCGTTTCTAGACAAACGTGCTCGCGCACGAAAGCGGCGTCGCTTACATGAACCGCAATGGGCGAGAACGAGGCTCAAGAGATTCGATTCCTACACGCTCCCGCCAGAATAGTGCCGGATCTGAAAGTCAGGGCGTCGCGATAAGTAACGGGCAACACTTCTGAGGGAGATGCATTAGGATCTTGCTTCGGTCAAGGACCGCCGCAGGAAACGGCGCCCGCCTCCGGTTGGGTACGATCTAAGATCCGCCTCGATAAGCTTTGCACCGTGACGCGCAGCTACGTGCGGCGTGGCTTTGCTCGAGTAGAAGATCGCGCAGGTAAAACCGCTCTAGCAGCGATGTCATCCTGAGCGGAGCGCCGCAGGCGCGTAGTCGAAGGACGAGCGGAGCGCCGCAGGCGCGTAGTCGAACAACAGCCAGTTGAAGGGCGATTAGCTCAGCTGGGAGAGCGCCTCCCTTACAAGGAGGATGTCGGCGGTTCGAGCCCGTCATCGCCCACCATTTTCAGCCTTATTCGACCATAGTTTTGAAGCGCCAAGGATCTTCGCAATCAGCGCTGCGCTGACAGTTCCTCGCCGGACATGCAGATGCGCTGCTGCCGGCGATCAGCGGGTCGGGTTTATGGCGCAGTTACAACGTCGAAGTCATCGATTGAGATCGATCCTAAATCTGATTGGTCATCAGAGTTCCATGCGGGTGCGCCGTTGCCGTCATTGACGAATGGGATCAGATTTTCTGAGCCTACGTCAAAGAGATACGCGCCGTAGTGCTTTAACCCCGTGGCTACGATCTGTGCCTCCCGATGAAAGTGCGAAATATCGAAGGATGCTTTGAGACGAATCCGTGCGCCTGCGGGCATCGCTTTATGAGCCTCGCTATGCGGTCCTTTGTATCTGCGACCGCCCGTGCAGTGGGTGACGGCGGCAGGGCTGACACAGGCGTACTTTGAGACGGATCCAGAAATCGCGTCCCATCCAAGAGCATGGCTGATTGCACCGGCGGCGAGCTCCTCGGGTCGAACGGCGAGGAGGCCGATCGGAATGCACGACGACGTCGAGCACCCGCCGGTGGCCGGTCGCGAGAAAGGCTGAGTTAAGTCCACAAATGTCCCACTATAGGCTGACAGTTGGTGACTTGAACGCTTCGCGGTGGTGCGGTACGTTTCGTAATATTGGCAGGCGTCTGTCTGCAATACCATCGCGTGAGCGTTCGATGTCGGCTCGATGTAAAAGGGAGGAGTGAACACCCAGGGCTCAGGGCTCTTCGGCGTATGGTACGACGTTTTCGGATGGACAGCGACCAGCGGCGTCGAGCCGTTCGCCGTATTAACGTACTCGTTCGTAATATTTTTCTGGCCGCTGACGATCACACCAGCGGTGAACGGCCCGTCTCCATGGCCGTCGATCGTGGCTTTGATATTCGCTGCACTGTCTGGCGCAAGATCTGACGACGAAATATCGGTTTGCCACACGTCTCCCGAGGGATACGGGCAGCCGAGAAACGTACCCGCCGCTGCGGGTCGGAGATCGAGTAACTGTTGCGCCGTAGCCTGATCCGGCATAATCGACGTCGCGGCCTGTCCCGGCATGACCGACGTTGACCGATTGCTGCACGCGGCGAGCGCACCAGCGAGTAACAAAACACTCAGGTACTTCATAAGAAGCGCTCCCCTCAAGGTGGCTCTTAGGATTATATCGCTCGTTGCTGGTAAGCCGGTTGAGGCCATCGGGCCGCAATTCCCGTACAAAAGGCCCATTTACGGCTGAGGCCCGAACGCCAACCGTTTTGCCCGGACAGCTTACGATCGCTTGCTCGGAGGAGGGGATAATTTGTGAGCAACTCGCCGGGACCGACTTCCAAGAGTGGAAGCTTTCTGGAATGCTTTGCGCCAGTTTACGGCAATGCCGCGAACGTTTGCGAGTACGAGCCGAGGTCCAGAGCATTCTTGTACCAAACGGCGACTTGCTTTCTCCACGCTGTTAAGTGCGAACAACACAACCGCGTCCAGAATTTGGACGGAGCGGTCCACGAGGGCCGTCGCCGCCCGGCTATACCGACAAGGGCGGAGCGCACGCGACGTGCGCAGTGAACTCTAGGGTTCCGTTCTTTCTACGTGCTGCAGGCCGCGTGCCCACAATGACAGTGACCGTGATCGTTAGCCGACTTACAGGCGTCACTGCAATACTCGCCGCTGGTAGCCTGACACTTACAACCTTCGCCCTTACATGGCATATTCGAATCCTCCAGGATGATCCTATACCCAAAGGCGACCGCCTACCTTGCGTCAAGCCCCCAATCGGCATCGGAGACGATTTACTGGGTATAATCGAGTTGTTGCAAAGGAGGAATACCGGCCAAGCATGCTTAGCGTAGAGCACAGGGCAGTATACGGATCCAAAGAGGTCGACGAAATCATCGGTTCGTGCGGCTGGCGCGGACGGGTTACTTATCTCCGGTGCAGTCTCTGGTCACGATGCGCAATCTAAGATTTAGGGGCGAAGAGTCGAGGCTGTAGCCCGCGGCACCCCACTCGCTTGCGGCTGGGCGACTCCCGGTTTTCACGCCAACGTGGGGGCCGGCGTGGACGTGGGGATGGGCGTGCGCGGGCATTGCGAGGCCTAGGAGGTACGCGATCGGCAGAAGCTGGGTAGTTTATCATCGCCCGGCGCGAAACGCACTGCACTACGCAAGGTCTGCGTACGCTCTTGCGGTTGCCAAACGGTTGCCGTCGAAGTCGCCGGAGCATGCGCACGATCAGAGCGACTCGGAACAACTAGGAACAATGAACCGCTACGAACGGCTCCGAGTCGCGTCGAACGAACGCCTCGCGGAAGTGGTTTACGCACGAAGCGCGATGAGACACAATGACTTGCTACTGCGTAAAGCCACCTCTTAGAGATTCGATTCCTACACGCTCCCGCCAGAACCACAATTCAACTTGGAACGACTGGTAGCAATTGATGACTGAGTTGGTCACTAGAGGGGATCGTTTGGTGGCCGCGCGTCGTTGAACCAGTGCGGCGCCCCGGGGGCGAGGTAGCGGAGGCACTTGGCGCCGGTTCGTTAGGGGGCAAGTTAGGAATTTGCTCACCAAAATGGTGGGTCCACTGGGCACGGTCGAAGACCCAGTCGGGCTCCGACGCAGGAAACGTAACGTCAGAAATTCGCCACTTCCCCAAGCCGTTTTTACTATTGCCGACCGCACTAACGTTCACGATGCGGCCATCGATCTCGACGCTGTCGACGGTCACAAGGTAAGTGAAATACTCGAACGGATCGATAACCGTCCGAACCGCGACGTAACGCGCGGGCAAGAACGTTGTCTTGTCTATCCACATCTGACGCAAGACGTTGCGGGTTGGATCGCGTATCGGGACGAGGGCAAGATGGTATACTGGCCGCCCACTAACTAATGCCTCGCCTAGGTTGGTAATTTGGTAGGGCGGTGGTTCGAACGCAAAAACGGTGGCGATGGTTCTAAGCGGAGAGGTCGATGGTAGCGGCGTTGGTGGCTCAAAGAATCCGGCCCGCGACGGTGTGCCATATCGCAAACCAAAATCGGCTAGCGGGAAATCTCCAAGCCGAAGGACGTTCGATACGGAAAAATAGTCATTCGTCGTGGTCACCACGAAAGCTCTGGGGTGGGATATATCTTCCCCAAGTTGGTCTTTTAGAGCGGTGATAACGGCGAAGCCATCTGAGACACGGACCAGCACCCGAAGTAATTCCCGGGTCGGTATGACTGACTGGCGATCGTTTGTGAAATTATCGCCTTGATTTTCAAAGGTGAACGCAATATACGCCGGCTGTGCGAGCCGATTGACTGCGGCTTGTGCGCGCCAGAAAATTTGGACGGGGGTAAGCTTATCCGTGTCGCTCGCCCGCGCCGCGTTGAGGAGCGACGCCACCGTGAGAACGACCGCCGCCAGACCGATCGTTCGATGCGAGCATAGGATCCGCGGCCACATTTACCTGGAAAGGAAGGTTCTCGGCGGTATTTTGATCTCCTCGACCCGTGGAATACTCGAAGTCGGATTTTCCGCCAATTTCTCAAAAAGTGTTAAAGTGGTCGGCAATAGCAAAAAGGCCGGCTGGTGCGTCGCAGGCTAGGGCTGCGGCGTAAAGAACGTTCTATCATGAGCGCGGCGTGCCGCACCCCGGTAAAATTCCTCGCGATTGCCGTATGCGCTGCGCTATCGCTCGCAGACGCTTCGTTCAGCAGTGCCTCAACGAGTAACGGGCCGGTGATTTTGCCCGCGCCGACCAACACGCTCAGAGTGGGAGCCGGCACGGCTGCCTACGCCGGCAAGATCATCGTTACGTTCGACGTTGCCGAACCGGCGTCTTGGAGTTACGACCCGGGTTCGAGCCGCTTGTCGAAGCTACCGGCTATCGTGAACCGATCCCAGCCCATTGCGGGCGTGACGATCGCCGTTGTAAGAGAGCGGGGCGGTCCGGCGGCGCCCAAACGCGCGATCGGCGCTCTCAACGGCAGCGGCGTCGCCACCTTCAACCCGAATTTGTCGGACGGGATATTCGACCTCGTGATTTCGGTCCCAGCGAACGTGATGAAATACTCCGGCGTATCCGCCAACGCCGCGAAGGCCGCCGCCCTGAGGTTCGCAGTCCTCGTCGGAGCAAACGGTGAGATCAAGGTGTCTGAAGAGTAAACCTCTCTGCGTGATCCCGGAGCGCCATCGGATTTCAACAACCGTAGTCCTGCAGAAACTTTTGTAAGTCGGTGATTCGATGGTTATAGAAGTACAGCGACTCTCCATAAAGTAAGTTGGAGATCACGTACCAGCGGCCGTTGTCGTGGAGAATCACCGTAATGTGCCGTTCGCTGCCGCCGTTGTCCGACAACCGCAGCGTCACGCCGACGGCGGCCTTCGATCCTTCGATGTGCGTCGCGCCGACGGCGAACGACGCCGCCGGCAACACCGAGTTCGCGAATGGATCGTACTCCACTTCGTGCGGGAAGCATTGGCCCGTGCTTCCGGGACAAACGGTTATCGGACCACCTTTGATGTACTCGCCATCAAGTTGGCTGAAGAGGTCGTCGTCGAATAGCTCGCGGACTTCGCTGAACACCCGTGCAACGCGGCCGTGGTGTTGGACGTACCATCCGTAAAACATCTTGACGGTTTTGGCGGGACCGTTTTCTTGGGCGCCCGCGGGTAGGATCGATCCCCCTAGCATGGTGGCTGCTACCACCGCGGCCAAAATCACGCGCCTCATGGAAGCTTCCTCCCGTAGCCAAGCGTATGCCGTGGTGATTCGCTACCGCCCCTTGAAGACCCGGGAAAGAAGCCCTCGTTCAGAGCCCGAGGCCGTACACTTCGAAGCTGGAGACTGCGCCGTGCGTCGTCGTGACCACTATTGTCACGCGACGATCGGTGCTGACGCCATAGTAGAGTTGCGTGGCACCGCACAAACGACTCTCGGCGGGCGAAACCCCAAAGACTTCGCGAATCCTCGCTTCAGAATCCCCAATTGAAACGATCGGACTACTTTCGCCGCGACGTAGCGAACTTTCCAACGGCTGAAGCGCCGCAAAAGTTGGGTTTCGAGCCGCAAAGTAGAGGGAGTCCGACCGTCCGCGACTACCCTGCGGGGGTGCGTATTCCAATTCAGCGATATTCAACCGGCGAATTGACCGCAACGAGTAACCTGCACTAGGATCGCCGCCGATCATCTCAACAAGACTGGGGCCACCGAGAGATGGTAGGAAGGCCGATGGCCGCAGATTCGACACCGAATCCTTGATAAAGCCGGGCTGCATACGCTGACTCTCGAGATGCGAGTCGGAAATGCGGCATGCGACCGCCGCTCGATACAGATCGTGCAAGGGTTGCGTGCGAATCAACCGATCGCGTAAAATCGCATAGGTTTCGATCGCCGTTGAGATTTCACCGCTGTGACTTGGTTGCGACGGATCGCTTAACCAAGGATTGCTTCGTATCTGAACGGCACCGTCACGAAGTCCAACGGCTCGCATATTTTGACCTGCAATCTTTAGCAGTTGAGTGCGATAAGCCAGATACACGCTGACCACGCCGCCGGTTCCCGCACCGTCAAACGAGTAGGCGTGAACCGGCGACCCCTGTTTCTGAGTAAATGACGAATCGGTAACGCATCCGACAGAAACGCCACTCTCTTCCAAAAAGCCGCAGATCGTTTGTTTCTGCAGCGAATATCGCATCGTCATGCCGTTGTACTCGCGGTCAAGGATGTGGCGCGCCGTAGCTTGGTCGGCGTTTGCCGGCAAGGTCGACGAGCAAATTATCCCGAGCAGTAGGCCGATGAGAAGGCGCGGGTTCATGGTAGCTGTTTGTTAATCATGACAATTGGCGGCATCCCGGATCTAATCGGCACACCAGTTGACCCGCGCGGTGTACGTCAGCGTGGAGCGCTCGCCGGCAGGAACGCGGACGTTCCAGCTTGCGGTGGAAGCCGACGATTTCACGTGCGGCATATTCTCCTCGACGATTTGCCAATCCCCGGGGATAGGCTCGACGACGAGCACGTTGGCCGCGATAGTCTTAGCGTTCGAGAGGACGATTTGATACGAGCTGTCGCTCGTGCAGGACTTCGTCTGGTGGAAATCCGTCTGCCGCTTACGGGCCGTTACGTCGAATGAGTCGCCGAGGTGGAGGCGCACCGTTTCATTTTTCGGCGTGTGATCGATAGAGTCCGATCCCAAGAACTGGGAGAGGTTTCTCGAATCGTTCTGATAGAGCCGGACGATGCCCGCGGGCAACGGAATGCCCAGCTCGCCGCCACGATTTTGGAACGTCACGTACGCGCCCACCGGCAGCCGGTCGCCGATGTCCGCGTCGGCGCTGCGATAGTAGTCCGGGGACCCGCGCAGCTCCAGCGTCTTTCGAATCGGAACGTTGGGGGCCGCGAGCAGCGTGAGCTGCTTCGTTTGTTTATCGAGAATGGTCGTCGGCCGCTCGAGCGTATACAGATGATACTCGAAGTAATTCTCTTGTCGTACCGGCGAGCCCGCAGACGTCTCGGCCGCGATCGTCTTGAGCGCTCCATAAACGGTAGACTGCGGCTCGGCGACGTTGACGTTTCCGGCAACCAGTTGAAGGTGCGCGTCGTCGTACGTCTCGCCGCTCGTATTCGACAACGTCACGAGCCCCGTCAGCGACAATCGCGACTCGTCGGGAGAGACCATCCCCACATAGTCGGCGCGCCATGCCAATCCGCTGGTAAGATAGCTCAAATCCAGCGTTTGCGCTCCGTTTTGGCCGCTTTCCAGGTCTAGAGCCAGCGTCGGGGTGTCGCGGAAGTTCTTCGACGACGTCGGATAGACGATATAGCCGCGTAGTTGCGTTTCGATGCGATCGGCATATTGGAGCACGATTCCGCCGTTGGTGCTGAGGATTCGCGCGGTCTCGCGCGTATCGCGCTCGCCGGCGAACCGCGCTTCGTGCACTACCGTGACTTCGTGTCCGACGTATTTTTGCATAAGGGCTGCCGGATCGAGAAGGTCGAAATCAAAGTTCTGCTCGACGACCGCGATCTTGGCGGACGAGGCGACCCCCTCAAGCAACGTTGTGGTGGGATCCATACCCGCACTGACGTCTCGCCACGCAACCCGGTTGAGCCCATCGGTCAAATGCACGATCCGGCGGTCGTGAACGAGCGCCGTACCACCGTTATACACCGTGAGGTTGATCGACTGACGATCGGCGACCGTGCTCGTGTGCTCGGGTGGATCGGCGAACGCTCCGGCGGGCATAGCGAGAATGCCAAACATCAGGAATGTCGAGAAGATACGCTTCATGCGGGTGACCTCCGATGCGAGTTACACACAGAGCGGACCGTGTTGCAACGCCGTGACGCGTATCGAGCTTCCTAATCGCGCTCTCATCGCCGCAGGGGAAGCTAACGCCGGTTCGGAAGGCGCCTGCAAGTCGAGCGTCAGAATCCGAGAGGCGAGATGGCAGGCGATCTCAATCCCCAAGCCGCGCAAATGGCCGACGAGTCGATGGTCCGTAACCTAGACGCGCAGGCGCGGGCGATCTGGCCGCAGGAAGAACCGCTCTTCCGGCGTTACGCCCTTCCCACCGGTGCGCGCATTCTCGACGCAGGATGCGGAACCGGCGAAATATCGTCGCGGTTGGCCATCCTCTTTCCGCACGCGCATGTTTTGGGCGTGGATATCGTCGACGCGCACCTCGACCGCGCGCGCTCGCGTTATTCCAGTCTAGCGTCACGGCTGGCGTTTGCACATCAAAGCGTTTTCGAACTGCAAGAACCCGACGGCAGTTTCGATCTGACGGTTTGCCGCCACGTGCTGCATGCCGTCCCGCACGCCGAATCCGTCATCGCCGAGCTGGCGCGAGTTACGCGTTCCGGCGGGCACTTGCACGTCATCCCCGAGGACTACCGAATGTTGCAATTCCAACGTCGCGACGGACTCGACCCCAGCGATTTTTGGCATGCGGTTCCGCTGCAGTTCGGAGCGGCGACGGGAACCGATCTCTTCATCGGTCGCAACGCGTATACGATTTTCGCCAAGATGGGCCTGGAAGAGATCGCGGTCGACTACGCGATCGTCGATACGGTGCGCACGCCGCGGGACACGTTCGCGACGATCCTCGAGGCCTGGCGCGACGGCTATGTCGACTCGATTGCCGAGCTGACTACGTTCTCCCGCGAATCGGCGACTGCGTACTTTAACGCCATGATCGAAAACATCCGCGACCCGGTCGGGTATGCGGCCTGGATGGTGCCTGTGGTGAGCGCCCTCGTCCCCTAGGCGATGCGTATCCGGGCTCGAAAAGGGCGTTCGGACGATATGGAAATTTCCGAGTTTTGGCAGTATTCTGATGGGGTCGTTTGGAGAGCAATCCGATGCTAGGTTCGCGCAGGTTTTCGGCGGCGCTTTTGGCCGCGGTTGTCCTATCCGCTTGTTCAAGCGGCGGTTCTGGGCAGATCCCCGCGCCCGCCGTTGGCCCAGCTCGCGGCGCCGCCGTGGAACCGGGGCGCAACCAACGCCGGGCGCCCGCGCAAATCCGCCATATCGTCCTGATGATTCAGGAAAACCGAAGTTTCGATAATCTCTTTGCGACCTACCCCGGCGCCGACGGTGCGACCAGCGGCAAGATGCACACCGGCATCGTCATCCCCCTCAAGAAGGTCGGGCTGGCGTCGCTCGATATCAACCACACGTACCGGACCTACGTGCAAGACTACGACAACGGGAATATGGACGGTTTCGACCTATCCAAAATGGGCACCGGCCAGCGAGCAGGGAAGTATCCGTACCAATACGTCGATCCGGCAAAGATTCAACCGTATTGGGCGATCGCGCACAACTACGTGCTTGCCGACCATATGTTTCAAACGCAAGGCAGCGGCAGTTTCACGGCGCATCAAGACCTGATTGCGGGCGGCACCGCCATCGATGCGAACGACAGCATCGTCGACGATCCTTCGAGCTCGTGGAGCTGGGGATGCGACTCGCAGCCGAGTACGGTGACGTCTCTGATAACGACCGGCGGGCAGTATCTGTTCGACCAAGGACCGTTCCCGTGCCTTACGTATCCAACGGGTACCCTGCGCGACTTGCTCGATGCGCAACAGGTCTCGTGGAAGTACTATACGCCTCCTCATAAAGGAAACACGGACGGCGCGCTTTGGAACGCCTTCGACGCGATTCCCGCCGTTCGCAACGGACCCGAATGGACGACCAACATCTCGATCCCGGAAAAAAATATCTTCACCGACATCACCAACGGTGCGTTGCCGGCGCTGTCTTGGGTCATTCCGTCTCAGGTCAATTCCGATCATCCCCAAAAGTTGAATAGCGAATACGATGGCCCATCGTGGGTCGCTTCGGTGGTGAACGCGATCGGACAGAGCAAGTATTGGAATACGACGACGATCGTCATCGTGTGGGACGACTGGGGCGGGTTCTACGATCACGAACCGCCGGCGTTTTTGGACAATGCAGGCGGCTTAGGGTTTCGCGTCCCGATGCTTGTCGTGTCGCCATACGTTACGCCCGGTCAAATCAGTCACACCCAGTACGAGTTCGGCGGCATTCTCAAGTACGTCGAGCAGACGTTCGGCCTCGGTTCGCTGGGCACTACCGACGTGCGCGCGAAGTCGATTGGGAGCGTGATCAATCTCAACCGGCCGCCGTTACCGTTCAACCCGATCCCGTCGTGGCGATCGCGTGAGTACTTCATGCACCAGTCGCCATCCTACGAACCGGTCGATACCCAATAACTTTCTAGGTCGCGCCACTTGAAAAGGGAGCGGCCCTCACGTTCCCGCACCCTTTGCGCATGGAACTGCGCCGCACGTTAGGTCTCGCCGACGTGACCCTCTTCTTCGTGGTCGCGGGTTCGAACTTACAATGGGTGGCGACCGCGGCGGCCGCCGGTCCGTCGTCGATCGTCGTTTGGGTGCTCGGGTGCCTAGCGATGTTCGTTCCGCTGTCGGTCTGCGTCGTATACCTGACGTCGCGTCATCCGGACGAGGGCGGAATGTACGTGTGGAGCAAACGCGCCTTCGGGCCGTTCGCCGGGTTCTTTACCGGCTGGACCTACTGGGCGTCCAACCTTCCGTATTTTCCGGCCCTGCTCTACTTTGCCGCCGGAAACGCCTTGTTCGCCGGCGGCGGCAATGGCGGTGCGCTCGGACTCTCACCGTGGTATTTCATCGCAGTGTCGATTTTCGGGCTGACGCTGGCGACGGTCGTCAACGTGCTCGGCATGGACGTAGGCAAATGGCTGAACAACATCGGCGCGATAAGCCGGTGGACGGTGACGTTGCTGCTGATTGGAATCGGAATTCTCGCGTGGTGGAAGTTCGGTCCGGCAACCCCGGTGAATGCGCAGACGATGCGTCCCGGCCTTGCGATCAAGGACGTGATCTTTTGGTCGGTTATCGCGTTTGCTTGGACCGGTCCCGAGGCGATTTCGTTCATGGGCGGCGAAATCCGCAATCCTCGCCGTTCGATTCCTTACGGCTTGGCGATGGCGGCTCCGGCCATCGCCGTCATCTACATCTTAGGTACGGCAGCCGTGCTGGCGGCGTTGCCGTCGCACGCCGTTAACGCCTCGTCGGGCGTCATGCAAGCAATCGCGGCCATCGCGGGACGGGTCGGCATGAGCGTCGTGACGCCGATCGCCGCCGTTCTCGTTGCCGTGAGCTGTCTGGGGAGTTGCGGTGCGTGGCTTGGGGCGGTCGCGCGCATTCCGTTTGTGGCGGGCATCGATCGTTATCTGCCGCCAATTTTCGGGCGCATGCATCCGCGCTGGGGCTCGCCGGTGGCCGCCCTCCTAACGCAATCCGGCATTGCCGCGGTTTTCATTTTTCTCGGACAGGGTGGAAGCACCGTGAAGGGTGCGTACGATATTCTCGTCGGTTCGACGGTGCTCATTACGATGCTGCCGTTCATGTTGCTGTTCGCGTCGGCGATCAAGCTCGATGCCGAACCGGCGCCTCCGGGCGCCGTTACCATTCCCGGAGGCCGGTGGACCATCGCAGTCTTTGCGCTGGTTGGGTTGGCGACCACGGTGGCCGCCGCCGTGCTCGCGGTTTTTCCCGCCGACGACGACCCGAACAAACTGCTCTCCGTCCTCAAGGTCTTTGGCTTGACCGCACTCGTGGTCGGCAGCGGCGTTGCCGTGTACCTCGTCGGCCGCCGGCGCCAAGCGGTCGCCGAGTAAAGAAAAGAGCTCCCGCATTACGCCGGAGCTCGAGACAGAGCGTGTTGGTCTGCGCTAGTGCGAAGGAGCCACCCACATGGTCGAGTCCACCCACTTCACGCGCGTCGGGACGCACGACGTCACCTGTTTGCCGGCATACGTCACGTCGTTGTAGAGATCGAAATGATGCTGGATTTCGGTGCCTGGCGCAAACTCGCCGTAGTCGGTGACGGTGCGAAGAAAGTGCTGCGCCGCGTTGCGATACCCGACTGCGAACGTGATGCTCGCCGCCGATTTCTTACCGTAGATGATGTAGTCGATCTGGGTGCCGCCGGCGTTTTTGCTCAGCGGCTTGGGTTGAATCACAAAGCACTGCTTGACGAGAACCGGTGCCGAGGCGAACGCGGGCGCAAACGAAGCCACTGCGAAGGCGGTGCAGAGAACGGCTCCGAGAGAAAGACGTGCGAGGATCTTCATTGCTGCGAAGGATTCCTTTCAAAGAGGCATGGGAGCCTGTCAACCGGCGCTCCCCAGCCGATCACCTTTTCGCCGGGCGGCCGGCGGCTTCCGTTTACCAGGTCACGCCTCTGACGCGAAGGTAGGCGAGCGCGGCGGCGACGATCAGGGCCACCGCGACGGCTACCAAAGCCGGAACGTGCCTATCGCGCTGGTGGCGGTCGGCCTCGTCCTCGTCGACCGGGTGGACTCTCGGCTCTCTTCGCATTTCCCCGAGTATATCAGGACCCGCGCCTCGAAGCGTCAGCGCGCCATGTCGTTCGTCTATACCATGTACCGCGTCGGCAAGGTCGTCCCGCCGAAGCGCCAGATCCTCAAAGACATCTCCCTGAGTTTCTTTCCCGGCGCCAAGATCGGCATTTTGGGTCTCAACGGCGCCGGAAAGTCGACGGTCCTTCGCATCATGGCCGGCCTCGACACCGATATCGACGGCGAGGCCAAGGCCATGCCGAACATCAGCGTCGGCTTCCTCGAACAAGAACCGAAGCTCGATCCCGAAAAAACGGTCCGCGAGACGGTCGAAGAAGGGCTGTCCGAGCTACTGTCGGCACGCAAGTGTCTCGACGAAGTTTTTGCTGCGTACGGGCAACCCGATGCGGACTTCGAGGCCCTGGCGGAAGAACAGGCGAGACTCGAGGCGATTCTGTTCGCACAAGGCGCCGAGGACGTCGAGCAACAGCTTGAGATCGCGGCCGACGCGCTTCGGCTGCCGCCGTGGGACGCAAAGATCGGGCCGCTTTCGGGCGGCGAGAAGCGGCGCGTCGCGCTCTGCCGCCTGCTGCTCTCCAAGCCGGATATGCTGTTGCTCGACGAGCCGACCAATCACCTCGACGCCGAGAGCGTCGAGTGGCTCGAACAGTTTCTCGCGCGATTTCCCGGAACGGTCGTGGCCGTGACGCACGACCGCTACTTCCTCGACAACGCGGCGGAGTGGATTCTCGAGTTGGATCGCGGGCGCGGCATTCCGTGGAAAGGCAACTATAGCTCGTGGCTCGAGCAAAAGCAGGAGCGCCTTGGTCGTGAAGAGACCGCCGAAACGGCGCGCCGAAAGGCGCTCAAGCGCGAACTCGAATGGGTGCGCTCGGGCGTTCAAGGGCGCCGCTCGAAAAGCAAGAGCCGCATCGCGCGGTTCGAGGAACTCTAGCAGCTACGAATATCAGCGCCGGAACGAAACGCAGGAAATTTTCATTCCGGTCGCCGATCGCCTGGGCGATCGCGTGATCGAGTTCGCCGGTGTGAGCAAAGCCTACGGCGACCGTCTTCTGATGGACGATGTGAGTTTCACGATTCCCGCCGGTGCCATCGTCGGGATCATCGGACCGAACGGCGCCGGGAAAACGACGCTATTTCGCATGATTGCCGGACGTGAAAAGCCCGATGCCGGCGAGATCGCGGTCGGGCCCACGGTGAAACTCGGCGTCGTGGAACAGAGCCGCGAGTCGCTCGACAACGAGAAGACCGTTTTCGACGATGTCAGCGGCGGACTCGATTTAGTAACGGTCGGAAAGTATCAAATGCCGTCCCGCGCCTATTTGGGACGGTTCAACTTCAAGGGAGCCGATCAGCAAAAGATCGTTGGAACGCTTTCGGGCGGCGAGCGCGGCCGCTTGCATCTCGCGAAAACGCTGCTGAGCGGCGCGAACGTGCTTCTGCTCGACGAACCGTCGAACGACCTCGACGTCGAAACGATGCGCGCGCTGGAAGATGCGTTGGATGAGTTTGCCGGAACGGTGCTGGTCGTCAGCCACGATCGCTGGTTCCTCGATCGCATCGCCACCCACATCCTCGCGTTCGAAGGCGATTCGCGGGTGTATCTCTTCGAAGGAAACTATCAGGAATACGAAGCCGACAAGCGCGCGCGACTTGGGGAGGCGGCGGCCGGTCCCCATCGCATCCGTTATCGTCCCCTAACCGTGAAGTAACGATTTAGCCGGTCGCGGGTCGCCGATCGCCGCCGCCCAGGGTGACCGCTGCGGTGAAGGCCGACGCCACCGCCAAGAACGCGCAGGCGGCGGCCACAACGCGAAAGCCGTCGATGTACGCCGCTCGCACGACGGCGGTTTCTTGCGGATCCGGCAACCGCGCGCCCGCCATCGCACTGCGCTGAGCCTCGATGTCGCTGCGCTGGCGTGCCCCCAGCGCGGCAGCGCTCATTCGCACGTCCAATCTCGCATTGAACGCGGACGCAAGAAGGGCGCCGAGCACGGCGATAGCGAGCAGTCCGGCGATGCGCGATACCGCGTTGTTAATTCCCGACGCCAGCCCGACGTGCTGCTCGGGAACCGAATCGATGAGGACCGCGATCAACGGCGCGACCGTGAGACCCATACCGGTGCCGATAAGGAGGGTGCTCGGGAGCACGCCGGTCACGTAGTGCAGGTCCGGCAAGGTCGCAAACGCGGCAAAACCAAGCGCCGCCAGAGATGGCCCGGCGGTCAGCATCGTGCGCCGCCCCACGCGATAGACCAGTGCGCCCGCGTAGCGCGAGAGGATGACGAGTAGTGCAAGAAACGGCAACATCGCAAAACCGGTCAACGTCGCGCTGTAACCGTCGGCCAAGATCATGACGAACGGGAGAAAGAAGAAGAGTCCACCGAGGGCGCCGTAGAGCAAAAACGTCATGATGTTGATGCCGCTGAACGCGCGGTTGGCGAACAACTCAAACGGTAGGATCGGATTGACAATGCGGCGTTCGACGGCCGCGAAAATCGCCAACGTCAGTGCTCCGCCTGCTAAGGCGCCGACCGTACGAAAGTTCCAGCCATCCAAACCGCTGACGACGAAGGCGTACACGATGCCGCCCAAGCCGAGGGTAATGAGCAGCGAGCCAAGCAAGTCGATCGGTCCGGTTGCGGATTCGTCGCGACTCTCGCGCATGTGCCGCAACGCGATCGCCAGCACCGCCGCGACCACCGGAATGTTGATGTAGAAAACCCAGCGCCAACCGAGATGGTCGACGATCGTTCCGCCGGCTACGGGACCGATAGCGCCGGCGACGGCCGTGAGGCCCGACCACGTTCCGATCGCGCGCCCGCGCGCCGCACCTTCGAAGGAAGCTCCGATCAGGGCGAGGCTTGCCGGCGCGAGCATCGTACCGCCGGCTCCCTGAAGAACGCGGGCGGCGATGAGCGCGGGCATCGACGGAGCGAGCCCGCAGAGTATCGACCCGATCGCGAAAACCACAACGCCCATCACGAAGAGGCGCTTGCGTCCGTACCGGTCGCCAAGCGCTCCTGACAGCAGCATGAGCGACCCAAGTACCAGCGTGTACGCCTCGATGACCCACTGTGCGTCAAACGTGGTGGCGCGAAACCCGGTTTGAATGATCGGAAGCGCGATCGAAACGATCGTGCCGTCGATGAAGACGAGACTCGAGCCGAGCACGGTCGCGGCGATGATCCAGTTCCCCGATGCGCCTTCCGTCGTTTGCTGCCGTTCCATGTGCCTCCGCTTCGTTACGAGGGCGCCCACACCGCTCTTGTCACTAGCAAAACCGCATCGCATGACGAACGTTTCATCCGTGCGGCTGTTTACGCGCAGGCAGTTGATCGAGACCGGCGTCGCCGGCACGACGTTGCTCGCGCTCGCGAGCTGTGCGCGATCCAGTCGATCCGAGCAGCCACCCTTCGACGATCGAGGCTACGGCTATCGCGTGCTGAACGCCGGCGATCGGGAGTTGATGGCTGCGGTAGCGGCGGCGATGTTGGCAGGTGCGCTGCCGGCCGATCCCGCTGCCCATCGGGCCGCAATCGTGCAAGCCGTCCGCGGCGTCGACGTTGCGGTCGCGGGCTTGCCGCCGGACGTCGTCGACGAAGTGCATCAACTCTTCGGGCTATTGGAATTCCCGGTGACGCGCGGCCTTGCCGCCGGCGTGTGGAGTTCGTGGACGAACGCCACGCAGGCCGACGTTTCGAGTTTTCTCTCGCGCTGGCGATTTAGCGGCGTCGCGTTGTTTCGTAGCGGCTATCAAGCGTTGCACCAACTCGTCATGGCGGCTTGGTACGGCGGCACCGCCGCGTGGGCGAGAATCGGATATCCCGGGCCGCCGGTCATCCCATGACGATTCCCGATCCCATCATCGAAGGTCTCAAACGCGGCTGGACCGTGCACGATGGATCGACGTTGGATCGCGATCTTCACCTGGAAGCCGACGTCGCCATCGTCGGTACCGGTGCCGGTGGCGGAGTGGCCGCCGAGATCCTCAGCACGGCGGGTCTGCACGTCGTCATGATCGAGGAAGGCCCGCTGCAGAGCTCGAGCGATTTCCACATGCTCGAGCGCGAAGCGTATCCGCGCTTGTATCAGGAATCGGCCGCGCGCAAAACCAAAGACAAGGCGATCACGATTCTGCAGGGGCGCGCGGTCGGCGGCTCGACGACCGTGAATTGGACCAGCAGTTTTCGGACGCCGGCAGCCACGCTCGCGCAGTGGCGCGATCGTTACGGCCTTGCAGAGTATACGCCCGAGTTGCTCGCACCGTGGTTCGAGCGAATGGAACGTCGCCTCGATATTACTCCCTGGGGCGTTACGCCCAACGAAAACAACGCGGTTCTCCAACGTGGCGCGAGCAAGCTCGGGATTCCCACGGCGGTCGTTTCGCGCAACGTCAAAGGCTGCGCGAACCTCGGATATTGCGGAATGGGTTGTCCGATCAATGCCAAGCAATCGATGCTCGTTACGACGATTCCAGCGGCGCTCGACCGTGGCGCGGTCTTGGTGCACCACGCACGAGCCGAGCGCTTTAGCTTGCAGGGGCAAACGGTCTCGGGGTTGGTCTGCAGCGCTCTCGACGCCGGCGGCCAAACCTATGTGCCGCACTCGATTACGGTAAAGGCCAAAGCCTACGTCGCGGCGGCCGGCGCAATCGGAACGCCGGCGTTGCTGATGCGTAGCCAACTCCCCAATCCGCATCGGCTCCTCGGAAAGCGAACCTTCCTGCATCCGGTCGTGCTGTCGGCGGCGGCGATGCCGCAAATCGTCGATGCCTTTGCGGGCGCGCCGCAGTCCATCTACTCCGATCACTTTCTCTACGAGAATGCCATCGACGGTCCGGCCGGGTACAAACTCGAGGTGCCCCCGGTCCATCCTTTGCTGATGGCGGTCACGATGCCGGGGTTTGGCTCTGCGGGCGCGCGGTTAATGGCCGGTCTGCCCCATCTGCAAGTTATTCTCGCGCTCGTGCGCGACGGATTTCACGACGAAAGCCAGGGGGGAACGGTCGAACTCCAGCACGATCGTGCGCCGGTCTTGGCCTATCCGATCACGGAGTACTTATGGGAGGGCATGCGCCGTGCGTATCTCTCGATGGCCGAGATTGCGTTCGCCGCCGGCGCAAAAAGCGTTTTGCCCGTGCATGAATCCGCATGGCCGTGTGCGTCGTGGAAGGAGGCGCGAGCGCAGATCGCCGCACTGCCGATGGAGATTCTGCTCGCTCGCGTGGTCAGCGCGCACGTCATGGGCGGGTGCGCAATGGGTGCCGACGATCGCAACGCGGTGGTTAACGGTAACGGGCGCCACCACGTCGTGGACAACCTGTACGTATTCGACGGATCGATTTTCCCGACGAGCTTGGGGACGAACCCGCAACTCTCGATTTACGCGATCGCCGCCCGAATGGCCAATCGCTTGGCGCAAGCGTTGACCGGCGTTCCCAGGGCGTAGGGTCTCGAGCGGCCAAGACGCTCGGATGGGACAAGAACTCATACACCTGGCCGCCACGGCTGCCTGGATTTTCGTCATCCTTTTCATTTTTGCGCTGATCGGTATCTACGCGACGTGCGCGTGGATCGCGGGTCTTCTGAAGCGCGGCGCGGCGAAAGTCGAATCCGGCGTCGAATCCCTCCAGAGAAAACGGTAGTCCTCGGCGGGTTCCTTAGAACAGCATCGTCTGATAGTCGGACACGTGCTCGAAACCGACCCGTCGATAGAGGGCGATCGCCGGTAGGTTGAAGTCGTTGACGTGAAGCGAAAGCGTCGGCGAGAATTCCAGAAGCCGGTCGCAAATGGCGGCGAGTGCCCCGGTGGCTAGTCCTCGACGGCGCAACTCGGGTGGCGTCCACACGCCTTGTAACTGCGCCGTCCGGTCGCACCACGGACCGACGCTGCAGAAGAAACAGAGCTGTCCTTCCGACTCGCCGACCCACCAACGATCGCGCTCGACCATCTCCCGGACGGTCGAAACGAAATCGGGCGACGCGCGGCGCGGATCGTATGCCAGCTCGTGCTCGATCATCTGCGCCGAGCTTTCGACGACGGCTCCCCATTCTTCGGCGCGCGCATGGCGCACGGCGACGTCGCGTGGATACGGTCGAAGGCGGTCGCGATCGATCGCCATGACGAGCTGGCGATCGCGGACGAGACGCGGTTTGGGGTGCCGCGATCGCACCAGATCCCAAAAAGCGCGCACCGTCGATCGCGGTCCAACGATCATTCGTTCGCCGCGATGACGCTTGGCGTGTTCGGCAAGCGCTTCCAGCACATGCGGTTCGGACGCCAGCGCGAGTTGCCGCCCAAAGTACGCCACGCCGGCGACGCGTCCGTCCTCGGTAGCCACGACGATGTTATGGCGCGTCGCCGGGACCCGATCGAAATGTACGAGATAACTGAGGAAGACGTTGTCGTACGGAGCTTGGGAAAGGTACTCGAGCGCGGCCGGTTCCGTCGCTGCGGAGATTCGTTCGATACGGATCCGGCGGAGCAACCTCTTAGGTCAGCGGAACGACGAGGATCGGTTTTGTCGTGGGTTGTTTGCTACCACCTTCGGGCTCGACGCTAACCGCGACGGCCGCGGTCGCCCGCGCATCCGGAGGAAGCGAGATGACCGCGACGCCGTGCGCATCGGGTACGAACGTCAAAGACGGCACCATCTTGGTCGTCCCCTTTGGGAGCGTCCAAGCTTGGTACACTCTTCCTCGCGGCGGCTGGGGCAGGTCGTGCATGGCGATGTAGGCGTGGCTTCCGCGCGTCACCACTTCTCCGTTACTTTGCACGTAACGCTTCGCGTCGCTGCCCAAGAGATCCGACATGGTGCTGCGTTCGTCGGCGAGAGCGCCGGCCAACGAGTTCGAGCGCTGCGACGCCCGCGCGAGTTCCTGTTGCGCCTGCTTGAGCTGGCCGGTGAGCGCGACGTTCCCCATCGACGAAATAATGGCGATCGCGATGCAGGCTGCCGCGACGAGATAGGCCGGCCACACGGGGACGCGCCTGGCGACCGGGATCGACATCGATCGCCCGTCGCTGCGAGGCTTTTGCGACCGCACTTGAGCCATGATACGCGGCTTGAGTAGGGTGCTCGGACAACTGTTCAAGTCACCCGTCGTTTCGGCGGAGAGCCCGATGAGCGCCGCCGCCTGCTTTAGGCGGGCGTATTCCTGCGCGCAAGCCGCGCAGGAGTTCAGATGCTCGCGCACGCGGCGAGCGTCTGCGGGTGGCAGCGCGCCCAAAGCGTACACGGCAACGTCGTCGAGCATGTCGTGCGGAAGATCCCGGCGCTCGCTCATGCGGTCACCGCGTCATCGAGCGCCGAACGAAGCTTCCGCAGCCCCGAGCGTATCCGCGTCTTGACGGTGCCCAGCGGGGTGTTCGTACGGCGCGCGATCTCTTCGTGCGTGATGCCTCCGAAAAAGCCGAGTTCGATCGGCTCGCGCTGCTCCGACGGTAGCGACGCGAGCGCTTTGCGGACGCGTTCGGCGTCGATCCGTGCGAATGCGGCTTCCTCCATTACCTCGTTTTCGGGCAGCGCTTCGGGCAGCTCGGTTTCGTTACGCACCGCGCGCCCACGCAGGACGTCCAACGCGCGATTTCGCGTCACGCGGACGATCCACGCGGCGAAGTTGCCGCCGCGAAAAAGGTTGGGTGAGTTCCACAGTTTGAGAAAGACCGTCTGTGTGACGTCCTCGGCTGCGCCGCCGTCTCCTAGGATTCGCAGCGCGACGCCATAGACGAGCCGGTGATGCGCGTCGTAGAGCGATTCGAATGCATCCGCGTCCTGCTCCCGGACTAGCGCCATCAACACGTCCGCGTCGTCGGTCACCTCCATATGTTTCGCTTTGCACAGGCCGTGCCCTCGGCGGCCATTCCCTCCCCTAACGGGCGCCGAGCTTCGGCGGATTCGTCCGGCGGCCATCGCGAACTAACACCAAATGGAAGAGCTCGTCGCGAGGCTGCGCGATGCCCGCTCGGTTCTCGCGTTGACGGGATCGGGCATCTCGGCGGAAAGCGGACTTCCGACTTTTCGCGGCGTGGGCGGGTTATGGCGCAACCATCGCGTCGAAGAGCTCGCCTCGCCGGAAGGCTTCGCCCACGATCCAGTTCTGGTGTGGACCTGGTATAACCAGCGCCTGGCGGCACACCGTCGCGCGCGCCCGAACGCCGGGCACTACGCGTTGGCGCAGCTCGAAGCCCTCTATCCCGACTTCACGCTGGTGACGCAAAACGTCGACTCCCTGCATTTGCGCGCTGGTTCGCGCAACCTGCTCGAACTGCACGGGAACCTTCGCGAGGCGCGCTGCAACGTTTGCGGCGCACGGCGCCCGCTCGATGCTTCCGGTCTTCCGCTCGACGAGATCGAGCACGAATGCGGCGGACGAATGCGTCCCGACATCGTATGGTTCGGCGAATCGCTGCCGCGCACGGCGTGGTTGCATGCCGAGCAAGCAGCATCGCGTGCGGACGTGATTCTCGTCGTCGGTACCAGCGCGCTCGTGTATCCGGCTGCCGCGCTCGCGACCCGGTATAACGCAAGTGCCTTCGTTGCCGAAATCAATCCCGAAGAAACGCCGATTAGCGGGGGAGTCGACTTCGTACTGCGGGGAACCGCCGCTCGCGAGTTGCCGCGCATCCTCGAGGCCTGCACCCGGTCAGGATGACAGAGCGCGCCCTGCGTCGTAGCACGGGTCGTATGGAGCAACCGTTGGAGCTCTTGAAGAGCAGGATTCCGGATTTCCCGGGTTTTGCGGATGACGTCTCGCGATGGCGCTCGGACGAGTTGGTCCGTTCGTACGTCGGTGAGGCCGTTGCCGGCGCACAGGAACGCTTGAAGCCGTTGGATGCGGCTCTCGAGGTGAGGATCGGCGATATGTTGATTCGCGTGGGATTCGCTAATCCGGCAACGTACCAAGCATTTGAAGGTCGTGATCTGGCGAAGTTTGATGACGGCGCAATGGCGACCGCCGATGCTCGGGTCATCGAGATCGCCGACCGAGCGGCGTCAATCGACGCCGCCGCGTTGCCGAGCTATCTCGAAGAGCTCAGCCGGTCGCTCGACCACCGCGATATGGTGACGAGCGCAACGTCAACGACCGCGAGCGAGGCTCCCTAGCTGCAGGTCGATTGCGTCGGTGAAGGACTCGGGGTCGCTTTCTTCTTGAAGAGCGAGCCGATACCCGTGACTACTTCGCTGCCGTAACCGCCGGTGACGTTGTTGACGGCGCTTCCTGCATAACCCACGACCTCGCCTTTGGCGGCGTCCCAGCTCGTCGGAACGCCGAAATCGGGTGAGAACTGTCCGATGAGCTGCTGCGTCAGCTGTTGAAGCTCAGTTTGCACGATCCCGTTCACAACCCGCGCGAGCAGCGACTGACCCGCGGCAATCTTGAAAACCTTGCCGCCCTTGGTCGTCACGAGCACTGGGGAGTTGGGGTCGCAGAGCTCGTAGACGTTGACGCGCAACGCACCGTTGTCGTCGTATTCGATATCGCCTTGGGTTCCGCGCACGCCGACGCTGCCGGTGGTCGTCGTAAACGTATAGTTCGCCTGGGCGCCTTGCGGATGGCGAACCGCAAAGCGCACCCGGCCCTGGTAAACGACGAACTTGGCGGTGGCGATTTGGGCTTGATTGAAAAATGCCAGCTGCACTTTCGTGTCGGAGCCGACGAGGACGCGGGAACTGTCAGGCAAGAGCACCTGCGCGAGCGACGAGCCGCCGGTAATTGCATAGTCGCGATCGGCGATTCCGATGGTCGCGTTGACCCCAAGCGGGACGGGCTTGCCGTCGGGCACCTGGTACGAAACGCTGCCCTTTTGACTTTGCAACTGCTTATCGTCGACGGCAAACGAGGGCGCACCCGCGGCCAAAGCCATTACGGCGATTCCGACGGGCACCAAGACGCGGCGAAGGTTCATCATCTACCTTTTTAGCGCTCGTACGCTCGTCGCCTCCCGAGATGTGGCGGGAAGGTCATTCCGGTGCGACTAACGCGCAGCACCGTGAAGCTTTTGGGACGAGCGTGCATCCTCGCGGTTGCGGCGGTCGCGCCCGCACGCGCGATTTCGGCCGAGCCGCTGCCATTGCATCTCGTTCCGCGCCCGGCCCAAATCGATCGGCTCCCTTGCGCGATGCCGGCGAATGCGTTGCTCTTAGTGGCGCCTGGTTTCGACCCCGCCGCCCGGATCGAGGTCGACGAGCGCTGGAGCGCCGTGGGAATCGGCGCGTTGCGCGTGGCGGCCACGCCCGCTGCGGCGTCGATCGTGACGCGCCGCGATCCGTCGCTCGGAGCGCAAGCGTATCGACTGACCATCCGGAACGGCCGTGCGCTGATCGAGAGTTCCGATGCTGCCGGCGCATTTTACGGGGCGATGACGCTCGCCCAGCTACCGTCGCGCACGGGCGGCCGGTGGCTGGTACCGTGCGTGTCGATAGAAGACCGTCCGGCATTGAGGTGGCGCGTGCTCTCCGACGACGTTTCGCGCGGGCCGCTGCCGACGATGAGCTACTTCGAAGAGCGTGTCCGCACGATCGCCGCGTTCAAAATGAACGGCTACTCGCCGTATATGGAACACGTTTTCGTTAGTCCGAGCGATCCGCTTCCGGCACCGCTCGACGGTATCACGCCGGAGCAGTTGCGCGCGCTGGCGGCCTATGCCGCTCGGTTTCACGTGGCGTTGGTTCCGCAGCAGCAGACCTTCGCGCACATGCACGGCACGTTGCGCGTAGAGACGTACGCGGCGGCCGCCGAGTTGCCGCACGGATTCTTGCTGGCGCCGAACGCCGCGCTTTCGTCCGAATACCTGAGCCGAGTGATCTCGCAAGAACTCGCGGCGGTGCCGCACCCGCCGTTCTTCCACATCGGATCCGACGAGACGGCAACGCTGGGCTTGGGGCAAACGCGTCCTTACGTCGAGAGTCGCGGGCTCACGCAAGCCTTTGCCGATCACGTTTTGGCGATGAACCGCTTAGTCGCGCCGTCAGGGGCGCGGCTCATGCTGTGGGACGACGCCGTCGAGAAGGATCCGGGCATCATGAAGCTGCTCCCGCCGGCGGCCGTGATCGTCAACTATCACTACGGCGCCGAATCGTCGTTCGAGCCGTACATCGCTAAAATCGCCGGCGGCGGATTCGAACAAATGGTTGCGCCGGGCGCGAGCAACTGGGATGAAATCTTCCCGGCGATCGATACCGCGCTCGCCAACGAGCGCGGATTTATCGATGACGGAAAACGGGCGAGCGTGCTCGGAATGTTTCAAACCGTATGGCACGACGACGGTGAAACGCTGTTCGAAGCGACTTGGTACCCGGTGCTCTATGCCGCCGCCTTGGCGTGGCAAAGCGGCGATCTCGATCCGGTGCAGTTTTCTGCGGACTTTCCTAGCGCGTTCTTCGGCGTGGACGATTCTCGTTACGGCCGCGACGTAACGAAGCTGGCAACCATTCTGCGCGCGCTCGAGGCCGCGCCTTACGATCGAACCGACGCGCTTTTCTGGACCGACGCGTTCGACCCGGCGGCGAATGCGCGGATGGCAAAGGTCGATTTGCGGCAGGTGCGACTGGATGCCGAATCCGTGGAGGGCGATCTGTATTTTGTACATCCGCCGCTGCACGACAATGCGGCGCGGGTGATGTTTCTGGCGGCGCGACGTTACGACGCGCTGGCTCGAAAGTTTCAAATCGCTGCCGAAGTGCGCGACATGTACGCCGATGCACTAGCGCACGCGAGCGAAGCGAATGGCCCGACGCTGCGCGATTTGTTCTGGTGCCGCTACTGGATGTGGGAGCTGAGGGACGCGTACGAAGAATTGGCACCGCTGTACGCTTCTGCCTGGCGCTACGAGAATCGCGACGGTCGTCTGGCAGCTAATCTCGAGCGCTATCATCTCGCCGCGCAACGCGCGATTCGATATGCGGACGCGTTCTACCGCGCCACCTACGACGGCTACGTCCGGTCCAAGGCGCTGCCGCCGCTCGATTCGGTGATCGCACCGTGAGCGCCGCCCTCATCCTCGCCGTCTTCATCGTCTTCGCGGTACTGATGTACGTGCGTTGGCTGCCGGCTTTGCTGGCCGTGCCGCTGATGGCCGTGACCATGTCGCTGGCCGCGGGTGTCGCGTTCGGCAAGCTCGGAACGATCGTGGCGAGTGGCGCGGTCGCGCTGGCGCCGGTGTACGTCGCGGTCGTGTTTCGGCGCGCTGCTCGGGCGCGTCACGCTCGACACCGGAATCGCGCGCGCTCTGGTCAACCTAGCCGCCGAATACGGCGGCGAGCAGCCGGCCATCCTGGCGCTGGGATTATGCGCGATCGTCGCGCTGCTCTTCACGTCGCTCTCAGGGCTCGGTGGGATCATCATGGTCGGCTCGATCGTGTTGCCGATCATGATGACCACCGGCGTTCCGCGCACGATTGCGGCGACGCTGTTCCTGATGGCGTTTGCGCTGGGGTTCATATTCAACATCGCCAACTGGACTTTCTACACGAAGTATTTCGGCGTGGAGCCGCAGCAGCTCTTTCGCTACGCCGTCCTGCTCGCGATCGTCGACGCCGTCGCGCTGCTGATTTACGCGATCGTCTCGTTTCGGCGCGAACGCGGTTACGCAGCCTGGGCCGTCGAAGCAGCCAACGAGCGAGCCGGCACGACACGAGGCGTGCCGGCGATCGCGCTGATCACGCCCGTGCTGCCGCTGATCCTGTACTATGCATTGCACGTCGAAGCGGCGCCGGCGTTCGCCGCGTCCGCAGTTTTCGGCGTGCTGGTCACCCGGCCGCGCGATGCCGTGCAGACGCTATTGGCCGCGGCCATCCGGGGCGTTGAAGACGTCGCGCCCGCCGTTCTGTTGTTCATGGGAATCGGGATGCTGCTGGTCGCGACGAAAGAACCGCAATTTGCTGCCGCACTTGCTCCGCTCGCTGCGGGCGGGTGGGCGCGAAACCCGATAGCGTACGTCGCGGTATTCGGACTCGCGAGCCCGCTGGTGCTTTACCGCGGCCCGCTCAACCCCTTTGGTGTGGGAATCGCCGTGTTCACGGTGCTGCTCGCTACCCATGCCGTCGCGCCGGTGATTTTGGTCGCCGCCATCATGGCGGTCGTCCAAGTGCAAAACGTCTGCGATCCGACGAACACCGCCAACGTCTGGGTGGCGAATTTCACCGGCGTTGCGATCGATACGATCACCAAGCGTACGCTGCCGTTCCAAACCGGCGTCGCCGTCGCAGCGACCCTAGCGGTGGTGCTCGCCTCACCGGCGTTGTTTGGTGTGAAGGCATTTGCGGCGATCGTGCCGGCGGCGCGCGCGGCAACCGGCCCGGCCGCGGGGTTCTACGCACCGCCGGACGCCGGCAATCGTATCGCCGTCGGCGACGATGCGACCCCGCTGGGGCGGGCCGCCGCCGATGCGGCGATGACCGCCTTGGGCGGTGGCGGGTGGCGCGCCTTTGCTTCGGGCACGGATCCGAACGCTGCGGACTGCTCGCGAAAACCGTACGCGGCATTTCTCTACGTCACGACGGCGAGCTTTCGGCTGACCGAAGGTACCGACTTCGACGTCGGCTTGCGTCTCGAAGATTGCGGAGGATGGATCGTCGAAGAGTGGCACGACCACGCGGTTTCGGCACGGCCGCCGACAGAGGATAACGCGCGCGAACTCGCGCTTGCCGGCGTCGCCCGCTTGCGCGAATGGGCGCAAACGGAACGGACACGCAGCACGAATCTCTTCGAGCGGGGCGTTGCCGTCACCCCGGCCGACAAGCCGACGTACTTCTATGCGATGTTCAAAACCGTCGACGGCAACATGCGCGCGTACGTGCGAGCGGGCGGCCCCGCATACGTCGCGGGCTTGCGCTCGGGCGACGTCATCGACAAGGTCGACGGGAAGTACTGGTGGGAATACGGCACGTATCAAACCCAACAGCGCGCGTACGACGGAAAGCCGCACGACTTCGAAGTCGAGCGTGCGGGCAAAACCTTCGAGGTGCGCTTGGGTGAACCGTTCGTGGAGGGAGAGTCGTAAATGGCCGGAATCGACTCGACGCTCGTTGAGATGTGCGAGCGGCACGAGGCGCGCAACCTTGAAGAACTTCAGCGATTGATTGCGATACCGTCGATCAGTGCAGATCCGGATCACCGCGGCGACGTCTGGCGCTGCTGCGAGCACTTGGTCGACCGAATGAACGAGATCGGCCTGAGCGCACGGATGCTCGAAACCGACGGCAATCCGTTGGCGTATGGCGAGTGGATGCAGGCACCGGGAAAGCCGACGCTGCTCGTGTACGGGCACTACGACGTTCAACCCGTCGACCCGGTCGAACTGTGGCACAGTCCGCCGTTCGAGGGAACGGTACGCGACGGCAAGATTTTCGGTCGCGGTTCGGTTGACGACAAGGGGCAGGTTCTCATGCACCTTGCGGCGATCGACGCGCACTTGCGCGCCCACGGTCGTTTGCCGATCAACCTGAAAGTCGTCGTCGAAGGTGAAGAAGAGATCGGTTCGCCGAATTTCGATGCGGCCGTCGAGCGCTATCGCGACGCTTTTTCGGCCGACGTCGCCGCAATCTCCGACACCGCCATGTATGCCGAAGGCGTTCCCTCGCTCACGACCTCGCTGCGCGGCCTGGTGCACTGGGAAGTTCGGGTGGACGGACCAACGCACGACGCGCACTCAGGGTACTATGGCGGCGTCGTGCGCAATCCGATCGAAGCGCTCGCCACGATCGTAGCCGGACTCAAGGACGACGACGGCCGCGTGTTGGTCCCGGGCTTTTACGACGGCGTTACGGAGTTGGATGCCGCGCAACTCGCCGAGTTGACGGCGCTGGAATATGACGAGGCCCGCGAAGCGGAGGCGCTCGGAGTTCCCGAGCTGTGGGGTGAACGCGGACGCATTCCGCTCGAGCGCATGTGGTTTCGCCCCACCTTGGAGTGCAACGGTATTTGGGGCGGGTACAGCGGACCGGGCAGCAAGACGATCGTTCCGAGTCACGCGACGGCAAAAATCTCCGCACGCTTGGTCGGCGAGCAAGATCCGCTACGCATCCGTCGCGCGGTTGCCGGTTACGTCGAGCAACTCACGCCGGCCGGCGTGCGCGTGAGCGTCAGCGACGACGGTGCGGTTCTGCCGATCGTCGTTCCTCGCGAGCATCCGGCGGTAGCCGCGGCCGCCCGCGCGATGGAGGCCGGCTTTGGCCGCGCACCGGTATTCATCGGCACCGGCGGTTCGATCGGTCCGGTGGCGACGTTCGACCGTGTCTTGCGGCTGCCGCAAGTCCTAATCGGCGTCGGACTGCCCGACGACAGCATCCACGCGCCAAACGAAAAGTTCAGCTTGCGCCAGTTCTTCGACGGAATAAAAACGATCGCGTTCTTTTACGACGAGCTGGCAACGCTCCAACCCGGGCACGGCGGTGAGTGACGCGCCGCGGCCGACCGAACGCTTCGGTAGCCGGGCGCCGGCGTACGCGTCGTTCCGCCCGGCCTATCCGAACGAGGCGATCGACGCCGTCCTGACCGGCCTGGGCGACATGCGCGAAATCGTGGTGGCCGACGTCGGCGCCGGGACGGGAATCTCGTCGCGAATGTTTGCCGCCCGTGGCTCCGACGTCATTGCGATCGAGCCGAATGCCGCCATGCAAGCGGCCGCGGGCGAACATGCGCGCGTGCGTTGGTGCGACGGAACCGCGGAGCGTACGGGTCTTGCGGATCGAAGCGTCGACGTCGTCGTTGCGTGCCAGGCGTTCCATTGGTTCGCGACACCGGAGGCGATGACCGAATTCGCGCGGATCGCCCGCCGGCGCGCAGCGATTCTGCAATACGAGCGCGACGAGCGCGACGCGTTCACCAACGAATACGGCGAGATCGTACGCGCCTACGCCCGCGACGACACCGAGGCACGGCGCCTAGCGGCGTTGACGACGTTCGCGCGGTTTCCAAACGCCCGCGTCACCCACGCTGAGTTCCCATCGGCGCAGATCCTGACGCGCGACGCGCTGCTCGGACGCGCTGCATCGTCATCGTACCTCCCCGACGCGGGTCCGGAGTCCGAAGCGATGCAACGCGACTTGCGCGCGGCATTCGAACGCCATCAACACGATGGTGCGGTCGAATTGGCTATGGTGACGCACGTGCTCGTTGCCGAGTTCCGTTGACGCGCCTGCGGCTCGGCATCGATGTCGGCGGCACGTTCACCGACGTGGTTGCGATCGATGCGTCAACGCGCGAGTTGACGGCGCGCGTCAAGGTGCCGACGACGCACGCCGCCCCTGAAGGCGTCGCGGCGGGCATCGTCGCCGGTATCGAACGGCTTTTAAACGGAACGGGGCTCGACGGCCGCGACGTGGCCTTCATCGCGCACTCGACCACGCAAGCGACCAACGCCCTTTTGGAGGGCGACGTCGCGCGAGTCGGCGTGATCGGATTGGTGCGCTCGGCAGCGTGGTTGGTGCGCCGCCACATGCGCTTCGGAACCGTCGTGCTCGCGCCCGGGTCCACGCTCGCCGCCGGCTTTCACTTCGCGCGTGCCGGCGACGAACGCGACGTTCGCCGCGCGGTCGATTCCGCAATCGCCGGCGGGGCGCAGGCGATCGCGGCTACCGAAGCGTTCGGCGTCGACCGCCCCGGTGCGGAGTCGTTTACGGCGGCGTATGCTCGCGAACGCGGCGTCGAAGCGACCAGCGGGCACGACGTTAGCTCCACGTACGGGTTGCGCGCTCGAACGCGGACGGCGGCCCTCAATGCGGCGATGCTTCCGCGGATGGTTCGGACATCGCGCATGACCGCAGCCGCCGTTTCCCGGGCCGAAATTCCGGCGCCGTTGATGATCATGCGCAGCGATGGCGGCGTCATGGACGTTCGCGAAATCGAGCGGCGGCCAATCCTCACGCTCCTGTCGGGGCCGGCTGCCGGCGTAGCCGGAGCGTTGCTGCACGACAATCTCACCGACGGCATTTTCGTGGAGGTCGGCGGAACCAGCTCGGATTGTTCGGCCATTCGCGGCGGCCGGCCGCAGATGCGGCCGGCTCGCATCGGCGGTCACCGGACGATGCTGCAGACCCTCGACGTGCGGACGCTCGGCATTGCCGGCGGAAGCATGGTGCGTATCGGCGGCGCCGGGATCGTCGACGTCGGACCGCGGAGCGCGCACATTGCCGGTTGCGCGTACGCGTGTTACGCCGACGAAGCGCGGATCGTCGACGCGCGCGTCGAAACGATGGCGCCGTCGAATCGCGATCCCGCCGACTATGCGGTGTTGATCGCTCGCGACGGAACGCGCATGGCGATCACGCCCAGTTGCGCGGCCAATGCGCTCGGGATCGTCCCCGAGGATGCGTACGCGCGGGGAAATACCGAATCGGCCCGGCGCGCCTTCGTGCTGCTCGCGCGACATACCGGCTCCGATCCCGACGTGCTCGCGCGCGCCGTGCTCGATCTGGCGGCCGGTAAGCTCCGCGCCGCCATCGAGGAACTCATCGTTGACTACGACCTCGATCCAAGCCAGGTAACCATCGTGGGAGGCGGAGGCGGCGCCGGCGCGATCGTTCCGTTTACCGCCGAGGCGATGCGGCTGCCATTCCGGATCGCGCGCGACGCCGAGGTCATCGCGCCGATCGGCGTGGCGCTGGCGTTGGTTCGCGACGTCGTCGAGCGCACGATCGTGGCGCCGACGCCAACCGACATCGCGCGAATTCGACGCGAAGCCGCCGACCGAGTGGTGGCGGCCGGAGCCGCACCGGAACGCGTCGAGGTTGCCGTCGAGATCGATTCGCAACGCAATCGAGTTCGCGCAATCGCCTCCGGCGCGACCGCGCTCGCCGACGTAGTTGCCGGGGAGACCTGCGACGAGCCGACCCGGCGCATTGCGGCCGCGCGATCGCTACGCTGCGATGCAGGCGAGCTGGAGCGCGTCGACCTCACGCCGGCGCTGGTCGCTTACCGGCACGGTTCCCGTCTCGCGCGTTCTTTCGGGCGATCGCAGGAGGTCGTCGACTCGCGAATCGTCGACGAACGTGGTGTGATCCGCCTGGCGTTGCGCGACGCCGCCATAGTGCGGACGACGGTGGCCGAAATTGAAGATCGTGTGCGCGCCGCGGTCGAAAGCGCCACCCGGTTTGGTGACGTCGGCCGCGCGCTACCCGCGTTGTATCTCGTGCGCCGCGCGCGAATCGCGGCCTTCGACGGATTGACCGGCAGCGATCAAGCCGTTGCGCTGGTTTGCGAGGATCTCGAGGGCAGCGACCCGCACGAACCGGTCGCGATTCTCACGACGGTTCGCTCGGCATAAGCGAGCGTGATCGCGGAGGGACGCCGTTTGGCGAACGGCCCGATGCGGTACAAAGCGAGCAACATTCTCTCGCCAAAGGGGTCGAAACACCATGGCTGCGGCTCGCAAAAAATCCAGCTCTACCGTTCGCAAGAAAACGACGGCGCGCAAGAAAACGACGGTCGGCAAGAAGTCGTCCGGGCGAAAGAAAGCGGTCCGGAAGTACTCGCGCAAAGCCGGCCGCAAGGTGGAAAAAGTCATGCGTGAGATGAAGCGAGGCGAACTCAAATCCGGTCGATCGGGCCGTACAGTCAAGAGTCGCAAACAGGCGATCGCCATCGCGCTAAGCGAAGCACGGCGTGAGGGCGATAAGGTTCCCGATCAGAAGGGTTGAACTAAACCTACCGTCGGTGCGTTGCTTAGCGGAGCTGGTTGAAGGTCCTTCGACCGCGCTCCTTCGACTGCGCTCGCTTCGCTCGCTCCGCTCAGGATGACAAAGCGCCTCCGCTCAGGATGACACGGGGGGCTATCAGTTCACCCGTGGTTGCTTTACCGCTAAACCTTCGGTCGCTTCCAGCGCGACGGTGCTCTTGTGCCGGCCGTACGCGTAGTAGAAGGCGAGTCCGACGGCCATCCAGATCAGGAACCACAGCCAGACGATCGGGAAGAAACCCCATGCGAGCGGATTGCCGACTTTGAGATAGTAAATCAAACCAAGCGCGGTGATCGCCGACAGCACCGGAATGAGGTACGGTCCGAGCGGCAGTTGGAACTGCCCGTGAGCCTCCGGATGGCGTTTTCGCAAAATCGGGACGGCAATCGACACGAGGATGAACGCCACCAGCGTTCCCATGTTCGTGAGCGACCCCACGATATTGATCGGCGTAAAGGCTGCGATGAGGGCGATGCAAATGCCGAAAAACGCCGTCGAGAAGATCGGCGTGCGCCAGGTCTTGTGGATGCGGGTGAACGACGGCGGTATCAAGCCGTCGCGCGACATGGCAAAAAAGATGCGGCTTTGTCCGAACATCATCACCAGCAGCACGGTCGTCAACCCGGCAATGGCTCCGAGCGAGATGATGACGCCGGCCCAGCTCAGGCCGACATAGTTCATGGCGAACGCCACCGGGAAGGCGACGTTGAGTTTGTAGAACGGCACCATCCCGTTGAGGATCGCTACGACGATGATGTAGAGAATCGTACAAACCAAGAGGCTGACGATGATGCCGAAAGGCAAGTCTCTGCCGGGGTTCTTGGCCTCTTCGGCGGTCGTCGAAACGGCGTCGAAGCCGATGTACGCAAAGAAGATGAACGCCGCGCCACCGAGCATCCCGGTCCAGCCGAACGGAAAATATCCGCCCATTCCCGCGGGACCGCCCGGCGGCAAGCTGTAGTTGGCACCATTAATGTGTCCCAACCCGACGATGATGAAGAACATGACGATCGCGAGCTTCACGGCAACGATGACGGCGTTAACGGCGCCCGACTCCTTGGTGCCGCGTATCAGCAGTGCGGTGATGATCAAGATGATCCCGGCCGCGGGCAGGTTCGCGTAGCCGGAGACGCCGGCCTGACCGGCGAGTCCCCAGTGTGGACCGTTCGTCCACTCCGGCGGGATGTTCAGCCACCCCAGTCCGGGTGTCATCCCCGCCTGATGCAAAATGTTGGTGAAATAGCCGGACCACCCAATACTCACGGTGGCGGCGCCAAGGGCATATTCGAGCACGAGATCCCAGCCGATGATCCACGCGAGAAACTCACCGAGGGTTGCATACGTGTAGGTATACGCCGAGCCGGAAATCGGGATCTTACTCGACACTTCGGCGTAGCAAAGTGCCGCAAGCCCACTGACGAACCCGGCGACCACGAACGAAATCGTCAACGACGGTCCCGAGCGCGTGGCCGAGGCGACGCCGGTCAACACGAAGATACCGGTGCCGATAATGGCGCCGATGCCCATGGCGGTTAGCGCCCACGGCCCGAGCGACCGGCGCAGCGAGTGTTCGGTGTTTTCTTCGCTGCCTTCGGCCAAAATGCGCGACAGCGGCTTTACGCGTTGAAACAACAGCATTTGCGCCTCGAAATACACCCTCGGCGCCTGACTCCCTGGTTTTCTCCGGTTTTTGCCGAGGTTTGAGCGTGCGCTGCCCCCAGGCCGGTGCTTCCTCGCGGCGAACTCGCGAGGCGATGCACGACGTGCTGGTCATTGGCGGCGGCAACGCCGGATGCGCGGCAGCGATTGCGGCGGCCCGGCACGGGGCGCGGACGATGCTGGTCGAGCGTTACGGATTTCTCGGCGGGACGGCTACCGCGTCCATGGTCGGGCCGTGGATGACCTTTCATTCCGGCGGCGACCGGATCGTCGGCGGAATCGCACAAGAAATGGTCGAGCGATTGATGCAGAAAGGCGCATCACCCGGGCACATTCGCGATTCGTCCGACTACGTTTCGACGATCACGCCGTTCGATCCCGAAGTGCATAAGGCGCTGCTCTTCGAAATGATGCGTGAGGCCGGCGTCGCGCTGATGCTTCACGCGTACGTGCTCGAGGCGGACGTCGACGGTGACACCGTCCGCGGTGCCACCTTTGCGACCGTCGGGGGGACGCGCAGGTTCGGCGGCCGCGTCGTCATCGACACGACCGCCGATGCCTTCGTCGCGGCAGCCGCCGGCGTCCCCACCCAACAGGGCGACGAGCGCGGCCGGGTTCAGCCGGCGAGCTTGATGTTTCGCTTGAGTCACGTAAATCTCGACGAACTCGCGGCATATCTGCGCGAACGTCCCGATCAGGTGCGCACGTCACTAAAGGTAGAGGAGAGAACCGCGCCGGCCTTGACCGCGGTCGCCGGTCTGCGAGAACTGTGGCAGCGCGCGAGCGAAGACGGCGAAGTCGACGTCCCGCGCGAGCTGGTGTCGTTCTTCATCTCGCCGTATCCCGACGAAGTCACCGTGAACATGACGCGCGTCGTTCACATCGATCCGCTCGACCCCGAGGATCTGACGCGCGCCGAAGTCGAGGCCCGGCTGCAGGTGATGCAGCTGCTGCGCCTTTTTCCGCAGGCGCGTTCCGGGATTCGAGCATGCCCGCCTGGCAGCGACCGGAACGCAGGTCGGGATTCGCGAATCGCGCCGCATCGTCGGGCGCTACACGTTGACGGCGCAAGATGTGCTGCAAGCGCGCCGGTTCGACGACGCGGTCGCTCGCAGCGCCTATCCGATTGACATCCACAACCCGTCGGGCTCCGGAACGACGACCCAGCGTTTGGCGCCGGGCGAAAGCTACGAGATTCCGTACCGCTGCTTGGTGCCGGTTAACCGCGAGCAGCTGCTGGTGGCCGGGCGATGCATTTCAACCACCCACGAGGCGCTGGCTTCGACCCGGCTGACCCCGACCGTCATGACGTTGGGCCAAGCCGCCGGAACCGCCGCGGCACTTGCGTGCGCGCGAGGCGTGCGCGTCGGAGACATCGACACGCGCGAGCTGCGCGCGCAGTTAGTCGCCGACGGCGTCGATCTACGGCGAACTGAGGCCTCTGCATGAACGCGGCCCTGTCGCTGGCCCGGTCGTACGGCGTCGCGGTAAGTTTTGCGGATCTGGGCGATTGGGGTTCGGCGGAGTTGCGTTCGGAGTACGATCCGAGCGGACCGGTCATTCGCCTAAATGCACGCGTTGCCGAACGAATGACGGCCGCCGATCTCGGAGAGTTCGTTACGCTAGCCATCGCGCACGAGTTGTACCACCATCGCGAACGAATCGGTGAAATCGCCGTCGCCGGCAATCGCGCAGCGCGCGAGCGAGCCGCCGATCGATACGCCCGCGAGTTGCTGGAGCGGAGTGCGTGAGTTCGTACGTCGCCGGAATCGATGGCGGACAGAGTTCGACCACGGCCGTGATCGGCGATCGGAACGGAAGGATCGTCGGGCGCGGTCGCGCGGGTCCGGCCGATGAAATAGGCGCTGGACCGGACTCCTCGCGCCTTCGCGACGCGTTGCGCGCCGCGCTGTCGGCCGCCCGCGAGCACGCTGGACTCCCCCGCGGCGTTTCGTTTGCCGCCATCGTCGCCGGCGTGAGCGGTTACGAAGGCCGCGTCTACGGAAAAGCCCCGGAGTTGCCCACCGCGCGTGAAGTGCTGGTGCACGACGCGCCGATCGCGCATGCCGGCGCGCTCGCAGGCAAGGCGGGAGTTGTCGTCATCGCCGGGACCGGTTCGACGGTATACGCGACCGGCGGCCCGCAACCGTGGCGCGGCGGCGGCTGGGGCTACCTGTTCGGCGATGAAGGAAGCGCGTTTTGGATCGCGCGTGAAGCGCTTGAAGCATTGATGCGACGTGATGACGCGAGCGCGCCGGCAAGCGAAGAAGTACGCGCCGCGTGCGACTTCTTCGGCCTTCCTTCGCTACGTCGCATCGCACGGGGATTTTACGCCGGCGAGGTGAGCCGCGAACGGCTGGCAGCGTTTGCTCCGGCGGCGATGGCCCTCCCGGCGTTTCGTGAGATCGCTAATCGTGGAGCCGATCGTTTGGCGGCGATGGTGCGGTTGTCGCTCGAAGCCGGCGCAGCGCCGGCGGTGGCTTTTTCAGGGGGCATGTTCGCCGATGTTCGGTTTAGCGAGCGTCTGGCCGCTGGGATCCGCGAAGCCTTTCCGGCGGTGACAATGATTGCCCCGAAATACGACCCCGGCGTCGGCGCGCTGATGCTCGCTTACCGCGAGGCGGGTCTCGGGCCGTTTCCGGAAATCGGGGGGCTCGTTTGAACGCCCTGGTCGAAAAACTGCGCGGCGGTCTGATCGTTTCCGTCCAGGCCTGGAAGGGCTCGGCGCTCGACGACCCGCACGTGATTGCGGCGATGGCGCGGGCGGCGCAAGACGGCGGCGCCGTTGCCGTCAGGGTTGCCGGCGGGCAGCATATCCGAGCGGTGCGTGCGCGCGTCGACCTGCCGATCGTCGGGCTGGTCAAACGGGCCTACGACGGATTCGATCCGTACATCACGCCGACGCTGGACGAGGTCTCCGAAATTGTGAGCGCCGGAGCCGAAATCGTGGCTTTCGACGCGACGGCGCGCGCACGCCCCGGGGGAACGACCGTCGCCCGCATCGCAGACGCCGTCAAGACGGCGGGAGCCGTGGCCATGGCGGACTGCGCGACCGCTGCCGACGGCGAACGCGCGCGCGCCGCCGGCGCCGAAATCGTAGCGACGACGTTGTGCGGGTACACCCCCGAAACGTCCGGTCGTCCGTTGCCGGCGCTCGATCTGGTACGCGAGATGGCGCGACCAGATGCTTTTGTCGTTTGCGAAGGAGGCGTTACGACGCCGGCGCAGTTGAGGGCCGCGTTCGACGCGGGAGCCGCTGCCGTCGTGGTCGGCACGGCTATTACGAACGTCGACTGGCTGGTACGCAGCTTTGCAGGGTCTGCCGACAACGCGCGAAACCGCTAAAGTCGGTGCGAGGCGAGACGCTTCCTTATAGCCTATTGACGGAGAGTGTTTTCTTTGGTTGAGAACAGACCGCAGTCCGCACACCTCGGTTCCGGCTTTTGGAGCGTTACGGCAGTCTTGGGACTGCTGTCGATCGCTTCCATCGTCTTTTGGTATTGGTTTCCGCTCGAGAGATACTTGCCGGAAGCGATCGTCACGGCGCGTCAGGTCGACACCTTGTTCCGCTTCATGGCGGCGACGGGATCGGCACTCTACATCTTCATTTTCGGCTATCTGCTGTATTTTGCCATCGCGTTTCGCGTCAAGCCGAGCGATCCGCCCGACGCCATCGGCGTTCAGATTCACGACAACCACCGGCTGGAGTTTTGGTGGACGCTGATCCCGGCGCTTTTCGTCGTCTTGCTCTCGGTCGTGTCGGTCAAGATCTGGTACGAGATCATGCTCGAGCCGCAAAACGGGCTCGTAGTCCAGGCGATCGGACATCAGTTCAACTTCACGTTCCGGTACCCGCAGATCAACGGCGAGATCACCGACGAGATGCACCTCCCGATCGGCGTGCCGGTCACCCTCAATCTCACCTCGTCCGACGTAATCCATTCGTTCTGGGTGCCGGCCATGCGGTTGAAGAACGACACGGTGCCGGGCTTGGTCACGTCGATTCGGTTTACGCCTCGCCTGGTCGGGCGCTATCAGATCATTTGCACGCAATTTTGCGGCGTTCTGCACGCTCAGATGAACAAGCAGGTGCTGGTCGTCGAGGACAAGGCGTCGTTCGACCGCTGGTACCAAGGTTGGCAGGTCAAGAACGCGCACGTCAGCAATACGCTGCCGGCGGCCGGCGGCCAAGCCATCGCGCTCACCGGCGGATCCGTGCCGGCCGGTCAGACCCTCTTCGCGCAAAAATGTTCCGCGTGCCACGCGATCGGGCCGTTCAGTCAGCGCATCGTCGGCCCGGGGCTCAAGGGCGTGTTGCACGATCCGTCCCATCCGAGCTTGGTAAACGGCGATTCGGCGACGCCGGCCAACGTCGCGAAGATTCTGCAAGCGGGATACGTGGGCAGCATGGGTGCGATGCCGAACGCCACCACCAACGGTCTGTCGAACCAAGATATCGCCAATCTGGTCGCATACTTGGATTCGTTGAAGTGAACGCCTGAGGTAACCTAAGGGGAAACATGTCAGTCGAATCAGCCCATATGACGCACGGCGGCGGCATCGCCGATCACATCCATCCGGAACCGCAAGGATTCGTTCGCCGGTACGTGTTCTCGATCGATCACAAGATCATCGGGATTCAGTACATCGTCACGGCGTTCGTATTCTTCATTTTATCCGGTCTGCTCGCAGAAACCATTCGCACGCAACTTCTCAATGCAAACGGCGGGTTCGTCTCGCCCGAGACCTATAACGAGGTTTATAGCGTACACGGCAGCGCGATGGTGTGGCTCGTAGTCATTCCGATTTTAACCGGCGGATTCGGCAATCTCATCTTTCCATTGCAGATCGGCGCGCGCGACGTGGCGTTCCCATGGCTCAACATGCTGAGCTTCTGGATTTTTCCCGTTGCGGGACTCATGCTGTTTTCGTCGTTCCTCATGGGTGCGCCGACGGCCGGCTGGACGGAATATCCGCCGGTATCTTTGCAAGGCCCGGCCGGAACCTCGATGTGGGCGGCGGCGATTTTCCTAGTCGGGGTAAGCTCGACGCTGACCGGCATCAATTTCGTCGTGACGCTGATCAAGATGCGCGCTCCCGGGATGACTTTTACGCGCATGCCGCTGTTTTGCTGGGGCCAGTTCGCCACCGCGCCCCTACTGATGATCGCCACGACGGCGCTAGCGGCGGCGCTCGCGGCGTTGTTCATGGAGCGCGTGTTCGGCGTACCGTTCTACGACCCGACTAAGGGTGGCAGCCCGGTGCTGTGGCAGCACATGTTCTGGTTCTACTCGCATCCTGCCGTCTATATCATGATTCTCCCGGCGTTCGGCATCATTTCCGAAGTGCTGCCGACGTTTGCGCGCAAGCCGATTTTTGGTTACAAGCTGATCGCATTTTCGTCGGCGGCGATCGCGTTGGCCGGCTTCATGGTCTGGGCGCACCACATGTTCACGTCGGGCTTGGCGCCGTACTTGCAGCTGCCGTTCATGATTCTAACGTTCGCGATCGGTATTCCGACGGGCATCAAGATCTTTTCGTGGACGGCAACGTTATGGGGCGGTAAGATCCATCTCACGACCGCCATGCTCTTTGCGATCGGTTTCATCGCGCTGTTTACCTGCGGCGGAATCACCGGCATTTTCCTGGCAGCGGTGCCCTACGACTTGGACGTCCACGGCACGTACTTCGTCGTGGCGCACTTCCACTACGTATTGGTCGGCGGCAGCTTGATGGGCGTCTTCGCCGGCATGTACTACTGGTTCCCGAAGATGTCGGGCCGGCTCCTCAACGAAACGCTCGGCAAGATCCACTTCTGGCTGTTTTTCATCGGGTTCAACGGAACGTTCTTGCCGATGCACTGGCTAGGCGTCGAAGGAATGCCGCGCTGGGTGGCCACCTACGATCCCCAGTTCGAGTTCTGGAACCGCTTCGCGTCGGTGTCGTCGTACGTGATGGGTATCGGCATCCTGCTGTTTTTCGTGAACGTGATCTGGAGCATTCGCGCGGGTAAGAAATCCGGACCGAATCCGTGGAACGGCCGGACGCTCGAGTGGATGATTCCGTCGCCGCCGCACTACTACAACTTCAAGAACATTCCGACGGTATACGGCCTGCCCTACGACTTCTCGCATCCGCTGCCGTACGGGGGGTTGGAAGACGAACTCACCGATGCTCCGCCGGCGCTTGCCGCGGGGGCGCACTGATGGCCGTCGCATCGATCGCCCACAGCGGGGCCTCCGACGGTCACGCCGACCAGCTCTACGTCGAAACGCGCGAGCTGCGGCTCCAGGGCTTCCTGCTCTTCCTGGTGAGCGACTGCGTTCTCTTCTCGTCGTTTATCTTCGCCTATCTGTACCTCCGCAACAGCGGACAGGGCTGGCCGCCGCCGGGCATCAAGCACCTGGACGTCGCGTTTGCGGCCTGGAACTCGGTGCTGCTCTTCGGGTCCGGCGCGACGATGCACTACGCCCTTGAAAATTGGAAGCACGGCAACTTCATGAAGTACATGTGGATGCTGATCTTCACGATCGTTCTCGGCGCGGGATTCTTGGGTGGCCAAGCCTACGAATACAACCATCTCATTTTCGGCGAGCACGTGAGCTGGTGGGGCAGCGGTATCTTTGGCGCCTCGTTCTTTACGCTTACCGGGATGCACGGCTTTCACGTTTTCGTCGGCGTCTGTTATCTCACCGTGCTGGTGCTCCAGTCGGCTGCCGGCGTCTATACCGGTCAAAAGTACTTCGGCATCACCGCCGGCACGCTCTATTGGCATTTCGTCGACGTGATCTGGGTCGTACTTTTCTCGATCTTCTACTTGATATAGGGAATCATCGATGAACGTAGATCTCGCAATGCTCGAAAGAACCGGCGCGGTTGCCGGCGGCATTATCGTGGGTGTCGTCGCCTTCTACGCTTTGTACAAAGACTGGAGTACGCCCGGCGTCGAGAATCACGTCTTCAAACTCATGTTGCTGTTGTTGGGGGTCGGTGCGATCCTGGCGATTTTAGCCGGCATCAACGTCCTCGGCAACTTCCCCAAGGCCGCGTAAGGGATTCGCACACATGATCGTCAGCGACAACGAATACCTCGACTTTAGCCGGGTTCCACAGAGCCGCGGCATTCCGAAGGCCATCGTGTACGCGGTAGCCGTCGGTCTCGTCGTAATTTTTGCGATCGGCGCGTCGTGCTGTTTGCTCTCCGGATACGGGCACAAATGGCCGGCGACGTCGACGATGCGCGTCGACCTCGGCCCGTACCACCACTAGCGTCCTCGTGATGTCATCCTGAGCGGAGCGAGCATAGCGAGCGCAGTCGAAGACGATCGATCCGATCTAACTCGCCACCTTCGGGACGTTCGCGTTTTCGCGTCCGTGCGAAAACGCTACTCGGCCGGCGCGTCGCTCCCGGCATCCGTGCCTTCGCTCCGCGTCCGGACGCCCTCAGGTTGGCGAGTAGTCGGATCGAGCGGGTCCTTCGACTGCGCGCCGCGGTGCTGCGCTCGGGATGACGCGTGAGAGCTAGTCCCTGAACTTTTCGCGGGCGATTCCAATGGCCAGTAGCGGCAAATCGTCGTCGGGCAGCAGTCCGGTCGGCTTGCCGTCGATCTTGTGAATGCCGGCATAGACCGAGAATTCGATCAACGATGGAATCGTCGCGTTCGGCAGGCGCTTTCTGCCCAGCCACTCCCACTCGCACGCGACCGATCGATCCGCAAAGAGCGCTGCAACGTACCCGCACGCGTCGCTTTGCGAATGTTCGTCAGGTTCGCGATAGCGCACGTATCCGTCAAGAATGTAGATCGGCTTGAACGTTTGGAGGTAGGCGGCGAACGGCGCCACCAGCACCGCTATGAAGTAGCCGGCAAAGACTACCGCACCCAGTCCGAAGATCGGTGCGATCTTGACGAGCGTGGCGTCGTCGGGAACGTGCTGCGCTCGCCACACGATGCCCCACGTGAGCAGGCTCATGAAGAGCGTGCCGAGCAACGGCTCGATGGCGATCGCCAAGCGGCCGGTCAAACCTCGCCAAACGATGCGGCGTTCCCGCGGCGTCCAGTTTCGATGCGCCAACTGTCTCGCGCGCCGGTCGAACTCGCGGAACTTCACGCGACCTCGAGTTGCGTGATCGGTTGCGTGCCCTCGTCCCGGCGCGATTTCAACGTCGCCGCCAGCACCAGCGCGAAGAACGCCACCCCGCAAAATCCCAAGTAAGCGTGGCGATACCCCAGCAATTCGTTGGTTGCCAAGCCGATGAGTCCGCCGGCCAGCGACGTGCCGAGAATCTGTCCGACGATCAAACACTGGCTCAGCAGGCCAACCGCGGTTGCGCGCACGGCTTCCGGCGTTTCGCTCGTGATGATGTAGCGGGTCGGAGCCCCCAACAAGGCACCGAATCCGGCGCCCGCAACCACCATCGCGATCAACGCCAGCCACAGCGAACTAAAGCCGAGCGCGAAGATCGCCAAGCCGAGTTCGGTGAGGATCGTCCCCGCAAGCAACACGTCGCGACTGCCGATTCGGTCGAGCGCCTTCCCCGCCGACGGAATGACGACGACGAACGTGAGCGCGCCCAACGCGGCGACCAGGCCGGCCGCAGCGGCCGAAAGGTTCTGGGCGCCGACCAAAACGGTCGGAATAAAGAACAGGGCACCCTCGAGCATGCCGATGGAGATTTCCAGAACGTAGGTCTTGGCTAGTTGCGGCATCCGAAAGAGACTCATCGGTACGATCGGCGCGTCCGCGAGCTTCTGCTCCCACAGCACGAACCCGGCAAGCGATACGGCGCCCAAGATGCCGATCAGCGGACGCGACGCGATTAAGCCGTCCATCACCGCCAGCAGACCGACGCAAAGCAAGAACAACCCGACCACGTCAAGCGGCTCGTTTCGGCGCGGGGCCGCCGTGGGCAAGTACCTGCGAGCGAGGGCGAACACGACCGCAGCAATCGGTACGTTCGCCGCAAAAATCCAGCGCCAAGAGATGAAATGCGTTACCAGACCGCCGAACGTCGGTCCGATTACCGCGGCTAGGCCCCAGGTGGCGGCGACCAGCCCCAGTGCCGCGCCGCGCCGCTCGCGCGGAACTACGTCGCCGATGGCGGCGGTCGCCACCGGAAAAACGCCGCCCGCTCCAAGCGCTTGCAGCGCGCGGGCCGCCAAAAACACGGGATAGTTCGGCGCGACCATCGCCAGCACGCTACCCACGGCAAACAACGCGATGCAGCCCAAGTAGACCGCTCGCCGGCCGTATCGATCCGCGAGCACGCTCGCGACCGCAATCGACACGATCGTCGCGAGGAGGTAAAGCGTAAAAACCCACGCGAGGTCGCTCGTCGCAACGCCGAGGTCTTTGCCCAGCGCAGGCAATGCCGGTGAAAGGACGCTCAGGTCGAGCGCGCCGACGAAGACTCCCAAGCCAAGCGTGAGGAGCAGGGGCTTCACGAGATGACGATTCTATCGATGACCATGACGGCGCACATCAGCGCCAGATAAAGCAGCGAAAAACGGAACAAACGGCGTGCCGCCTTCAGATCCTCTTTTGCTTGCCACGTTCGCACGGCGTCGAGCAGGAAGACGCCCCCCAGCAGGGCGGCGGACGCAAAGTAAAACGCTCCCATGACGTGCAGCGGGTACAGCGCGAGCGAGACGGCCACCAAGACCAAGCTGTAATAAACGATTTCGCGCTTCGTGCGCTGTTCGCCGTATACGTTGGGAAACATCGGGATTTTCGCCTTGGCATAGTCGAGCTCGGTCACCAGCGAAAGCGACCAAAAATGTGGAGGCGTCCAAAGAAAAATCAACACGAACAAACCCACCGCCGGGCCGCCGATCGCATGCGTGACCGCCGCCCAGCCGACCAGCGGAGGAACGGCGCCGGCCGCACCGCCGATGACGATATTGAGCGGCGTAATCCGCTTCAGCCACATCGTGTAGACTACGACGTAAAAGACGTTCCCGGCCAACGAGAGGCACGCCGCCAGCGGATTGACGAGGAGGTACAGGATGGCGAATCCCGCGAGCCCGATCACGAGCGCGAAGACGGTGGCGTCGCGCACGCCGACGCGCCCCTGCGGAATCGGACGCATGCTGGTGCGCTGCATCAAACGATCGATGTCGGCATCGTACGCACAGTTCAGCGCGCCCGCCGATGCGGCGGCCATCGCTCCGCCGAGAAGCGTCCAAAAGACCAGTCCCAACGGGGGAAGGCCGCGCGCGGCCATAACCATCGCCGCGGCAGTCGTAATCAACAGCAGAACGATGATGCGCGGCTTCGAAAGTTCGTAGTAGTCGCCGACGTAGGAGAGCGTTGCTCTCACCGGCCGGCGACCGCGTGTTCGGAGTTCTTCAACGCCCCCGAGTCGAGGAGCGCGAACAGCGTCGCGACGACGAAGGCGAGAAATGCGAGGGCGGCGTTGACCGCATGCGCTTCGCGAAGGTCGGTCGGCAGTCGCAACGCGACGTTGAGCAGTCCCAGCAACACTTGAACGCAAACGAGTCCGACGCCGACGCTGGTGGCCGCGCGAACGCGGTTCGAGGCGGGGCGAGCCCAGGCAAGTGCGAGCGATCCAGCCGCGCCGACGAGCGTGACGCCCGCCGCGAAACGATGCAGCATCTGCACGAATTGCCCGTCGGTGTACACGACGACGCTTCCGGCACAGCCTGGAATCGACAGGCACGCGAGGCCGGCACCGCTCGAACTCACGTACGCGCCGACACACATCGTGAGGAACGCTACGGCCGCCGTCGCGGCGAGCAGCGCGCGAAGCTGCGCGCCGGGTTGGAGGGCCGGAAAGACGCTATCGGCTGAGTCCACGGCGCTTGCGAAGATGGCCATCGCGGACAGCGCGCCAATGAGGGCCATCGCGGTGCCCCAATGCAAAACGACCGACATCGGGCTGTTGGCCAGTCGCACCGTCGCCGCACCGAGCAGCACCTGAGCGAGGAAGAGCACGGCGATCGCGACGACCGTCGGGGCGATGAACGGCGAACGCGCGCGCTGCCGCCACGCGGAAACGACGAGCGCCACGACCAGCGGTGCGACCAGGAACGCTAACAAACGGTGCAGCCATTCCCAAACCGTGCCGCCGCTCATCGAGGGAAGGACGCTTCCGTGGCACAGCGGCCAATCGGGACAGGTTTCGCCGGCACCGTTGATCCGCGTCCAACTGCCGAGCACGACCGTACCGAGGGCGACGAGATCGGTTCCCAACGCCAGGCGACGCAGAGTTTTCATGAGCGACTTTCAGGGTAGCCTTGGGGCTTCATCGTTCACAATGACATTGGAGGGTAGCGAAATCATAGCCTTTGCCAGGGGGCGCTAGGACTATGCGGGCGAAGGCGTCGGCCGTGAAACGCTGGTGGGCGCTGGCGGCGCTCGTGCTCCTGGTCGGTTGCCGGGAGGTCCGCGTGAAAACGCTCGCTCAGGGAACCACGACCGCTCTCGGCGGCAATCAAATCGTCGTCGTTCGGGATCCGGCCGACCTCGCCAAGCTCGGCATCCGTGCGCCGGTTCATTTCCGCGGAGAGTTCGGCGTCATCCTGATGATGGGGCCCCACGTTCGCACCGGCTACAAGCAGATTATCGAGTCGATTCGAGCCAACGATCAGCGCGTTCGCGTGGTGGCATTCGAGCAGGAACCGGGCGACGGCGGCGAACCTTCCACGAGCTATCGCACGTACACGTTGTGGATCGTGCCGAATAGCGTGTACCGGCGCGGCGTTCGGGTCGAAGTTGTGACCCCCAGCGACGAACCGATTGCAACGACGTACTTGCCGTAGCGGACACGTTCGGCACATGTTCTATTCGAAAGGCCCGATGCTAGCGCGCGAATCAGAGGGTCGGCTCGAGGTGCGGGTCGAGCGACTGGGGCTGGTCCTCGAGCCCGACGGCGAGCCTACCGAAGCGGGGGGAATTCTCAATCCCGCGGCCGCTCGCACGCCGAAGGGCGAGTTGCTGCTCTACCCGCGCTGCGTCGCCGAGGGCAACGTCTCGCGCGTTCGTGCGGTACGAACGCAGGCCTTGGATCGCGGCTTCGACGTGAAGAGACTCGACTTCGCGCTCGTCCCGAAAGCGCCGTACGAAATCCGTCCCAATCCCGGATACGGTTGCGAAGATCCGCGCGTCACTTACGTGCCCGTACTCAACGCCTACCTCATGGCGTACACAGCCTTCGGACCCGAGGGACCGCGTATCGCGATTGCCGTTTCGGAGGACGCCTATCGTTGGGAACGCCTCGGACAGGTTCACTTCGAAGGCGGCGGCGTCATTATCGGCGACGACAAAGACGCGGCGTTCTTTCCCGAACCCGTTCTCTCTCCGACCGGAGTGAAGAGCTTGGCTTTCTATCATCGCCCGATGCTCCATCTCTCCGCGGTGGACGGACGCGCCGCCATTCCGATGATCGAGCGCATGCCGTTCTCCGAGCGCGAATCGATTCGTATCGCCTACGTTCCGTTACAGGCCGTTCTCAAAGACCGAGCAAACCTGCTCGACGTCGGCGAGAGCGTCGACGTGCTCTCACCCGATGCGAATTGGGGATCGATCAAAATCGGTGCCGGCACGCCGCCGGTACGCATCGCCGAAGGCTGGATGTCGCTCTTTCACGGCGTCGACGTGGTCCCGGACGAGCACAAAAAACCGTCGTTGAGCTATAGCAGCGGTCTGGTGATTCACGACCTGGAGCGGCCGGATCGCATCCTCTACCGCTCGCCCAAACCGATTCTTTCGCCGACGAGCGAGCGCGAGCGGTCCGGCGTCGTGGACAACGTGGTGTTTCCAACCGGATTAGATCAGCGCCGGGATCTCGGCGATCGCGTGTTCGACGTGTACTATGGAATGGGCGATCATTCCGTCGGTGCGGCCCGAATGTGGCTCGGCCGCCCTTTCCGCTGAGGTAGGTTTTTGTTCGGGGCCCCGTGGGAATACGGTGGCTCATGACAGCCCGCTCGAAGCGTGCCGCGTCACCGCGTGCGCTGCCGGCGCGGATTGCCGGTTTTTTCAAAATTCTCGGACCGGGCCTCATCACCGGCGCGGCCGACGACGATCCCTCGGGTATTTCTACGTATTCCGTTGCCGGCGCGTCGACGGGCTTCTCGATGCTATGGCTTACCTTGATTTCGACGCCGATGATGGCGGTGATCCAAGGCATGTGCGCGCGCATCTCAATGGTGACGGGCGAGGGTCTAGCCGCGGTGATGCGCAAGCGACTACCGATCTCAGTCGCGTACGCGCTCGCCGGACTAATCATCGTAGCCAACACCTTTAACGTCGGCGCCGATCTTGGGGGAATGGCCGCCGCCACCGCGATGGTCGTGCCGGTGCCGGCGGAAGCCTGCGTGTTTCTTTTTGGCATCGGCCTGATGGCGGCGCAGATGTGGCTTTCCTACGGGACGATCGCACGTATCTTCAAGTGGCTGACGTTGACGCTCTTCGCGTACGTCGTCACCGCCTTTGTCGTAAGGCCTCCGTGGCCGATCGTGCTGTCGCACCTCGTCGTCCCGCATATCGCCTTCGATTCGAGATGGCTTTCGACGATGGTCGGGGTACTGGGAACGACGATCACACCATATCTGTTTTTTTGGCAGTCGTCCCTTATGGTCGAGGAAGAAAAAGAGCAAGGCAACACGACTCGAGCCTCGCGCCGCGGCACCGACCAGGGCGCCGTTCGCGACATGCACGCCGACGTCAACGCCGGAATGATCTTTTCGAACCTCGTGGCGTTCTTTATCATCGTGACGACCGCGGCAACGTTGGGCGCGCACGGCAAGCACGACATTGCGACGGCGCAGCAGGCCGCCGAAGCGTTACGCCCGCTCGCCGGTCCGTTCGCCGCACTGCTGTTCACCCTCGGCATGGTGGGCACTGGGATTCTTGCCGTACCGGTGCTTGCCGGTTCGTCGGCATACGTCGTCGCACAGACGTTTAAGTTTCGCGAAGGCTTGAACGAGAAGCCGCACCGTGCTCCTCAGTTTTACGGGGTTATCGCTGCCGGTCTCGTCATCGGCATTGCGATGAACCTGTTTCGCGTAGACCCGATTAGAGCGCTGTTTTGGTCGGCGGTCCTCAACGGCGTCGCGGCCGTACCACTCATCGTCGTGATCGTCCTTTTTGCGTCGAACTCATCGATTATGGGTCAATGGCGTAGCTCGAGTGTGGCACGAATCTGGGGATGGGGTACCGCCGCTCTTATGGCTGCGGCCACAATCGGGATGTTCTATTTTACGCTTAAGGGCTCTTGAGCGCTCTCCCACGATTCGGAACGCGCGATTGCGGGTAGTATGGGGGAAACTGTTCGCTTGAAAGAGTTGGGGGAAACGTTGATGGGCGGTATTTTATGGGCGATTATCGTGGTGCTGTTCGTTCTTTGGCTGCTGGGGTTTCTGGCGTTCCACATCGGCGGCGGCCTGATTCACGTCTTGCTCGTGATCGCTCTCGTGTTGTTGATCGTCAATCTGCTAACCGGCAGAGGCGCACGAATTTAACACAAGTTTCATTTAACCGTTAAAAGCGCGAGCTTTGAGGCGACTATGTCAGTGACCTGACAGACCGGCTTGCGTGCGACGCTCTATAGTAAGACGCCGGATGGAGAGGATGGCGCGTAGAGTTGTTGATACGCCTTGGAAATCGCTTTGTAGCATTCGCACGAGATTGTTTCGAGGCCGTCGCGATCGAGGATCCGTACATCGCCGCGCCGGTATTGGATGAGTCCGGCCTTCTGCAGCGTAGCGGCGGCGTCGGAAACGGTTGGTCTGCGCGAACCGACCATTTCGGCCAAGAGCTCTTGAATGAGCTGGAAGTCGTCGCTGCCCGCCCGCTCGGCGGTGGTCAGCAACCAGCGAGCACAACGTTGAACGACGTTGTGCAGCCGGTTGCAGGCAGCGGATTGCGAGATGACGTTGATCAGGACGTTAGCGTAGCGCAGCAGAAAGCTGAAGACCTCGGGATGCGCGTGGACGACGTGCAAGAAAAGGTCAGCCGGGACGAGATACGCTTCTCCCGGTACTTGAATGAAGGAGCGCAGCGCGCCGGTATCTCCGCCCAGAATCGCCGAGATTCCGACGATCCCCTCGTTTCCGATCGTCACCGCTTCGATCACATCGCCGTCGCTCATGCAGGCGACGGTCGACGCGACCGCGGTCAAGGGGAAACAGAAAGTCGAAACTGGCTCGCCGGGCTCGACGAGCGCGAAGTGCGTTTCGAGCTGCCGGACTTCAAAGGCGCTTTGCAGCGATTCCAGCGCGCGGGGATCGAGCGTATTCAGAACGCGGTTTCCCATAGGTATGCACTTCTCGCAGCGCACGGGCAAACCTCGAATCGGTTTGCACCGGCGCGCTCCAATCTACGAGGCCGGCATGGAGCCTGAGGCGCCTCTCGGCTCGTTCGATCTCGAAACGAACACGCTGGTGCTGAGCGGGGAGTGGGACTTTTCGCTGATGGACGAGTTGCATCGCCTTACGGAGGGGCTGTGCGGCGGTGAGGGGACGGTCGATTTGAGAGATGTCACCTTTATGGACTCGTCGGTCATCAACACCATCGTTCGGACTCACAAACGGCTTGCGGCCAACGGAGGCCGGCTGCGACTGGTGACCGGGGGTGGGCATATCGCAAAGTTGCTGAACATCACGGGATTAGGCCGGGTCATGGAGATCGACGGTAGAATGCCGTGAGGCACGTTTTTTGCCGTTACGCGCTAACAGACTCACGGCGGCACGTTCGTCCGGTCTCAGCCCGAGGTGCGTCTTGCGAGCCGGCGACGAGGCGTTGAGCCGGCCGGTTTCGAGGTAGCGTTCGAACAGCACCGGATGAATATAGCATTTGCGACAGATCGCGGGCGTGTTACGAAGGCGCTTCGCCACAACCTTGGTCGCCTGAACGATCGCGCCGTTTCGAGCGCTCGGGTCGTCCGCCGGGTTGTCGGCAAGCCACCGAGCGCAACACACCGTGGCGAGCCACGTTCTAAAGTCCTTCGCCGTAAAGTCGGAGCCGGAGATGGTGCGGATATAGTCGTTCACGTCCGACGAATCGACCGGAGCGGCATTTCCTTCATCGTCCAAGAAACTAAAAAGATGTTGACCGGGGATCTCCTGGCATCGCGCAACGATGCGAGCGAGACGCCGGTCCTGCAGATCGACCTGATGCTGGAGTCCGCTCTTCCCCTTGAACGCAAAGCGTAGCTCCGCACCGCGCACGCGAACGTGACGGTTTCGCAGCGTCGTCAACCCATAGGAGTCGTTTGCGCGGGCGTACTCTTCATTTCCGACGCGGATCAGCGTCGTTTCCAGTAGCGTAACGACGGCGGCCAGAACTTTCTCCTTGGGCATTCCCGGCTTTGCGAGATCCCGCGATACGACTTTCCGTATTCGGGGAAGGGCGCCGGCAAACTCCAATAACCGCTCGTATTTCGTCGCGTCGCGCACGGCACGCCACCGCTCGTGATACCGATATTGTTTTCGGCCGCGCGCATCTCGTCCGGTCGCCTGTAGATGGCCGTTGGCGTGGGGACATATCCAGACGTCTGCGTATGCGGGCGGGACGGCCAGCTTAGCGATGCGATTCAACGTACGCTGGTCGCGAACCGGAGTTCCGTCGGGCCAGGTGTAACGGAATTTCGCCCGATCCCGAGCTCGGCGGATTCCAGGAGCGTCATCGGTTACGTAGCGCAGTCCGGCCTCTCGCGCTTGTTGCGCCGCAGTCGATTGCACGGGCGGGGTCGCGGGCGGACGAGTCCCGTTTATCGCGGCCTTTTCGGGGTATAGATGCGTCACGTAACTCGATGGGAAGGGCAATGATGAAAGCAACCGATGCGGTCAAGAAGGCCATAGACGACGTCAAGGACACGATGAACGAAGCGGTACATCGCAGCAACGCCGAGGGGGAAAAAGCAAAACGAGATTTGTTGGGCGACGAAATGACGGCTGGCGATAAGGCCAAATCGGTCGCGAACCAGGCGAAGGAAACCGTTCAGGCCGAATACGATGCCGCCAAAAAGGACGTCCGTGACAACGCGTAGCACCGGCGCATTCTGGTCCGTGTAAAAGACGGCTTCGCTTGCGAAGCCGTCTCTTGCTTGCATGCCGCCGGTCCGTCCTAGCTCGATTGCGGCTGCGGTTGCGTATTGGTGGTCGTCGTCGAATCGCTCTTTTGCTGGTTGCCGTTTGCAGGCTGCGTTACGGTCGTCGTATTGGTCGTCGAGGTGGTGTTCCAGGGGTGCCAATAAAACAGAACCACCAGGACCGCGGCAACGACGATCGCGACGATCGTTATGGCGGCGATGCTCGGACCCGCCGAGCCGTCTCTTATCACGACGTTTCGTTCATCGTTCATCATACGTACCTCTCCGTTCTTATCGTGCGCTTATCGTCGATGGGCGTTAGACGCGGGCACCTCTTCCCGTGAGGAGGTTGTAGATCACCAACACCACCACCACGAGCAAGAGTAAGTGAATGAGACCGCCGCCGAAATGCAGCACGAACCCCAGTAGCCACAGGACAAAAACGACCACGATAATCGTCCATAACAGGTTTGCCACGCTTTCTTGCCTCCTCGTTGAGTTTAAGAGTACCCGCTGTGCGGCGCATCGAAACGCGCGTCATGCTGCGCTACTTGCTTCTGGCAACGGCGATCGTGCTCGGTGTCGTGATGGGAGTAGCGGCCTGGGTGAATCGAGACCTTATTCGCATCAAGATCGCATCGGTCTACGCATCGGTCCACCCGAAGCCCGAGGCCGGCGGCGCGGTCGGAAGCCGCGCCGAGATAGGTCTGCGCGGCGATGCACCCTGGGCGCTTTCGGCGTTTCCGGAGTGCCTGGTACAAATGTCGAAGTCGACTGGATCGCTCGCTTTCGTCATGAGCCATCTACCCCCCGGAGCGATCGCAGTCGTGGCACCGGCATCGCTGAGGTACGGCGATTGCACGATCTCGCTGGCCGGCGACGAGGCCTTCGTCGTTCGCGGAGCCGATCGGTTTCGGATTCCGCCGCGCGTTCGGTTCTACCGGGCTCCGGGTGCGCTGGCGCTCCTGCGCGTGGATTCTAACGGGAACGAGCTGCGCGTTTACGAACCGTCCAAGAACAACCGATGAGTATTGAAGAAGAAGTCCGCAAGCGCCGGACGTTTGCGATCATTTCGCATCCGGACGCCGGCAAGACCACGCTCACCGAGAAGCTGTTGCTCTACGGCGGAGCGATTCACGTCGCCGGCCAAGTCTCGGCGCGAAAACGCCAGCGTCAGGCGACCAGCGACTGGATGGCGCTCGAGCGCGAGCGGGGAATTTCGATCACCTCGACGGTCCTGCAGTTCCCATATCGCGGTTACACGATCAATTTGCTGGATACGCCGGGTCACCAAGACTTCGGTGAGGATACGTATCGCACGCTGCTCGCCGCCGACAGCGCCGTGATGCTGATCGACGCCGCCAAAGGCGTCGAGCCGCAAACAAAAAAGCTCTTTGCGATCTGCCGCGAGCGCAGCATACCGCTCTTTACGTTCATGAACAAGCTCGACCGTCCGAGCCGCGATCCGCTCGAACTGCTCGACGAGCTCGAATCGGTGCTCGGCATCGGCGCCTACCCGATGAACTGGCCGCTCGGAAGCGGCGAAGGATTCCGGGGCGTGTACGATCGCCGCACGCGCGCGCTGCACCTCTTCGAGCGTTCGGCTCACGGCGCGAAACGCGCGCCGGTGACGATGAGCGACGCCCGCGACGAACGGTTGCGCGAACTCGTCGACGACTACGAGTTCGCTCGTTTTCGCGACGGCATCGACTTACTCGACGGTGCCGGCGAAACGTTCGATCGCGACGCGATGTTGCGCGGCGAGACCACTCCGGTTTTCTTTGGGAGCGCGGTGACGAACTTCGGCGTCCAGCTGTTTCTCGACAACTTCGTCGAGCTAGCGCCGCTGCCGTCGCCGCGTGCCGGCATCTCGCCCGGCGACGCGGAGTTCACCGGATTCGTCTTCAAGGTTCAGGCCAACATGGATCCACGCCATCGCGACCGGGTGGCGTTCGTGCGGGTGTGTTCGGGAAAATTCGAACGCGACATGACCGTGCGCAACGGTCGAAGCGGTAAAGAGGTCCGTTTGTCGCGCGCCATGCGTCTGTTTGCCGACGAACGAGAATCCCTCGATGCCGCGTACGCGGGCGACGTGGTCGGCCTTGCTAATCCCGGCGTCTTTGCAATCGGGGACTCACTCTACGACGGAGCTCCGGTGGAGTTCGCGCCGATTCCGGCCTTTGCCCCGGAACATTTCGCGAGCGTTCGGAGTATCGATACTTCGAGTTACAAATCGTTCGGCAAAGGCATCGCGCAACTGCGCGAGGAGGGGGCGGTGCAAGTGTTCTACCCGCTGGGCTCGACCCGCACCGAGCCCATCGTGGCCGTGGTCGGCGAACTGCAATTCGAAGTGGCCAAGTATCGTCTGGAGGCCGAATATAACGTGAAGACCGTCTTCTCGACCTTACCGCTGACGATAGCCCGTCACGTCGAGGGAGACGCCGGGCGCATCGCGGCCGCTGCAAATGCCCTCGAACGCCAAGCTGGTCGAGGATTGGGACGGCCGCCCGGCAGCCTTGTTCGAAAGCGAATGGAGTTTACGGCTCGCCCAAGAGTGGAATCCCGAGCTGACTTTCGTTCGATTTTCCGCCGACACGTCGAAGGAGACCGTCGCACCGTGAAATGCATTCGAGTATTCGCCGTTCTCGCCGCCGCCAGCGCTGGCCGCCTGCTCGTTCCAAAACAAGAACGAACGCGAAGCCGACAAGATCACCCACGCCGTGATGAACAACGACCTGCGCCCGGTAACCGACGACATCGCCAAAGGCGTGAATATTCCGCGCGTGAAGGTTGCGGAATGGTCGGACGAGCTAAACGCTCAGGGCAAGCTGCTCTCGATCAAGGAGGTCACCGCCGACTGCGAGGCCGGCTGGCATTGCTTCGAAGCGAAATTCGAGAAGCACGTGTACCTCGAACGTATGCGGCTCGACGAAAACGGCAAAGTCGTGAACTGGAACTTCAAAATGGCGCCCGCCGCCGCAGGTTCGTAAACGTCGAATCCGGCGATGGTCGGCTACGCCGACGTTCGCGCTGCCGCGCGCCGCTTAGCCGGCGTCGCCCACCGCACGCCGGTGGTGCGGTCGCGCACGCTCGACGCAGCCTGTGGCGCCGAGGTATTCGTCAAGTGCGAGAACTTGCAACGCATGGGCGCGTTCAAGTTTCGCGGCGCCTACAATATGCTGGCGTCGTTGTCGCCCGCCGAGCGCGAGGCCGGCGTGGTCGCCTTTTCGAGCGGAAATCACGCGCAAGGGTGTGGCGTTGGCGGCGCGGATGCTCGGGATCTCGGCGACGATCGTCATGCCCTCGGACGCGCCGGACGTCAAGCTTGACGCCACGCGCGAGTACGGCGCCCAGGTCGTTCTGTACGAACGCGAGCGCTCGAATCGGGAAGAAATCGCCCGCGGAATAGCCGCCGAGCGGGGAGCGACGATCGTGCCGCCCTTCGACGACCCGCGAATCGTTGCCGGCGCCGGAACGGCGGCTCTCGAGCTGTTGGAAGAGGCGGGCCGGCTCGACGCGGTGGTCGTTCCGGTGGGTGGCGGCGGACTGATCTGCGGCACGGCGCTCGCCGCGCACGGCATCGACGACACCATCGCCATCCATGGGGTGGAACCTGAAGCGGGCGACGATTTCGCGCAGTCGCTGATACGCGGCGATCGCGTCACCATCGGCGTCCCCCGAACCATCGCCGACGGATTGCAAACGATCTCACCCGGCGTCGTGACGTTCGCCATCGCCAAGAAGCACGTTCGCAGCGTCGTCACCGTTACCGACGACGAGCTCCGCGACGCGATGCGTTTCGCCTTCGAGCGGTTAAAAATGGTCGTCGAACCGAGCGGGGCGGCGGCCATTGCGGCGTTACTGCAGCGGCGTATCCCCGAGCTGGCCGGACTCCGGGTCGGAGCGATCGTGAGCGGCGGCAACATCGACGCCGCGCGCTACGCGCAACTGCTTCAGTGCCCCATCGAATAGAATTCGGCGTTCGGCCGCATATCCATCAGGCCCGCCATGCGGTTTGAAAAGCCAAAAAATGCGGCGATGGCGGCGACGTCCCAAATATCGTCGTCGGAAAATCCGGCATCGCGCATGGTTTGGATCTCGCCGTCGGTGGCTGCGAAACCGGGTTCGTTGACGCGCGACGCGAACTCGAGTATCGCGCGCAAGCGCGCGGAGAGGTCCGCAGTGCGCCAGTTGTTGGCGATCTGTTCGGCAAGCATCGGATCCTTGCCGAGAATGCGCAGCGCCGCGCCGTGGGCGGTCATGCAGTACTGGCAGCGATTTTCGGCCGACACCGCCACCACGATTGCCTCCCGCTCGGCGCGGCTCAAGCCGCCGGGACCTTTCATCAGCACGTCGTGATAGGCCATGAACGCGCGAAAGTGTTCCGGCCGCCGCGCATACGCGCGAAAGACGTTCGGAACGAACCCGATCTTCGCGCGATTGACCTCGTAGACGTCGCGAATGTCGGCCGGCAGCTCGGCTTCGGCGGGCTCGCCGAAGCGCGAAGCTGACGTACGCGTCACGGCGTTAGGAGGCCGTGATATTGCCGCACGAGACGTAGGTCGCTAAGTCCGACGTGCTCTTGTGGACGTTGATCGCAAACGGCGAAGCCAATAGTTGGTCGATGGTGACGCCTTTGACGAGCGTCGTCGACGTGCCGTTGGCGAGGCTCGTGAGCGGATACTGCGGGGCCGGATTGAGGCTGGTGCAGGTGCCGGGGTGAATGTGCGCCGGCTGCGCGTTCGCGGGAGCGTTCTTGACGGTAACGACGACTTGCACGCCGTCGGGTGTCTGCGTCAGCGTCGCGGAACCGTCCTCGCCCGAACCGTTCTGGGCGCTCATGGTAACGGCGAGCGGGCCGGTGGCCGCCGTGACGGGGGCGGCGGTAAAGGCGAGAACGGCGAGTGCCAAAGCGGCGATGGCATAACGGGTAGCGTTCATATCGGTGCTGTTCCTTTCTCGAGAGACGCGTACTTTAATGAAGAGATCCTACCTTATTTTAGTGAGGGGGCTGCCGTTCGGCCTTTTCCAGCCGTCCGGCGAGGGTGACGACCGCCGCATCGGCTTGACTCGTCGGCGGGGCGTCGGCGCCGTCGATGGTGTCGAGAAGAAACGCTGCGGCTTCGTTGATCGAGCCGAACTCATCGGCGGCCTTGGCATGGCCGGCAGTTTTGGCGGCGCCCGAGTCGCGAAAGCTCCGGTCCATGATCGACGTCAGCGTATGCGCGAGTCCGTATTGCGAGGCCAGGGCGGCCGGCGTCATCGACACCCGTGGATCCATCGCGACGACCAGCGGCTGCCGCGTCGTCGTCCCATCGACGTCCAGCTCGACGACGTAGTTTCCCGGAACTACGAGCGCACCTTCGGGCACGGGCGGCGTATCGTGCGGAACTGCCGAGATCGGCAGGTCTCTAGCCGGCGAAAGCGGGGCGGGCTCGCGGAGGTCCCAAACGAAGCGATGCATGCCCTGCACCGGTGCCGGGCGGCGAAACGGGCGCTCCCAATACGCCGGTTTATCGAGATCGGGAATTGGCGGCGGTGCCGGATCGTCGCTAGCGTAGCGCCGTACGATGCGTTGCCGGTCGTCATAGATCGTCACCACCACCCGTCGCGCGTTTGCCGTCAACGCGTAGTCCAGGATCGCGCCGTCGGGCGGATTCTGCCCGGTCGGCTCCTCGGGCGGCAGCGGCGTGTCGGTATTCAGGCTGCGCCGGACGCGATAGCGCGAGTTCGGGCAGAAAAAGGTAGGCGCCGCGGTTCTGCGCCAGTCGCCAGATCGCCGTTCGTCCGTGCGAGTGTCCGTAGCGGCGTGACGTCGTCGAGGATCCAGAAACCGCGGCCGTGCGTCGCGACGATCGCGTCGTTTCCGTGAACGATGATGTCGCGTACCGACGTGTGCGGGAGCCCTTGCTGGAGGCTCTGCCAGTGCGCACCGGCGTCGAACGAAACGTCCACGCCGTTTTCGGTCGCGGCATAAAGCAATCGAGGTTCTTGCGGATCCTGCCGAACGGCATTTACCGGCTGGTTTGGAAGGCCGTCGATCGCGAGCTGCCAGTGCGCTCCGCCGTCGCGGGTAACGTACACGTACGGTCGCAGGTCGTCGAGACGAAACCGATTGACGGCCACGAAGGCGGTCGCGTCGTCGGTGCGGGAGGCGTCGATTTGCGCGATCTTGCTCCACGGCACGAGGCCCGGCGGCGTGATGTCGTGCCAATGCGAACGCCGCCGTCGCGCGTGATCCACACCAAGCCGTCGTCGGTGCCCGCCCAAATAGTTCCGCGATGGCGGTACGAGGGTGCGATCGCGTAGACGACGCCGCGATGCGTTCCATGTTGCTGATCGTTGCTTTCGAAGGGCCCGAGGGTTGCCGGCACCGCCGGATGCGCGCGCGTTAGGTCCGGACTGATGACGTGCCAGCGCGCGCCGCCGTCGTCGGTTTGGAAAACGACGTTCGAGCCGAAGTAGAGCCGGCGTTTGTCGAAACGATCGAACGCCAGCGGTTCGGTTCGAACGACTCGATACGATTTCGACGGTAGTGCAATCGGGGAGACCTCTTGCGCCTGTCCCGTTCGCTCGACAAAGCGCTCGACTTTTCCGCCGAAGAAGATACCCGGGTGCAGCGGATCGGGAATGACGTATCCGTATTCTTGCGCTCCCGCAGTGTGCCAATCTCGTTGCGTGATCGCACCCCAGTCGCCGCGACTGCTGACGCATGCCGAACCACTTTCTTGTTGTCCGCCGCACACCCAGTACGGAAACCGGTCGTCCGCCGACACGTGGTACATTTGCGCCGTCGGCTGGTTGTACCAGGAACTCCAGGTGCGGCCGCCGTTAACCGAAATCGTCGCGCCTTGATCGCTCACCAGTCCCACGACGCCAGAGTCGTTGGGATCGATCCAAATGCTGTGATAGTCGTCGCCTCCGGGCGCGCCTTTGATCGCCGTAAACGTCTTGCCGCCGTCGCTCGACCGATACGTCGACGTGTTGGTGAGATAGACGACGTTTGCGTCGTGCGGGTCTACCGCGATCGAAACCAGGTCGTCGCCGCGCTGCGCGATTTGCGGATCGCCGTTGGTTTTCGCGAAGTGGGCGCCGGCATCGACGCTGCGGTAGACGGCGCCGCCGTGGTCTTGCGTATCGGCGTATGCGTACACGATCTGCGCGTCGCTTCGGCGCGAGAGCGATTTCCGAACGACCAATTTGCGCGGGAAGGCCGTCGGTGAGTTGCGTCCAGGTCGTTCCGCCGTCGGTGGACTTGAAGATCCCGCTGCCGGGTATCTCGAACGATCCGCCGATTTCCCACGGGGCTTGACGCGCCGCCCATAACGTCGCAAACACCGTGTTCGGATCGTGCGGATCGAGCACGACGTCGTACGCGCCGGTATTTTCGTTCTTGAACAGCACTCGGGAAAACGAAGCACCGCCGTCGATCGAGCGATAGATGCCGCGCTCGTCGTTGGGACCGTACGGATGACCGAGCACCGCCACGAAAACGCGATCGGCGTTCTTCGGATCGACGGCGATCGCCGCAATCTGCCGCCCGTCGCGTAAACCGAGGTGCGTCCAGGTCGCTCCCCGCATCGTTCGACTTATAGATCCCGTCGCCGACGGCAAGGTCCGGACGTTGCAGTCCTTCGCCGCTGCCGGCATAGATGACGTTTGCGTTACTCGGAGCGATCGCGAGCGCGCCGATCGAACCGGTGGGCTGCGAATCGAAAATCGGCGTCCACGTGCGTCCGGCGTCGTCGGTCTTCCAGATTCCGCCGTTCACGACGCCGATGTAGAAAAGATTTGGACGACCCGGAACGCCGGCTATCGAGGTCGTCCTGCCACCGCGCAGCGGACCGACGAATCGCCAGTGTAGATCCTGGTACAGGGCGGGCGACACGCCCGTCAGTCCGGCAATCGCGGTGAGGAGCATTAGCCGGCGCAGCGAGTGGTGAGGCGATCAATGGTGCGTGACTCGGCCGACGAATGCCGCGATCTCACCGAAGGCTTCGCGCGATTCAGGCAGGCTGGAAAAGATATGCCAGACGTGCGGAACCCCGTCGAACAGACGCAGGCTCGAATCGACGCCGGCCGCGCGAGCCTTGGCGTCGAGACGCACTGCGTCGTCGCGCAACGTCTCGATCGTGCTGGCCTGAATCATCAGCGGCGGCAAGCCGTGGAGCTCGGCATAGAGTCCGGACGCCAGCGGATCGTCCAGCGGCCGGTCGCCGACGTACGCGTGCGCGATTCGCCGCTCGCCACGTTTCGAGACCAGCAGGGTTGCCGCGAGATCGACCCACGGGGCGATCATCACCGCCCCGGCAGGCATGGGCAAACCCGAATCCCGCAGCGCCAGCATCGTCGAAAGCGCCAGCCCGCCGCCTGCCGAGTCGCCGGCGATCACGATATTGCGCGGCGCGTTTCCCGCGGCGAGGAGCCACCGGTATCCGGCCACCGCATCGTGGACCGCCGCCGGAAAGCGGTGTTCCGGCGCCAGCCGGTAGTCGAGCGCGAAGACGCGCGCGGTGCAACGCCGGCAAAAGGCGCCGGTGAGCGAGCGGTACATCGCCGGCGAACCGGCGACGTAGCCGCCGCCGTGCAGGTAGTATACGACGGTCGCCGCGTTGGGTTTGGCGTTGAGAATGACCCACTCGCCGCGAACGCCCGCCGCACGATCCTCGACCGACGCTCGCGCGAGACCGCGCGGCAGACGACCGAACAACAGCACGCTGCGGCCGATCAGACCGACGGTACTTGCGCACGAAATGCGGGCTCGCAACGGTGCGTGCGCCCGGAATTTTAGACGTTACGCGAAGAACCATGCGCAGCGCGCGGGCTCCCAGGCTTGCCACCAGCGCGCCTACAGGCGCTTCCCGTTACGCTTGCCGCGGTGCTTTGGTGCGAAGGCCGCTCCGATTTTCCATGACGTCTTGCGCGGTAGCGTCTCGTCGACGTCGTCGCACCCGATCGGGCTAAAGTCGCGACAATCGTTCGGGCGGCCTTCGTAGATACCGCAATAGTGCCGTCCGCTGCGCGAACCCATAAGAAACACGCATTGATCGGAGATATCGTCTCCGACCTTGCGCAGCCAGCCGACGTGGAAAGCCATCGGCCGACGGGCGTTGCACGACGTAGTCGCGCAGGACGTCGTCGTAACTCAGACCGAGATGCTCGGCGATCCGGCGAACGTCGGCTTTGCTGACGAACGGCTCGTAGCCGCTGCAACATTCGGCGCAGCCTGGCGGACAAGCGACGTTGTCGGGCATGTCTTTGACATGCTTGCGCGCGAGGTCGATCACTTTGCCGACGGCTCTGACGAACTCCGGGTCGTCGTTGTACTTATAGACCCATTCGCGTTTGGTGATTTCGTTGGCGTTGTAATAGCGCGTCGTCTTTTCGTCGAACTCGATCGTGATGTGCTCTTCGTCGATTTCGATCTTGTTGACGTGTTCCAGCGCGCGCGCGTCGAGCAGCTCGGGGTGCGTCGGCTGCCCCGTGCGACGCGCATAGCTCCGCAGGTTAATGAGGTCGATGGTCTCCATGCGCCATTCGATTCCTCCGGCGTGCGGGTGCGGCCTGTAGCCGTGCCAAACATAAGCGGGCATGCGTACGGCTATTGGCGTCGACCTCGGCGGATCGCACGTCACCGCTGCGGTCGTTACGGACGACGGGACGATACAGCTCCCAGCACGAGCAGGACCTGGAGGACTTGCAGTTTGAGGTCGTCGTCGCAGCGGTGGCGACGCAGATCGCGGCGGCTATGAAAGATGCCGGAAGCGGCGTAGCCGGGATCGGCGTAGGTTCGCCGGGCAATATCGATGCCGCATCGGGTGCGGTGCTGTACAGCCCGAACTTCGGCTGGACGCGAGCGCCACTCGGCGAGACGTTGCGCAAGAAGTTCAGCGTGCCGGTCTTCGTCGGCAACGATGCGCGGTGCGCCACGCTGGGCGAGCACGCGTTCGGTACGGGCGAGGGGATCAAGGACTTCGTACTCCTGACGCTGGGGACGGGAATCGGCGGCGGTATCGTGGCCGGCGGGCGGTTGATTCTCGGCAATCGCTGGGGCGCCGGCGAAATCGGGCACCATCAGATTCGTCCGACCGACGGGTTCGTTTGCGGCTGCGGAAAGATCGGATGTTTCGAAGCACAGGCGTCGGGAACCGGACTGATCCGCCACGCTTTTGCGGTAGCGCCGTCCTTTCCGCGCAGCAGTCTGCTCGACGTCGCACGCGACAAACTCAGCTCGAAGAAAATCCGCAAGGCGGCGCAAGCCGGCGACAAGCACGCAACCGCGGCCTGGAAGAATTTCATTGCCGATCTCGCGATCGGCCTCGCGAACGTCATCGCCTTCGTCAATCCGGAAAAGATCGCACTTGGCGGCGGCGTTTCAACGGCTGCCGACTTCATGCTCGATGCCGTGCGCGGCCCGGTAGACGACCTGACGACGATGGTTCCAAAAGGCACGACGGAGATCGCGATCGCGCGGCTCGGAAACAACGCCGGGCAAGTCGGCGCGGCGACCATGGTGTTTCGCGGCGGCTTGACGGCCGGCGATGCCGTCTCCGCGTAAGCTCGCGTTAATCACGGGCGCTTCCGGCGGCATGGGCGCCGAGTACGCCAAACTGCTCGCCGCCGATGGATACGATCTCGCATTGGTCGCTCGATCTCGTGAAAAGCTCGAGGCCGCCGGCGCCGCGATTCGCGCGCACTTTGGCGTCGACGTTATGCCGATCGTTGCAGACCTCTCGGTCGTCGACGCCGCCGACGCCGTTGCCGCACGCGTTCCGCAATGCGACGTGCTGATCAACAATGCTGGGTTTGCAACCAACGGACGCTTCGAGCGTATCGCCGAAGAGCGTATGACTCAGGAAATCGTGCTCGACGTTCTGACGTTGACGCGACTGACGCGTAAGTACGTTCCCGGAATGATCGCACGCCGCGCAGGCAAGATTCTCAACGTCGCTTCGACCGCCGGTTTCCTTCCCGGACCCTTTATGGCGGTGTACTATGCGGCCAAGGCGTACGTCGTCTCGTTCTCTCAGGGGCTGGCCGAGGAATTGCGCGGAACCGGCGTTACCCTCACTTGCTTCTGTCCGGGGGCTACCGCGACCGGCTTCGCCGATCGAGCCGGGGTGCACGGCACGCTGCTCTTCAAACTGCCCGTTTCTAATGCTGCCGACATGGCGCGAGCCGGATACCGCGGTATGCTGCGGGGTAAAGACGTCGTAGTACCGTGGCCGCCGTCGAACCGGCTGGTGGACCTTTCGGCACGGTTGCTACCTCGTCGAATCATGCTTTGGTTCTCGCGTAAGGCCGTGGAGGGTGAATCGAAAGATGCATAAGCGCAGCGCCGTGGCGGCATCGATGGTCCTGGTCGCCGCAGCAGTGGCCGGCTGGGTGGCGATCGGTTCGACCGCGTCAAGATCGAACGCCGCACCGGGCGACATTCACAAGATCAAACACGTCATTATCATCATGCAAGAAAACCGGTCGTTCGACCATTACTTCGGCACGTTCCCGGGAGCCGACGGCATACCGATGAAAGACGGCGTTCCCACCGTGTGCGTGCCCGTGCCGGAAACGAGTACGTGCGAAAAACCGTACTACGATCCGAACGACAAGAACCGGGGTGGTCCCCACAATTTTCACTCGTCGGAAGTCGACGTCAACGGCGGACGCATGGACGGATTCCTCACGGCCATTCATAAGGGCGCTGGACGCTGCACGGAGTTCGATGACCCGAACTGTGCCGGGCGCAAGCGCGTTCGCGACGTTTTGGGATACCACGACGGACGCGAGCTCGCCAACTACTGGAAGTACGCCCACGATTTCGTGCTTCAAGATCGCCTATTCGAGAACGTGGCGTCGTGGAGTTTGCCGCAGCATTTGTTCATGGTGTCGGAGTGGTCGGCGAAGTGCGCGCAACTGCACGTCGCAATGAGCTGCACGAACGAACCGGAGAGTCCGGACTATCCGCCGGACTTTCGGCGCAAGGTGGCCGACATGCACACTGCGGGGCGTCCCGACTATGCGTGGACCGATTTGACGTATTTGCTCCATCGCAAACGCGTGAGTTGGGCGTACTACGTGATGACCGGAACGGAACCCGACTGCGCCAACGACTTGGAACGTTGCCCGGGTAGGAATCAAAGCGCGAAAACGCCGGGAATTTGGAACCCTCTGCCGGCGTTCGATACGGTCAAGCAAGACGGCGAACTCGCCAGCATTCAAGACCTGCGGCAGTTTTACGTCGCGGCGAAAAACGGGACGCTGCCGAACGTGGTGTGGATTTGTCCCGCGGGGAAGTACAGCGAACACCCGGCATCACTGGTGAGCGACGGTCAAGCCTACGTCACCGGGTTGATCAATGCAATCATGCGCAGCCCGGATTGGGACAGTACGGTAGTCTTTCTCTCGTGGGACGACTGGGGCGGATTCTACGACCACGTTCCCCCTCCGAAAGTCGACGGGAACGGCTACGGGATCCGCGTGCCGGGCATCGTGATCAGCCCGTACGCCCGCCGCGGCTTCATCGACCACCAGGTGCTCAGTCACGACGCCTACGTGAAGTTCATCGAGGACGATTTCCTCGGCGGCGAACGCATCGATCCGAAAACTGACGGCCGTCCCGATCAGCGCCCCGACGTCCGTGAAAACAATCCGAAGCTCGGCGATCTACGCGCCGATCTCGACTTCGCGCAGGTGCCCCGATCGCCGGAGATTCTCCCGAACGCCACCATTTGGAACGGCGTCACCGCCGCGCCCGCTCCGTAGTAGCTCGGGGCGACGTTACACTCCGGCGGCTTGGCGGAGAGGCTCGGGTGGGAGCGGGTCCTGGGCGGGGACGGTGCCGGTCTCGACGATGCGGGAGATCAGCTCGGCGATGCGGCGCGAGCTCCGGCGCGGGGCGACGATTTCTTGGTTGTGGCGAATGGCGGCAAGCCGCTCCGGCGTGCGGATCATCGAGCGTACCGCTTCGACGACTTGGGACGCGCTGCCGATGGCGACTTCGCCCAGCCCGTTGTGCCGCACGAAATCAACGTTGCCGCGCTCCTGTCCGGGGACGTAGTCGTAGACGATTACCGGAAGCTGAGCAGCGTTGGCTTCCGCGAGGGTCCCGGGGCCGGCCTTGGTAACGAGCAGGTCCGCGGCCCTGAAATACTCCGGAATTTTGTCGGTGAAGCCCAGAACGTGCATCGGCGTGGGCAGCCCCTTGGACATTTCCGAGAGCTTCTGTTGCAGGTGCTCGTTTCGCCCGCACACGACCACGAGTTGAACCGGAAGGCGAGCGCGGGCCAGCGCCAGCGCGGTCGACAGCAGTTTCCCTCCGCCCTCACCGCCGGCCATCAGCATGACGATGAGTCCGTCGGTCGGGAGATCCAACTGCGCGCGCAACTCGGCGGCCGTCCCGGTGACGTCGTCAAATTTCGGATGAATCGGATGCCCGAGCAGTCGTAGCCGGGCGGGCGAGACCCCGCGCGAAAGCGCGCGCTGGTATACCTCGCGTGCCGGCACGACGACCGCATCCGCATCGGCAACCAGCCAGGATTCGTGGACCTTTCCAAGGTCGGTGATGACGGTAACGATCGGGACGTGCTGCATGTGTGCGTCGGCGCGGGCACGCAGGGCGGCGTGATTGAGCAGAGGGTGAACCGAGATGATGACGTCGGGTTGGTAGCTGATGAACAAGTCCCGCAGGCGTTCCCGGTAGAGCGGCTCGCAAAAACGAATGAGCGCCTTGTATCGGCGGCGCCCGTTGGTCGCGTAGTATAGCGCGCCGTACACAGGCGGTGCATAGCGCAAGGCCATGCTGTAGCCTAGGCCCAGCTGGGTCAGCGGGAACGAACAGTGGGCGGCAACGTCTTCAACGCGGTGCTCGAATGCGTGGGGAGTCTGAATCTCGTCCAAGGCCGCCGTGATGGCGTTCGCAGCGGAGCGGTGGCCGCCGCCGGTGTCCGAAATCAAGAACATCGCCCGCTTCGTCATTCGCTCTCCCGTCAGGCTCGAGCCGGCGTCCTCCGCGGACTACTGCGTCCGGCCGCGTTTCGCATCCGCCGGCTCGTCGGGGCGAGTAAGGCGAGTAGTGCCCGGGCCGGGGCGTCATAGAAGCGAAAAATGTCGCCAAACTCGATATCGGGGTTTCGGTGGTGGCCGTCGTGGTCCTCGGGAAGCACTACCCCGAGGGGCCGCAGGACGCCCCGAACCCAAGCGGGGGTCTTCCAGCCGAGCTCCGCCGTGTGGCGCCACCACACGTGGATCTGACCGAGCCCGAGCCCGAGCAGCGTCCCCTCCCAGGAGAGTCGCCAAACCAGCGCGGCCACCACGACGTACGGCAGCGCGCCCAAGATGCCGTCGAGCAAAACCGACGGATCCGACGACAGCACCGCGTGGTCCCAGTACGAACGTCGCCGGTCGTGATGCGTACGCAAGTGCAGCGTAAACCAAACGTGCTGAGGGACGTGGTAAAAAAACGTAGAGGCGAAGTCGCCGGCCACCAGGGTAATCACGGCCGTCGCGGCTATCAACATCGGACACTCCTCTCAGAAACTACCGTAACACGCGAACGTCGTTTGTGAAGGTCCTCCTCGCTCTTATAGTATCGATACTTCTATCCGGTTGCACGCGGCTGCCGTTCGGGCGTCCGCACGTGCGCGCCGCCGAGCTTCCGCGCGTCACGCGCGCTCTTAACATGGTGTTAAGTTGGCCGGCTCCGCCGCACGTCGACGCGCTTTCCGGCGCCGTGCTGATTCGCGACGGTGGTCCGGTCGCGATCAGCCGGACCTGGCGATTGCGCGGGCGGTCTTACGCACGAATCCGCGCATCGAACAAATCTGGGCGTTACTGCTTGCGATCGAAACGACGCGAGCGGCGCGCGAGCGGGATCTGCCGCCCGAGTTTCTCGCGGCGACCCTCTTGCAAGAATCGGCCTACGACGTCAACGCGCTATCGTCGGCGGGTGCGGTGGGCATCGCGCAATTCATGCCTGAGACCGCGGCCGCCGTCGGTATCGACCCGTACGATCCGCTCGCCGCCATCGGCGGTGCCGCCCAGCTCCTGGGCGCTTACGTCGCAACCTATCGAGGAACGTACGAGGATCCCTATGCCACCGCGCTCGCCGCCTACAACGCAGGGCCGGCAGCCGTGAACCGGTATCGCGGCGTGCCACCCTATCCTGAGACGCGCGAGTACGTCGCTCTCGTCTTCGATCGATGGGCTCGTATCGTGTCCTACGAGGCCGCTCCGGCCACCGGGTTGAAGCCTACGGGCGAATCGAAGCGCACAGAGAGGATTATTCGATGACGCGTTCGCGCTTTTCCGCGGCCTCGGTCCTGCTGTTTGCAGTCCTGGCGACGAGTGGTTGCGGCTTCACGAGCAGCCCGGCCGACAATCTCACCTTTAAAGCGCCGGCCGGCTGGCAGAGTTCTCCCGGGATTATGGGCTTCATGCAATTCTGGAAAGCTCCCAGCAGCAGTAAAGAAGTACTCATGCTGTTCAAGTCGCCCAAGCCGCTGGAGAACCACGAAGTCTTCACCGCCGCCAACTTGCGCGACGCGAAAGTGGAGACTCGAAAACCCATCACTATTTGCGGAAACCAACCGGCCGAGTTTTTCAAAGCTCAGGGAACCTCATCTCAGGGCGGCGACAGCAACGTCGAGATGGTCATGAGCAATGCCGCCGGCAGCACCTACTTGGCGATGTATATTTATCCGGCTGGTGCGACGCCGAACGGCGACGCCGACGCCGCCCTACGGGAACTCTGCTCGAAATAGCGCCCCTTTGTCGCCATCGGATAGTCCGATAGGGAGGCGCTGCGCGTGAGAGCTTCGCTAAGGCAGTTGTTTGCGAGGCAACCCCTAGGCTGGACCTCGTCTGAAACGGAAGGGCCCGCGCTGCGCCGAGTGCTGGGTTGGCCGGCGCTGACGGCGATTGGGTTGGGAACGATGCTTGGAGGCATTTTCCCGACGATCGGGGCGGGCGCGCATGCCGCCGGCCCGGGCGTCATCTTGGCGTACGTTTTTTCCGGTTTAGTCAGCGTTTGCGTCGCGCTGTGCTATGCCGAGTTCGCCTCGATGGTTCCGGTGGCCGGAAGTGCGTACACGTATGCGTATGCGACGTTGGGCGAACTGGTGGCGTGGATCATCGGGTGGGACTTGATCCTGGAGTACGGCTTGTCGCTCGCACCGACCGCATCGTCGCTCTCGGACTACTTTCAGCACATGCTGGCCAACGTCGGTGTCTCCTTACCGGTTTGGGCGCAAACCGCTAACGTCAGCGGCGCTCACCCACAAATCGACGTGTTTGCGGCGGTTATGACGCTGGCGATCGCGGCCTTAGTCGCCATCGGCATTCGCGAGTCGGCCGGCGTTAATGGAATCCTCGTCCTCGTTCAAATCGCGTCCATGATCGTGTTCGTCGCCGTGGTCGCTCACGCCGTCGTTCCTGCGAACCTGCATCCGTTCGCGCCGTTCGGATACCATGGCATCCTGGCGAGTACGGCTCTGGTATTTTTTGCCTACATCGGATTTGATACGGTGACGGTCGCGTCGGAAGAAGCGAAGCGACCCGAGCGCGACGTCCCCATCGGCATCATTCTCGCCCTGGCCATCGGCGGCATCCTCTACGTCGTGCTGACGCTTTGCACCGTGGGGGTGCTGCGCTACGACCGCCTCTCAGACGGCGCGGCCATGCTCGACGCGCTGGGCTCGGTCACCAAGAATCACGCATTCTACTGGATCGTCGCGATCGGCGGCATTGCCGGAAATGCCACCGTCATGCTGACGTCGCTGCTCGGGCAAGTGCGAATCTTCTACGTCATGGCGCGCGATCGAATGTTGCCGCCGGGAGTCGCGCGCATTCACCACGTCTTTCGCACGCCCGCGCGAATGACCGCGATCACCGGCGTGATCGTCGCAATTTTTGCTGCGGTGTTTCCGCTTACGGATTTGCTCAAGTTGGTCAACGTTGGAACGCTCGCCGCCTTTGCGATCGTGTGCGCGGGAGTGCTCGTGCTGCGAGTGATCAATCCGACGGCGGAGCGGCCATTCCGAGCGCCCTTTCTGCCGTTTTTTTCGATCGCCGGAGCCGGCGTGTGCCTGTATCTCATCTCCGGACTGCAACTCGCCACCTGGATACGCTACGCCATATGGTTCGCCGTGGGCATCCTTGTCTACGCGATCTACGGTTTCCGGAACTCCCGTTTACGGGTAAATTTGCCCCGCCCGTGAAACCCGGCGGTTCGTCGGGGCGTTGGGGTGGTATAATCCGCCGCACGGAGGGTCAATGCAAAGCGTCGGCACCGCGGTCTCGGACCGCTTCCAGCTCGTCGAAGTTCCGCGCGCGAACGGCGCGGCTTCGTTTGCCGAGGACGTTGCCGCCGGGCTGCGCGCTTCGCCTAAACGATTACCGTCGAAGTATCTCTACGATCGAATCGGATCGGCGCTCTTCGACGCGATCATGCACCTGCCGGAATATTATCTTTCGAATGCTGAGACCGACGTTCTGCGCGAATGCGGCTGGGAAATCGTTCGCGTGCTCGACGAACCGTTCGACTTTCTGGAACTCGGCAGCGGGAGCGCGGTCAAGACGCGACTGCTCATCGCCGAAGCGCTGCGCGTTCAAGGGCAGCTGCGCTACAGCCCGATCGACATTTCGACCGACGCGCTGCAAACGTCGTCGATGGCGCTGGTCGAAGCGTATCCGGGGTTGTCGATCCGCGCCTACGCCGGAGACTACTTCGACGTCTTGGCCTCGAAGACGCTGCAGTTCGAACGGCGGGTGCTCGCCATGTTCATGGGCTCGAATATCGGGAACTACGAGCCCGCAGAAGCCGTCCGGATACTGCGTTTGCTTTCGGCCGCGTTGCGTCCCGGCGACGGTCTGTTGCTGGGAACCGATTTGAAGAAAGACCGCGCGACGCTCGAAGCCGCCTACGACGATCCGCTCGGCGTTACCGCGGCCTTCAACAAAAACATCCTGGAGCGCATCAATCAGCAGCTCGGCGGCAACTTCGATCTTCGTAACTTCGAACACGTCGTGCACTACGACGAGGAACGCGGGAGCGTCGATTCCTTCTTGGAAGCGCGCCGCTCGGCCGACGTCGCCATCGATGCGATCGGCCTGCGACTAGCGTTCGCCGCCGGAGAGCGCATCCACACCGAGTCGTCCTATAAGTTCTCGGATCGAGACGTCGCCCGCCTGGGGGCGACTGCCGGCTTCCGTTCGTCGTCCACGTGGCACGATCGCGCCCAACGCTTCAGCGTTCACCTCCTGGTTCGAACGTAGGCGTCATCCCGACCGGCGTCGATGCCGCGACCGTAACGGTCGACGGTCGCGCGGTCGCTTTGACGAACTTGAACAAGACGTTCTTTCCCGAGCTCGGGCTCACCAAGGGCGACCTTCTGCGCTACTACTTGCGCGTCGCACCGGCGGTGATTCCGCACGTCGCCGGCAAGGCGATGGTCATGAAGCGATACCCGCACGGAGCCACCGGCGATTTCTTTTTCATGAAGCGGGCGCCGTCGCCGAGGCCAGCGTGGATTCGAACCTGCCCGATCGAGCACCGGTCGGGAAACGTCATCGACTTCCCCGTAATCGACGACGCGGCGTCGCTCCTCTGGCTCGTCAACCTTGGCTGCATCGATCTCAATCCGTGGTACGCGCCGTGCGACGATTTCAATCATCCGGATTACCTGCACATCGACCTCGATCCGTTCGACGCTCCGTTCTCCGCGGTTCGTGAGGCTGCGCTGGTCGTGCGCGACGTGTTTACGTCGCTCGGCATGGTCCCGTACGTCAAAACCACGGGCAGCAAAGGGATGCACGTGTATGTGGGCATTCGAACGGGACCGAGCCAGCACGAAGTGTGGGAAATCGCCAAAGCGCTCTCGCATGCAATCGCGCAAGCGCACCCGGATCTCCTCATCGTCGAGTACCGCGTCTCGAAGCGGCCGCGCGGGCGCGTCTTGCTCGACTACAACCAAAATGCTTTCGGACGCACGCTGGCGTCCATCTATTCCGTGAGACCAAACGAAGCCGCGATGGTGTCCACGCCGGTTACTTGGGAAGAGGTCGAACGGGGTTGCGAGTCCGGCGATTTCACCCTGCTCGACGTTCCCGGGCGCCTCGAGCGCCTCGGCGATCTGTGGGCGCCGTTGCTCGAGAAACGTGGACGCTTCGATTTACTCAAGCTTCGGCGAAAGCTGGGAACGTAGGAAACGATTCGTGTCGCGCTTTGAGGATCTTCCGCTCAAGCCGCCGATCGAGCCGATGGCATCGAGGCAAGCGTCCCAAATTCCGGTAGGCGGGCAGTGGTTGTACGAGCCTAAGTGGGACGGTTTTCGCTGCGTAGCGTTTCGATCGGACGCCGACGTCGAACTCGAGTCGAAATCGGGTCAATCGTTGACGCGATACTTTCCCGAGATCGTCGCCGCGCTGGGCGCCCTGCGAGCGAAACGGTTCGTCATCGACGGCGAGTTGTTCGTCGAAAGCGGACCCGGCTTCGACTTCGACGCCTTGCTGCAGCGCATTCATCCGGCGCATAGCCGCGTGCTGCAACTTTCGCAGCGAACTCCCGCGAAGTTCGCCGTCTTCGACGTACTGGTGGACGAGCAGAAGAAACCGTGGTACGAGCGCCCGCTCTCCGAGCGGCGCGCGGCGCTCGAGTCGTTCGCGCGGCGATACTTTGAGCCAGAGTCCCCGCTCGTCGTATCACCGGCGACTTCGGACGTGGACGTCGCGCGAAAGTGGCTCGCCGGCGACACCGCTCGCCTCGACGGCGTGATCGCAAAGCGTCTCGATGCGCCCTACGATTTCGGCCGCCGCGATGCGGTTGTCAAAGTGAAGCGCCGTTACACGGCCGACTGCGTCGTCGGCGGTTTCCGGCGGTCTCCCGACGGTGCGATCGCTTCGCTGCTGCTGGGATTGTACGATGACGGAAAACTCGACCATGTCGGATTCGTCGGCAGCATGAGTGCGTCGGAGCGTAAGCGGGCGTCGTTATTGCTGGAGCCGATCGTGGCGCCGCCCGGTTTCACCGGTGTATCCCCCGGTGGCCCCAGCCGATGGCGCAAGGGCGAATCCGAATGGTTCCCGACCGAGCCGCTGGTGGTCGTCGAGGTGTCCTTCGATCATATAACTGCGCGGCGTTTTCGACATGCGGCTCGCTTGCTTCGGTGGCGACCCGACAAAAGTCCGCGCGAATGCACGATCGACCAGCTACTCGAACCGAGCTAACAGCGGGTCGCGCAACGCAGGCTGAGTCTCGCTCGTTAAGCGTACGAGCGGGTAGACGTTTCACGAACGTGAATTTCGGCTCGGCCAAAGGGACCGGGCCCCCGCACGCAAAAAAGGAGCGCCTTTGCTACCCCCCCAACTCGTTCATGAGGAGCTACAACGCGATGTATAAGCTTTCGCGGTTCGTCGGTATTGCTGCGTGCGCTGGGGCGCTCGCCGCAGCGGGATGTTCGTCGAATTCCGGCGTCACCCCGAGCACCGGCGCGCCGATGACTTCGCAGCAGCAGGCTGCAATCAGCGGTGGATGGATGCACGAAAACGGCGTCACCTACGCTGTGCCCCACTACATGGGAACGGTTCAATCGGCTCGCCCGGCGGTCAAGCCGAACCTTCAGCTCACCTACGGCGGCGGCGTGGTACTGGTCGCTCCGAAGATGTATTTGATTTTCTGGGGCTTCAAGGCAAACGGCGACCCGAACAAGGTCAGGCCACTCTTGAAGAACTACGCGAAGCGTGTCGGCGGCACCGCGTACAACAACATCTACACGCAGTACTATCAAAATATCGGCGGCGTGCAGACGTTCATCACCAACCCCACCAATCAGGCCAACAAGACCACGTTCTGGAATGACGACACGAACCCGATCCCGGCAAGTCCGACCGATGCGCAAGTCGCCGCCGAGTCCCTCGCCGGCGTCGCCCACTTCGGCTACGATCCGAACGGCTCGTACGTCGTCGTGACGGCACACGGCCACAGCATTGTCGGCTTTGGAACGTCGTTCTGCGCGTACCACGGGAAAACGACGTTTGGTGGTCAACTGGTCACGTACACGAATCTGCCATATATTCCGGACGCCGGCAGAAGCTGTGGTGCGAACTACATCAGCCCGCCGTCCGACGAAACCGGCGCCGACGAAGGCGTGACCATCGTCCAGGGCCACGAATACGGCGAGTCGATCACCGACCCGGATTACTTCAAGGGCTGGAACAGTGGTTCCGGCGAAATTGGCGACATCTGCGCTTGGGGAACGCATATTGCGAACGATCCCTTCAGATCCGCCACCTACACGGCGCAGTCCATGTTCAGTAACGCCTCCAGTTCCTGCGTTCACTCTTACCCGTAAGAGTAACGGCACAGTAATCAACGAGGGGAATCGGCAGTCGGCCTTCCCCTCGTTCTCGATTCTTCCGGTCGCTTGTCGTTGCTTGCGCGCGCGAAGGAGTGTCACGATGCGCCGTCTTCTTGCAATCGTAATTTCGTGCTTAATGCTTGCCGGTTGCGGCGGGCATTCGGCCGGATCGGCCGTCGGTGCCGTTCCCGCGATTCCGGTAGCCCAATCGATCCAGGTCCAGCCCAACGGTGACCCCAACGAGCTGCCGCAGCCTCCCGAAGTCGATGCCGTCAACGGCGTCGCGACCGTTTCGCTCGTTACCGACATCAATGTCGCGACGGGCTTTCCGGCCTTCGATTTCAACGGACAGCCGAACGTCGCGCCCACGATCCGCGTGAAGCCGGGCGACACCATCGTCATGGACCTCGCGAACGATCTGCCGGCGGGGCATGGCTTCAAAGACGATATGAACGTCCACTTCCACGGGTTGGGCACGTCGCCGCGGCGTCCCGCCGACGACGTTCTCACCATGCTGGCCAAACCGGGCGGAACGTTGCACTACGTCGTCCCGATTCCGTTGAATCAAGAGCCGGGACTCTATTGGTACCACCCGCACGTGCACGGCCATACCAACTATCACGTGGGCGAAGCCGGCATGTCGGGCGCGATCATCGTCCAGGGATTGGAGCATCATTTGCCCGGCTTGGGCAAGATGGTGGAGCGTCTCATCGTTCTTCGCGACACGGCGACGAGCGCGAGCATCCTTCCCCGCTCCGGCGACGACGGGACGGCGGGCGACGCGTCCTCGATGACCGACATGACGGCAATGAACGACGATGCTCCAACCAGCAGCGTGCACCCGCAAGATACCAACCTTCACCCGTGCGGTCCTGATTTGAACCTGAAGGTCACCCTCAACGGTGCCCGGCGGCCCGACATTACGATCAAGCCCGGCGCGCAGCAGTTCTTCCGTTTGATCAATGCGACCGGGCACAAAACGCTCAAACTCGCCGTCGACGGCGGCACGCTCGAAGTCGTGGCCATCGACGGTTTTGCGCTCGACAGTTACCCGGGCACGCCGCCTACCCTGACCGTTCCGTTTCTCATCGTTCCACCGGCGGCGAGAGCCGAGTTCGTGGTCACCGGACCGGCAAGCGGTAGGGCGAAGTTTCGCTCGCTTTGCTACAACTCGGGTCCGAATGGCGATCCTGACCCGATGGCAGTGCTAGCCAACGTCGTGGCGCCGCCGGGCCACTCCGCGCCGGCGATCGCTCATCGTCCGTTGAGTGTCGGCGCGCCATTGCCGCAAAACGTGTATACGACGGCCCTGCCGCCGCCTGCGGCTAAACGCGAAGTCGTATTCGCTGAGAATCCGAAGCATTTTTTAATCAACGGCAAGCGCTTCAACATGAACGATCCGCCGATGTTCGTGGTACACACCGGTACGATCGAGCAGTGGCGCGTGATCAACACCACTCGCGAAGTACACGACTTCCACATTCACCAGATCCACTTTTTGGTCTTAAGCATCGATGGTAAAAAAGTGGCACATCCGTACTGGCAGGATAGCGCGGTTATTCCGCACCGCCGCGGCGTGGGAGCAAGCGGTCCTCCGGGCAATCTCGTCCTGTTGATGGATTTTCGCGACCCCATCATCCACGGAACGTTCCTGTTCCACTGCCACATCCTCGATCACGAAGATAACGGCATGATGGCAAAGATAAAGGCGATCTAGCTGACACGGTTAGTAGGCGCGGGCGCGCTTTTCGGCGAGACGGAGCAAGCCGTCGACGGTTACGGCAAGTGCCGACGCGGCTAGGCTTCCCGCGACGATCATTTCCGGCTGATGCAACGTTAGGCCGTTGAAGATGAGTACGCCGAGACCGCTGCCGCCGACGTAACCGCCTAGCGTGGCGATCGCGATCATGGCGATTGCGGCGATCCGTACGCCTCCGATGACGACCGGCAAGGCTTGCGGAAACTCTACCCGCGCGAGAATTTGACGCGGCGACATGCCGAGACCGCGCGCGGCGTCGACCTGCGCGGGATCCACGCCGTTGATCCCGGCGACGACGTTGCGCGCCAGCATGAACTGCGCGTACGCAACCAATGCAACGAAGATGGGCGCAAAACCGAGGCCGAAGAGTTGCACCAACACCGCCAGCAGCGCCAAGCTCGGGATGGTGTACAGCGCGCCGAGCGCGCCAAGCACCCAGCTCGCGAGGTGCGGGCGCCGGGCGGCGTAGATTCCGAGTGGAACGGCGATGGCCATCGCGACGGCCAGCGCCGCCGCGACCACTTCGACGTGGGCCGCCGCCAAAGCGGCGATGCGATCGAGGTGCGCGAGCGCGTAGCTCATCGAAGCGCTTCGCGAACGTGCAGGTAATAGTCGCGATACACGTTGTCGCCGGCGTGCACCAACTCGCGGACGTACGGCGTCGCCGGCCGCTCAAGAAGCTCGTCCGGCGTCGCGACTTGCTCGACGGTTCCCGCGCGCATGACGACGATCCGGTCGGCCAACTTCAACGCTTCGTCGAAGTCGTGCGTAACGAAGAGCGTCGTGGTTTGCAGTTCGCGCACGATTCGCGCGAGCTCGCGCTGGAGCGTGCTGCGGACCAGCGCGTCGACGGCGCCAAACGGCTCGTCCATCAGCAACGCGCGGGGGCGAGCGGCGATGGCGCGGGCAACGCCGACGCGTTGAGCCTCGCCGCCGGAAAGCTCGCGCGGCCGGCGGCTTCGATAACGTGCCGGATCCAAGCCAACCAGCGCGAGCAACTCGTCGACGCGCGCGGCGATCTCTTCGCGCGGCCACCCGAGCAGCGACGGAACGACGCCAATATTCTGCGCCACGCTCATGTGGGCAAAGAGGCCAACCGCTTGAATCGCGTAGCCTATACTCCGGCGGAGCTCCACCGCATCCACGCCGGCAACGTCGCGGCCCTCGACGGCGACGCTCCCGCGTTGCAGGTCGACGAGCCGGTTCACCGTTCGCAAGAGCGTCGATTTGCCGCAGCCCGACGGCCCCAGCAACACGACGAGTTCGCCGGGGGAGGCTTCGAACGAGACGTTTTCGACGGCTGCGCGATCGGCTCCGGGATAGCGAACGGTCGCATTTTCGAAGCGAATCGACGCCCCGCTCAACGGGAGGCGCTCGCGAGAAAGGCCGCCGCGACGTCGGCGGGATCGCGATGTCCGTTTTCGATCTCTGCGTTCATTCGTTGAGCGGCGCGGTCGGTGATCGCCGGCGACACCGCGTCGAGCACGGTCACGATGCGCGGCTGTTGTTGCAGCACGGCCTTGCGTGCGACCGGAGCGACGTTATACGGCGGCCACAGGTGGCGATCGTCGCGCAGAACCACCAAATCGTCGGTCGCGATCGCACCGTCAGTCGTGAACGCGCTCGCGACGTCGGCTTGCCCAGAAAGCAGCGCTTGGTACTTCAACGCAATGTCGTACGTCCGGATGTCGCGAAACGCAAACCCGCCGTACATTCGGCGCAGTCCCGGAAGCCCGTCCGCACGGCTCAAGAACTCCTGAATCGTCGCCAAACGCAATCTCGAAGCGACCGGTGCGAGATCGGAGAGCGTTGCGATCCGCTCGCGCGCGGCGACGGCTTTCGTCGTTGCCAGAGCCTGCGAGTCGTTCATCGGTGACGGATGCAGCCAGACTAAACCGTAGCGCTGGTCGAACTCGCGTGCGACGGTCGCATACAGCAAACCGGAATCCTGCATCGGCGGGAGATGGAGAACGTCGATCAGCGCCGTCCCGGTGTATTCCGGGTAGAGATCGATGTCGCCGCGGCGCATCGCGGCCATCGCAATCTGCGTCGAGCCGAGGTTGAACCGACGCTCCACGCGCATGCCGGCGCGTTCCAATGCCTGCGCGTAAATCTCGGCGATGACAAACGACTCGGTGAAGTTCTTCGAGCCGACGCGCATCGTGCCGCCCCGCGTGCCGCACGCCGCCAAAAGCGGTCCGCTTGCAATGAGCGCGAGCGCTCGAGTACGCGAAAGGTTCACGAAGGTACCTCGACCAGACGGCCGACTTGGCCGAGGAGTATTTCTACGCTCAATGCCAGGATTGCGACGGCCAGCGCCCCCGCCACCAGAAGCGTCGGGTCGTCGGTTTGCAGCCCGCGGACGATTTCGTCGCCCAAGCCTCCGCCGCCGATGAAGGTCGCCAGGGTTGCGCTGGCGATCGTCTCGGTCGCGGCCGTCCGCAGGCCGGCGAACGAGACCGGCAACGCCAAGGGTACGATCACGCGCGCGAACGCCTCGACCGGCTTCATGCCCATTCCCGCGGCCGCATCGAGCGCTGCTGCCGGCACGCCGCGAATGCCGAGGTCGACGCCGATGACGATCGGAGGTATCGCCAGCAGAGCCAGCGCGACGATCGCCGGTGCGGTACCCACGCCCATGACGGGCAGCAGCAGCGTCAGGACCGCTAGGCTGGGAAGCGTACGGCCGACGCTCGCCAGCGCGAGCGCCGGGTTCCGCAGCGGGGCGTAGGTCGCGGCGGCGATTCCGAGCGGCAAGCCCGTCGCGAGCGCGAGGATCAGCGCGCAAGCAGCCAGGATCACGTGCTGGGCCGCATGCGCCGCCAAGTCGCTCAACATTTCCGCGAGAGTTTTGCCCTTTTAGGGCGAAACCCGTTGCTCCACCCTATGATAAAGCCGTCAGTCCTCCCGGAACCCCCGGTCCCGGTCGTCGCTCTGGACGACCCGTCGCTCTACATCAGCCGTGAGTTGTCATGGGTCGAGTTCAACGACCGCGTGCTCGAGGAAGCGCTCGACGCCCACAATCCCCTCCTCGAGCGCCTAAAGTTCGTGGCGATCTACGGGACCAATCTCGACGAGTTTTTCATGATCCGGGTGGCGGCGATCAAGCAGCAGATCGAAGCGCAAGTCGTCCGTCGGTCGGACGACGGCCGCATGCCGGCCGAACATCTTTCCGCAATCTCCGACCGTCTGCGTACCTCGCTGCACACGCAGATGCGCCTGCTCAACGACGACCTTTTGCCCGCGTTGGAGCGCGAGGGCATTCGCTTGATGCGCGTTTCGGATCTCGACGACGAAACGCAAGCCTCGCTTGAGCGGACGTTTGACGAGACCGTCTTTCCGGTCTTGACCCCGCTCGCGGTGGACAGCGGGCATCCGTTTCCGTACATTTCGAACCTGTCGTTGTCGCTGGCGGTCGAGCTCGAGGAAACGACGCACGACGGGATCGAACTGCACTTTGCGCGCGTCAAAATTCCTCCGACCCTGCCACGGTTCATCCCGCTGGAGGCGTCGCCGCCGGGCGAGCGACGGTTCATCCTGCTCGAGGATTTGATCGCCCATCACCTCGACGGGTTATTCCCCGGCATGCACGTGCGCGATGCGTACCTCTTCCGGGTGACCCGCGATGCCGACTTGGATTTGCAGGAAGACGAAGCCGCCGATCTGCTGCGCGAGATCGAGTCGGAACTTCAGCGCCGCCGTTTCGGCGAGCCGGTTCGCATGGAGCTCGAACGCGGCATGCCCGAATACCTGCGCGATTTCCTCTGCGAGGCGCTCCATCTGACCGCGGTCGATTGTTACGACGTCGAGGGGCTGATGGCGCTAAGCGATCTCTGGCAGATCGTGAACCTTCCCGACTACGATCATTTGCGCGAAAAGCCGTTCATGCCGGCCATCCCCAAGCGCCTGATCGGGGTCACCGAGATGTTTGCCGCCATTCGCGAAGGCGACATCGTGTTGCATCACCCGTACGAATCGTTCGACCCGGTCGTCCAGTTTCTGCAGCAGGCCGCCGATGACGAAAAGGTGCTGGCCATCAAGGCGACGCTGTACCGCACGTCCGGAAAGAATTCGCCGATTACGCGAGCGCTGCTCAAAGCGGCCGAGAACGAGAAGCAAGTCGCCGTCGTCATCGAGCTCAAAGCCCGATTCGACGAAGAGAATAACATCGAATGGGCGAGACGCCTGGAACGCGCCGGCGCCCACGTCGTGTACGGCTTCGCCAATCAAAAAGTCCACGCGAAGTCGCTGCTCGTCGTGCGCGAGGACGAAGACGGCTTGCGCCGTTACATGCATTTTGGCACCGGAAACTACAACGAGAAATCGGCGCGCCTCTATACCGACATCAGCCTTTTTACGTGCTTGCCCGAGCTCGGAGCCGACATCACGCAGCTCTTCAACGCGCTAACGGGGTTTTCGAAGATCACCGACTACGAGGAGCTGTGGGTTGCTCCGGTTACGCTACGCCGCGAGCTCATTTCGATGATCGAGCGCGAAACCGAGCACGCCAAGGCCGGCCGTTCGTCGGGCATTCGCGCGAAGCTCAACCATATTAGCGACGGCGAAGTCATTCGCACGCTGTATCGCGCGTCGCAGGCCGGCGTGTCGATCGATCTGCTCGTGCGCGGACAGTGCGTGCTGCGTCCGGGCGTCCCGGGGCTGAGCGAACGCATCCGGGTTCGCAGCATCGTGGGCCGGTTTTTGGAGCATTCGAGAATTTACGCGTTTGAAAACGGCGGCGATCGCGAAGTTTTCATCGCAAGCGCCGATTGGATGGGTCGCAATCTCGACGGTCGCGTCGAAATCGTGACCCCGGTGATCGACCCGATCGTTGCCGAAGCCATCGACGGACAAATCCTCAGCGTGCTGTTCGCCGACAACGTGAAGAGCCGCGAACTGATGGAAAACGGCAGTTATCGGCGATGCGTACCCGGGCCCGGCGAGATGCCCATCGACGCGCAGCGCGTATTTCTCACCCAAGCCCAAACCATGGGGTAGCGAAGCTTTCATTTGTTCCGGGGCTTCGTCGCCTTCGGGTCTCATTTAGCGTACTAAACTTCGACCCTCGGCTTCTCGCCCCGAAGCAAATGAAGGCTTCGCGAGTTTAGTCCCGAGCGAGTTCGAGGACGATGTTCCATTCGTGCGGCATGACCGGCTGGACCGACAGGCGCTGGCCGCGTTTGAGCAAGGCCATTCCGGTCAGGCGCGGCTCGGCGCGCATGCGAGCGAGCGTTACGGGATGCGGAAACGCTTCGGAAAAGGCGACGTCGACCATCATCCAGATCGGCTTATCGGGTTTGGCGCGTCCGTCGAAGTACTCGCCGCCGCGTTCGAATTGGGTAAAGTCCGGGTACGCGGCCTTGACGACGGTGCAAATGCCGACCGCAGCCGGCTCGGCGATGCTGGAATGATAGAAGATGCCCAAGTCGCCGACGCGCATCTCCATCATGTTGTTGCGCGCCTGGAAATTTCGGACGCCCGTCCAGGGCGTCGTCCCGTCGCGCCGCAACTGCTCGAACGAAAAGGCGTGCGGCTCGGTCTTGAACAGCCAGTAGCGTGGAGGCATCGGGTGGTGGCGGTTGGCGCCGTCGCGCGTTCGCTCCTGGGTGTGCTATGGTAGGTGGCGGCATGCAGAAACGAGTGATCCGGGCGACCGAATCCGGTTGGGAGGGCGTGGCCGTCGAGGGCTATCGTCCGGGCGACGATGCCGTCAAGACCGGGGTTTCGCGCCACACGATCGTCGGCGGCCGGAAGACCGACGCGACGGAGCCCGGCCCGGCGATGGAACTTCGCTATTTCGAGTTGCAGCCCGGCGCCGCATCGCGGCTCGAGAAGCACGAGCACGAACACTACGTGATCGTACGCAACGGCGACGGGTACGCCATTCTCGGCGATCGCGCCACCGAAGTTGGCCCCGGAGACGTCGTCTACGTCGGCGCGCTGGAACTCCACCAGTTCGTCAACCGCGGCGACCGGCCGTTCGGTTTTTTCTGTCTCGTCGACGCCTGCCGCGATTTCTCGCAAGAGCCGACGGCAGACGACTTGGCGCGCTTAGCGGCGTCTCCGGCCGGTGCGGTTGCGAAACCGTTCGCCGTTCCGCCCCCGCGACGTCGCTAGGCCGGCCCGGTAGCAATTGGGCGTGATGGATCGCTAATCCACTCGCTCCACGATCCGCCGTACAAACGCGCGCCTTCGATTCCGGCGTGGACCATCGCGAGTTGATTCGCGGCCGACGAAACGCCCGAGCCGCACTGATGCACGACTCGTTGCGGATCCAGCCGTTGCGCGGCGAACTCGGCGCGCAGCGTTTCGGGTGACTTGAGCGTTCCGTCATCGTTGAAGTTGCGCTTGAACCAGCGGTTGCCGGCGCCGGGAATATGGCCGGCGATTGGATCGACGGTTTCGTTCTGACCGGCAAACCGGTCTTCCGCTCGCGCATCGAGCAGTTGCATCGCCGGATCGCTCAAGTGGGCGAGCACGTAGGCAGTGTCGACCAGCATTTCCGGATGCGGTCGCGCGGCGACGCTACCGTGGTGCCTCGGCGCTGATGAAGCCGCGGTCACCGGAAAGCCTTTTGCTCGCCACGCTGCGAAGCCGCCGTCCAAAACGGCGGTGGCCGTGTGACCGATCCATTGGCACAGAAACCACAATCGCGGCGCAAACATGTCCGCGCCGGCATCGTAGGCCACGATTTGCGTCGCGTCGTCGACGCCGAAGCCGCGCAAAAAGCGCGCGAACGCCTCCGGATCGGGCATCGGATGCCGGCCGTTGCTGCCGGTCTTGCGGCCGGCGAGGTCGTTCTCTACGTCGGCGAAAAATGCGCCGGGAACGTGCGCCTCATCATACAGGCGGCGTCCCAGCGCGAAGTCGGCCAGCGAGTGACGGCAATCGACCGTAACGAACGCCGGGTCGTCCAGGTGCTCTCGAAGCACCTCGGGCGTCACCAGCGTGGTGAAGGTTGCGCCGCTCAATGGAGCTGTATGGTTTGCTTGGGCGTTGGCTCCGCGCCGCCGAAGACGTCCTTGAGCACGCGCTGCAACTCGCCGCTTTGCGCCATCGGTCCCAGGATGTCGGTATCGCCGTAAAACGCGCCGTTGATGAAGACCTTCGGCAACGTCGGCCAGTCCGTCATCGCCGAAAGGGCTTCGCGCTTCGGCATGTTTTCCAACACGTCGATGACCTCGAACGGATAGCCCAAACCGTCGAAGAACTGGATCGTCTCCAACGTGAAGCCGCAGCGCGGCGCGGTTTTCGTGCCCTTGCCGTAAACGAGGATAGTGTTTGCGGCAAGCTCCTGTGCGATCTGCTCGTCGACCTGTTGATTTTCCGGCATGACGTTTTAATTCTCCGTAGGGATGACGGTCTTGAGTTCTACCGCGTGGACGCGACCGTCTTCGAGTGCAGCTTTGAGGGCTCCGTACACGAGCCGATGCTGTTGAATGGGGGTTTTGCCCTTGAATTCCATCGACCGCACCGTGAGATTGAAGTGATCCATCGTGCCGGTCCGATCGAAAATCTGCACGTCGGCATCCGGCAGCTGCGCGCGGATCAGGTTCGTCAAAGCTGTATCGTCGATCATGACTTCAGACGCGGGGATCCGCCGCTTATCGCCTCTGCCAACCCGCGTGCTTCGCCGAGGGTTTCGGGCAACCGGTTCGCGCTCTGCCCCAACGCGTGGGTGATGCCGCTGGCGAGCACGACGCCGCTGACGCCGATGAGAATGGCCGGCACGCCGGTGGCTCGCAACGGACCGATTTGAATCGTGAAGGTCTTCTGCAGGCGAGCGATTCCGCGAAGGAACGCTGTCAGGGTGCCGGCTTTTTTATTCATGGGCGGCCCTTCTACGGCGTCGTGCGCGAGAAGGCCTGGCCCGCGACGCAAAGCGAAAGGCGGCGTTATGCAAGCGATTCGGCTGCACGAAATAGGCGGCCCGGAAAACCTGCGGCTCGACGACGTGCCCGCGGCAAAGCCGGAGGCCGGAGAAGCGCTCGTTCGCATTCGCGCGGCGGCCTTCAACCGGCGCGACGTTTTCATTACGCAAGGACTCTATCCGGGAATCGTTCTTCCCAAAACGCTGGGATCGGACGGGGCCGGAGAGCTCGCGGCGCTCGGCCCGGAAACCACCTGTAGGGTCGACGCCGGCGAAGAAGTCGTTATCGATCCGATGCTGGGCTGGGGCGACGATGCGAGCGTTTGGGACGCAAAGAATAGCAGCATTCTGGGAATGCCCCGCGACGGAACGTTCGCTCAATACGCCGTCGTCCCGGCCGTCAACGTGTACCGCAAGCCAACCGGTTTGTCGATGGACGAGGCGGCTTGCATTCCGCTTGCGGGCCTTACGGCGTATCGAGCGGTTTTCACGTGCGCTAAGCTCGTTCGGGGTGAGACGGTGCTCATTCCCGGCATTGGCGGCGGAGTGCAAACGTTCGTGCTACTCTTCGCCAAGCACGCCGGCGCCCGCGCGATCGTTACCTCCGCCAGCGATGAAAAACTGGAGCGCGCCAAAGCGCTCGGAGCCGACGTCACGCTCAACTATGCGACGATGCCGGATTGGCACAAACGCGCGCGCGCCGCGGGGCCGATCGACGTGGTCGTCGACTCGTCGGGCGGCGAAACCCTCGCCAAGGCGCTCGATGCGGTCGCACCCGGCGGCCGCATCGTCATCTACGGTGGTACCAACGGCGAAGCGACGATCAAGTTGTTTCCGCTGTTTTGGAAGCACGTCACAATCTTGGGAACGTCGATGGGCAGCCCTGCGGACTTTGCCGATATGCTCTCCCTGGTCGAACGTGGCGGCCTCAGACCGGCCATCGATCGCGTGTACCCGATGAACGAAGCCGTCGCTGCCGCGAAGCGTATGGCTTCATCGAGTCAATTCGGGAAAGTCGCTCTGAGCATCGACGCCTAGCGTTCCTTTCTCGGGAGTTCCATCGCACGTGCCGAGGGGAGGTGGGGCGTCTTGATAGATCGCTCCCGCGTTTTCTACCGGCAAACCGCTGTCCGGGTACAGGACGGCTTGAACCTTCGCGTTCGGCGTCAAATGATTCTCGCACCAAATCACGGCATGAGACTTCGACGCTCGGTCTCCACCGATCCACAGGTCGAACCAAATCCCGGAACATCCGTTATGCCCGTGTCCTTTGCGCGGTCCCGAATGCGCGCAATCGTCTTCGCGAATGAAGTACTGCTTCAGAAACGGCACGTAGATCTTGATGCCGTACGGAATTTGGACGTCGTTCTTGCGTTCGGTTGCAAACGTCGTGGGATTGCAGTACGTACCGTCGCCAGATGCCACCTTATGAATGACCGGGTGCGCGATCTTATTGCCCGGAGGGCTGTTGTCGGGCCAGCCGTAGAACGTGATCGTCGCCTCCACCGTCGTCGGATCGATCTTCGTCACGTAGCACCCGAACGGCAACCCCGAAAGCCCGGCACCGCCGGATGTGCCGGACGGCAACGACGGCGCGTTCGGTTGCCCGCACGACGCCAGGATAGCCGCGAGCGCAAACGGCGCACCGAGGTTCGACCGACGCTTGGCCATGACGGTACCTCCAATTCGTGTCGTCCGCGGCCCCAGCTTAAGGTGACACGCGGTCGAACATGGTTTCGAGGCGATCGAAGCTTGCGGCTACACCCTTTTCCATGCCGGATTCGATGGCTTGGTCGCGGATCGCTCGTGAGTCGAACGACATCTTCATGGTGACCGTGGTCGTGCTCGCTAGCTCCTCGAAGGTCGTCGTAACCAAAGCGTCGCCGGGATACCAGGACTGATCGAAGCGCTCTGCGTGCACGATACGTTGCGGGCGCGCGACCTCGCGGTAGTCGCCGTTTAGTCCGAACTGTTTGTCTTCGCCGGCGTTATGCCACACATAGTGAAACGAGCCGCCGGCGCGCAGGTCGACATCGCAGACGAGCATCGACCAGCCGTCGGGGCCGAGGAGCCACCGTTGGATCAGCTCCGGCGTCGTGAATGCGTCGAAAACGCGTTCGCGCGTCGCGTCGAAGGTGCGCGTCATCACGATCTCGCGATCGGTCGGCGTGCTCACCTCGAGTCGGTGTTTTGGTTCGGCGTGATTCATCGGCTATTTCCTCCGGTGCTTTGTTCGTTTCGTTTTTTTCACGTCCGCCAACTCGCCCAGCAGGGCATCGAGCCGCTGGAAGTTGCCTTCCCACAATCGGCGATAGCCCTCGAGCCAGCCGGTCGCTTCGGCGAGCGGCTTTGCTTCGATCCTCCTCGGGCGTCGCTGAGCATCTCGACCGCGCGATACCAGACCGGCCCGCTCGAGTACTTTGAGATGCTTAGAGATGGCCGGCTGGCTCATCGAAAACGGCGACGCGAGTTCGGTTACCGACGCGTCCCCGCTCGCCAGCCTCGCGAGAATGGCTCGCCGAGTCGGGTCGGCAAGCGCCATGAACGTTGCGTCGAGGCGGTCGGTCGAGATCTTTCCATAACTGAGTAGTTCCATAACCTTAGAGTAATATACACGGCTTGCCCGACGCCGTCAAGCGGTACTTTCGGTCAAACGGTACGCGTGGAGATCGTCGAGCCGGAGCGACGAGCCGAGTTCGGCCGCGATGACGGCGGCCTGCTCGCGCCCCACCAGCGTTTCCAGGGGCGGATTGAGGATCCACATTTCCAGCTGCGTCATCGGGCGTTCGACCCGCCGTGCGGAAACGCGGCCCTCGTCTTCGAGCGCGATGAGGTGCGCGAGCATCTGGCGCGCCATCGCCGGCATCAACTCGGGGCGGTCGTCACCGTAAACCCACAGGACGAGTTCGGGAATCGTTTGCTCGCCGTTGCGCGCTAACGCGTCGACGATTTCCGTTTCGCGCAAGCGGCGATGCGCGATGTATTCGGCGATCTTGGCTCGGGCGTCCTCAACGACCGGTCCGTGGCCGCCGTAAATCGTTCGTACGTCGCGAAATTCGTCCGCGAGTCGCTGCAGCGTTCGCTGGTACGGCCGCATCGCGCCGTGCGGCGGTGCGATCACGACCGTTCCCTCGCCGAGAATCACGTCGCCCGTGAAAAGCGCGCGCTCGCCAGGCAAGTAGAATACGACGTGGTCGAACGTGTGTCCGGGTGCGTCCATCGTACGCAGCGTCAGGTTGCCGACGCGAAAGTCTCCGTCGAGTTCGAGATCGGCGTCGTGCGGAATCGTGCTTGCCGGATGGGCGTACACCGGCGCGTTGCAAATCGATGCCAGCAAAACGGCCGCCGGAGCGTGATCGGGATGTCCGTGGGTTATCGCGATGGCACGGATCGCCAGATTGCGCGCGCGCGCGGCTGCGACGAGATCTTCGACGTGACGCGCGATCGGCGGTCCCGGATCGATGACGAGTGCCTCGCCCCCGCAATCGACGATGTAGGAATTCGTACCGCTCAGCGTCATCGCGGACGGATTGGGAGCTCTGACGAGCGTTACCACGCACGCTCCAATGCGGCCGGCATCGCGAAGCTGCCGTCCGGCGCCGACGCCGGCAGAATCGTCAGCACCGGCTTGCGGCGCGCAAACTCTTGCGCGTCCTCCAGCGATGCGAATTCCGCCAACCGTTCAAGATGCTTGATCGTCGGATAGACTAGGTGAAAGGCGCCTTCGCGATAACGCTCGAGTGCGTCGCGCGGCGCGATCCAGACGCCTTCGTGGGTTTCGTACGCGTCCGCCAGGCCGGCTTGACCGGCGGGAGCCGTAGTAAAGAAGAAGTGCGTGTTAAAGCGGCGAGGTTCGCTGGGCGGCGTTATCCAGTGCGAGAAGAGCATCAGGTCCCGAGTATCGGCGAACCAATCCCGTCGCGTGAGGAATTCCGCGAACGGCAGCTCGCCGCCGCCGACGCGTGCGCGCGCGGCTTGTACGTCCGGCGAACGCACGCTCGAAGCGTCCACCGGCGATCCGCCGCGCGAGCGGGCGATGAGAATGCCGGCCTCCTCAAACAGTTCGCGCAACGCCGCCACCAAAATCGCGCCGGCGGCGTCGTGCGCGACGGACGGTTCGCTGCAGGGAAGTTCGGACGGCGCGGTCGCTCGGAACTCCCGAGCTACCCGTTGCGGTTCTAATCCGAGCGTTCGTGCTAGTACTTCCGGGGAGAAATCTTGGCGGTCGACCGTTCCGCCGGGGAAAACGAACGCATCCGCGGCAAATGCGCTGTTACGGCTGCGTCGCGTCATGTAGAGTTCGAATCCGCGGTTCGCCGGTCGCGCGAGAATGACGGTCGCCGCCAATCTGAGGCTGGAATCGGTCACGGTAAGGCCGCGAGTTGTCGCTATCGGCGCGGCCGTCCTTTGCTGGGAAGTTGGGTCGCGCCCGCCTCGCAGCCCAAGTACGCGCGATGATCCAGGAGCTGCACGCTCGCTAGCCACTTCCCCGGTCCAATCCAAAGGCGGTGTTGAACCGTTATCTCCAGCGAATCGCCCCGTCACCTGATTCTTGGAGGAACAATGAAATCTCGTTGGATTGCCGCGGTCGTCGCCGCCGGTATGCTCGTCGCCGCCGCCCCCGTGACCGCCGCCGAGACGTGGCTCCCGCAAGTCACCGACGCGCCGTCGCGGTTTTCCGGCCCGGGCGTCTACACGGGCAAGCCCGCGTTAGCCGTCACGCTCTCGATGGTGATGGCCGGTGGTGGCCCCAGCGACTTTGCCACCTTGACCCTGGTGAAGGTGCTCGCCGGCGACAAGACCGATGCTGAGGTCGCCGCCCTCAAGCAGAAGTTCGGCGATCAGAAGGTCACCAACTTTGTGACGATCTTTCCGTTCGTGGTCAGCGACTCGCTCAAGATCGCGAAGGCGAAGGGCGTCGCCCTGCCGTCGGCGCCAAACCCCGATCCCAGCAACGGTGAAGCGCTCGCCGGAGCCCTGTGGGCTGCCGGCCAAACCGGCCACGGCTTCAACGTCGAAGTGATGCTCGACCGCGCCGTTTCGCACCCGATTCACGAGCAAGTCATGACCGACATCGACGCCAAATACGGCCTGGCGGCCGACGCGGACTACCACGCGGTGCTTAACCAAGCCATGCACGACTTGGCGACGGTCTACCACTTCAACGCGATGGGCAAGCCCTCGTCAATGTAACGGCTAGCGGCGCCAACCGCGGATTCGCGCGGATTCGCCATAAAAAGCAGGAGGGTGACGCAATCGCGCCACCCTCTTTCTGCTATTCGAGCCGGCCGCAGAACTAACGCTGCGTCCGGCTACTCCACCTCCGACGGCAAGGGTGATAGCTGCTCACCGTTCCTCGCCCGGAGATGCCGATTCTACCGGATTACCCGGGCGAAGACAATATGCTGGTTCCCAGGAGCCAAAAACACAGCACGGCGAGCGTCCAGTTGACGGCATGGGCCGTCCAGCATACCGGGCAAGGGCGGCGGGTGATGAAGAGGAGCGAATAGGCGAGGTACAGCGAGGTCAGGGCCGCAAACGCGACGGCGGCCAGCAGCGCGACCTTCGCGGCCGGCGATCGCGCCGCCCAGATTGCAATGGCCACGGCGGGGTAGTAGATCGCGCCGAGCAAAGCGTTTGAGACGCCGCCGTACAGGCGCGCCCGCGGCGTTTCGACGACGCTCGGTTCGGCGAGCCGGCCGGCCTGGGCTCGCCGCGTCTTGGCAAGCATGAAAAGCGCGGTGGAGAGACCAACACCGCAGAGTAACGTGACTATCGTCTTCGGCAACATGCTCGTCTCGGCTTGACTCAGTTCTATCGGCGCTCTGCTGGTTTTGGGTTGCTGGTCGCGTCGTTCGCCCTGGCCTTCTTCGTGATCCGCTATCAGCCACAGGTCGAGCACGAAATCCGGACGCTGGGACCGTTGGCGTACCCTCTGGCGATTGGGGTGTTCGCGATCGTCGCCTCGGCGCCGTTTTCGGTGACCGATGCCCTGGCCATCATGAACGGCGCGATCTTCGGGCCATTGAAGGGCTCGATCGTCGACGCCATCGGCCTCGTGCTCGCCGCGATGATCGGCTATTGGGTGAACCAGCGAGCGTCGAAACTGCTCGACCTGCACGAATACCTGCAGCGCCTGCCGGCCTGGGTGAAGCGTTTTCCGGTGGGCTCTCCGGCGTTTCTGATTGCCGTCCGCGTCATCCCCGGCTTCGGCGGAACGGTTGCTACCGCGAGCGCGGCGGCGTTTAAGGTACCGCTGTGGGTGCACGTGTGGACCATGTGCGCGATCGCCGTTCCCATCTGCACGGTGTTGACGATTTTCGGCGACCGCGTAACCGTTTTCGTGCACGGCGTGACGAATCGCTACGAGTACCGCTTCCACCATTACTGTCAGACACATCGGTGTCCGCACTTCCGCTTTCGCCGCGCCGAAAGCCCGACGCCGGCGCCATGACCGCGCCGACGATCGTCAACGACGCGCGCGGGCTCGATCGGCTACGCGCGCGCGTGAGCGCCGCCGAACGCGTCGCCCTCGATACCGAGTTTCATGCCGAACGCAGCTACGCGCCGCGGCTGATGGTCGTCCAGATCGCATTCGACGACGGGGCGGCGATCGTCGATCCACTGGCCGTGCGCGATTTGAGCCCGTTGCTCGAAGCGCTGGCGGAGACGACGGTCGTCGGGCACGCGCTTGCTTCAGACTTAAAGATCTTCGCCGACCGTTTCGGAGCGGTACCGGCGCGCGTCTTCGACACGCAAATTGCGGCCGCGTTTCTCGGCTATGGAATGCAAATCTCCCTGGCCGATCTGGTCCGCGATATTCAGCACGTGCGGTTGGCGAAATCGCAGACGGTCAGCGATTGGTCGGCGCGACCCTTCTCCGAGCGGCAGCTCGAATATCTCGTCGACGACGTCGCACACTTGCTGCCGATGTACGACGTCTTGTGCCGGCGTCTGGAAAGCAAGGGCCGTTACGGGTGGGCTCTCGAGGAATGTGCCGAACTCGGCGATCTGGCCCGCTATCGCGTCGACGAGCGGCGCGCGTATTTGAGAATTCCCGGCGCGATGCGCATGAATCGCCGGGAGCTCGGCATTCTCAACGAGGTGGTGAGACTGCGCGATCGCATCGCGCGCGAGCGAGACTTTCCGCCGAAGTACGTGCTGCCAGACGACGTCGTCGGCGGCCTCGCCGCGCTGCGGCCCAAACAGCTCGAAGACCTATCGCAGCTGCGCCGGCTGGATGCGGGCGCGCGGCGCCAACTCGGCGACGCGATTTTGGAGGCCGTCGCGCGAGGGGAAGCGCTCGACGAGACCGACCTTCCGGAGAAGCCTAAACGCCCGCTCGGCGCCTCTCGCGACACGCTGGTGGCATACTTGGGCGTAGCCGCCGGCGAGATCGCGCGAATCTCGGATCTTCCGACGAATCTCTTAGTGCCGCGCGCCACGCTGGAGCGTGTCGTACGCGAGCTGCCGCGCGACCGCGATAGCTTCGAAAGGACGCTCGCACTCCAACCGTGGCGGCTCGAGCTGGTCGGCGAGCCCTTATGGCGTCTGCTGTCGGGTCAAGCCGGCCTCGTCATCGAAGGCTACGCCGACGGTGACCCGAAAATACAATTATCCCATGACGCCGCACACGAATAGCTTCAAAGCGATCGACACGCTTCGCGTCGGCGATCGTTCCTACACGTATTTCGGCTTGAACGCGATCGAACGAGCGGGCTTGACCAAACTCGCACGTTTGCCGTATTCGCTAAAGATTTTGCTCGAGAATCTGCTGCGGTTCGAAGACGGCCGGTCGGTCACGAAAGCCGACGTCGAGGCACTGGCGCGCTGGAGTGCGACCGCACGCCACGAAAAGGAGATCGCATTTCGTCCGGCGCGCGTACTTCTGCAGGATTTCACCGGCGTTCCGTGCGTCGTCGACTTAGCCGCCATGCGCGATGCGATGGCCGATATGGGCGGCGATCCAAAAGCGATCAATCCGCTGCAGCCCGTCGAACTGGTGATCGATCACTCGGTACAGGTCGATTTTTTCGGATCCAATGCCGCGTTAGAGAAGAACGCCGATCTGGAGTTCGAGCGAAATCACGAACGCTACGCTTTCTTGAAGTGGGGTCAATCCGCACTGCACGGATTTCGGGCGGTGCCGCCCGACACCGGTATCGTGCACCAGGTCAACATCGAATATCTCGCCCGCGTGGTCTTCGGCGCGGCCGACGCGTCGGAGCAACCGATGGCGTATCCCGATACGGCGGTCGGTACGGATTCGCACACGACGATGGTGGACGGTCTCGGGGTGCTGGCTTGGGGCGTTGGCGGCATCGAAGCGGAAGCCGCTATGCTCGGCCAGCCGGTTACCATGCTCATTCCGGAGGTGATCGGCGTGCGCTTGGCTGGGGCGCTGCACGAAGGCGTCACCGCAACCGACTTGGTGCTCACCATCACGGAGATGCTGCGCAAGAAGGGCGTGGTCGGCAAGTTCGTCGAGTTTTTCGGAAGCGGGCTGTCGGCGCTGCCGGTCGCCGACAGAACCACCATCGGGAACATGTCCCCCGAGTTCGGTTCCACCGTCGCGATTTTTCCGATCGACGACCGGACGCTCGAATACCTGCGCCTGACCGGCCGCACTCCCGAGCACGTCGCCCTGGTCGAACAGTATGCGAAAGCTCAGGGATTATTCCGCACCGACCAAACGCCGGACCCGGAGTTCACCGACGTCGTGAATCTCGATCTGGGCGCGGTCGTGCCGAGTCTCGCGGGTCCCCGCCGTCCTCAAGACCGCGTGCCGCTTCACGACGTCAAGCGATCGTTCGCGGTCGCGATGGCCGAGTGGACGGCTACACGCGACGGCGCCGACAACGCGGTGGCACGTTTCGAGGGCGAGGGCGGCGGTGGAACGGCGACGATCGCGGAGACCGCCGAAAACGTTTCCGACGGTGCCGTCGTCATCGCTGCGATCACGAGCTGCACGAATACCTCAAACCCGGCGGTGCTTGTGGGTGCCGGACTGCTGGCGCGCAACGCCGTGCAGCGCGGGTTGAAGACGCAGCCGTGGGTGAAAACGTCGTTCGCACCAGGCTCGATGGTCGTGACGGATTATCTCGCGAAAGCCGGCTTACAAGAGTATCTCGACCGGTTGGGATTCAACATCATCGGATACGGATGTACGACGTGCATCGGCAACTCGGGACCGCTGCCGCCCGATATCGCGGAGACGGTCGCCGATCAGCATTTGATCGTCGCGGCCGTGTTGTCCGGAAATCGCAACTTCGAGGGCCGTATCCATCCGCAAGTGCATGCGAACTACTTAGCGTCGCCGCCGCTGGTGGTTGCGTACGCGCTGACAGGGCGCATGGACGTCGACCTCACGACCGAACCTTTAGGCCTCGCCGGCGACGGCGCGCCGGTATATCTCAAGGACGTCTGGCCCACCGACGACGAGATCTCCGAGGTGATGGTGCGATGCGTGAGCGACGAGATGTTCAAGGCACGCTACGCCGACGTCTTTCGCGGCGACGATAACTGGGCGAAGCTCACGGTTACCCCCAGCGAGCGCTACGCGTGGGATCCGAAGTCGGAGTACGTCAAGAAACCGCCGTACTTTGTCGATATGCCGGCGCAGCCGTCGCCGCTGTCCGACATCCTCGGAGCGCGTGTGCTCGCGGTGCTCGGAGACTCGGTGACGACCGATCACATTTCTCCCGCCGGCAGCATCGCAAGGACGAGTCCCGCGGCTAAGTATTTGATGGCGCGCGGCATCGAACCGAAAGACTTCAACTCGTATGGGTCGCGACGCGGCAACCACGAAGTCATGGTGCGCGGCACGTTTGCGAACGTTCGCTTACGGAACCATTTGGTGCCGGGCATCGAGGGCGGGTTCACCCGCTATCTTCCGACCAACGAGCAGATGTCGATCTACGATGCCGCCGAGCGGTATCGCGTCGACGCGACGCCTCTGGTCGTGCTCGCGGGACGCGAATACGGGTCGGGTTCCTCGCGCGATTGGGCTGCCAAGGGCCCCCACTTGCTCGGCGTCAAGGCAGTGATCGCCCAATCGTTCGAACGGATTCACCGCAGCAACTTGATCGGCATGGGGGTGCTTCCGCTCGAATACACCGATCGTTCGGATCAATCGACGTTCGGGCTGACCGGAGAAGAAGTCTTCGACGTCACCGGAATCGCCGGCGGAGTAACCCCGCGCATGCACGCAACGGTAAAGGCTACCGACGCAACGACCGGCAAGTCGATCGAGTTCAAGGTGCGCGTTCGCATCGATACGCCCGACGAAGCTGAGTACTACCGCCACGGCGGTATCTTGCAGTACGTGCTGCGCCAGCTCAACGCACCCGTGTCATCCTGAGACTAGGGAGGAGTCGCCGTCGGGCCCGGCGTTGCCGTGTCGCTCACGACGATAACGTCTCGCATGTTGTCGGATTGATAGTGATAGGCGCACCCGATCAAATAGATACCCTTGACGAGTGTGACGGTCACGGATTTTCCGGGCTTGATCGTGCCGCTGCGGTACCCGGCGACGAGCTTCGTTCCCCCACTTGGCGAGAACCCAAGTGTTGGATTTTGCGGAAAGTTTGCGGGGGGAGCGGTGATTTTCTTGATGACGTTGAGCGTGTGGTCTTCAGGGAACTTTGAAATATTGGTGATCTTGAATTGCGTTCCCGGCGGGAAACCTAGTATCTGGGAATAGTGAGTCTGCGTGAAACCGGCGATGTCGGCGTGCCAGTGCTGGGAAAACTTATGTCCGATCTGATCCGGATACCCGGCACCGATCGTCTTGGCCGGAAGCAGGGCGGTGATCGCTAGGTCGCCATCCAGCGGCGGAAGTTGGACGGATTGCGGTTGTCCGCCCGCGCCGTACCGGGTTCCGCCACAAGCAATAAGGGCGCCGACAGCAACCAACGCGAAAAATGGCTGGGTAACGTTTTTTACCATACGATCCTCCTGCGTTTTGGCGACCGTCAAAGAATGTCGCGTGCGCATGAAAAAAGTCTGAAGCGGTGGGTCTTGCCGCTCGGAGCGACGCCAGAATTTAGAGTGCGATGCGTTTGAAATCGCCGAGCACCGCGCTCACAAAGGAAAGGAAGCGGGCGGCACCGGCGCCGTCGACGACGCGATGGTCGTAGCTGACGCTGATGGGAAGCATCAAACGCGGCACGAACTCGCGGCCGTTCCACATGGGCTTGGTGGATGCGCGAACCGCGCCGAGAATCGCAACCTCGGGTGCGTTGACGATCTGCGTGAAGGCGGTGCCGCCGATCCCGCCGATCGAGGAAATCGTGAAGGTGCCGCCCTGCATGTCGCCGAGCGTGAGCTTTCCTTCGCGCGCTTTGCCCGCGAGCTCGGCAGTCTCGGAGGCGATCGCCAGCAGCCCCTTTGCATCGGCATTCTTCAAAACCGGAACGACCAGCCCGTTGGGGGTGTCGGCGGCAAACCCGATGTTGTAGTAACGCTTGTAGATCAACTCGTCGCCGTCGAGCGAGGCGTTGAATTCCGGAAAGCGTTGCAACGCCGCCGTCGACGCCCTCACGAGAAATGCCAGCATGGTGAGCTTGGCACCGTTGCCGCGTTTGCTTTGCTCGGCGTTGATCTGGTTGCGAAACGCTTCGAGGTCGGTGATGTCGGCCTCGTCGTAGTTCGTAATGTGCGGAATCGACAGCCAGTTGCGGTGCAGGTTCGGGCCCGAGAGCTTCTTGATGCGGCCGAGTGGTTTGCGCTCGATCGTACCGTATTGCGCGAAATCGACCTTCGGCCACGGCGGCAAGCCGCCGCCGATCGCCGTGCCGCTCGCTTCGGCCGTGCCGCCGCGCCGCAATGCGGCTTTGACGAAGTTTTGCACGTCGTCGCGGGTGATGCGCCCGCGCGGACCCGTTCCGTCGAGGGCGGCGAGCTGCACGCCGAGTTCGCGCGCAAAGCGCCGAATCGCCGGGCTCGCATGCACGATGCCGGCGACTTGCTCGACCGGTACGGGTGCCCGCGCGGCTGGCGCCACCGCTGCTTCGTCCGGTGCGGTTGGCGCGACCGCTGCTTCGGCCCGTGCGGGTTGCGTTCCGGCCGCGGCCTCGAGCGTCGCGATGACGGTCCCTTGCGAAACCTTGTCGCCGGCTTTCACCGCCACGGTGGCGATCGTTCCCGAAGCCGAAGCGGGAACTTCCATCGAGGCTTTCTCGCTCTCGAGCACGACGAGCGGCGCTTCCTTTGCGATCGTTTGACCGGGCTTGACGAGAACTTCGACGACCGGTACGTCTTTGAAGTCGCCGATGTCGGGCACGACGAGATCGACCCGTCCCTCGACGGCACTCGCTCCGCTCGCTCCACTCGGGATAACATGTTCGATCGTGTGCGGTTCGACCGCTGTGGGCGGAGCGCCGTCCGATGCGCCGCTCAACGTCACGAGCAGCGTGCCCTGCGATACGCGGTCTCCGACGCGCACTTTTACGTCCTGCACTGTGCCCGCTTCGCTCGACGGCACTTCCATCGAAGCCTTGTCGCTCTCGAGAACGACTAGCGGCGCTTCCTTCGCAACCGTCTGCCCGGACGTCACCAGCACTTCGACGATCGGCACATCCTTGAAATCGCCGATGTCGGGAACGCGAACGTCGATCGTCTCGCTCACTGCTAACGATTCTTACACGGTTACCGGGTTGGGCTTATTCGGATCGATCCGATACTTCGCGAGCGCCTTTCCGACGTTCGCAACCGGAACGAGACCGTCTTCGGCGAGCGCTTTGAGGGCTGCAACCACGACGAAGTAGCGGCTGACTTCGAAGAACTCGCGCAGTTTGCGCCGATAGTCGCTGCGCCCGTATCCGTCGGTTCCGAGCGTTGCGTAGCGCCGCCCGACGAACGGGCGAATCTGCTCGGCAAACGTGTGAATGTAATCGGTCGCGGCGACCCCGGGGCCGGGACGGTCGCCCAGCGATTCCTCGACGAACGAACGACGCGGCGGTTCTTGCGGATGCAGGAGGCTCCAGCGCCGGGCCGCCACGCCGTCGCGCTGCAACTCGTTGAAGCTCGTGACGCTCCAAACGTCGCTGCGAACTTTCCACTCGTTTTCCAAGAGGTCGGCCGCGGCCAGCACCTCCTGCAAAATCGCCCCCGAGCCAAAGAGCTGTACGCGCGGCTCGTCTTTTTTGCCGACTTTGCCGGCGTCGCGAAGCAGGTACATTCCACGCAGAATCCCGTCGCGAACGCCGTCCGGCATCGCCGGATGCGGATAGTTCTCGTTCAGCAGCGTAATGTAGTAGTAGACGTCTTCTTGATCGGTGAGCATGCGCCGCAGACCGTCTTGGATGATGGCGGCCACTTCGTAACCGTAGGTCGGATCGTAGCTTCGGCAATTGGGAATGAACGAAGCCGCAACCTGGCTGCTGCCGTCCTCGTGCTGAAGGCCTTCGCCGTTGAGCGTGGTCCTGCCCGACGTGGCGCCGAGCAGAAAACCGCGCGTGCGGCTGTCGCCTCCGGCCCACGCCAGATCGCCGATCCGCTGAAATCCGAACATCGAGTAGAAGATGTAAAACGGAATCATCGGCAAGTCGTGATTTGAGTACGACGTTCCAGCGGCAATCCACGACGAAAACGCTCCGGCTTCGTTGATGCCTTCTTGCAATATCTGCCCGAGCTTGTCTTCACGGTACCACATGAGCTGCTCGGCGTCTTGCGGATGGTAGAGTTGGCCGACCGACGAGTAGATGCCCAGTTGGCGGAACATCCCTTCCATGCCGAACGTGCGCGATTCGTCGGCGACGATCGGAACGACGCGGGCGCCGACATGCTGATCGCGGACGATCGTGTTGAGAATGCGTACGAACGCCATAGTCGTCGAAATCTCGCGATCGCCGGTTCCTGCCAGTTGCGCTTCGAACGCCGAGAGCTCCGGAACGGCCAGCGACGCCGACGTGCGCCGCCGCTGCGGAACGCGACCCAGCGCTTTGACGCGCTCGCCCAAGTATCGCAGCTCCGGACTATCTTCAGCCGGCTTGTAAAACGGGATCTTCTCGATCTCCGCATCGGTGACCGGAATGCTGAAGCGATCGCGAAACGCGCGCATCGCTTCAACTTCCATCTTCTTGGCTTGGTGCGCGATGTTGCGAGCCTCGCCGGCCGCCCCCATGCCGTAACCCTTGATCGTCTTCGCCAGAATGACGGTCGGCCGGCCGCGGTGTTCGACGGCACTCTTGTATGCGGCGTACACCTTGGTCGAGTCGTGGCCGCCTCGCTGCAGCGCCCAGATTTCGTCGTCGCTCCAGTCGGCGACCAACGCCGCCGTTTCGGGATAACGGCCGAAAAACTCGTCGCGAACGTACTTGCCGTCCCGCGATTTGAACGTCTGGTAGTCACCGTCGACACATTCGGTCATCAGCTGGACCAGGCGCCCGTTGGTATCGGCGTGCAGCAACGGATCCCAGCGGCTGCCCCAGATCACCTTGATGACGTTCCAGCCGGCGCCCTTAAAGACGCGCTCGAGCTCTTGAATGATTTTTCCGTTGCCGCGCACCGGACCGTCGAGTCGCTGAAGGTTGCAGTTGATGACCCAAATGAGATTGTCGAGTCTCTCGCGCCCGGCTAGGGATATGGCGCCCAGCGATTCGGGTTCGTCCATCTCTCCGTCGCCGTGAAACGCCCATACTTTGCGATCTTGTGCATCGATCAATGCTCGGTCGTGAAGATAGCGCATGAAACGCGCCTGATAGATCGACATAATCGGCCCCAGACCCATCGAAACGGTTGGGAACTGCCAGAAGTCCGGCATCAGCCATGGGTGCGGATACGAGGAGAGGCCTTTCCCGTCGACTTCTTGACGAAAGTGCTCCAGCTGCTCGTGGGTGATCCGGCCTTCCAGGAACGCGCGTGCGTAAAACCCTGGCGCGGAGTGTCCCTGCAAGAAGACGAGGTCGCCGCCGAACGACGCCGACGGGGCGCGAAAGAAATGATTGAATCCGACGTCGTACAGGGTGGCGGCCGACGCGAAGCTCGCAACGTGTCCGCCGAGTTCCGAGCTGACTTTGTTGGCGCGCAAGACCATTGCCAGCGCATTCCAGCGCACGTAGTGACGCAGACGGCCTTCCAACACGCGGTCGCCGGGCATCGGTGCTTGCTGCGCAACGGGTATGGTATTGACGTACGGCGTTTCGAGTCCGAGCGACACGTGCGCGCCGCCGCGTTGCGCTTCATCGACGAGCCGTCCGATCAACTCGCGGGCTCGATCGGGGCCCTCGGTCGCGAGCACGCCCCGCATGGCCTCGAGCCACTCTTGGGTTTCTTGCGGATCCGGATCCTGGACGGACGTCGTCATAGGTTCGGCAGCATTCCGCGCTACGGGACAATCCCTTGCGTGCGGAGTGGTCCAATCGCCGCTTTGGTCGCGGCCAATCGGACTATAACGCTTCCTCCACGACCTCCGGTGTGCGGTCTTCGCGCAGCACGACCGCGATCGACGCGAGCAGCAACGCACCCCCGGCAAATGCCGCCGGCGACAGACCCTCGCCGAACACGGCCAATGCTAAGATGGCCGCCGCGACCGGTTCGATGAGATTGGTGAACGAGACCGCGCTCGGCGAAAACCATCGCAGGCTCGCATTAATGGCCGTATGACCGAGAAGCTGCGAAATCAGGGCCATCGCAACGATTCCGCCCCACGCCGTCACGTCAGTCACCGGTGGGGGAGGCTGGTGTGCGATCGCCGCGGCGGCAGCGAGAACGACGGCCGCCCAGGTATACGTGCGGGTGACGATGGTTCGCGTGTCGAGCGTACCGCGCGCGTCGCGTACGATGATGAGATAGGCAGCCATCGCGAGGCTGCCCAGGACGGCAAGCACGGCACCGAGCAGCGCGTGTTCCGGAACGGGCGGCGGCGTACGGTTGAAGCCGACGACCGCAAGCACGCCGGCGCCGCCGCCGGCGTAAGCCAACGAAGCCAGCCACGAAAGCGGCCGGCGGTGCACGATCGCGTCGTATAGCGCCGTCCAAATCGGCGTCGTCGCCACCAGCAGCGTCGAGGTGGCCACGGTGGTGTATTCGAGCGACGCGATCCATCCGCCAAAATGCACCGCCAGCGCGACGCCGGCGGCGGCCAGCCGTACGGCTTGGGCGCGCGTGGTGGTAGTCGGCGAACGTTTCCGCGCGCGAAATGCCGCGATGACGAGCAGAACGACGGCGGCTACGCACAAGCGAGAGGCGGCGACCGCCAGCGGAGCCGCGCCCTCCAGCGCAAACCGTGCAAAAATAGCGGCCGCGCCGACGGCCAGTTGCGCGCCACCCAGCAAAAGGTACGGACCGAAAAGAGTTTGCGGTTTCGTAGCGTTTCAGCGTGGAGAAAAAGTAAGGCGACCGGATTCTTGCACCGGTCGCCTATTCCCCCACGTTATCCGACCAAAAACTGCCCCTCGCCCGGTCGCACGCGATCCGCAAAATCGGCCAGTGCCCGTTGGACGCGGCTCTCCACGCCGGAGCGATGTCGCGCACTCGCGATCGCCAAAAAGAACGGACGAACGATTTCGGCGACGTCGTCCGTGAAGCGCAAGACGAACTGTACGAAAGCTCGCGAGTCGTCGCCCAGACGATCCGCTGCCTCGCTTGCATATCTTGGAGACTCGGTCAGGCCGGCGACGTACCGTCCTAGGTGTTTGAGATAGGCTCGAGCGGTGGCCGCCTCGCCGTTCGGCTCCATGCCGAGCTGCGGTATTGCAGCCACCAGGCCGGCGTAGACGACGTCGGCGGCATCGCGCTCGAACGAGCCGAGTACCGGGACGTCGGCTCGATCGCCGTCTCGCGGAAACAAATCGCACGCAGCGAACTGGTCGCGCGTTGCCAAGAGGTGGGAAAGCGCTTTCAAGTACCATTCCCGCCGCGTTTGCGCATCGTCATCGAAAGTCGCGCCGATGGTCGCCGCGGCACGCGCGGCTACTCCTTCGAAGCCGGAAAGAAGGCAGTGGCGATAGGCTTGCTCGGCGCAGGTTCTGGCGCGTTCGACGAACCCATCGTCGCGCAAGTGTCGAGCGCTTTCGACGTTCGCCCGTACGCGATCCCAGGCAGCGCCGTCGAGGGGGTCGAGGGCGTTGCCGCACGTCCACGGTTTGCTTAAGCGTATCCGCGCGCGAGCGATCGTTACGAGACAACCGTACGAGTCGTAGTGACGGCCGCGCAGCACGAGGTAGGCCCCCGACGCCAGGCGCTCCGCCAGAATATCGTCGCCTCGCAAAAGCGCGATCTCGGCCCGGAGGGCGGTGGTCGAGGCCAGTTGACCGATAGCGGACGTCTGCAAATTGAGGCGTTCGGCCGCATCGAGCAGCTCGGTTGCCTCTCGGGCCTTACCTAAGCGAAGGCACGATTCGGCTTGCGCAAGTAGCGCGCGCGAGCGCCAGCCGGCTCGATCCTGTGCGATACGCCGGAGATTGCCTGCGACGCGGGACATCTCGGCCGCATTCCCGTGGTGGCGCGCGCGCAAGAACGTGAGCCACTCCAGTTCGTATAACGCTTCTGAATCGTACGCGATATCGCGGGCGCGATCGGTAAGGACTGCGCGCAGCGCTTCCTTCGCTTCGCGCTCTTTTCCGTTAATCTGTTTAGATTGCGCGTGCAGGACGGCGAGCAGCGAACGCGAGGGCGCGGACCGCGCTTCCTCCGGCAGATCGCCGAGCTCGTTTCCGGCTTCGAGGCGGGAGCGGACTTCGAGCAGCTCCGCGCGAGAAACCGAATCGGGGCCGGCAAATCGGCAAAGCCGCGCCGCCGCACCTGGCTCGAATGTCGAGATCATCTCGGCGAGGATATCGAGCGGGTCGGCGAGGCTCTCGCCTTGCGTGGTCGCAAATGCGACCGATTTAACCAACTCGCGAATGTGCGCCGCAAGAATCGAAACCGCTTGCGCGCGGTACCGCTGCAGATGGCGCCGCGATACCTGCAGCCGTGCGGCGGATTCCGTTCGAGAGAGGTGCGCGTCCAGATCGGAAGAGAGGATGAGCTCGCGTAGGTGCACCTCGTGCGGCGCATTCTTGAAGGCCGCCTCGACGACGTGTCTCAACGCCAACTGCGCGTTCGCAATTCCGGTTGCCCGGCACAGGGCCTGCGCGAGTGGAAACGCGGCGAGGCGATATGAGTCGACGCTTCGGCGAAGCAAGCGCCGAACTAGAGCTTCCATGTTTTGTTGATCGCGAGCCTCGCGCTCGCTCGGCGCAAGTTGAAGCGGCGGCGTCACGACCTCAGTATAGCGGCGCAATGCGAGTTCGTCCTCAAATCCTATCAAGTCGTCGCATTTGAACTCTTTTGATTTGGCGATGCCGGTATTGCCTCTTATTAAAACTGACGAGTTTATGCCAGGGCGTTCCCATCTGATAGGGCTGAAGAACTAGACACCGTGAAGCGCCGGATCACGTGCCGCAAAAACGGTGCGACATCTCAAACGTGTCACTGGAGGAACCATACGCATGAAACGAATGTCGTTGACGCGTTCACTGGTTGCCCTGACGACGTTGCTTTCGATACTCATCGGCCAGGTAACATGGGCACTGGCCGGCACAACCGGAGGTATCGCAGGCTTCGTTAAAGACGGCAGCACCGGTGCGGCGATCGCCGACGCGCGAATACGCGCCGTGTCGCCGTCGCAGACGGCAACCGCTACGACGGACGCGGGAGGGCACTTCATCATCCTCTCGCTCGCACCCGATACTTACACGCTCAACGTAACCAAACAAGGATATCAGGAGGTCGCTCTTCCGGGCGAGGTAGTCTTTGCCGACCAGACTCAGCAAGTCGCCATCACCGTGTCGAAAGCACTTCAAACTATCGCACACGTGACTTCGCAGGGCGGCGGCAACCTCGTGAAGTCCGGCGTTGGGAGCGATCTCTACAACGTTACCGCCGCCCAAGCCGCCGCCGCCTCCGCATTGGGCGGTGGCAGTAACTTGAACAACGCCTACTCGGCCCTGGCAACCGTGCCGGGCGTTCAAGTCAACATCGGCGGTGCCGGCTGGAATTTCAACGCTTCGTACGTTCGCGGACAGAACCAATTTTACACCGGCTACGAATACGACGGTATTCCGATCAACCGCGCATTCGATAACTACAATGGCTCGATTGAGTCGAATCTTGGCTTGCAGGAACTGCAGGTCTACACGGGCGGCGGTCCGGCTTCGGTCGCGAGCGCCGGTACGGCCGGATTCATCAATCAAGTTATCAAGACCGGTACGTTCCCCGGGTTTGCGATGGCCGATTTGGGCGTCGCCGCCAACGCGTTCTACCACGCGGCGTCAGTCGAGGTGGGCGGCGCGACCCCGGACCGGAACTTCAGCTACTACGCCGCCTTCAGCGGCAACAACCAGGCATTCCGTTTCCTCGATGGCCAAAACGGCGCGAGCCTAATGACGCCGGGTGGCATCTACTCAGGTCCGACGCTGGGCTTGGCTCCCAGCTACAACGCCTGTACCACGGGGCAAACCGGGTGCATGGGCGATAAGGCATCCTGCCCCTTGAATCAGTTTCCGCTGAACGGAGCCCCCGCTCAAGGCTGCTGGATCTATTACAGTGGCCTCTCGGCATTTCCGTCGTTGATTACCGATCGTGAGGACGTCATCAACTTTCACGTCGGCATCCCCAAGAAGAACGGTCTGCGCGACGACGTTCAACTATTGTGGAGTGCGTCCGCGCTCAACAACTACACCTACAGCTCGCCGAACGACATCGGCACGAGCGTCAACCAGTTCGCGTGGGATGAGGGCTTCGCGCCGTATGCCGCACCGACGTGCAATCAAACGATCGCTTTCCCGGTGGGCCTTACGGTCAAGGGCTGCGTTCCGACAGGCGCGACGTACTATCCGGCGTACGCCGACAACATCGCTTACAATCTGCCATTCGGAACGACCATCTCAACCGGCTCCGGGCACACCACCCTTCCGAGCATCTATCAAGCGCCGGGCACTCCGCCGCACTCGTTTAACGGCCAGATTCCGCTGTACGACCAGTCGCTCACCCCAGTGTCGAACGATACCGGCGTGACGAAGCTGCAGTACACGTATGCGCTCAGTTCGTCCGCGTATTTGCGCGCGTACGGATACACGCTCTACTCCGACTGGCAACAAGAATCGCCCCTGTTCGGCGGGACAGATCAAGGCGTTCCGTCGGTTCCCGCGGCCGAGTACCTGCTGTTCACGCACACCGCGGGCGGCGCGCTGGAATTCAACGATCAGATCGACGACCAAAATCTGGTCGGCGCAAACTTCAACTACACGACCGCCGGCGTCACGCGGTTCAATAACTCGTCGGCATATGCGTCCTGCCTCAGCGGTTCGGGATGTTCGCCTATCGGCTACATCTCGCGCAATGGCGCGAGCGGCACAACCTGCCACGACGCGCACGATGGGAAGGCCGTGCCCTGTCTCTCCAGCACGTACTTCGACGTCGGGCTCGGGACGCTGGTTCACCCAAATGCCGTCTTCACCGGCACGTCGGGTAGTTGCGACACGGGAAGCAACCCGACGCCGTGCGGCTGGGTTAGCAACGCGATCAACGGCCCGACGGGGTATGGGAAAGCCTCCGGAGCGGCGTGGGCCACCCTCTGGAGTGGCAACGCGAACGGCTCGCTGAACAACGTCGGGCCGCGGTTCACCAATGCCTCGCTTAGCGACCAGTGGCGCCCGAACGACAAGCTGCTGATCAACGCTGCGCTGCGCTACGACAACTTCACGTACAACCTACCGGATTCGGCGGGCGCTGCAACCCAGTTCTACGCCAATCAAACGGCCAATTATACGTGCGTTTTTGCGGCAACGAACCAAGTACTGCTCCTGCCGCTGCCTCCGGGCGTACCGCCGCCTGCTCCCGCGCTGTACGTCAATGGCGACTGTAACGCCGCCGTGACGGCGCTGTTGCCGACCGCGCCGCACCACGGCTGGGTTCATCCTAACGGAAAGACGCAGGACGGCGTCGCCGCCCCGAACTTCACGGCGGCTTCACCGGGCTCGTACAGCCTGAACTACTGGCAGCCGCGTTTCTCGGCCACGTACACGCAGAATCCGGATACCGTTTGGCGCGCGTCCGCCGGCCGGTTCACGCAGCCGCCGATCTCGGCGTCGGTTCAGTATCTCGCTTCGTCGGGCGACGACCGCTCGGTCTGGAACAATACGATGAACCTCGGGTTCTACTCGCCGTTCCACCCGATTCCGGGCATCTCGTCGGCGCAGTACGATCTGTCGTTAGAGAAGCATCTCCACGGAACCGACATGAGCTTCAAGCTCACGCCGTTTTATACGTGGGTCAACCAGTGGCAACAGCAAACGTTCATCGGCGCCGGCTTCGTGACGCAAGTCCCGGTCGGCGTCAACCGGAACTACGGCCTCGAGTTTCAGTTCAACAAGGGTGACTTCAGCCGGAACGGATTCTCCGGGCAGTTTTCCTTCACGTACACCAACTCGAAGGTGCAGTTCCAGAACGAGGGGCTGAGCACGGGCGGTACGATTCCCAACACGACGATCGCGCTCAACCAGGTCATCGCCCAATACAACGCGCTGACCAAGAGCGGGGGCGGCTCGCCGTGCTACGTTAACGGCAACCCGGCTTCGTGCTCGTATGGCGGAACCAAACCGCCGCCGGGCCTGATCCGGAATCCTTATTACAACATGCCGTCACAGGGAGAACTCGATCCCAACGGTTGGTACAATCCGTACACGACCGCGATTGCGCCCAATCTGAGCGGCGCGCTGACGTCGTATATCTCGCCGGCGGTTGCTTCGCTGATCCTCAACTACCGGCACGACAAGTGGGCGATCACGCCCAGCTTCCAATGGCAAGCGGGCGGCTTCTACGGCAGTCCGCTCGACGTCAACGGATACGACCCACGCGCGTGCGCGTTCAACTCCGCCAACAGTAGTGCGAATGCCAGCCCGGGCGCGCCGGGAAGCGGGCCGACCATCACGCAACTGTCGCCGAAAACCAATCCACTGCAGTGTAACTACCTGTCGACGACGGCTCCCGGATTGGGACAGTTCGGCTACCTCTACATCCCCGATCCACAGACGGGCCACTTCTCAGCACTGGGATCGTACGAAAACCCGAGCCTGATCACCGGAAACGTCCAGATCACCTACGACGTGTCGCCGAAGATCACGCTCACCGGAACGTTCACGAATATCTTCCACACCTGTTTCGGAGGTTCGTCCGAACCGTGGACGTCGGCGTTCGCACCGGGTTCGAACACGTGCGGATACTTGCCCGCCGGAGGCGTGTTGAACAGCACGATCTACCCCTCGAACTTCTACAACGGAACTGGAATCGGCGATCGTGCCGCAAACAAAGTCGTGACGCCGTTTACCCAGAGCTACTACCCATCAACGCTGAATAACGGCGGCCTCGCCGTAACCCTCCAGCCTTTCAACTTCTTCATCAACGCGCAGATAAAGATCTAGCGATAGTATCTTCGACGCGTCGATAAACGAGTTGGTTGTGGGACCTCCAGGTGGAGGTCCCACAATCGGGCCGGTATCATTCCGAGCGGAGCGTTTTGATTTTTCTTTATTGCATTGCAAGCATAAGTGCGCCATGATATTGGTACATGTAAACCCTCCTCAGGTAGACATGTCGCAAAGCTCCCGAGCCGGCGGCGCGGGGGTTTTGCCGTTTCCTGCATTGAACGCGTCGAACCGAAGATGCGCACCTTGAAAGTCGTTTACGTGCTCGCCTTGTTCGTGTCAGCGATGGGAGTGAGCGGCCGAACGATAGGCGTGCAGGTCAAACCGAACCTGCCTCCGATCGACTCGCCGCTATCGATCCGGATTTCGAGAGTGGCTCCGCAAGCCGTCGTGCACGTCCTCGCGTCGACGACCGGTTCTGGCCGTCGGCGCTCATGGCCGAACAGATCGCCGAACGTTTGTCTCAATGCGGCCGGCTTGGCTCATTGACCAAGCTCGTCTATCCAAATGCCGGGCATCAAATCGTCATGCCGTTTGAGATGGTTAGCGCGGAGTTCGAACACGCAAGCCTCGCGCTCGGAGGAACCCCGGCCGCGAACGAAGCCGCCGACGCGGATGCATGGCCACGCGTGGTCGCTTTTCTGCGGGCGGCTCTGACGATGCCCTGACGAACCTTTAGCTGCGCAGGCTTGGAAGCTTCCGTAGCAGGGCGTGAAATCGCGGGTCGTCGCGAACCGCGCCGAAGAGCCTCGACAGGCCGGGTAAGAGAAGCATCAACGGCTCTCGCACGTTCATGGCCATCGCAAGCCGTTCGAGCGCTTTGTCGCGGAGATCGAGCGCGGCGAAAACGAGAGCGAAGTCCCAGTGCGATACGTACTGCGATTTCGCAAGCGCTTGCAGTTCGTCGAGAATTCCGGCGGCACCGGCTTTATCGCCGGCATCGACGTAGGCGCGGGCTAAAAGCGGTACTTCGGGACCGTTTCGCGGTACGCTTCGCAAATCGTCGATGGCGGAATCCGGCGAACCGGCGAACACGAAAGCAATGGCGCGCATCATCCGTGCCCACACGACATCGGGTTCGCTTTCGATCACGCTCGCGAAACACGAAATGGCTTGACGCAGATCGCCTCGGAACATGAGGCCGCGTCCTAAGATGAGTAGAAAGACCATCGACGCGGGCTCTAAAAGTAGCGCCTGCTCGGCTTCGACGATCGCGCGTTCGAACGCACCGGAGCACAGGTGAAACCATGCAATGTTATGCCGGACGAATAAAGACTGCGGGTTAAGATCGAGTGCGACTTCGAGGTTCGCCTTAGCGCCCGTAAAGTCCCAATCGCCAAACATGAGGATCTCGGAACGGAGCGCGTGGGCGGTTTCGGAGGTCGCATCGAGCTCGATGGCTTTCTCAACGGCGGCACGCGCGAGCGGGAACGCTTGCAAGGGCGGCACGTACGCGAACTCTCCAAGCATTGCATGAACGCGCGAGAGGCCGATCCAGGCGGGAGCGTAGCCCGAGTCGAGTTCGAGCGAGGCCGCAAAGAGCGAGAGCGCTTTGGCGAGATCCGCAGCGGTGCGCTTTTCGAGAAAGTGGCTAGCTTTGCAGTAGACGTTAAAACTTTCGAAGCGATTATCGAGAAGAGCTCCGCCAATGCTTGCGGCGTTGTCGGATAGCACGTCGGAGTCGGAACGAACGATCGTCGAACTGCGTAGCGTTAAGCGATACCCTTCGCGGGGGATCGTTAGAATGTAGGGGTGGGACGTACCCTCGTCGCCTAAAAATTTGCGCAAAAGGAAGATATGCTGCGCGAGGTTTCCGTCCGACACGCTTTCTTCGGGCCAAACGCGCGAAAAGAACGCCTCCTTGTCGACCACCTTGCCGTTAGCCTGGAGCAGCAACAAGAGAATGCGAAAAAGCTTCTCGGGCATCGTGCGGACGTCGCTGCCCGACAGTAACACCCGTCTGTGCGTATCCAGTCGAAAGTGCCCAAAGCTGTACGTCGTCACGGTGCGCAGTCCGCTTTCAAGCATTCCTAGGTCCTAGCCGGCCAAGCCGAGCGCGGCCTCTTCCGTCGGGCATCAAATTATATCAACGTGATTTGAACGTTTTTTGAAATGAGAACTCATCGGGACGACGGTAGAATCGGAGCGAGGCTTTCGATATGCATGTATCCGTTGAGAACTTCGGGGATTCGTCACCCGGGCCGTATTCCGGGGTTTACCGGTTTGCGGACTTCCGTTTCGATGCCAATCGGCGGCTCCTCTTTCGGGCCGCGGACGTTACGCCCGTACCCGAACAGCTGGCCGTTTTGCTGATCTTGCTCGTCCAAGCAAACGGCGCAACCGTCGAAAAAGAAACCCTTGCCGTGCGGATCTGGCCTCATGAAGAAGTGAGTGATGGGAACCTGGCACAGCACGTCTACTTGCTACGCAGGCTCTTAGGGGAGCGGGCGCGAGAGCGCTCCGTCATTTTGACCGTCCCGGGACGGGGATACCGATTTACGCTGCCGGTGGTCGTCGAGTCACCCAATGCCGCCGAAGCGCTCGCGTCCGCCGCCGATGGGATCGGCGAGATGCTCCTGCGCAGCGGCGTCGAGCCGTTCCGAAACTTTTGCCAAGGAAGTTTTCTCCTCGAAAAGCGAACGGCCCCGGCCTTTAGCGCGGCGATCGACTTCTTCGAGGCGTCGTTGCGGGCGGAACCCAACTACGTGCCGGCACTCCTCGGGCTCGCGCGATCCCATGCGTCGCTGGCCGAGTACTGGCACGCGCCTGGGCAACCCGCGTTCGAACGAGCAAAACGGGCGGTATCCCGCGTTCTCGAACTCGATCCGTCGTCGTCGATCGCGCACGCCGTACGGTCCGAAATCCTGTGTTTCGCGGACTGGAATTGGAAAGGTGCGCGGGCGGAAATCGATCTGGCGATGCGCCTCAATCCCGGCTCCACGTTCGTTCGAAACAACGCGGCCTGGCTGCACGTCTGCGCCGGGCGCTACCGCGAAGCCTTAACCGAGGCGCAACACGCTCTGACATTGGAGCCGTCTTCGCTACCTCTCCAGCTGCTGCTCGCCCGCGTCCTCGTTCACGACAGAGATTACCGCAACGCCGTCAGCATCATGTCGAACCTGTTGGACAGCGATCCGACGTTCTACATTGCACGACGCTACAGGGCACAAGCCTATCTGCTGCACGGGGACCCGGAAAAAGCCCTCGAGGATATCGAGCTCCTGCCGCGCGAAGCGTCGGAAGCCCCGAGCTTTCGTTTGCCGATGCTCGGTCGCGCGTACGCCGATCTCGGCGACACCGAGCGCGCAACTACGGCGTACCGGCAGTTGCAACAGATGTCTCGAGCGCAGTTCGTGGTGGGATGGAACCTCGCGATCGTCGCGGCGGGAGTTGGCCGCAAAGACGAAGCGATCGGGTATCTCGAAAAGGCATTCGTCGATCGCGAGTGCAGCCTGCTCTTCCTCAAGAGCCTTCCGTGGTTTGAAAACCTCGCCGACCTTCCGCGATTCCAAGCCATCGCGCGTGCGGCGCAGCCGGGGTAACGCGAATCACGCCATGGTGTAGACGTACGTCTGACCCTGCCTTTGCGCTTGGTAGACTAACTTAATGACGTACGGCGGGTTTTTGGAAAGCCAGAACGTCATGAGGCTCCCGTCGGTTTGCGGGTTTCGATCGTGCCAGTGCACCTCGACTCGCCAGGCCGACACGAACGTCCCCGGCTTTGCTTCGACCGTTTCGCGTCGCACGACCGTAAATGGAATCTTTTGGATGCTTTGGTCGCCTTCCGCGATCGTCGAGATCGTCGCGCGGTATCCCGGCTGCAACGGGTATCCGGCCAGGAGCAGACCGTACATGCCGCCGCTGAAGTCGTAATACGAGCCTGCGACCCTGACGCGCGACCGTCGCGGGTCGTCGCGGTGGGCACCGGTCGCGTCGACGACGCGGACGGCGTTTCCCTCGAATTCCAGCGTGCTGAGGTCGCCGGTACTCGTCCTGTACGTTCGTTCGAGCGGCTTCATCGTTGCTGGGTCGAAGACGTTGACGGTCGTGCTGGACTTGCCGGACCTGGTTATTCGAAACACTTGAACGCGTTCGAACGCCGTCTTGCCGCTATACGCGACGAATCGCCCGCGGTCGCTCCAGGTGCCGAGCACGACGTGCGCGTGCGTTTTCTCCGACGTGACCGTGACGGTCCAAAGGTTGGAATAGGGTTCGAGGAAGCTGCCGTTTGGCACCGGGGGCGTCGCGGCGCTCGCATAGAGTGAGCCGGCGATTGCGAGCGTGGCGGCCGCGGCGAAGCTCAGAGGTTTCATTTCGTCCAGTCTACATCGCGCTCTCCTCAAAAAGCATCAAACGCGGCATGAGCTCGCTGCAGCGCGTATAACTATTCCCGAAGCGGGAGCTCGCTTTGGGCGGGCTGAGAGGGCGAGCAGCACACTCGCCGACCGCAAGCACCTGATCCGGGTAATGCCGGCGAAGGGAGGAGTTTCATGAAGAATTACCTGCAAGGGCCCGACCCGTCGATTCGGATTCCGGTGCGCGAGATCGCCCTGAGCGACGGAACCGTTCACACCGTCTACGACACCAGCGGTCCCTACTCGGACGCCAACTATTCCGTCGGATATCCGCCGGGGTCTGCCCGCGCTGCGCGAGCGGTGGATCGAGGCGCGCAACGACACGATCGGCCTCGACAATCCAACGTCGATCTATCGGCGCGGACGCGAAGCGATGCCGGAGCTCGACGACGTGCGCTTTCCGAAGCGCGCACCGGCGCGGCGCGCGAAGAGCGGACGCGAACGTAACGCAGATGCACTACGCGCGTCGCGGCGAGGTCACCCCCGAGATGGAGTTCGTGGCGATTCGCGAGGGACTCGCGCCCGAGTTCGTGCGCGACGAGGTTGCGCGCGGACGCGCCATCATTCCGTCCAACGTCAACCATCCCGAGAGCGAACCGATGATCATCGGCCGAAACTTTCTCGTGAAGATCAACGCGAACATCGGGAACTCCGCGGTGACGTCGTCGATCGACGAGGAAGTCGAAAAGATGACGTGGGCCACGCGATGGGGTGCCGACACGGTCATGGACCTGTCGACCGGGAAGAACATTCACGAAACGCGCGAGTGGATTCTGCGCAACTCGCCGGTGCCGATCGGCACCGTGCCGATCTACCAAGCCCTCGAGAAAGTCAACGGTAAAGCTGAAGAGCTAACGTGGGAACTGTTCCGCGACACGCTGATCGAACAAGCCGAACAGGGCGTCGACTACTTCACGATTCACGCCGGCGTGCTGCTGCGGTACGTGCCGCTCACGGCCGGTCGCGTGACCGGCATCGTTTCGCGCGGCGGATCGATTCTTGCGAAGTGGTGCCTGTCGCACCACCGCGAGAACTTTCTCTACACGAACTTCGAAGAGATCTGCGAGATCATGAAAGCCTACGACGTCGCCTTTTCGCTCGGCGACGGCCTTCGTCCGGGGTGTACCGCCGACGCCAATGACGCCGCCCAGTTTGCCGAGCTCGAAACCCTCGGCGAACTCACTGCGGCTCGCATGGAAGCACGACGTGCAGGTGATGATCGAAGGACCCGGTCACGTGCCGATGCACCTCATCAAAGAGAACATGGACAAACAGCTCGAGACCTGCGCGGAAGCGCCGTTCTATACCCTCGGACCGCTGGTGACCGACATCGCGCCGGGCTACGATCACATTACCAGCGCGATCGGCGCGGCGATGATCGGCTGGTTCGGCACGGCGATGCTCTGCTACGTCACGCCCAAAGAACATCTCGGACTCCCCAATAAGAAAGACGTGAAGGATGGGGTGATCGCCTACAAAATCGCCGCGCATGCGGCGGACCTCGCCAAAGGCCATCCTCGCGCCCGGCACTGGGACGACGTGCTGTCGAAAGCGCGCTTCGAGTTTCGTTGGGAGGATCAGTTCGATCTCTCGCTCGATCCCGAAACCGCGCGGGAGTTTCACGACGAAACGTTACCGGCTCCAGGCGCGAAGGTCGCGCACTTTTGCTCGATGTGCGGACCGCATTTCTGCTCGATGAAAATCACGCAGGAAGTCCGGGAGTTTGCCGAGCGCGGTATGGCCGAGAAGTCGCGCGAGTTCTTGGATCGCGGCGCCGACGTCTACGTCGCGGTGCCCGAACCAGTGTCACCCTGAGCGGAGGCGCGCAGCGCCGCGGTCGAGGGGCGACCGTCTGCGCGGTCCTCTTCGACCGCGACGAGACGCTGGTCGTGGACGTTCCGTTCAACGGCGACCCCGAGCAGGTCGAGGTCGCGCCGGACGCGCGCGGACTGCTCGATCGTCTTGCGTGCCGCCGGATTGCAACTGGCGGTCGTGAGCAATCAAAGCGGCGTCGGACGCGGATACATCACTATGCAGCAAGTCGAAGCGGTCAATCGGCGCGTCGAGGAATTGCTCGGCCCGTTCGCCGGATTCTTCGTCTGCCCGCACGCTACCGGAAGACGACTGCGCTTGCCGGAAGCCTAAACCGGCGCTGATTCTCGACGCCGCTCGCGCGCTCGGCGTCGAGCCCCGGCAGCTGCGTCGTCGTCGGCGACCGCGAGAGCGACGTTGCAGCCGCGCGTAACGCCGGGGCGATCCCACTGAAAGTCGACGGCCCCCGCGATCTGGCGGAGGCCGTTGACAACATTTTATCTTTCGTGCGCTAGCGAGCGATCGAGCCGTCCAGCCAGTAGCCGGCGTCCGGAGTCCGAGCCAAGGCTAAGGCGTCGTTCGGAACGCGCACCGTCTTCGACAGGTGCCGCCACGCGGTCATGACGCGCACGACGTAGTGCTGGGTTTCTCCGTACGGCGGAATGCCGCCGTATTCGGTGACCGCCTTCGGTCCGGCGTTGTAGGCGGCGAATACGAGGCTATAGTGGTTCGAGCCAAATCGCCGCATGAGGCCGCTCAGGTATCGAGCCGCGCCGGAGAGGTTTTCGCCGGGATCGTGCGGATTGACGCCGAGCCGCGCGGCCGTTCCCGGCATCAGCTGACCAAGGCCGATCGCGCCCGAACGCGAGAGGGCGTGGGTGTGCCAGCGCGATTCGACGGTGACGATCGCTACCAGCATGTTCGCATCCAGCCGCCAGCGCTCGGCGTTCGCAAGGACGTGGCGCGCGAGATCGCGGCTCTGCCATTGCGGCATCTGTGGATTGATGTGATGCAGGACCGAGGCGTAAACGGCGATGGTCGTCGGAGTCGTTTGCAGCGGGGCCTGGACGGCTGCTTGGGCTGGCGTGGCCGCGACGAAGCGCAAGACAAAAAGTAAGTCCCACCACCGCCGTGGTAAAGGCGAAGATCCTCTGCATGAGCCATCGTGCTTCAAGGGTCGATATCGGGCGAGCCTCCCGGGAAGGTCGCATCGCCGCAGGAAACTCTCCAAACGATGCGCCGCCGTTCTGATATGTCGCCGAGAGCCCGTCGCGCCTGGGCGATCGGGCTCGTCGCGTTTTTTATCCTCATGTGTGCGGCAATCGCGCTCTCGCAATGGTGGGCGATTCACGTGAACGTTCCAAACTACGAACACAAGAAGCACGCGCGTGACAAGCCGGTTTGATGCATCTTTGAGAAACGCGCGCAGGAGTCTCGCGTGTGCATGCATTGGACCGGAGGCGTATGATCCGTCGCTCACTTATCGTTACGACAGCCGTTGCGGCTTTTTTCATTTCGACTCGCGCGTCGCTTATGGCGCAGACCCCCGCGGCGTCGGCCTCGCCGGCCGCTTCGGCGGGGCCGGCAGCCGCAACGCCGTCCCCGGCCGCGGCCTCACCGGAACCGGCGATGACGGCCTCGGCGATGCCGCCAAAACCGGCCAACCCGACGCCGACCCCGTCCCCGACGCCAACCCCCGGACCGCCGTTCTCGAATATGAGCTGGCGAGCCATCGGTCCGGCGCTGACGGGCGGTCGCGTGGCTGCGGTGGCCGGTTCGGCGACCGACTCGAAGCTGTACTACGTCGGCAGCGCCGGCGGCGGCGTTTGGAAATCGTCCAACGGCGGTCAGACCTGGGACCCGGTCTTCGAGAAGGAGGCGGTCGCCGCGATCGGCGCGGTGACCATCGATCCATCCAACAACGCGACGGTGTGGGTCGGGACCGGGGAGACCAATCCGCGCAACGACGTGAGCTACGGCGACGGCGTCTATAAGACGACCGACGGCGGTGAACATTGGACCAACGTCGGCCTCAAGGGCTCGAAGTACATCTCGCGCATCGTCGTCGATCCACGCGACCACAATCACGTCGTGGTAGCGGCGCTGGGCGACGTGTTCGCCGACTCCTCCGAGCGCGGCATCTACGTTACGTACGACGGCGGCAAGACGTGGAAGCAAACGCTCTTCGTCGGCCCCCAAAGCGGCGCCGCCGATTTGGCGATGAGCGCGCAGAATCCAAGCGTCCTCTACGCCGGCATTTGGCAGTTCCAGCGGCGTCCGTGGACCTTCACGAGCGGCGGCGATCAAGACGGGCTTTACAAGTCCACCGACGGCGGCGCGACCTGGACGAAGCTTACGGGCCACGGGTTACCTGACGGCATCATGGGCCGCATCGGCGTCGCAGTTGCGCCGAGCGACGGCAATCGCGTGTACGCCGTCATCGAGTCGAAGGCCGGCGTACTCTGGCGATCCGACGACGGCGGGGCGAACTGGACGATGGTCAGTAACGACTCCCTAGTTGACGCGCGGTTCTTCTATTTTTCGCATGTCGAGGTCGATCCGAAGAATCCCAATCGTGTCTACGCGATCTCGTTTCAAGTTATGCTCAGCACCGACGGCGGGAAGACGTTCAAAGCGATCACTGACAACGTCCACAGCGACTTCCACTCGATTTGGATCGCGCCCAACGATCCGACACGCGTTATGTTGGGCGAAGACGGTGGCTATGCGCTCACACTCGACGGGGGTCAGAACTGGTTCTGGTCCGCGAATATGTCGATCGGCCAAGTCTATCGCGTCGGATTAGGAAACGACAATCCCTACACCATCTGTGCAGGCTTGCAAGACAATAACGGATGGTGTGCCCCTTCGAACTCGCTCGATCCATCCGGCATCCAGAACAAGAACTGGGTCAACACGGTGGGCGGCGATGGAACGTGGGGCATACCCGAGCCCGACGATCCGAACTGGATCTGGTCGGATGCGCAAGACGGCTCGCTCACCATTTACAATCGGGTGACGCAAGACCAGTGGTCAGCGGCGCCGTATTTGCAAACGGGGAAGGAATCTTGGGAGATTGGTACGAGCAAGTACCGCTTCAACTGGGAGTCGCCGATCGCATTCGCACCGTGGCGCAGTGACGGTGGAAAGCTAATCGGTTGGTACGGCGGGAACGTCGTCTTTCAAACGACCGATCGCGGCCGCTCTTGGAGCGACATTAGTCCGGACCTGACGCGCAACCTCAAGTCGCACCAGATCCCGGCCGGCGGGCCCATCATGAACGACGTGTCGGGCGCGGAATACACCGACACTATTTTGGACATCGAAGCCTCACAACGCGTGCGCGGCGAGATCTGGGTGGGAACCGATGACGGTCTAGTGCAGCTGACGCGCGACGGCGGCAAACATTGGAAGAACGTAACGCCGCAAGGCGCGCCGGAGTTCGGCCGCTTTGCGACCGTTGCGCCGTCGACGCTCGTCGACGGCACCGCGTACGCCATCAACGACGCTCACTATACGGGCGACAGCGCGCCCTACGCCTACGTTACCCACGATTTCGGGCAGCACTGGACGAAGATCGTCGACGGACTGCCTTCCGACCAGTGGGTGCGTGCGATCCGTCCCGACATTCGCGACCGTAATCTCGTCTATCTGGGCAGCGAGGAGGGGATTTGGATCTCGTTCGACGGTGGCGCGCACTGGCAGTCGTTCAAAAACGACTTGCCGAGCGTCTCGGTGCACGACATTCGCATGCAGCCGGATGACGACGACTTGGTAATCGCCACGCATGGCCGGGGCGTGTACGTCATGGACGACGTTCGGCCGGTGCAGCAACTGCAACGGGCGATCGCAAGCGGTACTTGGCTCTTTACGCCGCGCACGGCTCACGAATGGAGCCTGCACGAGAACGACGAGGGAACCTACACGAACTACGCTGCCGACAACCCGCCGTATGGCGTTACGATTTCCTTCTACCAGAAGGAAGTGCAGAAAGGCGCTCCGGCGCTCGATATTCTCGATGCGAACGGCCACGTGATTCGCAAGGTTTCGGGTACGCACAAGGTCGGCGGCAAGGACGTGCCCTACATCACCAACAAGGTGGGGCTGAATCGTTACACGTGGGATTTCACCGTCAACGGTCCCGTGCGCTGGAACGCTCCAACGCTGGATTTCCTCAAGGGTCCAACCAACGGACCCGGGGTCGTTCCGGGGAACTACGCAGTGCGGATGACGCTTTCGGGCCGTACGTACGTGCAGCGCTTCAGAGTCGAACCCGATCCGCGCTCGCATTTCACGCAGGCCGAGTATCTTCGGAGCTTCAACGAGGCGATGCGGCAGATGGCGCGCCTTTCGCAAGTCGATACGATGCTCAACACGCTCGACGATCTCAAGAAGGCGCTCGCCACCGCCACCGACGCTGCGAAGAAGTCCAACGTTTCGGCGCTGGCCACGAAGCTTCAAGATGCCGAAACTGCGCGCCAGACGCTCTATGATTCGCTGGCTGCGAACGTGCGGGGTGAAGGAACTGAAGACGAAAACAAGCTGCAGCAAGATCTGATCGGAGCGTACTTTACCGCCCAGGGTCTCATTACGCCGGCGGCCACCGACTTCATCGGCCGCGTTGGTGTGGCGTACCGCGACGGCGTGGGAAGTTACAACGCGTTCGTCACCGGCGTGCTTCCCGGCGTCAACGCCGCGCTCAAGAGTGCGGGGCAGAAGGGGTTGCCCGCGATTTCGACGATGACCATGCGATGAATCCGATGCGCTGGGCAGCGGCGATGCTCGTGTTGGCGGCGGGCGCCGTCGCGCCGGCTGCGGCCGCAACGGGCGCAGCTGGATCCACCGGTTTCGGAAATCTCACGTGGCGATCGATCGGGCCGGCCGTTTCCGGCGGCCGGGTGGCGGCGGTGGCGGGTACGCCGCAAGACGATCAGCTCTACTATATCGGAACGGCGGGCGGCGGCGTTTGGAAGAGTTCAAACGGCGGCACGACCTGGGAACCCGTTTTCGACAAGCAAGCCGGCGGCCGCAATCGGTGCGGTCGCCATCGATCCGCTCCACGAGAACGTCGTTTACGTCGGCACCGGCGAAAGCAATCCCCGCAACGACGTTAGTTACGGTGACGGCCTCTACAAGTCGACCGATGGCGGCAAGAGCTGGACCAACGTCGGTCTGCGCGGCACGCGCCACATCTCGCGCATCGTCATCGACCCGAAGAATCCGTCTCACGTGGTCGTCGGCGCACTCGGCGACGTGTTTGCCGACTCCGCCGACCGCGGGGTCTACGTCACGTTCGACGCGGGCCGATCGTGGAACAAAACGCTGTACGTCGGCCCGCGCAGCGGCGCGAGCGATCTCGCGATGGATGTGCAGCAGCCCAACACGATCTTCGCGGGGATTTGGGAGTTTCGCCGGGAGCCGTGGACGTTTACGAGCGGCGGTGCCGACGACGGCCTGTACAAGTCGACCAACGGCGGCAAGACGTGGACGCGGTTGACCGGACACGGATTACCGGACGGCGTCACCGGACGTATCGGTTTGGCGGTTGCTCCCAGCGACGGCAATCGCGTCTACGCCCTGATCGAAGCGAAGGGCGGAATCCTCTGGCGTTCCGACGACGGCGGCACCTCGTGGACCATGACGTCCAAGAATACGCTGGTCGATCAGCGGCCATTTTATTTTTCGCACCTCGCGGTCGACCCGCGCAACGCAAATCACGTCTATGCCGTGTCCGAAGCCCTCTCCGAAAGCAAAGACGGCGGTAAGAAGTTCACCGAAATCGCCAAGGACGTTCACGTCGACTACCACGCGATCTGGATCGCGCCCAATAATCCGGCGCGAATCATTACCGGCGAAGACGGCGGCTATGCGCTCACTACCGACGGCGGGAAGAACTGGTCGTTTTCGCGCAACCTCGCGATCGGCCAGTTCTATCACATCGCGGCTTCGAACGAGAATCCGTATTTCGTATGTGGCGGCTTACAGGATAACAACGCGTTTTGCGGACCGTCGAACTCGCTCGATCGCGGGGGCATCAAGGACGACGCGTGGATCGACGTCATCGGCGGCGACGGCATGTGGTCCGTGCCCGATCCGTTAGATCCGAGTCTGATCTGGACGGACCTTCAGGATGGACGCATCTCGATCTACGACCGCACCCGGCAAACGAACCGGTTCGTGATTCCGTACTTCGATTTCGCCAAGAACGACTTCAACGTTGCCGGTCGCAAGTACCGCTTCAACTGGGACTCGCCGATCGCATTCGCTCCGTGGGACCCGCACGTGGCGTGGTACGGGGGGAACGTCGTTTTTCAGACCACCGATCGCGGCGAGCATTGGACGGCGGTCAGCCCCGACCTCACCCTCGACCTGAAGGAACACCAGCGTCCGTCCGGCGGCCCGCTCGCGTTCGACGTTTCCGGAGCCGAGTATTCCGACACCATCCTTTCGATCGAAGGGTCGCCGCTGAGCAAAGGCGAGATTTGGGTCGGCACCGACGACGGGCTCGTTCAACTCTCGCGCGACGGCGCGGCGACCTGGCAGAACGTAACGCCGCCGGGCGTCGCACCATTCGGCAGAGTTGAAACCGTCGCGCCGTCGCCGCTCGTCGCCGGTACGGCGTTTGCCAACGTCGACCGTCATCGCTCGGGCGACTATGCGCCGTACTTGTTCGTCACGCACGACTACGGGAAGACGTGGACGAAAGCGGTGAAGGGATTGCCGCCCGGCGAGTACGTACGCACGGTGCGCCCGGACTCGAGGAATTCGAATCTCGTGTACGCCGGAACCGAGCGGGGTCTCTATCTCTCGTACGACGGCGGCAACGACTGGCAAGACTTCCGCTTGAACCTTCCGCCGGTATCGGTGCGAGACGTCCGTATTCAAACGCAGTTCGACGATCTGTTGCTCGCAACGCACGGCCGCTCGCTGTGGATCATGGACGCCATCGGGCCCCTGCAAGACCTACCGCAGGCGCAGGCGGCCGGCGTGTATCTCTTTCCGCCGCGCGTCGCTTACGAGTATCACCAGCATTCCAATGACGAAGGCACGTATACACGCTTTTCCGGCGCCAATCCGCCGCTCGGGGCGATCGTCGATTTCTATCAACAGAAACCCCAGTCCAAGACGCCGGTCGTCGAGGTACTCGATTCGAGCGGCACCGTGATTCGGCGCGATACCGGTACGCATAAGGAACACGATAAGGACGTTCCCGACGTCACCAACAAGGTGGGCCTGAATCGCTACGTGTGGGACTTCCACGAAGACGGCCCGGTTCAGTGGATGGGTGCCGCGCGCGAAGAGTATCGCGGCCCTAAGATCGGCGCGCTCGTGGTGCCGGGCACGTATTCGGTCCGCGTCGTGCTCGACGGAAAAACGCTGTCCCAGAGCGTCGTCGTCAAACCGGATCCACGCGATGCCTGGACGCAAGCCGACTATCAAGCAGGCTACGCCTTTAATAAGAAGTATCTCAACGACTACGGAAAGATCGACGAAGCGCTCAACAACCTCGACGCGCTAAGGAAGTCGCTCGCGATCGCATCTCACGCCGCGGGCGCTTCCAAGAACGCCGCGCTGGTTTCGCAAGTCGCCGCTGCCGAGACCTCACGCTCGGAGATTTTCGCGCTCTTTACTGCCGACTATCAGAACGACGAAGACTCGATTCAGCGTCCCGGCGCGTTACGCGAAGACGTTCCGAGCGGCGGATTCCTTCGCGGCGGCAATCAGCCCCCGACACCGGCGCTGCTCGAATTCGGCGCTCGCTTCGACGTCGAATACCAGGCTGCGTTTGGCAAGTACAACGCGTTCGTCGCCGGCCTCGCGCCGCTTCAGGCGCAACTCAAGAGTGCCGGACTCAAACCCCTCGACGGCGCAACGTCCGTGTCACCCTAAGCGATGACACGGCGCCTCCGCTCAGGATGACGCGGGGCGGAAGAGGCGCTTGAGCAGCGCGTCGTGTTTGTACGAGGCGCTCTTTCCGAAGTGAACGACGGCGACGTCGAGAGACGGCACGAGATAGAGCGCTTGGCCTCCGGAACCGCTGGCGTATACGAGATCGACTGGCGCTCCCGATGCGCCGAGCCACCATCCGAGGCCGTAGCGCGGATTTGGAATCGATCCCGCAAAGCATTCGCGCAACGCGTCGTGCTCGCGTAGAACGAAGCGACCGTACGCGATCCAGTTCGCGGCAGTGAGCGACGCGCCGGTCGGCAGCGGTTGGGTTCCGTCGGGAAGCGTACGCCATGCGGCGACCTCGACCCCGGCGGGATCGAGAATGCGCTCGCGGAGATATTGCTGGGGCGTTTGCCTGCGCGCGGCGAGTTTGCGTGTGAAAACCGCGCCGAACACCTGCAGCGGAATTCCGCCGTAGGTGAAGATGGAACCCGGTTCGTTTTTGAGTGGAATGGCGAGCGCGCGATCGAACGCCGGCACGGCGCTGCCCAAGCCGCCGAAACCGAAACCTGCGGTCAGCGACAGCAGCATGCGCAGCGTGACGCGCCGTTTCCAAGGATCGTCGCGCCACGAATCGATCGTGTCGGCTACCGGTTCGTCGAGTTCGAGCAGACCGTCCGCATGTGCGCGCAGCGCGGCGACTCCCCAAAAACTCTTCGTTCCGCTGTAGAGCGCGTGCGGACTCTCCGGTCCAAACGTACCGGCGTATTCCTCCGCAACGACGTCGCCACCACGCGTTACGACGAACGCCTGCAGTGCGTGTTTGTGAACGTACTCGAATGCGGTGTCGATCTCCACAGGGAAGGAGCGTTCGAGGGACAGTCACAAAAGCGCCTTCATGAGGCCCTACGTCCTGCTGGTCGCATCGGTCGCCGCTCTGGGCGGGCTGCTCTTCGGCTACGA
>CAWAXX010000002.1:0-85698 GCA_963786105.1 Vulcanimicrobiota bacterium
CACTGGGGTAATTTCCGGTGCCATTCTGTTCATCAGCAAGGACTTCTCGTTGAGCACGCGCTTGCAGGAGTTTACGATCAGCATCGTGCTGATCGGCTGCATCGCCGGCTCGGCCGTCGCCGGTACCGTCGCCGACGCGATCGGCCGGCGCCTGACGCTCTTGGCGGCGGGCATCATCTTTCTAATCGGTGCTCTCGTGTCGGCGTTCACGCCCGACGAAACGATCTTGCTCGTCGGTCGCTTCATCGTCGGCATCGGAATTGGATTTAGTTCGGTGGTCTCGCCGCTCTATATTTCCGAAGTCGCTCCCGCAAAGGTGCGCGGCGCGCTCGTCTCGCTCTACCAGTTTGCCATCACGGTGGGCATTCTCGGAGCGTACTTCATCGACTACATCTTAGCCGTTGGCGGCGACTGGCGCTGGATGCTTGGTTTTGCGCTGGTTCCGTCGCTGATCCTGATCGTCGGGATGATTTTCATGCCCGAGAGCCCGCGGTACCTGTTCAAAATCGGCCACGATTCGCGGGCGCGCGACGAACTGAACCGGATCGCGGAGAACCCCCAAGATTCGATCCACGAGGAACGCTCGATCCGCGAAAGTCTGAAAGTCAAGAGTGCGGGGTTTGCCGCCTTCAAAGTGCCTGCGGTCGGCCTCGCACTGTTCATCGGGGTTTCGTTGGCATTATTGCAACAAGTCACCGGCATCAACACCGTCATCTACTACGGTCCGCAGATTTTCCAAATGGCGGGTATTGCGTCGAACACGGCGTCGATCTTGGCGCAAACGCTGGTCGGCTCGGTAAACGTCTTGTTGACGCTCGTCGCCATTTTCTTCGTCGACCGGCTCGGGCGCAAACCACTGCTCTACATCGGTTTGACTGGAATGTTTCTCGCGCTCACGACCCTCGGCGCTGCGTTCGCGCAGCCGCATCTCTCGGGATCGCTCGGCACGATCGCGCTGGCGAGCATGATGGTGTACGTCGGATGCTTTGCCTTCAGCCTCGGCCCGATCGTCTGGCTGCTCATTTCGGAAATCTTCCCGCTGCCGGCCCGCGGCCTCGGGATGTCGATCTCGACGCTGGCCAACTGGGTTGGAAATTTCTTGGTGTCGCAATTCTTCCTAACGATGATCAATAGGCTCGGACGGCCGCTGACGTTTTGGGTGTACGCCGCGCTGTGCGTCGTGACGATCGTCTTCATTCGAGCGATGGTGCCCGAAACCAAGCGCGAACTGCTCGAAGAGATTCGCGTGTAAGCGGGGTGACGGCAATGTTCGCGGCAGTGCGCCATGCGGTCGATCCGCAGGGAGTCTTGAGAAACGAAGGTGTGGCCGTACCGCAACCGCGGAGCGGCGAAGTGCTGCTGCGCGTGCGGGCATGCGGCGTCTGCCGAACGGACCTTCATATCGTCGATGCGGAGCTGCCGCCGCATGGCGACCGGGTGATTCCCGGCCATCAAATCGTCGGGGAAGTGACGGCGGTGGGCGATGGAGTCGACGCCGCATTCGAGGGCGCGCGCGTCGGCGTTTCGTGGTTGGGCGGAACGGACGGGACCTGTACCCAATGCCTTTCGGGACGCGAGAACCTGTGTGACCGGCCGACTTATACCGGTTACGATCGCGACGGAGGCTACGCCCAATTCGCTTGCGCGCGCGCAGACTTTACGATTCCGCTTCCGCGAGGTCTCGACGATTTGCAAGCGGCGCCGTTGCTTTGCGCCGGAATCATCGGATTTCGCGCGCTGTGCGTCGCCGGCGTAGAGCCCGGCGAGCGCGTCGGATTGTTCGGCTTTGGTTCGTCGGCGCATCTCGCGCTCCAGGTCCTGCGCGCCTGGAACTGCGACGTCTACGTCGCGACCCGCGGCGAGGGACATCGCGAGTTCGCGCGGCGCCTCGGTGCCGTGTGGGTTGGCGATGCACTCGAAAAGCCGCCGGTGCATCTGGATCGCGCCGTGACGTTCGCTCCGGCGGGGGACGTGGTCGTCGCGGCACTGGCGTCGTTGCGCAAGGGCGGGGTGGTCGCGATTAACGCCATTCACCTCGATCGCATGCCGTCGTTCGACTACGATTCGCTGCTGTGGGGCGAACGGCAGATCCGCAGCGTCACCAACGCGACCCGTGCCGACGCGCGCGACTTCCTGGCGATTGCTGCGGCCGAACGGATCGTGGCCGAGACGACCGAGTTTTCCTTGCGGGACGCAACCAGAGCACTCGACGCGGTGCGCGGCGATGCGCTCGACGGCGCGGCGGTGATCCGTCCGTGAGCCGTGGATTCGTCAAGGACGACGACGACCGTCCCGAACGTCCGCCGCCGCGTCCGGTGAGCGATCGTCCGAACTACGTGACGTCCAGCGGGCTGGCGCTCCTGAACGACGCGCTCGAACGCGCGCGCGCGAGCGCCGATAAGCGCAACGTGGAGTATTACGAAGAACGCATCGCGAGCGCGCAGGTCGTCGACCCGAAGTCCGCCGAGCTGGGCGTGGTGGCGTTCGGCCGCACGGTGATCGGACACGAAGACGCCGGCGGCGCAAAAATTCGGCTCCGCATCGTCGGTGAAGACGAAGCCGATCCGGCGCACGGAACGATCAGCTGGATATCGCCGTATGCCGAGGCGCTGATCGGTCACCGCGCCGGCGATCGCGTCGTCGTCCAGCGCCCGGCCGGACCGGCCGTCGTCGTCATCGACGCCGTCGAAACGGCTTGAACCCACAAGTCAGCGTCGTCATCCCCGTCTACGACAATTGGTGGCTGACGGCGCGCACGCTGCGCGTGCTGGACGGATTGCGCGGTTCGACGCTGCCCTTCGAAGCGATCGTCGTCGACAACGCGTCGACCGACGAAACGCCCGGCGCGATTAGCGCCTTCCCGTGGGTGCGCTACAAGCGGATGGATCGCAATCAAAACTTTGCCGGTGCCTGCAACGCCGGAGCGCGCCTGGCAGAGGCTCCGCTCGTCCTCTTTCTCAACAACGACGCGTATCCGTTGGACGACGCCATCACGCCGCTCGTCCGCACCTTCGACCGGCCCGACGTGACGATTGCCGGCGGCGCGCTGTTCTTCGAAGACGGGGCGACCCAGTGCGCGGGATTCGTCGTACTGCCGAACGCGCATTGGCACTACTCGTGCCGTAATCTGCCGCCGGGTCTCGACGGCGTCACGCGTTCGCGCGAGGCGTTGGGCGTCTCGGGCGCAGCCATGGCCGTGCGAACCCGGTGGTTTCTCGACGAGGGCGGCTTCGACGAATCGTATATCAACGGTTTCGAAGACGTCGATTTGTGCATGCGGGCGCGTGAGGGTGGCCGGACGATCGTCTACGTGGCGGAAGCACGCTTCGCGCACTACGAAGCCGCGTCGGCCGGGCGTTACGAGCGCGAAGCCGAAAACGAAGCGCGATTTTACCACCGATGGTCGGCGCGCTTTGCAGGCATGCCGCGAACCGCGCGCGGCAACGTGCGCGGCGTTGGGGTAAATGCGCCTTCCGGCGCCTCGTCGTTTTTGATGGCCGGCTTGGAAGATCTCGAACGGGCGTTGCGCGCCTTCGGTCATCCGGTGATTCGAGGCACGAAACCTTGGCATCGCTTCGACGCAAGGTTCCGTGAAAGTGCGGCGCTCGAATGGTTTACTTCGGGAACCGCGCGGCCGGCCGTCTCCGTCGAACGCGGCGGCCAAGCGCCGGTAGTGCACGTGCGTGGTGCCGTGGAGTTGCAGGTGCCGTGGCTTCCGTGCGCCGATTCCGAACGCGTCGCGACGCTGACGATCCGGCCGTCGCTAGACCCGGCTTGTGCGGCAGTCGCGATCGCCGGTTTCGAATCCGCGCCGCCGTCGCTCAAGGGTGAAACGATCGCGGCGTTCGACGATCTATTCGCTCGCGGCGCGGTATCGCGACTGATCGTGGTCGCGCAAGACACGCGCTCCGGCGAACTTATGGCGCACTTCGGCGAGCGAGCCGAACTGGTCCCGCCGTTAGCGCCTGCAAGCGCGCACCGGGTCGAGGCCGCATGCGTCGTACAGGCCGGCTTTACCGACGACTGCGCGTTCGGCAACGTCTTGCTCGCGCAGTCCGGATTGCCGACGGTCGTAGCTGGATCGGAACTCGGCACGCTGCTTTCGCCCGATGTGGCGCCGATCGCCCAACCCGGCGAGCTCGTCGCTGGAGTCGATTGCTTCGTAAACGACGTGCAGGTGCGCGCCCGGTACGGAACGCTGGTCGCGGCCGACGCGCGGCGCCGATTTTCGCCGCGGCGATCGGCCATTCGCGTGGTCGATCTGCTGTGCGCGGCGCGCTTCGGACTCGAGCGTCCGTCGGCCGCGCGCAGCAACACGCCCCTAGCGCGTTAGCGTGCGCGCTTGCGCTCCTGACAAAACGCTTCGCTCAGGATGACGCGGGACCGTAGCCGCCGCCGCCGGGCGTTTGCACGATGACGACGTCGCCCGGCTCGAGCGCGAGCGTTGCTTTGGCCGCAATTTTGGTTTCGCAACCGTTGTGAATCAGGGTATGGCGCCCGCACGCGCCCGCCTCACCGCCCTGCGCTCCGGGCGGCCGCAGCGCGTGGCGGTCGGCCAGCAGCGACGCGTGCGCCGAGCCTTCGACGAGCTCGATCGCGCGAATGAGTCCGTTTCCGCCGCGATGCCGTCCCGCACCACCGGTTCCTTCGGCAAACTCGTATCGGATGACCCGCAGCGGATACTCGCGCTCGATTGCTTCGATCGGCGTGTTGGACGTGTTGGTCATGTGACATTGGATGCCGTCGATGCCGTCGCTCGCCGGCCGCGCTCCCATGCCGCAGCCGTTGGTTTCGTAAAACGCCCAGACGCGGCCGTCGGGGCGCGTTCCTCCCATCACGACGTTGCTCATCGTGCCGCCGCTGCACGCCGGCACGCGCTCGGGGACGGCGTGCGCGAGCGCCTGGAGCACGACGTCGGCGTTGCGCGTGCTGGTTTCGACGTTTCCACCCGAAACCGGCGCGGGACGGCGCGGGTTGAGCAGCGTTCCTTCCGGCGCGAACACGTCGACTGGTCGGAAGCAGCCATCGTTCATCGGAATCGTCGGATCGGTAACGGCCCGCAGCGCGTAATGCACGCCCGATAGCGTAACGCCGAACACCGCGTTAAGCGGAGCGTTCACTTGGGTGCTGGTTCCGGTGTAATCGAGTGACGCCGTTCCGTCGCTGAGGGTCAGCTTCACCGCGATGCGGATCGTCGGTGAGCCGCTACGGTCTTCCATGAAATCCGTGCTTTCAAAAACGCCGTTTCCCAGTGCGCGCAAGGCATTGCGCATCCTGGTTTCGCTGTCGGCCAGGACGCGCTCGACGGCCGCCAGCACGACGCCGGCCGTGTATCTTTCGCACAACTCGAGCAGCCGGCGTTCGCCGGTGTAGTTGCCGGCGATTTGTGCGCGTAAGTCGCCGGCGCGTGCCTGCGGCGTGCGCGAGTTGGCGCGAAACAGCTCGACGGTCGCCTCCACCGGCTCCTCATCTTCGATCAGGCGCATCGGCGGAACGACGAGGCCTTCGGCAAACAAGTCGGCGGCGTCGACCGGCATCGATCCCGGAGCGCTGCCGCCGACATCGGTGTGGTGCGCCTTGTTCGCCGCGAACCCGATCAAGGCGCCCGCAAAAAACACCGGGCGAATGACGGTGACGTCGTTGAGGTGCGTGCCGGTGATGTACGGATCGTTTGCGACCCACATTTCTCCGCGCGCGAAGCCGCCGCGCTCGCGTACGACGATTCGCATCGTTTGAATGAGCCCCCACGGCAGCGATCCGAGATGCACCGGGATGTGCTCGGCCTGCGCGATTAACCGGCCGCGTGCGTCGAATAGCGCGCACGAATGGTCGAGCCGTTCCTTGATGTTCGGCGAATATGCGCTGTTGCGCACCGCGATGCCCATTTCTTCGCTGGCGTAGACCAGGGCGTTCTTGATGACCTCAACGGTAATCGGATCGACGTCGTTCACGACGCTATCGTTTCGCGGTCGAGCGCCAGCAAGCCGTCGCGGACGGTGCACGACCAGCCGGTCGCGAGATACGTGCACGTATCGTACTGCTCGACGATCGCAGGGCCGGCGATCTGGTTGCCGTCCGCCAGTCGTTCGCGCGCGAAGACCGGCGCGTGCTCGAAACGATTGGCCTGCCAAACCCGCCGGTGAGCGTCCGCCCGCGGGGTGCTGCGGGCCCCGTCGTGCGAGCGCGGTGCGCCGTTGGTTGCGTGGGGTAACGTGCCGAAGGCCGTTAACCGGGCGTTGACGAGTTCGATCCGCTCGCCCGGAACGTCATACCCGTAGCGCGCGCGATGAGTCTGGTGAAAATGTCGAGCGACGGCTTCGGGCGCGGGATGGTGGTCGATGGTTAGCTCGAAGCTTTGCCCGGTGTAGCGTGCGTCGAGCTCGCGCCGGAACCGGATCGAGCCGGCTGCAGCGCCCTGCTCGAGCAGCGCGTCGCGCCCGCGCGTCTCCCAGTCCGCAAAGACGAGTTCGAGCTCGTCAAAGTTCGTCTCGTCGAGTTCTTGCAGCATCGGAATGACGGCGTTTTCGCGCACGTCGGCGACCAGCAGGCCGTACGCCGAAAAGATACCGGGACGCTGCGGAACGAGAACGCGTGTGATGTTCAACTCGTCCGCGAGCGCGCAGGCGTGCAGCGGACCGCCGCCGCCGAATGCCGCCAGCGTGAAGTCTCGGGGATCGAGCCCGCGCTCGATGGTCACGATGCGAAGCGCCTTGGACATCTGCGCGTCGATGAGGGTGACGATGCCTGCAGCCGTCTCTTCGACGCCCAGTCCGAGCGGGGCGGCGAGCGCCGCCACCGCCGAGTGCGCGCGGCGAGCATCGATCGGAAACGCTCCGCCGAGCAAGTGCGTTTGATTGAGACGCCCCAAGACGACGTTCGCGTCGGTGACGGTCGCACGTTCGGAGTTCCCGTAACACGCCGGCCCCGGGTCGGCACCGGCCGATATCGGTCCGACGCGCAGCGAGCCGGCATCGTCGATCCAGGCGATCGTTCCGCCACCCGCGCTTACTTCGGCGAGATCGACGAACGGAAATCGAACCGGATACCCGCTGCCTCGTACCGCTCGCCCGCTGTGCGTCCTTCCGGCCGCTTCGAACTCGGCGACGACGTGCGCTGTGCCATCGACGATGGCGGCAGTTTTGGCGGTCGTGCCGCCCATGTCGAAGGAAAGCAAGCACCGCACGCCCGAGCGGCTGCTCAGGGCCGCCGCCGCAACGACGCCGCTCGCAGGGCCACTTTCGACGATCGCGGCAGCCCGCGAAGCGGCGTGCGATGCCGCCGCCAGCCCGCCGTCGCTGCGCATCACGTAGTATGGCTTAGTGAAACCCCGCTCGCGCAGCGCTTTCGTCAAACCATCGAGGTAGCGCGCCACCAACGGCGTCAGAGCGGCGTTCACCACCGTCGTGGAAAATCGCTCGTACTCGCGATATTCAGGATCGATCTGTGAGGACCGCACGACCGTTGCCCCAGGCAACGCCGCCGCGATTGCTTCGGCAACCCGGCGCTCGTGCCGTTCGTTGGCGTACGAGTGCAGCAGACAAACGGCCACCGAAGGCACGTCGCGCTCTCGCAGCGCGGCGCAGACCTGCAGCAGCGACGATTCGTCGAGAGGCTCGAGAATCTCGCCGCGGTAGTCGACGCGTTCGCGAACGGTGAAGCGATCTTCGCGGGCAACCAACGTCCGCGGGCGCTCGACGAAAAGGTCGTATACGTCGCTGCGGTTCTGTCGTCCGATCTCGATCACGTCGCGAAAACCGTGCGTGGTGACGAGCGCGATCCGCGGGAGCTCGAGACCGAGCTGTCCCAACAACGCGTTCGTGGCGATCGTCGTCGAGTGTCCCAAGAACTCGATATCCGAGGCTTGGTGCCCGCGTGCGGCCAGAAATCGTTCGAGCGCATCGATGACGCCTCGCTGGGGCTCGCGCGGCGTACTCGGAACCTTGACGGTGACGGTTTCGCCGCTGTCGGAATCGATCGCCGCGAGATCGGTGAAGGTCCCGCCGACGTCGATCCCTACCCGAAGCACGTAGCTAAGACCGCTGATGAATCAATCTGGGTTGACGCAGGCGAGTTGGTTTTTCCACTTAACTTCGACGTTCTTTGCGCTGACGGTACTATTGTGACCGTTGACTTTCGCCATGGCCGTTTGTCCGCTCTTGTCGTTGGTAAACGTTACCGTATCGATGCCCGCGGACGACGTGTCGGTTTCGTCGGATACTCCGGGTAAACTGGCGACCCGGGCGTGACCGAGGGTGAACGTGATGCTGCCCAGCGAGCCCGAGCAAGCTGATATCGCCTGTTTGAACGTGAGCGTAGACGGTTGCAGGGTGACGGCGGAGCCGGCCGCCGCCGCGTTTGCCGCACCAGCCATCAACAAAGCTAAAACCATCGACAGAACCGCCGGAGTTTTCATAACGAGTGTGACTCCCTCATCGTGCAAGTGACCGTCGAGAGTTTGCACGTCGGACTAACGTACCCTTTATCGCGGCGGGCAGCCTCCGCGAAGGCGCAAAGGAGGTTCACCAATGCCATTTGCTCGGGCGTCCGGCAGTCCACGTCGAGCAATCTTGGGCTGCACACCAGCACGCTCATCGCGCGGGCGCGCGATATGGCAACGTTGAACCGATTGCGCTCGAACAGAAACTGGAGATCGCGCGGTACGTTCTCTCCGGCGGAGGTTGCCATCGAATAAAACACGACCGGCGCTTCCTGACCTTGGAATTTGTCCACCGTTCCGACGCGCACGTGGATCCCGGCATCGACGAGCTTGCGCGCGATCAGACGGCGCTGCGCGTTGTAGGGGGTCACGACGATGACGTCGTCGCTCGAGATCGGGCGCGGCACCCCGTTCGACTCCGCCCGCGAATCGACGAATGTGCCTTGAAGGATAAGCTGGATTTCGCGCACGATGCGAGCGGCTTCCTCGGGCGAGCTCGAGCTATTGCCCGCGTGTTCGACCGGCAGGTAGTACAGGCCGGCACTATCCTCGCCGCCGACCGTCACGTGGTGTAGGGCCGTCTCGGGAGCGGCTTTGAGCCTGGAATCGTACATCGCGTCGGAGATGAACGCACAAATCTCGGGCTGCATGCGATAAGACACGTCGAGAAAGATCCCGCGGTGCGGCGGAATCGTTTGTTCGTCGCAAAGCAAATGCTGGAGCACCGAGTAGCCGGCGCGTTCCGGATGGACGCCCTGGCTCACCTGGGCGAGCTGAGATGGATCGCCTAACAGCACCACGTTCTCCGCGCAGGCCGACACGGCGATCGCATCCGCCAGCGAAACCTGACCGGCTTCGTCGATGAACAGATAGTCGAAGCGTCCAACGAGTTCGTCGCGAGCGAACAGCCACGACGTCCCGGCCGCGAGTTGGTACTCGGGGTCATCGAAGCCTTTGTTCTCGTGGGTAGCTTCGACGAATGAGTGAGCCAGCGGCGAATCATACTTCGATCCGAGGTTGTCGTTGCTGAATTTGTACAACCCGCGGAAACGGGCGCCACGTTCCGCCATCTCAAGCTCGATTTTATTGAGAAGGTTGTGAATCGCTTTGTGACCGGTGCTGCTGACTCCGACGCGTTTTCCTAGTTGGAGCAAGTCGCAAATGACGCCGGCACCGGTCGTCGTCTTGCCGCTGCCAGGCGGCCCTTGAATGAAAACGTAGCTTCTATCGAGCGATCGTACGATCGCCGAAACCGTCGCAGGAGTAACGCGTTCGGGTTGAATGACGGCACCGGCGGGAATACCGGTTAGGCGTGGATCGCGAGCCGTCAGCAGGTCGAACGTCGCGCGGCGTTCGTCGACCAGGCGGCCCGCGGCGAACAGTTCGGCGATTCTCTTTAGAGCCTTCCGTTGCACGTCGGTGGGCAGCGGGTGTCGAGGAATGAGTGCGGTAACGGCGCGTGCCTCGGCGACCGATCCGGTACGTTTGAGACGCAGTTCGCGGCGATCTTCATCGATGCCGACGATCTTGCCGGCGGTCTTGTACGGCTCGGTTGAAGGGTCGTGCGGCGTGTCGCCCTCCCACAGTTTGTACGGTTGAACCGGAAAGCGATACGTATAGATGTAGCTACGCTTTACGATCTCGGGCGGGACGTCTTCCCGAAGGCTCAGACCAAATATCGCGTCACCGTCCTCGAGCAGCCGGTCGACGTTTTCGCGGCGGTCGAAGTACGCCCAGTATTCAGGTTTCTCTTCGCGCCGATGGTACGCGAGAAGGTGCGCGAGCAGATGGTGCGTCCGCGCGTCGTCCGAAGCGTCGGCTAGCAGGTAACGTTCCAGTTCGCTCAGACGCCGTTCTTCGCGCTCTTCCTTTTGACGCGCTTCGCACGTCGGACAGTTGGCGACGAACTCGGCGTGGCAAGGTTCGCCCGGCATCTTCACCGGCCGAAGCGGAACGTTCAAGCCCAGCGACGACATCGCCTCGCGGCGCCGCTCGAACAACCATTCCCGCAGCATGTAGGTGGACAGACAGTCGTTCCGATTATACTCGGTAATGTCCGCCAAAATATTCGGGTCGCGTTCGAGCCTCCAGCGCTCGAACATGACGATCGACTCGTCGCCTTTCTTGACGCCGGTCTCTCGCTTGAGCCCGTAGAAGTCCTCGAGTCCCTTGAGCCCGTAACTGCCTTTCGAAACGAGCAACGCCTGTCTAACCACGGGATACAGGTCGACCAGGACCTCACCGCGCAGCAAGTCGTCGACGGCGTCTTCGCGCGTGCAGTGCTCTTGAGCCAACCGGCGTAGCGCGACTTTTTCGTATGACGCGTAGTGGTACACGTGCATCGCCGGGTGCGCGCGACGCCGCGCGGCGATGAAGTCGACGAACTCTTCGAAGCGTCGTTTCTCTTCGGCGCGATCGAGCGCCAAAAATGGGCGGTATCGCGGCTCGTCGTCGGGCATCCAGCAGCCGAAAAGATACTCGAGCCCACGGCCCGGCTCGTAGTACGGATCGCCCTCCATATCGAAAAAGACGTCGCCGGGCGCCGCCTCGGACATCAAGCCGAAGCCCATCGGCCGCTCGTGGTGCAGCAGTTCGTAGATCGGCCCTTCGCTTCTACCGCGCACTTGAATCGCCGCTTGCCGGCGCAGCTTTTGGTAGATTTCGCGACCCATTTCTTTGGGACGTGACTCGTCGGAGGCGGCCGCCAGCGCCGCCACGCTGACGATGCCGGCTTCCTCGAACTTGGCAATCTGATCGCGGCGTATCCACGCAACCAGGCTGAGGTGATCGTCGTCGATTCTTTGCTGCCGGCAGGCAGCGTCCCAAGCGCACATTTTGCAATGCTCGCACTCGAGCGGATATTCGATTGGAACGTCATTGGCGAGGTGTGCAGCGTCGCCGGCGAATGCCAGGAACGCCGCCTTGAGGTGGCGATAGTACGCGACGTAGTCGTGCAACTGGAAGCTCTTCTCGACATTGTTTCCGAGCACGATGTGGCCGTGCACCGGTGCTAGGCCTTGAAGCCGTTCGACGTGCGCGCTGTAGTTACAGAGTTGGACCAAGTAATATGGCTTGGGCCGCAGCGCGAGTTTCGTGTCGAGGACTTCATAACTCCACGGGCCGAGCGCCGAAGGCGGCTGGATGCGCCGCAAAAAGTCGGCGTGACCGATGAACTGGCCGTCGAAAAATGTCGCCTGATAGACGATCGGCGCTCCCGAGGCCATCGCGGCGCGGGTTTGCCGTTCCGCTAGAGCAAAAGCCTCGACACTTGCCTCGGGACGCGTGAAGCACACGACGGCGTCTCCATAGTGCGCCTGCATCGCTTCCAGGAAGCGCTGCTCGTGTTCTTCGCCCTTGCGCCGCAGGAGTTGGGCTTGCGCGTCGTCCTCATCCTGCGGGCGTGGCAGTTTCCGGCGCGCCACCAGGGCGTCGAGCTCGGTAAGGCGCTTGCATTCCAGATAGTTGTTGAGGTCGCTGGCCGCGTAAAGAAGCCGCCCGTCGATCAGCTGCATGAAGCGGCATCGCGCGAACGGTGCACCTCTAACACCCTTTGGTCGTGCCGGTGATAACGTAGTTTTTGGACTTGATCGTTTTTCCGTAGCAGCGGGGTTCGAAGCCTAGCGATTTGTACTGCTGACTACTCTTACCGTTTGAGGGCGAGAACCCGGAACTGGTGAACGTCAAGGTGTCCGACGAGTTTACGGAATTTTGAAGCAGCCAGCTATCGCTGCCGCGGCGCCGCTGATCCAGCCCGCTGCCGTTCTTGGTTTGCATGATGGCGGCGTTTTGCGTGGCGCTGCCGCTGGATTGCACGGCGTAGAGATACTTTACGCTCAGGGGCCAGATCGTCTGAGCGTGTGACTTCAGATTTCCGGTCTTCGAGCTGGTGGTCGCGTCCGAGGTCAGCGTCGTTTGCTGCTTGATGTTCTGCTTAAACTCACTCGAGGTCACGTCGATATTCTGTACGTTGGAGAACGCGATGCTTTGCGTCACGCTCGTCGTGACGCGCCCGTGCGACGTATTGACGTAGCCTTTGAGGCTGACGGGATGGGTGGCGGAGACGTCGATCGAGCCCTTCGCATTGCCGGAGGGATCGATCTTCACGTGCTCGACGACCGTCTCCGCCGGCGCGATCGCCGTTCCGTTGCTGACGAGCGTTCCGGTGACCTGCGACGAACCGTGGTCTTCGTACAAGAGCAGTGCTGCGTTGGTCGCGAAGTAATTGTCGTCATTGAAGACCGAAACGGCGATCGTGTGAGGATTTCCGTCGTCGAACCACGCTGCAAACGGCGTGAGATTGATGCGATACGGTTTGAAATTGAGCGTTTCGACGCCGGGAATCGGAACCCAAAGGTATGGATCTATTCCGCCGCTGTAAATCCACGGATACACCGGTGCCACGCCGGCGGGCTGCCCGTCGACGGTAACTTCGCCTTCGCGAAATCCGGTGCCGCCGCAGTTATTCAGCTTCTGGGCGAGGTCGTTCGGAAAACACGTATACCAGAACTCGTCGTTCGACTGCGATTCGAGGAAGACGTCGAGATACGCCGCTTCCACGTTTTGCGGAAAGGTGAACGAGCCGGTCAGTTGATTGGACGCAGAGTCGAGATAGACGTAGCCGCCGGTCGGTCCCGCCGACAGCGGATACACCGCATCGGCGGCTTGAGCGGCCGGGAACTGGCTAGTTGCCTGATAGAATTCGAGCTCGGCCGTTCCGTAGATGACGCCCGTATATTGGGAGTTGACGATATTGTAGACGGAAGCTTGTCCGGTCGACGGCTGTGCGAAGATCGGCGCGTATTCGGTGACGTCGCGTTCGACGTTCCACTCCGGGCTCGCATTTTGCCCCGGCTCGGCCGTGGTTCCGAAGAACACGTTGGTCGCGCCGATCCAAACGGCAGCCGTGCGATCGTATTGCACGCCGGCCGAAACCCGGAAATGCATCTTGAAGATGATTTTGGCGTACGGGCCGGCGCAGTTCGACGGCGGCGCATAGTTGAACGGGTGATCGCTGTAGTCGGCGAAATCGCCGACGGGCAAGCCGCTGGGACTGAGCGGCGGCGTGTGCGGATTGAAGAGCTTGACCACGCAGGGAGTCTCCGCGGGATGTGCGACCGGCGGATCGGCGGTTACCGGATAGCCGGCACCGCCTTGCCGCGCTTCCATCTTGCCGTGCTCGGCCATCTCCCGCATCGTTCGCGTGCTGCGAACGATCGACAACGGTCCCGTTGCGCGTCGCTGCGCTTGGAAGCCCGATGGAATGGGCGAGCCCATCGAGCCATGCCCCCCGCATCCCGCTAGTGCGACCGCCAGAACGAAAGCCGCTGCTACTTCACGACGGGCCGTCGCCGTTACACCCTGCATAGTCGAAACCTCCGCACTCGACGATAATCTGGCTGGCGATTTCCTCGACGGGCGTGCGTTTCCTCGCAGCGGCCCGAGCTTTGCCTACGCGTCGAAACGGACGAGCAGCGCCGAGTGGTCCGTAAGCCGCTCTTCGCGGAACCCGTGGTCGTAGTCGGCCGCACGCACCGTCGCCAGAAGCGACGGCGAAACGAAAGCCTTGTCTATTCGCCACCCGTTTCGTCCTTCGTGCTCGGGATCGAGACGGAAAGGGACCCAACTGTATTCGCGCCCGCGTGGATGCATGGCGAGCCACGCCTCCGTCCAGTAGCACTCCAGCTCGGCATACAAATCGGCCGTGCTGAACTCGTCGGCGAGGCGCCCGGTTCGGACGTTGAGCTCGATATCGGTCTCGTTGCGCCCAGAATTGAAGTCTCCAATGCAGGCTGCGTCGCGCCCGCGATCGTTGTATCGCTGAGCCGCCGCGATGAGGCAGCGCAGGTGCGGGCGCTTTCGGTCCTGCCCCGGCAGGTAAGCGCCAAAGAGATCCAAGCGGCCGAAGCGCGCGAGCAACAGCGCGTCGGGATACTCGTCTTCGCCCAATCCGAACGGATTGCGAAAGCTTTCGAAGCGATCCCGCGCTGCGATCAGGACGCCGTTGCCGCGATGTCCTTGCGTCCACGCTTGATGTTCCAAACCGGCGAGGCGTACTCTGTCGCGCAATCGCTCGCCGGCTGGAGTGTCACGGTATTCCGAAAAAATCGCCACGTCCGGATGATGATCGGCGCAGCGCTCGACCAAGCGATCGAGCGTCGCGCGGTTTCCTCCCGATCGCACGTTGATCGCTAAGACGAGCACGCGCTGCCAACCTTTGTCATGAGGGCGATATTTACCCGGGCCGATCGTTGGGTACCATATGGGCATGCTCGAACTACAAACGAGGGAACGCGTATGAGCCGACAAAGATGGGGTGATGCCCCTGAGGCGGACGCTCGTTCCGTGGATAGCGCCATGGGTCATCGCCTTGGCAACGATCGTCGTCGCGTTGCTGGTTGCGGGCGTGCTGATTCGTAACTCCGTCGCCGCAACGATCGCTACCGGACAGAGCATTCGCGACGCGCGGACGCTGGTGTTCGACGCTATCAAAGCCCAACTCGACGAAGAGACCGGTCTTCGAGGCTATTTGGCCACCCACGACCGCACGTTTCTCCAGCCGTACGAGTCGGGAAAGAATCAAATGCCGCTCCTGCTCCCCCGTCTCGACGCGGCCGTGCGGGAGTTGGGCTTGCTCGACGCAGCCTCGGCGGCCGAGGACATGCGGCGGACCAACGACGCTTGGGTCGCGTCGTTTGCCACGCCGCTGCTCGCGCATCGCGTGCAGAACTCATTGACCCTGCAACGGCTCGGCAAGAGTTTCGTCGACCGGTTTCGTGTCGACCGGAAGACTGCCGAGCGAGCGTTAATCGTGCGCAACGACGAGCTGCGCAATGAATTTCGAACCGAACTCATGCGCCTGAGTGCCTTAATCGTCGTCGCCGCATTGCTGTTGCTCGGCGTCGGTCTGACGTTTGCGATGCTCACGGCACGAGCTTGGAATCGGCTCGATGCGGTACGCCAACAGCGCGAAGAAGCGCGCATGCGCGAGCGCGACTTGAGAGTCGCGTACGAAGCGGAACGGCGCATCGCTACCACGCTGCAAGACGCCTTTCTGCAGCGGGAGCTTCCAAAGGTGGCCTCGATGAACCTCAGCGCCACCTACGTCCCGGCATCCGAGGAAGCCAAGATCGGAGGAGATTGGTACGACGCGTTCGAGGTCGGGCCCGAGCGCATTCTCTTCTCGATCGGCGACATCGCCGGACACGGCCTCGATGCGGCCGTTGCCATGCGCCAAGTTCGGGATGAGATGCTGACCGCGGCGCTGCTAAATTCAAACGTGCCCGCGATCCTCACGCACGTCAACGAGCGCATCATGAGCGGCAATGCCCCACAACCCATGGTGACGGCAGTCGTCGGCGTTGCCGACGCCGGAGCCCTTGCGTTCGAATATTCGACCGCCGGGCACCCGCCGCCTATTCTCGTCGAGCCGGGTAAAAAACCGCGCCTGCTTGCTTTTGGAGGATTGCCGTTGGGCGTGTCCGAGAATCCGGCTTACAGCATGCATCGTGTAGAGACGGTACCGGGTGCCATGCTGGTGCTTTATACCGACGGTGCCGTCGAACACTCGCGCAACATCATCGATGGAGAACGAACGCTGCTCGAAGCGATTGCCGGTGCTCCCGGCGGCGAGGATATGGCGACGGCGATCTACAACGCGATCTTCGGCAACCGGCTGGTCGGCGACGACGTCGCGATCTTGACGATCGGATTTGCGTCCAGCCCGGCGCTCGTTTCGAGGAAGTCGGCGTGAAAGCGCAACCGGCCTTCGAAGTGGTTAGCTTGGCCGGGGAACTGGACATCGCGCGTAAAGAAGAGTTGCATCGTGCGCTGCTCGTCGAACCGGCGATGCGCGGCATCCTGCTCGACTTGAGCGAGGTTACCTATGCCGATTCCACCGCGCTGACCGAACTGCTTCGTTTTCGAATTCGCGCGAAAGAAGACCGTATCCCGGTTGCGACCGTCGTCGCCAGCGAGCAGTTGGATCGCATCATCCGGTATGCGGGGCTTCACGAAGTCTTCGAAATTTTTGAAAACCGCGCCGACGCATTGGCGTATTTGGAAAGAACGCATAATGGCGAACGGCCAGTTTAGTTTCGAGTGCGAAGCACTCGCCGAAACGGCGGCCCCAATGCGTCATGCCCTCGCAGCGTTCTTGCACGCTCTCGACATCCCCGAATCCATTCAACTCGATGTCATCACCGCCGTCGGCGAAGCCCTCGCCAACGCCGTCGAACACGCCTACCGCGACAGACCCGTCGGCGAGGTCAAGATCGTCGCTCGCATGGAACCAGGCGGAGTTCTCGCCGTTGAGGTCGTCGATCGAGGGACGTTCACCGAGCCGAGGCATCGGCCCAACCGCGGGTTTGGCCTTCGCATCGTGCGTTCCGTCGCGCACGAGGTCGACCTGCATACCGAAGCGGGGACGACGGTGCGGATGCGCTTCGAACTGCCATAATCTGCGCGTTGTCATCCTAAGCGGAGCGCTGCTGTGTCATCCTGAGCGGAGGCGCGAAGCGCCGCAGTCGAAGGACCGGCTCCCGGAATTACTCGCCACCCTCGGGACGTTCGCGTTTTCGCGTCAATGCGAAAACGCTACTCGGCTGGCGCGTCGCTCTCGGCATCCGTGCCTTCGCTCCGCGTCCAGACGCCCTCGGGTGGGCGAGTAATTACGACGTCGTCGTCCTTCGACTGCACTCGCTATCGCTCGCTCCGCTCGGGATGACAGGGGTTTATTCGTCCTCGATTGACGAGTGTCCGGTGGTACCGAGCAGTTGAATCCCCACGGTTTCCAAATCCAAAATCCGCTGAATTTTCTCAACACCGTATTATCGACTTTGCCGCGCTCGCCCAGCTTGATGAGCTCGCGGCGCTGAACCTCGAGCAGCTCGCACTCGGTCTTACGATACAGGGCCGTCGTGGCGGCCGCATCGCGGCGTCGATCGTCGGTTCCGAACTCCGCCCACCGCGCGCTGAACCGTTTGCGCAACAGATCGAGCATGCCGGACGGAATCCTGCCGTCGCGTTCGAGCTGGTCGATGTGCTTGAGCGCCGCGCGCGCGGTTGCGGCCAGGGCGATCTTTTCCTCGCGTTCGTCGGCGCCGTCATCTTTAACCCCGAGCTTTCGAATGAGATACGGCAGCGTGCCGCCTTGGCCAACTAACGTTGCCAGCAAAACGACGAACGTCATGAAAATGAGCAAGTCGCGAAAGGGGAACGGCCCGGCCGACGTCTCGAGCGGAATCGCGAATGCGGCGGCTAGCGAGACGCCGCCGCGCATGCCGGTCCAGGCCAAAATCGCCACGTGCGACCAATCGGCTTTCCCTTCGACGTGCTCCGGCTCGTTGGTTGCCGGCAACAATCCCTGCGCGAACGTCCACGCCAACCGCACGACGATGCAGGCGGCGGCCACCGCCCCCGACCACAACAGCAGTTGGCCGGCCGAATACTCGTGCAAACGCATCACGATTTGGTGGAACGCGATGCCGACTTCGACGAAAATGAACGCGTTGAGCAGGAAAACGATCGTCACCCAATAGCCGGTAACGAGTTCGCGCGCTTGAGGCTGAAGCACGCTGGGCGTAAAACGGGTGACGAACAGTCCCGCGGTGACCGTCGCTAGGACCGCCGACGCGCCGATGTAGTAGGCCGGCAGGTACGCCACGAACGGAATGACGATCGAGATCGCGCCCTGCAGCGTTTGGTCTTTGATGAATCGCCACGCCATTACCGCGATGCCTCCGGCAGCCAGGCCGATGGCGATCGCTTCGATAACGTCGAGCGCGAGCGCCCCCGCAGCGTGCAGCAGAGAGAAAGACGCACCGACCACCGCAGCGATTCCGACGCTGTAGAGAATCAGCGACGTCGCGTCGTTGACGAGACTCTCGCCTTCGATCGTTCCGATGACGTGCCGGGGCACGTTAAGCTGATCGGCGATGGCGGCGAACGCGACCTCGTCGGTCGACGAAACGATCGCTCCCAGGACGAACGCCACGCCCCAGCTCATTCCAGGAACGATCGCGTGCGCCACGGTCGCGACGATCACCGTCGTAACGATGACGAGGCCGAACGCCATCTGGAAAATCCACCACGCGCCGGCGCGAAACTCGCTGGTTGGTGCGGTCACACTTTCCCAGTAGAGCAGCGGCGGCAGAAAGACCACCAACACGAATTCCGGCGGCAACGTAACGGTTGGGATGCCGGGGATGAAGCCGATGGCCATGCCCCCGAGGACGACCACGATGGGGTAGGCCACGTTGATGCGGTTGGCGATCGCGACCAACACGATGATGGAAATGAACGCAACGACGAACGCGGCAACGCTCATGCGTGCAAGAGATTGGATACCGTATTGACGACGAGAGCTAGGATGGCCGTGTTGTAGGCAAAAGAGACCAGCCCGTGACCGAGCACGTAGCGGCGAATGGTTCTATCGGTGATTTGCACGTCGGAAACTTGAAACGTCATGCCGATCACGAACGAGAAGTAGGCGAAGTCGAAATCGTTCGGTTCGGTCGTCCCCGGGAAGAGGAGGCCGCCGTCGCTCTTCTTGTCGCGATCGCGGTCGCCGTAGTATAGGTGGGCGTAACGAAACACGAAGACGGAATGGATCAACATCCATCCGAGCACGACGGCAACGAAGCCGAGCGCGTAAATGACCGTCTCGTGCATTGGTAAGCGATCGTGGGGTCCGGGGCCGAGTATGAGGAAGGCGGCAATGAACCCAAAGACGACCGCCCCGATGACGACGACGAGGGCGGCGTTGCGTCCCGGATCTTGCGCGGCCGCGCGCGCCTTGGTCTGGGCCGCGCCGCTTTGCATCACCACCGCCCAGTAAAAGGCGAGAAGTGCGATCGCGGCAGCGTCGTAGGTCGCCACGACGCGAACCATGCTGTGGAGCCAAACCGGAGCGAAAAACAGCGTCGCGATCGCTGCAACGGCGGCTGTGGCTCCGGACACCGCAATCGGTACGAGCGCTCGGGTTCTCATTCTGGTCGTGCAGTCTGCCCGGCTGACGCTCGGTTCCTGCCGCGTATCGATTTTCGCACGGGCCGTTCGACGATGGAGCAAGGGCCGGTTTCGGTCCCCAACCCCAACGGGCAGTCTTTACGGACTGAGCGCGATTTTGTACGGGGCCTGCAGCCCGGTGGCAGACCCGGCGATCGCCCGAAGCGGCGCGACGTTCCCATTAGCGGTATGTTTGAAGACGACGATCGAGCTCGACTGCGGGTTGACGGCATACATATTACCGTTGCGGTCGAGCGCGATACCATTGGGAAAATCGAGCTGAGTCTTCGAGCCGCCGATCGATCGAATTGGAGCGACGTTGCCGTTGGCGCCGGGTGCGAAGACGAGAATGCTGCTGGCGCCTGCGTCGGTTGCGATAATCTCGCCGGCCGAGTCGATGGCGATGTCGGTGGGCGCCTTCAGCCGGGTGTTCGAGCCGGAAATCGTCGCGATAGGCGAGACGTTGCCGGTGGCGCCGGGCGCGAAGACGACGATCGCTCCGTTTGAGTTTGCCACGTAGACGGTGCCCGCGTTATCGACGCGGACGCCGAATGGGTCGACGAGGGTCGTATTGCTGCCGCCAATGATGCGGTTTCCGGTGACGCAGCCGTGATCTGGCGGCGCGAAGACCGTGACGTCGTTTCCGTTCTTTCCGTTGGTGATGAAGAGATCGCCCTGTTGGTCGAAAGCCGCTCCGAGCGGGATCGTGGTGCCGCCGCAACTGATCGCGGTGGCCGGCGTGGCGTTGCCGTTGGCATTGGCGGCGAACGTTTCGGCATGGACGACGCCGTTGGCATTATCGACGTTGGAAACCCCGATTCGTCCATCGGCGGCTACCGCGATGCCGGTCGGGTCGGTGAGGCCCGTCTTCGAGCCGTGGATCGTACGAACTGGAGCGACGTTGCCGTCGGCCCTGGCACGAAAACCGAGGATCTCGCCGTCGAACGCGGCGACTTGTTGCGAGACGAAGATCGTCTCGCCCGCGGAATCTGGAGCGTCGACCGAGTCCGTGTCTGTGCCGGCGACAGCCACGTTGGGCGCAGCCTGAGGCTGGCCGGCAGGAGTGAGGTTCGTCTGCCCGGTGCAGGCTGCCAGCAGGAGCGTTGCGCTGGCGATGCCGATCGAAAGGTGCAGTTTCATAGAGGAGAGCATGCCTGACCGAAATGAAGATCTTCTGAACGCCGCGTCCGCGAATGGAGGTTCGTTCTATGAGAACGCTTGCGACCGCGATTATGGCAACGCTCGCGCTTGCCGGGTGTGACGCCGGCGCCACCATGGTGGCCGCGCCGGTCAATGTCTCGGGCTTTCTTGCGCCCGCGCATGTCGCTCGCCCCGTGTGGTGGCGTGAAGCTCCCGAGCGGGCACGAGCGGGGGTTTACGTTACGCAGGCAAACGGCGCGTCGGACGGCGTCGTGTTCGGCTTCAAAGCTCGCAACAGAGCAAACGACCGGCCGTCGTGTTCCATCGATAACCAAACGCTTACCCAAAGTCAACTCGGGGCGGATGCGAGCGGCAACATTTACGTTCCGGACGCCAAGACGAGCGCCGTAAACGTCTACGCTCCGAATTGCGGAGGTCTCGTGGGCTCGTTCGTGGATCCCTATGGCTCGCCCGTCGACGTAACCGTCCACGGCGCCACTATCTACGCCGCCGGCGGCGACCACGTCGCGGTATGCTCGACGAGCGGTTGCACTTCCGCGTTGACCGACCCTTCGATTTTTCAGTTAGAAACCGCGGCGGTCGATTCGAAAGGCAACGTCTGGGCGACGTACTATAATCAGGGCTTCGCCGTTTCGCTCATCGTTTGGCCCGGCGGTTCGATGCCCGGTCACCCGGTCAGCGGCTACGCGAATCAAAATACACCGGGAGACCTGCTCTTCGACCGGCACGACAGACTCGTTTCCGTTCAAACGCTATTCTCCCACGTTTATACTTACCGATGCGACGCCTCGAAGGCTGCGTGTGCGAACACCGGAATCTTTGCGCTGAAGGGCGGCTCGCTGTTCGGCGCACTCAACGCAAAGAACACGAACCTCCAAGTGACCGATTACAAGAACGGCTCGGTCGACGTCTACGCGTATCCCAGCTTCGCCTACGAGTACAGCTACAGCCGCGGTTTCATGCCGAATTACAGCGTGGAGGGCATCGTCCAAACGCATTGACGCGGAGGTCTCGTCCGCGGTGCGGTATACTCCCGAACATGGAAGCTGACGCCGTCGTCATCGGCGCGGGTGCGGCCGGCCTGGCGGCGGCGCGCCGGCTGGCAGAACGGTCTTTGCGTGTGATCGTGCTGGAGGGGCGCGATCGCATCGGCGGACGCGTGTGGTCGCGAGCGCTTCCGGGGACGGACGCTCCTGTAGAACTCGGTGCGGAGTTCATCCACGGTCCGGCCGAGCCGACGATGCGGTTGATGCGCGAAGCTGGATTGCGTGCGGTTGCGACCGGTGACGAGTCGTGGGTGCGCGGTGAGGACGGCGAGCTTCGCCCCGATCCCGGCGATTTTTCCGCGGTCGCCGCCGAGGTCTTGGAACAAGCGAGTTCGCTTGCCGCCGACGAAAGCGTCGAGCGGTTCTTGCGGCGATTCGAGCGCAACGAGCCGGCGCGTGAGAGCGTCGAAATGTCGCGCGCGTTTGTCGAAGGGTTCGAGGCAGCCGACCCCGCGATCGCCAGCGTTCGAGCGATTGCCGACGAACTGCGGTCCGGCACCGACTCGTCGAGCGCGCGGCCAATCGGCGGTTACGCTCCGGTGTTCGAACATCTGCGAGCCGCGTGCGCCGATGCGGGAGTGCAGTTCCGCATGAATGCCGACGTGCGACGGATTGTATGGGGTCGCGGAGAAGTGGTCGTGAACTGCACCGATCGCACGGGAACCGTAGACACACTGCGCGCGCGGGCCGCGATCGTTACGCTTCCGGTTGGCGTCTTACGCGATGGGATAGGCGGGAGCCGCGTCACGTTCGACCCCGAATTGCCGGCTGCGAAACGCGCAGCGCTCGATCGCATCGAGATGGGGCACGTCGTACGAGTGGTGCTGGGCTTTCGCTCGCCGTTCTGGGAACAGCTTCGCGACGGCCGCTATCGCAACGCCGCATTCTTCCGAAGCGTGGAGAAACCGTTCATGGCCTATTGGACGCAAATGCCGCTGCGCAGCCGGTCGATCGTCGCGTGGGCGGGCGCATCCGGCGCCGCCGCCCTTCGGGGCATGGCGGAATCGGAAATTATCGATCGTGCGCTCGACGGTTTCGGCGAGTTGCTCGATGCGGCCGCGCTCGCGCGAACTCAGCTCGAGTCGGGCGCCGTGCACGATTGGGGGGCCGATCCGTTTTCGGGCGGCGCGTACAGTTACGCAGCCGTTGGCGGCGAAAACGCGCGGAAGGCGCTCGCGGTTCCAGTCGATCACGTGCTGTTCTTCGCGGGTGAGGCGACCTCGTTCGACGGTCAAGGCGGCACGGTGAGCGGAGCCCTCGAAACCGGCGAGCGGGCGGCCGAAGAAGTCGTGGCGGCACTTCACGCATCGTCGCAGACGGGAGGAGCCATTGGCTGAGTCGGCATCGTCGATGCTCGGCTCGTGGTCGAGCTATTTCGTCATCGTGGGTTCGTCGGCGGCCGCGTTGACCGGCTTGATGTTCGTCGTCATCACGATCGTGACGGGAACCGAACGATTGCGACGATCGCCGGATGGCGTCTCGACGTTCAGCACGCCGACGGTCGTTCATTTTGGCGCGGCATTACTCGTTTCGGCGATTTTGAGCGCGCCTTGGCACTCGCTCGATCGCGCCGCCGCGATCGTCGGGCTCGTGGGTCTCTGCGGAATTTTCTATGCCGTACGAGTCATGCACCGCGCGAGACGGTTGAACGACTACGCCGCCGATCTTGAAGACTGGGTCTGGTACGGCATTCTCCCGTTGGTTGCCTATGGAGCCGTCTTCGCCGGCGCGATCGATTCGTTCGTCTTTCCCGCGCAGGCACTGTTCGCGATTGCGGGCGGCGCGCTCTTGCTGATCTTTATCGGCATTCACAACGCCTGGGACGTCGTGACGTTCATCGCGATCGGGAAATTCGACGAACCGCCAAAGTAACCAAAAAGTGAGTCACGAAGAGCGAATGCTCATCCCCGGCACCGAACGCCGGATTTGGCCCGGCAGTCGGCACGCCGATTCGGTGGCGGCCGGGTCGGACGTGCTATTGACGGCGTGGCTGCGTCCGCGCAGCGGCGGCGATCTCGACGGCGACGCCGCGCGAGCGATCGGAAGCGTGCCGCCATTGCATCGCACCTACGCCGACCGGAAAGCGCTCAAACGGCAAACCGATGCCGACGCCGCAGACGTCGAGATACTGCGCCGCTACTGCGATCGCGCGGGAATAACGGTCGGCGATTCGCATTGGCGATCGGTCACCATCAGCGGGCCGATCGACCGGCTCATCGACGCGTTCGGAGCGACGGTTGCAATCTTTGAAGACGAGAGCCGGCGCCGCTTTCGCCACCGTTCCGGGGCGTTGCACGTGCCTCCCGAAATCCTCGCCATCGTCCGCGGCATATTTGGTCTGCACCAGTGGCCGCGCTCGCGAAAACTCGCGTCGTTGGAGCGGCATGCGACGCCGCTTCGGGCGCACGCGGTTGCGGAGCGTTACCGGTTCCCCGGCGACGACGGCGGCGGCCAGACCGTCGGAGTGCTGCAACTCAACGGCGTCTTCAACTCGGCCGATTTCGACCGGTGCATGACCGCCCAGAAGCTCGCACCGCAACAGCCGATCGTCAAGCGCATCGACAACGCGGTCGTCGAACACGAGATCGAGACGATCAAAGATCTCGAAGCGGCGCTCGACGTTCAGATCATCGCATCGCTCGCTCCGGGGGCGCGCGTGGTGGTGTACGAGGCGCCCAACGACGAACGCGGCTTCCTCGACGCCATCCGCACTGCGCTCTTCGACAACGAGTACGCGCCTTCGGTCCTTTCGATCAGTTACGGTTGGCCCGAGCACCTATGGACGCCGGTAGCGCTCGGCATTCTCGACGAGCTCTTCGCGGTAGCGGCGCTGTTGGGCGTGAGCGTCTTTTGTGCGTCGGGAGACAACGGCGCCGAGCTCGATGCTGGCGGTAAGGCGCACGTGTTGGCGCCGGCTTCCAGCCCGTTCGCCATCGCTTGCGGAGCGACGGCCATCACCGATGCGGGCGAAGAGCGCGCCTGGGAGAAGACGGGCGGCGGTTTCAGCGAGCGCTTTGCGACCCCATCGTGGCAGGACGTCGCCGGATCGTCGGCCTCGCGATACGGCGTGCCCGCCGGACGGGGAGTTCCCGACGTAGCGGCACAGCAGTCACCTGGCTACTTCGTCGTAATGGACGGCGTCGAGCTTGCCATGGGCGGTACCAGCGCGGTCGCGCCCGTCTGGGCAGCGCTAACGGCGCGGATTAACCAGCAGCTGGGTACGCCGATCGGTTTCTGCGCGCCGTTGTTGTATCGACGATCGCCCGGGGCGCTATTTCGCCCCATTATAAAGGGAAGTAACGACCGCTTTCACGCCGGCGCGCCGTGGAATCCGTGCACCGGTCTCGGCGTCCCGATCGGCACCGCCATCGCGAACGAAGTCGGCGCATCGCCCGTGTAGGCCTAGTTCATGCAGCCGAGAGCGTCGTCGATAAACTGTTTGTGGGCGGCTTTGAATTTCTCGACCGCTTTGTGCAGCCGTGCTTTGTCGACGCCGGCCATGGCGGCGAGTTTACGATGGAGTTCGTCGATCGCATGCCCGTGGGCGTGGAGCTCCGCGGAAGCCTGGTCGTGCGCGCTGGACATTGGCTCTAGACTCTTTTCTCGACGGCAGCCGCCGCCGGGCTGGATGGCTGAGGTTCGTTTATCGCTGCGGCGTGTTCCAGCGCCTGCTCGTCGCTCAAGGAAGCACCGACGCTCAGACGACGCGTGAGTTCCGCCTCAACGAACGTCGCCGAGAGAAGCCGCATCAGCCGCTCGTAGCCGATGCGTTCGGTTTTTTGGCGGACGTCGGCGCCGGCATAGCGTGCTTCGGTAAAGCCGACGAGAATCGCCGCTCGCTCGTGATCGCCGAGGAGTTCGCCGAGGAGCGCGTGATGTTCCAGGGCCGTGTTCATCCATCGTGCGCCGGTTTGTTTGAGGAGCGTCAGCGCCTCTCGGAGGAGTTCGCGAGCTTCAGGGAGCTCATCGACGGCCATGGCGTAGGCCGCGAGATTGCAGACGGCGAGCCCGAGCGGCGCGGCATTGAGACGGTCGAGGGTTTCTCTCGCTTGGCGTGCGGCCGTCCGGGCCGCCTCGACGTTTCCGACCGCAAACTCGAGTTCACCGATATTGAGCAGCGCGCTCGCGTGCGCTTCACTTCCCGGTCGCTCGCGTTCCGCGACTTCGACAAAACGCCGCCGCGCCGTCTCGACGTCGCCACGTTGTAGGTTGGTGACCGCCCAGTTGCGCAGCAGCGCGTTGAGCGTAATGGGTGAAAGCGCCGGCGCCGCCGCGTAGGCTTCTTCGAAAAGCCGCTCGGCCTCGTCGAATCGTCCGGCGTCGCGATAAACGCTGCCGAGAATGGCCAGCGCGTGCGCGGTCTCGTTGGGATCGGCGCAGGAACGCGCGACGGCGAGTCCGTTGTTTGCGCGTTTCTCGCGTTCGGCCGTCGCGCGGCCGACCAGCCACTCCAGCCGAACGTGGTGGCGAAGCACGCGCGCCCGCGTGATTTCGTCCACCGCCGCATCGAGAGGGCCCTCGGCGGCATCGAACCACTGCACGGATTCTTGCGGCGTCGTCAACAGCTCCGGCCATTCGAGCTGCGCGAGCAGACGTAATCCGGTGGCGGCATCGTTGCCGGCAAAGAGCGTCCAGTTCAAGGCCGCGCGAATGTTGTCGAGTTCCGGTGCCAGCGCACGTTGCCACTGCACGTCCTCCAACGCATCCACGAACGGCGCGAGATTTCCGGCCAAGCCGGCGAAATAGGCGGCGTGTTTGGTCGCGATGTCGGCGGCTTCGCCGGCCGCTGCCATGCGTTCGCGGCTATATTCCCGAATCGAGTTCAATAAGTGGTAGCGGCGGTCGTCACCGCTCGGCTCCGTGACGACTAAGGATTTCGATACGAGCGCGGAGAGCAGTTCGAAGACCTGCCATTCGTCGATGGCGTCGTCGGAGCAAACGGCAGTGGCCGCTTGAAGCGTCCATCCGCCGGCAAAGACCGACAGCCGCCGAAAGACCTTGCGTTCGTCTTCGTCGAGCAGATCGAAGCTCCAATCGATCAACGCGCGCAGCGTCTGTTGGCGCGGGAGTCGGCCGCTGCTCTTTTGGGATAGCAGTCGAAATCGCTCGTTCAATTTTTCCGAAAGCTGCTTGGCGCTGAGAACCGCCGTTCGCGAGGCGGCCAGCTCGATGGCGAGCGGAATCCCGTCGAGCCGGTCGCAGATCTCGGCGACCGTCGCCGCGCTCTCGCCGGTGAGCGCAAAGCGCTCGTCGACGCTGCGCGCACGCTCGGTGAACAGCGCCACCGCAGCCGCTACCTCGAGCGACGGCAATCGGTAGGTTTGCTCGCCGGAGATGTCGAGGCTTTGCCGGCTCGACGCCAAGATCTTGACGTTCGGACACGCTTCCAAAATGGCAAGAATAACCCCCGCGACGGGCTCCGCCAAGTGCTCGCAGTTGTCGAAAATCAGCAACGTCTTCTTCGATTTGAGCGCACGAACGAGTTCGTCGACCGGATCGTCGCCGGCGGCGAGCGAGAAACCGGCGGCGTGCGCGACCGTCGACGGAATGTGATCGCCGTTCGACAGCGGTGCAAGATCGACGAACCAGACGCCTTCGCCGAAGTCGTGGAGAAGACTGGCCGCGACTTGCAGCGCTGTGCGCGTCTTGCCGACGCCGCCCGATCCGATCAGCGTGACGAGGCGGTTGTCGCGAACGAGCGCCGTAATTTCCGCTATCTCGCGTTCGCGTCCGACGAACGAAGTCAGCTGGACCGGCAAATTGGTTGCGTGCGTACCCAACGAGCGCAGCGGCGGAAACTCGGACGGCAGGCCGGGTGCCTCGAGTTGGTAGACGTGCTCGCGCGCCGTGAGGTCTTTGAGCCGGTGCCGGCCGAGATCGCGCAGCGCCGTCTGTGCCGGCAGGTCGGCTCGCGCGAGGGCAGCGGCCACGCCGGAAATGAGAACTTGGCCGCCGTGGCCGATGGCCAGCAGGCGGGCGACGCGGTTGACGGCCGGTCCGAAATAGTCGCCGTTTCGCTCGTCGGCGGTTCCGGAATGGACGGCGGCGCGTATGCGCAACCCGTCGACGGCCGAAAAATCCTCGGCAGCGAGCGAACGCTGCGCGTCGAGCATCGCCGCGACCGCATCGGCCGGCTCTGAGAAGGCGGCGCAAAACGAATCGCCGGCGGCTTTGAACGCGTAACCTTGGTGGCGAACGATCGCCTCGCGAACCAGCGCATCGTGACGGCGGACCGCGGCTTCCATAGCCGAGCGGTCGCGTTCCCAGCGCTCCGTGCTGCCTTCGATGTCGGTGAAGGCAAAGGTAACGGTGCCGGTTGGTATGTCGGACACGTTGCGTCCTTCGCCGCGAATACTGGGCCAACCGTTAGCCATCGCCTCAGTGCGGGAGTTTCCGTAGCGGAGGCCAAGTCTCTGGGTCCACGTGACCGTTCGCGTACGTGGTTAGGAGGAGCGGATGTTTCCGGCCCCGTTCGACTACTACCGGGCGCGCTCGGTCGACGACGCAGTCCAAGCGCTCGCGCGCTTTGGCGACGACGCGCGTATCCTTGCCGGCGGCCAGAGCTTGATTCCAGCTATGCGGTTCAGACTCGCGCGTCCGTCGGTTTTGGTGGACATCAACGCGATCGGCGATCTGGCGTACGTCCGCGAAAGCGACGGGTATCTCGCGGTCGGCGCGGGGACGCGCGATTTTGCACTCGAGACGTCGCCGTTGATCGCGCAGCGGTATCCGCTGCTCGCGGATACGTCGGCGGTGGTCGCCGACCCGGTCGTTAGGCAGATGGGGACCGTCGTCGGCAGTCTCTGCCACAACGATCCGGCCGGCGATTGGCCGGTGACGGCGCTTGCGGCACGCGCGCAAATTTCGGTGCGCGGCGCGGACGGCGTGACCCGGACGGTCGCCATCGACGACTTCGTCGTCGATTCGTTTACCACGGCGGTCGGCACCGGTGAGATGGCGGTCGAGGTGCGCTTTCCGACGCCCGGCCCGCGTACGTCGGGCTCGTATCAGAAAATCGAGCGCAAAGTCGGCGATTTCGCCACCGCCTCAGCGGCAGCGCGGTTGACCCTCGCCGCCGACGGCACGATCGCCGAGGCCGGCATCGCCGTCGGCGCGGTCGGTCCTAAAGCGATGCGCGTGACGGCCGCCGAGCAGCTCCTGTCTGGTGCCAAACCGAGCAAGGATCTCATCCGCGCGGCCATGCGCGAAGCCGAAAAGATCGCCGATCCGTCGCCCGACGGTCGCGGGTCGGCAGAGTACAAGAAAGCGATGGCCGGCGTGCTGGTCGGCCGTGCGATTACCAGCGCGCTCGAACGTTTAGGCGTAGGAGGCTTGAAATGAAGGTCGCGGTGACGGTCAACGGTGAGGCGTACGAGCGCGACGTCGAGCCGCGAATGCTGCTAGCCTATTTCCTGCGCGAAGAGCTGGGCCTCACGGGCACGCACGTCGGCTGCGACTCGTCGAGTTGCGGTTGCTGCGTGGTCGCGATGGACGGCGACCGCGCGGTCAAGTCGTGCACGATGTTCGCGGTGCAAGCTGACGGCCACGAGATCACGACCGTCGAAGGATTGGAACGAGGCGGAACTTTGCATCCGCTGCAGCAAGCGTTTTGGGATCAGCATGGCTTGCAGTGCGGCTACTGCACGCCCGGTATGTTGATGACGTCGTACGTTTTGCTCAAACATCAGCCGCAACCGGACGAAGCGGAGATTCGCGAAGCGATTGCGGGCAATCTTTGCCGCTGCACGGGGTATCAGAACATCGTGAAAGCCGTGCAGCAGGCCTCCACCGAACTCGGGGCCAAACCGGCCGCCGCCGCCGTAGGGAGTTGAGCATGGCCACGACGACCGACGATCTGCCTGCGCGCCATTCCATCGGCCAGTCGATGAAGCGCAAGGAAGATCCGCGCTTCATCCGCGGGAAGGGTCGCTATCTCGACGACATCGTGCTTCCCCACATGTTGTATCTCGCGCTGGTGCACAGTCCGTATCCGCACGCGCGCATCAAGAGCATCGACAAGACCAAAGCGCTGGCCCTGCCCGGGGTCAAGGCGGTAATCACCGGCGAAGACCTCGACGCCGCCAAACTCGAATGGCTGCCGACCTTCCACGGCTACGACAAGCAGATGGTGCTGGCGTTCGGCAAGGCGCTCTATCAGTATCAGGAAGTCGCCGGCGTGGTGGCCACCTCGCGCGAGATCGCCAGCGACGGCGCCGAGCTGGTTGAGGTCGAGTACGAGCCGCTCGATCCGGTCGTGAATCCGTTCCAAGCGCGCGAAGACAAAATCATTCTGCGCGACGACCGCGAGAGTAAGACGAATCACATCTATCATTGGGAAGTCGGCGACAAGGCCAAAGCCGACGGCGCGCTCGATGGCTCGGCGGTGCGCATCAAGGAGCGCATCTTGTCGCCCCGTTGCCATCCCGCGCCGCTCGAGCCGTGCGGTGCAGTGGCCGACATGAATAAAGCCACCGGGCGTTTGACGGTGTACCTGACGTCGCAGGCGCCGCACGTTCACCGCACCGCGTTTTCGCTGGTGACCGGCATCCCCGAAGACAAGATTCACATCATCTCGCCCGATGTCGGGGGTGGCTTTGGAAACAAGGTTCCGGTGTATCCGGGGTACGTTGTCGCGACCGTGGCGTCGGTCATCATCGGCGTTCCGGTCAAATGGGTCGAGACGCGCACCGAAAATCTCACCACGACGGGCTTCGCGCGCGACTACCACATGGACGTTGAAATCGGCGCGACCAAAGACGGCAAGGTTACCGCGCTCAAGGTGTCGACGGTGGCCGATCACGGGGCGTTCGACGCCGCCGCCGATCCGCGTAAGTATCCCGCCGGCATGTTCGGCATCGTGACCGGTTCGTACGACTTTCCAACGGCCTTTGCCGAAGTAGACGCCTACTTCACCAATAAAGCGCCGGGCGGGATCGCGTACCGGTGTTCGTTCCGAGTAACCGAAGCTTCGTTTGCGATCGAACGCGGCATGGATATCCTGGCGCGCAAGCTCGGCATGGATCCGGTCGAACTGCGCCGGCGGAACTTCATCAAGAAAGAGCAGTTCCCGTACCCTTCGCCACTCGGCTTCGTGTACGACAGCGGCGATTACGAAGCCACGACGCAAAAGGCACTCGACATCATCGGTTACGACGAGCTGCGCAAGGAACAAGCCGAGAAACGCAAGCGCGGCGAGTTCATGGGCATCGGCGTGTCGACGTTCACCGAAATCGTCGGCGCCGGTCCCGGTAAGCACTTCGATATCTTGGGCATCAAGATGTTCGACAGCGCCGAGATCCGCATTCACCCGACCGGATCGGGAATCGTGCGCGCTGGAACGCGTCATCAAGGTCAAGGTCACGAAACGACCTGGGCGCAGATCGTTGCCGAAGAACTCGGACTCGATCCGCAAGAGCTGCTGGTAGAAGAAGGCGACACCGACACCGCACCCTACGGGCTCGGAACGTACGCGAGCCGCAGCACGCCCGTCGCCGGCGGCGCGCTCGCGCTGGCCGCGCGGCGCATTCGCGAAAAAGCCAAGAAAATCGCCGCGCATCTCATGGAAGCGTCGGAAAACGACGTCGAGTGGAAGGACTACAAGTTCAACCTCAAAGGCGTGCCCGGCAAAACCGTGACGATGAAGGAAGTCGCGTTTGCCGCCTACACCAATCCACCGCCCGATAGCGAGCCCGGTCTCGAAGCGACCTATTATTACGATCCGCCGAATCTCACGTTCCCGAACGGAACGTACATTGCGGTAGTCGACGTCGATCGCGATACCGGCGCAGTAAAGGTGCGACGGTTCTTGGCCGTCGACGACTGCGGCGTCATCATCAACCCGATGATCGTGGAAGGGCAGATTCACGGCGGCTTGACCGAGGGTTTTGCGATGGCCTTCATGCAAGAGATCGCGTTCGACGAAAGCGGAAACCACCTCAATACGAACTTCACCGACTACATGGTGCCGACCGCGCTAGAAACGCCGCACTGGGAGACGGCGCATACGGTCACGCCGAGTCCGCACCATCCGATCGGCGCCAAGGGCGTCGGCGAAAGTCCGAACGTCGGATCGCCGCAGGCGTTCGTCAACGCCGTGATGGACGCGTTGGCACCGCTGGGCATTACCCACATCGACATGCCCTTAACGCGTGAGAAGGTGTGGCGCGCGATCCGCGACGCGGAAGCGAAAGTCTCCTGAATGGACCTCCAATGGAGCGGCCAGGAAACGATTCCGGCTAGTAAAGCAACGGTGTGGGAGTTCATCAACGATCCCGCCAACATCGCTGCGTGCCTTCCGGAAGTGCAAGAGACGACGATACGCGACGCGCACTCCTTCGACGCCGTCGTCGGCGCGAACGTGGGCCCGGTTCGTGGAAAGCTGAAGTTCAATGTCGTCCTAGAGCCAAACGCCGACGGCAGTCACATGGATATGAAGATTCACGGCGGAGGCTTGGGCAGCGTGGTCGATTTGGTCGCCGGGGCCGATCTGCTGGCGCAAGACGATGCCACGACCATCCTCAATTGGAAAGGCAGCGCCTCGATGCGCGGACCGGTGGCGACCGTAGGCGGCCGCGTGCTCGACGCGCAAGGCCGACGAGTTATCGAGACGACCTTCGGAAACGTGAAGAAGCGCCTGAGCGGCGGCGCGTAGCTTCGATGAACGGCCCCGAATTTTTCGAGCGCGTCGCCGAGCTGGAACGCGCACGCGAAATTTTCGCGATCGCTACCGTCGTCGCGCGCCAAGCACCGGTGAGTTCTCACGTCGGCGATCGCGCGATCGTTTTAGGCGACGGACGAATGCAGGGCTTCGTCGGCGGTTCGTGCTCGCGCGACATCGTCCGGCGGCAAGCCGTCTCCGCGATGCGCACCGGCGACCCGCGCCTGGTGCAGATCCGCCCCGGCGCGCCGCCCGATGCCGACGAGAACTCCGAGCGAGGAACGGTCGTCGTTCTGATGAGTTGCGCGTCCGAAGGTGCCGTCGACGTATTCGTCGAGCCGCATCTTCCGGCGCGAACGCTGTTGATCGCCGGATTCACGCCGGTGGCCGACGCACTCGCGGGTTTAGGCGCGTTGCTCGACGGCTATCGCGTCATCCGCGTCGTCGCCGAGAACGATCCGCGGGGAGAACGCGCCATCTCGCTTCGCGAGCTGCCCGATTTTCTCGCTGGACTCGATTCCACCGACCGCACGGCGCTGGTCGCGGTGGTCGCGTCGCAGGGGCATTACGACGAAGCGGTTCTCCAAGCGTTGCTCGACGGTGCGTTGCCGGCGTACGTTGGGCTGCTCGCCAGCCGCAGACGCGCGGCCGAGGTGTTCGGCATCCTCGAACGGCAAGGCGTTTCGCGCGAGCTCATCGCGTTCGTGCGCAACCCCGCCGGACTCGATATCGGTGCGCGCCGTCCCGGCGACGTCGCCGTGTCGATTCTCGCGGAGATCGTCGTAACCGTCGCTGCGAGTGAAACGCGGCCGGTGAAAGCCGAGGAACTCGCCGAGTTAGCGGTGGACCCGGTCTGCGGTATGGACGTCGATCCGCGCGAAGCGGCACATTCTCTCGAAGGCGAAGGTAGTCACTGGTATTTTTGCTCCGCGCATTGCCGCGCTGAGTTCGCGGCCGACCCGCAGCGCTACGCGCAGCCGGTGCACGCATGAACGCCGCCCAAATTCGCGAGCGCTTTTCCGGCAGCGGCTACGTCGCGGACGAGGATTTCGCGACGTCGGTCGAACTGATGCTCGCGCTGCAAAAGCCGTTGCTTATCGAGGGACCGGCGGGCGTCGGCAAAACGGAAAGCGCGAAGGTACTCGCCGACGTGCTCGAGACCAAACTCATCCGCTTGCAGTGCTACGAAGGCCTCGACACCGCCAATGCGCTGTATGAGTGGAACTATCCTAAGCAGCTCTTGCACATCCGGTTGACCGAGAACCAGAACGCCTCGCTCGAGGACCGCGAGGCGCAGATCTTCAGCGCGCCGTTCTTGCTCGCGCGCCCGCTGCTCGAAGCAATCCTTCAAGAACGCGCGCCGGTGCTGTTGATCGACGAGATCGATCGCGCCGACGAGGCGTTCGAAGCGTTTTTGCTCGAGCTCCTTGGCGAGTTCCAGGTAACGATTCCCGAGATCGGCACCATGCGCGCGAAAACGCGGCCGGCGGTCATCGTCACCTCGAACCGCACGCGCGACCTTTCCGACGCCTTGCGCCGCCGCTGCCTGTACCTGTGGATCGACTATCCGTCACTCGAACGGGAGATCGCCATTCTGCACGCGCGCTTGCCCGGTATCAACGAACGGCTGGCGCAGCAGATCGCGCGGTTCATGGAGTTCCTGCGCGCGCAGCCGTTTCAACGGGTGCCGGGAACGGCCGAGAGCTTGGACTGGGCGCTCGCACTCGTGCGCCTGCACCGCGAAGCGCTCGACGAGCGAACCCTCGAAGAAACGACCGGCTGCATTCTCAAAGTGCAAGAGGATTGGGAGCTGCTGCGCGCATTGCGTCCGCAGTACGAACCGCTGCTGACGCACGATCCGCACGAACGCGCGCCGGCGCAAGCGCCGGAGGCCGACTACGGTCTCGGCACGGTTCGAGTGAGGTAGTGGTGCACGACGACCTGGCGTCGAACGTCGTCAAGTTTTGCTCGCGCTTACGTAGCGAGCACGGTTTCATCGTCGGTCCGCGCGAAACCCGCGAAGCCGTGCGAGCGCTCGAAACGGTCGGGGTACGCGAACGCGCGCGAGTCGCGGCCGCGCTGCGCTCGGTCTGCTGCAGCCGGGCCGAAGAGATCGAGCTCTTCGATCGAGCCTTCGATGCGTATTTTTCGAGCGAAGCGCAGGGCGTGCCCCAGCCGGCACACGCGCAACGGCAAACGCGTCCGTCAAGCAGCCGGCGTCGCGAAGAACGCGAGGGCGTCGACGCGTCACGTCCGCGGCGGCGGCCGCCGCAAGACGATCTCGACGATGGCGGCGCACTCCGCACCACCGCGCACCCCGAGGGCGAGAGTCTCGCCGAAAGCTGGCGCGTCATGCAGGCGCGGTACAGTCCCGATCCAGGCGTCGTTCCCGAGCCCCCTTCGATACCGACCGAGGGACTCGACGCCGCGTTTGCCGAGGCGAACCGATTGGTGCGACGCCTGCACCTCGGGCGTTCGCTGCGCTGGAAGCCGCAGCCGCGCGGCGCGCGCTTCGACCTGCGGCGCACGCTGCGAGCGAGCTTGCGAACTGGCGGCGACGTCGTCGCGACGCGCATGCTCGGCCACCCGTTGCGCAATCCACGCTTCGTGGTGCTGCTCGACGGCAGCCGTTCGATGAGCGACCATGCCGGCCGGATGCTGCAGTTCGCGCACGCGCTGTGCCGGCGCACGCGACGCGCGAGCGTTTTCGTGTTCAGCACGCAACTGCAGGACGTGACGCCCGAGCTGCGCGCGGCCGGCCGTAACGGATCGTATCGGCTGCTCGCCGAGCTCGGCGAGGCATGGGGCGGCGGAACGCGTATCGGTGCGAGCTTGAGCGAGTTCGTGCGCCGGTACGCTGCGCGACTGAGCGATCAGACGTTCGTGATCGTAATTAGCGATGGGTTGGACGTCGGCGACGTAGCGCCGCTGAAACGGGCGATGCACGAGATTGCGCGGCGTTCCGCATCGATTGCGTGGGTGAATCCGCACGCCGGCGAGCCGGGCTACGCGCCGACCGCCGGCGGCATGCAGGCGGCGCTGCCGTACGTGACGACCCTCTCATCGCTCGAAGACATGTCGGCGATCCTCCATGCGTGACGTCTTCGGGGTGGCTGCGGATTGGCTCGACGAAGGCCGCGAGTTCGCGCTGGCGACGCTGGTGGCGCTGCGCGAAGCGGCGACCGCTCCGGTCGGAACGACCATCGCGGTCGACGTGCGCGGCCGCGTCTTCGGTAACATCGGCGCGGGGTGCTACGAAAGCGAGATCGTCGAAGCGTGCTTAAAGACGGCGGTCGACGGCGCGACCCGGCGGCTCGATATCAATCTCACCAGCGACGACGAGTTGATGGGCGGAAGCCCGTGCGGTGCGGTTATGCAGGTCGTCGCGTGGCGGCCGGCGCCGGCGTTTCGCGACGACGCTCGCGCCATCGCCGCCGGCGAGCGCCGAGCGCGCTTGACCATCGAGTATGACGAAGCCGACGGGAGCAGCGTTGCGTTCGAGCACGTTTTTGCACCGAAGGAAACGCTGATACTCGTCGGCGCGACGACGCTGGCCGCCGAGCTGGCAACGATGGGACGGCGTCTCGATTTCAACGTCGTCGTGGTAGATCCCCGACCCGCGTTCGCGACGCACGAGCGCGTACCGCACGCGCATAGCATCGTGCGCGAGTGGCCCGAAGACTATCTACCCGGCGTGCTCTCCGAGCACACGCCGATCGTGATGATCTCGCACGATCCGAAGTTCGATCTGCCCGCGCTGGTCTGCGCGTTGAACTCGCGCGCCCCGTACGTCGGTCTTTTAGGAAGCCGGCGCCTGCAGGAAGCGCGCCGAGCATCGCTGCGCGAAAGCGGCTTCGACGATTCTGCGCTGGAGCGCATTCATGGTCCGGCCGGTCTCGACATTGGCGGCAGCACCGTCGGCGAGACGGCGCTTTCAATCCTCGCCGAGATCGTCGCCAGCCGTCACGGCCGCGAGGGCGCGCCGCTGCGGTCGGCGCGCGGCTCGATTCATCACGGCCTCGCGCGCGTCTCCCGAACGTGAGCGACGGCAGCGTCAGGGCGGTTATTCTTGCGGCCGGCACCTCCTCGCGCGTCGGCCGGCAGAAACTCCTAATGGAGTTCCGCGGGCGCCCGCTGATCGAGCATGCCGTTGCGGCGGCGCAATCTTGGAGTCCGGTTGTGGTGGCCGGTCGCGAAGTCGTCGAATACCTCGCGGGCCGCAGCGATATCGAGTTGGTGCGAAACGATCAACCGGAGCTCGGCATGTCGCATTCGCTGCGGCTGGCGAGCGGCGCCTTGCCGGCTCACACCGCGATGATCGTGTTGCTCGGCGATAAGCCGTTCGTCAGCCGGAGCTTGATCGAAACGATGTGCGCCGCAGCCGGAAACGCCGACGTCGCGTATCCGCTGCGAGGCGAAGAGTCCGGCCATCCGGTATGGATTTCGTCGCACGCGCGCGAGTATATCGGCGATCTCCCGCCCGGCGACACGCTGCGACTCCTGCGCGCCCATCCCGATCTTATGCAGGTTGCGATCGAAACGGCCGACCCGGGCGCGTTCTTCGACGTGGACACCATCGAACAGCTGCGTCAACGTGACCGGAGCGAAATGTGAGCCGTGTCATTCTGAGCGGAGGCGCGAAGCGCCGTAGTCGAAGGACGGTCGTGTGAACGCAGCCGTCGTTACCGAAGGCGCTCGGGCGCCACGATGGACCGACTTCGTCGATCCCGTTGCTGCGACGGACGAGTCGCTGGTTTCGGTAACGGCGTCGGCGTTGAGTCCGCTTACGCGAGCGCGGGCATCGGGCCAGCATTACAGCGCCACCAAAGCTGACGCGTTCGTTGCGGGGGCCGACGGCGTCGGACGTTTGCAAGATGGGCGCCGCGTATACTTCGCATTCGTGCGGTCGCCGTTCGGCGCAATGGCGCAGCTCGCGCCGGCGCACCGCGACCTCACCGCTCCCGTTCCCGACGACCTCGACGACGTGACGGCGGCGGCAATCGCCAATCCGGCGATGTCGTCGTGGACGGCGCTGCTCGATCGCGCGAAACTTCAACGCGGCGAGTCGGTGCTGATCAACGGCGCGACCGGGGCGGCGGGCCGGCTCGCCGTTCAGATCGCTAAGCATCTCGGCGCCAAGACCGTGATCGCCACCGGCCGTGACGCCGGCTCACTCGAACGCGCCGCTGCGCTCGGCGCCGATCGAACGATTTCGCTCACGATGCCCGAGGATCGACTGCTCGATACGCTGTACGAGGCCATGATCGACTGCGAAGTTACGATCGTGCTGGATTATCTGTGGGGCGTTTCCGCTCAACATCTGCTCACGGCAATCGCACGAAACCAGAGCGGGCCGGCCGCCCCGCGCATTCGCTTCGTTCAACTCGGCGCGGTCTCCGGGCCCGTCATCCCACTCGATGCCAGCGTGCTGCGAAGCTCGGGCGTGGAATTACTGGGCAGCGGTCTTCACAGCGTATCGCTCGCGCGTCTGGTCGGCCGAATCGGTGAGGCGCTCGCAGCCGCCGCGCCGGCGAAGTTCGAAGTCGACACGACGACCCAACCGATGGACGCCGTCGAGACGCATTGGAACGACGACACCGGCGGCCGGCGACTCGTCTTTTTGCGCACGCCGAACTAGTATTTTAGCGCGTGGATCGAAGGGCGACGCCACGATCTTTGGCGCCGACGGCTGGGTCCTTGAAGAGTAGCACCGAATCACTTCTGGCATGCGTGGCACTATCGCGGCCTCCGCGATTCTACTGGCGGCCGGCTTCGTTGTTTTCGGCCATCTGTTCACACGAGCCGCAGCCGCGGGCTGCCGCGCGGGCGTCGCTCGTTACGACGTTGCCCTGCCGGGGCATCCTTTTCGAGCGGTTCCTTCGGCCGATGGCCGCTATGCGTTCGTTTCGGTCAGCAGTTCCAACCCTCGCAGCCCAAACGGCATAGCGGTGCTGCGATGCGAAAGCGGTGTGTATCGATTCTCGCACCTGGTTTCGCTGGAAGCGCAACCGAGCGGAATGGCGATCACGCACGACGGGACGCTTCTCGTCGTCGCCGATGACGGGTTCGTTGCATTCGTCGAAACGAGGGCCGCCATTGTCGGAAAACACGCGATCGCCGGATACATTCAAGATCTCCAGGGCGACCCGGAAGACAATGATCCGGGGTCGGTCTACGTTAACGTTAGCCCCGACGACCGGTTTGCCTACGTCAGCGACGAACAAAACGACACGATTACCGTAATCGATCTCGCAAAGGCCCGACGCCAGGGATTCGCGCGTTCGTCGATCGTCGGCGCGATACCGGTCGGCAACGCGCCCATCGCGCTATCCTTTTCGCGCGATTCCCGCTATTTGTTTACGACCAGCGAGGTTGCTTTGCGGACCTACGGTTGGCCGAAGTCATGCCGGCAGGAAGGCGCGCCCGCTTCGAGCGAGCTCAGCATTCCGCCAGGAGCGATCATCACGATCGACACGGCGAAGGCGCAAACCGATCCGGCGTCGTCGGTCGTCGCGAAGATCGCGGCAGACTGCAGCCCCGTCCGCATGAGCCTTTCCCCGGACGGATCGACCGCGTGGGTAACCAATCGGGGTTCCAACACCCTGACGGCGTTTTCTACGAAGGGTCTGATTGCCGGCGACTCCGACGCGCGGGTCGCGACCATCGAAGTCGGTTCGAATCCGGTCGCCGTGTGGGCAAGTGGCGACGGCAAATACGTTCTCGTCGGGAATACGAATCGCTTCGGAGAGGGTGGCACGACGTCGGGAACCGTCTCGATCGTGGACGCCGCGAAAAAGTCCGTCGTGGCAACGATCGCCGTCGGGGAGTTTCCTCGAGACTTTTCACCGGGGTTTGGAACGACGCTCTTTCTCTCGAACTACCGCTCCAATTCGTTAACGGTGTTCGACGAACCCCGACTCGATCGGCTGGTTACGGCTTCAACGCACTGACGTAGCCGGCGCGCGTTCGCGCGGTTCGCGATAGTAGTCGCTGGCATAGCGGTGGCGATAGTAGAGCATCGGGATGACTCCAACGAGCAGCAGGCCGAACACCGTCGCGTTCGCGCGCATACCAGCGGATAACACCTGGCCGATCGCCACCCCGAAAACGAAAAGCGCCGACAGAAGCGGCCAGCCACGTCGCAGCCAGAATAGCGGGAGATCGCTGCGATCGGCCGCCGCATAGTACGACGCGCACGCTATTGCGGAGAGGCCGTAGAAGATCGCCACTAACACGCCGATGGCGTTGATCGAGTCGCTCAAGATGACGTTGACGCTCGAACTCGTCGCCGCTAGCGCGAACAAGGCCATCGACACTATTCCGATTGCGATCGTCGCGTGCCATGGCGTGAGAAAGCGCGCGTTAAGCCGGCCGAAGCCTTGGTCGAGCACGCGGTCGCGCCCCATCGAATAGACGATGCGGCTTCCCGAGACCAGCGTCGTTTCGAGCGATCCGATCGCGCTGACGACCACGACGATGACGGCAACGTCGCTCCACGGACGCGGCAGCGCAGCATTGGCGAGTGCAACCAACAAATCCGAACCAGAATCGACGATCGCCCGTTCGGACATCAAGACCTGCACGCCGAATGCCGTCGTCAGAAACAACGTGAGGATGATTCCCATTCCGAGCAAGCCCGACAGCCCCGGCGCGCGCCGGCGATCGACGGTTTCCTCGGAAAGATTGGCCGAGACTTCCCAGCCCCAGTAGAAAAACATGGTGACCAATGCACCGGCGATGAAGCTGTGGACGCCGTTGTTTCCAACCGGCGACCACCAGGACCAACTCGGGTGATTTGCCGGATGCCCCAGGCCTTTGACGATGGCGGCGATTCCGAAGAGCAGAAGCCCGCCGATTTGGAAGACGGTTACGCCTCGCTGAAAGCGCGCCGTCGTTTTGACGCCGAGCATGACCATGCCGACGACGACCAAGAACCAGCCAAATCCAATGCTCGTGACGAGCAGCACGTTGTGCGTCAGTTTCGGCGCAATCATATCCAGTGTCGCGTCGGCAATCGGCAGCGACCCGACCACCATGAAAAGTACTTGCGCGACCAGCATCGCCCAGCCGGCAAAGAATCCGAGAACGGGGTTCATGGCGCGACCGACCCAGGTGTAGGCGGCGCCGGCATCCGAACGCCAGCTATTGAGATAGAAGTACGCGAGCGCAATTCCAAACATCGGGATGGCGCCGAAAAACAATGCTCCGGGTCCCGACAAGCCGACGGCGGCGATCAGGGTGGCAGTGCTGGTTGCAATCGTGTTGGCCGGCGCCGTGCCGGCAATCGAAATCAGCGTTGAGTCCCACGCCGAGATGGCATTCTTGCGCAACTGCATCAGTTCACCGCATCCAGCAGCCGCTGCCACGCACCCACGATCGGCAAGAACCACGGGCGGCCGTCATAAAGTCGCAACGGCGCCGCCGGAGCCGCGCTTGCAAGCGGATGTTTTACCGTGCCATCGACGATGGCATCGGCTGCGAGAATTCCCATCAGCGTCGCCAACGCAATACCATGTCCGGCGTAGCCCAACGCGTAGTGCATGCCGTCGATGGTACCGACGTGGGGCATGACGTCGAAGGTGACGTCCAGGGTTCCGCCCCACGCGTACTCGATTTTCGCGCTGCGCAATTGCGGAAAAATCGCAATCATATCGGCTTGCAGCGTCTTGGCGCTGCTCGACGTCGTGCGCGCACTCTCCGGGAGAAACGCCGCACGTCCGCCGAAAAGCATGCGCCGGTCCGGCGTGAGCCGGAAATAGTGCAGCAGACGTTTCGAATCGTAGACCATGCGATTTCGCGGAACCAAGGTTGCCGCCAGATCGGCCGGCAGCCGTTCGGTGGCGATGACGTACGAACCCACCGGAACGAAGCGCCGGCGCAGCGTGCCGAAAACCGTTCCGGTGTACGCCCCGGTCGCGACGAGGATCGCGTTCGCGCGAAGCTCGCCCCGTGGCGAATGCAACCACCACTTGTTCCCGGTCGACGTAACGCTTTCGAGCGGCGCACGTTCGCACACGGCGGCGCCGGCTCGGCGCGCGGCCGCCGCCAAACCTGCGGCGTAGCGTGCGGGATCGAGCCCACCGCTTCGCTCGTCGACCAATCCGCCGTAGAACGACGTGGATCCGATCTCTTCAGCGAGTTGGTCGCGCCCTACCACCCGGACGCGATGATCGAAGTGCTGCCGGAGCAACTCCGCGATGTTTGCAAACGCCGTAACGTGCGAAGGCTTGCTCGCCACTTCAAGATGTCCGCATCGTTCGAAGGCGCACTCGATGCCCTCGGCGGCGATCACGGCCTCGGTGAAGTCGATCGCTCGAAGGGAAGCGTCGAACAGCGCGCGCGCGGTCTGCACGCCGTAGCGGCGAACCAAAACGTCGGGGGCGAGCTTCAATCCGGTAAGCACCATGCCGCCGTTGCGCGAGCTGGCGCCAAAGCCGACCGTCGCAGTCTCCAGCACCGCAACCGAGGCACCCCGTTTGCGCAGGGCCAGCGCGGCGGATAGTCCCGTAAACCCCGCGCCGACGATGGCGACGTCCGCATCTGCAGGGAGCGCCGTCAACTCTCTCGCCTCGGGCGCGGCAAACGGAGCCGTCCACAGCGGAGCTTCGGTCATGTCGCTTAGATCTTTACGTTGGCGTTTACGAACAGACCAAACGGTTGAATGACGGACGAAGTCCCGACCTCGGTGATGTTAAAGAACGTGCCGTACGGATACCTCACCTGGACCGGCGGCCGGGCCAGAAAGTTTCCGGCCGGCGCCAAGATGTTCGACGGTAAGGTCGAGTACACGCACGTCGACGGATTGTCCCACGCGTAACCGCGCTGATAGCACTTGTTGTAAATGTTCACTGCCGAGACGTTGACCGAGAGCCGATCGTTGACATCGTAGCTCGCGCTCAGATTTAGTGCAAGTTGCGAGGGCTGCTGGTAGAAACCGAGTCCGTCGAATCGATGGCCGTTGTACGGATCCGGCAAGAAGATGGCGCCACCGGAACCGCACGTCGCGCCCGGCGTGAGCGGAGTCGCCGCCGGATTCTGGCTACAGGCTTGCGGCACGTAACCGGGCCAGACGAGTGGGGAGCCGTAGCTCGAACCGCTGCTGTAGCGCAACGACGGCGTGACGGCGTACCGGTCGCGGCGGTAGTTCACGACCAGCGAGAAGACGTCGGGTACGTCGAATCCGTTGGCCGCGTTGAACGGCGATGGAATGACGTCGTAGGGTGCGTACGACCCGTTTACGTCGAGCAGTGGCTGCAACGCGTAGGGACACGACGACGACTCGGTTCTGCAGTAGTAGGGATTGCGCACTTTTACGGTGCCGCCCGAACCTGAATTCAAGAATATCGGTTGCGCGTTGCCGGCGTATTTTCCCGAGCCGCAGGCCGCCCAGTTTGGCGAGCTCGGCGTCACCTGCGCGCAAGCGGCGGTGTACGAGTTGTACTGCTCGATCGGACCGTTGAGGCTGTCGATCACGCTGATCCCGTTGATCGGGTGAAAGGTGATGGTGTTGGTCGTATGCGTGTATGCCAGCAGCCACGAGAGGCCGTTGCGCGCGAAATCGCCGCCTTGGATGGCCAGCTCGACGCCGTACGATTTCTGCGTCCCTACGTTGAGACCGGCGAGAGTTCCGCCGAGCGCGTCGATCGACTGAAACTGCACTTGATTTCGCGTCGACCGGTAGAAGGGCGTCACCTTGTACGAGATGTTCGTGCCCTTGAGGTGTTGCTCGAGCGACAGATCGTAGTTATTCGACGTATCCGGGTAAAGGTCGTGATCGGGCGTATGATAGCCGTAGGAGTAGAACTGGCGAATGAACGACGCCAAGTTTTGCTGTCCGGTATTGTACTGATAGTACGACGACGCCTCGGCGCGTGCGTACACGCCGGCCGAACCGCGAATCACGGTATTCGGATTGAGCGCCCACGTAAACGAAAACCGCGGCTGGAAGTAGTTATGCACCGAGAGGCCGGCGCCGACGTTATAGAGCCCGTTCCCCGGGTTGGTCATCGGCGACAACCCCGTCGGACACGGGCCAAAGGTGCCGCTGGACGGATCGAAGGTCCACACCGGTGCCGATCCAAGCGCGCCGCAGTGCTCCTTATTGAACTGCGTGAACCAGAATTGGCGGGCCGGATACCCGGCTTCCAAGTCGCTCGTCGCATAAGCGAAATGATCGAAACGCGCGCCGATGTTGAACGTCAGTTTGTCGTTGGGTTGCCATAAATCGGTGAGCGAGTAGGAAGAGAAAAGCGGCTTGACGTCGTCGACCTGCGAGCTGCGCCCATCTTCGGTGACGATCCAGCTCGCGCCGGCGCGTGCCGCCGGGGAACCCCGCGGTGCATTTCCCGGCGTGAGATTGAAAACTTGCGGACTCCCGGCATAACATCCGCCAAAGGCGCCGTTCGGATACTTGAGGAGACAGCCGCCTTGGCTCCCGGCATCGAAGCAGCTCCAGAGCTGACCGGTCGTGTAGTTGTAACAGTTCCCGTTCTTGCCGACGTAGCTGGTCAAAATGGTGCCCAGACCCGTCGGTAGGAGACTATTGGCCGTCGGATCGGTCGAACTAAAAGTCGCGTTGTACGTTTGCAGCACTTGTTGTGAGTAGGTCGCTTGCGCGGTCAACAGATTCTTAGGCGAAAGCTGATTCGAGTATGTCAGTACGCCGCCGTAGATGTGCCCGTACACTTCGTAATCGGCTAGCTCGGCGCCGAATGCCAGCTCGGCGCTCGTCGGCGCGGTGATGAACCAATTCGTATATTCGCCGTACGCCTGGAACCGGAGGTAAGAGCGTTCGTTGAAGTTCTTTTGATACTGGAACTTTTCGATCGCGTAGCCGTTGAACGAACCGTCGCGTTGGTTGGGAGGAACGTAGCTGCCGGCCGGATGCGGCACGCTGTTCGGAAACGGATTGAGCTGCAGGTTGGCCGAGTCGGGCTTTTGCATGAGCGGCCCGACGTAGTACGTCGAGTCGAACCAGGTTACCGGATAGCCGCCGAACGCCGCCGCGACGTTGCTCGGTCCCAACTCGTGCGCCGAACTGTAGAACCACGTATTGATTCCGCCCGCTACCCACAGCAGCTGAATGTCGTCGCGCAAGCCATCGTAGCGATGCGGAATTCCGATGTGGAAATTCATTACGTTTTCGCGGTCTTGATTGAAGGCCTGCGCGTAGCTCTGGCCCGGCGCAAAGGCCGCGCCGTAGCTCGGCGCGGAGCACGACGGATTTTTACCGAGCGAACACGCTCCGTCGAGTAGATTGTACGTGGAGTTCGTCGTGGGAATGGCTAACGGATAGAAGTACAGCGGATTGCCGGCGCCGTTGAACTGATCGACGTACCGGTAATCCTGATTCGCACCCGCAAAGCCGGCGTAATACGAGAACAAACGGTCGGGCGTCGCACCCGAAACTTCGACGGTGGCGGCGTGATAAAACGACGGCGTACCGATCCCGAGCGACGCGTCGGCATACCCCGGATGCGTTCCCGTCTTGATGATTTGGTTAATATATCCGGCCAAACCGGAGGAGTTGGAGCTCGCAGCCGTGCCGCCGGTATAGATCTGTACTTCTTGAGTACCGAGTGTGGAGAGCGTCGCGATCGGATTGAGATCGGACTGACGCGTCAGCGGCAAGCCATCGAACTCGTAGGCCACTTGCTGGTAATCGCCGCCGCGCACGTAGACGCCCTGATTCCAGCCCTGCTGGTTGGTTGGAATATTCACGCCCGGGACGCTGCCGATCGCGCCGTAGGCCTGATTCAGCGAACCGGCGCCACTGGTGGCGGCGGTGGTTTTGATGCCGGTGGAGTTGACCGAATACAGGTCGCTGGTCGTGCCCGGTCGCACTTGGGTGCCGGCGCCTCGCGCCGAGACGCTAGCAATCGTCTTCAGAGTCGGGGTCATCGCGAGGCTCAGCGTGAGGGGTTGATCGGCGAAGATGGATACGCCGGTCTGTGCGACGGGATCGTAACCCGGCCTTTCCGCGCGCACAACGTACGTGTCGGGGGCGAGCGAGATGAAGCGGAACTCGCCCGTCGCGTCCGTTACGGTGGTCGCGACCTGCGACGGCGATTCGGCGGTGACGCGTACGCCGCCGACCGGGACATGCGTGTTCGTGTCGAGGACGGTGCCGCGCAGCGTACCGGTGGTGCCAGCGCGAGCGACCGTGAGGGTGGGGGCCAGGAGGAGGGCAGTCGCCAGGATAGCGCTGAGGATGCCTCTCATCCGTCTAGTGTACCGGGCGAGCCCTCGCTAGGCCTTGTTTTTTCACCGGCGTCCCCGGTTTCGGGGTTGCGCTTTCGGGACACCCCTACCTCGGCCAGAGTGGTAGGCTGAAGAAGACCGCCGCTTTCTCCAGCCGACGAAAGGTGCAATCATGAGGTCAGGTGGACAGATCGTCGCCGCATGTGCGGTGGTTCTAGCCGCTGCGTTTGCGATCGTTCCGAGCGCGCCGGCGTCGGCCACCGGAACCGTCCGGATTCAGCAGCGGGATGGTGACGTCAAGACGTATCCCGGCGTCATCATGAAAGTCGGGCACAAGACGCTGACGCTGACTTCGGCCGATCGAGTTTCGACGGTGGCGATCAGCGACGCCGACTGCGGGCAGAACGGCGCGCTCGTTCGCTGCACCGGCGGAGGCTTCTCACTCGTTCAAGACGGTGCAAGGCACGTCGTCCCATTCAAAACCGCCACGTTCTATTTCAACCCGACCGGCGAAGATCAGGTGCTGCCGCTGTCGACGATGAAAATCGGCGCACGCTCGGTGATCTTCGCGGTGCAGACGGCGAAGGGAACGTACATCACCGGTAACGGCAAGCTCGACGAGGGGCCCACACCATGAAGTATGTATCGATGATTCTCGTGGTCGCGCTGGCAGCCGCACCCTTGACGTCCTCCGCACAGCGCGGTCGAGCTGCCGCGCCTCGCTCGGCTCCGAGCCGCGGGTTTGACATGCACAACGACGTTCCGACCGGAACCGCGAGAGGCAACAACGGGGCGGTAGCCCACAATCAAACCACCGGCAACACCGCCGTCTATAACAAAAACACCAACACCGCGACGACCTATAACAAGAGCACGAATACCGCGACCCAGTACCATCCGAGCACGACCGGTTCCTCGACGGCGAATCGAAATAGCGGTGCGTATAACGGCGCCAACTCCGCCGGAGCCTACAATAAGAACACCGGCAACGCCGCGGTGTACAACAAAAACACCGGCAACATGACCGTCTACAACAAGAACACCGGGACCACGTCCGCGTACCACTACAATACGAGCGGCACGAACGGATATTACTACAACGGTCGCGTCGTGGTAAATCCAGTCTACGTCGGTCCTGCGTGGGGATGGAACCACGGCGCCGTTTGGGCGCCGTACGGAGCGTACTGGGGCGGTGGCTTCTGGGGGCCGTTCGCTGTCGGCGCCGCGAGCGCCGCGCTCATGGGTTCGATCGTCTATGCGAACCAAACGTACACGTCGTACAGCGTGAGCTCGGGCAGTCCGGGTGCGACGTTGCTGTCGAATTACGGTCTGCAGCAAGTCCCGTGCGGACCGTCCGGCTTGGTCGTCATCTACGGGCCCAACTTCGGCGTGATTTGCGCGAATCCAAACGGCCGCGTCGCTGCCGGCAGTTACGCCGTCAACACCGATACCTTATCCCTGCAATCGCAGTAGCGCGCCGAAGCGCATTCACTTGGCGAGCTCCCGCATTCGCGGGAGCTGCGCCGGGTAGGCTCCGTCGGGGTGACGCCTGTTCCACAGTTCCGAGCGCACCGCGAGGTATTCGAAGTTTTCCCAGGCGGCCGAATCGGTATGGCGGCGTCTCAGTTCGATAGCGGGTTCGGCGAGTTTCCATGCGTTCGAAACTTGCGCTGAGACGATGTCGAGAAGAATGTCCTCGTCGATGAGTCCGTATTTGCTAAAGGTACCAATTTGTTCCCAGAAGTCGAGGATCAGAAATTCCGGATGGGTTCCGCGATCGGGCGAACCCGGCGTCGCGAGTAGTTTCAGATACTGCGGATCGTCCATTTTCGTCGACATGCTGCGTGCGAATTCTGCATATGCCGACTGCAGCAGAGGCTGATTCCACTGATTCATGATTTCCAGCAGCGCGCTCAGCTGGTTGCTGGCGCGCAGGTGGCGCAGCTGAACGATTGCCGCCACCGCAGCCGCTGCGACGACGAGCAGAGTCGCAGCCGACAGGACCAGGCCCACGACCTCGGCCCTCATGGTCTAGGGCCGGCTCGGCGATTTGATGGTGGCGTAGATCGATTTGAAAAGCGCCGGAAGGCTGCTATTCTTTTCGACGGGACGGCTGTTCGCGAATATCGCCACCACCAGACCCGAGTCGGGAAAATACAGGTGGGCGGCGCGAAAACCGAGCGTTTCGCCTTGGTAGAACCAGAAGGTGCCGAATCCCGGAGCGTATTTCTGCGCGACGCCGAGGCCGAAGCCCGACGGATCGTCCGCCGTTGCCTTGGCCAGCGGTTTGGCGGTTTTGAGCGAGATAAGACTGAGCAGTTCCGCCTTCTGCTTGGCAGGCAACAGCGACGTTCCCTCATAAAGCGCGCGCGCCCATGCGATAAGATCCTCGGGTGTCGAGACCATCGAGCCGGCGCCTTGCGCCCACGACAAGCTGTACGGGGTTACGTCCCTACCGATGAATTTCCCGAAGCCGGGATCGTCGTTCTCGTAGTAGCCGGCAACGACGCGTCGCGCGATCGGTGCCGGATAGAGGTTCGACGTGTAAAAGGTGTTTTTCAGGCCGGCGCTTGCGATGATGCGCGCGATCTCGGTGGCGAAATTCTTGCTCTGGCTGCGTGCGGCGACGACCTCTTGAGCGAGCAGATACCCAGTGTTCGAGTACGAATACTTCGTTCCGGGCGTCGAGATGAATTTCGGATACACGAGCCGGATAAGCGTGCCCGTCGAGACGTTTGCCTTCGGATTCTGCGTAAACATTTTGTACCAGGCGGGCGTGTTGTCGTACGAGTCGATGCCGCCGGTCATGCTCAACAGCTTTCGCAGCGTCAGCTTCGCGTACGCGGGGTACTGCGGGAGGTACGTCCCGATTGGCGCGTCGATGGAGAGACGTCCTTGTGCTTCCAGTCGCAGCACCGCGACGGCCGTGAAAGCTTTGGTGTTGCTTCCGATTTGGTAGAGACTCGTGCGTGTCACCGGCGACCCGGAACCATAGCGCGTCCTTCCGGCGGTGAGGTTTATGGCCGGCTGGCCTTGCGCCAAGCTCACCGACAGCGAGAGTGCCGAGAGGTGCTCCTCGGCACCGTGATCTTTAAGGTAGGCGTCGAGGTCGTGCTGCAGTGCGGCTCGCAATGCCGGCGAGTCCTGCGGCGCAGACGAGCTCTGCGCGAGACCGATGGAAGTCAGCGCGATGCCCAAAGCCATCGCTGCCGCGATCCGAGCCAACGGCACGACGCGTAACGCCAAACGTACCTGCATATCAAACGCCTTCCTAGACTTCTCCAGCCGAGTACGACTGACGATCCATTACCCGAGCGGTTTGCACATCCCCGCTACGGGCGGACCGGCATCCACGAACGCCGAACGGATTTGCTATGAGCCATTTTTGGAGAACTCTTCTCGCGCTGGTCGTCGTGCTGCCGAGCGCCGTCGGTAGCAGTAGCGCGAGGAACGTGCACGTCAGCGCCGACATTCAAAGCGAAATTTCAGCGATCGTCAACAAAGAGCTCGCGGCATATGGTGGCCCGAAACCGATACCGGGAGCGGTCATCGGCGTGTGGGTCCCCGGAAAGGGTGAATTCGTCAAAGGATTTGGATACTCGAGGCTTTCTCCCCAAGAGCCGATGGCGGTGACGGATCACTTCCGCATCGGCAGCAACACGAAGACGTTCGTCGCCACCGTGCTGCTCCAGCTCGTGGACGAAAAGAAGTTGGCCCTCGACGACACGATCGCGCATTTCAATCTCGGGTTGACGGTGCCGAATGAAAACAAGATTACGTTGCGCCAGTTAGCCGAGATGCGCAGCGGAATCATCGACATGTACGCGGTTCCAGGGGTTCAAAAAGAAAGCGATGCCGTGTGGGCGAGCCGGACTCCCCGGCAGTGGGTGACGCTTGCCGGTAAGCAGCCGCCGTTGTTCGCGCCCGGAACCAAGTACAACTACAGCAACACCAACTGGTTCTTGCTCGGGCTCGTCATCGAGAAAGTGACGCACGATACGATCGAGCATCAAATCGACAGCCGGATCCTCACGCCGATGAACCTCGACGAGACCTCGTTTCCAACGACGGACCGGAGCATGCCGGAACCGTACGCGCACGGCTACTCGCTCGACGCAAAGAAGCAGTGGATCGACGAATCGGCCGTTCTCGCACCGTCGGTATCGTGGGCGGCCGGCGCGATGATTTCGGATATGGCCGACATGAAGAGGTGGGTCAAGGCCTACGTGACCGGAACGACGAACGGCGAGTCGTCGCAAAAAGCGCGCCTCACGTGTTTGCCGACGGGCACGGGAAATCTCTCGTTCGGTTTAGGCATCGGATGCTCGGCCGGCTGGTACGGCTATACCGGCGGCATCACCGGTTACAACACCGGAGCCTACTATATGCCGGCGACCGGCATTACGCTCATCGTCTTCGTCAACAGCCAGGTGGAGCATCCTTTTCCCGGCGTCGCCAACGCGATCTTTCGCGACCTCGCGAGGATCGTAACGCCGAACAACGTCCCGTTTGTGAAATAGGCCGAACTTACCAGCTTCCCGACGCACCGCCGCCGCCGAAGTCGCCGCCGCCCGCATCGAAATCGTCGTCGCTAGAGCTTGAAAAGTCGTCGCTGCTCGACGAGAACGTCTCGCCCGAACCCGTGCTGGAGTATCCCCCGCTCGTGCCTCGGCGGCGCGCCGCGAACACGAACATCAGAATGACGAGCCCGATCGGAACGGCAAAGGAAACAATGAGCAGCAAGAGCGTTCCAGCATTCGATCCGCTAGAAGAAGACGCGCTCGACTTATGCGAGGTGACCGGAATAGTCGCGCTGGTAAATGCGGGCGTGATCGTCGTTAAGATCGCGCGAACGCCGTCGGCAACCGCGCGATCGGTATCGCCTTGCCGCATGGCCGGCACGATGCGTTCGTCGATGATGCGTTTGGAATCGGCATCGGTAAGACTGCCTTCGAGCCCGTACCCCACTTCGATTCGGACTTTGTGGTCGTCCATGAAGAGAAAGAGGACGGCGCCGTCGTCGTGACCGCGCCGTCCGATTTTCCACGTGTGGGCGGTTTCCGCGGTCCACGTCTCGAGCGGGACCTCGCCGGTCGTCTTGCCGATCCACACGATGACTTGGTGCCCCGTACTCGTCTCGTACGAATGCAACTCGTTCTCGAGCGCGGTGCTGGTCGCTTCGCTGAGAGCGCCGGCGCCATCGGTGACGTAGTGATTTGGTGTCGGGGGCACCTGGAAATCGCCCGATAGCGCCGCGCGAGTACAAGCAAAAAACAGGCCGAAGGCCAGCAGAAGGGACGCGCGCAACGATAGAATGGCTACGTCGGGTTCGGCAGCCAGGCGGAATTAATACACGCCAGCAGGCTATCGATTGTTTTCGCGTTTTTTCTCGAGTTGGGAACGGCGTCGGCGTCGATCGCGTCGCACGTCGTTCCCAGCAGTTCCGTTAACGGCTTGTTGATATTCTCGTTGACGAGCGCGGCGTACAGATCGCGCTGCTTCTTGTCCTTAATGGTTGCCGGATCGGAGGCGAGAGCGCTCAACAGCCGCGTGGCTCGTCCTAGAACGAAGGCGTCGGCGACCCGGCGATCGAGGAAGTGGGCGGAGAGCGCCTTATTGACGATGTTCGATGGGCCCAAGTCGTCGAAGTCGCTCCTTGGGTCTTCAAAACTGCCTGATCCCCGAATCGAAAGCCAGTCGAACGGAAATCCAAACTCGACGTCAGCCAGTGGATCGAGTTTTGCGAAGTCGCTGTCCTGGGTGCTGTTGTTACATTGCGTGTAGGCAGAGTAACGGTTTCCCTTGGCGCACAAGACCAAGAGCTCGTAGTCTCGCCCTAACATGTAGCCACCGTATAACATCCGGTCCGTAGCCTGTCTCTGCGCGTTTTTTTCTTGCACCCTATCGTGGATGAACGTATAGCTGCTCAACGCAAACGCCACCGCCGCAATCACGATATTGAAAGCCGCGACGGGCCTGAGCCCCAGGAACATCAGCAGGGAACCGGCGTCGACAGCGGTCCGGGCGGGGTCGGACAGGGGCTCGCCGTCGCACTGGCGATCGCCTTGACCGATACGGCGGCGCCGTTCGCCCGGCTCGAGCCGACCGGCGATAATGCCGCTGCCATGACGAAGAGGAGCGACATCCCGAACCACATCGTGCGAAGTGGTGCGTTGCGAAAAGTTCTTTTTTCAAACATCATTGCTGCACGTTCTTTCTTCGGCTAGCGCGCCGAGACCAGCGTGTGCGAGCCTACGGCTACGCTTCCGCTTGGTTAGGAATTTCCCCTGGGATCGCGTCACCGTGGGGGATCGGGCCACGCGCCGGATGCGACCGTTTGCGCCAGGTCGGCATGCCAGCGGAGTCCCAAGAACTGCGCGCGGTCTGCGGGCTCGAGTTCGCCGGCGCTCGTTTTCATCAGCCGGCGCGCGCGTTCGAGGGTTAGTGCCGCCTGCTGGAAATCCCCAACCTGGTGGAAGATCTGCGCCGCAGCCCAGTAGCAATGCGTCGGCCAATTGCCGCCGCGCATGATGGCGTGCTCGTCTGCCAGCATCCGCTGCACCGCGTCGCGTGCGGTCGCAAGATTTCCCAACGTGGCATGCCAAATCGCGACGTCGGCGAGCGTCTTGCTCGACCACACTCCCGATTCGGAGCGCGAACGGACCTCGAACGACGCCTCGGCCAGTTCGATCGCGCGCGCGTAGTTGGCGTCGGCGGCTTCGGCAACCGCGAGATTCTCGAAGACCGATGCCTCCAACAGTTGTAACCCGAGATGTTGCGCGGGCTCGAGTGCGAGTTCGGCCGTCCGTCGCGCTTCGGTGACTTGTCCGAGGCAGGCGTGCAGGAACACGCGATTGGCGAGTCCGCCGAGCCGGCCCCGCTCGTCGCCCGCGCGCTCGAACAAATCGATGGCCTCGTTCGTCGCCGCAAGAGCTCGGTCGAAGTATCCGAGCCAGCATTCGAGGATCGATTGATTCATGAGTTGGGCGGCGCTCCCAACGAGGTTTCCACTTTCGCGGTAGATGTTGGTGGCGGCGGCGAAATGCCGTCGCGCGGTTGTCAATTCTGCGCCGGCGGCAGCGAGCGAGACGCCGATGCGGCCGAGTGCTTGGGCTTCGGCCGGGCGATCGCCCAATTTGATGGCAAGCTCGAGGCAACGCTCGCTCAACGAGCGGCAGCGATCGATGTCGCGGCGCTGGTACGCGACCGTCCAACCACTGCTCGACGCCAGGAGTTCGAGCACCGGATCGGCGGCGCGTGCAGCCACTTGACCGGCTTGTGCGAACAGTTCATCGGCAGCGGTGAGATGGCCGCGATGCGCTTCCGCTTGAGCCATCGAGCACAGCGCGCGCGCGCTTCCGGCCTCGTCTCCCGCCGCGCGGCTGCCGGCAAGCGCCGCCTCAGCGCTGGCAGACGCTTCCGCGAGCCGGCCGGTGGTTAAGGCGAGCTTCGCTTCGGCCAAGTGCAATGCGGCGTTCCACCGGGCATCGCCGGCGGGTACGGCACGCAGCGCTCGGACGGCTCGTTCGTGGGCGGCGATGTCGCCGACGGCCGTTGCGAACTCGATGCGATGCAGCAACAGGGAACGGTGAACGGATGGATTGCCGAGTCCGGCGTCGACGCGTTCCAAGTCAAGCAGCGCCGCGTGCCGCGCGTCGGAATCGCCGCGTCGAGACTCAATCGTGGAACTTTCTAACAGCAGATTGGCTCGCGCAGGCAGATCGACGTCGAGCGCGAGCGCGCGCGCGCACTGCACGCGCGCTTCTTGAAGCGCTCCGATCGAAATCGACCGCCGCACCGCCTCGAGGTAACAGCGCGCGGCGTTTGGAATGTCGCTCGCGCATTCGTAGTGGGCCGCGAGGGACGCGGAGAGCTCCGATACCCGCTCGGGGTAGAGTTCTTCGAGCACGTGAGCGACGCGCCGGCGCCGGACGGCGGCGGCTTTGGGTGAAACCCCCTGCGCGATCGCTTCGTGCACGAGATGATGCGTGAACGCGTATTCGAGGAACCCTCGCCCGCTGGCTTCGCGGATGATACGCCGGTCGAGCAGCTCGTCGAGTGCGTCGGTGAGAGCCGTGTCGTCCCAGGCGCTGACTTCGCGCACGGCGTCGCGTGAGAAGCGATCGCCGATGCATGCGGCAATCTCGGCGGCCGAGCGCGCGTGCTCGGATAGGCGCTCGATGCGTCGTTCGACGACCGCGCTCAACGATGCTGGCGCTGCGGACGGTGCGCCTTCACGCACGTCGGCCACGAGTTGCGTGAGGAAAAGCGGGTTTCCGTGCGACGCGGCGATCAGCATTTCGGCTGAGCGGTCGCGCACGTCGGACAACGTCGCACGCAGTTCTTCACCGTCGGTGACGGACAATCGGCCAAGCCAGATGCTCAGCGCTCCGGCCATCGCTCGGGCCTCGCGCCGCAGGCGATGCAGGGCGTGCATGCGCGGCGTTTCTTCGTCGCGATACGTGACCACGATCATCACCGGCACGCCGGAAATCCGGCGCAGCAAAACCTGCAGAAGCTCGAGCGACGCGGTCTGCGCCCAATGCACGTCTTCGAGTATCAGCAGCAACGGGCGTGCGGTGCCGAGATCGGCCACGCACCGAAACAGCGACTCGAAGAGACGAATCCGTTCGCTCTCGCCGTCCAACCGAGGGACGGCGGGGAGCGCGACGCGGGCGTGGATCTCCGGTATCAGCGTGGCGACGCACGCAAGCGCGATGCTTGGCTTCAGCGATTCGACGAGCGGGAGTGCGGAGCGCAGCGCATCGACGACGCCTTCGTAGGGAACGGTTTCCGGGGAACTGGTCGCGCCGACGAGCACGCGTCCGCCGCGATCTTCCACTGCGCGCGCGAACTCGAGAACGAGCCGCGATTTTCCGATTCCCGGTTCACCGCTGACGAACGCGCACGCTCCGCGACCGCGAGCGACCCGGCTCCACGTCTCCAGCAGGCGGTCCATCTCGCCGCGCCGGCCGACGAACGGCAGAATGGCCGGCTCGCCGGCGACGGCCGGTCCGGCCTCACCGTCTTCGTCCGGCTGTGCCTGTCCGTGCGCGATGCGCTCGGCCACCGCCGCCGTTTCGGCCATCGGTTCGGCATCCAACTCCGCGCGCAAGCGTTTGACGAAGCCGGCGTACTCGTCGAGCGCACCGGCGCGATCGCCGCTTTCGTAGCGCATCGCAATAACTCGCCGCACCATGTCCTCGCGCCACGGATCGATCGCCAGCACCTTACGCGCCGTTTCGATTGCCAGCGCGAGGTTCGCGCTTCGCCGAGCCTCGGAGACGCGCTCGGTCAGGCAGCGCAGGTACGCGTTGCGATAGCGTTCGCGAATGACGTCGAGCCATTCGTCGTAGATCTCCGGCAGCAGATCGCCGCGATAGAGGTCGATCGCTTCGCCGAGCCGGGCGCGGTCGCTGGACGCCGCCTCGAACGCATCGATGTCGAGCCATACGTCGGCGTCGGAATTCCAGGCGACCTTGTCGACGTCGATCGAGACGTACCGTTCGGCCGGATGCGGGAGGATCTTCGGAAGCTCGCCGAGCGTTGCGCGCAGCTTCGCTCGCGCGGCCGCTTCTTCGTCGTCGGGATAGAGCAGAAAGGCGAGGTACTCGCGCGAAACCGCGGCTGCGCGATGCAATAAGAGGTAGGCAAGTACCTGCAGCGACTTCCTGGGCGTGGCAAGCCGAAACCGGCCGCCGTCGAGTACGACTTCAAGGTGGCCGAACAGGCGAATGTCGAGGTGACCGGGTTTCAGGACGGCTTTGCCCACAGCGGAACTGCCTTCTCGGGTTCACGGGCGGCCTCCCGGCCCCGTACGTTTTGGTACGCCGCGTTCGGTACGATGAGCCCGCTCACAACGATGAGCGCCTCTCACCTCACTGCTAACGTTCAAGGAGACGATCCCAATGCCCACGTCCACGTCATACCGGCGCTGCTTGCCGGCCCTCGCCCTGGTTGCCGGCCTCGCCACCGGATGCGCGGGACAGCAAACCGCTTCAAACGGCTTCGTGCCGCAGACCGCCATGCCCAAGGGCGTCCCGCTCATGAGTGACGCGACTCAGCTCGACGGTCTCGTCCAGCCGGACTCCAAGATCCACATTTTCACCGTGAACCGCGAAAACGGTGGTAGCGTCGTTGCATTCCTTAAGAGTGCATCGGGCGACGTCGCGCCTGCTCGGAAGATTGCTGGGCCAAGGACGACGCTGACCGATCCTGATGCGCTCGCCTTAGATGCTTCGGGAAACATTTACGCGGCGAACGACGGCGGCACGCGAGTCGCGGTGTTCGCCAACGATGCTAACGGCAACCGGAAGCCGCTGCGAATGATCGGTGGCTCGAAGTCGCATCTCGGTCCGACCGAGGGTCTTATGGTCGCACCGTCGGGCAGCCTCTGGGCGAGCAGCTACAGCAATAACACGCTTGCCGAATATGCCGCCGGCGCTAAGGGCAATGTTGCGCCGATCCACACGATCGCCGGAAGCAAAACGGAACTGGACTCACCGGTTGGAATGGCCATGGACTCGAGTGACCGGCTCTTTGTGGCGAACACCGATTCGGCGTCGATCCTGGTTTATAAGAATGGTTCCAACGGGAATGTTGCGCCGGTGATGTCGATCTCGGGAAGCAACACCGGCCTTGGCCGGCCGTTTGCCCTTGCGTTTGATTCCAACGGACGCCTACTGGTTGCCGACGAGTTCGTTGGCGTCCTCGTCTTCGCCAAGGGCGCGAGCGGCGACGTTGCTCCCGTTGCAAAGATAACCGGATTCGGCTACGCCGACGGCGTCGTCGCCGACGCTCAGGATCACATCTACGTTGCGGATTTCAACGGCAACTCGATCAAGGAGTTTGCGAGCAATGCCGACGGCAACGCGACGCCGATGCGCACGATTGAAGGTTTCAAGACGGGGCTCAACGGGGCAAACTACCTAGCGCTGCACTAGGGCGCCGAAAATAGGCGTTACCAGGCGCGGCGGCTTGCAACCGCGCTCGGTAACGCCGAGTCGTTAACCGTATGAAAATAGGAATTATCGGCGCTGGGAATATCGGCGGCACGCTGACGCGGCGCTTTCGCCAGCTGGGATACGACGTATCGGTTGCAAACTCGCGCGGGCCTCAAACGCTCGCCGATCTCGCCGGGGAGACCGGGGCGAAGGCGGTCACGCCGCACGAGGCGGCGCGTGACCGGGACGTCGTCGTCGTGACCATTCCGGACAAGAATATTCCGGATTTGCCGGCCGATCTGTTTGCCGGCGTTCCCAACGACGTCGTAGTGATCGATACCGGAAACTATTATCCGCAACAGCGCGACGGTAGGCTGCCGGGAATCGAAGAAGCGCCCAGCGAGAGCCGCTGGGTCTCGCAAAAGCTCGGGCGCTCGGTCGTCAAAGCGTTCAACAACATCTACGCGCAACATTTGCACGACGACGGAAAACCGAAAGGAACCCCGGGCCGCATCGCGCTTCCGGTTTCGGGCGACGACCCGCGGGCAAAGGCCATCGTGATGGAACTCGTCGACGCGCTCGGCTTCGACCCGATCGATGCGGGCAGCATCGACGATTCATGGCGCCAGCAGCCCGGAACGCCGGTTTACGGCACGGACTTCGACGCGCACGGCGTGCGTGACGCGTTAGCAAAAGCGTCGCCGGAACGTACCCCGGACTGGAAAGGCACCGATAGCGGCATCTCATGAAGAGCGTTTTGGTAATCGGCCTCGAGCCGACGATCATCAATTTTTCATCGCCCGACTTTGCCGCGCTTTCGGGCGTAACCGCGGCTACGATCGCGGCGGGACTCAAGGCCGACGAAGCGCGCCTGAAAAGCCTCGGCTACGACCCGGAAATGTGCCTGGTGGACTTTGGTGAAACCGCGGAATCCGTCGTTCGACAACGACTGAGCGAGAAGCGCTTCGACTGCATCGTAATCGGCGCCGGCGTTCGCACGATGCCTAGCCAGTTCTTCTTGTTCGAGAAGCTCGTCAACATCGTCCACGCAGGCGCTCCTCAAGCGAAGCTCTGCTTCAACACGAAGCCCACCGACACGGCTGAGGCGGTGGAACGATGGATCTAGCACCGATTCCTTAAGCGGTTCGCGCGCCTCGGCGGGCGAAGGGTAGCGGCGTGACGCTTCCGAGTGGCACCCTGACTTTCGTGTTCACCGACATCGAAGGCAGCACGCAACGGTGGGAACGTGAGCCGGCCGCGATGCGGACGGCAGTCCGGCGGCACGACGACCTGCTGCATGCGGCCATCGTCGAACACGACGGGTACGTTTTCAAAACGATCGGCGACGCGTTCTGCGCGGCGTTCGCTCGTCCCGGTGAGGCGCTTGCTGCGGCCTTGACGCTGCAGCGCGCGCTAGCGGCCGAGGACTTTGTGGCAGTCGAGGGGCTACGCGTGCGCGCGGCGGTGCACACCGGAACCGCCGACGAACGCGACGGCGACTATTTCGGTCCTACCCTCAATCGCACGGCGCGATTGCTGGCGATTGGCAACGGCGGCCAAGTTTTGATTTCCGGTGTGACCGCAGCGCTGGTTCAGACGGAGTTGCCGCCTGAAGCGTCGTTGCGCGATCTCGGCGAGCATCGGCTGCGCGACCTTGCGCGGCCCGAAAACGTTTACCAGTTGGTGGCGCCCGGTCTCGCCGTCGAGTTCCCGCCATTGCGTTCGCTCGACGCGCGCCGCAACAACTTACCGCTGCAGTTGAAGTCGTTCGTCGGCCGCCAGCGAGAGATCGCCGAGATCGCGGCGCTGATCGACAAACACCGGCTGGTCACGCTTGTTGGTCCGGGCGGTGTCGGCAAAACGCGAACCTCGTTGCAAGTCGCGGCGAATTTGCTCGACGTCTCCGGCGACGGCGTGTGGTTCATCGAACTCGCGCCGCTGTCGAGCGGCGAGTACGTTCCCACGACGATTGCCGACGCGGTCGGCCTGACGCTGCCCGCCGAAGGCGATCCGCTGAGCAATCTCGCGAACGCGCTGAAGGGAAAGAAGGCGCTGCTCGTGTTCGACAACTGCGAGCACATCGTCGAGGCTGCGGCGCGCGTCATCGGCACGATACTCCGGGTGTGTCCGAACGTCAAGATCCTCGCATCGAGCCGCCAAAGCCTCGATATCGACGGTGAAGACGTCTACCGAATGCCGTCGCTCGAAATGCCGCGCGAGGGCGACGACCGGCTGCGACCGGCCGAGGCGATGGAGTCGGCGGCGGTCGCGTTATTCGTCGACCGGGCGCGCGCCGTCGACAATCGGTTCGCGCTCACCGACGACAACGCGCCGATCGTTGCGGACATTTGCCGCCGGCTCGACGGGATTCCGCTGGCGATCGAACTCGCGGCGGCGCGCGCACAGGTACTGAGTCCGAAACAACTCCGCGAGCGATTGAACGAACGATTTCGCTTGCTGACGGGTGGGAGCCGCGATGCATTGCCCCGGCAGCAAACGCTGCGCGCGGCGATCGACTGGAGCCACGACCTTCTCGACGAGGCCGAGCGCGCGCTCTTCCGGCGGCTCGGCATCTTCGTCAACGGCTTCACGTTGGAGGGCGCCGTTGCGGCCGGCGGCGGCGAGGAAGCCGACGTGCTGGACCTCCTTGCGTCGCTCGTCAGCAAGTCGCTGGTACTCGCCGAACCCGACCGCGACTCGCAACGTTACCGGTTCTTGGAATCGACGCGGGTGTACGCGTTGGAGAAACTCGCGGGTGCGAACGAACGCGAACTAGTTGCGGGCCTTCATTTACGGTATCTCCGCGATCGCTTTGCGGTGCTGTGGGAGCGACGCGAGCAGACCGGCGGCCAGACCGATCTGGCGGCGGCGGTGCAGACGGAGCTCGAGGACGTGCGGTCGGCGCTCGACGGCGCGCCCGAACGCTCGGATACCGTCGCCGGTGGTGAGCTTCTATCGAACGTCGACGTCGCGTGGGCTGCCCTCGGACTCTACGCCGAGGGTATCGCGCGCATCGAGCGGTATCTCACGGCGCTTCCCGGCGACGAGTCGCAACTGCTCGCGCAACTGTCGGCGGCACTCTCATTTCTGATGGCGGAAGCCGGCCAAAAGATGCGCGCCGTCGAGGCGGCGCGGGTGGCCGTCGAACGGGCACGCGCGAGCGGCGACGCTGCGATTCTCGCGAGGGCGCTGGTGTATCGTAGCCGTCTTGCCACGAAGGTCGGCAGCTTTGAGGAGGCGGCGGAGGCGTTAGCCGAAGCCGAGACGATGGGAATGTCGCCGTACCGAAGGCTCGTGTTACTCGAAGCGCGGGCGGCGTTGGCGTTTTTCAGCGGCGACCGTGAGGCCTCGGTCCCGGTGTTCGAGCGATTGCGCAAGGCGTACCGTTCGCTTGGAAACCCGCGCTTAGAGATCGTGTCGGCCATGAATCTCGCGGAGGTCGAGTTCGCGCTCGGTCGCACGCAGCGAGCGATCGCGATCGTGAACGAAATCATTCCGGTCGCGCGCTCGAGCGGCGATCCCGGCATGGTGACGTACGCGCTGTACAACCTCGCCGGCTACCTCATCGCGGCGGACGATCTTAACGGCGCCGTCGCGGCGGCGCGCGAAACGATTGAGATTCGCCTGAAACGCGAGCCGGATCATCCCGAAATCCCAGTTGTGCTCGAGCACTTGGCGCTCGTCATCATGCTGCGCGGCGATGCGGCGCGCGCGGCTGTGCTCGAAGGCTACGTCGACGCCGCCTTCGAGCGCGTCGATTTCGAGCGCGAAGTGACCGAGGCGATGACCCACGATCGCCTAATGGCGTTGCTGGACGAAAGTCTCGCAGCGGACGAACGCGCGAGGCTCATGGCGGATGGCGCCGCGCTCGCGCTGGAAGCGGCGGTCGCACTCGCACTCGACGGAGGGTTGCGTTGAGAACGATGATGTTTCTGGCGGTGGTCCTCGTGGCGGCCGCATCACCCGCGGCCAGTCCGCAAAATGCGGCACGGCAGTTTCACGAAATTCAATCGCAGATGCGGCAGGCACACAAGCGCGGAGACTGGGTAGCGTTTCGAACCGACGCACGCGGCCTCGTGCAATTCCTCAACGGATCGCCCGATGCTTTGGTGGAACTCGCGCGCGCAGACGTCCACACCGGCGACCCACATGGTGCGCTGGATAACCTCCAAAAGTTCGCCGGTATGGGGCAGTCGCTCGACGTGCTAAGGACGCTCCCCGACTTCGAAGCCCTTCACGCGCAAAGCCGCTTCCAGCGCTTTTTGCAAACCATGGACGCGAACGTGCGGCCGCTGTCGCACGCAGAGCGGGCACTCGTCATCCCGGAGCCCGGGCTGTTGCCTGAAGACGTCGACTACGATGCCGGCAGTCAACGCTTCTTCCTCACGAGCGTGCTCGAGAAGAAGATCGTTACGCTGGATTCGCAGGGACGCCTCGCGGATTTTGCGCCGGCGCCCGATTCCTGGCCGATGTTGGGTCTGAAAGTCGACACGAAGCACGGCGTGGTTTTGGCGACGGAGGTGGCGCTGGACGGCTTCACCTCGGTTCCCAAACGCGATTGGGGACGTTCGGCCGTCGTGCTCTACGATCTCAAAACGGGAACGCTCCTGCGACGCATCGAGGGACCGCGCCCAAGCGCATTCGGCGACCTGGCGTTATCGCCAAACGGCGACGCGCTGGTTTCCGACGGCGAAGGAGGCGGCGTGTACGCGATACGCCGGGAAAGCGGCGTCATGGAGCGCGTAGACGACGGGCAGTTTATCTCACCGCAGACGCCGGGCTACATTTCCGATGGCAACCACGCCTTCGTGCCCGATTACGTGCGCGGCATCGGCGTTCTCGACCTCGTCGCGAAGAGCGTGCGGTGGATTCCGATGGACGATCGCTTTGCGCTGGAAGGGATCGACGGCTTATACGTATCGGGTAACGAGCTCGTAGCGGTGCAGAACGGTACGTCCCCCGAACGCGTCATCGCGTTCACGCTCGATACCGCTATGGACCGCGTCGTTTCCGAGCGGTCCATAGAATCCGCGACGCCCGCTCTCGACCCAACCCACGGCGCGCTCGTCGGAGATTGGTTCTACTACATCGCGAATTCGGGTTGGAACCAACTCGCGAACGACGGCACGGTAAAAAAGGGCGCCTCGCTGACTCCCGCGCGCATCATGCGCTCGCAGGTGCCGCACTAGCGCACGTCAGTACGCAAGCTTGTCGACCTGGTTGCCGCTAATGTTCGTGAACCAGATGGTCCGCCCAACTCCGGCTGCGATCCCTCCGGGCGTTACCGAGCATTGGCTGCCACATCCCGGAATGGGGTATTCCGTTGCCGAGCCGCCGGTCGTTATTCGCCCGACTTCGTTGGCCTCTTGCACCGTGAACCACAGGGCACCATCGTTCCCCACGGTGATAAAGGCCGGCGCACCAAAGTGCTGACCGATGCCGCTTAAGGAGTATTCCGTGATCTTGCCGGCCGTCGTAACGCGCCCGATAAGGTTGCTGGATGCGCCGGTGTACCACAAGTTCCGATCGGGGCCGCCGACGATGCCGTAAGGTTGTTCCGATTGGGTCGGCACCGTATATTCTCTCCACGCACCCGCAGCGGTGATGCGGCCGATTTTTCCGGTTCCGGTGGGACATTGTTCGGCGACCCAAACGTTCTTGTCCGAACCGATCGTGATGCCGTATGGCGAGCAATACTTCGTCGGCGCTAAGAACGTTTTGTACTTGCTTCCAACGATGTGCCCAACCTCGTAGTTGCCCGGGTCGCTAAACCAAATCGAACCATCCTTGGCTTGCTTCAAGAAATAGATGGCGTTGACCGGCGGTCCGGCGAGGTTCTTGATTTTCAGCGTGCCGCCGCTCGAGGTGCCGAGTTGCTCTCCGCCGTTGTGCTGGAGACCGAAGTAGACCGTGCCGTTGTTGCCGCCGGTGATGCCGACCGGTCCGGTGGCCCCCGTAGCCGGTGTAACTTTCGTAAAGTGGCCCGCTTCGGAGATCTGCCAAAGATACGTCGTCTTGCCGGCGCCCTGATTGAGCACTGGCTGCGTTGCGAACAGGTTCCCGTTCGCACCCAGCGCGATGTCGTAGGGATCCACGTTGGTGGTCGGGACCTTATAGGCGGTAATTTTGGTTGTATCCGGGAGCACGGCGTCCGTCGACGGCGCCCCATACGAAACTTTTGGATACAGGGCTGTTCCTGACGACGACCCGCAGGCCGCTAGTGCTGTCAACGTCAACGCCGTCGATACCTCGCGCCAACTCAATCTCGAACGCATGAGATTTCCTCCTCGTAGAAAAACCAGTGATGCGCCGTCAACGTACGCCGGCACCGTCTAACCAGCGTCTAGGCCGCCGGCGCCGGTAGACGGTGCGTAGACGGACGTGCGGCACGCTGGCAGGGTGCAACGCAAGCGCAGCGAGCATCTCTTCATCGTCCGTCTCTGGCGAGAGGAAGACGGCGAGCACGGAACCTGGCGCGGATTCATCGAGCACGTCGCCACCCGCAATCGCCGGTATTTTAGCGATCTGGCGGCATTAACGTCGTACATCAGCACCCAAATCGCGCACCCGGGAGCGTCATCGGGGGAATTGGCCGGGGCTCATGACGGCCAAACGGACGTGTGATACTCTCGATTGGTGGGCGCACGAGATCGCCGCCAAGGCGTGTCGGCAGCCGGCCTGCGCATACGCCTGTTCGGAACCGCGCAGTTCTCGGCCGGTCAAGAAACGTGGCCGTTCCGTGCCCCGCCACGGACGTTGCCGTTGCTCGCATACCTCGTGCTGCATCGCGCCAAGCCGGTCAGGCGCGACATGGCGGCGTTCGCGCTCTGGCCCGACGACGACGAAACGTCGGCGCGCGCTAATTTGCGGCGCCACTTGCACTACCTGCAGAACGCGCTTCCCGAATCGCCGCTGGCCCGGCCATGGGTTTTAGTCGACGGTCGAAGCTCCGTTGGTTGGAACCCGCGTGCCGATTGCGAGATCGACGTCGTCGAGTTCGAGCGGCTGAGCGGCAGCGAAGCCTCTCGCGAGAGCGCCGATGCGCTATACCGCGGGGAGCTTCTTGCCGACCTCAGCGATGAGTGGATTCTGTACGACCGCGAGCGTTTACGCGACACCGCGCTGACGAATCTGGAGCGGCTGATAACGTCGGCGCGCCGAGATGGTGATTTTGCGCGGGCGTTGCACTACGCGCAGCGGCTATCGGCAATCGATCCGTGGCGTGAAGATGCGGTTCGACACGCCATGGAGCTCCGCTATGCCGCCGGCGACCGTGCCGGTGCGCTCGCCGAGTTCGAAAAGTTCGCGATGCGTTTGCGCGAGGAGCTCGACGCCGACCCGATGCCGGAAACCGTCGCATGTTACGAGTCGATCGGTCGCAACGCGCCGGTGCTGCAACCGCCCCTCGATGAGGCCGAAGTCGATGGCACGGCGACCGAACCAAAGTGGGAGCTGCCGTTTGTCGGGCGGGAAACCGAATTGGAACGGCTGCGCGTCTGGTGGACGCGCTCGGCACGCGGCGGTGGAACGTTGGGATTGGTATGCGGGGAAGCGGGCATCGGAAAGACGCGCCTTCTCGCCGCGCTAAAGGAACTCGCCGAAGCCGAAGGCGGCCGCGTGCTGGCGGGGGCGACGGCTTCGCGAGAGGCGTTTCCGTACCAAGCCGTGCTCGATGCGCTCGCCGGCGTCACCAACATGGTGGCGGCGCTTGCGATCGATTCGGTTTGGATTTCCGTCGTCGCCGATCTCATTCCGGAGCTTGCCGCGCGCCGGCCCGATCTGCAAACGCCGGCGGTTGCTCCCGATCACGTTCGCACGCGGCTCTTCGAAGCGATTTTTCAGGTGCTCGACGGTCTGGCGGCGCAACGTCCGGTGCTGCTCGTGCTCGAAGACCTCCACTGGGCCGGTGCGGCGACGATCGACCTGCTCGAGTTTCTATCGCATCGCATCGCGGCGACGCGGCTACTCGTGGTGGCATCGTATCGCGACGAAGAAATCGCCCGCGTTCATCCACTGCGTAACCTCCGCCGGCGTTCGCGGGCAAGCCGTCAAAACGCGTTTCTCGCGATCGGACCGATCGGCCAAAGCGCCGTCGAATCGCTCGTCGGCAAACTCATGCGGCGCCTTCCCGTTGCACGGGAATGGGCACCGCTCTTGTACGCGCGCAGCGAAGGGAATCCACTGTTTCTCGCCCAGTTGATCGCGACGGTCGTCGAACGCGGTTCCGATGCGCCGTTGCACGAACCGATCCCGGGCGGACTGCGTGAAGTTATTGGAGGGCGCCTCGCGCGCCTGGCGCCCGACACGCGTTCGGTGGCGCTCATGGCTTCGGTGATCGGGGACGCCTTCGACGTCGAGCTCCTGCAAGAGGTCAGTGGCTGGAATGCGGCGCGGCTGAGCACCGGCATCGCCGAGCTTTTGGAACGGCGACTGATTCGCGACACCGGCTTGCACGCCGCCGGTGACCTGACGTTTTCTCACCACTTGATCGAAGCGGCGATTTACGCTGAGGCGTCGCAGCGCGATCTCACCGACCGTCATGCCCGCGTAGCCGTTGCGCTCGAACAACTGTACCCCGCGCGGTTAGACGAGCTGAGCTACCGTATCGCGCGGCAGTTCGAGTTAGGTGCCAGCCCGCAACGCGCTGCGGAGTACTATGCGCGAGCGGCCCGCTTCGCACTGGCGCGTTGGGCGTACGACGATGCGGTTGCGGGTGCGACCAGAGGCCTCGAGCTCGCCACTTCGGATGCCACGAAGATTTCTTTGCTGCTCGCGCGCGAAGAGGCACTCGCCCGGCAGGGAGACGCGTCTGCGCGCAGCGCCGACCTCGATGCGCTGAGCGCGCTGGCGAGTTCCGGACGACGTCGAACTGCGTTGCGAAATCCAGCGACGGAGAATCGACTTTCTCCACGCCGCCGATCGGCGCGCCGACGAGAACGCGGCGATTGCCGAGTTCAAACGTCTCGCCGCGCACTCCGAAGGGCCGCACGCAAGGCTCGAAGCGCGGCTCGCCGGAGCGCGTTTCTCGATGCTCGCTTCACGGCACGCCGAAGCGGTCGCGGAATGCCGGGAAGCCCTCAAACTGGCCACCGACGACGCCGACCTGAAAGCCCAAACGCGGTGCTACCGTCTGCTCGCCGATATTTTCGACCGGTCGGCCGACTTCGCACTCGCTGAAGACGCGCTCTCGCAGGCACGCCGCTTGAGCGATCGACTGGCCGACCCCGGCTTACAGCTCGGCGTCCTGCTGATGGCGTGCCGCCTCGCGAACTGGCAGAACCGTTACGACGAAGTGCAGGCGCTCGGATCGCGCATGCTGGAGCTCGCGGTCGCCTCGGGCGATCGCAGTCATGAGGGAACGGCCCGCAACGTTCTGGGCGTCGCCGCTTTGTACCGCTTCGAGATTTCGCACGCGCGTCACCATCTCGAGCAATCGCGCAACATCTTTGCTTCGCTCCAGCGGCCCCGTAACGTCATTGCGGCGCAACTGAATCAAATGCTTCTGCTCATGCGAACCGGTGACTTGGACGAAGCGATTGCCTTGGGCGAGCGCACCGATGCGCTGGCAGTCGAGGCCGAAGCACATCTGTTTCGCGAGTCGGCGATCTGTATGGTCGCGGAAGCGTACCTGCGTAAGGGTGACGTTGGAAATGCACACGCCGCGGCTTCCGAAGCGCTCGAGCGCAGCGCCGCCTCGCAGTCGCGCAATCTCGCACCGGCAGCCTTCAAGGTTGCGCGCTGTGAAGCTGCGCGCGGCAACTTCGACGAGGCCATCGCGCGCATCGACGACGCGCTTCGATTGGTTGAGACCCCCGGCCTCGAGGTTCAAAAGGCCGATGCGTTGGCCGATTTGGCTGCCGTCGCGTTGAAGGCCGGTTTACCGGAACGGGCGTTGCAGAGCGTCGACGCCTTTCTTCCGATCGTGCAGAACGATTCCAGTCGCTTCGCAGAGCCCGAAACGTCGCTGCTGGTCGCCGCGCAAGTATTTCGTGCAACGGGGAGGCACGAGGCCGCGGACGGGCCGCTTGCGACGGCCTGGGAGGTGTATCAACGACGCTTGGCCGGCATCGATGACGCCCGGGTCCAGGCTGCGTATGCGGCGCTCTGGTTTCACCGCGAACTCCAAGCCGCGATCGTCGCCGCCCGCGTTTAGACGCTCCCTAGACGTTTCGCCGGTACGCTCGTGGCGAAAGGAACTCGGCTATGAGGTTTTGGTTCCATCGAGGTATAGCGTTGTCGGCCGTCGCGGGCTGCCTCATGCGCGCTTCCCGCATCTGCTGCTGTTCGATCCGCCGGCGAAACGTTCGTCTACGACGTGACCATCGCCCATACCATCAAAGAGGATCTGTCGAGCTTACCGGCGAGCGTGCGCGGAACCGCCGAAGCGAATGTGGCCGCCGGCAATAAGACTCCGACGACGTACGTCTTGACGCTGACGGTCGACCGGGTCGGTACCGATGGGTCCGCACACGTCAACGTCGGCTTTACCAACTCGCTCGAGAGCGGTCATGGCTCGCCCGCAGTGTTCGCCCAATTCAATCGGTTTGACGCAACGCTGACGGCGGACGGCCAACTCGTGCCCAAGTACGACCCGAACATGCCGTTGACGGTCGGCGATCGCGGGATGTCTCCGCCGGAAGAGATTCACAACACGAAAGCCGGGCAGATGGCCCAGTTATTCGCCGATTTCAACACGTTCGCACGCGGCTGCGCCGCTCGTCCTCAGATGAAGGCCGGTGACGCTTGGCACCTCACGAGTCGGGATCAGTACGGCGTCCAACGCACCTACGACTTTGGCGCTGCTCCGGACTCGGGCGGCGCTCCGACGGTGACGATGAAGGGAAGTTTTTCAACCGCGAATTCGAGCGCGACGGTTAACGCAAACGGACACTACGATCGCGGCCGCGGACTCGTGCTCGGTCTCCACGAGGAGACGACCTTCCAAAATTCGCCTCCGAGCGGAGTCTCGTCGTCGGGCACGAGCACCGTCGATTACCGCTTGCGTCCGTGAAAAGCGATCGCCATCGCCGGCGCTCCAATCGTCGTGGGACCCTGGACGACGGTATAGGACCTGGGGTGCCAGCAGCCCAGAAGGGCCATGGCGCAGGTGGCAAATACCGCCATGGCTGCGAGCGCGAACAGTTGTTTCGTCATGTGATGGAGCTTCCTCAATCCGTCCCCGACCCTATGCGGCCGTGACGAACCACTCGTTGCCGAAGCGGTCGTGCACGGCGCCGAACTTTCCGCCCCACTGCGCGTCGCCGTAAGGCGTAATAACGCTGCCGCCGTCGGAGAGCGCGCTAAAGATTTCGGCGGCGCGCATCGCGTCGGGGGCGTTGAGCGCTAAAGTGACGTTGCCTTCGTCGACGTCGATCGCGCGGGTAGCCATACCGTCGGAGGCTTTGAACGCGATGCCGGATCCGGTGAAGGTCGCGTATTGCACTTTGTCGCCCTCACGCATGACGATCTCGTAGTTCCCACCGAGGGCGGTCTTATAAAACTCGAGCGCCTCTTCGCAGCGACCGTAGAAGAAGATGAATGGGGTAAGTTCCAAGGACGCGTTGCGCATGTCGCTCCCGGGATCGACCAATCCGATGGTGTGACCTTCGGGGTCGCGGAAAAGCCCGATGACGGGACCGTTGGGGACTTTATCGGGGCCCACCATTCGCGAGCCGCCGTGTTCCTCGATCTTGGCAAACGCGGACTCGACGTCGTCGACGACGACATAGAACGTTACGTGGCCGTCGTACCCATCGGGTGCCTTACCGATGCCGCCGCCGATTCCACGCTGGAGGCCCGGGACCGGATCGACGAGGCTATACTGAACTTCGGACTCCGGAATCGGAGCCGCGACGTTCCAGCCGAAGACGTCGGCGTAGAAGTTGCGCAGCCTCGGCGCGTCGTGGCCCATAATTTCGAAATGCATGACCGGATGTTTCACGTTGATACTCCCTCGCTATTGTTATGCGTTGTAGACTCGACGAAGCTCGTCGATGTCGAGCTTGCTCATTTGAAGCATGGCGCGCATGGCGCGCTGCGAGCGCTCCTCGTCGTCGCCGCCGAGGACGTCGCGAAGACCGTCCGGTACGAGGTTCCAGGCGAAACCGTAACGGTCGGCTACCCAACCGCACGGTAGTTGCTTGCCGCCTTGGGAGAGCTTGTGCCAGAGCTGGTCGAGTTCGGCTTGCGTTTTGCAGCTGACGAAGAGCGCGATCTTGCCTTGCGAAAAATCGTCGCTGGGCACTTGGGGGTCGTTCGACGGCGCGTTGATCGCCATGAAGTCTTGCCCGTCGAGTTCGAACTCGATCGTCATTACCGAGCCCACCGGTCCCGGACCGGCCTCGCCGTAGCGGCTCACGTCGGTGATTTTCGAATTCGCAAACGTAGCGACGTAGAATTCGGCCGCCTCTTCGGCCTGGCCGGTGAACCACAGGAACGGGGTGATGCTGGGCACGGTGTCTCCTTTCGACCGGTGGTGAGCGCCATAGTACCATCTGTACTTGCTAAAAGCAAGTGTTGTTGGCAAAAGCAATAAAAGTTGCTACAATGCTGGTATGGCCGTCGTCAAGCGCAGTTACGGGCAGTACTGCGGGTTCGCTCGGGCGCTCGAATTAGTAGGCGAGCGGTGGGCACTGCTCATCGTCCGCGACCTGCTGATCGGCCCGAAGCGCTTCGGCGAGATTCAGCGTGGGCTGCCCGGGATCCCCACCAATATCCTCACCGCTCGCTTGAACGAGCTCGAGGACAGCGGGCTCGTGCGGCGGCGAGTTCTGGCGCGGCCGGCTAAGGGTGTCGCCTACGAGCTGACCGAGGCCGGTATAGCCCTTGAAGACGCCGTGTTCGCGCTCGGGCGATGGGGGGCCGTGCGTTTGGGCGAGCCGCGTCCCGACGAGACGGTCACCGAAGACTCGATCGCGATGGCGCTGCGTACGACGTTCCGGCCGGAAGCGGCCGGGAAAGCGAAGTTGACGTACCTTTTGCGATTGGGCGAAATCGAGGTGCACGCGCGTATCCGCGACGGCGCCGTTGCCGTCGGGCGCGGACCGGTTGAAAAGCCCGATCTCATCATCGAGACCGGACCGGAATTGCGTCTGCTGATGGCGCACGAGATTTCGCCGGCCGACGCGATCAAGAAGCGGCTCGTACGCGTGACCGGCGATCCAAAGTTGCTCGACCGCTTCGTGCGCATGTTCCGGATTTAGCAACGGCAGTTCTTGCCCGAAACCAGGAAAATATGCGCGCTTTGGTAGAGTGCCGTTACCGCGATGGTGATTTTCAAAGGCAATAACGGTGTGCGCTCCGGCTGGCGCTTCGTCGCATTTTTCGTCGCGTCGTTCGTCCTTTCGGGGGTTGTCGACACCTATGCCGGTCCGCCGCTCGCGCGGTTGCTGCACGTCGACGAGAATTCGCTCAACTCGGGATCGATGCTGCTCGACGAAGCCCTTTCGACGATTGGGATCGTGGCTGCAACGTGGATTTTCGCCGCACTCGAACGGCGGCGCGTCGACAGCTACGGCCTGCCGGTTCGGCTAGCGTTTCGCGGACGATTCTGGGAGGGCGCTGCGCTCGGTATCGCCGCGGCTGCAGTCGTCGCGGCCGGCATGTATGCATTGGGCGGGTTTCTTATTCACGGATTCGCGCTGCATGGCAGCGATTGGGTAGTGCAGCCCCTCAGGTGGGGCGCTGCGATGATCCTGGTCGGTGTCGGCGAGGAATTGTGGTTCCGCGGCTACGGTTTACAGGCATTGGCACGTGGCGCAGGCTTTTGGCCAGCCGCCGCGATAACGTCGCTGATCTTTGGCGCGCTGCATCTCCAGAAGCCCGATGAGAACTTCATCGATATCTTCAACATCATCGCGCTCGGTTTCTTGATGGCGATTACGGTCTGGCGGACGGGAAGCCTGTGGCTCGCGGTGGGATTCCACTTTACCTTCGATTTCATGCAGTTCGTTGTCATCGGCACGCGCAACGGGGGCATACAGCCGGTGGGAACGCTGCTTCACTCGACGTTCCCGGGGCCGGCATGGATCAACGGAGGACCGCTCGGAACGGAAGCGAGTTATCTCATGCTTCCCGTTATCGCCGCGCTCTATGTCTACGTGCTCCTACGCTACCCGAAAGAGCGCCCGCTCGAAATCTGATCACGTGGCGCCGCTATTCGGCAACTGAAAAAGGAGAGCAGCGCTGCGCCGCTCCGTGCGCTGGTCCGAGCCAACACGTTGCCGTCCTTGAGCCACGCCCTGGACCGGACGCTCCGTAGCAGAGGTCGAGGAGCATACGTCCAATAAGATCGTCTTGCGCTCGACTCGTTCGGATGCGCGATACGCAGCTCGGTTCGGTTGGCAATGAAAATGCACGACTTTTGTCTGGTGCGACTCGATGAAGTAACCTTCGTTAGTTCCGATGAGCTCGCCGTCATGTACAAGCTGAGTCCTTGCGTTTGGCAGGAGAATGGCGGATTCGAGCTACTCGTGCGGGTCGTAAACCACTCGGATAAACCGTCGGAAAAGGTTGCGCGCATCCATCACGGTCGGTCTACAGATGGCTTGCGATTTTATCTCGGTGAAACGCCGGTCATAGCCCCGGGCCCCGACATCGTAGGGTCCTACGATAGTGGGGGCTGCGAAGATCCGACGATCGCTCGTGTTAACGGTGAGTACTACGTATATTACACCGGATGGAACGAGCATCTAAAGCGTGGCGAGCTGCTACTCGCGACGGGACCGGACGTCCTCCATTTACGGAAGAAAGGCATAGCCCTCGCGTCCTCCGAGCGTGCCGCTAATCCGAAGGAGGCGACGATCGTGCAGGCTCCCGACGGTACCTGGCGACTCTTCTTTGAATACGCTGATGAAAACAAATCGAAGGTCGGACTCGCGCAATCGCCAAGCGTCACCGGGCCGTGGGAAGTCGTGGCGCCGCTATTCGACGCTCGACCTGATGGCTGGGACTCATGGCACCTCAGCACCGGACCGATTCTCGATTCGAACCCGGAGTTTCCGGTAATGTTTTACAACGGTGCGACCTCGAACGCGCAGTGGCGCGTGGGCTGGGTTGTATTCGATGCCGATTACACCCGAGTTGTGGATCGGTCGATAGATCCTCTCATTTTGCCGCACGTCAAGCGTGGCAATGATGATTCCGATATCGCCTTCGCGGCGTCAAGCATCGAAATCGATGGGGCCATTTACCTTTACTATTCCGTCGCCGACCAATATGTAACAAGAGCGATCATCGAGCGGCTCTAGAGTTACAGTAACGCTTGCAGCGCTACCGTGCGCTTCAGGGATCGGTGGCTTCGCTGAATCGTGATGGTGATGGTCCGTCCCGCGTCCTTGAGCACGTCTTGCAACTGCCAGAGCGCGTAGCGTGTGACCGAATTCGAGTCGATGGCCGTAATAACGTCCCCTTGCATCACTCCCGCGTGTGCTGCGGGCGAGTTCGGCACGACGTCTCGCACGACAAACGTTCGGAAGTCGGCGCCTTCAGCTTTGAGAACCAAACCGCTTGCGTCGGAGACAAATGGGTCGTTGAAGGACTTGTTCGGCTCGAGGATGACGCGGCCGTTCGGGTAGTCGAGGATTACCGTAAAGCGCCGGAGGATGTTGCCGCCGATATTGACGGAAATCGTTTGGCTTGCAAACGAACCGACCGTGTCCTGCGACAGCGCGACGAGCGGTGCCTCGACGAGGTATGAACCCACCCGAAGCGCTTTTAAGCGCGCGAGGAGCGGGATCGATTCGCCGTTGCCGATGCCGTGGTCCGGCATCACCAAGGTCCTCCCGACCGATTCGATGAGGTGATGAGAATTTACCAAGGGAGTCGATAGAACGGTGCCGCCGCCGCCCGTGTCGATGGTGAGGTTAACCGGGATAGGCGCGCGTCCCTCAAGGAACACTTCTCCGGGGATTTGCGGATCGTACTGACCCCAGAGGGCGGCCGAAAAGCTAACCCCATGACCCGTATAACGATAGGTTTGCGGGTCGTGAAGACCGATGACGTTGTTTTGATAGTCAATCTGCACGACGAAGTGTTGGAGGACGTCGTGCCCGAGATCACCGTAGAATGCGCGGCCGATCAGCGGCCACAAGCCGGCCATCGAAATACTCGCAGCGAGGTTCGTCGACATGACGGCGCCTTGCGGCAAACCAAACGTAACGTTGTCGATCATGGTCATGGCGCTTGAGTCCGAACCCGCACCCATCGCTCGTCCACTACCGTGTGTTTGTATACCAAGGTCTCGCACGAACTCCGACGCGATGATGGAGTTGTATGAGCCGGTGTCGAGAGCGAATAGGAACGGTCCCTTGCCGTTGACCTCGACGGGCAGATAGATGCCGTTCGCAAGCAGGTCGAATGGAAATTGCACGAAGCTTTGTCCGTCGGGAAGTCGTCCGCCATCGAGCGCGGCTGTGGCATCGTCCGCCTTAACGATCAGCGACATGCCGCAGTTAGGGCACGTTCCGGGTTTGTCAAACTCGAGCTTGTCGCAGCTCAAACCACACGGAGTACAGACGTAGATCGTCTTTGCCAGCAGCTTGAGAGGGGCGAATGGCGCGGCGGCCGCCAAGAGAACAAACGATCTGCGGGTTAACGATGCTTCGTTCACGATTCTTCCGACGTGGTTATCGAGGGCGTCGTTGCCGTTTCGTCACCGGCGAGATTGCGGCATCACCTTTGAAAGATGCCGCCTCTTCGGTAGCGGAAGGTTTGCGCGACGGCGGAGCCCCTGGATTCGTCTGCCCGTGCGGCGCCGCCGCGGGGGCGCAGTTTGGCGTCGGTGCTGCACGCGGCGCGGTGGCCGGCAAATGGCGGTCGCTGGACTTGCGCGTGTCGGGATCGTCGGGATGAAGCGCAATCGGACCAGCATGCGCGCAGGTTGGGCCGCCCGTCGGCGTTGGCGTGGGCGACGGTGTGGGTGGCGGTGTAGGGCGGTGCGTTGGCGTTGGTGAGGGCGACGGTGTTGGTGGCGGCGTCGGCGTTGGTGACGGCGACGGTGTTGGCGGCGGTGGTGTGGGCGTTGGTGAGGGTGATGGCGTAGGCGTTCGCTTAGGTGCAGGCGTCGGCGCGGATGGCGTCGTCTGGTGCGTCGAGCCTGCAATCAATCCGCCGGCGAGAAGCGCTCCGCCCGCTACGTACGGCCACACGGCCACCGGTGTCGAAGCGCAAGCGGCCGCTTCAGCTGTGGCGGCAGCGTTGTTACTGCCCGGTCCGCCGAACTCGCAGAAGGCTTGCATGATGCCGGACGACGTTGGTAGGATCGGCGAAACCGGGGCGGGGGTCAACACTGCTCCCGAAATCGTCACGATCAGTCCCTCACCGGCGTGCAGCTCGAATACGCGACCATCCTTTAGTGTGACGACGACCGGAAAATTTGCGTCACTGAGGGCGTACACATTCACCCGCAGCTCAGTAGCTGAAATGCTGATATCGCCTTCAGTTCCTCGAACGGCGATCTGTCCCGCGTCGGTTTGAAACGTGTAGCTGGCCTTGGCGCCGGCAGGGTGTTGGACGATAAAACGCGTCTTGCCGTTGTAGAGAACGAACTGTGCCGTGGTGATGTTCGGTTGCTGATCGAAGAAGGCGAGTTGCACTCTCGTTTGCGAACCGACAAGCACTCTCGTGCTGTCGGGGAGCGAGATCGCCGCCAGCGATTTGTCGCCGGTGATCGCGTAGTCGTTGTTGACGAGCGATATTGCTGCGTTCGGTGCGAGGGCCTTCGAGACGCCGGAGGATTGATAGGTAACGTCACCCTTCACATTTTGCAGAACCTTGTCGCCCGCGGCGGCGCCGGGAACGACCATCGAAGCGAAGAGGGCCAAGACGAGGACGATCGCGGAGCGTGACTTCATGAGAATCCTCCATCGAATCGAAGGAGCAAGTCAAACCAAGCAAGCTTTCCTGGTCGTGCCGGCGTGTCCCTAGGCGAACGTCGGTAGGTGGATTTTAGCGAAGAACGAGACTGCGCTGCGGCTCGACGCTGCCGCGCAGGATCGCAATCGGCGGCTCGGGGGGTTGCGCCTTCGGCGGCAGCGGCGCGTGACCGAGATTGCGCGCGAGCAAGAACGGCAGCACGGCCGCGGCCATCGTTACGAGTGCGAAGAACTGCGTCGTGCCGACGGCCGACAAGTTCGTCGCTTGCGCTTCGACCAGCGCATTGAGCGTGGTAAGCGCGTTCGGACCGTGCCCGGCGAGAAGCGATGCAACCGCAGGGTTAGCGAGCGAGGCCGATGGTGCGAGCGCGTTGAGCGCGGCCGCATAGTTGCGATCTAGGAACGTGGCAGCCAAGGCGGATCCAACGGACGCGCCGATTTGCTGCACGAGCCGGGTTAGCGCGAGCGCCGACGGAATCGACGCCTGCGGCACGGTTTTGAAGAGCACGACGCTGAGCGGCACGAAGATGAACGCGTACCCCACGCCGCCGAGCGCTTGCGTCGCGATCAGCGCGGCGAACGGCGTCTGGGTCGTCATGACGAGCGTTTGCAGCCAGCTCGCGAGGCCGGCGAGAAAGATGCCGCCGGCGGCAAACCAGCGCATGTCCCAACGCTCTTGCGACGTGACCCAAGCGGTGAGCGGAAACAGCAGCACGAGCACGCCGGCGCGCGTCATCAGAGCAGGCCGGTCAGCGTGGTCGTGAACCCGAGCGATGCCTGCGACCACAGCGGCTGAATGAACAGAATCGCGAAAAAACTGCCGGCGACGGCGAAGTAGATGGCCGAGCTCGCCCACACCGTCCGGTTGGCGAACACGCGTAACGCAACGGCGGGCGCCTTGGTGCCGAACAGCTCCCAGAGCACGAACGAAACGAGCGTGACGGTCGCGACGACCGCCGTCAACGTAATCGTCGTGTCGCCGAACCAGCCGTTGCGCTCGCCCTCGTCGAGCACGTACTGCAGACAGCCGAGGCCGATGGCGAGCAGCGCGACGCCGACCACGTCGAAGGCGGTGCGGCGCGCCGGCGCCGGATCGCGCACGTAGAGCAGCACGAGCACGGTCGCGAGTATGCCCGGCATGAGGTTGATGAAGAAGACCCAGCGCCAGGTGAGGTCGTCGGTGAGAATTCCGCCGAGCGTCGGGCCGATCGTCGGTCCGAGCACGACGGCGAGCGCGAAGAGCGACTGGCTCACCGCAAGTTTGGCGGGCGGGAACGTGTCGCGAATGATCTGCTGCGCCGGCACCATCAAGCCGCCGCCGAACGCGCCCTGTACGAAACGCAGCGCGATCTCGGTGTTCGCATCGTTTGCCAGTCCGCAGAGGACCGAGGTGACGGTAAAGCCGGCGATCGAGAGCGCGAAGTAGTTCTTGCGTCCGACGATCGTCTGCAGCCACGGCGAGAGCGGGATGACGATGACGTTGGCGATGATGTAGGCGGTGATGAACCACGCGCCTTCGTCGGTCGACGCGCCGAGCGCGCCGTCGATGGTGGGCAGCGCGACGTTGACGATCGTGGTGTCGGCCAGCTGCATCAGTGCGGCGAGCATGACGGCACAGACCACGGCGAAGCGTCGCGCGCCGTATTCGACGACGGTGGGCATCTCGGCTTTTACGGCTGAGTTAGACGAGTGCCGGCGTTTGCGACGGGAAGAGGTCGGCGTTTTCGCCGGCGATCTGTTCGAAGAACGCGTAGGCTTCGCGCTCGTTGGGGCTCAGCGGGACGACGGTCTCGACCGACTGGGTGTGGCGGACGAGCGTGTCGGCCGTTTCCACGAAGTGCGTCCAGGCATCGGGCGTGGAGGTGGCAAGCGCCTGGTGGTAGGCTTCGGCCGCCTCGCGGGCTTCGCGCGAGAAGCTGGCTGAGACGCCGCCGAGCAACTCGGCGTTGCGCCGGAGGGTTTCGTAGGAGAGACGGGCGTCGAGCGACAGTTCGCGGATGGACGTCCCTGGGGTTGGTATGGTACAATACATCTTGTACTAATAATAGTACAAGACTTATTTTACTGTCAAGAGCGAATTTGCAAGAAATTACGACCGAAGCCGCCCCGCGTACCTATTGGTATCCGGAGCGCGAAGACATCACGATCTACGGCATTCTCGCCGCGCTGAGCGATCCCACGCGCCTGGGGATCGTCCGCGCCATTGCCGCGCGCGAGGAGTGCTGCCCCTTCGACTTTCTCGACGTCACCAGCAAGCAGAACCTCACGCATCACTTTAAGGTGCTGCGTGAGTCCGGGCTGGTTCAGGCGCGCTACGAGGGCCGGCAGAAATTCGTCTCGCTGCGCCGCGAGCTCATCGACGACATGTTCCCCGGCCTGCTCGACGGACTGTTGAACGCGGTCGCCGCGTCGGAGAAGCGCTAGACCACTAGCCCCATCGAGAGTCTGATGGCGGCGGCACGCGCAAGCGCGTCGCCGCCTTCTTTAGGTCCGAGTCGGACGGTGTTATGGATCGGTAGCAGAAGGTCGACGTAGGATATGACCCTCAACGCGACTTGGCGCAGACTGTTGGCTGCGTTCGCACTTGCGGTAACGACGGTTGCGGGCTGTGCGCGCAGCGGCGCGCCGATCGGGCCGCCGCACGTGTTGAGAATCGCGTATGCGGGCGACCCCGCATCGCTCGTCCCGCTGGTGGCGATCGCTCAAGAGGTCATCGCACTCGACACGCTCTTTTGCCAGACGTTGGTGGGCCTCGACGCCGGTAATCGCGATGTGCCGATTCTCGTCACGAGGGTTCCCTCGCGAGGCAACGGCGACATCTCGGCGGACGGAACGCGTCTCACGTACCATCTGCGCCGCGGCGTGCGCTTTGCCGACGGCGTGGAATTTACGTCGGCCGATGTGGCGTTCACCTATCGAGCGATATTCGATCCGCGCAATCGCGCGACGTCGGTCGAGCCGTACCGGCGTATCGTCTCCCTGCAGACGCCCGATCCGTATACCGTGGTGATTCGCCTTCGCGCACCGTGGAATGCCGCCGTTCGCGTGCTTTTCGCGGAAGCCGATTACGTGTACGGAATCTTGCCGAAGCACGCGTTTACCGATACGAAGGTGGTCGGATCGTCCTGGGAGGATGCGCCGTTCGGTACCGGTCCGTTTCGCGTGAAGCGATGGCTGCGCGGCGACCGCATCGTCTTCGAGCCGAATCCCTACTTCGTGCCTCGGCCAAAGCTGCAGCAGATCGTGATGCAGATGGTGCCGAACCTCAACTCGAACTTCGTTACCCTGCGGTCGGGGGCGGTCGACGTCGGTACGCTCACGCCGGAAAACGCCGCGCAGGCCGAGCTTCTCCCGTTCATTCGAGTGCTGCGCTTTCCGGAAAATGCGACGGGCTTTCTCTATCTGCACACCCGGATTGCGCCGACGAACGACGCGCACGTGCGTCGAGCGATTGCCTACGCCCTGGATGCGGGAGCACTGGCCAACGCATGGCGGCACGAATACCCGATGGGCGGGTCGTTCTTACCGCCACCCATCGTGACCTGGAAAGCAGCGGCCGTTGCGGCGTACCCGCACGATCTACGCCAGGCTGGTCGCGAACTGGACGAGGCCGGGTGGGTGCTGCGCGACGGCGTGCGCTCGAAACGCGGCGAACCGTTGAGCGGCCTGATCGCTGCCGACTCGGAAAATCCGATTACGGTGCGCCTGGCAACGCTCGTGCAAGCGCAGCTCGCGGCGATCGGCATGGACGTCACGCTGAAGACGGAACCTGCGCGCGTCTGGTTTAGCCCGGAAGGCTTGTTGCGCAACGGTAAGGCGACGATGGTGGTGGAAGCCTGGGTGGGCGGCAGCGATCCCGAGCAGTCGCTCAACCTGCGCTGCGTGCAGGCCGTAAAGGGTGACGAGAACCATTCGTTTTACTGCTCGCCGCGATTCGAGTCAGTTGTTCGACGACCAGGCGCGTACGCCGAGCGAAGCCGCAGCGCCATCGCGATTTCGATGCCATCGCGCGCCTCGTCCACGAAGACGTTCCGGTGATTCCGCTCTACTACGAGCAACGCCTCATGGGTCTGAGCCGCCGGGTCACGGGGTACCGGCTCAACATGCTGTTGATTCCGGTCGATCCGCAAGGTTGGGATGTAAAGCGGTGAGCCCGCTCGCGCGAGCCCTGCGCGAGGCGTTTTCTTCCCAAACAGGAAGGACTCTTCAGTAATCGATGTGGGTGCTACTAGGTTTCCTTGTTGCTTCGGCGATCGGCTTGGCGACTGTCCTGCACGCGGGGCGTCGCGGCTCGATACGGCGTAGCGACTATCCGTGGATGCTGGACCAGGTTTCGCAGCTCCACGTTGCGATCGTCGGCACCCTGGCCGGTTTCGCATTTACGGGGGTAGTGCTTGTCGTAACCCTCGCGCATGACAGGCAGGGCCGCGCGGAGATTTCTTTCGACACGGTCGTCGTCATGTTCTTAATTGCGTACTTGTACTGGGTGGGCAGCGCGTTTCTGATCTCATATTTGCCGCGTGCGAGCACGAGCGCAGATTTAGTCCAGCGCGTTCATTTTAGCCTTGCCTCGACCATCGAATACCGCACCGTGTTCCTTTCGTGGTTCGCACTGTTGCCGCTCCTTCAGGCAAACGGGCTTGGACGGCTGGCGCCTGTTCTCTACGTTCTTCTGCCCGCATCGCTGCTTCTGGGTTCCCTGCTCGTAGCCATGGCTACGGATAGTCTCGGGCTCATGCTGATGAAAGAGATCTATTTCTCGGCGGCCGTTGGCACTGGACTCGCATTGGCTTATGGGATGGTAGTCGCGGTAGCGCTTCCAGGAATGCGCTCACCCTATTCCTCGTTGTACCTCGCGCTTGTCATATTTTGCGTCAACGGCGTAGGCTTCGCGCTAGCCGCATTGACGCCGCTCGTATCGCAATACGGCAGCGTCAGGCGCTTCTATGAGCGACATGGAAGGCGTATCATCATCGCGGACATGCAAGTGACGATGATTTCACTCTCATTTCTCTGGCTGGCTGTGGTGGGAGCCATTTAGGGTCGGCGCATGGAGAAATCCGCAATGCTAGCACTGGCGCGGGTTTCCGAGTCGTGGAGATGCGGGGACTCGAACCCCGGACCCCTTACATGCGAAGCAAGAAGCCAGCAAATCCTAATCGACGCAAGAAACCCAAGAAATAGGCGGTTTTCCATGTAAAACCGTCACTTTTTGGTCAAGTCGGCTCCGCTCGCGTTCGCGTTTTCCGCCCGTTTCCGCCTCAATTGTCGTACGATCGTCGTAAGGTTCTACCCAAGCCTCGTTTGGCCGAGTTCTTGGGTTTGTTAGCCCATGGCCTTCCAGTGCTGTACGGACGATAATATGCTGACTAGGATGAGGGGATGAGGCTGTCATGAGCTAAGTCCGGATTCACCGGATGATTCCCCACAGATACATCTAAGCTAATCATTTTTGGGCTTTTCGGCGAGCACCGTTTATTTAGCCGGGATCGGCAGAGGCTGGTCTCCCGATTAAGTTACTGCCGGGAGGGCCGGTACCCAGTTTCGCGTAGTTGGCGCGAAGCGCTAGGGGCCATCGGACGATGGGAGACTTCCTGGGGTGCGTGCGTGACCAGAATCGACCAGTGTAACGTCGGAACGCCACGTAAAACGAAACGGGGTCGATGAAACTCTGGCAGATTATTGCCGTCGTTGGCGTCGGCATCGTATTCGGCGTCTTTGCACCCGGTCGCTTCGCCTACGCGCTCGGCCACGGCGCGTTGTACGTCTTCCTGCCGCCTTTACTGTTTGAAGCGGCTTGGAATCTAAACTACAAGGCGATTATCCGTCAGTGGCCGGCGATCGCGACCTTAGCGGGCCCCGGCGTCGTGCTCACCGCGCTGATCGTCGCGGGAGCACTTACGATCGTTCACGTTCCGTTCGGGCCCGCATTCCTGACTGGCGCAATCCTTTCCGCTACGGACCCTATTGCAGTCGTCGCCGTCTTCCGTCGGATTCGCGTGCCCAAGACGCTCGCGACCATCGTCGAGTGCGAATCGCTCTTTAATGACGCCGTCGCCGTCATGCTTTACCGAATCGTACTCGCTGCGCTAGCTTTGGGTTCGGTGGACGCCGGCCCGATCGCTCGCATCGCACTCCAAACGGTCGCAGGAGTGCGATGCGAGCGATCGGGCCGGCGTCCACCGAACCCAAAGCTAGCGCGGCGTACGATTCGGTAAAGCATGACGGCGACGGCGTCATTAAAGAGCGATTCGCACTCGACGACGGTCGCGAGCGTCTTGGGCACGCGAATCCGACGGAAGACGGCGACGACTGCAATAGGGTCCGTAGCGGGAAGGATTGCGCCAGTCGGGTCAGGTGAGCCCGAACGGAACGTGAACGATCGTAAGCGCTCCCCGCGACGATCAGCGCGGTGAGCACGACGCAGGGGCGGCGGAGTTCAGCGATCGCCGGCCACTGACGGATAATCGCCTTGTAGTTTAGATTCCAAGCCGCTTCAAACAGTAAAGGCGGCAGGAAGCGTACAACGCGCCGTGGCCGAGCGCGTAGGCGAACGAGACCGGGGAAAAGACGCCGAATACGATGCCGACGCCAACAACAGCAATAATCTGCCAGAGTTTCATCGACCCCGTTACGTGGCGTTCCAACGTTACATTTTCTGCGTCGAATTCTGGTCACGCACCGCGCCCCAGGAAGTCTCCCATCGTCCGATGGCCCCTAGCGCTTCGCGCCAACTACGCGAAAATTGGGTACCGGCCCTCCCGGCAGTAACTTAATCGGGAGACCAGCCTCTGCCGATCCCGGCTAAATAAACGGTGCTCACCGAAAAGCCCAAAAATGATTAGCTTGATGTATCTGTGGGAAATCATCCGGTGAATGCGGACTTAGGTGACAGGACCCCTCATCCCCTCATCCTAGTCAGCATATTATCGTCCGTACAGCACTGGAAGGCCATGGGCTAACAAACCCAAAAACTCGGCCAACGGAGACTGGGTAGAACCTTACGACGATCGTACGACAACTGAGCGGAAACGGGCGGAAAATGCGAACGCCAGCAGAGCGCTTGCTTCCAAAAAGCCGCGGCCGCTGCTTCACCGAGAGCGCCTATTTCTTGGATTTCTTGCGTCGATTAGGATTTGCTCGCTTCTTGCTTCGCATGTAAGGGGTCCGGGGTTCGAGTCCCCGCATCTCCACGACTCGGAAACCCGCGCCAGTGCTAGCATCAGGAGTTTTCTCCATGCGCCGAGCCTAAATGGCTCCCACCACAGCCAGCCAGAGAAATGAGAGTGACGTCATCGTCACTTGCATGTCCGCGATGATGATTCGCCTTCCATGTCGCTCATAGAAGCGTCTGACGCTGCCGTATTGCGATACGAGCGGCGTCAATGCGGCTAGCGCGAAGCCTACGCCGTTGACGCAAAATATGACAAGCGCGAGGTACAACGAGGAATAGGTGAGCACATTGTTGGAAGCGCTACCGCGACTACCAGTCCCATAAGCCAATGCGAGTCCAGTGCCAACGGCCGCCGAGAAATAGATCTCTTCCATCAGCATGAGCCCGAGACTATCCGTAGCCATGGCTACGAGCAGGAATGCGGGCGGAGAAGACGTAGAGAACAGGCGCCAGCCGTCCAGACCCGTTTGCCTGAAGGAGCGGCAACAGTGCGAACCACGAAAGGAAGGAACACCGTGCGGTATTCGATGGTCGAGGCAAGGCTAAAATGAACGCGCTGGACTAAATCTGCGCTCGTGTCGCACGCGGCAAATAGAGATCAGAAACGCGCTGCCCGCCCAGTACAAGTACGCAGGAAATTAAGAACATGACGACGACCGTGTCGAGGGAATTTCCGCGCGGCCTGCCTGTCATGCGCGAGGGTTACGACAGCACTACCCCCGTAAATGCAAAACCGGCCAGGGTGCCGACGATCGCAACGTGGAGCTGCGAAACCTGGTCCAGCATCCACGGATAGTCGCTACGCCGTATCGAGCCGCGACGCCGTGCGTGCAGGACAGTCGCCAAGCCGATCGCCGAAGCAACAAGGAAACCTCGTAGCACCCACATGCATTCTGAAGACTTTCCGTTCCTGTTTGGGAAGAAAACGCCTCGCGCAGGGCTCGCGCGAGCGGGCTCACCGCTTTACATCCCAGCCTTGCGGATCGACTGGAATCAACGGCGTGTTGAGCCGGTACCCGGTTCCCGGCGGCTCAGACCCATGAGTCGTTGCTCGTAGTAGAGCGGAATCACCGGAAGGTCTTCGTGGACGAGGCGCGCGATGGCATCGAAATCGCGATGGCGCTGCGCTTCGCTCGGCGTACGCGCCGGTCGTCGAACAACGACTCAAATCGCGGCGAGCAGTAAAACGAATGGTTCTCGTCACCCTTTATGGCCTGCACGCAGCGCAGGTTGAGCGACTGCTCGGGATCGCTGCCGCCCACCCAGCTTCCGCCACCATCGTCGCCTTACCGTTGCGCAACAAGCCTTATGGGCTAGACCAGACGCGCGCAGGTTCCGTCTTCAGCGTGACGTCCATGCCGATCGCCGCGAGCTGCGCTTGCACGAGCGTTGCCAGGCGCACCGTAATCGGATTTTCCGAGTCGGCAGCGATCAGGCCGCTCAACGGTTCGCCGCGTTTCGAGCGCACGCCATCGCGCAGCACCCACCCGGCCTCGTCCAGTTCGCGACCCGCCTCGCGTAGATCGTGCGGTTCTGGCGCAACCGCCGCTGCTTTCCAGTTCGATGGGTGGCGGTAAGAACGACCCGCCCATCGGGTATTCGTGCCGCCATGCGTTGGCCAGTGCTCCGGCATCCAGGGCGTAGGCAATCGCTCGACGCACGTGGCGTCGTTCGTCGGCGCAATCCGGGTGTGCAGATAGAGAAAGCCCGTCGCATTTTCCGGAAAGCGCAGCACTCGAATGAACGGGAGAAGCTCGGCCTGCGCGGCGTTTCCGGCGTGAGCGTACCGACGTCGACCGCCCCCGACCCAGGGTAACGAAGTTCGAGTTGAGGTTCGGCACCATCTGCATCACGATCTGCTGCAGCTTCGGCCGAGTACGAAGTAAGGATTCGGCTCGAAGACGATGCGGTCGCCGCGCAACCATCGCTTCACGCGAAACGGACCGGTACCGAACGGCGCATCGTCCCAGGACGATCCGACCACCTTGGTATCAGGTAAACGCATACTCGGCAAGATTCCGTACACGTAATACGCTCCGCGAAAAGCGCGCGAACGGCGGGGCATTCCCGCGGTGCGCGAAGGCGAATCACCACGGTATACGGATCGGGCATTCTGCAGGGGGACGATACGCCGGTACGGTTCGACCGACGTCGCGCCGTTGCGCGGATCGAATATCGCTCGATAGGTGAACGCCACATCGGCCGAGCGTAAATTCCACGCCGTCGGCAAAGCGCACGCCGCGGCGCAGAAATAATTGTTACATAAGACGGGTTCCGTCCGCCGAGATGTCGTGGCTCCCTCGCGAGGGACCCCTCGTGACAAATCGGCGCGGTCGTTTTACCACGTCGAGGCCCACCAACGTCTGGCAAAAGAGCGTGTCGAGTGCGATGACCTCTTGCGCGATCGCCACAGCGGGACGAGCGATGCGGGGTCGCCTGCATACGCGATTCTCAACGCGTGCGGCGCGCCGATCGGCGCGCCGCTGCGCGCACAGCCCGCAACCGTCGTTACCGCAAGTGCGAACGCAGCCAACAGTCTGCGCCAAGCCGCGTTGAGGGGTCATATCCTACGCCGACCTTCTGCTACCGATCGTAAGCGCCAGAGTCCGACTCGGACCTAAAGAAGGCGGCGACGCGCTTGCGCGTGCCGCCGCCATCGAGCTCTCGATGGGGCTAGTGGTCTAGCGCTTCTCCGACGCAGCGACTGCGTTCAAAAGTCCGTCAAGCAGGCCGGGAACATGTCGTCGATGAGCTCGCGGCGCAGCGAGACCGAATTTCTCCCGGCCCTCGTAGCGGCCCCTGAACGAGCCCCGACTCACGCAGCACCTTAAAGTGATGCGTGAGGTTCTGCTTGTTGGTGACGTCGAAGGGGCAGCACTCCTCGCGCGCGGTGCTCCCCAGGCGCGTGGGACGAGGCCAGACCAGAATGCCGTAGATCGTGATGTCTTCGCGCTCGGGATACCAATAGGTACGCGGGGCGGCTTCAGTACAGTAATTTCTTGCAATTCACTCTTGACAGTAAAATGAGTCTTGTACTATTATTAGTACAAGATGTATTGTCATCCCGAGCCCCAGGGACGTCCATCCGCGACTTGTCGCTCGACGCACGTCTCTCCTACGAAACCCTCCGCGGCAACGCCGAGTTGCTCGGCGGGGTCTCAGCCAGCTTCTCGCGCGAAGCCTACCACCAGGCGCTTGCTACCTCCACGCCCAATGCCTGGACGCATTTCGTGGAAACGGCCGACACGCTCGCCGCCACCTCCCAGTCGGTCGAGACCGTCGTCCCGCTGAGCCCCAACGAGCGCGAGGCCTACGCGTTCTTCGAACAGATCGCCGGCGAAAACGCCGACCCTGTTTCCGTCAAACGCCGGCACTCGTCTAATTCAGCATGAAAAGCCCAAGATGCCCACCGTCGTCGAATACGGCGCGCGACGCTTCGCCGTGGTCTGTGCCGTGATGCTCGCCGCGCTTTTGCTGATGTCGATCGACGCGACGATCGTCAACGTCGCGCTCCCCACGATCAACGGCAACCTCGGCGCGACGTCGACGAAGGGACGTGGGTCCTCACGGCCTACGTCATCGCAAACGTCGTCGTCATCCCGCTTACGCCGTGGCTGCAACTGCGCTTCGGTCGCAAACCGTACTTTCTCACCTCGATCATCGGTTTCACGATCGCCTCGCTCGCCTGCGGGATGGCGCCTCCGCTCGGTGCGCGTGATCGTCTTCCGTCTCGTGCAGGGCGCGTTCGGCGGCGGGATCCTGGCGACCGCGCAGGTCGTTCGCGAGACGTTCCGCCCGAGCAGCTCGGGACGAGCCAGGCGATCTACGCGATGGGCGTCGTCCTCGGCCCCTCGATCGGGCCGACGCTGGGCGGCCTCATCACCGACAACATGAGCTGGCGCTGGGTCTTCGACGTCAACCTCGTCCCGGGCGCGATCGCCGTCGTGCTGCTCTCGTGCGCGATCCAGCCGCACGGCGCGCCGCACCGTGTTCGACGTGGTCGGCGTCGCGCTGCTCGCCATCGGCCTCGGCTGTCTGCAATACGTGCTCGACGAGGGCGAGCGAAACGGCTGGAGTGTTCGGCGACACGACGATTACGTTGACGGCGGTCGTCGCGACCGTACGCCTTTTCGTTCGTGCTCTGGGGATTTGTTCGGCACAGTTGCGTTACACGTGTTCGCCAACCGGAGCGGTGTGGGCGGA
>CAWAXX010000003.1:0-69964 GCA_963786105.1 Vulcanimicrobiota bacterium
TCGCAGCCTAGGAGCCCCGCTTCACACCAGCTCTTCGTCACCTCAGGTCTCATTTACCTCAGTAAACATCAACCTTCGGTTCCTCGATCTGGAGCGAAGCAGAACTCCTAGGACGCTCCGCCCTCCGGGTTTAGAGCTTTCCGAAATACGGAGTGATATTGAAATAAAAGTCTCGCTCGACCTTCGTCGTCGGGCACGCGACGTGAAGGCGATCGTAGGCGCGCCCGCGCTCGTGTACCAGGGACTGTTGCTTGAGCGCCCAGCGCGTCTCACCATCGCAGGGATGGTATGCTAAGTAGACATACTCCCATCGCACGCCGTCGTTCTCGTTTTTTTGCGCGTCCAAAATCGCATCGGAAATCGAATCGCCCGCTGGCTCGACCAGTTCCGGAACGGCCGGCCGCCCCGGCGACACGAGCACGCCCCACTGAAAACTTTGGACCCTGCCACCTTCAAACTCATATACCACCGCAACGTTCGGTACGTTCGCGCGGCCGTGCAACGACGCGGTACCGTCTGATGCCGTATCGAGGCGAAACCCCGGATGCTTTTCCATGGAGGCATCGAGCGCATCACCAAGCCGAACGCCGGACGGATCGGCTGGAACGTTCGTAAGGGGCACGCGCGACCCCGCCCCGGCAGCGGCACGAAAGCCTTCGATATAACCGTTTTCCTCGATGACGAAGAACAACGCGTCGGAGCCGGGCAGCCAGTAGCGCGCGACGCGTCGCCGTCCATCGTCGAATGCGACGATGCGCAGCGGATCGCCCAAGAGCGAGCGCAATTCGGACGCCGGCGCCGCCAACGTCACGTCGTGCCACGTAACGTTCGCCGCGCTCGCGGGCGTCACGTTAGTTGCCGGGCTAGGCGTCGCGAGCGCCGTGACGACTCCGAGCACAATCGTCCCCACGCCCGTCACGAGGGTGCGAGCTCGCGAACGGCGGCGGCGTTGAAGTAGGTTGCTTTTGGGTGGTGCACGACGATCGCCGCAGTCGACTGCTCGGGTACGATTTGGAATGCTTCGGTGAGCGTCACGCCGATGCGCTCGGACGCCCGCAGCAGACTGAAAACGATATCGTGTTGAGCGAGGTCGGGGCAGGCGCCGTATCCCCACGAGTAGCGCTTACCGCGGTCGTCGGCAATTCCGAGTTCGCGACGGATGCGCGTATGCGTGTATTCGGCCAGCGCTTCGGCAGCTTGCACCGAAAAACCGTGAAGAAAATACGACTCGCTGTAGTCTCCGGTGCCCTGCAACGCCTCGGTGCGCTGCGCCGCTTGCGCGCCGACGGTGACGACTTGCAACGCAATAACGTCGCTCGCCTTGCCGCCATCGGGTTCCCGTAGATAGTCGGCGAGGCTCAAGTGTTCTCCGCCGATTTGACGCGGGAATTCGAATCGCGCAATTTCGCGTGCGCGATCCGCCGGGTCGTAAACGATAACGTCGTTATTCAGTCCGGCCGCCGGAAAGTATCCGTAGGCGACGCGAGGTTTTAAGAATCCGTTCCGGAGCGCAACCCCCTGATAGCGTTTCAAACGCGGCTCGAAGTCGTCGCGCAGGAGTCGCTCGTACGCATCGCCTTTCGTGTTGGCGGCACCCCACGAAAGCCGGAAAAGGCTGCGCAGATCGAAACACGGCCACAACGCTCGCAAATCGATATCCGAAAGGGTTCGCGCGCCCCAAAATGGAGGCGACGGAACGTCGGCTCGGTCGCCCTTCATCTTGGACGACGACGCCGGTCGGACGGCCGAACTTTGCGCACCTGCTTGACGGTCGCGCTGCGTGAATGCTTCGAGCCTCGTGCGTTCGATCAACGCATCGCGACGGGAAGCATCGCTGGTGAGCACGTCCATCAACTCGAGCCCTTCGAACGCATCCTTTGCGTAAAACAGCCCCGGTTCGAAAAATCGAGCGCCGTTGTCGAGCAAGACGATCCGGCGCCCAAAGTCGCGATTGATCGCGGCCCCCCCGACGATGACCGGGAAGGCCAAGCCGCGAGCGTCTTGCTCCTGAAGGCAAATCGGCATCTGTTTGCTGGTCGAAACCAGGAGCGCGGAGAGGCCGATGGCGTCGGCCTTCACCTCGACCGCCTTCTCGAGGATGGTGTTCATCGGCACTTGTTTGCCGAGGTCGTGAACCTTGTATCCGTTGTTGGTGAGGATCGTGTTGACCAGATTTTTTCCAATGTCGTGCACGTCACCGAAAACGGTGGCAATCACAACGGTTCCTTTGGCCGATCCGTCCTTCTTTTCGAGAAACTGCTCGAGGTGGGCGACGGCCTTCTTCATCACTTCCGCCGATTGCAGAACGAACGGAAGAATCAGCTCGCCGCGCCCGAACCTGTCACCGACGTCTTTCATGGCGGGCAGCAGGATCTCGTTGAGGACCTCGACGGGAGTACGCGTTGCGAGCGCCTCGTCGATCTTGGCTTCGATACCGTCCTTACGACGGCGCAAAATCGACTGCGCGATGCGTTCGCCGACCGGAAGGTTCGGATCGTCGTCGAGCGACGAACCGCCGGTACCGGCCGACTCGACCGTTTCGAAGCGTTCGATCAGGCGGGCGAGGGCGTCGGAACGCCGGTTGAATACGAGATCGTCGCAAAGCTCGCGCAGCTCGGCGTCGATCTCAAAGTATGGCGTGATGTCCTTGGGATGCACCAATGCCATATCCAGCCCTGCCTCGACGCAGTGGTGCAGAAACACTGAGTTGAGCGCCGCGCGAGCGGCCGGTTTGAGACCGAACGAGACGTTGGAAACGCCGAGCGACGTCAGAACTCCCGGCAGCTCGCGCTTGATTGCGCGAATGCCTTCGATCGTTTCGACGGCGGAGCTGAGGAATTCCGCCTCGCCGGTAGCGAGCGTGAACGTGAGGGCATCAAAGATCAGCGCACCCGGCGGCAGGCCATATTCGCCCACGGCGATGTCGTATATTCGCCGCGCAACTTCCACCTTTCGGGCGGCCGATTTAGCCATTCCCGCTTCGTCGATCGTCAGGGCGATGACGGCCGCACCGTGTTCGAGCGCGAGCGGCACGACCGCGTCCATTTTCGCCCGGCCCGATTCCAAGTGCACCGAATTGACGATCGCACGCCCCGGATAGTTTTGCAGCGCCGCTTCGAGAACGGCGGGCTCGGTGGAATCGATGGCCAGCGGAGCTTCGATCGACTGCGCCAGTCTACGCGTGATCTCACGCATTTGCCGGTCTTCGTCGGGCCGCTCGGTCAGCGCGCAGCAGACGTCGAGCACGTGCGCGCCGCCTTCGACCTGCTCGCGCGCCACCAAGACGATCTCGTCGTAATTCTCTTCGAGTAGCAAGCGTTTGATCTTGCGCGATCCCTGGCTGTTGATGCGCTCGCCGACGATGAGCGGACGGGGTTCCTGCACGAGCGACACGCCCGCCATGGCCGAAGCCACCCACTGCGGACGTGCGTCGCTCTTGGCCGAACCTACGCGCTGCACGCGCCGCGCCGCGGCCGTATCGCTCCCCAGAGCCGCAACGGCTCGTACGATGGCGGCGACGTGTGCAGGCGTCGAGCCGCAACACCCGCCGACGGCATTCACGCCGAACGCACCGACAAAATCCGCAAGTTCGGCCGCGAGGTCGCCGGGGCTCTCGGGATAGATCGTTTCCCCTTTAGGACCCATGAGCGGAAGGCCGGCATTGGGGATCACGCTCACAAAACATCGCGAGTTTTCGCACATATACCGGACGGAGTCGCGCATCTGCGTCGGACCGGTCGAGCAGTTCAAACCGATGACGTCGATCGGAAGCGCGTCGAGCGTTGCGACGATCGCCCGAACGTCGGTGCCGAGCAGCATGCGGCCTTCCTGGATTAGGGTTGGCTGCGCCTGAATCGGAACGCGACGCAGTCCTCGGTCGAACTCGCGTACGATGCCCGCAATCGCCGCCTTGAGTTCGAGGAGGTCCTGCATCGTTTCGAGGAGCAAGACGTCCGCGCCGCCTTCGACGAGCGCGCGCGCTTGCTCGCCGTAGACGTCGCGCAGTTGCTCGTACGTAATATTTGAGAGACCCGGATCGGACGACGAAATCAACATGCCCGTCGGACCCATCGACCCGGCGACGAAGCGCAGGTGCTCCGGCGTCGACACCGCATCGCACGCTTGACGTGCCAACTCCGCCGCGCGCCGATTGACCTCAACGGTGCGCTCGCCCAAGCCGTACTCGGCCAGCTTGATGCGCGAGCCCATGAACGAGTCGGTTTCGACGACGTCCGCACCGGCTGCCAAATAGGCCGCATGAATGTCGCGCACGATATCCGGACGGGCGAGGACGAGCGCCTCGTTACACCCGTGGTAGCGCGAGCCGCCGAAGTCCTCGTCAGATAGGTCGAGCGCCATGAGTTGCGTGCCCATGGCGCCGTCGAAGATCAGAACCCGCTCCCCGAGCAGGCGAAGGTACTGGGACACGTCCTAACTCGCTTTTTCGACGGCGATATCGGCCGCGCGAATCTCACCGACCGCACGTCCGGCCCGATTATACACGACCGGCCTGGCAAAGCGAGCCAGTTCCATCGTCTTTTCTTCGTCGAGCACGCCTAGCCGCCACAATGCCGCGATCGTCGAAGGGCCACGCGCGCGACCCCCGCCATCGCGCACTTTGGCCACGTAGCCCAAGCCGCGAGAGATCGCGGCGACTCCGTGAATCCCCTCGGCCCCACCCTTGCAAGCAATCGCGCCAGCCGCCACTTGCATCAAGACGGTATCGAGCTGCCCGGTGCCGGCAACGTATTCCGGGTACGAGATCATCGCATCGCGGACCACGCGAAGCGCCGAGGCGTCGCGCGTGTCGACGCCCTCTAGCGTTGCGAAACGTGCGAACGACAGGGCGGCACGCCGCAGGCTGGTCGCGTACACTGGGATGCCGCAGCCGTCCACGCCTACGGGCCACGCATCGGCGTCGTCGTCGGAAAGCCGCGCGCAAAACTCGAGGATGCGACGTTGCGCGGGATTCGTTAGCTCGAGGTAGGTCGCCGGATCGGCGTCGATGATTTTGCAGAGTGCGAGAATTCCCGCGTGTTTGCCGGAGCAGTTGTTATAGAGCGCGCTCGGTTCGAGCCCCGCGCGGACGATCTCGGCGGCCGATTTCTGGTCGTAGGGCAGGTGCGAACCGCACTTCAGAGCCGACTCGTCCAGACCGATCTTTTGCAGAATCGAAGCGACCGCGGCAACGTGAAACGGCTGGCCGAAGTGCGACGCCGCCATCACGGCGATTTCACGCGAGTCGAGCGCGAAGCGCTCCCGGACCCCCGCTTCGACCGCGGCGGCGGCGATGAACGGCTTCGCGGCGGAGCGCAAATAGACGGGGCTCTCGACGTCGCCGTCCTCGAGCACGACGTTGCCGCGTGCATCCACCGCGCACGCGGTCACGTGATGGACGGACTCGACGATATCGCCGCGAGTGACTTCTACGATCAACGATGCATCTTATGGTTACACGACGAGCGCCGGCTCGACGACGATCGCTTCCTGCTCGGCGAACACCGGATTGCTCAAGTAGCGTTCGCCGGTGTCGCACCCGATCGTCACGATCGTTTTGCCCTTCGATTCGGGACGTGCGGCGACTTGCAGCGCCGCCCACACGTTTGCGCCGGTCGATATACCGACGAGCATCCCCTCCTCGCGCGCGAGCCGGCGCGCGACGGCGATGGCATCGGCATCGGTAACCCGGATGACTTCGTTATAAACTCCAGTGTTGAGGATCTTTGGAACGAAGCCTGCCCCGGTACCTTGAATCTTGTGCGGCCCGGGTTTGCCGCCGGACAGGACCGCGGAAGCATCCGGCTCGACCGCGATCATCGCTACGCCCGGTTTGCGCGACTTGAGAACCTCGCCCACGCCGGTAATCGTGCCGCCGGTACCTATTGCGGCGACGACCACGTCGACCGCGCCGTCGGTATCGCGCCAAATTTCCTCCGCCGTCGTCCGCCGGTGCGCCTCCGGATTGGCCGGATTTTCGAACTGCTGCGGCATGAAGTACTTGTTCGCCGCGGTCGACGCGATGTCGTTGGCGCGCTTGAGCGCTCCCGTCATACCTTCGGCGCCGGGCGTGAGCACGACTTGAGCGCCGTAGGCCTTGAGAAGATTGCGACGTTCGACGGTCATCGTGTCGGGCATCACGAGGATCAGCGGATAACCTTTGGCGGAGGCGACGAATGCCAGCGCGATCCCGGTATTACCGCTGGTAGGCTCGATAATCGTCATGCCCGGAAGCAAACGCCCATCGCGTTCGGCCGCTTCGATCATCGAAACGCCGATGCGATCTTTCACCGAGCCGGCCGGATTGAACGATTCCAGTTTTACGAGCACGCTGGCCGGGATACCGGCATTCAACCGCGGGATCTTGACCAGCGGCGTGTTGCCGACGGTGTCGGCGAGACTTTCGTAAATGCGAGCCATAGTAGTGACCTTAACCTTCACGCGAGCCGGAGCGTTTCAGCGAACGTTCGTTCGCGGGAGAATGGTAGGCGGCTTCGCGGGCGCGGGACCCAAACGCCGGCGCGCAGCAACTAGGCGGTATGCGCACCTTTCAAGCTTTCCGTCGCGCTTTTGGCGCCGGCGCCGTCGCGATCGCTCTGACGCTGCCGGTCGCCACGCCCGCCTGGGCTGCGAACCGTCCGACCCTCGACGATGCGGTTGCCGCCATCGAAGCAGCCGCGCCGGCGGCCATGGCGTACGAGGGGACACCCGGACTGTCGATCGCGATTACCGACCGGACCAAGACGATCCGGATCTTAACGTTCGGCTATGCAAACGTCGAAGCGAAAATCCCGGTCACGCCGGCGTCGCGGTTTGCGATCGGATCGATTACCAAGTCGATGACGGCACTCGCAACGATGCAGCTCGTCGAAGAAGGTAAGCTCGCGCTGGATGCGCCCGTAAGCCGGTATTTGCCCTGGTTTACGATCGACTCCGGGGGAGATCCAATTCGAGTGCATCAGTTGTTGTCGCATACGGCGGGCATTCCCGACGACTTTTCGCCTGAAAATTCCTACGGTTACGACGTCGTCGCGTTGCGCGCGACCAAGGTGCTCTTCAAACCCGGAACGTCATGGTCGTATTCCAACGACGGGTTTGCGACCGCCGGTGCCATTCTCGCACGCATCGACGGCCGCCCCTGGAGCGAATCGATGCAGGACCGGGTTCTCGATCCGCTGGGCATGCAGAACAGCTCGCCGGTATTCACGCCGGATGCCATGTCCACTGCGGCGCTCGGCTATCAGTGGCGCAACAACGATCGTCCCGGATCGCTGCATCCGGCACTGGTCGCATCGCCGCCGCTGGACTTCGTCGATCCGGCCGGTTCGGTTTTGTCGACGCCGGAGGACATGGCGCGTTACATGCGCTTCTATCTCGGCGGCGGTAAAACAGCCGATGGGAAGGAACTGCTCGCGCCCGCCGGATTTGCCGCGATGACGGCCGCAGACGTGCTTAAAAACGGAAAACCCGCCGGTTCGGCCACCCCGATTCTGGCCGAGGCTCCCGAATACTACCGGCAATACGGTTTCGGTTTATCGGTTTTCGATACGAACGGCGACCACTTGATCGGGCACACCGGCGGTATCTCCGGATACACCGCGTGCATGCAAATGAACCTCACGCGAGGATTCGGCGTAATCGCTATGGCGAATCTCGTGGAGGCTCCCTTGCACCCGTGCGCGATCATGCTGTACGCCATGAGCGTTTTGCGCGCGCAAAGCGCCGGCGAGCCGCTACCGGCGCCTCCTCCGGCGCCCGACGTCGCACATATTCCCAATGCGAACGATTACGCCGGCAAGTACACGGGCCCGGACGGCGTGGCCCTTACGGTTACCGCCCAGGACGGCCATCTGAATCTGACGGACGGATCCTCAACCGTTACGCTCTATCCGCGCGATACCGATCAGTTCTGGGCCGACGACCCACGCTTTGCCACGTACCTCATCGCTTTCGGGCGCAACTCCAAAAAGCAGGTCGTGGAGATGACGTACGGCGCGCGATGGTACCCAAACGAACGCTACGACGGCCCGCGCGCCTTCACGCACCCAAAATCCTGGGATGCGCTTGTGGGACGCTATGAAAACGTCTTTATCGAGCAACCGTTGATCACGCGCGTGCTGATCGTCAAAGACCGGCTCACCCTTGACGGGGTCGCGCCGCTCCAGCCTCGCAAGGACGGGACGTTCGCGATCGGCTCCGCAATCGTCCGATTCGACGCGTTGGCCGGCTCGCAACCCCAACGCATGTGGATCGACGACGCCCGATTGTATCGGATGGAGTTGCCCTAGGGCACCGCGCGCGACGGAATGGAACGCTTTGCTCGAACGGCGGAAGCGATCGCCGCGCGATCGGGGAAGCTCGAGAAGATCGCCCTGCTCGCCGAGTATTTCGGTATGCTCGACGACGTCGACGTCGTAGCGGTGGCGCGATTCTTCAGCGGCAGTCCGTTTGCCGCCCGCGACCATCGCACGCTCTCGCTGGGCGGGCAGGCAATTGTGAACGTTGCACGGCGGGTATGGGACTTCGACGACGCCGCTTTGAGTGAATCCTATCGCGAAACCGGCGACTTGGGAGCCGCGCTCGCCAAGCTGGTACGTCCTCCGCGAGACGCCATGTTATTTGCCGACCGGCTGACGCCGGCAGCTCTCGACGGGTTTTTCGCCGAAATCGCCGGCGTCGCAGGCAAAAGCGCAAGTAAGCGGCGCGAGGCAATTTTCGAACGCATTCTACGAGCGTGCGACGGTCCGTCGGCCGTCGCTTACGTCGTAAAGATCGTAACCGGCGACTTGCGCGTCGGCTTGCGCGAGGGGTTAGTACTCGACGCGGTCGCGCGCGCGTTCGGCGCCGAACCGGCGGCGATTCGGCGCGCGACGATGGCAGCCGGCGACGTCGGCACGGTCGCACTGGCCGCCAAACACCGAACGCTCGACGCGTTGCGCGTCGCCTACGGTACGCCCATCGGTTTCATGCTTGCGTCACCGATCGCCTACGCGCAATCGTACGAGGAACTCGTCGGCGCCGAATGGTTCGTCGAAGACAAATACGACGGCATACGTGCGCAAGCGCACGTCCGTGCCGGCCGAGCGCAGCTCTTCTCGCGCCGGCTCAACGACGTCGGAGCCTCCTATCCTGAAATCGTCGTCGCGCTACAGCGCGCACTCCGTGCCGGCGCGATCCTCGACGGCGAGATTCTGGCAATGCGCGACGGCCAAGTGCTACCGTTCCGCTACCTTCAGGGGCGACTGCAGCGTAAGACCGTCGACGAGGAATTGCTGCGCGACGTTCCGTTGGCGTACGTCGTGTTCGATCTCCTCGCCGTCGACGACGATTTGCTCATCGACGAACCCTTGGTCCGTCGCCGCGAGCGGCTCGCGGACCTAGTGGCGCCAAGCGATTGCATTCTGCTCGCACCGTTCGAACGCGTCGACGAGGCGGTGGGTACCGGCGTCAACGAACGGTTTGGCCGTGCACGCGGGCGCGGCAACGAGGGGCTCGTCCTAAAGCGAAGCGATTCGCCGTATGCCCCAGGTCGCCGCGGGAAATGGTGGTTGAAACTCAAGCGCGAGCTGGCAACGCTCGACGTCGTGGTCGTCGCGGTGGAATGGGGCCACGGCAAGCGCGCCGGCGTGCTTTCGGATTACACGTTCGCCGTGCGCGACGGCGAGCGGCTGCTAACGATCGGAAAGGCGTACTCGGGGCTGACCGACGCCGAGATAGCAACGCTGACGCCGTGGTTCCTGGAACATCGGTTACCCATCGAAAGCCGGCGCGCGAAGGCTCGCGCGCACGAGATTCCCGTCGAACCGGCGATCGTGCTCGAGGTCGCCTTTGACATAGTCGCACGCAGCGACTTGCACGAAAGCGGCTTCGCTCTACGCTTCCCGCGCATCGTACGCATTCGCAACGATAAACCACCCGAAGAGATCGACACGCTCGACCGCGTCAGGGAAATCCACGAAGCGATGCTAGGACGCGAGGGCTTAGCGCGGTTACAGTAAGCCGGTCGAAGGGCCCGCAAACAGTGCTTCGACTGCTCGCTCGGCTCGGCATGACACCGCTGCGCGGCTATTCGGTGTCGACGGGGGTGTTCGAGGGCGGCCGCGTCAGGAAGTATCGGCGATCGTGATTCTTATTTAGCAGCTTGATCGGCACGAACGGGCGCGGCTTCTGCTGAAAGTTGAATGCGTCGTTGATGTTGTTCGCGCGGACGTCGGTCGTGCCCAGGCTGGGTAAACCGAACGTCGCCTCAACGAACTTCAAGAGGCTGCCGAACTCGAATTGCGTGTGCGCGACGTAGCCTTTTTTCGAATACGGCGACACGATAATCATCGGAACGCGGAATCCGAGCCCCGTGTAATCCATGTGCGGCGGCGGCACGTGGTCGTAGAATCCGCCCCAGTCGTCCCACAGAATGATGATGGCGGTCGAATTCCAGTACGAACTCTGACCGATCGCGTTGACGACCGAAGCGACCCAATCCGGTCCATTGTCGACCATTTTGCCGTCGACGAGAGCGTAGTGATCTGAATCTTCATTGTCGGGAATCACCCAGGAAACGGCCGGCAGCGTCACGCCGCCGCTCTTCGGGCTCGGCACGGGACACGGGCTCGCAGTCGAACCGGCAACGTCGCAGAGCACGTTCGTTTCCGGCCACGAGACGCAACTCGTGGAACACGTCCACGGGCCGGACTTGTGCGGCCATTCACTTGAATCGTAACGCACCGCGGAAATCGCGTCAAAAGCGTTCCACATCTGACCGCCGTCTTTTGGAAAAATGGGAACGTAGTATTTCCATGAGATGCCCTTTGCGTCGAGCAAATCCCGAATCGTCGAATACGAGAAGCACGGCGGAGCCCCTTGGTAGATATATTTGTGCATCGTCGTAAGCAGCGGCACGTACGACGGTCCGTTCGGGGGATTTTTTGGATCGTCGCATCCCCAGTTTTCGATGTTACTGGGATTGTGCGGATAGTCGACGGCGCTCTCCGTACGGCTGACTTTCGTATTCCCGCGAATCAAGTCCTGATGTGCGGTAAAGCTGCCGCTCGCTTCGGTTGGAAACGTGCGATCGGCGAGCACGTATTGCGTCGCCATGTCCCAATACGGTTGAATCTGCTCTTCAGCCACAACGCGATATGGATACAGCATCGCCGGTTGACCGAAACTCACACCGTCATCCCAATAGAACCCGTCGAGCTTGCCGCCATCGTACTCGGTGAGGAACGCGGGACAATAGCGGTGGTCGGGATCTAACGCCGGGAGCGGCATACCGAGTTGCAGTTTGATCGGCGTCGGGGTGGGACCCGGGCTCGGCGTCGGAAACGCTGCCGGGCACGGGCTCGACGCGTTTCCAGGCGTTGGCTGCGGCTGCGCTCCGGGCCCAGGGGCTTCCTTCACGCAATCGGTTCCAGGAAAGCAGTCGAAAAAGTTGTCGAAGCTGCGGTTCTCTTGAACGATGATGACAACGTGCTTGATCTTGCCGCGGCTGTCGTTGAACGAACCGACCGCAGGCAGGAACGATTTCGCGGACATCGGCCCGACGGGACGCATCGTGCAGCCTGCAACCGCGAGCGACGCCAACATGATAGCCGAAAACCAGTTGCGCTTCATCGATGTCCTTACTGCGTGTCGACCGGTTCGTTCGATTGAGCGCGGTGCAGGAAGTACCAGCGACCGTGATTGCCGTTGCGGAGCTTGATCGGTTTGAAGCGATGGGGGGGCTGCGATAGGTTGAAGACGTCGGCGATGCTGTTTGCACGAACGTCGGTGGTGCCCAAATTCCCTACCGAGAACGTCTCTTCGATAAACTTCAGAATGCTGCCGAATTCGTACTGGGTGTGCGAAACGTATCCACGTCTGGAATACGGCGAGATAACCATCATCGGCACGCGAAAGCCGAGGCCTTCATAGTCGAGTTTCGGCGGTGGAACGTGGTCGTAGAACCCGCCCCAATCGTCCCATACGACGACGATGGCCGTCGAGTTCCAGTATGAACTCTCACCAATCGCATTCACGACTGAAGCGACCCAATCCGGACCGTTGTCTTCCGACGGCACCGAACCGCCGCCGTGATCGGAGTCGACGCCGTCCGGGATAACCCACGATACCTCCGGGAGGACGATCTGGCCGGTAGGTTTGGGCGCCGGACACGGACTCGCGGTCGACCCCGCGACGTCGCACAGAACGTTCGTCTCCGGCCAAGAGACGCAGCTGTTTACGCAGTTGAACTTGGCTTTATTCGGCCATTCGCTCTTGTCGTGGCGCACCGCGTCGATCGCGGCGAACGCATTCCACAGCTGGCCGCCGTTATTAGGCCACGTCGGTACGTAGTATTTCCACGTCACGCCCTTTGCGTCGAGGAGATCGCGGATCGTCGAGTACGAAAAGCACGGAAACGGTCCTTGGTTGTACAGGTACTGCTTGGTCGAAGTCAGCAACGACGTCACCGATCCCGGCGAATCGTCGCAGCCCCAACCTTGAAAACCTTGGGAATTCCACGGATAGTCGACCACCATGGCGTTTTGCTGAACCTGGGTGTTGCCGCGAATCAAATCTTGGTGCGCAGTGAAGCTTCCGCTGGCTTGCGTCGTAAAAGTCCGGTCGGCGAGGACGTACTGCGCCGCCATATCCCAGTACGGTTGGATCTTGTGCCGATCGACCACTTGGTACGCATAGGTCTTGGCGATGTGGTCGGAGCTATGCAAGGAAGCGCCCCAGTAGAATCCGTCCTGTTTGCCGCCGTCGTAATCGGTAAGGAACGCGGGACAGTAGCTGTGGTCGATGTCCGAGGATTTCAACTCGTAGTCGAATTTCAACTGAATCGGCGTCGGGCTCGGCCCGGGACTCGGCGTAATCAGCGTCGGGCAGGGGCTGCTTTGCGAACCCGGCGACGGTCGCGGCCCCGGACCGGGAGCGCTCGTCACGCAGTCCGTGCCCGGAAAGCAGTCGAAAAAATTATCGAAACTGCGGTTCTCTTGAACGATGATGACGATATGCTGGATTTTACTCTGACCGGCGCGGAGCTGCGGTACGAATCCCGGATTTCCCGCGTTCCCGCCAGGCCCGGTACCGGAAGACGAACACGCCGCCACCGCCAATGCAGTAACGAACGCGATCGAGACGACGTGTTTGCTCGTCATGGTAGCGAATAGTCGAAGAGAGCATCGCACACGAGATGGAAAAAACCGCTGCGCACGATCGTGAACGTTATCGGTTTCGCGCGGCCGGCCCTTCTCGGTTCGCGCAAGCACTAGCGAAGATTGACTGCCGTCAACTTCTGCTTTTTGCGTAAGGCGGTCTTACTTATTCTTAAACTTAGCGACGCGCTTTTCGTTGTATGCCGCGAGGCCCTCTTTTGCGTCTTCGCTCTTGAACAACAGCGATTGAAGCTCGCGTTCGATCGCGAGCGCATCTTGCAACGGTAATTCCGCGCCGGTTTGCACGCTGCGTTTGATATGCCCGACGGCCATCGGCGCTTTGTTCGGCGAACAGAACTGCTTGGCATATTCGACGATCTGACGGCGAAAATCTTCCGCCGAGCCTTCGTAGATGTCGTTGACGATGCCCCAGTCGAGGGCTTGTTCGAAGCTGACGGTTTTGCCCGTCACCATCAACTCGATCGCACGAGATTTTCCGACCAGACGCGCGAGGCGCTGGGTGCCCCCGGTACCGGGGAGCACGCCGAGCGCGACCTCCGGAAGACCGATCTTGCCGGCATCCTGTCGAGCGATGCGGACGTCGGCGGCCATCGCAATCTCGAGGCCACCGCCGACGGTGTGGCCGTTGAGCGCGGCGATCACCAACTTCGGGGTTTGCTCGAAGCGGTTGAGCGTCTCGTTGGCGTGCAGGCAGAACATGTACTTAAATTCGGGCGTGACGGCGTTGAGCATCCCGATGTTTGCTCCCGCCGAAAAGAATTTTTCGCCTTTTCCGGTGAGAACGATCACCTCGACGTCGGAATCGAAACGTGCGTCGAGAATCGCGTCGTCGAGCTGGCGCATCATCTCGTGGGTGTAGGTATTGGCCGGTGGATCGTCCATCTCGATGAATCCGACGTGCCCGTCTTTCCAGTAGTTGATGACGCGCTTACCGTCGAACGGACGCGCCTCGCGTCCGAACGCCGTTTGCGTTGCGCCGTTTGCGATCGTGCTCATGCCAGGTTTCCTTTCGGAGCGATCCAGTTTGGGTTCTTGAAATAATCGGCAAGCTTAGCGTCGTCGCCGGCCATCGGCAGGACGGTCGGTGCGTACGCTTCCCACTCTTCTTCGGTGAGTTTTCTTCCGTCGACCGCGTAACGCTGACCGGCGTAGTCCCCGATCTTCCGATTGAAACGCATATCGGGCACGTACAGCTTGGTCTCGCCGGCGGCAACTTCGTTCACGCGCGCGACTGTGCCCAAGATTTCGTCGTAGAATTGCCGCCGCGCGCGTTCGTTGAGGTGCTCCTTATCGACCGGGTCGCCGGTTTTGTCTTCGTCGACGCGCCCCTTGATGCCCCAGGTGTACGCCCACTGCGCCGACCCCGAATGGTCCGTGCCAAACAGATCGAGCGATCCCGAAATCCACTTGTTGTAGTACTTCTGCTGAACGGCGGCGGGAATGACACCGGCTTTGGCGATGCGGCGCAGCCCGGTGATGCCGGTGCCCATATGATAGGACTCTTCCTTGAGCATCGGGCCCATCGAAGCGGCCAACGGAGCGAAGCTCGAGTGCGCCAGCATCGTCAGCTGGAACTTCCCGTCGCGGTCCATGAAGTTCGTGTAGGCAAAGAAGTCGAGCCAGTGGGTAACGTCTTCGTTGAACGCGTTGAGCAACCGGTTCTTCTTACCAAACGCGCGCCGTTCGAGCAGCTTCTGCGCTTCGATCTTTCCCTCGCTGCCGAACTGATCGACGAGCAGGTGGCACATCTGATAGCCGTGCCGCGTCTCTTCTACCATGATGCGCACCAACGACGCGAGGTCGTATTCGCTGGGGGCGTTGTTCACGAGAAAACGCTGTTGTTCGTTTGAAGCAAATTCCGTGTCGCCTTGATAGACGACCATGTTCAGCACGGCGTCGCGCATGCGCTGATCCGGAATCTCGCGCACCTTCTCCCAGCGCCGGTCGCCCTTGAAATCGCCGAAATAGATTTCAGGAGTCGGCAGCTCGCCGTATTTTGCTTCGAACGCGTATCCCGGCATGAACCGCTCGATCAGCTCCCGGTCGAGGCCGATGTCGTGTTGCCATTCCTTGAGGAGATCGATCCAGTCGTCGAAGGTAGCGATGCGCGCGGCCATGGTGAGATTACCCGTGCTTCAGCGTGTGACGGATTTTTGACGATCCGTTGGAATATTGTCATACTAGGTCCGATGACGGCGCCTGTCAACCGTGAAATCCGGCCAGTACTGCGGCCAAACTCGTTCATTTTTACGTTGTACGGGGATCTAGTCCACCGGGCCGGCCGCGGCGACGATGCCGGCGCGTCGCTTTGGATCGGTGGGCTGATCGCGCTGATGGCGCCGTTCGGCATTTCGGCGGCCGCCGTTCGCCAGGCGGTCTCCCGGATGTCGCGGCAAGGTTGGCTCGTCGCCTATCGAGCAGGCAACCGAGCGTTTTACTCGGTGACCGAGCGCGGACGGCGGCGAATCGCCGACCTGAGCCCGCGGATTTACGGACCGGTTATCGAGTGGGACGGCCGCTGGCGCCTGCTGACGTTTGCGCCCGGAAACGGCGGACGCCAAGCGCGCGACCGGCTGCGACAAGAACTTGGCGTACTTGGTTGGGCTCCGCTGTCGGCATCAACCTGGGTCTCACCCGCCGACTCCCTCGAAGCCGCTCGCGCGGCCGCCGAAGCCAGTGGCCTGGCTGAGGGCGCGCATGCGTTCGCCGGACGCTATGCCGGTCCGCTGAGCGACCGCCAGCTCGTCGAGCACTGTTGGAATCTCGAGGCGATCGCGACCGCGTACCGCGAGTTCGTCGCGCGCTACCGCCCTCGTCTTGCTGAGGAACGCGAGCGAGGCGGGCTCGCCGACGAAGGCGCGTTCGTCGAGCGCCTGTGGCTGGTGCACGACTATCGAAAGTTCGCCTATCTCGACCCCGGGCTGCCAAGCGAACTGGTACCCGCTCATTGGCCCGGCACGACCGCCGCCGCCGTATTTCGCGAATACTACGCCGCCCTCGACGGGAAATCGCAGCGCTACTTTCACAGCCGGACTGGTGCGACGCAAGCGATTAGGGATTAACCAGCGCCTTATAAAAGGAAACGGACCGTGGCCAAGCTGCGTCGAAGCGACCCGGCCATGCCCAAACGCGTCATGATCCTTTTGGCCGTAATCTCGCTCGGAGTGGCCATTCCGGCGTGCAGCAACAACAACAGCACGGGGTCGGTGTCACCGGTACCCACCGTGTCCCTCACGCCAAACCCGCAACTGACGGCCGCGACGATCACGGTAACCATCTTGCAGACGCCGGCCGCGAACATTTCGGTCCAAGAATCGACGCCGAAGTCGTCGTCGAGCCCGCGTCCGGGCACGCCGTTCGCGACCCAGAATACGGGCAAAAAGGGCATGACGAAGTTCACCCACCTCAAACCGAATCAGACCTATTGTTGGGTTGCCGTCCTCGGGCCGCATCAGACGTCGTCGCAGTGCGCGAGCTGGGAGATCTGGCAGTATCAACCGATCCCGCTCGGCACGTAGGTACGCCGGCTCCCGGAGTTTAGTCTTCGTCGTCTTGCAAGTGCAGGTGGGAACCTTCGTCCGCATCTGAAAGCACGTCGCGAGCCTCGGCCAAAACGGCGGTCGACAGTGGCCGGTGCGGCGACTGGATCGAGCCCTCCTCGGCGAGAAATCCGGCTTCGCTCCACTCCTCCCACGTCTCGAGCGGTTCGCCATCGAGTTGGGCCGGGAAGCGCACGCAGAAACCCTGTTCGACGTGCATGCCGACCACCAGGACGCGGGTTCCTCGCGGAAAGTACGTGCCGTCTTTCCATAGCGTCCCGTACGTCGCGTCGTAATACTGACCGATTTTAACTACTTCCGCCATCCTGCACCTATACCCCGAACGGGTCCATCGGCTTCTCGCCGATGAAGGTGAGCACGCTCTTGGTTTCGCTGTAGGCTCGCATCGTTTCCATCCCGAGTTCGCGCCCATAACCGGAGTGCTTGTAGCCGCCGAACGGGACGCCGGGAAAAATGGCGTACGGCGTGTTGATGGCGACCGTGCCGCTGCGAATCCCGCGCGCGACGCGGTTGGCGCGCCCGATGCTTTGCGACCAGACGCTCGCCGACAGGCCGTAGTCGCTATCGTTGGCGAGCGCGATCGCTTCGGCTTCGGTTTCAAACCGTACGAACGTCGCCACCGGGCCGAAGATTTCTTCGCGCGCGACGCGATGCTCGTTTGACGCTTCGAACGCGGTCGGACTCCAAAACATCCCGTCGTTTAAGGCTTGTTCGAGATCGTCGGGCACGCGTCCGCCGAGCAAGATTTTGGCACCTTCGGCGATTCCGATCTCGCAGTACGCCTTGATTTTCTCGTGCTGCTCGCGCAACGTGATGGCGCCCACTTGCGTGGCGGGATCTTCCGGATGGCCGACTTTGAGCTTGCGCGATTTCTGGACAAAAGCGGCAACGAACTCGTCGTAGATGCCGGCCTGCAGGAATATACGCGAACGCGCTTCGCAGGATTGGCCGGCGTTGTAGTAGATGCCATAGAGCGCGCCGTTCACCGCCGCATCCAGAGCGGCATCGTCGAAGACGAGCGACGGCGACTTTCCCCCAAGCTCCAGGGTAACGCGCTTGAGCGTCTGCGCCGCCGACGCGGCGACGAGTTTTCCGGTGGCTGTCGAGCCCGTGAACGCAATTTTGTCCACTCCGGCATGCTCGACGAGCCACGCTCCGAGTTCGCGCCCCGACGCGGTGACCACGTTTAGAACCCCTTCAGGAACGCCGGCCTCGAGCGCAATTTTCCCGAGTTCGATTGCAGTGAGCGGCGTCGAGGGTGCCGGTTTGAGGACGATCGTGCATCCGGCAGCGAGCGCCGGGGCGACTTTCCATGAAGCCAGCAGCAATGGGAAGTTCCACGGAACGATCGCGCCGACCACGCCTACCGGTTCTTGAACCGTCGCGGCCAAATACGTCGGAAGCGGCGGCGGCATCGACTCCCCGTAGTTTTTGGTCGCCGCGCCTGCGTAGAACTCGTAACAATCGACGATCGCGCCGATTTCGCCTTTGGCGGTTGAAATGGGTTTGCCGTTATCGCGCACTTCCAGCAACGCGAGCTCTTTCGCACGCTCGCCGATGAGCTGCGCCATTTTGTACAGGATCTTCGCCCGGCGCGATGCCGCCATCGTCGGCCATTTTCCGGTGTCGAACGCTTTGCGCGCACTGGCGACCGCGGCGTCGAGATCGGTCCGAGACGCTTCCGCCACTTCCGCAAGCAGCGCACCGGTTGCCGGATTGCGATCGTCGTAAAAGGCGCCTGCGGATGGATCGCGCCACGCTCCGCCGATCAATAACTGCGTCCTGCTAGGGGTCGCGATGGTCGTCATGGTTGGCGTATCGTTCTACTCCATTCGTTCGAAGATCGTTGCGATTCCCTGACCGACGCCGATGCACATCGTCGCCATGCCGTACCGCCCGCGTCGCCGCCGCAACTCGTGCAAGAGGGTGGCGGCGATGCGCGCGCCGCTCGCACCGAGCGGATGGCCCAGCGCGATGGCGCCCCCGTTGACGTTCGTCTTCGCCGGATCGAACGCCAGTTCGCGCACGCACGCCAGCGCCTGCGACGCAAACGCTTCGTTGAGTTCCACGAGGTCGAGATCCCTTACGTTCATCTCCGCCAGGGCCAACGCTTTGCGAGCTGCCGGAATCGGGCCCAGCCCCATAACATCGGGAGCGACGCCGGCGGATGCGCTGGCGACGACGCGCGCGAGCGGAGCGAGACCGAGCCGTCGCGCCGCCGCGGCCTCGCACAACAGTACGGCGGCGGCGCCATCGTTAATTCCCGAAGAGTTCCCGGCGGTGACCGTACCGTCGCGCTTGAACGACGGCTTGAGCGCGGCGAGCGTCGCGAGCGTCGTGTCGGGGCGCGGATGTTCGTCGGCGACGACCTCGCGCTCGCCGCTTTTGGTTTCGACGCGCACCGGTACGATTTCGCGAGCGAAGCGTTGGCTTTCCACGGCTTTTTTCGCACGCATCTGCGATTCGAAAGCGAACTCGTCTTGCGCGGCGCGGCCGATGCCGTAGCGTTCGGCAATTTTTTCGGCAGTCTCGCCGAGCGAGATCGTCCACCGGGCTGGCATCCTGGGATTAATCATGCGCCAGCCCAGGACGGTATCAAACAGTTCCTGGTTTCGTCCGAACGGTGCGGCGCTTTTCGCCAGCACGTACGGCGCGCGCGTCATCGATTCGACGCCGCCGGCGACGATCGCGTCCGCCTCGCCGAACGCGATAGCCTGCGCTGCCGAATTGATCGCTTGAAGGCTGGAGCCGCAGAGCCGGTTGAGGGTGACGCCCGGAATCTCTACGGGTAAACCGGCCAGCAGCACGGCCATGCGTGCAACGTTTCGATTGTCCTCGCCGCTGGCGTTGGCGGCGCCGAAGTATACGTCGTCGATGCGATCGTGCGGGATCTGCGTACGATCCACGATGGCGCGCACGACGAGCGCCGCCAAATCGTCAGGGCGAATGCTTGCGAGCGCGCCGTTGTAGCGACCTATCGGCGTTCGCAACGCATCGATCACCCATACCTCACGGCCGTGCGGCATCGGCCTCAACCGGTTCGACTGCGCCTTCTTCCTCGAGGTCGAGCACCCAAAGCGAGCGGTGTGGCGCAAACTCGGAGCCTTCGGCTTCGGCCAGGCGTTGCAGAATTCGCGTGACACGTCTTCCACCGATTTCGCGCCCCCACGCAATCGGCCCGATCGGATAGTTCGTTCCGAGACGCATCGCCGTATCGACGTCGTCGGCGCTGGCCACGTCTTCGTGCACCGCCGTCACCGCTTCGTTGACGATCGAACCGACGGTTCGTCCGAGGAACAGCGCCGGTCGGTCTTCGACCAGCACGACGCCCTTGCCGAGCGACTCGAAAAGCTCCTGAGCCAGCGCAAGCGCGTCGTCAGATAGCGTTTCCGAGTCGACGATCTCGACGGCTTTCTGCCCGGCGAGCGATCCGAGGACTCCGTACCCGACCAGACGCTCCGGTCGCCGCATTCGCTTGGTGCAGGTAACCAGATCGGTCGCGTACGCGTCCACAAAGAACACCGTCTCGTCTCCGAGCAGTGCGTCGAGTTGCGCGATCACGCCGCTGCGATCGGCGATGCCGTCACCCACATCGATGACGATGGTGGTGTCGAGCGAAAGTTCGTCGAGGAGATCATCGTGCTCTATGCGCGTAACGTTCGCGTATCGCTGTTCCAACAGCTCGGCAAGCTCGTCGGCGATGCCGCCGAAGCCGACGACCACAATCGATTCGTCAGGATTCGGTTCGCCATCCGGCATCTCGACGCCGGCGTCGAGCCGCGCCGGAGTGCCGTCGCGATAGTCGTAGAAGCCGGCACCGCTCTTGCGCCCTAGCAAGCCACGGCCCACCATGCTGCGCTGCGTCTCGAGCGGCGCCAAGCGCGCCGCGGCCGTTTGCGCGTAAATCGACTCGCTGGTGGCCAAGTTGACGTCGAGCCCGATGAAGTCCATCAGCTCGAAGGGGCCCATGCGAAATCCGGCGGCGCGCGCCAGTGCGTCGAGTTCGTCGATGGATGCCACTCCGCGTTCGAGCGCGCGCATCGATTGGAGATAGAACGGCCGAGCGACCCGGTTGACGATGAAGCCTGGCGTGTCGGCAGCCGTCACCGCGGTCTTTCGAATTCGTTCGACGAACGCGTACGCGCGCTCCAGGACGTCGTCGCTGGTTTCCGGCTGTCGAACGACCTCGACCAATTTCATCGCTTCGGGCGGATTGAAGAAATGCAGTCCGACGACGCGCTGTGGCTGCGGCACCGTGTCGGCGAGGTCGGCCACCGAAAGCGACGACGTGTTGGTGGCCAGTATGGCCTCGGAGGAGATCGCCGCGGCCAAGGCCGTCAAGACGTCGCGTTTGATTTCAAACCGTTCGGGAACGGCTTCGATGGCGACGACCGCTTGGCTCCGCTCCGGAATCGCGCTCAAGATTGCGATCCGGCCGGCAATCGCGTCGTCACCGGCGCGAGCCGCATCGTGCGCGATGCGTTCGAGCGCGCGCTGACGAGTCGGTTCGTCGGGTTCCGCCACCTCGACGCGGTAGCCCGCCTGCGCCGCTACGAAAGCGATTCCGGCTCCCATCGTTCCGCCGCCGGCGATCAGGACGAGTTCTTCCATCGGTGGGACGCTTCGCGGCAGAAGGCTCAAACGCTTCGTCGTCGATATGTTCCTGGAGCCCCATCATGCAAAAGCCGCTCTGGCGCCGACGCGCTTCGACCTTAGTCGCCGACTCGCCGCACATGCGCTTGCGCGTCGACGAACTCGAGTTACCCGACGGGACGATCGTTCCGGACTACTACGTGCGCGAGTCCCACGGCTTCGTCGTCGTGCTTCCGTTAACGGCCGACGGGCGCGTCGTGCTCGTTCGCCAATATCGCTACGGCAGCGACGCGATCCATCTGGAGCTTCCTGCGGGAGGGCTACACGCGGGAGAAGATCCGTTGGCGTGCGCGCAGCGCGAACTCCTCGAAGAAACCGGCTATGAGGCCGCTCGTTGGACGTTCGTCGGCGCCTACTATGCCGAGCCGGTTCGGGCAAGCGCAAAAGCTCATATGTTTCTGGCTACGGACGCCCGGAAGGTCCGCGAGCCGGCGCCCGACCCGACCGAGGTGATGGAAGTCGAGATCGCCACCCTCGAGGCATTTCGCTCGATGCTGACCGACGGAAGCATCGATGCGGGACACGTGTTGGTGACCGGTTATCGCGTTCTTGACGTGCTCGACAAGCTATGACTTTGTCGCGGATGAATCGGACTGCAACTGTAGGACCGTCTCCGATTTGACCGTTTGATACTGCTCGCCCTGTTCGCTGCGCATTGTCGTGGATTCGTCTACTGAGGTTGGAATGGTGCGGCCAAAATCGTAGCCGATCGTGGCGTTGACGTCGGAGGTCTGAGGGCGGGCGCCGCCGCTATCCTTTTCAACACGCGACTCGTTGATCGTCATGATGCCGTTGGCGTTCTTTGATATCGTAAAGTCGGATATCGACGAAGACGTGCCCGCCTGCTGTTGCCGCCGCCAGTGCTTAGCGGCGTCGAGTTGATTCGGATCGACGAAGTTCGATCCCAGAAGACGCAAGAGCGTGAGTTCCTCGACGGTGATCTTCTTGTTCGGGTCGCATACGACGGTTAGGTCGCCGTAGGCCACGCAGGTCGCCGGCGGAGCCGAGCGTCGTTCCACTGCCTGCTCGCTGACGCTGACGACCAATCCCCCGTCGGGCTGCTGGCGCAGAACGTCCACGGCGATCGTTCCATGATCGCTCGCACCGCCGCCGAAGCTGGAAATCCCGGAAGCGCTGCCCGACGAAGACGGAGACGTCGCCGCCATACCTCCTCCCGACCCACCACTTCCCTCCGCCATCCCCGACGTATGCACCTCGGTGCTATTGGTCGTTCCCCACGTGAACGAGTAAACGAGGTGTCGAACTTGCGGAACCGTGGTTGCCGCCCCGGCCGGTACGGCGGCCAAAGCGACCGCACCGACAGCGGCCACGACGGCGAGCGCATACAAACGTTGGTCGATCATCGGACCCTCCCCCCAGAGATGTCGGCGCGTCCATCTTCCAATTCTCTTCTCAATGAAGCTAGAATTATTGATTGCTTGCTTGCCTACCCAGGTAGCCAAGCGCGAAAAGTGCTCGGGCACGGACTTCTGTCCGGCCTTCCCGCGAAACCTGCGGTCGATACGGCGGGTAGCTACGGATGAAATGTTACGCTCGACGAGGTTTACGATGCACCCGATGCTCGCCATGTTTCTCAAGCTCACCGTCGCCGTTACTCTGGCGATCGTCGCGTTGGTAATCGTCGCCTTTCTCTTGAAGATCGTTTTCGTAGCGGCCGTGATCGCGGCAATCGTCCTCGCCGGGATTTTCGTCTTCGCGTTCTTCCGCCGTCGCCGCAGTCTTCCGGTCATTCGCTAACCAGCGCGGCAAGCGCGTCCGTCACTTTTTCCGGCTCTTCGAGCATCGGAAGGTGACCGCTCTCCTCGCACACCACCAAACGTCCCCGTCGAAACGCACGCGCGACCGCGCGAGCTTCCTCCATTGAAATAATCGCGTCGCGACCGCCGGCGACGATCAGCACGGGCACGTCGAGATCCGGGGCGATATCGTCGGCCGCCGCCCGCAACGCCATTCCACGCAGCAACGAGGCGGCACCGCTTGGGTCGATGCGTCCGGCGAGTTCGCCGGCGCGCGCCACGACGTCCGGCCGTTTGGCGGTCGTCTCCGGCGCCGTCAGCCGCGGAACGTACGCGTCAATCGCCGGTTGCATCGTCGCGACGCACTCGATTCGAACGGCAAGGTCCCGACGCGCCGCAACCTGTTCGGGGCTATCGGCAGCGAGCCGGCTGCACACCAGCGCGAGATGCGTGAGGCGCTCGGTGTACATGCGCGCGAAGGCCAACGCCACGTATCCTCCGAGCGAATGACCGGCGATCGACGCGCGCTCGATGCCGAGCGCGTCGAGCACGGCCGCTACGTCCGCAGCCAGTCTTTCCATTAAATACGGACCGTCCGGAGCGCTCGAATTTCCCACGCCCCGCAGGTCTGGAAGAACGATGCGATGTCGTTGCGAGAGCGCGTCGGCTTGCGAATTCCAGATCTCGCGCGTCAGCGGAAAACCCGCAATGAACACGATTGTCGCGCCGTCGGAACCATCGACGCGCACGTCCACGCGTGCGCCGTCATCGGCAAAAACTTGCATCAACGCTCGTAATACTGTATAAGGGAGGCAACAACCCTGGTCGGTTTTCGACCAGAGAAAGGATGACTCCACACACAATGGCAGTCAAACGAACCCGTAAGAAGGCCCTCGCCACGCTAGCCGTAAGGCGCGCCGTGCGCAAGGCCGTCCTCAGGAAAGTAGTCCGGAAGATCGTCCGCAGGAAAGTTGCCCGCAAGATCGTCCGCAGGAAAGTTGCCCGCAAGATCGTCCGCAGGAAAGTCGCCCGCAAGATCGTCCGCAAGAAAGTGCGGCGCAGAGCCGTCCGCAAAGCGGTCCGCAGAAAAGTCGCCCGCAAGATCGTCCGCAAGAAAGTACGGCGTAAAGCCGTCCGCAAAGCGGTCCGCAGAAAAGTCGCCCGCAAGGTCGTTCGCAAGAAAGTCCGTCGCAAAGCCGTCCGCAAGGCGGTCCGCAGAAAAGCCGCCGCAGCCTAAACTCCGCGGCTTTTTCATGGGACTGCGAGTCGCCGCGCAAGCGCGACTCGCTTTTTTTTGGGAAGCTCCGATTGATCCCAGCTCGTCGTCACCTCAGGTCTCATTTACCGTAGTAAACTTCGACCTTCGGTTCCTCGATCTGGAATAAATCGAAGCTTCCCGGGGCTGAGAATTTAGACCGTGCGTACGTTCGGTTTGAAGACCCAGATCGCGAGGAATGTGAGCGCGCAGAGGACGCCGGAGAGGGCGAACATTTCATGAAGGCCGATGCGCGACGCGATCGCACCGTCGACGAGCGAACCGGCGGGAACGACGCCGATCGCGATCATCGTATAGACGGCGAGCGCGCGGCCCCGCACTTCATCGGGAGAAAGCATCTGGATCAGCGTGTTGGTCGCGCCCAGGAGCGTCATCGTGCCGACGCCGGTAAGGAAGAGCACCGGGAGCATGATCGCGAGCGACGGCACGAAGGCAAGGGCGACGATGCCGCTCGACATCAGAAGTCCAGCCTGCAGCCATAGGCGCGAACGGCGCTCGCGTTGCGCGAAATATGCGGTCAGCAGCGCGCCGCCGAATCCTCCCAGGCCGATCGCCGATACCGCCCAGCCGAGGCCGCGCGGTCCGGCGTGAAGCACGTTCTCTGTAAACGCCGGAATTAGTTGACTGTACGGGCGAGCGAAGATCGCCGAGATAAAGAACGCGAGCACGATCCACCGCAAAATCGGATGAGCCACCAAATAGGAGATGCCTTGACGCATCGCGAGCAGCATCGGCTCGCGCCGCTTAACCGATGGCGGCGAGGGACGCATCATCATCACCGCCACGACGACGGCGAGCGTGAGCACGGCGTTGACGTAGAAAGATCCCGCGATGCCGACCCACACGATCAACACGCCGGCGATTGCCGGGCCGATCACTGCCGGCGCGTTGAAAGCCACGGAATTGAGGCCGACGGCATTACCTACGTACTGTCGGTCGACCAGAAACGGCACCCAACTCTGCCGCGTCGGCGCGTCGAAGGCATTTGCCGCCGCGTTGAGCGCCGAAAGCACGACCAGGCCGGCCATATCGAGCGTATTGAGGCTGCTTAGGACGGCTAGCAACAGCGCCGCCAACGCCATCGTCGTGTTGGTGACGAACAGAACGCGGCGCCGCGGCAGCTCGTCGGCCGCCACACCCGCAAACGGCGACAGCAATAACACCGGAATCGCCCGCGAAGCGCCGAGAATACCCAGATCGAGTGCGGCGACGTGCGGAGAGCCGGCGATCCGCGCGACGAAGAATCCCATCGCCGTGAACTGCATCCACGTTCCCACGTTGGAGATCATCAGGCCGATCCACATCAGGCGGAAGTCGCGAAAACGTAGGGCGACGAAGAGCGAAACCGCTCGTTTGGGAACCGGCTGTTCGATCATCGCGCGGCGCGAAGCCGAACGGCACAGACGATCAAGCCGGCGCTTTGTGCTTCGTCAAAACGGGAGGTATCGACGCACAGATCGTAGTTGCCGGGGTCACCGAACTTCGCACCGTACCAGTCGTTGAGATACGCGGCACGCATACGGTCGATCCGATCGATCTCAGCCTCGGTCGTCTTGCGATCGGTGCCGAAGGCATTCATGACGTGCGCGATGCGCCATTCGCGCGGGGCGTGCATGAATACGCGGATGACGCCCGCGTCGGCACCGAGAACGAAGCCGGCTCCCCGACCGACGATGACGGCGCCGCCACGCGCGGCATATTCCCGTACCGCTTCCTGCGTGGCCTTAAAAAGCTCTTCGTCGAACGGCTCCGCGGTGGACGCGGCGGCCAGTTCGGGCGTCGAGCGCTCGAGGCTCGTGAGCCAGCGCTCGCCGAGCGTGCGCCCGGTATCCTCATTGGCTTCGACTTCTTCGGGCGAAATGCGAAGACGCTTGGCGACGACCACCGGCAGCTGATGGTCGACGTATTCGTAACCTAGCTCGTCGGCAGCGCGCTTGGCGATCGAGAGCGCGCCCGCGCCGAACTCGTTCGAAACCGTCACAATCATGGAAGGGGTGTACGGAGCGCCGCAGCATAGGACCTAGTGTTCTCATGCCTGCCATCATCGAAACCGGCGACCTACGCAAGGTTTTCCGCACGGTAAAGCGTGTGCCGGGCGCGCTCGGCGCGCTGCGCACGCTCTTCTCAGGGTCGTATGAGGATCGCGTTGCGGTCGCCGGCATCACCATGTCGCTCGAACCCGGCGAGTTGGTCGGCTACATCGGACCCAACGGCGCCGGGAAGTCGACCACCATCAAAATGCTCACCGGCATCCTCGTGCCGACTTCAGGAACGGTCAGGGTGGCCGGTCTGGTGCCGTCGGAACGCCGCCAAGAGAACGCTCGCAACATCGGCGTCGTGTTTGGCCAGCGCAGCCAGCTGTATTGGGACTTGCCGCTGATCGAATCATTCGAACTGCTTCGCGCTATCTATGGAATTCCACGCGATCGCTACCAACGCAATCTCGACGAGTTCGTGACGATTCTCGAGATGGACGATTTCCTGCGCACTCCGGTGCGGCAGCTTTCGCTAGGCCAGCGCATGCGCGGCGACTTCGCCGCGGCGCTGCTGCACGACCCCGCCATCGTTTACCTCGACGAGCCGACGATTGGGCTCGACGTGGTCGCCAAAGACGCCATTACGCAGTTCATCGCGCGGATCAACTCCGAGCGACGCACGACCGTCATCCTGACGACCCACGACCTCGCTGAAGTCGAGCGCCTGTGCCGGCGAATTATCCTAATCGACCGCGGGACGATCATCTACGACGGCGGCGTCGAGCGAATCAAGAGCGAGTACGGGCGGTTCCGGACTCTGGTCGTACACTTCAGCGAGCCGGTCGCCGATCCGATATTGGAGGGAGCCGAGCTGGCAGGGGCCGACGGGCACACCGCGCGCTTCCGGTTCGACCGCAATAGCCAGCGCGTCGACCAGCTGGTACGGCAAGCAAGTGAACGTTATCGCGTCGAAGACGTGAACATCGAAGAGCCGGATCTCGAATCGATCATCCGGCGTATTTATGTGGAAGGGTACGAGGAGGCCGCGCGATGATCGTTTCGAGCAACGCCAAGAAGCCGAAAATCCATTCGAGCTGTTACGTCGCACCGAGCGCGACGATCGGCGGCGATGTGACGATCGGTTCGGGCTGCGCCGTCCTGCACGGTGCAGTCATCGTCTCCGAAGGTGCGCCGCTGACGATCGGATCAGACACCGTGATCATGGAAAATGCCGTGCTCAAAGCTAGCGGCGGGAGCGTGCTGCGGTTTCCGCTCTCGATTGGCGAGCGATGCATCGTCGGACCCCACGCATACGTGGTAGGAGCGACGATAGGTGACGGGTGCTTCGTCGCCGGCAGCGTCAAAATTTTCAACGGGGCAACCCTTGAGGACGGCAGCGGCGTTGCCCTGGGAGCCATCGTTCACGTCAGAACGCGTTTGCCCAAGGGGACGAGCGTACCGATGCAACACATCGCGTTTGGAGATCCCGCGACGATCTATCCGCCGGAGAAGGCCCCCGAGGTTCATAAGCTCGTCGCTTTCTACGAAACGGTGTTCAACCTCGAGCCCGGCGAAGACGTCCGGGCTCGCGCCGCCGAAACGTACGCCAAATTCCTGCGCAAGACGCACGCGCACGATGCGACGCTGGACGAGCACAAAAACGTCAAGCCGCCGCCGCGGCGATCGGGCGAGGAACCCCCGCAGACGCAGGTCACCGAAGTCGATAAAGTGGTCGACGTCATGATGCTCGAGCTCGAAGAGATGGAGCACCGGCGTCAAGAGGCGATCAAACGGCAAAAAGGACGCTAGGGCTTTCCGTTGCTTGCACCCTATCTCGAATTTGCGAAAAAAGCATTCGCTCGAGAGGCTACGTACCGGCTGGAAGTCCTCACCGAGATTGGGTCGCTGGTACTGCGCGTCTACATTCTCCGGTCGCTGTGGACGGCCCTATACGCACAAAATGCCGCCCCGACCAATCTTCCTTTGCACGGCATGATTACGTATGCGACCGTGGCGATGCTGATGTCGCTGATTCTCGAAGTCGACGGTACGCGGATGATTCGCGAAAAGATCCGCGAGGGCACGATCGCGACCGACTTGATGAAGCCGATCAGCCTGCCGCTCTACTTCTTTAGCGACGGCGTCGGACAGACGGTCCTGCACGCGGTGCTGGTCGTTCCGTCGCTTCTATGCGCGCTGCTCCTGGTCCATATCGACGTCCCCAACGCGGCGACGTTTGGAGCGTTCCTCCTAGCGTTTCTGATCGGCTACGGGGTCAACTTCTTCGTGAACTTCTTGATGAACTCGATCGCATTCTGGACTCTCGAGTCGTTCGCGGTGCAACTTATCGTACGCTGGGCCTCCGACTTGCTTTCGGGCCAGATCATTCCTCTTACGTTCTTTCCGGGGATCTTCGGCCGGATCGTCTTCGCGCTACCGTTCGCGGCCATCTACTCCACGCCGTTGCTCATCTACGTCGGGATCATTCCGCCAAGCCAATGGATTGCCAGTTTCGCCGTTCAGGTGATGTGGCTGTTCCTCTTTGCCGCGCTTTCGGCGCTCGTGTGGCGCGCCGCCTCGCAAAAAGTCGTCATTCAGGGCGGCTAGGCTCCGGTAACTTCGTCCAGCAAAGGCTGTATCTCCAAAGAAGGCGTCGCCGAAGGCTAGCTCGGGGCAGCTCCTTCTCGAATGCCTCGCGAAGGTCGCGCAGTGACTCCCCAGGCGGTCGCGTCGGCGCTTCAACCTCGACGAAGTTCCGCATACGGCGCATCCAAGACGCAACCGGCAACGCGGCGGCAGACCACGCGTGATCGGTTAACGTCCGTGCCCGGTAGAGCCCGACAACCGCCAGCCTTCCTCCAGGGCGTAAAAGGCTTCGAAACCGGCGCAAAGCCGGCGCAAGCGGCAGATGGTGTAACGTCGCGACACCTAGAACGTGTGCCACCCCTACGCAGGAGATGTAGCAGACGAATGATCGATACAAATGCGCTGGGCGCCTCGATCGAAAAAGCCGACGTCGCCGGAATGCGCGCGTGCGTCGCCTCGGCACAACTGGTCGCGAAAAATCTCGACGCTCGAAGCATCGACATACTTGGAGGGATCGCTCCGTTCGTCGGAGTTTCGTCGCCACTCTCGGAGGCTTGCGGACTCGGCATCGCCGGCGAGGTACGGCCGGAAGATATCGAGCGGCTCACCGGATTTTACGAGGAACGTGGAACGCCGCCGCGCGTCCTCGTTAGCCCGCTCGCAAGCATGACGTTATCGCGCCTTCTGGCCTCGGCCGGCTATCGGCCGGTCGAGAACCAAAACGTGCTCGCCTGCGAGATCGGCGCAGTCGATTGTCAACGCGACGACCGCGTCGTCGAAAGCTGCGACGCTAGATCGTGGGGCCGAGCGTCCGCAACCGGCTTTACCGATCCGCCCGAGTGCGTGCCAAGCGAGGATGCCGTTCTGGTCGGCACGATCATCGCGTCGGTCCCTTCGGTCACGATCCTCGAGGCTTGCATAAACGGCACGACGGTCGCAACGGCCGCGATGGACGTGCAGGGCGATCTCGCCGGCTTATTTGCCGGCTCGACGGTCGTCGCGGGGCGGAAACGGGGTTGGCACGCGGCTCTGATTCGCGACCGGCTCGCACGCGCTCGCGAACGCGGGGCTCGATTCGCTCGAACGGCGGCCGGCGTCGGGAGCGCGTCCGAACGAAACTTCCGCCGCGCCGGATTTCAGGTGCTTTACACGCGAACGGTTTGGGAGCGTTCTTTAAGGTAGAGACGCGCAGCGGCACGACGCCATGCACGTTGCTCGGGCGCAATCGCAAACAATTGTCAAAGGCAGTCGTGATTGTCGACAACGGCACCGGCATTAACGATGTCGCGGCCAACGAGGTTCGGACCCCGCACACGCAGAGCTACTTCCCGACGCCGGGCAACAACGTCGGAATCGGTGGAGCGCTGCAGCCGTTCAATTTCTTTATCACGGCGCGGATAAAGGTCTAACGGTGGCAGCGACGATCGTTACAGCGGGCCTGGCGTCGCCGAGCCCGCTGTAATCTTTTTATCCTTTTTCAAGCACGCGCCCGCTGCGTGTGGCAACATAGTCGTACATGAAAACCCTCCTCAGGTAGTCATGTCGCAAAACCCCCGAGTCCAATGCCGGGGGCTTTGCGTTTGCTCGCGCACGTCGTCGACGAACGGCTCTACTCGGAACGCAGCGTACCAGTTTTCTCTGTTCTCCGCACTCTGGCGCAAATGGTGAAGTGCGTGACTATACCGCTTGCGTCCGATTTCGGCGAGTGCGAAACACAAAGCGGGAACGAACTGCCGCTGCGAAAGCCTCCGCAGACGCTCCAAAGAAGCTTCGGCATTCGATACGTCCCCCGACCGGAAGCGTGCGTACAACGCGTAGGCCTCGGCTATGAAGCGAGCGTCGACTTCGCCCACCGAAAACGGCTCGTATGCAGACAGTCGAACGGCATCGAACTCTGTCAATGCGCGCGCGACGTCGCCTGCGAGGTAGAGCGCTTGCCCGAGACAAGTTCGCGCGAAGGCTGCGTGCGGCGCGCCGGCGCACGCCGCGGTGAGTTCCACAATGGCCGCCGCATAGTCCCTTTGACGCAAAAGCGCGATGCCGCGATAAGCGCGTACGAAGTCCGACCCGTCGGTCTCGCGGCCGCATTCGTCGATCGCCGAATATGCCTCGGCGAACCGCCCCCCGAGAATGAGCGTCCACGCTTTGAGTTCGGGCGCGGCGCGGTCCCCAGGAGCGAGCGAGATCGCCCGCTGGATCGGCACGAGCGCGCCGGCAAAATCCCAATCGTAATACAGCCGTATTTTGGCTCGTGCGAGCAACGCATCCGGGCAGTCCGCATCGACCGCGAGCGCGGCGTCGCTTTGTTCGCGGGCAAACTCCAACAGCGGTTTTGGAAGGTCGCGGAGGTTATCGGCGATCAGACAGCGGCACAGTGCGGCGCCTCCCAATGCGGCCGCATTTGCTCCGTCGATCGTCAGCGCGCGTTGATAAAGATCGAGCGCACCGCGAAGCGCCGTTCCGCTGCGCGAGTCCCGAAACTCCCGGGCAGCAGCGCACAGTTCCTCCACGAGCGTCTGCGTTAAGAAGGACGGCCCCGGCGAGACGGCACCAACGAATCGATAGCCCTTGCCATAATCCGTCACGACGTACCGGGGGTCGCGGATGCGGTCGCCCAGGGCGCGACGCACCATCAGGACGTGCTGCCGCAGCGTCGCGTCGTTCGCCTCTTCGTTATCCGGCCAAAGCGCGCCCATCAGCCGGTCGATCGTCACCGTTTGACCGGCCGATTCCAACAGGATCATTAGGAGATCGAAAGCCTTCGGCGTCAACGCGACCGTGGAACCGCCGCGCACGAGGCGGCGCTGATTGCAATCGATCGAAAACGGCCCGAAGTAATAGCATTGGGGAACCTCCATCGCGGGCATCATCGGTCGATGCAAGCAGGCAGTGCGAGAGCTCCCATGCATGCTAAAACGAAGCAGGCGCTACAATGTGACCGAAATCTGCCATCTTAAAAGGGACGGCCTCGTCTTAAACCCGCCGAGGTGGTCGGAGTCGAGCTCGGAAGGCTCTTCCACCGCCGCTGCGGCACCACGTCGCTCCAATGCCGGCGGTCACGCGATAGTTCGTCGCGTATCGCTGCGAGCACCGCGAGCTTGAACGCCGAGCCGACCGCCAAAGGCGCCGAGGCATCCCGGGCGGCCGTCTCGGTCTGTCCGCGAGGACAACGTAGGAAAGGGTTCCGCCGGCAGGTTTCGCCGCGCGCAATGCGCCGTCGAGAGACGATGCCTGCAAGCGGGCGCCTTGAAAACGGGCCGTCGATCTTTCCCTCGGCGTCCAAGTGGATCAGTACCTCATCGGTGCCTTTGTCGAAATGCACGGTATCATCGCCGAGCGTTCGGTCGATGCTCCGATAGGCGCCGAGCGTCATTTCGAGTTTGCGCGACGATCGCGTCGACCCGAGCGGCCGGCACGAGCAAAAGAAACGAAGCGCTAAAGACCGTGGGGTCGGCGCCCACGCTTCGCAGGATAGAATCGACGCGATCGCGCGAGGATCTCCTATTCGGTATCGGGCGGCCGTCGATCGAGTGGTTGATGCAAGAAGAACTGTCGATCGAGGCTCGACTGGATCGGCTTGAAGTGCCGCGGCGGTTGCGAAAAATCGAAGCAGTCCGCTTCGGGCGAAGTCGCGCGCGAGTCGCTCGCGGTCAAACGCGGCAGCCCGAACTGGTCCTCGATGAACCGTAGAATACTACCGTGCTCGTACTGAACGTGCGAGACGTACTTTTGCTTCGCGTATGGCGAAATGACGATCAAAGGCAGCCGCATGCCGAGACCGTCGTAGTCCGCGTAGGGCGGCGGGACGTGATCGTACCATCCGCCGTAGTCGTCCCACATGATGAAGATCGCGGTAGACTTCCAAAACTTGGATTTGCCGATCGCGTTGACCAGCGACGTCACCCAGGCCGGCCCCGTGTTCGAACCGCAGCCTGCATGGTCCGAATTTTCGCAAGTCGGCGTGATCCAGGTTACGGTCCGCAGGTTACTGTTAACGTCGGTTAGGAATTTCGACTGGGGAGCGATGATGTCGGTGTTCCAGTCGGGACCTTGATAAATGTGTTTGACGGCCTGATACGCGCTCCAAAGATTGCCGTCACCGTTGAGACTCGCCGTGTAGAATCCCCACGAACGCCGGGCGGTATCGAGTTCGTCGCCGAGTGTCGGGTAATCGAAACAGGGGCGAATGGAGCCGCCGTACTCACGCGGCGGATTCACCGTGACCGTTCCGATCTTCTCGCTCGGGCCGCCGTCGCAGCCCCACGGACCGTCCGGATAGTCAACCGCGGAACCGGCTTGACCCGCGATGATGTACTGATGCGAGATGAAGCTGCTGGCGTCGAAGTTCGACGCGAACATGCGATCGGCCACCACGTATTGGTTGCCCATTTCGAAGTACGGTTTCGACTCGGTCTTCGGCACGTAGCTGTATTGCGGATTCGTATTGGGACATGGCGGATAGAAGCGATGCCCGCACCCCACGTATTCCCGGTCGAAACCGTCCATTTTGCAGTTCGTGCCGGGGATGCTGCCCTGGCCGTCACATGCGGTGAAGAATGCTCCGGAACTGTGATCGATATCCCAACTCGTTTCGAGACCGACCGGTTGGAGCTTCACCTTTTGACCGGTGCTCGTGTAGCCGTACGGTTTGGTATCGGCACCCGGAAAGCCCTGAAGCAAATTATCGAAGCTGCGATTCTCTTGAACGATGATGACGACGTGTTGGATTTTTCCGCTGGCCTTGGAGCGGAAACTGCCGAAGGTTGCGGCGCGTTGCGCCGGTGCGATCGGCGGATTCGCCGAAGATGATAACCCGCTGCTATTTCCACCACAGGACGCGAGAAAAAGCGTCATCGCTGTGGCGGAAAGCACGCGCTCGGAATATCCGAAGCATCGCATAGTGCGTTCTCCTAAAAAATACGGGATGAAGTAGCACTACGTACGACGATGCCGATGAAAATCCCCGACCGCGGGCTTGCATCGGAGACCGCGCGTTTTCATGAATGCGATGACGTGAGTTATCTTTTTATTCGCGCACCGTCAGAACGAAGTGTATCGCAGCCGGCAGCACGTTGAGTTGATCGGTCGGCAGATTTGCCAAGTACGAGGTGCCGCCGGGGCCCGCGTATAGCCCCCGATACGGGACGCCCGCGCCGTAGTAGGTAAACGGTCCGGAAACGCTATTGAACACGTTCGTTGCCGCAACCGTAAAGTCGATTCGGCCAAAGTTCTTGCCGACGGCGACGTCCGTCAACGTATACGGGGCTTGGTTTAGAGGATTGTTTCGCCCGCTGAACGTCAGCGCGGTCGCCGCGTGCCACCCGTTTTCTGCCCAGGCCAACGCCGCCGAACCCTGCTGTTGCGGAACGCCCAAGAACTGCTCCTCGCCGACCAAGCTTCCGCCCGACGTAGGGTTCGAAACGTTGGGCCCGAGTGAGAACGGATACGCGACGTTCAGTCCGTACGAGAGCACGAGAGAGAGATTCTGGCGCGGAAAACGCTGCTTGAACCGGACTTCGGCGCCTTCGTAGACCGCATTGCCGATATTGATCGGGATTTCGTACTGGTAGCCAAGCTTGCTACTGCAGGCACCGAACGGATAGAAGTTCTCGATGGTGTCGCGCAGGTTCGAGCGGTACAGCGACACGTCGAGGTTGGATTGGTTCGAGAAGAGATGTGAAAAGCCGAGCTCGTATTCGGTCGCGTGCTCGGGTTTTTCGTTCGGATTTCCCTGGCCGGCAACCACGCAGTTCTGGTCGGGCGGCGGGAGGCCGGGATTGGGCTCCGGCTTCCCATTCACGATCACCGGCGGAAAATAGTACTGTTCGATCAACAACGGAGCGCGAAAGCCGGTGCCGGCCGACGCTCGAATCACGCTCGACGGTCCGATATCGTAACTCGCACCGAGCCGCCAGTTGAGCGTGTTTCCGAACGACGAGTAGTTCGCATCGTACAGGCCGCCGGAAAGGCGCAGATTGCTTCCGATCTGCTGGGCTCCGCGCACGAAATACGAGTTGATGCTTTGGGCGAGCGTACTGGTGACGCCCGCTCCCGTCAACGATTCTTGACGCGCGTATCCGCCGAACGCAAACTCCCCGTCGTCGAAGGTGCGCCCCCACGACAGGCCTTCGTTGTAACGCTTATCCAAGTGCGCGACATCGTACGGCGACGTTGCGCCCGATCCGCCCGAAATGTCGACGTTGTTGTCGTCGGCGTAGAAGTCCGCCAGCACCGAGCCGGAGCCCAATACCGACCTAGAATAGGTATCGTACGCTCGAATGCTCTGCGCGAAAATGGCGTTACCGGTGCCGACGTGGTGGCCGAGCATAGGATTCGGCGCGTTTGTGAATCCACTCGGACACGGCGGAGCACTGGCATCGGTGGGATCGCATGGCTGCAACGGGTTGCCGGCGATGCCGTTGACCGCGCTGCTCTCGTCGCGGAAGTTACCGAGCGTAAAAACGCGCACGCCGGCGTCTGCTCGCTGAGAGAAATTGTAATCCAGATTCACTAACCCAAGACGCGCATTGACCGTCGATCCGAGGTGCGTGAGAACCGGGCAGTTCTGCGGCTGCTTCGCCGCCGATGCGATCGAACCGCAGTTCTTGGATGCGACGTTGTTGGAAGGATAGACCCACGCGTACTGATCGACTTGACCGGCTTGCTGGTAGTTATTGCCTGCCACTGCGTATCCGAGCTTGCCGACGGTCCCGGTAGCGTTGAGCCACGCCTGCGACGTGCCGTACGATCCCAACGAGCCGGAAAAATTGAAGTGCTCCTGCAGCGTAGGGCGCAGCGACACCAAATTCACGGCACCGCCGAACGTGTTGCTGCCCTCGCTGTCGGCAGGACCGAGCCCCTCGGTGACGTTGACGCTGTTGAAAGCCGGAACCGCGAACTGCGACAGATCGAGATCGCCGGTGTTTCCGTCGTTGAGCGTTTGTCCGTCGAGGGTGACGAGGGCCTCGGACGGATCCGGCCCCCTCAGCGATACGACGGCCGGGGCGGTCGGCGCACCGGCGTCGGGGCGTTGGATCACGACGGACGGTACTTGCTGCAATCCTTCCAGCACGCTGTCGTAACCGAGAGCGTCCATCTGCACGCGCGATACGTCCATTTCGGGAATGACGTTGCGCACGAGCGCGAAACCGCCGTTCACCCGCACCTCACCGATCGTTCGAAGCTTCGGTGAATCCACCGGCTCGAGCACGATGTCGACGCGCGTATCGGCACTGACATCGCCGGTGGCCGCCTGCACCGGCACGTAGCCGCGGGCTACCGCCGTAATCGTGTACCGCCCGGGCGGCACGGAGACGGAGAAGTCTCCTTTGGGATCGCTGCTCGTCTCAATGCGCTTGGTTCCGTCGATCACGAGCTGCGCGCGAGCGATGGGGGCTCCTGAGGGAGTATGGACGTTACCGCCGATCAGGCAGCACGCGGCGATCAGCAAACCGTGCACGGTCCGCCCTCATTCGCCCGAAGGGTACGGGCAAGCCTTTCGGCTGGTAAGGCAACGCCCCGCGGTGATTACTCGGTGAAAACCTCGTCGACGTAGCACCAGTACCAGCTTTCCCCCGGCTGGAACGAACGGATCACGGGGTGGTGCGTCGCGCGGAAATGCTTGGTCGCGTGCTTGTTCGGCGAGGAGTCGCAGCAGCCGACGTGCCCGCACGTCACGCACAAGCGCAGGTGCACCCAAGCGTCGCCGGTTTTCAAGCACTCTTCGCAGCCTTGCGGTGTGCGCGGCGCCGGGTTGCCCGCACTCGCAATGTGTTCGCACGTCTGAGCGGCGTTCATGACGACGCGATCTCGGGAAGATCCCACAGCACGATTTCGCCGCGCCCCTTCGTCGCGACCCGGGCGACGTCGTACGTGCGAACGGCGTCGCCGGTCTGCAAGCGCTCGCCGTTGACCTCGACGCTGCCGGCGGCAACGAAGAGAAATCCGTAACGCTGCGGAGCGAATTCATAGGCGAGTTCCGCGTCTTCGAGACGCGTCACGGCGAATGTTGCATGCTGCGTGATGCGGATGGGCGCGTCGACGTGGTCTTCGCCGCTGACGATTCGCAGCCAGCGGTTCCGGCGGTCGTCCTGCGCGAAATCCATTTGCCCGTACGATGGCGGCTGGCCCACTTTACCCGGCAGCACCCACATTTGAACGAGGTGCAGCGCTACGTCGGGTTTGTTGTTATACTCGCTATGGGTGACCCCGGTGCCCGCGCTCATGAACTGGACGCCGCCGCTTCCCACAACCCCGTGGTTGCCCATGCTGTCGCGATGCGCGAGTTCGCCGCTCAAAACGTACGTGACGATTTCCATATCGCGATGCGGGTGCGCGGGGAAACCGCTGCCGCCCGCAATATCGTCGTCGTTGAAGACGCGCAGCGCGCCCCAGTGGAGATTGTTCGGATCCTGGTACTCGGCGAAGCTAAAGGAATGATACGTCTTTAGCCAGCCGTGATCGAAATACGCGCGCTCGCCGGAACGCTGGATCGCAAAGACGGGTACGACCGCCGTTTGAGCCTTCATGTCTCGTTCGACCTGCCCCGGGCGGAACGAGTTGCGCCCTGGCGGGTTTCCAGGCGGCTCAGCAGCAGGTGGAAGTAGAGCATCCCGCGCGTAGGGCCGAGCGTCGACAGCACGGCATCGAGATCGACGCTCCCGCCGGCGGCGAGCGCTACGCTACGGGCAACGCCTGAATCGCGTAGCGGGAAGGCGTCGAGCCGCCCGAGACCGCGCAGGAGGACGACGGCCGCGCTCCACGGGCCGATCCCGCGCACTCCTACCAGCACCTCTGCGGCTTGCGGCGTGGATAGCGTCTCGAGGTGGCTTTCACGAATCGTGCCGTCGCCGAGTGCCGTCGCAATCGAACGCAAATGGGCAACTTTGTTGCGCGACAAACCAGCCGCATGCAGGGCGGATTCGCCGGCGGCGAGCCAACGCAAAGGGTCCGGAAAAACGCAGGCGCAAACCTCGCCCGACCTCACCTCTTCGGCGAGCAGTCCCACCAGACGGCGCATGATTGCGGCACCGGCGTGGATGGAAATTTGTTGAAAGACGACCGCGTGGGCGCACGCTTCCCACAGCGTCGGATAACGCGGCGGTTTAACCCCGGCGAACTTCCTCGCCAGCGGGCGCAGCCAGCCGATCTTCGTGCTGCGGAGGTACCACGAACGAAGATCCACCCGCGCGCCGAGCATTTTTTCAACCAAAGGAAGCCAGCGTTCGCCGTCGCGCCCGGTAGCCCGAACCTCGACCGCGTCCGCTCCGCGCGCCCGTACGTTGAGCAATGCAACCCCGCGATCGTCGCGCGCCGCGCGGTAAAACGTTCCATCCTCGGCGACGACGTCGACCGCGTTGGAGGCAAGCCGACGAAGCACGTCGACGGTCAGATCGAGACGAAACGGCGCAAGAACGGGGAGGCGCATCCAGGCACCGAAGCGGAGATTCAATGCGAGAACCGTGTCACTAGCCGCTTACCTGCAATATTGGCGCATCAACGTGCTGACGATGCTCGAGTATCGCGCCAACTTCGTCATGTGGTTTTTCTTTACCATCATGTACCACGGCGTGGCCCTCGGCGCGCTGTACGTCACCATGCGGCAGTTCCCGTCGATGAACGGCTGGGATTTTCGCCAGATGTTTTTCCTGTATGCGCTCTGGATGACCGGCCACGAACTCCACAGCACGCTCTTCTTCACCATCGTCAGCGTACCGGATTACATTCGCGAAGGCCGCTTCGACCGCTTCCTCGTTCGACCCCTCGACACGCTTTTCCAAGTGCTCACCGTACCGCAGCAAATCGTGCCCGACGGGCTGGTCCTCGCGATCGTCACGCTGGTGGTGGCCACCGCCACGGCGGGCGTAAGGGTCGATTGGGTTTTCATCGTTTTCGTGCCGTTGATCGCGATGGGCGGCGCGCTCATCGACCTTGGAATTTCACTGGTGGTCGCGACCGTTTCGTTTTGGTTTATCCGCGTCGACACGCTGCGCTGGGTCGTCATGTCGCTCGAACAAGATTTCACTCGGTATCCGATCAGCATTTACACGCGCGGAATGCGCATCATTCTTGCGTTCGTCTTGCCGTTTGCCTTCATGAACTATTTTCCGGCTACCTATTTTCTGCAAAAGACCGACGTCGGGTTGAATTTGAACCCCTCCGTCGGACTCTTGACGCCGGCGGTCGGGCTGGCGTGGGTGACCGTCGCCTATGCTTTTTGGCGCGTGGGGTTGCGGCACTATCAGGGGACCGGGTCGTGAAACGCGCGCTCTTCCTCGCCGGCGCCGCCTCGGCCGTACTATGGCCGCGTGAAGCCCCCGCGAGTACTTTGAATGCCGCCGTGGCCGCGGCGGCCAGGAACGCGTCGGGAACGATCGGCGTGTTCGCGCGCACGCTCTCACCGGGAGACCCGCTGGTCGCGTACCGGGCGTTCGAACTCTTTCCGACCGCATCGATCATCAAAGTGCTCGTAATGGCGACCGCCTACGCCATGGACGAGATCTCGCCGGGCACGCTCGCACACGAAATCGTCTTCGATCGCAGCAGCGACCTGATCGGCGGCTCCGACTTCATGACCACCCAAAAGAATGGGAAACGCTTCACGGTCAAGCAGTTGATCGTGCCGATGATTCAGGTCAGCGACAACACCGCGGCAAACATGTTGATCGGGTACTTCGGAACCGGCACCATCAACGGCGTCGGCGCGCAGGCGGGTCTCTCCCGAACGCATCTCGGCCGAAAGTTCCTCGACGTCGGGGCGATCGTGCGTCATCACGACAACGTCTCTACGCCTGCCGACATGGGGCGCCTTCTCTACCTTATCGAACGCGGCGCGCACGAAGGCATCGCAACCATCGCGTCGGCGCCCCACTGCCGCTCGATGGTGAAGATCATGCTCGGACAGACCGATCGCGACGGGATTCCCCAGGCTCTACCGCCGAGAACGCCGATCGCCAATAAGACTGGTGAACTCACAGGAACGCGCAACGACGTCGCTATCGTCAATCCGTTCGGCGAAACGCCGCTGATTCTCGCAATCATGACCCGTGACGTCACCGACTACCGTTCCGCGTATGCCGCCATTCATGCGGTTGCGCACGCAACCTATCGCTCAGCCTGACGCCGTCGCGGCCTCTTCCACGGTGAGCTTCTGCATCGTGTCACCGCGGCGCAGCGCATCGAGTGCTTCGAACCCATCGGTCATCGTGCCGAACACGGTATACTGACCGTCGAGAAACCGCGCGTCGGCCAAGCAGAGATAGAACTGCGAGCCGGCGCTGTCGGGATTAGAGGAGCGCGCCATCGCAAGCGTACCGCGCTGGTGCGGGCGCTCGTTGAACTCGGCGGCGAGGGTGTAGCCGGGACCGCCGGTGCCGTTGCCGGTCGGATCGCCTCCCTGCACGACGAATCCCGGCTCCACGCGATGGAAGATCAAGCCGTCGTAAAAGCCGGCCTTCACCAGCTTCAGGAAAGCCGCAACGTGCGTCGGCGCGTCGTCGGGAAAGAGCTTCACCACGATCTCGCCGCGGTCGGTAACGATACGCACCTGCGAACGGCGCGCTTCGTCGATAAAATCGGAAAGCTCGTCGGGCTGGGGCGGGCGGTGTGCGTACATTGGCGGCGATTCCTCTTGCGTTTGGCCTGCGCGGATGTGCGGGGCCTTGCGCAACGGGCACCCGAAAGCCTCGTCCGTTTCGAGCAAAGCGGTCTTCGCGCCGCGGGTCAAGCGCTTGAACCGAGCTTCGTGCGAGCGGGCCTCGCCGTACGACGCCGGGTGCCACCACGCGACCAGCGCGACAGGCAGCCGGCCACGCGTATACTTGGCCCCGGTGCCCCGCCGATGCTTGGCTAATCGGCGGCCCAAATCGGTGGTTGCGCCCGCATACAGCGAACCGTCGCCGCAGCGTAAAACGTAGACGGATGGCTCGGCCGAGGGTTGACCGCGGTGCTCTTGCGGTAGAATCAGGACGGCCTCCCATGAAAAACAACCGTGACGACCGGGGCCGAAAAGACGCCCGGCCCTTCAATTTGCACCTGCGGCTGCCTCCCCTGCCGCGTTCCGCCCGCACCGGGCGCGAGGCGCTGGCGGCGCTTGCATCCTATCATGACGTGGCGTCGATCGACGTCGAAGGATTGATGTTTGCGTTGGGCGAGGCCCTCGCGAATGCGATCGAGCATGCCGGCAGCGACGCCGAGATCGAAGTCTCGCTTACGATCGACGAGCGCACGATCGTTGCCACCGTACGCGATCGCGGCCGAGGTTTCGTCGACACGCCGAAGCACGTGCAGCCGTTTCCCGCGCTGCACGCCGAAGGGGGGCGCGGTTTTCCGATCATGCAGCGCTGCACGGACTTTTTCGAAGTGCGCTCGTTCCCTGGCGACGGAACGGTGGTGACGTTGGGCCGGCGCCGCCGCGACGCGTTCGAAAAGTCCTCGATGGGGGGCTTTAGCCGGCGACGGTAAAAAGTCGCCTGGATGAAGTCTGGCCGTTACCTTCGCCTTGCGAGCGCGGCACTGTGCGCCGTCGTTTCGATCGGTGCGAGGCCCCCGCAGAACGACACGCTTCCTCCCGTTTCTACCGACCCGGCGATCGCGGCGCTGGTCGCAGCGGTGAGCGCCGAGCGTTTGAAGAGCACCGACGAAGCGCTGGTAGCCTTCGGCACACGTAACGATTTTTCGGAAACGACCTCGACGGCGACGCACGGCGTCTTTGCGGCACGCGATTGGATTGCAGCGCAGTTTCGTACGATCGCGGCCACAACCGGCGGTCGCATGAACGTCACCCTCGATACCTACCTCCAAGCGAAAACGCAGCGCACGCCACGGGCAGTAACGGAATCGAGCGTCATCGCGACGCTGCAAGGCAGCGAATCGGGCCGCACCTACGTGATGTCGAGCCATTTCGACGACTGTCACGGACACTGCACCGACGGCACGGGCGTGGCTCCGGGCGCCGACGACAACGGCTCCGGCGTCGCGGCCGTCCTCGAGGCGGCACGCGTAATGGCGACGACGCAATTCCGCGGCACCATCGTCTTTGCGTGCTTCGACGGTGAGGAGCTCGGGCTGTGGGGCTCCGACCATTTTGCCCGCGAGCAAGCGGCTGCACGTACGCCGATCTTGGCCGTGCTCAATAACGACATCATCGGCAATTCGGTCGGCGGCGACGGATCGAGCGAGCCAAACGTCATCCGCGCGTTTAGCGAGGGGTTGCCCGTCAGGTCTTCGATCGACCGCATCAACCTCGTTGGTTCGGAGAACGACTCTCCCTCGCGCGAGCTATCGCGGTTCGTCGACGAAGTGGTGCCGGCGTACGTTGCGAATTTCACGGTGCGCCAAATCTTTCGCGCCGACCGGTTTCTGCGCGGCGGCGACCAGGAATCGTTCCAGGCCGCCGGTTATTCGGCGGCGATCCGTTTCGTCGAACCGCACGAAAACTTCGCTCACCAGCATCAGGACGTCCGCGTCGAGGACGGCGTGCAGTACGGCGATTTGCCCCAGTACATCGACGCAGCGTATCTCGCTCGCGCGACACAGGCCAACGTCGCCGCGCTGGCGGTGCTAGCGCTCGGTCCGGCCGCTCCCGCCGGCGTGCAACTCGTCGCCAAACATCTCGGCTACGATACGGCCCTGCGCTGGAATCCCGCGGCGGACGCCGCATCGTACGAAGTCGTGTGGCGCGCCACCGACGCCCCGCAGTGGCAGTACGCCCGCAACGTCGGCAACGTGACCCAAGCAACGGTGCCGGCGAGCAAGGACGACTTCGTGTTGGGGGTCCGCAGCGTCGATTCGAACGGGCTGCGCAGTCCCGCAGTCTACCCGGTCACGGTCCGCGAGTAGCGAGCGCTTCAGGGTTTCTTCACCTGCGATTCGTAGAGTCGTAACAGCACGACCCGACGGAGGAGGCCCGAAATGAGCTACCCGAACCGTAAGTCTTTTCTCGAGAGCGTCATCGTCTTGCCCGCCCTCGCAGGCTTGGTCACTGCGGCCGCTTCGGCCGATGCCGCGAAGAGCTCGCAGGCATCGATGCACTACCAGTCGACGCCGTCCGACGGCAAGCAATGCTCCGGCTGCAACTTCTTCATTCCGGGCAGCAGCGCTTCCGCAAGCGGCACCTGCAAGATCGTCGACGGGTCCATTGCGCCGACCGGCTACTGCATCGCGTACAACGCAAAAGGGTCCTAGCGCCCATAGAGTACCGCTAAAGGGTCGTAAATCTCAAGCTCTCGTCGATTGCAGCGATCGTTTCGTCGATGTCCGCATGGGTGTGCGCGGTAGAGACGAACATTACTTCGTTTTGCGACGGCGGCAAGAGAATACCTCGTTCGAGCATGGCGTGATGGTACTCGGCGTACGCACGCGTGTCGGCGGCTAACGCGTCGTCAAAGTTGCGGCTGGGCGGACCGGTGCGAAACTTGAAGTCGACGACCGATTCGTTCTGCACGACGGTAAACGGTAGGCCGCGCCGTGCGAACGCGCCGCGAATTCCCTCGGCTAAACGCCGAGCCGTTTCGCGCATTTGCGAATAGTACTCCGGAAACGTTTCGAGCAGATCCAAAACGCGGTGCGCCATGGCAACGGAGAACGGGTTGCCGCCGTGCGTGCCGCCGGTGAACGCATGCCCGGCCGGTGCGAGGACCGACATCGCGTCTTCACGTCCGCCGAACGCGGCGATCGGTGCGCCGCCGCCCATGATTTTGCCGAGGGTGGTGAGATCTGGGGCGACGCCGACGCGTCCTTGCGCCCCGTCGAGACCGAAGCGCAACCACGTAATGACTTCGTCGAAAATCAACAGCGCACCGAACCGCGTCGCGCGCTCGCGCAACCCCTCGAGGAAGCCCGGTACGGGCGCTACGTATCCCATGTTGCCCGCGAACGGTTCGACGACGATGGCCGCAAGCTCGTTTTGACGCCCGCGCAAAAGCTCGTCGACGTTCGCCAAGTCGTTGTAACGAGCGACGACGACGTCGCGCACGACATTGTCGGGAATTCCGGCATCGCGCGCAACCCGGGTGTGTGCCGAGGCGCCCGCGTCGAGCAACGCGAGGTCGAAGTGGCCGTGATAGTTGCCGGCAAACTTGAGAATGACGCTGCGGCGCGTCGACGCGCGAGCGACGCGGATGGCGCTCATCACCGCTTCCGTACCGGTGGTAACGAAACGCAGTCGCTGCATCGATGGAACGTGCGCGCGAATGCGTTCGGCTAGGCGGATCTCTTCGGGATGCGTATTTCCCCAGACGAAGCCGCTTTGCGCGAGCTCGTCGAGCCGCGTCGTCAAAGCCGCGTGCGTGTGGCCGAATAGCAGCGGGCCATACGCCATCACGTAGTCGATGAAACGGCGGCCGGACTCGTCGAACGCGTATGCACCGGCGGCCGAAGCCTGCACGAACATCGGTCCTCCGACCGACCATCCCGATCGAACCGGCGAATCGCACCCTCCGGCGAGGACCGCACGAGCGCGGTCCGCGGTGCCGGCGGTACTAGAGACGATCGATTCGCGCACGGAGAATCCGCAGAGCCTCGCTGACGTTCAAAGGTAACGGCTGTGCGCCGTCGGCAAGGGCTCGTAGGTTTCCGGCCCACGACGGTTGCCCCTTTGACGGCTCGGGCGGCCGCACGGCGAAGCGCGGCCTGTTGGCTTCGCGCGCGAAACGCATGGTGTGCATGGCGCCGCCGCCGGTTTCACTCGCAACGAGAACGACGGCGACGGCGTACTCCACCTGAAGGCGATCGCGTTCGACGAGGGATCGCTCGGTGACGCACTCGCCGGGCGCGCGCAGGGTAGCGATCGCCCCGCCCTTTTGCTCGATCTCGCGTTCGAGTTCGGCGTTCTCGGGTGGAAACGTTTGCCCGAAACCGTAGCCGACGAAGGCCACCGTCGGGTTTCCGCCGGCGAGCGCTCCGCGATGGGCTGCGGTATCGATGCCCGAGGCAAGACCGGCGATCACCGGGCTCCCGGCGTCGCGCGCCAAACCAAATGCGAAGTCGGTTGCCTCCGGCGGCGGCGTACGGCTGCCGACTATGGCGATGCCGCCCTGCGGTATTGTGCCTCTCACGTAAAGATGTCGCATGCTGTACGAAGATGGTTCGACGGATTCGGGGTGATGCATGGCAGACGCGTCGAAGAGCGCAGCATGCCTCACATCGACCTCGAGATTACGCCCGATACGAATATTCGCGAACTGGTAGCGCAGCTGCCGGTCGCCGGGCAAGTGATGGAGGCCTTCGGCTTAGGATGCAGCGGCTGCGGCGTTAGCCGGTCGGAGACCATCGAACAGGGCGCGCGCGCACACGGGTTGCGAGTCGAGCCGATCATCGCCGCGTTGACGCAGGCGCGATTGTCGGGATTCGTCCCGTTGATTTCCAACGAAGACCGGCGGACTTCGCGGCGCGCTCCCGGGGCGTTTCGCGGGCGCGCGAAGATCGCTCACGTGGTGGCGATCATGTCGGGCAAAGGTGGAGTCGGAAAATCCCTGGTTACGGCCCTGATCGCCCTCGGACTACGGCGGCAACATTTGCGCGTCGGGATTCTCGACGCCGACATCACCGGACCATCGATTCCCAAGCTGTTCGGATTGCGAACGCCGTTGACGATCGAGGCCGATCCGAATGCCAAGACGCCGCAAGGGCATCCACAGCCGCTGATGGTCCCGGCCGTCACCCGCTCGGCAATCGAAGTCGTGAGTTCGAACCTCCTGACCGATAAAGAGGATACGGCGATGATTTGGCGCGGGCCGATTCTCACCGGCGTCATCCGGCAGTTCTTCGAGCAAGTGCTATGGAGCGATCTCGACTTCTTGCTGATCGATCTTCCGCCGGGAACCTCGGATGCGCCGTTGACCGTGTTGCAGTCGCTGTCGATCGACGGCGTCGTGCTCGTCACGATGCCCCAAGCGCTGGCCACCATGATCGTGCGCAAGGCGGCAAACCTCGTCCATCAATTGAAGAAACCCGTGCTGGGCGTGGTCGAAAACATGTCGTTCTTCGTCGCTCCCGACACCGGCACGACGTACGAGATCTTCGGTCCCTCGTATGCCGATCGCGTCGCCGAACTGGCAAACGCGCCCGTGCTCGCGCGCATTCCGATCGATCCGTCGAAGGCGCTCCTGGCCGATGAAGGACGCGTCGAAGAAATCGACGATCCGGTGTGCGACCAGCTCGCCGCGGGACTCCTATCGGCGATCGAGGCGCACCCCAAACCAAAAGAAACCATTTCAATCATTTAGCGAAGCGCGGATTCGCCTGTAAAAAAGGAGCGCGGCGATTGCCGCGCTCCTTGCCGTTGTCGTCCGGCTTGGGTTAGAAAGCGCCGATGGCGTTGGGGGATCCCCAACCGGTGACGCCGTCGTAGCCCGGGCCGGGCTGGCAGATATACAGATATTGCGACGGGCACGTTCCATTCTTTCCTCCACCGGTGATGTCGTTGAGGTTCGCACCACTGGTAGACCAGAAGCCCGACGCAGCCTTTACCGAGCCATGGTTGCCGGCGAGCGCGAAGACCGACGCGATGATCGGCGACGCGACGCTCGTGCCGCCAAATCCCGTGAAGCCGCCGTTATAGTACACAGCGACCGGGAAGGCGGGGTTGGCAATCGCCGATACGTCGGATTCCGAACGCATCGTGCAGCCGGTGTCGGTTTGCCAGGCCGGCTTTAGAACGAATGCGCTGCATCCGCTGCCGGCGCCGGTCCAGCTGACCTCGGTCCGCGGCGACACTTTGCTCAGCGTCGTTCCCCCAACGCAGACCACCGTGCTCCACGAGCACGGTTGCTGCGGGCCGTACCCCCTGTCGCCGGAACTCGCGGTGATGACGACGTGTTTATGGTTGTAGTTCTTGTTCGCCGCCTCAAACTCACCGCCGCCGTAGGAGTTGCTAACCTGGCCGGCGCCCTGTTTGACGGCCTGGTTTACGGCAATCGCGAGGTTCTTAAAGCTGTTGTTCTTTGCTTCGACGAGGACGATGTGGCAGTTGGGGCAGATCGCCGAAACCATGTCGAGGTCGAGCGCCTGCTCCTGATCCCACCCTACGTTCTTCTTTGGATAGGTCGTGCCGCCGGTTTGGTCGACCTTCTTAAAGCACCCGTTCGCCGTCGTACAGGCCGACAAGCCGTAGTGCGAACGATAGGCGCTAAGGTCGCTTTCGGCGGTCGGGTAGCCGAAAGCGTCAGCGATTCCGACGGTTTGTCCGGTGCCCTTGGTCGCAGACGGCAGGTTATAGGCCGTCTGTAGGTCGCTCGGGCCATAGGCGCCGGCATCGGGTTTCATGCGATTGGGCGTCATGTCGGTGCGAACGTACGAAAAGCAGCGCGCATAGCCGAGTCGCTCGATCGTGCCGCAGACGGCGCGCGCGCTCACGGTACCACTGTTGGGAGATACTGCTCCCATCGTTCCACCAGTGGTCCCGCTGGGTAAGGTTTGATTCATCGAGCCGCCGGAACATGCGGCAAAGATCGCGGCGCTGGCTGCAATAGCAAACGCGCGAACGTACTGTCCGTTCAAGGAAGGAGCCTCCTCAGAATATAGAGAGTGTCAAGGGGTCGCCCTACTCTAACATTGGGGGCTCCTCATGGCGTAGGCAATTCCCCTCTAGATGCTTATCGCATCTACCGGGGCACGGGAGCCGAGGAAGGCAGACCGTCGAAGAGGGAGCACCGCGCACGAGGGAGCTTTGACTCATGAGATATGCCGCGTTGCTTCAAATCGCCGTCGCACTGGCGCTGGTGTCGTGCAGCCAGCCACGGTCGTGGTCGCTGCCGCCGCGCAGCGCCGACGGACTTCGGATACGCCCGGCCGCGGCTTCATCGCCCATTACCCACGTCGTCATAATCGTTCAAGAAAACCGCACGCCGGACTACTTGTTCCAGGGCGTGCCCGGTGCCGACATCGCGACGAAGGCCGTCCAGTCGAACGGGCAGACCGTCCCGTTGCATTCCGTTTCGCTGGCAGCAGGCTACGACTTGGGCCATGGCCACGACAACTTCGTCACCGATTACGACGGCGGCAAGATGGATGGATTCGATAAAGGTTTACCGCAGAAGTATCATCTGCGCCCATTCGGCTACGCTCCGCGCACGGAAGTACAGCCGTATTTCGATATGGCAACCCAGTACGCGTTCGCCGATCGCATGTTCCAAAGCAATCAGGCCGGCAGTTTCCCGGCGCATCAGTATTTCGTCAGCGGCACGGCATCCGCACTGCCGGCGACCTCGTTCAGCGTCTCGAGCGACCCGTTCAACAGTAAGACCGGCCAGAAGGGCAGCGCCGGATGCGACGCGGCTCCACCCACGATCGTGTACACCATCAACCCAAACGACGGTTCTCCCGGCCCCACGCCGTTTCCATGTTTCGAGCGGCCGGTGCTTTCGGACTTTCTCGACCAGAAGGGCGTAACGTGGCGGTACTACCAGCACGGCCTGGGCACCGGCTTGTGGCACGCCTTCGACGCAATTCAGCACGTACGATACGGTCCCGATTACGCTAACGTCGTCACGCCGCCGCAGACCATTCTGACGGATATTTCGAATTCGAAGCTGCCCCGACTGTCGTGGGTGATGCCTGCCGACGACGCCCATTCCGACCACCCCGGCACCAAAAGTGCCGCAGGCCCGTCGTGGGTAGCGGCGGTCGTCAACGCGATCGGGAACAGCCCCTATTGGAATTCAACGGCCATCTTCATCGTTTGGGACGATTGGGGAGGATGGTACGACCACTATCCTCCTCCCCAGTTCAATAATTACTACGAGTTGGGTTGCCGGGTGCCGCTGGTGGTCATATCGGCGTATGCGAAGCGCGCCTACGTGTCGCACGTCCACCACGAATTCGGCAGCATCCTGGCGTTCGCCGAAGAGACGTTCGGCATCCCGAAGGGTTCGCTCGGTACGACCGACGTCCGCGCCGACGATCTGCGCGACGTTTTCGACTTTGCCCGGCATCCGCGAAGGTTCGTCACGATCAAAGCTCCGCCGTTCAACCCGAGCGGCGCGCGCCACGACCTCGAAGATCCTTAGCAAGCGCGCGGAAAGACGCGCACCCCGTCGCTCCAGGTTTGCAAAACCGAGCACGCGGTAAGGCTCCCCGCTTCGAACGGATCGCGGTCGAGGACGACCAGATCGCACGCCAAGGCGGCAAGAAGATTGCCGGTTTGGTTCTCCGCATATCCGAATCGCGCGGCGTTTACCGTATACATCGCCAGCGCGCGGTCGACGGACAAGCGTTCCGAATCTTCGTGATGCTCGATGCAGGCTTGCATTCCAGCCAGCGGGTTGAGATCGCAAACGGGGCTGTCGTCGCCGCCGCACAGCGTCGCGCCGGCAGCTTCGATGCGCGCGAGTGCGTTCATCGTTCGCTTGCGGCGCTCGCCCAGGCGCATCTCGTACATACCGCCGGTACCGGCCCACAGGGCATCGAACTGCGGCTGCATCGAAAGGTAGATATTCATGCGGGCGCACGCGTCGATCTGTTCGGGCGTGGCGATTTCGAAGTGCTCGATGAAGTGACGGCAGCCGCGCGGTGACGGTCTACCGGCCAACACCCGCTCCCAGGTGCGTAGGCTCTGTTCGATAGCCGCGTCGCCGATGGCATGGACGCCGGCGGCGATACCGAGCGCCTCCGCTTGTGCGTAGTAGGCGAGCAACTCGTCGTCGCTAAACCGCAATGTGCCGCGAGTGTCGCCGTCGGAATACGGTTCGAACAGCGCCGCCGTCCGGCTGCCGATGGACCCGTCGAGAAACACGTCGCCGCCGACGTAGGGAAGGCCGAGTTGCCGAGCGAGGGCCGCATCGGGCTCGCAAATCTTCGGATGCATCTTTGCCGGCAGCGCGCGCAGCGCGGCGACCTCTCCCGCGTACGCGTCGCGCTCGAAACCGACAAGCTGCGCGTGCAAATGTAGGGCTCCGCGCGATAGCGCGAGATCCACGGCATCCCGTTCGGCGGCGCGCCGGGTCTCGACGGGAATCTGCGACATGAACGCCGCTTGCGCGCGCCAGTTCGCCTCGACAAACAACTTGCCGGTAGGCCGGCTCGAGGCGTCTCGTTCGATGCCCGGAGTATCGGCCGGCAACTCCAGCCACGCCAGCGTCCGTTGGTTCACCAGACACGAGTGACCGTCGATGCGCGCCAGCATCGCGCGGGCGCCGGCATGAAAACGCTCGAGCGGCCGTGCGTCCGCGGTTGCGCCGTCACGCCACGTGCTTTCGTCGTATTGTCCTCCTACCACGAGGCCGGCTTCGCTAGGTAAACGCGCGACGGCCTCCGCGAATTCGTCATAACTCCGCACGCATGCCAGATCGCGAGAGCCGAGAAAGTATCCGGTGTCGGTGAGGTGGACGTGACAATCGGCGAATGCCGGTAGTACCGTCGCGCCGTCGAGATCGATGCGATCGACGCCGATACCGACGGCATCCTCGCCGATGCCGGCGACGTTCGCACCGTCGACCAGCAACGAATCGAATCGACGAAATCGCTTAGCCGCCGCATCGAAAGAGTAGACGCGTGCGTTATGGAAGAGCTTCACGTGGTGAATGTACGGTGAAACTCGGGAAGGTTCTTCTTGGCATCGGCGCCGGCTTGGGGGCGGGATACTTGTTGGTACGGGCGATCCAGGCTTCGCGCGAATGGGCCGAGCCGGCGCCGGTAGGCAGAAAAGACGCCCTCGCCTACGCGAGACTTCGGCGAGGGCTCGACGTCGTCGAAACGATACGCGGGGTGGCAGCTCTCGCCGCCTTCGCATACGGATCGCTCGGCAAGGCCGCCGATCGCGCAACGCAGCGTGTCCCAGTCTGGTTACGTCCGGCGGTATACTTCAGCTCGCTGTCGCTGGCATCGGCGCTCGCCGAGCTTCCGGCAGCATTCATCCAGGACTACACGTTGGAACGACGCTACGGATTGAGCGATCAATCGCGCGAAGCGTGGCTGGTAGACTATGCGAAGAGCGCGGGGATTGGGGCGATCTTCATGGCGTTCGTGGCGACGCTCTTCGGCGTCGCCGTTCGGCGCGCACCGAAGACGTGGCCGCTGCTGGCAAGCATTGGAACGCTTCCCCTGTTCGTAATCGGCAATCTGATCGTTCCGCTCTACATTCTTCCGCTGTTCAACTCGTTCGAGCCGGTAACCGGGTCGCTCGAGGAACGGCTGCGCGCGCTCGCGCGGCGATTCGGCGTCGGCAACGCAGAGATCTTGCGTATGGACATGAGCCGCCAAACGCGCAAGGCCAACGCCTTCGTTACCGGCGTAGGGCGCACGCATCGGATCGTACTCGGCGACACCCTTATCGATGCATTTCAGGAGGACGAGATCGAGTTCGTAGTGGCCCACGAGCTGGGACACTACGTGAGCAAGGATACGTGGCGCCTGATCGGGATCGGAGAATTGCTCGCGGTGTTGCTGTTCGTGCTGGCCAATGCGGCGACGCCTCATAGCGAGCGCCGGGACTTGCGGGAAAGGCCGTTGTTCATCGTTCGGCTCTACGCGACCATGCTGCTCGCAACGCAAGCGTTGCGACCGCTCCTTTTCGCGTTCTCGCGTTCGCGCGAGTGGGCGGCGGATCGCTTCGCGCTGCGCGCTACGGACGCCGCGGCCTCCGGGGCCGCAGCTTTCAGACGGTTGCGCGATCAAAACCTCGCCGATGCCGATCCTCCGGGGTGGTACGAGCTCTTCTTCAGCTCGCACCCGTCCCTCAAGAAGCGCATCGAGGCCCTTCAAAATACGAATGGGTCTCTAACTTAACGACGGTCCCGTTTAGTCGTCGTAGGATTCGCGGAGGTTTTCGAGGCGAGTCTGCCCAGGGACCGGATTGCAGTCACCGTCGAGCACGTCGACGTCGAAGCCTGGGTAGACGGCATTAAACCGTTCGCGCCGCCAATCGGCAACCGTCCACGAATCCTTTGCGGCTCGCTCGTACGGCCAGCTCGGCATCCCCATGCGATCGGAGCGTACGTCGCGTCCGTCGAGATGGTGGATCTTAACCAGGAATCCCTCGATCTGGGATATGCGTAGTTCGACGCGACCAACTTTCGGCATGAGTCTCGGTAAGGCTCCCTAGCTCTCGGACCCTGCGCGCAGCCAGGCCGCAAGGTCCGTTTTGGAGATTGCATGATCGCCGCGGAGCTCCTCGCGTAACTCTCCGAAGCGCCCGAACGCCTCCGCAAATGCATCGTGTTTGTGAATCGATTCGTAGTTCACCTGACGAGCCGATACGAAGGTATCGTCATCGAGGTCCGAATACATGTCGAGCGCTCGCGCGAGCATTCCGCGCACCACGTCCTCGACGAACTTTGGGTTGTGGTGGGCCTTGTTGACGATAAAGAACTCGTCGGGCCTTTTGAGCAGGTCGTAGGTTTCGCTGGACATCGCATTTTCGACGATTTCGACCAGGTCTTCGGCGCGCACGGCGTCGCTTTTCTCGACGTCCACCCCCAGCAGCAGCGACCCGCGCCCGCGCTGATTGTGGGTCGCGACCGGCAGTGCGTCGAGCGCGCGGCGTGCGTCGGCGTCGGAAAATCCCGCATCGCGCAGCTCGTGCATCGAATGCTCGCGAACCATCCCCTGCGCGCACGGACATGCGGTTAAGCCTTCCGCTTCGACGCCGATCGCGCTGCGCGTGCCGCGTTCGCCGGCATGCGCGACGCCGACGAGCGTGTAGGTTTCTTCACCGCGCTTCCCACTGACCGGCGTCCAGCGCTCGAGCCCGAACTCGGCCCGCAAGCTGACTTCGGCACGAACCGCTTGACGGCTCCGCACGATTTCCCCGGCGATCGCTTCGACGAGACGCTCGGGGCCCGTGACCCGCGCGTCACGTGCGAGCACTTCGAGCGTCGCCTGTTCGAGCACTTCGACCAGACGCGACATGTGGATGCCGGCCCTGTGCGCCGCTAAGTCGGCGACCATCGCGAACTCGGCGTTATACACTCGTTCGCGGCCATCGAGTTCCATTCGCACGACGCGGCGCACGCCCGTCACGCCGACGCGGTTAAGCGACAGGCGCACGTCGGGCTCCTCCTCCTGCCGGTCCGCGGCGAAGTGCAGGCTACGCTCGCGACGCCGAACGCTGCCGTTCGGCTGCGCGGTAACGAGATGTGGGGCGATCTCGGCGAGCGGCACGGCGTTGTAGGCGCGCGTTTGTAGGTCGTCGCGCACGACCGCGTCGTCGACGGCCAGAAGATCGATGTCGATCGGGCGCGGCGCGAGTTTGGGCGTGCCCCCGGCGCGACCGACCGCCAGCTCGACGATCCGCATGAAACGCTCGAAGTCAGCAAGCGGAAGATCCGTTCGCAACGACGCGGCTATGTTGAGATACGCGGGACCTCCCGCTCCGCCGGCAGCGGCCGATTCGTAGAAGGCCGATACGGCCGAAATCGTCGCGCGCGCTCGTAGGCGCTGCAGAGCAGCCAAGATGTTGCCCTGGCGGTCGCCGAGGTTGGAACCGATGCCGATGTGAATTTCGTGCAAACCGTCGCAGCCCTTCGTCGAGAGGGCGTGGGGAACCGCCTTCGCGACGTGAAGGCGCGCCAAAACCGGGTATACACACTTATATGAAAACCTCTACGCCAACGATTACCTACGCGCCTAGGAAGTGGAACCTTGCGGGGCTGCAGGGCATTTCCGACGGTACCCTCGAGATGCACTTCGGCCTCTACGAAGGATACGTCAAGAACGTGAATCTTCTCAACGAGCGGCTTGCCGAGATTCGCGCGGTGGGCAACGCGGCCGGCGCCGACCCGGGCTACGCCGAGCTCGTTCGCCGGTTAGGCTTCGAATACAACGGCATGCGCCTGCACGAGTATTACTTCGACAACATGACGCCGCACCCAGCGGCGATCGAGAACGGAAAACTGTCTAACGCGCTTGGCGACGCATACGGCGGATTCGAGGAATGGAAGAAAGATTTCGCCGCGGTCGCCGGGATGCGCGGCATCGGCTGGGCGATCGCATACTACGACCTTGCGAGCGGCCGCATCACCAATCATTGGATCGACGATCACGAAAACGGCCACCTTGCCGGATTCGTCCCCATCGTCGTGCTGGACGTCTGGGAGCACGCCTACATCAAGGACTATAAGCCGGCCGAGCGCGAGCAATACATCGAAGCCTTCTTTGCCAACACCGACTGGAAGCGGTGCGAATCACGCTTACCCCAAAGCGGAAATGGAGTCATGGGGAAGTCTCCGGCCACCTAGCCAATCGGGAAAATCCCGCGAACGTGCTGGTAAAGAACTCGCGGAGCGCTTCGGGCGGCGACGGTGCTTTTCGAACGTCGTCGTAACGGATAACGAACTCGCCCATGGTTTCGCTCCAAAACGCCGCGCTCGGGCGCACCGCGAGCTTCTCAGCTCCCTCGGGTTTCGGGAACGCATAGCACCAAAAAGCCGGTTCGGGAAAACGGTCGTCGCCCGGCCAAAAACCTACGCACACCTCTTCGGCGTCCATGGCGTTCTTCATGATGACGTCCTCGGAGGGCGGCGTCGCCGGACGGCCGGAAAAGCGCGCGTACGCCAAGTCGAAGGTACCGAAAAAGAACTGCACGAGCGTGTGCCGGAGACGAAACGGCGCGCGATGCGCCTTTAGGGCCGTATCCGCGTTCACGAGCACGCGGTGAAATCGCTCCGCATAAACGGCATCGTACGCAGCGTGCGTGACGTCTTCGTCGAACCTGATGGGATTGGGTATTTCGACCGGCATCGGCCATATCCGCACCTCGACGCCGAGCTCGCCCAGCGCCTGCATCAACCAACGGTAGAACGCCGCCACGCTGCGCGGGACTAACGGAAGCGAACGCGTTTGACCGTCACTCACCACGACGTCGACCCGGTGCCCGACGAAGTCGAAGTCGATGGCAAACGTACGCTCTCCATACGGCACCGGCCCGGTCGTCAGGCCGCGGGGCGAAACGTATAGCGCCACCTGCGCCCACTCGGGCTCGGGCGGCGACAATGCCAGTCGGATTTTGCCGGCGACCTGCGCGTACATGTGCAAGGTATCGCAGGTATCGCGCCAGTCGGCCAGCGGCAGAGCCGGCCAACCCTCATCGATGGTCGTGGGCCTCACTCCGCCGTCGCCTTGGTACGGTACAGGTCGCGGCGCGTCGGCGGTACGCCGCTGGTTCCGTCGCCGCGCGGCTTCGCCAGCAGCGTTTGCGCCAGTCCAACTCGTCCCAAACGGAATCCGCGTGCGCTGCCCGTCATGTAGAGTCGCCAGATGCGCTCGGTGCGAGCGTCGGTTGCGTCGATCGCCGCATCCCGATTGGCCGCCAGATTCGCAGTCCACGCATGCAACGTACGGGCGTAGTGTTCGCGTAGGTTTTCGACGTCGCGGACCTCGAAACCGGCGGCTTCGGCGCGTCGCAACGTTGCGTCGAGCGCCGTCAGATCGCCGTCGGGAAATACGTACCGCCCCATGAAGTCGCTTCGAGGCCGGTAACCCTTTCCGTCGCGGCTCTGGGCGACGATTCCGTGGTTGAGAAATAAACCGCCCTCGCATAAGGCGCGGTAGGCAATCGCGAAATACTCGCTCAGGCGCTCGCGCCCGACGTGTTCGATCATCCCGATCGACGCGATCGCATCGAACTCGCCGTTGTTCGACACGTCGCGATAGTCCCCCAGTTCGACTCGCGCGCGACTTTCGAGTCCGGCCGCGGCAATGCGGCGCTGGGCTTCCTCGTATTGGCGTCGCGACAGCGTGATTCCGAGCGCGCGCGCACCGCGCCGTGCGGCGGCCAGGACCAGCGAGCCCCAGCCGCAGCCGATATCGAGAAATCGAGCACCGGGTTGCAGTCGAAGTTTGTCGAGCACGTATTCGAGTTTCGCCCGCTGTGCCTGCGCGAGCGTTTCGACGCCTTCGTCCCAGTACGCACACGAATAGACCAAGTCGCCGTCGAGGAACGTTCGATAAAACGCTACCGGCAAATCGTAGTGAAAGCTGATCGCCGCTGCGTCGCGCGCTTTCGAGTGCAATCGTCCGCCGAGCCGCAGCCGGCCCTCGCCGCGAATCTTGGGCGGCGACGGCAATCTAACGAGCAGCGTCGCGAGCCGCGCCAATGCAAGTTTCGGAAGCTGCGCGACCCGTCGCTCGAGCATGTCGATGGCCGCTTCTAAGTCGCCCGTTACGTCGATCCAAGCCTCGACGAAGGCTTTCCCGGGATTTACGTCGAGCGGCGGCGTGAAAGCGGCGCGCAACGCAAACGGCGTGCGCGCAACGAACTCGAAGCGCGCGTTGGGCGGACTCACGTTCGTACCGTTCCACAAACGCACGCCGACGTCGCGCCCGAGGCGTTCGTCGAATAGCGCGCGCAACGCGGCCATCGAATACTCGGCGGCGCGGTCGCTTACCGCTGCCCCGGCGCGCGCCGCGTCCCGGAACGGTTTCATCACCAGCGTACTTCGACGGACACGCCGCGACCCCGGTTTCCGCCGGGCGGGATTCGCTTAGGGTTCGGCGAGCAACGCGTCGACGGTCGCACGAACCTCGGCATCTTGGGAATCGCCGACGATGGTTTTTCTCAGATGTCCGCGACGGTCGAAGAACAACTGCGTGGGCCAGGCGGTCACGCCGTAGGCGTTCCAGAGCACGAACGAGTTGTCGACGGCAACCGGCCATGTGATTCGTTGCTGCGCGAGACTCTGCACGACGTACGGGCGGCCCTTTTCAGCCGGCGTTTCGGGGGCGTGAATGCCGACGATCCGCAAACCGCGCGCGCGATCGGTCGCATACAGGTCCCGCAGGGTGGGCACGACGTTTTGGCAGTTGTAGCAGTCGACCGTGAAGACGTCGAGCACGACCACCTTTCCGGCAACGTCGGAAACCGCCTGGGGCGAGCCGATCCAATCGCGGGCGCCGAGAACCGCGCGGAGCGACGGCTCCGCTTTCGAATCAGCTGCCCCGCGAACGAGCGGCGGATACGTGAAAATGAGGGCCGCGAGACCCGCAATGCCGAGAATCGAGAGAGTCCAACGCTTCATGCTACGTATTCTACGCCCGACGCGCCACCCCGGATGAGCCGGCGCCGGAAAATGCCGGGATTCCGCGCCGAGCGCAGCGTAACGGGCACGGCAATGGGCGATCCGACGATCTATCCGTACGTACTCGACCCCAAGCTGGCGCCGGCGATTTGGGGCGGCGACGAATTGGTGACCAAGTTCGGCAAACGGGGCGACGCGAACGTCAAGTTAGGCGAGTCGTGGGAGTGCTGGGACGCCAATGCGGTCATCGACGGACCGCTCGCGGGCGAAAGCGTCGCCGGCTTGCGCGCAAAGCTTGGACCGAAACTGCTGGGCAATCTCGATCCCGCGCGCATTTTTCCGGTGTTGACCAAAATCATTACCGCCCACGACTGGCTCTCCGTGCAGGTGCATCCCAACGACGCGTACGCCCGGCGAGTCGAGCACCAAGCCAATGGAAAGACCGAGTGCTGGTACGTGTTTTCTGCGGAGCCAGACGCACAGTTGGTGCTCGGTTGGACGCGCGACACGTCGCGTGAAGAGTACGAGCGTCGAGTCGCCGACGGTACGCTCGGCGAAATCCTGCGAAAAATACCGGTAAAGGCCGGCGATACCGTTTACATTCCGGCTGGAATCGTGCACGCCATCGGTGCCGGAATCGTGCTGTTCGAAACGCAGCAAGCCTCGGACTTGACCTATCGCATGTTCGACTGGAACCGCGTCGGCTCCGACGGCAAGCCGCGGCCGCTTCATATCGCCAAAGCCGCCGACGTCTTGGATTACCGCGAAGGCACCGCGGGCGCGCTCGTGCAGATTCCGTATCATTTTGAAGGCTTCGATCGAATCGCGTTGATTGCCGACCGCCGCTTCGTGGTCGAGCGCATTACCGCGTCGAGCGAGCCGGCGTCGATTGCGACCAACAGGCGTCCGCTGATCCTGATGTCGCTCGACGCGCCCATGGAGGTGGCCTGTGACGGCGTCGCGATCGCGTTGACGCCGTATCAAACGGCGCTGATTCCGGCCGCCGCGCAGCGCTGCACGGTGCGCGCCGCCGGAAACGCGGCGGTTGGTGAGACGGTCGAAGCGCCGTTCATGTTCGTTACGCCGCCGCTCGAACGAGACCAGCTAGCGGTCCGCATGCTGGCTGCCGGCGTCGAGCAAGCGCGGATCGACGGGTTCATGGAGCAGTTCTAGTGCGCTGGCCGTCGGTGGGATTGATGCCGGCAGCCGCTTTTTTATTCCTGACAGCCGCCGCCCAACCGGCGAGCCCGCCGGACCGGTCGCGGTTGCAGAACGACATCGACGCCGCATTGGCGTCGCCAACCCTCAAGGGCGCACACGTAGGCGTGTTGGCCGTCGACGCCGACACCGGAGCCGTAGTCTACGCACGCAACGCCGACGACGACTTCGTTCCGGCCTCGACGCTCAAGCTAATTGTGGGCTCGGCAGCACTATCGCGCCTCGGCCCCGAGTATACGTTTGCAACCGACGTCGACGCCGCCGGCACGATCGAGAGTGGAACGCTGCACGGCGACCTCTACTTACGAGGCGGCGGCGACGCCCAGCTCTCGGCCGCGGATCTCGACGCCGCTGCCGCAGCCGTGCGATCCGCCGGCGTCCGGCATGTGTCCGGGGCGTTGATCGGCGATCAAACGCGTTACGATGCGCCCCGTTATCCGCTCGGCTGGGCGATCGACGACATTCCATACGAGTATGCGGCGGTACCCGGCGCTCTCTGCGTCGATCTGAACGTCGCGCATCTGCGCGTCGGTCCCAGCGATGCTCCGGGCGTACCGGCGATTCTTCAGTGGCTACCGGCGAGTGGCGCGTTCGCGGTCGAGAACGCCACCGTCACCGGCGCGTCCGGCAGCAGCGATGAAACCGACCTCGAACGCCCGTGGGACCGGCCGCACGCGATCCGGGTTACCGGCAGCTATCCTCTTGGCGCACCGCTCTCGGAAGATCTGGAGCCGGCGGTTCCAGATCCGGCGGCGTACGCCGTCGATCTGTTTCTGCGAGCGCTGCAAGTGCACGGCGTATCCGTCGGCGACGGCGTTCGCTTCGAAGCGACCCCACCCGGCGCGAGGGTCGTTTGGGCGCACCGTTCGAAGCCGCTGGCGCTGGTACTCCGCGACTTTTGGCCGCCGAGCCGAAATTTGATCGGCGAGCAGTTGCTCGAAGAGCTCGGAACCCAGGCCGCCCTGCACCGGATTCCCGGCGATGCGCGTGGCGCTAACACGCGCGTACGCGGGATTTCCAACGAAATTGACTGGCTGCGCTCGATCGGCGTGGACGCCACGACGTTGACGATCGCCGACGGATCCGGCCTGTCGGCATACGATCGCGTAACACCGCGCGCACTGGTGACCGTCCTGCAATCCGATCGGAGCGGTCCACAGCGCGACAATGTCACGAACGCGCTCGCGGTAGCGGGGGTGAGCGGGACGCTGCGCTCGACGTTTTTGCAACCGCCGCTGGCCGGAGCCGTCTATGCCAAGACCGGCACCGCCAACCACGCACGCTTGCTGGCCGGCTACGCGCGCACGCTGCGCGGCGGCACCGTCACGTTCGCACTTCTGGTGAACGACTGGATGGACGCGACAGGGGGCGCGAGCGAATCCCTCGATGCGGCTCGGGCGGCCATCCTCACCGCCATCGTCACCCGGTAATGCATCCGGATTTCCTCGGAAGGCGTTCTTTGAGTGTATGAACCCTGCCAGCACTCAAACCGCCACCTTTGCCGCCGGTTGCTTCTGGGGCGTCGAAGCCGCGTTCCGCCAGATTCCCGGCGTCGTCGACGCCGTTTCCGGCTACACCGGCGGCACGACCGAGCGTCCAACCTACCGCGAGGTATGCGGCCACCGGACCGGTCACGCCGAAGCGGTCGAAGTGAACTTCGATCCATCGCGCGTGAGTTACGAACAACTGCTCAACGCTTTCTGGGGTATTCACGATCCGACGCAACTCAATCGGCAAGGTCCGGACGTCGGCGACCAGTACCGTTCGGCAATTTTTACCCACTCGCCCGAGCAGTTTCGCGCGGCCATCGCATCGCGCGACGCCGAACAACGCAATCATTCGCGCCCGATCGTCACGCAAATCGTCGAAGCACCGGTATTTTGGCCAGCCGAAGAGTACCATCAACGTTACGCCGAAAAAAACGGCGGCGCGGCGTGTCACGTTCCAACGGTGAAACTCGCGTGAAGCGCGGGGCGTTCGTTGCCAGTATCGCCGCGCTGGCAGTCGCCGGTCCGGCAATGCGCGTGCTCGGCGTATCGCAGGGCTACACCGTCAGCCACACCGATGCGCAGTGGCGCGCGCTGCTCGGACCGGAACGGTACGAAATTCTTCGCGAAGGCGGTACCGAACCGCCGAATTCAAGTGCGCTCATTGCCGAAACGCGACCGGGCACCTACCACTGTGCCGGATGCAATTTGACGATATTCAACTCGAAAACGAAATACGACAGCGGCGACGGCTGGCCGTCATTTTGGGACGTGCTCCCCAATGCCATTCGCAAGCAGTCCGACTACGCGCTCATCGCCGAAAGAACCGAAGTGCACTGCCGGCAGTGCGGTAGCCATTTGGGCCACTTGTTCGACGATGGACCGCCGCCGACGCATCTCCGCTACTGCATCGACGGTTTGGCTCTGCGGTTCGTCGCCAGCTGATCGAGCCCACGCTCCGTCAGCACCGCAAGCGAGGAGTCTTCAGGGCGCGGTCTAATCGGGGAATCGTGCTTCGCCTGCAGGCGACGCGATAGGGGACGGCACCATGCGATTTCTACACCTCGTTGCAGTCGGGCTGGCGATGACCCTCGCCCTCAGTGCGTGCGCGAAATCGAGTTCCTCAACGAGCGCGAGCGAAACATCGAATGCCGAAGGATCGTCGGCGCCAGTCGCCGCACAATCCGCAGCCACAAACGCCTCGCCCGGCGAGACGGCTTATACGGCTAACTGCGCGAGTTGCCACCAGGCAAACGGCAAGGGTCTCACCGGTTCGTTTCCGCCGCTCGCCGGAAACCCGGCGGTCACGGGCGATCCCACGAAACTGATTCACATCGTGAAATACGGCCTTAGCGGAAGGATTATGGTCGGCCCGGATTCGTTCAACGGCATCATGCCGCCGTGGGCATCGCAGCTCTCCGACGACGCCATCGCCGGCGTCGTCACGTACATTCGAACGTCTTGGGGAAATAAGGCCGGCGCCGTAACCGCCGCGGAAGTCGGCGCCGTTAAGAAATAGCGCGGGAGCGACCGCCGAGGCCTTCTCATTGGTCTTTAAGGTGAAGTACACGCAGCCCTAAGAACCCCACCCTAGGCTTGAGAAACAGCTTTTGGGAGGAGGGGTGATTCATGGCTTCCCCAATCATCGATACCTCGACTCGCGTCGCTATGTACGTCGTCTTTTTTTCCGCGCTGTTGGCTTGCAACGCCAACACGACGTCAACGACGCCAACGACTGCGCCCTCAAAGCCGAACGCAAGCTCAACCACAATAAGCGTTGACGACTCGGGCGGTTCGCGTTTGCAGGAAGCGACCGTGACGCTGTCAAGAGCCCTCAACGGCACCGCTCCGTCAGGTACGATTATCGGGACTCAGCGCACGGGATTCACCGGGCAGGCGGTATTCAACGGTTTACCGCCGAGCAGCCAGATTTGTGCTAGCGTTGCCGACCGCGGGTACCTCGCAAGTGGGGTGTGCCGTCAGCCCTTTCCCTCGACCATGACATTCAAGCTAAAAACGTAAGGCCGAGTCCGCCTCCCCGGGTTGCGCTAGTTCGGAGGCCGAAGCATGGTGCGGAGAGGACGTTTGCTCATGAAGCTTCCTTTGGGTGCCTTCGTAGTGAGTTTGCTTCTGGGGATTCAAAGCGCGGCGGGAGCGGCTTCCGGCGACGATGTCTACACGCGCCCTGGACAGATCGTGCCCGCCGCCGACGGGGCGCGTCTGAACCTCTACTGCATGGGAAGCGGCTCCGCCACGGTCGTCTTCGATTCGGGGTGGGAGGACTGGGCGCCGGCCTGGGCTGTCGTGCAACCGCAGATCGCGAAGTGGGCGCGCGTCTGCAGCTACGACCGCGCGGGTGCGGGCTTCAGCAGCCCGGGCCCGATGCCGCGCACCAGCGTTCGGATCGCGAGCGAGTTGCACGACGCACTCCACAACGCTGGAATCGGAGGTCCGTACATTTTGGTCGGTAACGCCTTTGGGGGCGATCCCGCGCGAACGTTCGCGGACCTCTATACGGCCGAACTCGCCGGCCTAGTGCTCGTCGAGGCCGATGCAAGCGACGTCGAGCCGAAGGCGATGCAAGAAGACGATCATCGTGGCAATGCCCGGGTCGTCGTGCAGCTTCGAACCTGCCGCGATGCCGTGGCCGAGGGGACGCCGCTCCCGCCGCTTCCTTCGCGACCGGGGCAACCCAATCGCACTTGCGATCAGCAATTCTTTCGCGGACTCCCCGAAGCCGAGTGGTCGCCGGAGTTAAACGCAAAGCTCTTGCAGATCGCGCAAACGAAGGTCGCGATGTACGACGCTTATATTTCCGAAATGGAACAAATGGCGTGGGATGAAGCCTGGCTTCAACAGCACGTACGCTACTTGGGCTCACGTCCGGTTCGTATCATCACGACGGGCAATCATGGCGTCGGGCATTTGCCGGCGCGAAACGCACGAGACCCCAAGCACATTGAGTACGAGCATCAGATTGCGCTAGCACAGGCGCGTTGGCTCAGCCTATCGTCCAACGCCAAGCAGATATTCCCGCCTCACAGTTCCGAATACGTCGAGTTCGACGACCCAAACGCCGTGATCGACGCCATCCACGAGGTCTACGTCAACACACCGGCGCCGTATTAGTGTTACGCGTTGCATCGGACAAAAAGCCCTTACATGAATAAGGGCTTTTATTCAGTGGAGCCGACGGCCGGGATTGAACCGGCGACCTATTGTTTACGAAACAATTGCTCTACCGCTGAGCTACGTCGGCGCTCTCGCGATTCGTGGACGGAGGATTGCTGCCGACCCTGGTTCCGCCCCTCTCGAGGTCAAACCCTCCCCAGTGCTCATGCCTGGTGCTTTTGATGGGTTCCTGATAGCGCCCGGGCCGGGCAGCGCGGTATGATGGTCGATGCTATGAAGATTGCCGCGATTATTGCCATGTTCTTCGCCGTCACCGCGCCGGCGATCGCCCTTGCGGACCAAAACGCCACCTACTCCGGGCCCACGAGCGCGTCCGAGAACGCCTTCGTCACCTCGATTCAAGCCGATTTAATGAAACGCTTTCCGACGGCGGCCGATGCCGAGAAGGCCGGCTACGTCCGGTATACCGATGAGGACGACACCGGCGCGATCAGTTATGCCAACATGCAGTGGGTTTCGACGGACGTCCGTCACCCCAGCCAGCTCTGGTACGACAAGAACGGCCAACTGCTCGGTGCGGACTACTCGGTGCTCTACAGCGCCGGCGCGGCCCGACCCTCGCTGTGGGGCGTGAATCCCGGGCGCTGGGTCGAGTTCGACGGTCACATCCATTGGGTAGCCAAGGACCCGGCTAGCGGCAAGGTCGCCTACGATCAATGGGCGTGGGACAAGAAGTTTGCCGCCGCGGGGGGCGACCCGGATCGTCCGAGCGCGCAGACGCTGGTCGCCATGAAGAAGGTTTCCAGTACCGCGAGCGTCGTCACCATTTTCCACTTCCCCGCGATCTGGGATTTGATCGTGTGGGTGAAGCCCAATCCGAGCGGAGCCTTCGCCGACAAGAACCCCACGGTAAAACCCTAGACTCGAGCTACGAGCCTTCCTCGCGACCACGCTGCACGTCGGCATCGTGAAACGTGCCGCGCTTCGCTCGTTCGTCGAGTTCCAGGTCATCGAGGAAGTAGTACACGATCTTTCGATCCGCAAAGCCGACTTTGGCTAGCTGACGCCCGCCGACGTTGACGACTTCGTGAATGTGGCCTTCGCGCTGCGCGTACGTATAGTTGACGGCCGTGTAGTTGGGGTCGTCGGGCTTGGGATGCGGGATCGCCTTGACGCCGCGCAACGGAGTTTGGTGCCGGTGCATGCGAGCGAGGTTCGACGCCGCACGCTGCGAAGCATGGCGTATGTTCATTCCATTTCGAGGCAAGCAGCCGAGGGTAGACCCCTCGGCATTCATCGCACCGACCGCCGTTCTCATCGGCGACGTGGAAATCGGACCGGAATCGAGCGTCTGGTTCGGCGCGGTGCTGCGCGCGGATAACGGTCCCATCCGCGTTGGGGCGCGCACGTCGATTCAGGACAACGCGGTGGTGCACGTCAGTGAGAACGGCGTAACGCGCATCGGTGACGACGTCACCGTCGGCCACGCCGCGGTCATGGAAGACTGCGACATCGGCCGATTCGCCCTAATCGGCAGCAATGCGACGCTGCTCAACGGCTGCACGATCGGCGAGGGCGCGCTCGTTGCCGCCGGCAGCGTCGTCGGAGAACGCGCGGAAATTCCGCCGCGCGTGATGGCCGCCGGAGCGCCGGCGAAAGTAAAGAAGGCGCTCGAGGGTGTGGCTGCCGGCTGGATCGAGATCTCCGCGAACGAATACGTCAAACTTTCGCGCGCGTATCTCGCACAGAGCATCGGAGCCGTGGAGGATCAAGAATCAATCGTCTAGGGGAGGTTCCCTAAGCCGTGGTTCGGGATAGGATCGCTCAGTTTATCGAAAGCGAAGGACACCGCGTCGATACGGCCGCGGTCGGCGAGACCGACGAACTCACCGAGCTCGTCTTCCGCACGCGTGGGCAGACCTTTTCCGTTGCCGTTTCGGAGGCGGATCCGCAACGTTTTAGCCTTTCGACGGCCTACGAAGTTCCCAGCGAAGTGCGCGACCACGCCCACGCGAGCGACGCCCTTCGTGAAGTCGAGATCGACTTCCCCGAGACGCGCTTCACGCTCGCGCACGACGATACGATCTTCATCGCAACGGTCGAATACGACGCTATGGATGTGGCAGCGTTTCTCGAGAATTTTTGGGAGATCGTCGGCCGGTTGCGCGACTCGGGAACCGGTGCCGTCGACCGCATGGTGGATCGCAGCGAAAGCAAGGCGGCCGCCGACAAGTTCATTCGGCAGTTCATGAAGGGCGAACGATGAACGACGCCGACCATTTGGTGCCGATCGAAGCGGCGATCGAAGACGAAGGATTGCTGTATACGCGCGACAACGATGAAGAAGCGCTTCGCATTACCTTCAAGAGCGAAGGCGACCGGTACTTCGTCGTCGGTTATCGGGACGATCCGAACTTCGTGATGATCGGGTCCGGCTGGGCGCTTCCGCCCGAGATCGAACTTCAAGAGGCGAGCGTCGCCGCCAACGCCCTGAACGTCCGCAAGAAATTCGTCAAGACGGCGATTTGGGAAGAAGAACGCGACGCGCTCTTCACCGTCGAGCTGTGCGTCGGCAGCTCCGACGAGATTCGCCCGCATTTCGGCCGGCTGCTCGACGCGTTGCGCGATACCGCCATCGAGTTCTTCAGCAACCTGCGCGACGAGCGTGCCTAGGAAACACGTCCTTCGACTGCGCTCGCTATCGCTCGCTCGGCTCGGGATGCCACGTGACTTACGGCATTGGGAAGTGCGATTCGTCGCCGTAGGGCACGAACAGCGTGAACTCCGGCTGGAAGCGCAGCCTCACGGCGCCGGTCGGGCCGTTGCGATGCTTGGCGATGATGAACTCGGTGACGTCGGCGTCCGGGGCTTCCGGGTGGTAGTAGCCGTTTCGGAATAGGAACGCGACGACGTCGGCTTCCTGTTCGATCGAACCTGAGTCGCGCAAGTCGGCGAGCATCGGCCGTTTTTCCTGGCGGCTCTCGACCGCTCGATTGAGCTGCGCGAGCGCGACAATCGGGACGCCGAGTTCCTTAGCCGTAATCTTGAGCGTGCGACAGATTTCGGAGAGCTCTTCGTTGCGGTTGCTGTTGCGCGCCAAGACGCCGGGACGCACGAGCTGCAAGTAGTCGATGAAGATCGCACCCAGCGTACTCCCCGACGTTTTCTTGAGCAGCCGGCAACGGTTGCGCACGTCGCTCACGGTGAGCGCGCCAACGTCGTCGAGGTAGATCGGCAGATGGTCGAGCGTTTCCATCGCGCGGGAGATGTCCTCCCATTGATGCGGCTTGATGTTGCCGCGTCGCATGTCGTTCATCGAAATGCGGGCTTCCGAGCAGATCAGGCGCTGAATCAGCTCGTTGTTCGACATTTCGAGCGAGAAGAACGCGATCGGCTCGCCCGCCTCGCGCGCCGCGGCTACCGCCATGTTGAGTGCGAACGACGTTTTTCCCATGCCAGGCCGGGCGGCGATGATGATGAAGTTTCCGGGTTGAAATCCGGTCGTCATCGCGTCGATGTCGGCGAAACCCGACGTGAGTCCGGTGCGATCGCCTCGCAGATGATACAGGCGATCGATGCTGTCGAAGGCGTCTTTCAGCAGGCTCTTTACCGGTTTGAATTCCTTCGCTCCGCGCTCTTCGCCGATCGTATAGACGAGTTGCTGCGACCGGTCGAGCGAGCCGGCGACGTCTTCTTCTCCTTCGTAACCCAGTTGCGTGATCAGCGTCCCGGCGTCGATGAGCGCGCGCAACGCGGCCTTTTCCTTGACGATCGTCGCATAGTAGCGCGCCGACGCCGCCGACTGGACGGTGTCCATCAACGCGCTGATATACGAGAGGCCGCCGACGCGATCGAGCGCGTCGCGGTTGCGCAGCTCTTCGCTGACGGTAATCTTATCGAGCGGCTCGTCGTGATCGAAAAGAAACAAGAGCACGGAAAAGATCGTTTCGTGGACGTGCGCGTAGAAATCGGACGGTTTTATGACCTGTCCGACCTCGCCCATCATGGCCTTGTCGACGAGAATCGAGCCGAGCACGGCCATCTCCGCCTCGAGATTGTGGGGCGGAATGCGGTCGATCGGCGAGGGTAACGGTTGTGCGCTCACGGACGTCGTGCGGCTCTGCGGCGCGGTACCGGTGAACGCCTTGTGGACCGGCTGTGCATATGAAGTTCCCGCAAGACCTGGTCTACGCTGGTCACCGGCACAACGTCGATGCCGCCGAGCGCCGCATCGACTTCGCGCGCGTTTTCTTTCGGCAGGAGCACCCGGCGCATCCCGGACTGCCGCGCCGCGTAAAGTTTTTCGACTACGCCGCCGACGGCGCGAACCTTCCCTTGAATCGACAACTCACCGGTGATCGCGACGTCCTGCGGCAGCGGCGTCTTGGTGATCGCCGAGTAGAGCGCGAGAAAGATCGCCAGGCCCGCGGACGGACCGTCGATGTTGCCGCCGCCGACCACGTTGATGTGCAGGTCGAAGTCGGCCGTATCGATTCCGGCGATCGCGCGCATGACGCTGGTGGCGTTGAAGACCGAATCTTTGGCCATCGACCCGGCCGTATCGTTGAAGCGGATCGTGCCTTTGCCGGCCACAGACGCGGGAAATGCGACCGCTTCGATTTCGATGATGCTGCCGAGGTAGTGCAACACGCCCAAGCCGAACGTCTTTCCGATCTCGCGCGTCGCTCGCGCTTTCACCAGCGTGTGCTGCACCAGGCGACTCGTTTGCACGACCGCCAGCACGTCGTCTTCGCCGATGACGGATTCTTGGTCACCTCGGCACGCTTGCGCGGATAAAGCCGGTACAGCGCCTGACCGTATGCGTCGGCGACGATCTGCACGGCCTTGCGGCCTTCGATCGTGTACGATGCGATTAAGCGCGGAACGCCGCGCGCGGCCTTCGCGCCGAGGCGTTTGATCGCGCCTTGCACGATCGATACGACTTGATGCTGCGTCAGCGGCGAGAAGTAGATCTCCGCGCAGCGCGAGCGGATCGCCGGATCGATGTCGTCGGGTTCGCGCGTCGTCGCGCCGATCAAAATGAAATCGGCCGGCGCACCTTCTTTAAACAGCCGCTGCACGTATTCCGGCACGTTCGGCGCGCTCTCGTCGTAGTACGACGATTCGAACGTCACGCGCTTGTCTTCGAGCACCTTGAGCAGACGCGACTGCAGCGACGCGTCCATTTCGCCGATTTCGTCGATGAACAGCACGCCGCCGTGCGCCTTGGTCACCAGACCGAGTTTCGGCTCGGGAATGCCGGCCTCGGCGAATTCGCGCCGGCTGCCTTGATAGATCGGGTCGTGCACGCTGCCGAGCAGCGGATTGATCGTTTCGCGCGGATCCCAGCGCAGCGTCGTTCCGCTCGCTTCGACGAACGGCGCGTTCTTCGGCGAACGGCGTGTACGGACGCGACTTCGCGACTTCCAGCGCGAGCCGCGCGACGGTCGTCTTGCCGACCCCGGGCGGCCCGTACAGAATGACGTGCTGCGGATACGGGGAGCTGATCTTGGCCAGCAGCGCTTTGATCGCGGCTTCCTGGCCGACGATCTCGCGCAGCGACTGCGGGCGAAGCTGCTGCAATGCCGACGCGGCCAGACTGCGCTGCGAGAGCGCTTCGAGTTCTTCGAGTTTGGCTTGCGTCGCCGGCGTTTCGGGGCCGCCGCTCTCGCGCAGCGCCTCGAGCTTCAGATCCTTGAGATACTCTTGATGGCGCTCGGACATCTTCTCGTTGACGCGTTGCTCGATCGCGTCTTCGGCGTGCCGCTGCGCGAGCAGATCGGCCATCGCTTCTTCGATTTCGGCGATCGTCTTGCGCTGTTGCGCGCGCGTCGTCGCGCGCTCGAGCGTCGGGTCTTCGAAAACCAAGCGTTGCAGCGCGCACAGCCGGTCGGGCAGATGCTGCGAGCGCATCATCTTGAGTGCGCTCACTTTTCCGGCTCGCAGAACGATCTTGTCCGGGCCGAGTACGGCCTCCGAGCATCTCGTAGAGCGCGGAGACGTACCGGCTTAGTTCGTCTTCGACGCCGAACTTACGCCGAAAGCGCGACACGTACGATTGATGCGCGCCTCCGGCCATGACGCTCGCGTGCTTAGGCTGCGACGACATCGACCGTGGCTTTGGCGACGACGTTCTTGTGAAGCTTGATTTCGACCGGGTACGAGCCAAGCGCCTTGATCTGGCTCTTGATCTCGATTTTGTGCTTGTCGACCGCGACCGACGAGCGTTGTCGGAATCGCGTCCGCGACGTCGGCGTTGGTGACGGCACCGAAGAGCTTACCGTTACCGCCGGCTTTCGCTTTGACCGCCAGCTTCGCGTTTTGAATGAGCTGCGCGAGCGTCTTCGCTTCGGCGAGCGTCTGCGCGTCGCGCCTTTCGGCCGCCTTCTTCTGCGATCCGAGCGCTGCGAGCGCGCCTTTGCTGGCCTCGGACGCGAGGTTGCGCGGCAGCAAATAGTTGCGCGCGTAGCCCTCGGCGACGTCGACGACGTCGCCTTTCTTACCGAGCGATTTTACGTCGCCCAGAAGAATGACTTTCACAACGTTTACTCCGAAACGTAGGGGAGGAATGCGATGACGCGAGCGCGCTTGATCGCGACGGTCAGCATGCGCTGATGCTTGGCGCAGTTGCCGGAGATGCGGCGCGGAACGATCTTGCCGCGTTCGGAAACGTATTTGCGTCAAACGGTTGACGTCGCGATAGCTGACGTCGATGGCTTTGTCGGCACAGAATTGACACGGTTTGCGCTTCGATGCGGCGGTCTTTGACGCGCGCTTCGTTTTGGGTCTGGCGGGGGGCATCGGTTGTCCTTTCGACTAGGTGGTTGCCGGCCACGCCGCCCTTCATTACCGGTCGAAGGATGATCGGCGAGACCCTAGCCAGGTGGCGCGATATTTCGCGGCACCACCGGTCGTCTGACCGGATTTGGTCGCCGGCCGGACCGGCAACAGCGCTCATCCTACCATGCTCTTCACCCGGATGCCAGCCCGAACTACCACCGAACGTCTGTTCGGGGAATCGAGGGCGGAAACCTCGCTTGGGCTAGTGAGGGCGGCGGGCTTCGCCGGCCCGGTACCGGTACACGATTCGGGCCTTGGTGAGGTCGTAGGGCGACATTTCCAGCTCCACCCGGTCGCCGAGCAGCAGCTTGATCCGATGGCGGCGGAGCCGGCCGGCGATGTGCGCCAGGACGGTGTGGCCGTTCTCCAGCTCGA
>CAWAXX010000004.1:0-32431 GCA_963786105.1 Vulcanimicrobiota bacterium
ACTCCCGCACGCTCGGCCCGGTTGCGGTTTCGCGCAAGCCTTTAGTTCGTGGGGAAGGCCCGCTCGGCGTGATAGGAGCTGCGGGAAAGCGGGCTGGACACGACCTGATGAAATCCCTTGGTCCGGGCGAGCGCGCCGAGCCGGTCGAACCGTTGCGGCGTCACGAACTCCACCACCGGCAAATGCTTCTTGCTCGGCTGCAAATACTGACCCATCGTGAAGATGTCCACGCCGGCGGCACGCGCGTCGTCCATCGCCGCCTCGATTTCCGCTTCGGTCTCGCCTAAGCCGAGCATCAGCGACGTCTTCGTGTAGCGCTGGCGTGCCCGTTTCTTGGCGTGCGACAACACTCGCAGCGACTGATCGTACTTCGCGCGCTTGTCGCGAACCGACGGCGTGAGCCTGGCGACCGTTTCCAGATTGTGGGCGAAAACGTCGGGGCCGGCGTCCATCACGATGTCGAGCGCCGCGAGATCGCCGCGATAGTCGCCACTCAGAATCTCCACCCTCGCACCCGGAACCCGAGTGTGAATCTCGCGCACGGTATTGGCGAAGATCAGCGCACCGCCGTCGGGAAGGTCGTCGCGATCGACGGCGGTGAGGACCAAATACCTCCAGCCGAGATCGCGCACCGCTTCGGCCACCCGCACCGGCTCGAGCCAATCGACCTCGCCGCGGGGGTTGCCGGTTTTCACGTTGCAAAAACGGCATCCGCGCGTGCACGTGTCGCCGAGAATCATGATGGTTGCGGTCCCGGCGCCCCAACATTCGGCCAGGTTTGGGCAGGCGGCTTCCTTGCAAACGGTATGGAGCTCCAGCGCGGCGACCTTCGCCTTGACGCGTTCGTAGTCGTCTCCCGCCGGCAGCGAAACGCGCAGCCAACTCGGCTTGCGCACGTGCAGCGGCGGCGCGATCCGGGCGTTCGTTAAATCGATTTCGATAGCCATGTCAACTCGAACGTGTGTGCCAGCGCGGCCAGCAGAACGTCCTTCGCCTCTTCCATGCCGACGTCTCGCCCGGTTTCCTGCGAGAGCGAGGTGATCCCGCGGCCGGGTAGTCCGCAAGGAGCGATGAGCCGGTCGTAGTCGAGCCGGGTCGAGACGTTGAGCGCTATTCCGTGCAACGAGACCATCTTCTGGACGGCCAGTCCGACGGCACAGATCTGATTCGAACCGACCCAGACGCCCGCGTGCTCGCTCCATCGTTGCGCCGCCACGCCGAACCAGGCGCACGCATCGATGACGGCCCGCTCCAACGCGCGAACCAGGGGCACGACTTCACGAAACCGTTCCAATCGGCGGATCGGATAGACGACCAACTGCCCCGGACCGTGATAGGTAACGTCGCCGCCGCGCTCGATCGCAATCGCGTCGATACCTCGGGCGGCCAACTCCTCATCCGAGAGCAAGACGTTGGTGCGCTTCGCTTGCCGCCCCAACGTAATTACCGGCGGATGCTCCACCACGATCCAGGTATCGGGCTCGCGCCGTTCGCGCACCGCCGTATGAATCCGGTGCTGCAGTTCCCACACCTCGCGATAGGGCCGAGTGCCCAAATCGAGCAGCTTGGCGCTGTGCACTGCCGTTGCCATCGCTTGGTTTAACCCGAGCGTCCCGCCAAGCGATGCTATTTTGCGGCCCCCGCCGGCGTTTTCGGCTTCGGGTTCACGATATGAATGGCTTTGCCGTGGGCGGCTTCGGCTGCATCCATGATCGACTCGGTGAGCGTGGGATGCGGATGCACCGACAACCCGATGTCTTCGAGGGTCGCTCCCATCTCCAACGCGATCACGCCCTCGCCGATGAGCGACTCGGCTTGCGGGGCCACGATGTGCATCCCTAGCAGCACGTCGCTCTTGGCGTCGCCCACAAGCTTGATGAGACCGTCGCTCTCGTTCATCGTGCGCGCGCGCCCGCTCGCGGCAAGAGGGAACTTGCCGATGCGAACCTCGTAGCCTTTCGCCTTGGCTTCCTCTTCCGAGAGACCGACGGTGGCGACTTCCGGATCGGTATACACGCAGTTCGGAACGGCAACCGGATCGAAGGCGGCGGATTTGTCGCCGGCAATGACTTCGGCCGCGATCACGCCCTGCTTCATCGCGCGATGCGCCAGGAGCGGCTGGCCGGTAACGTCGCCGATCGCAAAGACGTTCGAAACCTTCGTGCGCAGTTGCTGATCGACCGGAACGAAGCCCTTGTCGTCGAGCGCGAGACCCGCAGCCTGCAGGTTGAGACCGTCGGTGACCGGCCGGCGGCCGACGGCCACCAGCACCATGTCGAAATCGCGCGTCTCGTCTTTACCGCTGGTTCCCTCACCGTTGAACGTCGCGTGTAGCGTTTTCCCGTCTTTTTCGATCTTGCCGACCTTCGTGTCGAGCATGATCTCGACGCCTTGCTTCTTCAGAATTCGGCCGAGTGTTTTGGCGACGTCGAGATCGGTACCCGTAAGAATTTGAGGCAGCATCTCGACGACGAGCACCTTGGCTCCCATCCGCGCGTACACGGTGGCGAACTCTAGGCCGATCACGCCGCCACCGATGACGAGCAAATTTTTCGGAATTCGTTTAACCACGACCGCGTCGTCGGAGTTGATGATGGTTTCGCCGTCGCGAGGCCACGTTTTGACGTCGATCGGCGCGGAGCCGGTGGCGACCACCACGTGAGCCGCTTTTATCGTGTCGGTACCGCCGTCTTTTTTCTTGACGGCGATTTCGGTGGGACTCTTGAACGATGCTTCGCCGTAGAGAAACTCGACGCCGTTGGCTTTGAAGAGCGTTTTAACGCCGCCGACGTTCGCATTCACGACGTCGGTTTTGAACTTCGCAACGCCCTCCCGGTCGACGTCGGGTTTGCCCACCGTCAAACCGATGGTGGCGGCATGCTCGATGTGGCGAATGACTTCGCCGACGTGCAGCAGCGCTTTGGTCGGAATGCACCCCCAGTTGAGGCATACCCCGCCGACCTCGTCGCGGTCGACGCAGATGACCTTCTTGCCGAGTTGGCCGAGCCGAATTGCGGCGTGATAACCGCCGGGGCCGGCGCCGATGACGACCGCGTCAACTTGATGTTCAGCCAACCTACTGCTCCTGTTCTTGCGGGTGGGAACAGGTGGTTTCGACCAGCGTAGGGCCCGGGGCCTCGAAGGTCTAAAAATGGACCCCTCAATGACGGCCGTTGGATGGCATAACCTCTTGCCGGATCTCGATCGATCCTCCATCGTGCCGCTCTACCGGCAGATCTACGAAGGCCTGCGCGAGGCCATTCTGACGGGGACCCTGCCGGAGTCGACGCGCCTTCCGCCCGAGCGTAGTCTTGCCGAAAAGCTCGGGGTGAATCGCAGCACGGTCGTGCACGCCTATCGCGAGCTGGTCGCGGACGGCTTGATCGAACAACGCGTCGGATCCGGATCGCGCGTGGTGCCACAGTTACGCGGCGGGCAACCCGAACGGGCTGCGGGCGTGCCGTGGTGGGTGACCCTTCCGCCGTGGCGGGTCGGCGAGTTTCCCAACGTGCTGGGCGAGTTGGCCGCCAAGCAGCAGAGCGGCCGGATTTCGTTCGTGCAAGGCGTCGCCCCCGACGAACCGTCGCCGCTCGACGAACTTGCAAAGTCGTTCGGGCGCGTCGCGCGCGATCCGCGGTTCATCCTTTCCTACGGCGACTCGGAGGGCTACGAGCCCTTGCGTACGGCGATTGCCGCGCGAATGAACGCTCGCGGCGCCGGCGCCGTCGCGCCCAACAACGTCATCGTGCTCACCGGGTCGACGCAAGGCATCGCGATCGTCGCTCAGAGTCTCGCGGAACCGGGCGACGAGATCATCGTCGAATCGCCATCGTATCCCGGCGCGCTGCAGGTCTTTCAAATCAACGGATTGCGCGCGATTGCCGTGCCGGTCGACGACGAAGGGATGCGCGTCGATCACGTTGAGGCCATTTTGCGCACGCGGCGTCCGCGGTTCATCTACACGATGCCGTCGTTGCACAATCCGACCAACGCCACCATGAACGCGGATAGACGCGAGCGTCTGACGACGATCGCGCGACGCGCGGGGGTCCCGATCGTTGAAGACGATCCGTACGGGCCGCTGGCGGCCAACGCGGCTCCACCGCTGGTCGCGCTGGCGCCGGATCACGTCGTCTATCTCTCGACGTTTTCGAAGACGATCGCCCCAAGCTTGCGTGTTGGTTGGCTGGCTGCGCCGCGAACGATTCTCGAGCGGCTACTCCTGCGCAAACAAGCCTACGATATGGCGACCAGCCTGTACGTCCAGGCCGCGGTCACCGATTACTTGGAGAGCGGTTACGACGCGCACGTCGAGCAACTGCGCGAAGAGCTGCTGTTTCGCCGGCAGCTGGCCGACGAGGCGATCGCGCAGTACTGGCCGGCGGCGCTAAGGGCGAGCGGTCCGGCGGGCGGCTACTACGTTTGGGCGACCACTCCGCGGGAGCTGCGCGCGCGCGCCTTGCTCGACGCCGCCGAGCGGCTCGGCTCGTCGTTTCTTTTCGGCGAAGCGTTCTTTGCAAACTCCGGTGGCGACCATCACTTTCGACTCGCCCTCACGGCCGTGAAGCGGCGAGACATTGCCGAGGGCATTCGCCGCATCGGCGAAGCCATCGCGAGCTTGCGAGCGTGAGCGCGCAGTCCGATCCGCGCCGGGAGTTGTTCGTTTTGGGCTTGTTGCGCCGTAAGCCGCTGTCGGCGTATTCGCTGGACCGCGTGTTGCGCGATCACGTTCCGCTCTATCGCGGCTTTAGCCGCGGCAACGTCTATGCGTTCGTCGAGAAGTTGGCAGAGAAAGGATTGCTCTTGCGCCGGCGCGCCGCTACCAAACGCGGACCGCGCGAAAGCCAGTGGATCTACCGGGTTTCGAGTGCCGGGCAAACGCGCTTTTTAGAACTGCTCCGCGACGTCATCGCCGATCCGCAGTCGAGCGATCCGGCGTTAGAGACCGCGCTCGTGCTGCTGGGACAGCTTCGCCGCGACGACGCCATCCGTCTCATGGGCGAGCGCTCGGCGCAGATCGAGGCCTACGAACGGCGGATGATCCGCCTGTTCGGCGACGCGCGCGGTCGCGGCGCCAGCGCCTACTTTGCCGCTTCGCACGCCGTGCACCGGATGCGCAGCGAGCGCCGGTTTCTCAAAGACGCGCAGGCGTTGCTTCGCGACCCGAAGTGGCATCCCGACTGGGTGCTCGACGACGGTGGCGTTACCGACGCCGCGCGCAAACTGTGATGCCATCGGCGAGTTGAGGCCGACGTGGCCGATCGTAAAGGCCGAAAGCGCCGCGAACGCGATAAGATGCCATGCACGCAACGGAATCCGGTACGCGCCCGGCGATTGCAAGTTGGCACCGACGAGCGCTTGAAATCCGAGGGTGAGCAGCGCGAGGGTTGCCAGCCAAATTCCCGTCGAGTTGGCACCAGCCATGCTGCCCATCGACGTCCACCCATGAACGACCGCAAACGCCAGCGCCGCGTAACCCAGCACGAAGTGCGGACGCATCCGTCGCACGAAGCTTCCGCGAACGAATCGGCGTAGGACCCAAGCGGCGATTCCCGCCAGCGGCACCAGGGCGAGCGCGATCCAGCCGCTCATCGGACCGGTCATTGCACGGTGACGTACGACGTGACGACGGTTACGCGTTTCACGTCGGCATGTCCGCGCGTCGTGGCGACGGCGTAGACGAACAGCACGGCGCCCGGCTTGACGTCGGCGTCAGATCCCATCGTCACCGGGGTGCCGGCGGGGAAATACAGTTCCACCGGCGTGCCGGTCGAAACGTAATGCGAATCGTCGCGACGCGCGAGCAAGCCGGCGTGCAGCGTATCGCGCTCGCGCCCGGTGACGCGCACGGCGAGAACGAGCGATTGTCCCGGCACCGACTGCGCGAACTGCGCGGCGGTGACCGGCGTCGGAGGCTTCATTTGGGCGTCCGCCGCAGCGGCCGGCATCAGGCCGGCGGCGAGCGCGATGGCAAGTGCGTGTTTCATAGGTCGAGCGTACGGCGACCGCCCGAGCGCGCGCTAGGTCTGCGCGCTCGATATTACTCCTCTGCGAAGTAATTTCGGCTCGCGGCCGGAAGCGCGCCGAGCGTCCGAGGTCAAACGGTTGAGGCGTGTGGCTCACGGCGTTTTCGCTCCGTAACCCGATCGTCGTCACGCTTTTCTACGTTTTCGTCGCGATCGTGGGACTGGTCGCCTTTCAAAGTATGGGGCGCAGCATTCTCCCTCCGATCGCGTTTCCGGTGGTCGCGATTGCGGCACCGTATCCCGGCGCCGGGCCTGAGGAGATCGATCGGCTCGTGGTCGAGCCGATCGAAGAGAAGCTGGACGCCATTCCCGATCTCGACCGCGTCTCGGCGCTCGCACAACGCGGCGTCGCGCGGATCGTCGTCCGCTTTCGCTTTGGCGGAAACTTGGAAACGGATCGCAGCAACGTGCAGCAAGCGGTCGACGCCGCTCGCGCCAACCTGCCGGCCGACCTGCTCGCGCCAGCGGTTTTCGAACTGGATCCGTCGCAAGCGCCGATTATCGACGTCGCCGTCGAATCGCCGGTGCTTTCGCCGCGCGAACTCGCCGACGCACTCGACAATCGCATTCTGCCCGCTCTGCGGGCGAGTTCCGGCGTCGGCTCGGTATCGGTTGAGGGCGCGCCGTCGCGGCAGTTCACCATCGTCCCACGGCTCGGTGCGCTCGACGCGACCGGCGTCAGCGCGCTAGACGTGTTTCGCACGCTCCTCGCGGCGAACGACGTCCTCCCGGGCGGCCGGTTGCGGTCATCACGCGTCGAGTCGTCCATCGGGATCAGGTCGGCAGCCGAAGACGCCGGCGGCCTTCGCTCGTTGCCGGTCGGCACCAACGGCTCGGCTGGAGTACGCGTCGGCGATGTCGCCGGCGTGGTTGACGGCTTTGCGGATCCGTCGACCCTCGCGCGAGTCGACGGCGAGCGGGCCGTGATGATATACGTCTCGCGGGCTGAGAATGCCGACGCGCTGAGCGCCATCGCGAGCGCTCAAAAGACGCTGTCGCGCCTGGCGGCGGCCGATCCGCTGATTCGGTTCCGCACGCTGCGCACGGATGCACCGAAGACCAACGCGGCGATCGCGGGAGTTCTGCAAACCTTGGGCGAGGGCACGTTGCTCACCGTACTCGTCATGCTGGTCTTTCTGCACGCGTGGCGGAGCGCGGCGATCGCCGCGGTTTCAATCCCCGCATCCGTTCTGGCGACGCTCGCGGCGATGTGGGCGGCCGGATTTACTATCGACGTGCTGTCGCTCATGGGATTATCGCTCACGGTCGGCATCTTGGTCGACGATTCGATCGTGATCGTCGAGGCGATCGCGCGCAACGCCGCTCGCGGACTGCGCGGCGACGATGCGGCACTCGCCGGCCGCCGCGAGTTGGGCGGAGCGGCGATCGCGATCACGCTGGTAGACGTCGCGGTTTTTGCGCCGATTGCGTTCACGAGCGGAATCGTCGGCGCGTTCATGCGCGAATTCGGCCTGGTCGTGGTTTTTGCCACCGCGTTTTCCTTGCTGGTGTCGTTTACGCTAACGCCGCTGCTCGCCGCTCGCTGGGCGCTGGCGAAGAACGGCGTCGTCGATCCCAAGATGCTACCGTGGATGATGCGCACGCGCGTCGCGCTCGGAATGGCGTCGCAATGGAACGCGTGCCTGGATGCGGTCGCGGCGTTCGAAACGCGAATCGCGCGAGCGTACGCGTCACGCTGGCTCCCGGAGGTGTTGCGACGATCGACGCTCGTGTTTGGGGTCGTTGCCGTCGCGACGGCGCTCTCGCTGGTGCCGGTCGCGACCGGGGCGATCGGCGCGGAGTTCTCGCCGCCGGTCGAACGCGGCGAGGCGACCGTCGACGTGCGGTTTCCGGCGGGGACGCCGCTCGACCATAGCGATGCCGCTCTGCGGCGTTTCTCAGAGCGGTTGCTCGACGATCCGGCGATCGCGCACGTGGTCGCCATTGCGGGCCGCGGCTTCAACGGTTCGTCGGATACGTCGGCTGCTAATCTCGCGCAACTCACCGCGGTGATGGCCGATCCGGCGGCTTCCGCCGATACCGTCGTCGACCGCGTCAAATCGCTTCAAGCCTTAGCTCCCGACGCGCACATCGCCGGTTCGGGGCGGGGCATGGGTGGGACGGCGCCGATCGACTACGCGATCGCCGGGGACCGCCGGTCGGTCGATACGGCGGCGCGCCGCATCGCCGACGCCCTCGAAGCCGATCCACTCGCAACCGACGTGCGCTTGAGCGATGCCGGTCTGGCGCCCCGACTGGAAATCGACATCGATCCGGCCAAAGCCGCCTTGCTCGGGGTCGCGCCCGACGACGCCGCGCAAACGGCGCGCATCGCTACCGGCGGCGCCATCGCCTCGCGTCTGCGCCTGCCGGCTGGGCTCATCGACGTGCTGGTACGATCCGACGGCGCGGAACGCGGCGATCTCGACGGCGTTTTGCGTTCGAGCGTGCGCGACGCCCGCGGACGATTGGTCCCGTTAGCGGATCTCGCCGGGGTGCGGCGTGGGTTCGAGCCTGCCGTCGTCGAGCGAGAAGACGGCGAACGGGTAGTGTCGGTGACGGCCAACGCGCTGCCCGGCGTTCCGATCGGCCGCGTCACCGTGCCGCTGGCGCGAGCGATGCGGCAACCCGGGTTTCTGCCGGCCGATGCGCGCGTGCAGCCGCGCGGCGACGTCGAGCAACTGTTGGACACGATGCGGAAGATAGGCGAGGCACTGGCGCTCGCCGTCGTCGTCGCGTACGGAATTCTGGCGGTGCTGTATCGGAGCTATCGCTTGCCGCTGGTCGTGATGACCACGGTGCCGCTGGCCTCGATCGGGGCGTTCGGTGCGCTGTACGCCTTCGGGCAGCCGCTCAATCTCTACTCGATGCTCGGCATCGTGATGCTCGTGGGACTGGTTTCCAAGAACGGAATCCTGCTGGTCGATTACGCGCAGCGAGCGATGCGCGAGGGACAGCCCGCGCAGGCAGCGATACGGGCGGCCGCGCAACGCCGCTTTCGCCCGATCGTCATGACGACGGCGGCGATGATTGCGGGCATGGTGCCGCTCGCACTCGGACACAATATCGGCGCCGAATACCGGCAAGCGATGGGTACGGTGGTGATCGGTGGCCTCTCGAGTTCGTTGCTCTTGACGTTATTTGTCGTTCCGCTCGCGTTCGTGCGTTCGCAAACGACCCGATCAGCTACAACGTTGCGATACCCTGCAGCGCAAGGCGCACGCCGTAGTGCTGCTCGCGCATCCTTCCTCGCTCGGTGAGCCCGTTCGCCAATGACACTGCCTCCCGCGTGCGGAACGTGTCGCTTGATGCATCCGAGCACTCGCTCCATACGACGATCGCTCCTGGTTTGGTACGAACGGCACGGGCGCGCGCTGCTTCCCTGGCGCGTTCGCCGCGGCGCATACTCCACGCTGGTCAGCGAGTTCATGCTGCAGCAAACTCAAGTGGATCGCGTGGTGCCGCGCTTTGACGCGTTCGTCGAACGTTTTCCGGATTTCGCAACCTTGGCCGCCGCATCGCCGGCCGACGTGCTGCGCGCGTGGAAGGGACTTGGCTACAACTCGCGCGCCGTCCGCCTCAAGGCCGTCGCCGATGCGGTCGTCGCGCGCCACGGCGGGGCGATGCCCAGCGCAGCGGAAGCGTTGCGAGGGCTGCCGGGAATCGGAGCGTATACGGCCGCGGCAGTTCGCGCATTCGCGTTCCATCTCGACGACGCTCCGGTCGATACCAACGTCCGGCGCATCGTGCACCGGCTGTTCTTTGGAATCGAGTACCCAGCGCAGGCGCCGCCGCGCGAGCTGGCGGCGCTCGCTCGCGAGCTCGTGCCTATAGGGAAAGCCCACGACTGGAACTCGGCCCTGATGGACTTAGGAGCGACGATCTGCACCGCGCGCTCACCGCAATGCTCGATCTGTCCGCTGCGGCGAACCTGTGCGGCCGCTCCGATCGATCCGGCGGCGCTCGAACGCCGGCGTCGTGCGACCCGCCCGTCGCCGCAGTCGCGCAAGCCGGCCGTGCCGTTTGAAGAAACCAACCGCTACGCGCGCGGGCGCATCGTCGACCGGTTGCGCGAGTTACCGCCCGGCGAACGCATTTCGCTGCTCGATCTCCATCGCGCGCTTTCGCCGCTGCTTCCCGGTCGCAGCGAACGCGACGTTCGGTCGTTCGTAACCGCTCTCGAACGCGACGGGCTCGTTTCCAGCGACGGCGAGCGCGTCGCTTTGCGGGAATAGCGAGGACTCGAGCTTCACCCGTGCGCGAACTGTTTTCCGGGCGGCTCGGTCGCATCGCTGCCGGATTGCTGGTGGCCGAATTCGTCGCCGCGACCCAGGGCTTGGTCATCGCCGCGATCATGCCGCGCGTCGTCGCGGACTTGCACGGACTAGGTGCATATTCGCTCGCGTTTGGGTCGTTTTTTGCCGCGTTCTTGTTGTTCTTGCCGTTTGCCGGGCCGTGGTCGGATCGCTACGGAAGCCGCCGCATGTTGGCGCTGGCATTGGGCATCCTCGCGTTGGGTCTGCTACTGGTCGCCCTTTCGCCCACCATGCCGCTCTTCGTCGGAGCGCGCTTCGTCGAAGGAATCGGCGACGGCATCGATTACGCCGTATCCTTCGCCATTATCGGCAAAACTTTCCCCGACGCGCTGCGCGCGCGGATGGTCTCATTGACGTCGGCCGCGTGGGTGATTCCGGCGATCGTTGGCCCCGGGCTCGGCGCCTACGTCACGACCGTATTCGGCTGGCGCTGGGCTTTCGCCGGTTTCCTTCCACTGGTCGCGATTGCGGCGGCGCTGCTGTTGCCGGTGGTCGACACAAATCCGGCGCGGCAACGCGGCGACCTCTTGGGCGCAATTCGATTGCTGTTCTCGCGAGCGACTCTGCGCGCGAAAGACGGTCTGCACGGGTCGTTCGTGGCCTTTGGACTGTTGCACGCCGCATTCTTCGGCTGCGACGCCTACGTCGCGCTGATGCTTACGTCCGTGCGGGGTTTGTCGCTGCAACTGGCCAGCCTCTGCATCACCCTGGCGGCCGCAGGTTGGTCGATAGCGGCCCTCTTCGCCCCCGCCTTGCTCGCACGCATCGGGAAGGCGACGGTCGTCCTGGTTGGAGCTGCGAGCTGTCTGCTCGGCGCGCTGGGACTGCTTGCCGTCGCGCTCGGCGCCGACGTCGCGCTGGCGTTCGTCGCCTTTACCGTTATCGGCCTCGGAATGGGGCTCACGTATCCCACGTTGTCGGTCGCGGCGTTCGGCTTCGCAGCGCATGGCGACGAAGGCGCGGTTTCTTCGGCAACGTTGATGTCCGGCGTCGTCGGCATCATCGCCGGCGTACTGATCTGCGGGCTTTCGGTGGCGCTTGCCTCGCGGACAGGCGCACCGCTGGCAGTTCCGCTCGCGTATACGTTCGGCGTCGCGGCGTTGTTCGGCGCAACGCTAGCCGTGCTATCGCGACGGCTCTTACGCGGGCAAGTGGAGCGTTAGGTCGAGCTCGCAGGTTGCGGCGGCGGTACGCCGCTGACCCGAATGAACGTCGAACACGGAGTACGTCGCGAGCGGACGCGCGTACAACTGCAAGGAAAATGCGCTCTGCGACCGGCTCGGATTGCCAACCCGATGCAGTTCGGCGGGTCCCAGCCGGTGATCGATATCGCCCACGCGTAATTGGAGATGCTCGGCTTCGCGGATGGTCGCAAATCTCTCCGGCGCGGCTGGGTCGCATTCGAAATTCTGAACGTCGAGCGTGCCGTCGAGCATCAGCACCCAGCAGCGCGACGCGCCGTGGTCGTGCACCGGGCTGATCGATTGCGGCGCCCAGTTCATGGCGACGATTTCGTACTCGGGGGCGATGACCAACCGCGTGCGGCTATACGCGCGGGGGATCGATGGGAGACGGCCGCGATACGCCGGGAACGCTCGCGCTAGGCGTTCCATCGCGCGCGAGAACTCGCCGTCACCCATGACGCCGGCGAGGACGCGCGCGAGATCGGCGGACATTCTTGCGCGACTTCCGCGCGCACGCCAGGGGACCTGTAGGCGGTCGCATAAAGCGGGGCGCGTGCCGGCGATTCCGTTCCCAAAAAGAAAAGTACCGCGTCGCGTCGCTCTCGAGGAGTTGGCAATTCTCGAGCGGACGTATCCCGACGCGACGACGGCCCTGGATTATCGCAATCACTTCGAACTGTTGATCGCCGTGATCCTCTCCGCGCAGTGCACCGACGCGCGGGTCAATATGACGACACCGGCGCTCTTCGCAAAGTATCCCACGCCGGCCGATCTCGCGAGCGCGAAGCAAGCCGACGTCGAGAAAATCGTCAAGTCGTGCGGCTTCTTTCGTATGAAGGCGCGCAACATCATCGCTTGCGCGCGCGATCTAGTCGAGCGATTCGGGGGCGCCGTGCCGCGTGAGCGCGAGCAGCTCGAGTCGCTGGCAGGCGTCGGCCGCAAGACCGCCAGCGTCGTCATGGCGAACGCGTTCGCGGAAGCCGCGCTGGCGGTCGATACGCACGTCTTTCGCGTCGCTCACCGTTTGGGGATCACGGTGGCAACGACGCCGCGCAAGGTCGAAGACGATCTCACCGCGTTGGTGCCGCGCGAAAAATGGGGCGCGACGACGCATTGGTTGATTTCGCACGGGCGCGCGATTTGCAAGGCCCCCACGCCGCAGTGTCCGCGCTGTCCGGTCAACGCGCTCTGCCCGACGCCGGCGATCCTGGCTAAAAGCTTAACGGTCCAGGCCCGGTCAAGTGATCGGGCTTCGGTAACTCCGCGTCGGAGGCAAGCAGCTTCAAGAGCGAAGAAGCGGTGAGCCTCCGGCCGTAGCCTTCTTCGGTCGAAATTTTCGAAAGATTGATCAGCGACGGCACGTTCGCCGTCGGATCGAACTGATACTCGCCGTCGAGTCCGAGCCCGCTCACGCGCACCGTTTGGTGGACGTCGTCGAGTTCTAGGCCGACGCGATCGTCTCGAAAGCGCAGGCGAACGCGAAGCGGCCGCTCCAAGCGGATAAACGTGATGCCTGTGCGCTTTCCCAAGATGGCGTTTAACCGCTTGCATCCGTTCGCCGCGTTCTCGGCAAACAACCGCAACGATTCTTCGGCGTCTTCGGGCCGGCGCGGTACCGGCTGACCGGTGGCCGCGTCGATCACCTTGCCGAGCTCGCGCTTCGCGCGAATGCGCTCGGCGGCCGCGACGATGGGGTTTTGGGCGGTGAACTTGGGATCCATTGGGTCCGACATGGCGATCGCAATCCATTCGCCGACGGCCGGTGCGAAGCATACTCGACCGCTAGCCTGCTTCGGAAGGTCTCAATGCGTACCGCCAGAAGGTTCGCCTGCCCCTGGAGGTCGCGATTTGCTGAGATACGCCGTACTGCTTCAGTTCGCCCTGGCCATTGCGATCGTGTCTTGCGCGGGTCCGCATCAAGGCGCGGCAACCATACCGTCCGAAGGCGTGCGCGCGTTTGCCCACGGACATCGGCACGGGCTGCCGACGCCGATTCAACACGTCATCATCATTTTTCAAGAGAACCGCACGCCCGATTACCTCTTCAACGGGATGCTGGCGTACGGTGCGAACATCGCGACGACCGCCGTTAATTCGAAAGGCCAGATCGTTCCCCTCAAGCCGATCTCGCTGGCCGCGCCCTACGATCTCGGACACGGGCACAAATCCTTCGTCGAAGATTGCGACATGCAGCCGAGCAACACGTGCAAGATGGACGGATTCGACGAAGCGCTGCCGCCGATGTACGCCGCGCGTCCGTACGGCTACGCTCCGCAAAGCGAAGTTCAGCCTTACCTGGACATGGCTACCCAATACGTATTTGCCGACAACATGTTCCAGACCAATCAGGCGGGCAGCTTCCCGGCGCATCAGTACATTATCAGCGGCAACGCGTCGGGCGAGCCCCACACCGCGGACAACGTTTCGAGCGACCCGTTCAGCAGCAAGACGGGAAAAAAGACGCCGGCCGGCTGCGACGCTCCGGTTAAATCGGTCGTAGATACGATCGATCCGGTGAGCGCAAGCCCGGGCCCCACGCCCTTCCCGTGCTTCGAACGCCGCTCGTTGTCGGATTTGCTCGACACGCGTGCCATCAGCTGGCGTTACTACCAGAACGGTTTCGGGCCGGGTTTGTGGCACGCACCCGACGCCATCGTGCATATTCGGTTCGGACCCGACTACCTCCACGTAATCTCGCCCCCGCAAACCATTTTGTCGGATATTTCCAGCGGCAAACTCTCCGGACTCTCGTGGGTGATGCCCGCCGACGGCTACCACTCCGACCACTCCGGAAACAAGAGCACGGCTGGTCCGTCGTGGGTCGCCGCCGTCGTCAACGCCGTTGGGCAAAGCAAGTATTGGAACTCGACCGCGATCTTGATTACGTGGGACGACTGGGGCGGCTGGTACGATCATGTCTCGCCGCAGCAATTCAATAGTTACGAGCTGGGCTTCCGCGTACCGCTCGTGATCGTGTCGCCGTTCGCGAAGGCCGGCGCCAGCCGGGAAGGCTACATCTCACACGTCCAGTACGAGTTCGGCAGCATCTTGGCGTTCGCCGAAGAAACGTTCGGGATACCCAAGGGCGCGCTCGGCACAACCGACGTGCGTGCGAACGATTTGTCCGATGCGTTCGATTTTACGCAAAGCCCGCGGCCGTTCGTCGCGATCAGCGCTTCGCCGTTCGTTCCTAAGGAAAAGACGTTGAGCGAGGAAGACCCGGAACACTAAGCCTTGGCTTTCCCGACCAGCGAACGCGATATGACGAGTCGCTGGATTTGTTGCGTGCCCTCGTAAATCTGCGTGATCTTCGCGTCGCGCATCATGCGCTCGACCGGATATTCGGACGAGTACCCGAACCCGCCAAGAACCTGTACCGCGTCGGTAGTGACCGACATCGCGACGTCGCCGCATTTGAGTTTGGCCATTGCGGCCCATTGGGTGACGTCGGGCGATCCGGCGTCGCACCGCCGCGCGGCTTCGTAGAGCAGCAGGCGGGCGGCTTCGACCTCGGTCTTCATGTCGGCGAGCATGAAGCCGACGCCCTGGTGCTGGCCGATCGGTTTGCCGAACGCGACGCGTTCCTTAGCGTAGTTGGTCGCGTACTCCAACGCGCCGGCGGCAATTCCCAGCGCTTGCGCGGCGATGCCCGGGCGCGATTTGTCGAGCACTTTCATCGCGATTTTAAAACCCTCTCCCTCCTCGCCGAGGCGATTGTCGAGAGGAACTTCGCAATCGTCGAACGTTAGCTCGACGGTCGGGGAACCGCGAATGCCCATCTTTTTCTCTTTCTTGCCCACCGCGAATCCCAGCATGCCTTTCTCGAGCACGAACGCGCTGACGCCGCGCGAGCCGGCGTCGGGATCGGTCACCGCAAAGACGCAGACGACGTCGGCGACGCTGCCGTTGGTGATCCAAATCTTGCTTCCGTTTAGAACGTAGGCGTTGCCGTTCTTCACCGCGCGCGTTTTCATCGATCCCAGCGCGTCGGATCCGCTGGAGACTTCCGTGAGCGCGTATGCGGCGAGGTGTTCGCCGGAGGCGATCTTTGGAAGGAAGCGCTGCTTTTGCGCCTCGGTGCCGGCGATCATGACCGGCAACATCCCAAGCTCTTGCACGGCGACGATCAGAGAACTCGACGCGCACGCTTTGGCGATTTCCTCGACGACCTTGACGTAGGTGAGGAAGGTACCGCCCAGGCCACCGTACTGCGCCGGGATCGGAACGCCCAAGAGATCGTTTTGGGCGAAGAGCTCTTTGATATCCCACGGGAACTCGCCGCTTTCGTCGATCGCGGCGGCGCGCGGCGCCACTTTTTCCTCGACGAGTTGGCGGACGGCCGCCAGCATCAGCTCCTCGTCTTCGTTGGTATGGCCGGCCGCCGGCGCCGTCGTGGTCATCGTCGCAATTCTCCTTAGCAATCGGTACTTTCAGCGCCGGGTTCGCGATTTGGTTCGCGTACTCTTTGGCAGGACGAACGCGCGCGTCCACGCATATGGGCGAGTTATGGAGAAAGTCTACGCGTCTTGTGCCGACGCGGTGGCCGACATTCCCAGCGGCGCGTCGTTAGCCGTCGGAGGCTTCGGGCTCAGCGGCATCCCGCACAACCTCATTGAGGCGCTTCTCGAACAGGGAGCCACCGATCTCGTGACCGTTTCGAACAACTGCGGCATCGACGGCTGGGGGCTCGGCGTGCTGCTCGACAACAGGCGCATCCGGCGGACGACTGGGTCGTACGTGGGCGAAAATAGGGAGTTCGAGCGCCAGTATCTCTCGGGCGAGCTGGAGGTTGAGCTGTGCCCCCAAGGGACGCTCGCCGAACGCCTGCGTGCCGGGGGCTGCGGCATTCCGGCATTTTACACGCCGGCGGGCGACGGGACCATGGTCGCCGACGGCGGTCTGCCGTGGCGCTACAGTCCGGACGGCAGCGTTGCGGTAGCGTCGCCGAAGAAGGAGACGCGCGTGTTCGACGGACGCGAATACGTGCTCGAGGAAGGGATCGTCTGTGACTTTGCCATGGTGCGCGCGTCGATCGGCGACCGCAACGGCAACCTCATTTTTAACAAGGCAACCCGCAACTTCAATCCGCTCTGCGCGATGGCCGGCCGAACGACGATCGCCGAGGTCGAGGAGCTGGTGGATCCCGGTGAAATCGATCCCGACGACGTGCATCTGCCGGGCATCTTCGTGCAGCGAATCGTGCGCGTGGGAGCCCAAGGCAAACGTACCGAGCGCGTGACGACGCGCAAACGGGCGGGCTAAAGGCATGGCACTCACTCGAACGCAACTCGCAGCGCGCCTGGCTCAAGAGCTGCGCGACGGCCAGTACGTCAACTTGGGCATCGGCTTGCCGACGTTGATTCCGAACTACGTTCCGGCGGACGTTACGGTCACGCTGCAGAGCGAAAACGGCATCCTCGGCATGGGACCCTATCCGTACGAAGGAGAGGAGGATCCGGATTTGATCAACGCCGGGAAAGAGACGGTAACGCTCTTACCCGGAGCGTCGTTGTTCGACTCGGCACTGTCGTTCGGCATGATTCGCGGCGGACACATCGATCTCGCGGTGCTCGGAGCGATGCAGGTTTCGGAAGAAGGCGATCTGGCGAACTGGATGATTCCGGGGAAGATGGTCAAGGGCATGGGTGGCGCCATGGACCTCGTGCACGGCGCGAAGCGCGTGATCGTCATGATGGAACACCTCGCAAAGGGCAACGCACACAAAATCGTGCGCCGTTGCACCCTGCCGCTTACCGGCCGCCGGGTGGTCCATCGAATCGTCACCGACCTCGGGACCATCGACGTAACCTCGCAGGGTTTGGTGCTGCGCGAACTCGCGCCGGGCGTAACGGTCGAGGAGATCCAAGCGGCGACCGAACCGGCGCTGCACGTGCCCGTCGCGCCGATCGTGATGAAGATTCCGCCCGAAGCTTAGGCGCCGGTTAAAGGGTACTTACGAAGCGGGAATCCACCCACCGCCGCACAAACAAGCGTCGGCCAAAGTACGTTCTCTCACAACATCTTTTTATTCCGACTAGGAGGTACCAATGCGTCGCAAAGCTTCTCGGTTCAGCATCTTGGCGTTCGTGTTTGCAATGCTCATCGGCGCGGTCGTCGGCGGCGTCGCCGTGGCTGCGACCCAAGTGCATATGAACAACGCCCTGAAGGATCTGCAATCCGCCCTCTATCAACTCAACACTGCCCAAGCGGACAAGGCGGGACACCGCCAGCAAGCGATCAAGCTCGTCAACGAAGCCATTGACGAGGTCAATCTAGGAATCAGCGCGGGCGCGCAATAGGCAAGGCCGCACTGCCGTTGTCAGGATGACACGGTCTAAGCGGAGAGGTCGCGGAACTGGGTTCGATACAGCCGTGAGTACAGGCCGCCGCGTGCGAGCAACTCGCCGTGGCGGCCCGTTTCCACGATGCGTCCCGCATCGACGACGAAGATCGTGTCGGCGGCCAGGATCGTAGACAGACGGTGCGCGACCACCAAACTCGTGCGTCCGCGCATGGCCGTGACCAGCGCGGCCTGAATGGCCGCTTCGTTTTCGGAATCCAGCGAACTGGTGGCTTCGTCCAAAATGAGGATGCGCGGATCCTTGAGCAACACGCGCGCGATGGCCAGCCGCTGGCGTTCGCCGCCGGAAAGTTTATGGCCGCGCTCGCCCACGATCGTATCGTAACGGTCGGGCAACGATGCAATGAAATCGTGAATGTTGGCCGATCTGGACGCCGCTTGAAGTTCGGCGTCGGTCGCGTCCGGTTTTCCGTATCGTAAGTTGTTCGCGATCGTATCGTGAAACAGGTACGTTTCTTGCGTGACGATCCCAATATCGCGGCGCAGCGACTCGAGATCCACCGCGCGCACGTCGTGATTGTCCACCAGCACGCGGCCGCTCTGCGGATCGTAAAAACGCGGCACCAACTGCGTAATCGTGGTCTTGCCCGCCCCCGAAGGCCCAACGAATGCGACGGCCTCGCCGGACGCCACGTGGAAGGAGATTCCGTCGAGTACGTGGCGCGACGAGCCGTCATACGAAAACGAAACGTTTTCGAAGACGATGTCGCCGCGAACTCCTGGGAGCGAGACCGAGCCTTGGGGCGCGTACTCTTCGGGCTGCATATCCAGATAGTCGAAGATTCGCTCGAAGACGGCCAAGGCGCTGACGATTTGTACCTGAATCCCAGCGAGCGCGGCTGCGGGTCCGTACAGGCGCCCTTGAATGAACGACACGAAGGCGACGATTACGCCGACTTGCAGCCCTCCGGCGATCGCGTACCAGCCTCCGCCGAACCACACTAAGGCCGGCCCGACGATGACCATGGCGGTGACCGATGCTAGAAACCAGCGGCCGACCATAGCGAGATCGACTTCGAGGTGCATCAAACGGGTTCCAACGTCGTAGAAGCGCGCTCGCTCGTACGCCTCGCGGGCAAACGACTTGATGAGCGTGATCCCGCTGATCGAAAGCGTCTCCTGGGTGATCGATTCGATTTGGTCGCGTTTCTCGCGTGTCTTCTTGCGGATGTCGTACATGCGGCGGCCGACCGGCCCGAGCGGGAACACCATCAATGGTACGATCGCGACCGAGAGCAACGCCAGCCGCCAGTTCCAAAAGAACATCGCTACCAGCGTAGAGCCGATTACGACGACGTTGGTGACGATCGACGTCAGCGTTCCAGTTACCACGTTGTCGATATTGTCCACGTCGTTGCTCACGCGGTTCATGATCTCGCCGGTTTTCGTTCCGGTAAAGAACGAGAGCGGCATGCGGTGGAGGTGCGCGACCAGTTGGGTCCGGATGTCGCGCATGATGCCTTCGCCGACCACCGAATTTCAGGTAGCCCTGCGCGACCCCGACGAGCGCGGCGATCAAGGCCGAACCGAGAATGATTCCGACGTCGATGCCGAGCTCGGGCAGGTTGCGCTGCGGAATAGCGACATCGATGATTCTCGCGGTCATGAAACCGGGAACGAGGCCGAGGAGCGCGGCGACAACGATACAGGCCAGCACGGTGATCTGCTGGCTCCAGTACGGTGCGAACAGCGAGCGCATCCGCTTCCAGTCGACGCGTCGCCGGATCTCGGGTTTTTCGGGCCGAAACATGGCGGACCACATCAGCCCGTGTCCGCTCAACATGGTTCGACCGCCGGTACTGAAAAGTTAATGCGGAACGGTAATTTGATGGAGTGAAACTTTGTTACCCTCGGCATCCTCGAACGACGTAATCTTGCAGACCGGCGTCGCGTAAGGATCCTCGGCCCGCACGCCTTTCGCTCGCAGATCGGCGACCGCTTTATCGATGTCGTTAACCTCGAACACGATCCCCGAAGCAGTGCCCGGATCGCGCTGCATCCACTCATGGGTCATAAGGCTGAAATAGCCGCCGCCGACGTTTGCTTCGTTGTATTTTTCGACGCCTTCCTCGAGGTACGGCCCGGCAAACGACAGTCCAAGCTTATCTTCGTACCATTGACGCAGCCCGGCAACGTCTTTGGCGGGATAAGCCGTAAACGCAATCTCTTTGATCATGGGGATCCTTTCTTTGATGGTCCTTTCTTGGTCCCTCGACTACGGCGCTTCGCGCCTCCGCTCGGGATGACAGCGCTTCGCGCTTTTGCTCAGGATGACACGGTTGAGCGCCTCCGACCACGATGACACGAGCGGATTGCCTAAGGTTTCCCGTCGCGGAGGGAGGATAATTCCTTGACGAGCTTCTTTTCTCTATCGCTCAAGCTCTCGGGTAGCTGACCGATCAGACGCACGTACTGATCGCCCGCGCCGCCACCTTTCACGTGAGGCATGCCTTTGCCGGAAAGGCGCAACAGGCGATTGTTTTGCGTTCCTTCGGGAATGGTCATGGCGACTTGCCCGCCGAGCGTCGGCACCTTCACTTCACCGCCCAGCAGCAAATCGTAGATGCTCACCGGAAGATCCACGTAAAGGTCGTCGCCTTTGCGTTTGTAGGTTGGGTCCTCGGACGACTTCACGATGAGGAAGAGGTCGCCGTTCGGACCGCCGTTCAGTCCGACGCCGCCCTGTCCGGCCAGGCGAATGCGTTGTCCCTCGCCGATGCCCTTGGGAATGGTGACGTCGAATTTCTTCAGGCTCAGAACGCGGCCGGTACCGTGACATTGCGGACAGAGGTGCCCGTTCTCGGTGCCGGTTCCGTGGCAACGCGGGCAGACGTCCTCGACCTGAAGCGATATCGACTTCTTGCCGCCGTCGTAGGTATCGCGAAGACCGAGTTCGATGCTCGTTTCCAAATCTTGTCCGCGTTGTGAGAAACGGGTTGCCCCGCCGGTCTGACGCCGGCCTACGCCGGAGAAAAACATGTCGAAGAAATCCGAAAAGCCGCTCGGAGCGGCGGTCCCGCCGCCACCGCCGAAGTTCCCGAAATCGAAGTCGTCGGCGCCGGCACTCGTGCGATAGCGGCGTTGTTGCTCGGCTTGACGCGCGGCTTGTTGCCAGTCCGGTCCGAGCAGGTCATACTTTTTGCGCTTCTCCGCGTCGCCTAATACCTCGTAGGCCTCGGAAATTTCTTTGAATTTCTCCTCGGCCTCTTTGGCGTTGTTCGGATTCGCATCGGGATGCCATTTGCGCGCGAGCTTCCGATACGCAGACTTAATGTCTTTTTGCGCCGCGTTCTTGGGAACTCCGAGAACGGAGTAGTAGTCTCGGAAATTCATCCGTCGCTTTTCGCGACGATGACCTTCGCGGGCCGCAACAACTCGTCGCCGATGTTGTACCCTTTTTCGGCGACTTCGACGACGATGTCGTCGACGACGCCGTCGCGCGATTCGGTTCCGATGGCCTCAGCGACGCGCGGATCGAAGGTTTTGTCCTTGACGTCGATCGCCTTCACGCCCTCGCCGGCCAGCACGGCCTCGAAGCCTTTAAGGGTTTGTTCGATTCCGCCGCGCAGTTTTTCGCTTGCGGCGTCGTAACGCAGCGCGCGCTCGAGGTTGTCGAGCACGGGTAAAAAGCGCTCGAGCAGCGTCCGCCGCCGCGCGGTCACGATGGCCTCGAGGTCGCGCTGGATGCGTTTCTTATAGTTTTCGAAGTCGGCGGTCGCCAGCAAGAATTTGTTGTAGTTCTCGTCGGCGCGCGCCTCCGCAGCCGAAAGCCGCGCTTCGAGCGATTCGCTGTCGCCGGGTTGGTCTTCGATCACCGCTTCCCCGGCTTCGGTTCTCAACGTCGATTGATCGTCAAACATCAGTTCCTACATGCATTTATAAATCGCGCGCGCCCCAATGCCGGGCCATGCGGCCCGGCACCGGAGTGCGACGCAACGGCCAATCGGCCGGGTTACTTCGACTCTTTGAACTCGGCGTCGATGACGTCGTCGGAAGGTGCCGGTCCGGCCGAAGCGCCGTTCCCGCCGGGCGCCGCGCCGTCGCCCTGCGGGGCGCCCTCACCTTGCGGGGCGGCGGCTTTGTAGAGCAGCTCGGCCATCTTGTAACTGGCCTGCTGGAGCCGCTCGATCGCCGGTTTGATCTCCGCAATCGTGCCGTTCTCGCTCACGCGTTTGAGTTCCGAGAGCGCCTGCTCGACCTCGCCGCGGGCCTCGGCGTCGAGTTTCTCGCCGACTTCCTTGAGCGATTTTTCCGTCGAGTAGATGAGGCTTGAAGCGTTGTTACGCACTTCCGCCTCTTCGATCTTGGCCTTGTCGGCAGCGGCTTGCAACTCGGCGTCTTGAACCATCCGCTCGACTTCCTCTTTGGTGAGGTTGGACGAGGCGCTGATCGTAATCGTCTGCTCCTTGCCGGTGCCGAGATCTTTCGCGTTCACGTTCACGATGCCGTTGGCATCGATGTTGAACGTCACTTCGACCTGCGGAACGCCGCGTGGTGCCGCCGGAATGCCTTCCAAGCGGAAACGCCCGAGCGTCTTGTTGTCCTGAGCCATCGGCCGCTCGCCTTGAAGAACGTGGATGTCGACCGACGTCTGACCGTCCTCGGCGGTAGTGAAGACCTGCGACTTCTTGGTCGGAATAGTCGTGTTGCGCTCGATGAGCTTCGTCATCACGCCACCCAGCGTCTCAAGTCCGAGCGACAGCGGGGTGACGTCGAGCAGCACGACGTCGCGCACTTCACCGGCGAGCACGCCGGCTTGAATCGCCGCACCGACGGCCACGACTTCGTCGGGGTTGACGGTGAGGTTCGGTTCTTTGCCGGTCAGTTTGCGAACGAGTTCTTGAATAACCGGCATGCGGGTAGCACCGCCGACCATGATGATCTCGTCGATTTTCGAGACGTCGAGTTTGGCATCGCCGATCGCGTTCTTGAACGGGCCGACGCAACGATCCGTCAGATCGCTCGTGAGCTCTTCGAACTTCGCGCGGGTCAGCGTGTAGTCGAGGTGTTTGGGACCTTCCTGATCGGCCGTAACGAACGGCAGGTTGATGTTGGTCTGCACGACCGACGAAAGCTCGATCTTGGCCTTTTCGGCGGCTTCGGTGAGACGCTGCATGGCCTGCTTGTCTTTGCTCAGATCGATGCCTTGATCGCGCCGGAACTGGTCGACGAGCCAGCTGACGATGCGCGCGTCGTAATCGTCGCCTCCCAGGTGCGTGTCGCCGTTCGTCGACTTCACTTCGAAGACGCCGTCGCCGACCTCGAGGATCGACACGTCGAACGTGCCGCCGCCGAGATCCCAGACGAGAATCGTCTCGTTACCCTTTTTGTCGAGACCGTACGCGAGCGCGGCGGCAGTCGGTTCGTTGATGATGCGCAGCACCTCGAGTCCGGCGATCTTGCCGGCGTCTTTGGTCGCTTGGCGCTGTGCGTCGTTGAAATACGCGGGAACGGTGATGACCGCTTTGGTCACGCGTTCGCCGAGATAGTTGCTAGCGTCGTTCACGAGCTTTTGCAGGATCATCGCAGAGATTTCTTGCGGCGTGTAATCCTTACCGTCGATCTTTACGACGTAGTCGCTTTCGCCCATGTGACGTTTGATCGAACTAATGGTTCGATCGGGGTTGGTTATTGCCTGACGTTTTGCCAGTTGTCCGACGAGACGCTCGCCGGTCTTCGTGAACGCCACCACCGACGGCGTCGTGCGCGACCCTTCCGCATTGGGGATGACGACTGGCTGCGGGCCTTCCATAACGGCGACGACGGAGTTGGTCGTGCCGAGGTCGATGCCGACCACTTTTGCCATAAATTGTTTACCTCAAAATTAAACGTTTCCGGACGCCTGGACCAGCTAACCGAACGGCCACGAATCGACGGTGGATGCGTTTCTTACGATGGTCGCCCGGGCGCCTTGCCGCTTACGGAACGGCCCGGATTTGATGGTTCCGCCTCATCATACACGATGGGCGGCACACTTGTTCCGCAAAGTTAAACCCGCCGGAAACCCGGCGGGTTGCAGGACGTCCCTTGCGAGCGGACGCTCGTCCTTCGGCTGCGCGCCTGGCGCTCCGCTCAGGATGACAGAGCTTCGCGGCTACGGTTGCTCGGGCTGCTGCTGCTGAGGCTGCTGTTCGCCCTGGCTGACCGGCTGGGCGGCCGGCGTTTCGCCAAGCTTGACGGCGACCAGCTTCTTCATTCCTTGCGACCAGACGTTCACGCGAATCGTGTCGCCGGGTTTCTTCGAACTGATGTAGTCGTGCATGGTCTTGCGGTTTTCGAAATTCTTGCCGTCGATCTCCAGGATCACGTCACCGGGTTGAATGCCCGCTTGATCGGCCGGCGACCCGGAGAAGACTTGCTGCACGGCGACGCCGCCCGGCCCGTTGTAGCCGATTTGATTGCGCACGCCGGTCGTGAGATCGGCCATGAAGATGCCCAGGAAGCCGGTGTCGGTCCCCTGGTGGATGCCCGGATGCTTGAGTAGGTCCGCGACCACCGAACGAACGGTGTTCGAGGGAATCGCAAAGCCGATGCCCTGGGCGTAGGCCGACTTCACCGTCGACTGATTGATGCCGACGACCTGGCCGTCGATGTCGATCAGCGGGCCGCCGGAGTTCCCGGCGTTGATCGGCGCCGAGGTCTGCAGGAGCCCCTTGAAGTCGATGACGCTGCCGTTCTCGGTGGGGATCGGCTCGGAGCGGTTGAAGGCTGAAACCACGCCGACGGTTACCGTCTGCTGCAGTTCGAGGGGTTCGCCGATGGCGATCGCCCACTGTCCCTGCTCGAGCTTGTTTGAATCGGCGAGCTCCAGCGGGGGCGGAAGCTTCCCGTAGTTATCGACCTTAATGATGGCGGTATCCGAGCCGACATTAGCCCCGACGACGTGTGCCGGCACCCGGTCGCCGTTGGCAAAAACGACCGTCATCTTGGTGATCTGCGCGCCGGACTGCGGCTGGACGACGTGCGCGTTGGTCACGATGTCGCCCTGCGAGTCGAGGACGAAGCCAGAGCCCGACGCCTGGCCCCGGTAGCGCTGGACCGTTCCGGGGGATTGCTGCCCGAAGAACTGTTGAAAGAACGGATCGGCCGGCACGTACTGCTGGCCGTTGATGTCTTCGACGATCGCGACGACGGACGACTTGGTCCGTTTGACCGCGCTCACGATACGATCTTGGTCGCTAACGCCGCTTAGTGGAACTGCGGCAACCGCCGGGGGGGTTCGGTCGGGGCCGGTCGCGCCGCCGAAGTGCGAGCTGGCGTAGAGCATCATCAGAAAGCTGCCGGCGACGGCTCCCACGAGACCGACGATGAGGGTGGGGAGGAAACGCTTATTCACCATTCTCCAAAACCATAGTGCTGTCGAGTGATCTAGACCTACCTACCATGGAAACGCCGAAATGTCACAGAAGGTGGCCGGCCGGCTGGGTGACCGCGTCGGCGACCACGAGTCCATCCAGCAGCCGGATGACCCGGTGCGCGTTCCTGGCGATGTTTTCGTCGTGGGTCACCATGACGATGGTACGCCCGCTTTCGTGGAGCCTGCTGAAGAGCGCCATAATGTCGTCGCTGGTCCGCGAGTCCAGATTTCCCGTCGGTTCGTCGGCCAGGAGCACGGCGGGGTCGTTGATCAGGGCGCGGGCGATCGCTACGCGCTGCTGCTGCCCGCCGGACAGCTGGCTGGGCTGATGGTGTCCGCGGTCGCCGATGCCGACGTTTTCGAGTGCCTGCTGGGCCAGCTTCAGACGCCGCTTGACGGCGATGCCGGCATAGAACAACGGAAGCGCGACGTTGTTAAGGGCGTCGGTGCGCGCCAGCAAATTAAAACCCTGAAAGACGAAGCCGAGCTTGCGGAGGCGCAGTTGCGCGAGCGCGTTGTCGTCGAGTTTCGAAACGTCCACGCCGTCCAGAATGTAGGTCCCGCTGGTGGGCCGGTCGAGACACCCAATGAGGTTCATGAGCGTCGACTTCCCCGAACCCGACGGACCCATGACGGCGACGTATTCCCCGCTTTCGATCGTAAAGGTGATGCCGTGCAACACCGGGACCTTGAGCGGACCGTTTTCGTAGGTCTTGTGAATGTCTCGCAGGTCGATCGCGCGGGTGGGATCACTCATAGCGCAGCGCCTCGATCGGATCGAGGCTGGCGGCGCGAAACGCCGGATACGTCCCAAACGCCAGCGTCACGACGACCGCGAACGCGCCCGCGATGACCATCGTTTCGAGCCACGGGAGCGGCGGGACCGAGCCGGTTACCTTCACGATCGCCACCCCATTGACCAATGCGCCGAGTCCGATGCCGATCGCCCAGCCGATCGCGCAGCCCGTCCCGCACAGTAACAGAGCTTCGATGAAGAATTGTGCGAGCACTTGCGAGCGTCGCGCGCCGATGGCTTTGCGCACGCCGATTTCGCGCGTGCGCTCGGCAACCGATACGAGCATGATGTTCATGATCCCGATACCGGCGACCAGAAGCGACACTGCACCGATCAGGGCGACGATCAGGGTCATCGCGTTGAACACGCCGTTGATGCCGTGGGTGACCTGCGACTTGTCGAAGCTTTGGTATTGCAACTCGGGTTTATTGCGCATCGCGCGAATCTGCTTGATGACCGCCGTCTCGGACGCGGCAATCGCCGAGGGATCGGCAGTAACGAAGCGGGCCGCGAATAGCGAGCTGCCGCGCAGGTAACGGTTGACGTAGGTGGTCCACGGGATGGCAACCTGACCCGCGAAGTTGACGTTGAGAAACCCTTGCTTGGGTGATTGCAACACGCCGACGACCAAGAAGCGGTTCGGACCGGCGTACACGCTTTGACCGGTCGGATCGCCGCCGTCGGGAAATAGCCGGACGTAGGCGTCGTGCTGCAACACGGTGACGTTCGAAGCCGCATCGACGTCGCTCTGGTCGATGTGCCGGCCGTACTGCACCGGAAGCGTATTGAACGGGATGTTGCTCTCGGGCGAAATGCGGTAACGTCCTTCGTGGTGACCGTTTCGCACGAGATCGTTGATGCCGGCCACCGGTACGGCATCGACGATACCGGGCACCGTGTTGCGGATCGTCTCCAAATCGCTCAGCTTGATCGCGGCCGACGTTACGTCGTGCTGCTGCGGATTCGGGAAGATGATGAACGAGTTGTCGGACATGCCGCCGAGCAAGCCGTCGATTGCGCCGGCCATGCTGGTGCCCAGCACCTGAATGGCGATCACAGCGGCTACGCCGATGATCAGGCCGACCATCGTCAGTAGGGAACGGAGTTTGTTGCCCAGCAAGACGCTGGTCGCTTCGTGAAAGTAGATCACGACCGCAGCGCCTCGATTGGATCCAAGTTCGCGGCCCGAATCGCCGGATACGTTCCGAAAATCATTCCTACGGCGATCGAGAAAGCCAACGCGATGCTGACGATTAGCAGATACGGAATGAGCAGTTCGCCGAGTTGTTTGCTCAGGAGCGATGCGGCGCCGATGGTTGCCGTCAGGCCGAGTCCCATGCCGATCCCGCCGCCGATGAGCGAGAGGACGATGGCCTCCATCATGAATTGCAGGACGATGTTCGAGCGGCTCGCACCGATGGCTTTGCGAATGCCGATCTCTCGCGTGCGTTCGGTGACCGATACGAGCATGATGTTCATAATGCCGATGCCCGCTACCACGAGGGCGACGCCGCCGATGGCGGAGAGACCTGCTGCGATGACGTTGAGCGAGCTGTCGAAGGCGGTGAGAAAACCCGCGCCGTTCTGTACCTGATACTGAGCGCGATCTCCGTGCACGTGCTGCAGCACCCGTACGGCAGCTTTGCCGACCGCGTCCGCCTGCGTTTGCTCGGCGGGGTAGACGAGAATCGAGTCGAGATCTCCCGGAGAAAAAGCGGTGTAAAACGTCGAGTACGGCAACACGATGCCGCTGCCGGCGAGCGCGTTCATGAACGAACCCTTGATGTTCGCATAGACGCCCACGACCTCGCAGCGTATGCCGTTGACCCGTAGAAAGTTGCCGACCGTGGGACCGCTCCCGAAGTACTTCTCCGCGAGATCGGAGGTCATCACGCAGACGCGAGCGGCTGAGGCGACGTCGGCCGCGTCTACCTTTCGGCCCTCGGACATAACCAGCGTATCGGTGTGATAGCCGCCGTCGATGGCGACATTTTCGTAGTCGCGTACGCTTCCATTGGCGACGCGGTACGTGCGTTGCCAGTTTGGATAAACGGCCGCCACACGATCGCCGAGCGCATCGGTGATGGCCGCAACGTCACGGTAGTGCAGGGCCGCTCGCGCGGGATCGTTTTGCGAGGGATCGGGCGCGACGAAGACCGGCAGTTGGCCGAACGAGGCGAACGTCCCGGTGATGCCGCTGGTCGCGGCGCGGCTGATTCCAAAGACCGCAATGATCGAGGCGCTGCCGATGATCATGCCGAGCATCGTGAGCGCCGACCGAACGCGGTTGCGCCACAGCGCGGCGGTAGCTTCTTCGAGATACGAGAGCAGGTACGTCACGAGGGCGACGGCGACGGGAGCGGCTTCACGCGACGGCCGTCGGTCAAGCCCGGCACTTTCGCCGCGACGATCGAATCGCCCGGCGCAAGTCCCGACGTCACCCAGGTTTGCGTGTCGGCTACTCTCCCGACACGGACGAGCCGCTTGCGCGCGATCCCGTCGTTGACGACGAAAACGTACGCCTTGGAGCCGGTTTTGGTCACCGCATCGTTGGGCACGACGACCGCATTCGGCACGTACGTCGTCAGAATGTCGACATCGGCGGTCATTCCGTCTTTGAGGTAATTCGGCGACGAATCGAGCGCGATCGTCGTCAGCACTTGCTTGGCCGTGCTGGTGGCGTCGGTCGATTTGGTCGCGACCGGAGCCACGTGCGCGACGTGACCCGGAATGATTTTGCCGGGGAAGTCCTGTCCGCTGACGTTGGCGCGCTGACCCAGCCGGACGTTGATGACGTCCTGCTCGTCGACCTGCGCTTTCACGATGTAGCCGCCTTCCGCCGCGATCGTGAACATCGCTTGCCCTTCGGTCACCGCATCACCGCTTTGCAGCGCGCGCAATGGATCACTGGGTTGGGTCGCGACCGTTTGAATCGTCCCGCTGAATGGCGCGACGATCCGAGTAAACGCCAACTGTTGTTGATTTTGAGCGTTGATGATCTGCGACTTGCGAGCGGTAGCTTCGGCATATTGAACGCTGTTGCCGTTGAAGCCGGAAACCGCGCCCAGCCTGGCTTGCTCCAGGGATTGATTGTAAGCGACCTGGGCCTGCTCGAGTTTGGAGCGGTCCTGATCGAGCTGGTTTCGCGGGATCGCCTTGTTGTCGTAGAGCGTAACGTCGGCGTCGTACACGCGCCGGGCTTCTTCGAGCGCGGACTTGTTCGTGTCGACGGAGGCCTGATAACCGACGCGGGCGTTTTCTTCTTGAACGCGCGCCGCCGAAACGTTGGCTGACGCCGAGCTGGAGTCGGCCTGCGAACCTGCCGCGTTGTACGAAAGCGTCGGGTTGTCGATGGTGGCGAGCAGTTGTCCCGCGCTCACGCGGTCGCCGGCTTTCGCGTACATTAACCCGATATTGCCGGCCACCAGCGTCGGGATAGTTGCGGCCAGCGGACGCATGACGACGCCGTTTTCCGGAAGCTTGACGGTGAACGTGGTGAGGGCGACGCGTTGCATTTTGACCGGCAACGCCTCGCCGCGCCCGCGATTCGACGCGAAGAGCGCGATGCCGACGATCAGCACCACGGCGGCGACGAGGATGATGAGGTTGCGAGTTCTGTGCATCTTCAGCGGTTCCCTAAATCGGCGACGGCGCTGCGGGCATCGTACGTGCCCAGCGACACGCGGAGCTTTACGACGGCATCGACGTAGTTGACCCGGGCCGCGACGGCGTCGTTGACGGCTTGCTGGGCCGCCTGCTGCGCTTGCAGAACGTCGTAGATGGTCTTGACGCCGGCCTTGTATTGAAGCTGCGCGATGCGCGCCGCTTCTACGCCGTAGGCGGCTTCTTGGTTCGCCCAGACGACTTGCGCCTTGGCGGTTTCGGCGGCGCGATAGCTTTCGCGAACGTCGAGTTCGCTCTGCAGCCGCGTGGATGCGAAGGTGCTTTCCGCCGACGCCAGCTGAGCGTCGTCGTTAACGCGTTCGCTGTGCCGAGCGTTGTAGTCGACCAGCGGAAGCGTGAACGTCGAGACGGCCTGCAGCGACCAGAAGCCGAACGAACCGCGCGGCACGACCGGACACGGCAGCGGGATGGCGCCGGCGAGGCATTCCTGATCGATTTGCTGTTGGCTTATCACCGAACTGGTTGGCGAGTACTGGTTGCCGATGGCCGCAGAGATGGCGACTTGGGGGTAGAGCTCGACGTTCCATCCGCGGCGAGTGTAGCGGGCAGCCAGCACGGCTTCGTGCGCCGCTCCGACGTCGGGACGATTGGCTTCGGCAATGGTCACGAGCGTATCGACCGTCCCCTGCGGCACGGGCGGCTGCGGCACCGACGTCGGGGTCGCGAACGGCGTGAGAATCGGTGCGCCGATCTGCTGCGCGAGCGACTCGTTGGCATCTTGAACCGAGGCGCGGTCGGCGACCAACGACGACTCGCTCTTGGCGGCCGACGTTTTTGCCTGGAGTACGTCGACGCCGGCGGCCACGCCGGCTCGCTCTTTGACTTTGGCGACGTCGACCAGATCGTTCTGATACTTGAGCGTAAGCTGATCGACGAGCACGATTGCCTGGCGTTGAACGATGGCGAAGAACGACGTGGTCACGCTGGTGGCGATCTGGTCTTCGGTGTTGGCGAGCGTGTTGGCGGCTTGCTCTTCCTGCGCGCGCGCTGCCGCAAGCGCGAGAAACGAGAACCCGCCCGTCGTCAGGTTCCAGTTGCTTATGCCCACTTGGGCGGTGTTCTGACTGGTGACGTTTTGCTGGGCGACGCCGAGTGCGGCGAAGGCGCCCTGGTAGTTGGCGCTTTTTGCAAGGAAACTTTGCAGGGTACCGTTGACGGTCGGATACGCGACGCCGCGTTGAAGCGCGAGGGCGTGCTGCGCCTGCGTCACCGACGCGCGTTGCGCTACGACCGTCGCGTTGTGATCCAGCGCGTAAGCCACCGCGTCGGGCAGCGTCATCGGCGCGGGCAGCAACGCCGCAGCTGCGGCCAGTGCCGGAGCGCCGGTGCCGATTGCCGCGACCGCGGCTGCGATGGTCCAGCGAAGCATCGGTCCGAGCTTCCGAAGCCTAACGCGCCGCAAATCCGATGAGCCCGGCCGCCACCAGCAGCCAAACGATGCCGGTCGCCCAGGCCCACGCGCGATCGAGTCGCGCGACCACGACCATGGCGGCGACCGTCAACCCGCAGCCCCACAGCGTGAACGGATTGAACGCCGAGGCGAAGGCGTGCAGCTTGATCGCCGTGCTGGGCACGAGCAGCCCGAGCGACGGCATCGCCGTTTGAAGTTCGGAAGCGGAGTTGAAGCTATCCGAACCTCGCAACATGACGATCACGGCTGTCACGAGCGCGTTGATGCCGATGACGGGAACTTGGATGTTTACCGCCGAGGCCCACAAGGCGCCAATCGACGCGTCGCCCCTCCCCGCCGACTTGAAAATCAGCATGACGATGGCGTGCACGAGGATCGCAAGGAGTGCGACGACAGGTGCGAAGAGCCACGCTAGTTGCACGATCTTCTGCGTGAATGCCAACGCCTGCTGTTGCTGCTCTGGGGTCATTTGCGCGAGCCCTTGATTGGCGGCAACTTGTCGCGGCCAATCCGCCGAGGTGGCATGCATCAACGCCGGCGTCATGAGGTAGCTCGCTGCGCTGTAGAGCACGATAACGAGGAGCAGCGCCCAGCCCCACGTCGGCGCAGCGCGCAGCTGCTCGAACGCCTCTTTCGGGGCGATGATCGTGTCGAGGGCGGTCTTTAGCCCGTTGGCTTTGGGCGTCCCGGCTGCGTCGAATCCCATCCACAATCCTCGCTTTCGAATGGAAGCGCGCCACGGAGGTTGGTAGCGCGCGTAGCGCCGGATTGTTTCACTGCGGGAGCAGGCGAGCCTGTCGGACGCAACTCCGGCGGCAGGCGCCGCAGAATTGCTTCGCGCACGCACTCGAGCCGTTGGTCCCGCAGTTGCAGTAACCGCATCTGGATGAGCAAGCGTGCGCGGCGCATCGCCCGGGGCGAAAACAACTCGTCCGGTAGCGACGTCGCTGCGGCGGACGGCCGCGGCGCAGGGGTGCCCTTCCCAAGGGGCTGCGCTGCCGCAACGGTGAAGACCGCGAGCGGGAGCATTGCAAGGAACATCCGCATGATCGACATCTCGCATCTCACTCACGCCCTTGCGGCGGGGAGCTAGGAACCGGCAAGGTTGAAGGCTTGAATCCGGATACGTTAGTCGTCCCCGCGCCCCCCGCCGTGCCTTACGTACGGGTTATTCCGCTTGGCGGCTGCGGCGAGATCGGTCGCAATATGACGATCGTCGAGACCAACGACGACCTGGTGATCGTCGACTGCGGCCTCATGTTTCCCGACGATGAAATGTACGGCGTCGACGTCGTG
>CAWAXX010000005.1:0-14437 GCA_963786105.1 Vulcanimicrobiota bacterium
CTGGTTGCTATCGGCGATCGCTTTGGGAATTTCGGGATGCTTTTCGTGCAGGAACGCCACGAACCCGCGCGCCCAATTCTGCAGGCGCGACGTCGCGATATCGTTGACGTAGCCTTTCGTCGCTGCGTAGATGACGGCGACTTGATCCTCCATCGCCTGCGGCTGGTATTGCGGCTGCTTCAGGAGCTCGGTCATTTTCTCGCCGCGCATCAACTGGTTCTGGGTTGCCTTGTCGAGATCGCTCGAGAGTTTGGCGAACGCCGCCAAATCGCGGTACTGCGCCAACTCCAGCTTCAACTGTCCGGCTACCGACTTCATCGCCTTGGTTTGCGCCGCGCCGCCGACGCGCGACACCGACAGACCCACGTCGACGGCCGGGCGGATGCCCTGGAAGAACAGCTGCGGCGTGAGGTAGATTTGACCGTCGGTGATCGAGATCACGTTGGTGGGAATGTACGCGGCGAAGTCGCCGGCTTGCGTTTCGATGACCGGCAGCGCCGTCATCGATCCACCGCCCAGATCGTCGGAAAGCTTGCAGGCGCGCTCGAGCAAGCGCGAATGCAGGTAGAACACGTCGCCCGGATACGCTTCGCGGCCCGGAGGCCGGCGCAGGAGCAGCGACATTTCGCGATACGACTGCGCGTGCTTGGTGAGATCGTCGTAAATGATCAGCACGTCCTTGCCCGCATACATCAGCTCTTCGGCCATCGCGCAGCCGGCGAACGGTGCCAGCCAGCGCAACGCCGCCGCTTCGGCGGGGCTGACCGCGACGATGGTCGTGTAGGACATCGCGCCTTTCTGCTCGAGAACCTGCGCGATCGCCGAAACGGTCGAGTTCTTCTGTCCGATCGCGACGTAAATGCAGAAGACGTTTCGTCCCTTTTGATTGATGATCGTATCGATCGCGATCGCCGTTTTACCGGTCGAGCGGTCGCCGATGATCAGCTCGCGCTGCCCCTTGCCGATTGGAATGAGGGCGTCGATGGCGCGGATGCCGGTTTGCAGTGGTTGTTTCACCGACTGGCGCTGGACGACGCCGGGCGCAACGTTTTCGACCGTGCGATAGCGGTTCGTTTCGATTGGGCCTTTGCCGTCGATCGGCTCGCCGAGCGGATTGACCACGCGCCCGAGCAGCGCCTCGCCGACCGGGACGGACGAAATGCGGCCGGTCCGCCGGACCTTGTCGCCCTCCTTGATGTCTTTGTCGGGGCCCATGATCACGACGCCGACGTTGTCCTCTTCGAGATTCAGCGCCACGCCTTGCAAGCCGTTCGGAAACTCCACCAGCTCGGACGAGCGCACCCCGCGTAGACCGTACACGCGCGCCAGGTTTGCACCTACCTCGATGACGGTACCGATTTCGTCTTCTTGCAGGTCAGTTTTAAAGTTTTGAATCTGTTGCTTGAGAATACCGGCGATTTCGTCAGCGTTGATCATTCATTCATGTCCTAGGGCGTTGCGAAAAGGGTTCGTGAAAGGGCTTCCAAGCGGCCGGCAACCGTGCCGTCGATCCGGCGGTCGCCCATGAGAATCCGTACTCCACCGATCGCGTCGCGATCGACGACCTGGGTGACGTCGAACTTCCTTGCATACAGGCGCTCGAGACGGGATACCAAGGCCTCCAACTCGTCGTGCGAAAGCTCGCGCGCCGACGTCACGAGCAGCGTTTCCTCGCCGCGCGCCGCCAGTTGCAGCTTGCGATATTCCGCCACCAGCGCACCCAAGAGGCCTTCGCGGCGCTTGCGGACCAGCAGCAACAGCGTATGGAGCGCGACCTCGTGTACGCGCGGCCCGAAGGTTTCGAAAAGCACGCGTTCTTTTTCGCGCCGATCGACGACCGGCGCGACGAAAAAGTCGTGCGCGATACCGGAGCCCAGCGCCGAGGCCATCGCGTCCAAATCGTCGCCGACGCGATCGGCGGCATCTCGTTCGCTCGCCAGCGCAAACACCGCGGTCGCGTAGCGGCGCGCCAGTTTTTCGTTAACCATCGTCGCGCTCCAACGATCCGACGAACCGGTCGACCAGGCGGGCGTTGACGGTCGCGTCGACGCGGCGCAACGCCTCGGACCGCGCCGTACTGAGAGCCTTGACGAGCAGCTCCTCGCGCAGCCGTTCGCGCCCGGTCGCCAGCGTACGCGCGAACTCCGCCTGCGCGTCGCGCAGCGCGCGTTCGCCGGCCTCGCGCGTTTCGGCGACGACCGCATCGCGTTCGCGAGCCGCCTGAGCGTCGGCGCGCGTTTTGATGAGGTCGGCGTCGGCAGCGGCACCCTCGATTTCGTTTTGCAGCAAGTCGAGCGTCGCTTTCGCTTCGTCGCGATGCCGTTCGGCTTCCGCAACCTGCTTGTTGTAGCGCTCCTGCGCGGCCAAGATCGCCGGCTGAAGAAACTTAAACCACAGCCATACCAGCACGCACAGAAAGAGTACCGACGAGGCGACTTGGCTCCAGATTGCGATCTGGACGTATATCGAGTTCTGACTCACTTGGCCGCGACCCCGAGCGTCCGTTCGACCATCGCGTCGGCGAGCTGCTTCACCAGACGGTCCTCGTTGGCGCGAGCGCGGTCGAGTTCGGCGTTCGCGTTGCGTTGCGCCTCGGCCACAATCGATTGAACTTGGGCCGAGAAATGCGATGCCATCTCGGCGGTCTCGTTCGAAGCGTCGGCCCTTATCTTGGCGATCTTCTGTTCGGCTTCGCGGCGCGCTTCGGCTCGAATGCGTTCCGCCCGCTCGCGCAGCGCCTTCGCGTCGCCCTGGTACTTGGCATAGTCGGAAACGACGCCGTCGATGTACTCGCGCCGTTTGCGAATCGCTCGCCCGACCGGACGCAAGAACAGCGCGTTTAACAACGCGAAGAAAATCGCGAAGTTGACGAGCTGGACCCAAAACGTCCCGTCGAGTGAAAGAAACATCGTCCGGTCGCTTCGCTAATGGCCCGCTAGGCTCGCGTACAAGCCGCTCGGAACCCCGACCACAACCAGCAGCATGTAAAACGCCAGACCCAGGCCGATGATGGGAAATGCTTCCAGAACGCCGACGCCGAGGAAGAGGAATACGAAGATGTTCGGACGCGCCTCCGGCTGACGAGCGATCGCCTCGACCGCCTTACTCGCTACGATGCCGTCGCCGATCGCCGACCCGAACGCAACGCCGGTGACGATGAGGCCGAATGCCAGCAGCGTGAAGGCTGCAACTAACGCTTGAGATGTCAAGAGCTTATCCTTTCCATGGAGTCACAAGATTCCTAATGTTCTTCGCCCATCGAGAGCGAAAGATAGACGATCCCGAGCAGCGTGAAAACGAACGCCTGCACCGTACCGACGAAGAAGTTGAAAAACTGAATGAAGAACGGCATGACGGCGACCGCAAACGACAGGTTGACCGGTCCCAGCGTCACGTGGGCGAGTATGATTGAAGCGATGATGATGAAGAGCAGCTCGCCGACGAAGATGTTGAAAAACAAACGCGCCGCCAACGTTGCCGGCCGTGCGAGCTCTTCGAGAATGTTGATCGGTGCGAGCGGCCAGAACGGCTTGAAGAGATGCCCGATCTGCTTGATGCCGTTCTGCCGAAAACCGACGATCCACGTGAGAAAAAAGACGATGAGCGCGAGCGGGACCGTCGTGTTGAGATCGGCCGTGGGCGACCCGCCGAAAGGAAGCCCGAACGCTTTGAACGGCAACACGCCGAACTGGTTGAGCAAGAAGATGAACACGAAGAGCGCGATGAAAAACGGGACGAACGGTTCGCCACGCTTGCCCAACGTACCGGTCGCGAGATCGGCGATGTAGTTGACGACGCCTTCGACGACGACTTGGCGCCTCGTTTGATACGCCGAACGATAGCTGGCGCCCACCCACGCGAAGATAGCGAGCGCTACGATCATGACGAGCCAGGTCGTCGCGATCGTATCCCCGTGCACCGCCCCGAGCACGGGAACGTGCCAGAGGATGTGTTCTCCGAGTTTTTCTTGCAAGTTACTCCAACAACCGGACCGCCGGTTACTACCTACTCATTTTGCTGCAAATGCGCGCTGAGCGCCGTACGCAAACATCGCCAGCGGAAGAAAGAATCCGGCGAAGTACCAGGCCATGGACCACCAGGGGCCGAGCACGGCGAACGCCACCGGGACTATACCGAAGAGGCCGATTCGTACGAAACTACTTAAGACGAAGCCGCCGACGCCGCGATTATCCACTAATCGCTCGCCGCTGCGCATCGTCCAAAGGGTGTTGAGAACTCCGCACAGTCCGCCGGCCCAAAGCGCGAAAACCGGATGGGGCAGCCAACGAACGAGGATTAGACCGATAAGCGCAACGACGAGCAGGCTGCGAATCGACACCGACCGTTTGAGCGCTTGGTACGTCGCGAGATCGGCCGCCGCTTCAGCGTCGCTGTAGCTACGCCGGGTGGGGGGGTTATCCTGCTCGTCCACGAGGCGCTAGAGCGAGCGCAACAGGAGGCGAAGGGCAGAGTAGCCGCCCAGCAGGATCCCCCCGACCATCCCCCCGATCGCCCAGAGCGGCTGCCCCGTTGCGCGGCCAATCCAGACACCGGCGAGCAGCCCTATCAGGGTAGCCGCGGCAAACGTGCCGCCCGCCGCCAATACCGGGACGACGGCATTCACGGCGGCCCGGCGGCCGCCCGTACCGCCGCTGCTGCGACGTCGAAGGGTGCCGGATACGCTCCGTCGCGGAGGCGCGCGAGCAGCCAGGCTACGATGCGGCCGGCCGAATGGCCGTCGCCGTACGGGTTGGCCGCGCGCGACATCTGGGCGTAGTGCGCCGAGTCGGTCAGCAAGCGGCGAGCCGCCCGAACGATCCGTTCGCGGCCGTGCCCGACCAGCTCCAGCGTTCCCGCCTCGAGCCCTTCGGGACGTTCGGTCTCCTCGCGCATCACCAAGACCGGCTTGCCCAGGCACGGCGCCTCTTCTTGCAGCCCTCCCGAATCGGTCAGCACGAAGGCCGATTCCCGCACCGCGCAGACCATCTGCGCGTAGTCGATCGGATCGACCAGGACCACTCCCGGCACGCCGTCGAGCACGGCGTGCGCCACCGGAGCGACTCGCGGCGACGGATGAACCGGCCAGTACACCTGCGGACGCATCGGCATTTGCGTGATATCCCGCATGGCCTCGGTCATCTCGCGCATGTACCCGTGATTCTCCCGGCGATGCGCGGTAACGACGACGATGGGACGGTTCGGCTCGAGCTCGTTCCAGCGCGGCGGCAACGGCAAGTCTGGCCGGCGCGCCGTTTCCAGGAAAGCGTCGATCACGGTGTTTCCGGTAACGATGATGTCGGCGGCGTCGATGTTTTCGAGCAACAGGTGCTCGCGCGCCAATGACGTCGGAGAAAAGTGATAGGACGCAATCGTGCCGGTGAGCCGGCGATTCATCTCTTCGGGGTAGGGCAGCCACTTATCGTTGGTACGCAGACCGGCTTCCACGTGGCCGACCGGGATCTGCTGGTAAAAGGCCGCCAGCGCCGCCGAGCTGCTCGTCGTCGTGTCCCCATGGACGAGCACGACGTCGGGTTGCGCTCGAACGAGCACTCGCTCCATCCCGATCAGCACGCGCGTCGTGATTTCGGTCAGAGTTTGATCGTCGGTCATGATGTCGAGATCGTAGTCGGGCTCGATCGCAAACAACGCCAGCAGATCGTCGAGCATCTTCCGGTGCTGCGCGGTCACGCAGACGATGTCGTCGATATCCGGATGTGCGGCGAGTGCGTGCACGACCGGCGCCATCTTGATGGTGTCGGGACGCGTCCCGAACACCGTCATCACTTTGAGTTTATCGGTCATCGTATCGTCGTTCTAACTGCTATGGCGAAACACGTGGGTGAACTCTCCCGACAACGCCAGTGCGACCGCGCCCAGCACGAAGCACACCGCATAGATTAACAAGACGGCCTGACGGACGTTCAAGCCGAAACGGAAGATGAGCTGGTGGTGGAAATGGCCGCGGTCGGCCTCGGTGATCCGCTTGCCCGCCAGCGCGCGCCGCACGATCGCGGCCGCCGTATCGAGCACCGGCAGCGCCAGCACGAACAGCGGCACGACCACGCTAATAGCGATTGCCTGTTTGCTCGCACCGATAATCGAGACCGTGGCAAAGACGTACCCGATGAAGAGCGATCCGGCGTCGCCCAGGAAGATGCGCGCCGGATTGAAATTGTATGGAAGGAAGCCGAGCGCCGAGCCTGCCAGCGCGATGACGACCAGCGCGACCACTGGATTGGCGTGCAGCACCGAAATCGCGAAGATAAAGATGCTGGAGATCACCGTAACGCCGGCCAGCAGCCCGTCGAGCCCATCGATGAAGTTGATGGCGTTCATCATGCCGACGTACCACAAGAGCGTGATCGGCACTCCCACCCAGAGCGGGAACTCGATCCAGTTGGTGTTGGGGTTGTGGTCGAACGGATTGGTAACCCCGGTGATGACGAAGCCGTAAAAGAGCGAGATCAACGCGACCAGAACCTGGGCGACGAACTTGTTGCGCGGCCGCATTCCCATGATGTCGTCCCAAACGCCGATGCCGAGCACGAGGAGGCTGCCGAAGAGCAATCCGACGAGCTGGTGGACGGTCGCGAACTGGTCGGTAAGCAGCTCGAGCTGTTTGGCGTGCGTGTCGTGCGCTCCCGACGGTAGCAGCGCGAAGGGGGACGCGAGTGCGAAACCGAGCACCGCGAACAGCGCGCAGGCAAATCCGAAGAACACGGCGATCCCGCCGATTCGGGGAGTGGGCACGTCGTGCACGCGGCGCTCTTCGCGGCCGTGATCGATCACGCCGAGATGGGTCGCCAGCAGCACGATCAGCGGCGTAGCGAACGACGTTACGAGCGCCGCGATCGCGAAGGTTGCGAAGTAGATCGCGGCCGCAGTCCAGCCGAACGTATTCACCCGCGCGTCCCCTCCAGCGCGGCGTATTGCACCGAGGCGACGCCCGCTTCGGCTAACAACGTTCCGGCGACCGCATCCGGGTAGACCCCGTCGTACACGATCTTCCGCACGCCGGCGCTAATGAGCAACTTCGAGCAATTCACGCACGGTTGATGCGTGCAGTACGCGGTCGCACCCTCCAGACTGACGCCGTGCAGCGCGCCCTGCACGACGGCGTTGGCTTCGGCGTGCGTCGCGCGCACGCAATGTTCGCCCACCAGCGTACATCCGACTTCGGTGCAGTGCGCGACCCCGCGCGGCGCGCCGTTATAGCCCGTGGTCAGAATCCTGTGCTCGCGTACCAGCACGCAGCCCACCGCCGCACGCGGGCACGTCGACCGCGTGCTGACGGTGAGCGCGATTTGCATGAAATACTCGTCCCACCCAGGGCGCACGTTACGTGGAAGCTCCCGCGAGTTTCCTCATTATGGAACGCCGAAGCGGGAAGTGAGTTCGCGCACCCGGCCGCTAAGCGCGGCGACGCGCGCGCGCGTTTCGATGTCGGCGAGCGCGTCGACCATGATTCGCGCGACTTCGCGACACTCGTCGATTCCGAAGCCCCGACTGGTGATGGCGGGCGTCCCGATGCGGATGCCGCTGGCGACCATCGGCTTTTGCCGGTCGAACGGAATCGCGTTCTTATTGACCGTAATGCCGATCTCGTCGAGATATCCCTCGACCGCTTTTCCGGTGAGACCCTTGACCGAGACGTCGACGAGCAGCAGATGGGTGTCGGTGCCGCCGCCCACCAACCGCAACCCGCCGCGTACGAACTCGTCGGCCATGGCGCGTGCGTTGTCGATGACCTGCTGCTGGTAGGTTTTAAAATCGGGGCGCAGCGCCTCGCCGAAAGCGACCGCCTTGGCGGCGATCGTGTGCATGAGCGGGCCGCCTTGAATGCCGGGGAAGACGCTCTTGTCGATCGGCTGCGCCCAGGTTTGCGTGCATAGAATGATGCCGCCGCGCGGACCCCGCAACGTCTTATGCGTCGTCGACGTTGAGAAATCGGCCACGCCCACCGGCGACGGGTGCAGCCCGACCGCCACCAAACCGGCGACGTGCGCCATATCCACCAGCAACGTCGCGCCGACGTCGTCGGCGATCTCCCGGAAAGGTCCGTATTCCATCGTACGCGGATACGCGCTGGCACCGGCAACGATCATCTTGGGCCGATGTTCGCGCGCTTGGGCGCGCACTTCGTCGAAATCGATCAACTCGGTTTCGCGATTCACTCCATAGGCGACCGCGTTGTAAAGTTTTCCGGAGAAGCTCACTTTGGTGCCGTGAGTGAGGTGCCCGCCATGGGCCAGCGACATACCCAGCACGGTATCGCCCGGCTGCAGCTGCGCCATGAAGACGGCCATGTTGGCCTGCGCGCCGGAATGCGGCTGCACGTTGGCGTGCTCGGCACCGAACAGCAACTTTACGCGATCGATCGCGAGACGTTCGGCTTGGTCGACGAACTCGCATCCGCCGTAGTACCGCCTGCCTGGGTAGCCTTCGGCGTACTTGTTAGTCATCACGCAGCCCATCGCTTCGCGCACGGCCGGGCTGGCGTAGTTCTCCGAAGCGATGAGTTCGAGATTGTCTCGCTGCCGGCGTTCCTCTCCGGCGATGGCCGCAAAGACTTCGGGATCTTCGGCTTCGACGTGACTGCGTGCGAGAATGTCCATGTGCGTGCCCGCCCCTAGGGTTTCGGAATGAGATCGGCCGGCGTTTGCGCGTCGGTCACGGCACCCTGCTCGACGTCTTTGAGGGTCCGCTCGCGTTGTTTATCGCCGAACTCAAAAAGCTGTTCGATGCGGTACTCGTGACGTCCGCCGTCGAACGGCGTATCCAAGTAGACGTCGAGCATCCGTTCGATCATCTCCCACCCGGTGAGGCGCTCCGAAAACGCCATGACGTTGCAATCGTTGTGCCGGCGCGCGAGCTCGGCCGAGTACGGTTCGGAAACCGGAGCGCAGCGAATGCCGGGAACTTTATTCGCGGCCATGGCGATGCCCAAACTCGAGCCGCAAACGAGGATCCCGCGGTCGGCTTGCCCGCTGGCAACGGCTTCACCCACCGCATACCCGTATTGCGGATAGTCTACCGGCGTGGGGTCTCCAGTTCCGAAGTCCAGCACCTGGTGGCCTTTTTCGCGCAGGACTCGTGCGATACGATCCTTGTATTCGAAACCGGCGTGATCGGCACCAACGGCTATTTTCATATTTTTGTCGGGGTCCTCGTCGAGCAAGAAGCGCGCACCAGGCGGTCGAACGACGGACGCCGATGAAGCTAGCCTGTGCGAGCGGCGCGCTCCACTCTTCGTTCGTTCGCGGCGATCTCACCCAACTCGAGTTTATCGATCTCTGCGCGCACGAGCTCGCTTGCGACGGCGTGGTGTTAGACGTGCGGCACTTTCCGCGCACCGACGAAGACTACCTCGCGCAGGTCAAGAAGATGGCCGTCGACCGGGGACTCAGCATCGCGGCGGTTGCCGCCACGGCGTTTTTTGGATCCGACGAGCGTGCGATGTCCCAGATGCTGGGATTCGCAGCGGCGCTCGGGGCTCCGCTGCTTGCCGGCAAACTGGCGCGCGAGATCGACGGTTCCTGGAGCGAACAGCTGGCGCGTTTGAACGTCGCGACGTTGCTGGCGAAAGCGGCCAACGTCACCCTGGCGATTCGCAACGCACCGGGTACGTTCGCCGCGACGACGCACGACTGCAAGCGCGTTTCAAAGGAAGCCGATTCGGCATGGCTGCGCTTCGGGCCGGAGCCGCGCGCCTTCGACGCCGCCAGCGACCCTGCGGAACTGGCTGCCAACAGCGTGTTGCTGTGGAGTAACGCCGGCGACGAATCCGAGCGCTCGATTGACGACGTGACGCACGGCTTTTCGGCGTTTCGAGGCCACCTGGCCCTCGACGAACCTTCCGGCGACGCAAGCGTCCCCGACGTGCGCGCCGCGATGCGCTCTTGGCGGATCGCGCTCGCATCGCTCGATCGCCATCGCACGTAGCGCTCGCACGATGCTGGGTGCACGCTTCGAAACCGAAATCCGCGAGCAGCCCGACGCGTGGTGCCGGCTGGCGCGCTCCAGCGCAGCGACGGAACTCGCGCGGGCGATTCGCAATCGCGACGTCGTCTTGCTCGGCAGCGGTAGTTCGTTGTTCGTCGCGCAGCTCGGAGCGCTCGCGTTGCGGCGCCAAGGAATGCGCGCGCACGCGCTGGCAGCGACCGAAGCACCGCACGACTATGCTGCGTACCGCAACGCCGTTGCGATCGTCTGTTCGCAGAGTGGCGAATCCGAGGACGTACTCTCCGCACTCGACGCCGTACGGCCCGCTACGGTCGTCGCCCTCACGAACAGCCCTCATTCGACGCTGAGCAAGCGCGCCGCGCTGGTCGTCGACGTCGGTGCCGGGACGGAACTCGCCGTCCCCGCCAGCAAGAGCGTGAGCGCGACCGCGGCCGTGCTGCTCTGGACGGCGGACGTACTCGGTCCGTCACCCGGCGACTGCGCGCTCGCGCTAACGATGACGGCGCAGCGCGTGAGCGAATGGCTCGACGGCCCCGATCTCGCGGTCGTACGCGAGGCAGCGCAGCACGTCGCTCCGCAACGCAGCGTAATCGTCGTCGGAAGCGGCGACGGCGTACCGATCGCGCTCGAGTGCGCGCTAAAGATCAAAGAGGCAAGTTACCTACACGCCGAAGGATTCGCGGCCGGCGAGTTCGGCCACGGGAGCGCGGCGATTCTCGACGATTCGTACGCGGCGATCGGAATTGTGGACGAGGCGTCGCGCCGCGTGGTGGAGCGGCCGATGCGCGCGGCCGTGCGAGCCGGCAGCCGGTGCTATGTAATTGGCGAAACCCTCGACGGCATACCGCTTCTCGGCCCGGTGGTTAGCGGAACGTTCCGTGCGCTCGCGTGGCTGGTCGCGGCCCAAACGCTCGCGCTTTTCGTTGGACGCGCGCGAAACGTCGACAGCGACGCTCCGCGAGGCTTGTCGAAGGTGGTACTCAACCGCACGTAGCGTCTGCCGCCTTTGGTGATTCGAACCCGCGTCTCGCAGGTGGGTGCGGCCCGGGCGCAGGGTCGGCAGGCATTGAGCCCAAGCCTTCCCGTCGTATCCGGAGCTGATGCTCCCTATGTATCACTATCGGCTCGGCACCTAAAGCGGTGCGCGCCACGCGCAGTCGAGCCCCTCTACCGTACCACCCTCGGTCAAGCCCTTGATTTACGATTCGTTTCGTGCTAGAGGGTTTTTGAGAATGGCTCACCGTTTTCGTACAAAACTCGAAGGCAGCGACGAGTCGGCGGCGACCTACGCGTTGGTCCCCGCCCCGACGATGCGCGCGTTCGAAGGGCGTACGCGCGTGCCGGTGCGCGTCACCGTCAACGGGGTAACCTGGCGCACGACGATTTGTAACATGGGTGCAGGTCCGATGATCGGCGTAACCGCCGCGGTGCGCAAAGCCGCCGGCATCGAGCGCGGCGACCGGATAACGCTCGACGTCGAACGCGACACCCAAGAACGCACCGTCGACGTGCCGGCGGATTTCGCAAAGGCGTTGCGCGCCTCCGAGCGCCGTGCGTTCGATGCCATGTCATACACGCATCGTAAAGAATACGTCGGGTGGATCGAAGGTGCGAAGAAACCCGAAACGCGGCTCCGCCGCATCGAAAAAGCACGCGAAAAGCTGCGCGAACGCATCGCGTCATCCGCGCGGTCCTAGCCAACATGGCGGGAACGCGTGATCGGCGCATATCATGCAGGTTACGACGATCGCAGCGGCGCGCATCGCGTACGTTCGTCACGGGGCGCTTTCGGTGCCGCGCAACGCCGATCGCGACTATTGCGCGGCCAAGGCGTATCTTTCACGCGACGCGGTCGAGCGTTCGCTGTTCGATCGCCTGGAACGCTCCCGCGGACGCCACTATCGCCTAACCATCGACCATCGAAACGACGACCACTTCGACCCGGTTACCGATACGATCGCGTGGGATCCGCATTCCGCGATCCGCACGACGAGCGGCGGCCGCCAGTCGCCGGCGCTCGGATTGGGACACGAGGTCGATCATGCCGTCGAATCGCCCTCACGTGAAGCGTCGCTGGCCGGTCGATGGAGCCGGCCGTACGACACCGCCGAGGAACGGCGCGTTATCACCGGTTCCGAACGGCACGCCGCGCGCACGCTCGGCGAAGGCGTACGCCACGATCACCGCGGCTTCTGTTATCACGTCGCTTCACCCATTCGCATGCAATTCTTTAGAGCTCCCTAACGGCGAGGAACGGCGAACGGCGGGTGGAAAGCGCCTAGCATGTCCGATCTGACGGTGACGGTGGCGCCGCTCGAGCTGCCGCTCGTCCATCCTTTCAAAATCGCACGGGGTGAAGAAACGGTCGCAAGAACCGCACTCGTCCGCGTGCGCGCCGGCGATCTTGAAGGCCTCGGCGAAGCCGCGCCCACCGATCGCTACGGCGAATCCGTCGAAAGCGTGATCGACTACTTTGCGACGCACGCCCTCGCAACCGGCAATCCCTATCGCCTCGAGGACCTACTGCATTCCGGAATTCCGCCGGCCGCGCGAGCGGGCCTCGACCTCGCGCTGCACGACCTCATCGGCAAAGACTTGGGCAAACCGCTATACGAGCTGTTCGGCTTAGATCCGGAACTGACGCCGGTGACCTCGTTTACCATCGGCATCGCCGATCCCGAGACGACTCTGCGCAAAGTGGCCGAAGTGGGCGATCATCCGATCCTCAAAGTCAAACTCGGCAGCGGCACCGCTAACGAACAAATCGAAACGATTGCCCTTATTCGGCAACGGTATCGCGGAATAATTCGAATCGACGCAAACGAGGGTTGGGACGTGGAAATCGCCGTCCGAATTCTCAAAGAACTCGAACGCTTCGAGATCGAGTTTTGCGAGCAGCCGGTGCCGGCCGGTCATCCCGAACAGCTTCGGGCGATTCGCGAGCGGGTTTCGATCCCGATCGTGACCGACGAGGATTCGCTGGTAGCCGGCGATCTGCCGGCGCTGTACGGCTGCGTCGACGGCGTCAACGTCAAGCTTGCCAAGACGGGCGGCTTGCGCGGCGCGCTCGCGATGATTCACGCCGCGCGCGCGATGAACCTGAAGATCATGCTCGGCTGCATGGTCGAAAGCGCGGTTTGCGCCACCGCGGCAGCCCACATCTCGCCGTTAGTCGACTGGGCCGACATCGACGGACCGTTCCTCACGGCCCGCGATCCCTTCGCCGGCGTAACCTACGATCGCGGGAAACTGATCCTGCCCGACGCTCCCGGGCTGGGAGTCCACGAAGTCGTTCCGGCGTGACCCGCCGGCGGTATCTCATCCTCGCGCCCGAGCGGTTTGCCATCGACGCGAAGACCGCACACGGCGTGATTCGCTACGGTGCCGACGACGTCGTTGCCGTCGTTGACCCGTCGTGCGCCGGCCGTCGCGTGCGCGACGTGCTTCCGCATCTCCGCAGCGACGCGCCGATCGTCGCGAGCGTCGCCGAAGCCTTGCCGTTGGAACCAACCGCGTTGTTAATCGGAACCGCTCCGCGCGGCGGCGCCTTACCGGCGTCTTGGCGGCAGGACATTCTCGCCGCCATTGCGGCGCGGCTCGAAATCGTGAGCGGTTTGCACGACATGCTCGACGACGATCTCGAGTTTCACGCGGCCGCGATGCGGTCCGGCGCGACGATTTGGGACGTGCGCAAACCACCCGACGTCCCTTTATTCAGCGGCGACGTCTACGGCGTTAAAGCGCCGATCGTGTTGACCGTCGGCAACGATTGCGCGGTCGGTAAGATGAGCGTCGCCCTGGAGCTCGTGCGCGCAGCTCGCGAAGCCGGAAAAGCTAACCCTCGCTTCGTGCCGACCGGACAAACCGGTATCATGATTGCGGGTTGGGGCATTTCGGTCGATCGCGTGGTTGCCGACTTTGCGCCAGGTGCCGCCGAGCAGCTAGTACTGTACGCCGCTCACGAAGGGTCCGATTTGATCGTCGTTGAGGGACAAGGGGCCATCAATCATCCGGCGTACGCGCCGGTGACCCTCGCGCTCATGTTCGGCAGCGCTGCGGACGCGCTGGTGTTGGTGTGCGACCCGCGCCGCCGGCAGATCGAAGAGTACTCGACCCCGACGCTCGGCTACCGGGCACTCATCGACCTTCACGAGGCGCTGCTCGCGACGGTCAAACCAGCCGGCATCGTCGGCGTCGCTCTCAATACGCGCGAGCTGTCCGAAAACCAGGCGCGCGACGAGATCGCGCGGGCGCGCGCGGAAACGGGACTGCCCGCCGACGACGTCGTGCGTTTTGGCGCGGACCGCTTCTACGGCGAAATCGCTCCACGCATCGTCAAGCGAGCGCCGCTCGGCAGCCGCGCGTAGGTGAGCCCGACGCCGATTCGTTTCATCGCCGCCGTTTTGCTCGCTGCCGTAACGGTGAGCGCCTGCGCGCAGCGGGGCGCTTCCTCCGGCCGCAACGGCGAACGCAA
>CAWAXX010000006.1:0-8348 GCA_963786105.1 Vulcanimicrobiota bacterium
CTCGTGAACCAAACCGGTGGCCAAAGCGGCCGCCGGTCGCGCGAAGTAGGCTCAGTCTCGATCTTCGCGCCCTCGATCCGTCGCCGGCGTAACATGCGCGCGGTACCACGCAACGGCGCGTTCGAGCGCTTCGCGTACCGGCGCCGGCTCGTAGGCGAGATCGAGGCGCGCCGGCGCCGAGTCGGCGTACATTCGCTCGCGTGAGAGTTGGACGCCTTCGAGCGGGACGTTCGGCACGCCGCCGGTCACGCGGCAGCGCAGTCTCGTCGACGAGGCCGCGGTCAACGCCAGCGCGTAGGGCGCGCGCCACGACGGCATCGGCTTTCCCGTAATCTCCGCGAGCAACTTCCAAATCTCGTCCATGCTTAGGTTCTCGCCACCGACGACGTAACGTTCGCCGAGGTTGCCGCGCTCGAGCGCGGAGACGTGGGCGCGCGCGACGTCCTCGACGGCGACGAGGTTCATTCCGCCGTGTCCCGGCGCTTTGGCGACGATTTTGCCGCGCAGAAAGTCGAGGATAAGGCGGCCGGTCGGCGTTGGCTTCGCGTCGCCCGGGCCCGACGGGCGCCGTCGGGAGCAGTGCGATGATCGGTAGGCGCGATGAAAATGCGGCGCGCTCTTGCTCGAGCTTCGAACGATGGTAGCCGCTGTGCGCATGTCCGAGCGTCGCCGAGCTCGACGTCAGCACGCCGCGCTCGACACCGCCGAGATACGCCGCCATCATCAGGCTCGCCGTCGCGTCGACGTTGACGGCGCGCATCGCCGCGCGATCGCGCGGAGCGAACGAATAGAGCGCGGCGCAATGAATGAGGTAGCGACAGCCGCGCAGTGCGCTGAGCGAACGCGCCGACGTCGCGCAGGTCGCCTTCGATCCAGGTGAGGTTGTTTTCTGCCGGCGTCGCACCCTTCGACTCGCTGCGCTCGCTCAGGGTGCTTGGTGCTAGCTCTGTCCTTCGACTGCTCGCTGCGCTCGCGCTCAGGATGACAGGTGCTGCGCTTGCACTCGGGATGACAGCCGGAGGGCGGCGTAAGGCTCGGACTGAGTAGCCTTGCGCTAGAAGTTCGCGCAGAATGTGCGACCCGACGAAGCCGGTTGCTCCAGTTAGGAAAACGAGATCGCGCTGCGCCATCTTCGCGTGTTACTGCCGATTTGCAGAGGGCTCCTCGTCGCGCGGCGGGTACTAACGCGTACGAGGTGACGTATATGAAGTTTTCATTCGCCGCCATTGCGGCTATCTTTTCGGTGCTCGTTGCGGGATGCAACGGCGGCGCGACCGGCTTCTCCGCCCCCAGCGGCAGCGCGCCGGCAGCGCAATCCGCCCATGCGAACCTTCCGGTACTGGCCGACGCTCCGGATGGGTCGGACTCCGGCGCCGCGGCCTACTGCCGGCAGACCAAAGGCGAGGTCGAGATTCGCCACGCGCTCTACGGGACCAACGGTTCCAGTCCGCTGCCCTTAGCGGGCGTCAAAGCGTTCTGTCAGTACACCAGCAAGAAGGACGGCTCGCGGATTCACATTCTGCTGAGCACGCTCTTCACAACCAAACCGACGCTGGCCGCGCTGGCCTACATCTTGAAGCCGCCGACGGGATCGTGCCAAGGAAATCCCGCGTCGTGCTACTGCTCGTACCTGGGCGGATCGGATCAGTTCGGCGGGACGACCGGTGCCGGCGGCGGCTGGTACAAGAAGAAATCGATCGATCAAGTGCTCGAAGCGTGCATCTTCCCCGACATGTCGTCGATCGATTCGTGGGGCCTGGCGTATCACGCCAACGGCATTATCCGCGGAATCGATTTAACGAAGGTGATGCGCTACAAGTATCCGGGAAGTTAGCAGCGCACTCTAGCGCGTCTCTACGGAGCTGAGCCGGCTGTCCAAGCGATCGAAGCGCTCGTAAACCTTCACCTCGAAATTGCCGAGGCGCGTTTCGAGCGCTCCCAGGCGCGTTTCGAGCGCTCCCAGGCGGGCCTCCACGCGCTCGAAACGGGCGTCGACACGTGCGAAGCCCATCTCCGTAGCTTCGCGGAGGCTTAGGATCGCATCCAGAATTGCTTTTCCGTTCTCCATCGAACGACCCTAACATACGGTTGTTTCCAGGGTGTTTCCTCGGGGCGACGATCGCCGCGACCGGGGTCCTGGCCGGCTCGCCGAATCAGCGCCTATGGGGCTTTCGAACGGCTATCATGACGTGCCGCCCGGCAAACTCGCCGCCGTGCAGACGTTCTTGGAGATGCGCGCGCGGCCGGCGCTTCGGGCGGCGCCCAACGAACCGTCGTGGCGCGTGGAGCGCTTCGCTCCGGTGGATCTGCCACGCTACTACGCGCTGTTCCATCGCGTCGGCGACGAACATCTCTGGACGCTCCGGCTTCAGATGCCGCAGGACGAAGTCGTGCAGCTTCTGAGTGACCCCGATTACGAGACGTATGTTCTGGTAACGCGCGACGGCGACCAAGGCTTGCTGGAGCTCGATTTTCGCGTCGAGGGCGAGTGCGAAGTTAGTTTGTTCGGCGTTGCGCCGTCGCTCGTCGGCAGCGGCGCGGGACGAGTACTGATGAACCACGGAATCGAGGCGGCGTGGTCGCATCCCATCGAACGTTTCTGGCTGCATACCTGCACGCTCGATCATCCCAAGGCAATGGCCTTCTACGAGCGATCGGGCTTCGTACCGTATAAACGCGCCATCGAGATCTTCGACGATCCGCGAGCGCTAGGATTGACCCGCCGCGAAGCGGCGAGCGCGGTGCCGATCTTCTAGCCGGCTTGCTGGATTTCAGGTACGCTGTCAATTAAAGTCAGAGGCCGATGGCGAAGAGCGCCATCGTTAAAATTAGGATAGAGGCAACGATGCCGCTGGCGTGGATTGCATGCGAGTGATGCATGCCGCGATGGCCGCCGTGGTTGCGAACGACGAGCAGATCAACAAGCGATACTACTATAGCGACGATCGCAAAAATGATGAGAAGCGACCTTGCGTGCGTGTAGGCGATAGCGCCGAGAATAACGCCGAGCGCAATGTCGCGTACCCCCGTTGCACGAACGTAGCCTTCCCCGGTATGGTGCTCGACCTCAACGCCGTAGTGCCCGGCGAGCAACCGGGGAGCGAGCAGCGAGTAGAGTCCTATGCAAACTAGACCGACGGCGAAAATCCAGGCTAAGATATATAGAAAGCTCATCTCGGAGGCGGAAGTTGACTACAAGGGGCCGGCAACCCTGGATTATCGGTGCGCTTGCGTTTACGCTAGCGGGATGCGCCGGGGCGGGGAGTGCGCTGCAGAGCGTTCCCGCGCGCGGCCGGCGGCGACGGTTCGTGGATGAATCCCGCTGCGGCCGGCCAGAACTTACTGTATATCTCCGATGAAGCCGTCAATGCCGTCGACGTGTTCACCTATCCACTCGGGACGGCGGCCGGCGTGCTGCAGCAGCTTCACTCTCCGGCCGGCATCTGTTCCGACAAGGCGGGCGAAGTTTGGGTCGTCAACGCGCCCAACCGCATATTGAAGTACGCACACGGCGGCAAGCATCCGGAGTCGACGCTCGAAGACGCTGACGCGCTGCGCTTTCAGGCCTGCTCCGTCGATCCGACGACCGGCGATCTCGCGGTTACCGACGCTGGACGCGCTGGTCTGGCCGGCAGCGTCGTCGTTTTTACCGGCGGTAAAGGCACGCCGCATCGCTTTCGCAGCACGGATCTCAGCGACGTATTCTTCTGCGCGTACGACGACAAAGGGAAACTGTTTGTCGACGGCCTCGACGCGAGCTACGCCTTTCACTTAGTGGAGTTGGCGCACGGCAGTAAGACCCTGCGCGCCATACGGCTTGACCAGAGCGTAGGCTTTCCTGGGGCAGTTGTGTGGGACGGCAAGTATCTCGCGATCGGCGATCGTTCCCCCCAGGGTGGGAACTCGCCATCGATCTATCAGATTTCCGTTTCGAGATCACGCGGGACGGTCGTCGGCACCACCAGACTCCGCGACAGCTGCGATCTTCTCGGCTTTGCGATTCCAAAACTCGGCAGCGGCAAGGGGAATCCGCAGGGAACACGCGTCGTGGCGCCCGACGTCTGCGAAAACACCGTGCGGTTCTACAAATATCCCGGCGGCGGTGTACCGATCAAGAGTCTTGGCGCCATACAATATCCGTTTGGCGCGGCCGTTAGCGCGGCGCGGTAAGGGTTCACCTCGGGAAGCTGGGTCGCACCCTGTCGTCCTTCGACTGCTCGCTGCGCTCGCGCTCAGGATGACAAAGTGCTGCGCTCGCGCTCAGGGTGACAGGGTTCAGTTGCCGAAGGCGGCGCGGAGCGATTCTTTGAACGAAGCCGTAGTTTTTATGACGGCGGTAGGCTCGTATCCGCAGTGCGCCATGCAGTTTTCGCACGACTCGTGCTTGCCGCGGCCGTACTTCGACCAATCGGTTTCGTCGAGTAGCTCTTTATAGGTGCGCGCGTAACCCTCTTTGCTCATCAGGTAGCACGGGCGCTGCCAACCGAAGACCGTGTAGCAGGGAATGCCCCACGGCGTGCACTCGAAGTCGACTTTTCCTTCGAGGAAGTCGAGATAGAGCGGGCTGTGATTGAGGCGCCACTTCTTGCGCTTACCGCCGGCGAAGACGCTGCTGAAGACCTCGCGGGTGCGCTTGACGCCCAGGAAGTGCTCCTGGTCGGGTGCCTTCTCGTACGCGTATGCCGGTGAGATCTGCATCATGTCGACCTTGAGGTCGTCGTTGAGATAGTCGAGCACTGCGCGGACCGACTCGGGGCCGTCCTGATCGAAGAACGTCGTGTTGGTAAAGACGCGGAAGCCGCGCGACTTCGCTTCCTTGATCGCGTCGATCGCCTTATCGAAGACGCCGTCGCGGCAAACCGATTGGTCGTGGCGCTCGCGCATGCCGTCGAGATGGATCATCCAAACGAAGTAAACCGACGGCTTAAAGAGATGGATCTTCTTCTTGAGCAGCAGTGCGTTGGTGCACAAGAAGACGAACTTCTTGCGCTTGACCAGCTCCTCGACGATCTGAGGCATTTGGTCGTGCACCAGCGGCTCGCCGCCGGCAATCGAAACCATCGGCGCACCGCACTCTTCCACCGCGGCAATGCACTCTTCGACGCTCAAGCGCCGGCGCAAAATGTCGTCGGGATGCTGAATCTTGCCGCACCCGGCGCACGCCAGGTTGCATTGCAGCAGCGGCTCGAGCTCCAGCACGAGCGGGTACTTCGTTTCACGTTTGATCCGCTTGCCGGCAATGTACTTGGCGACGGCGATCTTTTGCCTGAGGGGCATGCTCATAATTGTGTGGCTGGTTCCTTCATGGCTGGTTCGGGTGGGACCTCGTTTGAGGAGTCCGCTGGCGGCGCTGGCCCGCCCTTCGATCCCTCGACTGCTCGCGCGCTCGCGCTCAGGATGACAGCGCCTTCGGCGTGGAGTTTATCATGAGCGGAGTCGAAGGGCTCAGGATGCCGCATTTTGGCGTCCATGCCGAGGGCCATCGTTGGGAAGAGGTGGCGATAAAGGTGGTAATTGATGTAAAAGTCTCTCGGGAAGCCCGTACCCGTACACTCGGGCTCGTCCCACGTACCGTCCGGTCGCTGGCGCTCGCACAGGTAGGTTAGACCACGCTGGGTCGCCGAGTGTTGCGCAAGGCCGGCAAGTTGCAGGGCATTGACCGCCCATGCCGTTTGCGACGCCGTGCTGCGCCCGACGCCGGCGAACGACTCGTCGACGTAGGAGTGGCACGTCTCGCCCCAGCCGCCGTCGGGATTTTGCACCGAGACGAGCCAGGCTGCCCCCTTCTCGATCATGTCGCGACCGGTGCGCAGCGCGGCGAGCGCCGAGATCGCGCACCACGTTCCGTAGATGAAGTTAACGCCCCAGCGCCCCCACCACGCGCCCGAAGGTCGTTGCGTTTCGCGCAGATACTCGAGGCCGCGCGCGACGTAACGATTCGAGGTGTCGTAGCCGAGCGCGGCGAGCATCTCGAGCACGTGCGCGGTGACGTCTTCGGTCGGTGGATCGATCATCGCGCCAAAGTCGGAAAAGGGCATGTCGTAGAGCAGCGTGCGGGTGTTGTCGCGATCGAATGCGGCCCACGCGCCGTTGCGGCAATCCATCGCCAGCGTCCAGCGCCGCCCGCGCTCGACCGCCGACGCCACAGCGTTGCGTTCGCCGCCTTCGAGCAGCGAGAGCACGACGATCGTCGTGTCGTCGATGTCGGGATAGGCGTCGTTGTCGAACTCGAAGGCCCAGCCGTTACCGTTTGTTTCCTTGCACTTCATCCGCCAGTCGCCGGGCGCGTCGTCGGGAATCTGCTCGCGTAGCATCCAGTCCACCGCGCGGCGCATCGCCGGATGCGAGGCCTCGAAGCCGGCGATCGCCAGCGCGCGCACGGCCCACGCCGTATCCCATACCGGCGACATGCAGGCGAGGAAACGCCACCCTTGGTGGTCGTCGAGCGAGAAGCGGCGCATGCCGTCGATGCCTTTGCGCATCACCGGATGATTGAGGTCGTAGCCCATAAGGTCGAGGGCGATCAGCGAGTAGACCCAGGGCGGCTGAATCCCGCCCCAGCTGCCGTCGGCCTCTTGCCGTTCGACGATCCACTCGGCGACGCGGCGTTGCGCCTCCTCGCGCTTCGGTTGGTTGGAAAGACGCTCGTAGAGTTTCTGCAGCCGCTCGACCAACATCAGCCAGTGACGCTTGCCGCGGACCTTCTTCATTTCGTCTTCGCGTGCCGGGCGCGATAATCTCGCGCACGTCGACGCCCAGCGCACGAACCGGCTTCTTCGAAACGACGATCGTCAGCGGCGCGACGGTACCGCGCGCCCAGCAGGCGAAGTCGTAGAGATTGAACGGCATCCAGAGCGGAAAAAACACCAGCTCCGGCGGCAGCGAGGGCACGCCCGACCAGGGATAGATACCGAACAGAGCGAGCCAAATCTTGGTGAAGACGCGCGCGTTCACGACGCCGCCCTCGCGCAGAATTACTTGCAATGCTTTATGCATCTCGGCTGCGCTGGGGGTCGACGCCGAGCACCTTGAGCGCGACGTAGGCTTCGATTGTCGTGCTCAAATCGGCGGGGCCGTCGTAGTAGAGAGCCCACGATCCGTCGCTGCGCTGATGGTGCAGAATCTGGGCGATGGCGCCGGCGCGGAACTCGTCGAGCGGAAGGCCGAGAAAGCGGAACAGCAGCACGTGCTCGGCCGTCATCGTGACGTTGGTCTCGAGCTCGCCCGACCACCAGCCTTCGGTCGTTTGATTCTGCAGCAGCCACCCGGTGGCGCGATGCAGGGCTTGCGCTTTTCGTCGCTCGGCGCCGGGTTGTGGCGGCGATGGCGCGATCGTTTCGGCGCGGCGCGACTCATTTCGGGTCGAGCGTCGAGCAGATGTTTGGCGGCGGCAGTGCCGCTGCGAACGGCGGATTCCATGGTGTCGGCCCAACCGGTATCGGTCCAGGATCCGGCAATGGCGACTGCGGGATGCGAGGTGGATTGCGCGGTTCGCTTGGTGCCGACGCGCGGGAGCCACGTTGCTTCCGGATTGCGCGTGACGGCGCTGCGGATGAGGTTTGCGTTTTTGACAGCGGGGACAAAGGCTTGAGCTTCGCGCCAGGCGAGGGCTTCGAGTTCGGCGGTTGGGAGCGTTAGGTATTCTTGCGCCGCGCTGAAGCTGCAGCACAGATAGCCTGGTGCTTTTTCGAAGATCCACTGCAACGGTGAGTCGAGCGCGGCGGCAAAGTCGAGGCCGATACTACCGTCGTCGTGCCAGAGGTGGACGTCGACGATGGGATAGGGCTCGTATGCGTCGAGGTTGTGCACGTCGATAGCGCGCCGGGTCGCCGAGGAGTTTAGCGACGTGGCGGGGCGGAACGGCGAGGACGACGGCGTCGAAGGTTGGATTTTCTTCACCCTTCGACAGGCTCAGGGTGACACGGTCGGGCTCGTCGCGACCGTTCGCTTCGCTCAGTTCGATACCGGTAACCGCGGTGGAGAGGTGGACGGCGTCGAGTTCGGCGGCCGCCGCTTGGGCGAGATGCGCGAGCGGAACGAGGGAGAAACCGAAACGCGCCGCTTTGGCGTCGTTGAGAAATGCGGTGCGTAAAACGAACGTTGCTTCGGCGGCTTCGACGCGATCGTACGGCGCATTGAGTGCCGGGATGAAGAATGGATCCCAGAAGGCGCGCCGTTCCGCTGGGCCTTGCCCGTGGCGAACGAGCCACTCTTCAAAGGTTTCCGTTTCGTTCGTTTCCGTTTCGTTTGATTCGTTCGTCCTTCGACTTCGGCGCTCCGCGCCTTCGCTCAGGCTTTCACCCGCTTCCGTCCTTCGACTGCTCGCTTCGCTCGCGCTCAACATGACA
>CAWAXX010000007.1:0-74240 GCA_963786105.1 Vulcanimicrobiota bacterium
CACATCCTACCACTAAATGTATGTTTGCCTGAGCTGATCGTAAATGACTCGTGGAGCGCAAAGCCATTGAAGTATCCAGAATGCACTGTCCATGTCCCGTGTGCTGTAAACGTGCCAGGGTATGGGCCGCTCGCCGTTCCGCTCGCGCTGAACTTGCCTCTTGCCACCAGATCGCCGCCACCCCCGTGGCACGTCCCGTGAACGCTGCTTCCGGTGAGAACCTCTCCAGACATCGGAGAGTCCATAGGATGCGAAGTGGGTGAGTCAACCTTAACGGCGGGGATCCGAGCATCTAAAGTCCGACCGGGTATTGGCGCAATCTGCGCCGCATTCGAGCAGCCAGCTAGCACGGCGACGGCACAAGCCGCGAGAAGGATGCGACGTGCCCCGCTCCTCGGCGTCGCAGCGCAGATGCCCAATGCATAGCGGCTATGATGCGAAAGCTCCATTTTTTCGTCCGACCTTTCCGAAGCATTAACGCTTCGGGAGTGCCTTCACGGGCTCTGCGACACACCTTGTGAAGTAAGCAACCCTCGCAGCCTGAGCAGCGGATCGCAGGGTTGGCATAAAGGAGACTGGCCTGGCCAGAGTCCACGACTGTGACTTGGCCTCGGCCGCGACGCAAGTGGCAGACTCCTCTGGGACGCAGCATGGTCTGCCGAGCTAAATGGAAACTAAATGAAGCCCCGTCAGCCTACTGCTCCGTCGGAGCTGCCGTTTATGGTGAGGTTACGGTCACTGTGGCATGGGCATGAGCGGACCGACCGATCCACTTCGCATGCACGTAGTACACACCCGGCGCAGCGGCAGAAAAGAGCGCCCTCTTTCCCCCATACAGCGGCTGGACGCTACCGCCACTCGCAGTCCAAGTTGCACCCACCGGAGTCAGGTAACATTGACCATAACCACCATTCAGCCAGATATAGGCCCAAAGAATAAGTTCCCGTTTTACCTTAATGGTAGCGACCTGTGGCTCAACGTGAAATCGGGGGGGGCAATGTGTTCGGAACTGAGTGGTGATGGTTGGTACGCCGATCGCACCCAGCGGTGGCCTCGGTTAGCTGAACGGTCCGTTATGTGATGACTTCGCCTGCTGCGGGTCGAAGAAACCCGCGAGAGGAGCAAGTCATCGTGCAACGTTCCCGTCGCAACCACACGGCGGCCTTCAAGGCGAAGGTGGCGATCGCCGCGATCAAGGGCGATCAAACCACGGCCGAGCTCGCCAAGCGCTTCGACATTCATCCCAACTCCATCGTTCAATGGAAAACTCAGTTGCTCGAACGAGCTGCTGAAGCTTTCGGAGGCGATGCGCCGAAAACCGGCGGCCCGGACGTCAAGGAACTCCACGCAAAGATCGGCCAGTTGGCGTTGGAGAACGATTTTTTAGAACGCGCGCTCGGGCGTATCGACGGGTCGAGCGCAAAGCGATGATCGATCGCGACCACGCTTTGCCGCTAGCGCACCAAGCGCAGCTGCTGGAGCTCTCTCGAGGCTCGCTGTACTACGTTCCCGTTCCAATCTCGCAGACAGATCTTGATCTGATGCGAGAGATCGACAAGCTGCACACCGAGTATCCATTCGCCGGCGCTCGAATGCTGCGCGACTTTCTCAAACAACAAGGCCATCGGATCGGCCGCCGGCACGTAGGCCGGCTGATGGACTTGATGGGCATTGAGGCGCTCTATCGTCGCAAGCGTGGCACCAAGCGCAATCCGGCGCACCCGATTTATCCCTACCTTCTGAGGAACATCGTCATCAATCGCCCGAATCAGGTTTGGTGCGCCGACATTTCGTATATCCCGATGCGTCGAGGTTTTCTGTACCTCTTCGCCATTCTCGATTGGGCGACGCGCAAAGTTCTTACGTGGCGGCTCTCTAACAGCTTGACAACCGACTTCTGCATCGATGCTGTCGAAGACGCGATCGCGAAATACGGTTGCCCGGAGATCTTCAACACCGATCAAGGCTGCCAGTTCACAGCGATCGACTTCGTGGAGATGCTCAAGGCTAAAGGCATCGCCATCAGCATGGACGGCAGAGGCGCTTGGCGCGATAACGTCTTCATCGAGCGTTTTTGGAAATCGCTCAAGTACGAGGAGGTTTACTTGCGCGCATACGAGAGCGCTTCGGAAGCCAAGTATTTCATCGGACGCTACATTCGATTCTACAACGAGTTCCGACCGCATTCGTCGCTCGACGGCCGAACGCCGGACGCGGTATACTTCCGCCAGCCGACCGAAGAGGCGGCATAACTTGGGCGGTCTTCACATAACGGACACCGATTTCGTGTTCAGAAAACCGGCGCCACCTCTCCCTGAGGCGCGACTCCGCCGAGCGGGTTTGCCATTGAGTTGGAACCCACGCCGCAGCCGGCAACGAGCAACGCGGCAAGGCATCCGCCGGCGCTGATGATCCGAGGTTGTTTCATGATCGTCTCCAGTTAAATCTTAGATACGAGCATATCGTACCGAGGCACTTGCATGACCGAAGCATGGCCTACCGGACTAAATGGAAACTAAATGAAATCTGTCCGTCTACTGCGCGCCGCAACTGTTTATAAGATCACCGTCACCGTAGAATGAGCACGGGAACCGCTCCACTTCGCATTCACGCGGTACACGCCCGGCAGAAGGGCAAAAAAGACCGCCTCCTTGCCCCCGCCGACCGGTTGGATTACACCGCCGCTTGCAGTCCAACTTGCAGGCTCGTAGGACTGCTCGCAAATGGGGGAATCCCAATGCAGGTAATAGTCGTGAAGATGGAGTTGCTGGTTTACCTTGATGGTCGCATGATTTGGGCTAACGTGAAGTCCCTGGCGGCAACGGTTGAGGGGCGTTTGAGTGGTTGTGCTGGGCGCGTCAATCGCACCCTGAGAAGCGACTCCGCCGAGCGGGTTTATCGTTGAGCTGGGACTCACGCCGCTACAGCCGGCAACGAGCAATGCCGCAAGGCATCCGCCGACGCTGATGATCCGAGGTTGTTTCATGATCGTCTCCAGTTAAGTCCTAAGATACGGGCATATCCGTCTGAGGCACTCGCATGACGGCAGCTTGGTCTGTCAGGCTAAATGGAAACTAAATGAAGCCCCCGCCTACCGCTACGTTGCGACTGCCGTTTATCGCGAGGTTATCGTACCGTCACGGTAGCTCTGGTGATCCGACCGTGCCACTTGGCTCTTGGCCATCCGATGCGGCATAATTGTCCAATGTCCAACGGTGCGTCATCTCTCTTGCCAACGATGCGGAGCGTTGTCCAGTGCTAAGTCCGAAAGCTCGTGAGCCGTTACGCTGTCAGGCACACACCCGAGCGATATGGCGCTCGCGGCTTCTACGCCTTGCGCCCATTCGCGATTGCGGCGATGCTGCTCCGCATTAGCCGCAAACGATCATTCACCATCACCGCGTTCTTCGCCAGGCGCTCGCGCAGCCGGTAAAGTGGGGCCTGATCGTTCGCAACGTTGCCGATTCAGTGGACCCGCCGCGCCGGGTTCGGCCCGAGATTCGCGCTCTCGATGAAAGTCAACTCGCGAAGCTCCTCAAACACGCTGAAGGCACGCGGCTCGTCTCACCAATTTACCTCGCGATCGTATCCGGAGTACGGCGCGGCGAACTCGTTGCTCTGCAATGGTCCGACCTCGATGTGGAAGTCGGGACGATCTCCGTGCGACGCTCGATCGAACAAACCAAAGACGGAATCGCTACGAAGACCCCAAAATCTGGAAAGTCACGTTCGATCAGCCTCGCTCGCGAGACGATCGAAGTGCTCTCGCAAGCATCGGGTCACGCAGAACGCGGAGCGCCTGAAAGCCGGCGGCGCCTACCAATGCCTCGATCTCATCTCCCTCGTGAAGACGGGTCGGCTTGGGAGCCGGAGTCGTTCGGCAAGGCCTTCGCACTCGTCGCAAAGGATGCCGCAATCGGCCACGTTCGGTTGCACGACCTACGCCACGCATGCGCCTCGCTCGTGCTCAAGAACGGCGTACACGCGAAGGTCGTATCCGAGCGCCTCGGCCACTCGACGATCTCGATCACGCTCGACACCTACTCCCACGTTCTGCTCGGCCTCCAGAAAGCGGCCGCCGACAAACTCGATGACTTGCTAAAGTCGGCCCGCGGCATTTGAGGCAACCAACGGGTAGCAAAATGGTAGCAAACCCGAAAACGGCGGCCTCGAAAGCCGTTGAGCGTCACTCTCTCTAGAATGAAAAAAGCCCGTGGTTACGGGCTTTCTGGAGGAGAGGGTGGGATTCGAACCCACGAAACGCTCATCGCGTTCAGCGGTTTTCAAGACCGCCGCATTCAACCGCTCTGCCACCTCTCCGCGTTAGATTTCAATGCGGCTTTTCGGCGCATAGACCTTTCGGGGCTTGCCGCCGCGCCGCAAGGTATTTATTTTCCCGCTCGCTGCGTGGTTGCGTTGGGGATGCACGGCGGGCGAGCGGCGCGAGGGCTCGTCACGACGCCGATCGCACACTGCGCACTTCGGAGCGTCACGCCCGCCTGCGGATGGATGTAGTGCTGTCGCAGTTTCAGCGCTTGCTACAGGCCATTGACAAAGCTAACAAGTGGGCGCATTCTGAGCCCCTAAGGTCCTCCTCTTCGTCTGACAGCCCTGGCTCCCCGCACACTCTCTCTGGCAGCCCCCAGCCTTTGCGTCCGTCCCGAAGCACTCGGAGAAAGCAAGAGTCAGAGACCATGCGACTCTCAATTTCGGCTCTTTACGTATTGATAGCTGTCCCAGCCTTGCTCACTAGCTGCGGGGGCATATCATCGACGCCGACACCGCTGCTCCAGCAGAATCAATCACACTCATTGAAACACGCCTCGGGGTCGTGCCCGTGTCTCTACGTCGCAAACAATGCCGGCCAGAGCGTGACCGTCTACGCATCCGGGGCGACGGGCAACGCGAAGCCGATCCAGACTATTACCGGGAACATCACGAACTTGAACAGCCCCGAGGATGTTGCCGTGGATGCCGGCGGTAATATCTACGTAGCCAACGCCGACGGGGAGTCCGTGACTGTCTATGCCGCCGGCGCCACCGGCAACGTCGCCCCAATCCGGGCCATCACGGGCAGCAATACGGGACTCGACTTTCCCTTCGGCATCGCTCTCGATCCGCTCAACGGCGACATCTACGTAACGAACAACGGAAACAACACCGTAACGGTCTACGCTCCTGGCGCAAATGGCAACGTCGCGCCGATCGCGACGATCGGAGGCGGATCCACCGGACTTGCTGATCCTGACAACGTCGCATTGGATGCAAGCGGCAATATTTACGTCACCAACTTCTTCAACACCGTCACCGTCTACGCGGCGGGTGCTACCGGTAACGTTCCACCCATGCGGACCATCGCCGGCACGCGCACCAAGCTGTCCGACCCTTTTGGAATCGCCCTGGATTCCGCTTCTAACATATACGTGGCGAACTACGCCGACCGCATCGCAACCGTCTATGCCGCCGGCGCGCACGGCAACGCAAGGCCGATCCAAGCCATCAAAGGCGCTATGACGAAGCTGAAGGAGCCAATGGGCATCGCGGTTGACGGCAGCGACAACATCTACGCGGCGAACGATACTTACAACTCGATCACCGTTTACGCTGCCGGCTCGACCGGCGACGTTCCCCCGATGAACACGATAAAAGGCAGGAAAACGGGACTTAACGTCCCGCTTGGAATCGCTGTCCGCTAAACCAAATGAACCCCGTGGGAGATCGGGCGGGTGCGCGAGAATATCTCGTCCACTGTGAATCGCTCCCTGGCCTTCGTCGGCGCATTCGCACTCGCAGCCGCCCTGCCCGCTCTCGCGCTTGGCGCTCCTCGAGGAGGTTTAGCGCTTCCTCGCCCGGCGGCTCCGGCTCCCCATGCTGCTGTTCGCGGTTGGTCCGCTAATCAAGATAACTTTAAGGTTCCGTTCCACGTCGACGTCCAGCCGCTAATGGAGCCGCAACGCATCACGATTCACCCGGCCAGCTTTAATCCACAGGCGCTAGTACGTCCGTACCGGCGGTACGGCTGGCAATCCGCGCCTGCCTACCTTTGGTATCCCGCGCTGTATGGACCGGCATGCTCCGTAAGCAATAATTTTTCGAACCTACCGAACGAGCAGCTGCCGCCGGACTTGACCATTGGTTCGCTGGTGGACGGAAAATCCAGCATCCTCTCTCCGCAGTCGTACAATGCCGGCTATGCAGCGGGGAACGACCCCGGTGCAGCGAGTTCAAGTCCCTTTTCGCTCCAGGTTGGATTTTACCCGACAGCGTGCGGGGCGCCGAGCTTCACGAACCTATAGCGTAAGGTGCTGTTGACCGCCTAGACGTCTGCACCACCGAATGCTGAATAACGCGCGTCGGTCGTGATGTATGGGATGTAGCGGAAATCGCGAATCAGCGAGATACGGCCCGCGCTAACCTCGATCAAGACGAAGTACGCCGGCTCTCGGCTCGACGGGGAACTGAAGATCGCAAGCACCGGAACGCCGTCGACGAAGCCCGCTTCCGCGCGGAGGTCTTGGGTCTTTGTGTAGGCGGCGTAGCGATCGTAATATCCCGCGTCCACCGCACGTGGATGTTGCACGCGCGACACGACCTCGAGGCGCGATTCCGCTGCAAGCAGCGCGCGCAGTCCATCCCAGTTGTGGGCGTTGAAGAGATCGGCGTACCGCCGCAGCGTCACCAGCGTTTCGCCGGCGACGGGTTGCGGCGGTTCCGCAAAACGCGCGCGTGGCGTCCGAGCGATGTTCGCTCGCGCCCTCGACAAGGCGGCCTTCACCGCGCCGACGGTGGTTCCCATCGTGTGCGCGGTTTCCTCGAGCGACTGTCCGAGAACGTCTTTGAGGATCGCGGCGCTGCGTTGCGTCGGCGGCAGCTGCGCGAAAACCGTCAGCGCCGCTTCCACGAGTGCGGGATCGACGCCGGATTCTTCGGGCTGTGCGCGGTCAGGAACGTCGGCGACGGGCTCCACGTGTTGGCGTTCGTAGCGTTTGATGAAATCCATGGCGGTATTATGCGCGATCCGGAAGAGCCAGGGTTTGAGGTTGGGCGGCTGCACCATCTGGCCCAGAGCGTAATACGCTTTCGCTAAAGTGTCTTGAACGACGTCCTCGCCGTCGAAGATCGAGCCGGTCATGCGCGCACAGTACCGATGGAGCTCGGGACGAATTTCGCCGACGAGCTCCATGAATTGGTCGCGTGCTTCCACCATCGCCGGCAACAGCGCGCGCGTCTGATCTTCCATCTTCACCCCAACGGTTCGACGCCTTCACCGGTCACCCCGATTGCGGCGACGCCGTCGGCTAGATCTCCTCGCAAGCCGCCGACGATCGCCGCGCCGACTGTATCGGCGTCGAGCGGCACCTTCCAGCGACGCTTGAGAAACTCCGCCGCTGATAAACCCTGCGCCGCGCCATAATTGGCGGCTGCCGTGTTTCCGATCTCCGTCCCTTCAATTAGTTGACGCGGCAGCACGGCGAAAAAACGGATGCCTAACTTCTTAGCGTCCGATACTTCTTGTGCGTACTCTGCCATGAACCATTGCATACGCTTTGCGCCGGCGTAGCCGCCCGAGAGCGGTGAGCCGGCGACCGCAGCTCCGCTCGAAACGATCGCGACCGTACTGCCCGCCGCGAGCGGAAGCGTCAGCACAGCCTTCAGTAGGCGAAATGCAGCTTGCGTATCGGCGTTCCACGGAATTGAAAATGTCTCCCAACTGAACTCGTCGAGCGTTCCCATCTGCGGCCGAACGCCGGCGGCAAGCACGACGAGTTGCGGTTTGTACTCGCGCAGCAACCGGTCGGCGGTCGACGCATCCGTCGCGTCGGCCTGGACCGTTCGCACGGCGCCATCGAACTCTGCTGCAACCGCGTCGAGTCCATCGCGTCCACGCGCAATGGCAACGACCGAGGCTCCTTCGGAAACCAACCGTCTCACCGTTGCCAGACCGACACCGGAGCTCGCTCCGATCACCATGGCGGACTGATCTTTTAACGACTTCATCGTAGAGCTCTCCTGAGCAAAGCGGCGAGCCATATAACCGTTCCGGCGCCGGCCCCGCTCGCAAGCGGGACTAAAACCTCTTCCACTGGCGTCGCCATAATGTGCGCGAGAACGATCATGTCAGGATCTCCTGCGCAGCAGCGACGACGTCGCTCCACTTGCCGTCTTGCTCGACTCCGTACGAGTCATGCCAGTTCCACCATTTGTAAGGCTCGGACTGCGGATAGCCTTCGGGGGAATCTTCCCAGTTCTCCTGACGCCCGAGGGGCGTGATGTCGAGGTAGCTCCACGTGCTTCCGAGCCCCTCGTCACCGCGGTTATTGAGGAAGTACGTGCGGTACACGTCGTCGCCGTCGCGGAAGAAGACGTTGGTGCCATGCCATTCGTCAACGCCGAAGTCGGCGTCGAAAGCGTCGGTAATCGTATACCACGGCATCGTCCAGCCCATCCGGACCTTCAGGCGCTCGATGTCGGGCTGCGGAGCGCGCGAGACGTTCGCGAAGGTCGTGTCTCGTGCGTGGAGGTGTGAAACGTGCGCGACCTGATCGGCCATCATCGAGCAGCCGCGACAGGCATGCTCGGGCCAGCCGTACACGCCCGGTTCGAAGAACGCGCGGTAGATCACTAACTGGCGCCGCCCGTCGAACAAGTCGAGGAGGCTGACCTTCCCTTTCGGAGAGTCGAACGTGTAGTTTTTCTCCACGCGCGTCCACGGCATGCGGCGCCGCTCTGCCGCGAGCGCGTCGCTGGCGCGGGTCGACGCTTTTTCTTTTACCAGCAGCTGCTGGCGGGCGGTTTCCCACTCCTCCGGCGACACGACGGGAGGTGCGTTCGATAGGCGGTCGGTCATTTGTTATCCCCTTCAAAAAACTCGGTACTGTTATGAAGACGATTGTGCCCGCCCAAAAGATACGGTAGTCCGGCGTTGGGATGACCCCTCGGGAGCTGTGACCTGGCACCGACCCAGGTCACAGCCGCGCATTAGGCAAAGCACGCTAACGTTGTGCTTCATCAGCATTCAACGCTGTTTGGCCTTGCCTTAACCGTCGCGCTACCATGACGCTGGAGCAGTTCGCTTGGCTCGGCAGCATAATGAGCGGTCTCGGCGTCATTGCAACGATTATCTACACTGCTATCCAAATTCGGAGCAACACCCTCGCCGTTCGCGCCTCGGCGTTCCAGGAGGTCGTCGATTCCTTTGCTTCGATCTCCTTCGATATTGCGAAAGACAAGAACCTCACCGATCTTTTCCTGCGTGCCAGCCGTGACTCTTCCGCACTCAACGATGTGGAACGTACGCAGTACAGTTTCATGCTGCTCAGCTTTCTACGCCGGGCGGAGAGCCTCTATTTTCAGAGCGAGAGTCGCACGCTCCGCGACAAGCACTGGGCCGGTATCCGCGCGAGCATCGAGTGGGTAATGTCGTCGCCGGGCGCGCGCGCCAGCTGGAAAGAGATCAAGACGAGGTTCAATCCGCGATTCACCGCCTTCATCGACGGGCTCGGTGCCTCCAGCTCGTAGCGGCCCGTAGGGTTCACGTCGGGCTCGTGAGGCCCCCTGATAGACAGGATAGCAAGCGGTAACCAGGATCCGCGTTCCGGTTTTAATCGAGCCCTAATTCTGAGGCGGCTTCAGCCCAAATACTTGGGTAGAATGGCAGTTGGGGGATTTTCCTTATGATGAGCAAGCTGGTCACAGGAATTTTTGCAATCACCTTCGCTGCGGCGGCGTTGATGAGCACCGCTCCCGCCGGCGCTCAAGTTATCTTCGCCGGCTTCGCTCCGAGCGTCATCGCGTACGCCCCGCCGGTAGCTCCCGTCCAAACGCCGTACTGCACGCCGGATAGCTACAACCAGACGGTTTGGCAACCCGGCACGGGTTGGGTTTGGTGTCCGGTCGCACCCGTCGCAGCGTACGCGCCAATACCGTATGCACCTACCGCGGCCTTCGCGCCGGCTGTAGCGTACGCCCCGGCCCCGTACGTGGCGCCCTACGCGCCCGCGGTATCGTACGCACCGTACGCGCCGGCGGTATCGTATGCTCCGTATGCACCTGCGGTATCGTACGCACCGGCGGCGTATCCCGCGTATACCGGCGCGTCGCTTTTTGGCGCCGCGCTGGGGCTCGGCGTTCTAGGCTTAGTAGCATCAGCGGTGAACGCCCCGCTTTACGGTGCCGCGTACCCGGCAGCGTATGCGGCAACATATCCGGCAGCGTATCCCGCAGCGGTGTACCCGACAACGTATCCGGCGGTCGCCGCGTATTCCTACTACCCGGGCTATGCGATGGCTGCCGTAAATCCGGCGTTCTCGGTCGGTCCGGCTGCGGTGGCCCCAACGATTGTCGGCAACAACGTCACGCACGTATATCACACCGTCGTCGTGCGAAATGGCAGAGTTATCCATCGAACGATCACCCACAGGGTCATTGGGCCGGCCCGGGTCGCACATGCGATGCAACCCTTCCGCGCTCGCGCCACTCGTGTCGCGCTTGCCCACTCGAGGGCGATCGCTGCGCATGCCAGGCTTGTGGCCGCACGCGCGAGGGTTGCTGCTGCGCACGCGAAGCTCGCCGCCGCCCACGCAAGGGCTGCCGCCTCCCACGCCAGGCTTGCGGCTACGCACGCTCGGTTTAGCGCGGCGCACGCGAGAATCGCCGCCAGTCACGCTCGGATCAGTGCAGCGCAAGCGCACACGATTAGCGCTCGTACGCACCCCGCTGCGCCGGCTTCACACGCGATCGCACGAGCTCCGCGTTCGCTTGCGGCACCACACGCGATGGCTGCAGCTCCGCATGCGATGGCTGCAGCTCCGCGTGCGATGGCCGCACCGCGCTCGGTAGCCGCTCCGCGAGGGATGGTTGCCGCCGGGCGCGGGGGGAGCCGACCACCGCGCTAACGGTCGGTCGCCATCGACTGCGCTGCCTGCGCCTCACTCAAGACGAAAACTATGCCGAGAGCGATGACCGTGATGACGGCCATCGCCTCGCATAGTTTTGCCCGCCTTCTATGGGCCGCTTGAATTCCTCAATCGTTTGCCTTCTTCTGCCCGTGCCTTCATCTGCCCGACTTCAACGGCACTTCCAGATCGATGGTCACGATCAAGAACCTCGATTGGGGCTAACTGCCGAACCAGCTTGACATAAGGAACGGGATCACTTCCATCAACCTGGCATGTTACTGGTTGTACCCGCTTCCGATGGTGTTCCCGCAGGGCCCTTTTGCCCCTACTCCGGAAGTAGAGTTCTATGGCAGATGACCTCGAGGGCGCCGGGCAGGACGATCCGTTTGAGTTATTGGCCTCCTCGATCAATCAATCGATTGCGGCCGCGACCGAGCTGCAGAACAAAGTGGCCGCGTTGGCAAAATTTGTCAACGATCGGATAGAATCTGTCTTGTCGATCCTTGCAGGTCCTAATTCAGACCAGGCGCTGCGCGATGCGACCCGGGAAATGCAAGAGACACAGATGAGCTTTAACTTGCAGTACCTTCAGCTTCAAAACTCAATGCAAAACGATAACCGTCAATTTATCACGGTGAGCAATATCATGAAAACGAAGTCGACCACCATCCGAGACTCTATTAACAACGTTAAATAGCTGAAGACCCGGCCTTCGACGGTGGCTGGCGCGTTTTTCGCACTTCTTCCACTCGCGTGCGGGCTATTTCATGTTTTGCGTTATCGCCTCTTGCGTGTCCGCTATTTTTTTCAATACATTGCTTAACGTTTCCAGATATTTAGAACGGCGGTCCATTGCCATTTGCAACCTCATGGACACCATCTCGGATAGTTCGTTCATCGAGTCAAGGTCGGCGCGTAGGTCTGCCTGGATCGTCAGTAAGGCCGACTGCATCTCCAGAAAGTCTGTCCTAATCGCCTTTGAGTTACCCATCGGTTCCACTCCGTTGGTTACCGTCTGTAAAAACGTTCCAATGCGCAACAGCGCTCTTTAAGCCCTTCAGACGATGGGATCATCCTGCAATTCCGCGGAGAGTACGAACGAACCGAGGCCGCGCACGCCGAGAGTCTCGCCATTCGAAAGCGGCTCGGCGACGACGTCGGCATCGCGACGTGCTTGTCGAATCTGGCCTCTACGGCCTTCAGCAACAACGACTTGGCGCGCGCTTCGGCGTTTGGAGAGGAGAGCGTCGCGATCTACCGGCGCCTGGGACACGAGTCGGGTCTCGCACACGCACTCATGAAAATCGGTCTCGTCGCCGCGACGGAGCGAAACTACGCGCGCGCCGAGGAACTCTTTAACGAATGCCTTCGAATGCAGCGCGCCGTCGGCAACACCGGCAGCATGCACTACTCTCTTGTAAATCTCGGAGCCGTCGCCCACCACCGCGGTAACTATGAAGTCGCGTTGTCTCGCTACCACGAGGCCCTCGACGCGCTCGACTCAACGCCGAATAAGTCGGCGGTGGCAAAGACGCTCGAAGATCTTGCAGCCACCATCGCCGCCTCGGGCGATCCGTCGCGCGCGGCTCGTCTGCTGGTGCGGCCGACGTGCTGCGGCGAACGATCGGCTTCCCAGTGTTTCCCTCCGAGCGTGCGGACTACGACGCCGAGATTGCTCGGGTGCGCGCGATCCTCGGCGACGAAGCCTTCGACGTCCAATGGCGGATTGGCAGCAGCATCACGCTCGAGCGAGCGCTCGAAGAGGCCCGCGAGACGCGGGCGCCTGCCGTTCCGATTACCACGGAAATAGCAGGCGCCCCTGAGGGTAGAGTCGATCCGACTTAGTGATAGGTGCCCGCCGGGCTGGTAGCGACGCCGTAGACTTGCGCGCCGCCAGGGGTGAACGTGTTGAGCTGTTTTCCGCCGGGGAACACGTCCCAGGGGCCGTCGAGACCGTTCGTAATGGTCCTTTTCGGCGTGGCGGCGTTCGGGGCGTAGACCGTGACGGCGTTGCTGACGTAGTTTGCAACGAACAAGTTGCCGTGTTTGTCGGTGGTTATGCCGTTGGGGCCTTGGACGCCGCTCGTGATGGTCCGGATAGGCGGTGGATTCTGCGTTTTGGTTGCGGTGTTAAACACGAGGACCCGATTGTTCTCATTGTCGCTGACGAACAAGAGCTTGGGTTTGGTGCCGTTGGGATCCGGCTGCGATTGAGATCCCAGGGATCCGGCCGCTAAGGAGCCGGTCGTTTTATCCTGCGTAACGGGAGAAATCGGAGCTGAGGGCAGGGCCGATGACGTGCCACTGCAGCCCTCGAGCGGCGAAACGATCAGGAAAGCCATCACGATCCCGATGGCGGCTCGAAGGGCGAACGCGCGATTCTGCATCTTAGATATCCTTTTCAAGCGAAGTGCCTTATGCATCGAGCCTATCGCCCCGGGAACCGGGAAACCACGAAGTTTCTAGACATTTCACGCGACCGGCAGGCCGAAATCCGACGCTTACCGGGGTTCTCGCCCCGCGACGGCGTAAGGGGACTCCGCTCGTCCTTGCTTTGAGGAAGAGCGACTCTTGCGTTTCGGGAAAGGACACCGCACATGCCCGGCCTGTCACGCACGCTTATCGCATCCGTCGTTGCCGCTGGGGTTCTCGTGGGAATCGGCTTTTCGGCGCTGCGGCTTGAAGCGCAAGCGATCCCACGCGATGCGTACGTGCCCCCTGCCTTTGCCGAACCGGTGACGCTCGCCAGTAAGGACGGAGTGCTCGAGGTCACGCTGACTCCACGTCAGAGTACGGCGCGGCTCGACACCGTCGCCAAGCCCGTGACGAACATGCTGCTCTTCGACTACTCGGTTCAGCGGGGAACCGCGTCCAACGGCCAGATGTCGGGCGGCCATCAGTATCCCGCACCGACGCTGCAAGTCTCACCGGGCGAGAGGCTGATCGTTCACATCAACAACGAGTTGCGCAACCTGACGATCCCCGACTTTTACGACCCGAAGTACACGGCCAAGGGCCAGACGGTACCGCTCTACCCGCAAATGATGACGTCATCGCCAGTCAATCTCCACGTGCACGGCGCACACGTCAGCCCGCGCGGTAACGCCGACAACGTGCTGCTGCACATCGATGCGGGCATGTCGAACACGTACGTGTACGACATCCCCAAGAATATGACGCCGGGCACGTTTTGGTATCATAGCCACCTTCACACCCTGACGGCGTCGCAGACGTACTTCGGTCTGGCCGGCTTGCTGCTCGTCGGCCGCGCCGACAGCGCGATCCCGCTCGTCACCCAAAACAACATTCCGATCCGCACGATGATGTTGCAGTACAATACGGTCTTCGATCGCATGGGCGGCCTGGCGCAGATGACCAACCCGAACTGGCCGCAATGGGTCAGCACCCTGGCGCCGCCCAAGGGCAACGAACTCGCCAAAGGGACGTACCATCCATCGCTTGCACCGGTGAACTTTTTGGAATCGAAGAAGGGTACGCAGTGGACCACCGTGTGGTACGCCGGGCCGCTGTCGATTAATAACATGCGCGGGCGCTTTCAGTTCGTACCGACCAACTTGCAGCGCTTTACGGCCTCTGCGGGCTCCGACGGCACCAATATGAAGGCCGCTCCGTCGCTTCCCGACTACGAGCGCGACGTGCAGTTTACGGTCAACGGCTTGTTCGAGCCGGTCCTCAAGGTCAAGCCCGGGCAGACCGAGATTTGGGTGCTCGCCAACGTCAGCGACATCGCGTACATGAACGTCGAGCTCACCGAAACCGCGACCGGCTACCATCCGAAGATCGCCGTCGTCGGACAAGACGGCATCGCCTACGGCGAAGTGCACTATCCGCACGAACAGGACGGAACGCAATTGCTGATTCCGCCGGCGACGCGCTTTGCGATTGCGGTGACGATGCCCGCCAAAGGATCGTTGCGCCTTTCGCTGCCGAGTCTAGGTTCGGGGGCGAGAACGCTTTCCGCACCCGGCGTCCTCTACACCAACAACGGTACGCCGAATTCGCCGGCGCGGTTGGGAACTCTCAGCGTGCTGCCGTCGGCGATCAGTTATGCCGACGGATTCTTCATCTTCCCGTCGCAAACGCTACTCAACGCCAATCCAGACGACGGGCAAGGCGTTTCGACGGCGTTTAACCTCGGGCAGAAGCTCGATGCGCCCACGCCTTTCCACGATCTGTCGAAACTCACCCCCGACGTGAGCCGCACGCTGCTTATCAACGGCGGATTCCTCAACAATCACGCCAGCAACGCCGATCCCAAAGCGTTCGTGTACGCGTTCGACGGAAACGCGTTTCCCAACGTTCCGTTGATTCAAGCGCGGCTCGGTTCGGTCGAAGAATGGAACTTCGTCAACCATAATAACGACGCGCATCCGATTCACGTCCACGTCAACGACTTCCAGGTGACCAAGTACTTTGACCCAACCACCGGAACGAAACTGGGACCACAAATGTTCGGCGAGGACAACGCCAACGTTCCCGCGCCGTCGATGGGACCGCAGGAGGCGGTCATTCAAGCCGGCACGCTGACGATGCGTACGCATTTTATTGACTACTTGGGCTTGTACGTGCTCCATTGCCATCGGCTCAATCACGAAGACAATGGGTTGATGATGCTCATCAACGTTATTCCCGCCATCTCCGACTATGCGGTGGCCGTTCCGGGATCGCCGGGCCACCCCGCGACGGTGAACGTCTTCGACGGCCACGGCGATCGCTTAATAGCGACCGTCACGCCGTTCCCGGATTTCTACGGAACGCCCCGCGTGGCGATCGGTGATGTCGATGCTGACGGAATCTACGATCTCATCGTCGGCGCCGGCAAGGGACACTCTCCCGAAGTCGTGGCGTACTCGGGCGCACCTGGGGGCGGAAAGCCGTTCACAACCGAACTCGCGCGCTTCCAGGCCTTCGATGCGGCCCACACCGGCGGTGTGAGCGTTGCGTCGACCCAAATCGACGGCAGATCGGCGGATAACATCATCGTCGGCTCCGGCGGCGGCACGACCGATCAGGTTCGGATCTTCAGCAGCGAACTTCCGGCCGTCGGCACGGCGCCGGCAGCCTTCGCAAGTTTCGCACCGTACGGAAGCGATACGTCCGGCGTCAGCCTCGCCGCCGGATTCGTCGACTTCCTGACCGGACGCAACAGCATCGTGACCGCACCCGGAACGGGCGCGCAGGTCAAGGTATTTTCGTACTCGCTGATGACGCCGATCGGTTCTCCGCCGGCCTGGCCGAACAATCCGGGCAACGCGCATATGGACGCATCGTTTATGCCGTTCGGTGCAAGCTATCGCGGTCCGATCTCGATCGCTACCGGATGGCTGGCCGGTTCGTACGGCGGGGCCGAAGCGATCGCCGCCAGTCAGCTCTCCGGTGCGGGAGCCGTAAAGGTGTTCTCGACCGGTACGGCGCTCCAGGGCAATCCACCGATGTACCTGCGCAGCGCGATGATGCACGAGATGGCCTCGAACTTCAGCGAGATTGCGTCGTTCGAGCCTTTCGCCGGTGCATCGGCCGTTCGCGTCGCGACAACGTCGACGACGATCGGTGCCGATCTGCTCGCGAGCGGAGCGGCCGACGGCACGGTGCGAGTCGAGAAGCTCCGTCTCACACGCTCGAACCCGCAAGCACACATGCTGACGGCGACGCGCGTGAACGCGATTTGGTCGGGAACGGGAACGGCGCCTGCCGTGCTCGGCGGCGACTAGGGAAACCTTCGTCGTGGCGGACGACGACGTTTCGACCCTGCTGCTTTGCGCGCGCGTACGGCCTGAGTGCGTCGACGAATTCCGGCAGTGGCACGTGCGCTGGCAGACGGCCGTCTTAGCCTCGCCGGGCGCGCTCAGCTTCGAGTTCTGGCCGCCGGCTCCGCCTGATCAACAAGAAGCCGTCGCTCTGTCGCGCTTCGAGAACGCAGAAGCCTTACGGAACTGGCGCCGCAGCGACGTCAACCGCCACCTGGTCGCCGAGGCCGCCTCATTCGCCGAAGGGGGCATCGTCATGCAGCTCGTCGGTCAAGCGGCGGCGGCATATTACGTGCAGCATGGCGTGACGTTCGTCGTCGTGACCGACATCAAGCCCGGCAAAGAACGAGAATATCGCGCGTGGGCCGACAAGATTCAAAGGGTTCAGGAAACGTTCCCCGGCTACATCGGCTCGTTCGTCCAGCCGCCTCAGCATAAGGAGACCGGCTGGACGACGGTACTGCGATTCGACACGGCGCAGCACCTGAGCGCATGGCAAAACTCCCTGCAGCGCGCGGCGTTGATAGAGGAGGCGTCGCCGTTAATCGAACGCTTCAAAGCGCAACGCGTCGACACGTCGTTTCCGGGATGGGTTCCTGTCGATCCGGCCACCGGCAAGCCGCCGAGCGTGTGGAAGACGGCGTGCCTCGTGTTGCTCACGTTGTTTCCGGTGGTAATGTTGGAGCTGAAGTTCCTCAACCCGCACCTCCGCGGGCTGCCTCCGGCGTTGGCGACTTTCACCGGCAACGCCATCAGCGTCTTACTGACGACGTGGCCGCTGATGCCGCTGGCAATCCGCGCGTTTCGGCCGTGGCTTTTTCCGGAAGGTCAACCGCGCGCGCTGGTCCTCGCGATGGCGCTTCTGCTGGTTTGTTGTTATGCCATCGAAATTGCCGTACTGTGGCGATTGCTTCCTTAGGCTGCTGTCCTTCGACTGCGGCGCTTCGCGCCTCCGCTCAGGATGACCGGGCAAGCGGCTCGAGTTTTTGCAGCTCGGAAAAGATGCGATCCTCGCTGAACGGCAGCGCGGTGAAGCGTACGCCGGTCGCCGCCTTGAGTGCGTTGCCGATGGCCGGCGCAACCGGGTTGATCGTGTTCTCTGCGATCGATTTTGCACCGAGCGGTCCGATGTTGTCGTAAGTGTCCGCGAAGAAGACTTCGGTTACCGGCGCGTCCGCGAACGCGGGAATCCGATAGTTCCGTAGGGTCGGGTTGACGACCGCGCCGGCCGCGTTATATACCATCTTCTCCTGCAGCGCCCAGCCGATGCCTTGCACCACCCCGCCGATCACCTGCCCGCGTACCTGATTCGGATTCATCACGACGCCGGTATCGACCGCTTCGACGTTGTATAAAATGCGAATCTCGCCGGTAATGCGATGAACCGCGAGCCGAACGCCGTACGCCATAAACGCTACCGTTCGCGGCGACCCATACGCCTTACGAAAACAAACCAGTTCCTCGCCTTTCCGTTTTGCTGCGGCATGGAGGTCGGCGAGCGGCACGCGCTGGTCGCCACACACGACCGCCTCGTCATCGAGGCGGCATTCTTTCGTCCCAGTCGTCCGGGCCGCAAACGCGAGGATCTTCTCTCGCAGTGCAACCGCCGCGTTTTCCACCGCTTTCGTCGGCACCATCATGCCGACGCTGGCGAAGGTCCCGCTATCGTACGGCGTCTTGTCGGTGTCGGCGTTGAGGAACGAGACGCGCGCCGTCGGGCAGCCCATAATTTGCGCGACGACTTGCTGCTGCGCGGTTACCAGACCGTTCCCGATTTCGACCGAACCAACCGTAAAATGATAGCCTCCGTCGGACCGGAGCGCCACTTCGGAGCCAGACCGCTGTTCGGTTGGCGGCACGCAGTCGAGCATCGATAACGCAACGCCGCTGCCTTCGAGCCAGTCCTCGCCCTCGGGGTTGGGGAGCCCGCGGCCGCTCGCCAGTGCTTTTTCGACGGCATCGACGCATTGATCCAAGCCGTAACTGCCCATCGTGAGATCGGAGGCTCCCTCCAAAACCGATTCCATCTTGTCGTCCGGTCCGATCATGTTTTTCCTGCGCATTTCGATCGGATCGACGTTCAGGAGCCCGGCGAGTTCGTCGAGCGCGGATTCGACGGCAAACGTCGGCTGGCCGGTGCCGTATCCGCGGAAGCCGCCGCCGCACTGGAGATTGGTATAGACCGCGTACCCGTCACCCTTTTTGTTCGGACACTTGTAGATCGCCCACGGGCCGGACATGCCGTTCGCGAGCGTCTCGCCTCCGTGATTGCCATACGCTCCCGTGTTGGACACGAGGCGAAACTGCATCGCAGTGAGCGTCCCGTCTTTTTTTGCACCAAGCTTAACGTGGATCTTCATTGGATGGCGCGTCGTCGCGCCGGTGAACTGCTCTTCGCGCGTGAATTCCCACTTGACGGGGCGCCCGGTTTTGATCGTCGCCAGGAGCGGCAGATCTTCGCTCATCATGTCCTGCTTGCCGCCGAAACCACCGCCGACGCGCTCGGTAAACACGTGCAGGTCGGCCGGCATGATTCCGAAAAGGTAGCAGAGCTTACCTTTAACGATGAACGGTCCTTGAACGCTGGTACGAACGTGCAGGCGGCCGTCTTCGCCGCGCCACGCAAACGACTGCATCGTTTCGAGGTGGACGTGCTGCTGGCGCGGCGCGTCGTACGTGTCCTCGTATATTGCGTCGGCTTCGGCGAAACCATCGAAAACGCTGCCGACCTCGCCGTGAAGCTCGAGGAAGATGTTCTTGTCCGGATGGAGGATATGAGAATCGCCGGCGGCGTCGTGCAGCACCGGAGCGCCGGGTTCCATCGCTTCTTCGGGGTCGAAGACCGCCGGCAGGATCTCGTACTCAACCTTGAGACGCCGGCACCCTTCTTCTGCGGCGCCTTCGGTGTCGGCGACGACTGCGGCGATGCGCTGACCGACGAAGCGTGCAACGTTGTCGAGCAAGTAGGTATCGTCGGGATCGACGCGATTGTCTTCGTGAATCGCCGTCGAGTAGAGGCGACGCGGAACGTCTTCCCAGGTGAACACTTCCACGACGCCCGGCACGCCCATCGCCTCAGAGCGGTCGATCGACAGGATCTTCGCATGGGCGTGCGGCGATCGCAGCACTTTGAGATGAAGGAGGCCCTCCATCGGTGGAATGTCGCTCGTGTACCGTGCGTGCCCGGTGACGATCGCTTCGGCGAACGGATTCGGAACGCTCGCGCCATGGGAACCGCCGGCGACGTCGGCTGCGACGTTCGTGACGCCGGCGAACGCGTCGCGAATCGAGCCGTAGCCGGTGCAGCGGCAAAGATTGCCTTTGAGCGCCCGCGGAAGATCGTTCTTCTGCTCGTCGGTTAGCGAGGCTGCGGTCATGATCATTCCGGCAGCGCAGTACCCGCATTGGAAGCTTTGCGCGTTGAGGAAAGCGCGCTGCATCGGATGGAGCTCCCCATCCTTCGCCAACCCCTCGATCGTGGTTATCTCTTTCCCTTCTGCTCGAAACGCCGGGTACAAGCAGCTGTGGACGGGTTTTTCGTCAACCCATACGGTGCACGCGCCGCAATCGCCGCCGTCGCAGCCCTTCTTGACTCCGTACCAGCCGAGGTCTCTTAGAAAAACGCGCAGGCACTCCCCGGGCGCCGGAGTCGCTGCGAAACTTTTCCCGTTGACTCGAAGATTCATGCGCGCCAACTCCCGGCGAATTCGCTCCGCATAGTAGTACGTCAAATGCCGGCGATGAGCCGGCGATCCGTGCACGTCGTCGAGGTAGAGCGAATCGGGAATGGCGGAGTCGATCGCGTCCCGGAGCTCGCCGGCGGTAGGCGTCGCCTCGAACGGCAACTGCACCGGCTTGACCGTCGCGGCCGTCACGGTCAAAAGAAAACCGCCGCCGGTTGGCTTGTCCCGCGTACCGACGAGTAGTACCGACGAACGTCCGAGATGCGTGAGTTCCGAACGCCGGAATGCGAACGACTTCGTCAACGCGCTCGCCGGGATATGAATGCTTCGCAACAACTCACCTCGCTCGAGCACGTTGAGGTGGTTTCCGGTCACGAAGTCGGCGGCGCGAATCCGACGCGGTGCTCCAGCACGCGGCCAAAGCGTGTAGGTGGCTTCCAGCGCTACCGTTAACGAGATCATCGGGCCGGCCGGCAGTGACATCACGACGTTCCCGCCGATCGTCGCTTCGTTCCAAATCTTGAACGACGACAAAAACGCTCGGCAGCATTCGCCAATGAGCGGCCCGGATTTCCATTCTGCGGGTGCTTCGAACGCGTAGAGCTCGGCAATCTTGCAGGTTGCGGCGATATCCATGCCCTCCGGCCCGCTCGCGATCGCCGGCCAGCCGAAGGCTTCCAAGTCGATCAGCGTATCGGTGTGGATCTGCGGCTCGGAGAATAGCCACGTTCCGCCGGCAAGCCACGCGTCGCCGTCGCGCCAATGACGAATGGCGTCGGCCGACTTTGGGCGTTTGATTTCGGTGACGGTGTTGAGGTTCATACTGCGGCGCACGAGCGCGGTTCGAGGGCGAACTCCGGTTTTCCCAGCCTCGGCCGCCGGAAAAGTACCGCGACTCGCCGGAAGGAGAAGATAGGCGAGCGACGGTAGGCTGCCGGTCTCGGAGGGTGATCCGTGTTGAAGACCGTCGGTGGGAGAATCGTCATCCCACTTTTGATCGCGGTCGCTTACGTCGTCGCGGCGGAGCTCGGATTCACGCTGGCATTTGCCACTAAACAAGTGACCGCAGTTTGGCCTCCGACCGGCATCGCGTTAGCCGCATTGCTGATTTGGGGATATCGCGCCTGGCCGGGTATCTGGATCGGGGCGTTTGTTAGTAACGCACTAAGCGCCGAGCCTCTGTGGGCGGCGGCGACGATCGCGATAGGAAACACGCTCGCCCCGGTTTTCGGAACGTTTCTTCTGCGTCGTGTCGGCGGTTTCGAGAACTCACTCAATCGCGTGCGCGACGTTCTCTTGCTCGCGCTCTTTGGTTCGGCGATAGCGATGACCGTCTCGGCGACCAACGGCGTCGTCAACTTAGCGCTCGCGCGAATCATTCCGTGGAGCGCCGTTCCTTCGGTTTGGTGGGTGTGGTGGACGGGCGACGCGATCGGCGTGATATTCGTGACTCCTTTGCTGCTGACGTGGATCGCCAGTGTCAAGCAAAGAGAGCGCGCCGAGGGCGGCACGCTCGAACTCATCGTTCTCGCCGTCACGCTAGCATTTTCGAGCTGGATATCGTTCTTGAGCACGTTCCCACTGCGCTTTTCGGTCTATCCGTTCATTATCTGGGCGGCCCTACGTTTCCGGCAGCGGGAAACGACCGCGGCAATCGCACTCATCTGCGGTCTAGCCGTGTGGGCGACATCGCACGGCACGGGACCGTGGACGTCCGGCCCGCTGGACGCGCGGCTCATCCAACTCGACAGCTGGATGGCGGTTCTCGCGATCACGGGACTCGTGCTCGGGGCAATTACCGCCGAGAGGCGCGTTGCGCGCGTCGAGCTGCAGGCTCTGTTGGAGCAGACGAAACGCTCAGCGGAAATTCTGCAAGGGGCATTCCTTCCCGAGAGCCTCCCACAACGTTTTGGTTTGCGGTGCGATGCGCTATACATCGCGGCGGAACGCGAAGCCCTGATCGGCGGCGACTGGTACGACGCATTCGACCTGCCCGACGGACGAGTCGTTTTCTCGATCGGCGACGTGACCGGTCACGGACTCGATGCCGCCGTCACCGCGGCCCGCCTCAGACGGGGAATTTTTGCCGCGGCGTTCGACGCCAAAGACCCCGCCGACATCTTGGTCAAGGCCGACCGCTTGCTGCAATCCCAGCAAAACGCGCCGGCGACGGCCTTGGTGGCTATCGTCAGCCAAGATTTATCCACGATGAGCTACGCCAGCGCCGGTCATCCGCCGCCAATCGTCGCGAGCCCGAATATGCGGCCGCGCATTCTAGCCTACGGCGGCATACCGTTCGGGGTGGGCATGCCGGTTGCAACGCGAACGCACGCGGTCGCCCTCGAGCGCGATTCCGTGGTTTTGTTTTACACCGACGGGCTAACCGAGTTTAACCGCGACATCGATCGCGCGGAGTCGGCGATTATGCAAGCCGTCGCGCAGCTGGTCGCCAATCCGCGAATCGAACGCCCGGCAACGTTCGTTCAGCGCAGCGTCATGGGCTCCGAAAGGCCAGCCGACGATACGGTGCTCTTGGTTGCGCGGCTCGGAATCGCGCTTCAAAAGTCTTGGAATTACGATTCGAGAAACTCGCACGGCGCCCATTCGCTGCGGCGCGAGATCGCGCGGTTCATTCGATCCTTCGACCCGACCGAAGAGGAGCTTTTTCGTGCCGAACTCATCATCGGCGAGGTGCTCGCGAACACCGTCGAGCACGCGCCGGGAGCCGTTCGCGTCGATATCGACTGGACCGATACCCATCCGATCGTTACCGTCTGCGACGCGGGCCCGGGACTGTCGCAGCGGGCGGCAACCCTGCCGGCCGATGCGTTAAACGAAAACGGTCGAGGGCTCTTCCTCATCGGATCGTTGGCTTTGGACGTGCAAATCGAAAGCCAACCCGAGATGGGCACCACCATGAGGATCGTTCTGCCGACGGCCCGGCGGCATTCGTGAGCGCTAGCGGCGGCCGGATGGGGGCGGACAATCGGCGTCGGCTCGTGCTTTCGCCGCTAGGTAGGTGCCGATCTTGTACACGACCGTGACCGACAAGTCGTAGCCGTTCGATTCGTCGTGGATCGTGTTCGTGCCGAGTTCGAGAGGGCCGGTGAAGCTTTCACCGCTGTGCATGTTCGCGGTGTTTCCTACGGGCTTGCGGTTGCCGGTCCAACCGTTAAGCACGGCAACGTTGTACGCAACGGGGACCGGTGCGCTTGCGAACACGTAGGTGTGGCAAGGTTGTGCGAGATGCACGCCCGGTTTGGGTTCGTTCGGGACGTACCACAACGTCCACTTGGTAGGCTCTTGTTTGGCGGCACAGGCTGCGCAAGCAAAGGTCAAGACACCGGCGATGAGAGCCTTCCCGACGAGTCGGCCGAACTTCATTGAGCCGGAATCTTACACCCTATGGGAATCAGTCTCCTGGCTATGGCAGCAACAGGAGACGGTCGACTGCGCCGTGTTTGGAGGAATTTTCCGGCACCCCAAAAACCGCCTGCCCGTGCGATCCACTCGATCGTTCGCCGCACTCGGGGTTGCCGTCTGGCTGCTTGCGTCGCCGGCTTTAGGCGCTGCAACGGCGCCCTCGGGCGAGGACGTGACGAGCGAACTCCGAGAGGCGGTGCGAACGCTCGCAAGCGAACGCCAAGGCACGATGGCGTTTCACCGCCACGTCGATTCGGAACAGCGCGCTCCCGGCCACGACGCTTCGCTCGACGTGCAGTCAGGCTTGTTGCGCGAGGGCGACCGCATTGTCGCGGTGCGGACATACAGTCAGGTGGCCAATGGAACCGCTGCGAGCGCGGACGAGCTCGCAAAGGCTCAGGCGGACGCCGATAAAAAACTGCCGAACGACGACTATTGGCTGCCGCTACGCGAAGACCAGGTTCCCGACTATCGTTTCGAAACCGGGACGTGCAATCCGTGCGATCCCGGAGAGGTTGCCATTCGTTTCACCAGCCTCAAACGCGACGAGAGCCACGGCAACGGGACGATCGTGGTCGACGTCTCATCGCATCACATCGTGCGCATCGATTTCGTCCCCAGCGCGCTTCCCAAGTACGTCGATAAGGCAAGCGTCACGATGACGTTCGGCCGCGTCTTACCCGATCTGTGGGACGTCGTAGAAATGCACCAACACTATGCCGGGCACGTCCTCTTCGTACGCGGCGGCGCGGACATCGCGACCACGCTCACCAACTATCGCCGATTCGCGTCGCGCGATGAAGGGCTGAAGGCGCTTGCGTCGGGAATCTGAGCGCGATGCCGCGAGAGGTCGCCGGCGACGTCTCGATAGAGCGCGCGGGTTGCTATGGCAAGCAGTTCGGCAATTCGAAAGAGAGCGTCCCCCGAAATCGTGACGCCCTGCCACTTTACGCCCTCGTGACGATGCACCAACGTATACGAGTCGTTGCCGACGTCGTAGATGGCGAACTCGTTGGATTCGGCGACGAGGCGAGCGTCATCGAGCTTCGCTCGATCGATACTATCGACCAGTTTCATGACGCGTGGTTTCGGCAAAAGCGTCCGGCAACCCCACGCCGCTCGCTAGTTTGGCGGTGAGGAATCCGGCGACGGCGACGATGGTTGCGCCTGAATTGGGCCGCCATTCCCGCCCGCGCGATGGACGCCCGGCAGGCTACCGATGCCCGACGCCGCGCGGATAAGGTTCACATCGTGGATGACGGCACTCAGCAGCGCATTTTCCGACGGGCAGTCCAAGTCGGGCGACGTCCAGCCGTGCCAAGTCGCGCGCGTCGTCGTGCCGAATGAAGCACTCTTCATACACGGAGAGCCGGTCACGTTTGCGGCCTTGGCGGCCTTGAGATCGGCGAAGAATCGCGCGGTCACGCCTCCTAAAACCGAAAACGGTTGCGCGGGGCCCGGCGCGGCACCACGACGGTGCGGCGCGATCGTCGCCGTACCGTCCGACCATATCTCGATTCGATAACCGGCCGTATTCGTCGAGCCGGAGTCTACGATCACCGCACCGTCGCGCGCCGTCGCTGCGCCGGCGTTCACGACCGGCCAAAGTGCGGCAGCAAAAGCGATTCCGAGCGCGGCGTACCGAAGCATTCGAACAACGGCCTAAAACGCGCCGAGCCCGTTGGGCGTTCCCAAACCGGTAGGCCCGTCGAAGAATTTCTGCGCGTAGCAAATGTAATGTATCGACGAAGCACATTGCCCGCTAACCGGCGTGTAGATATTGTTGCCGGTCGTCACGTCGAAAAGTTTGAAGCGGTTCCCCCAGATGTGCTGCGGCCCAACGATCTTGGCAGCGTTGCCGGCGCGGCCGAAGATGCCGGCGATCAGGGGCGCGGAAACGCTCGTCCCACCGTACGCCTGCCAGCCGCTAAAATACACGGCCACCGGCGTCAAGACCGATGCTTCGGCGGAGACGTCGGCTTCCGAACGCATCTTGCAACTAGGGTCGGTTTGCCAGGTGGGCTTCTTTACGTCGATGCTACAGCCGCTTCCCGCCGCGCCGCATGGGCCGCTGCATTGCTGCGACGACAACTCGTTCCAAACGCTCTCCGACCAACCGCGCGAGTTGTGGGCGTGCACGAGATGAGTACCGCCGGCGCAAACGACCGGAGACAACGCGCACGGTTGCTGCGGACCGCCGCAGTCGCCCAGTCCGCCGCCGTTGTCGCCGGAGCTGGCGACGTACACGTGGCCGCTCGCTGAAAATGCCGGGTCAGAGGTTTCACCTGGACCGCCGCATTGCTGGTATTCGCTGGCACCGTAGGAGTTGCTAACGACGAGCGCGCCCAGCTTAACGGCCTCCTTCACCGATGCATAGAGATTCGAGCCACTGTTCGAGTTCGCTTGAACCAACAGGATGTGGCACTTCGGACAGGTTGCGGAGACCATATCGAGATCGAGCGCCTGCTCCTGGTCCCAGCCGGTGTTCGAGGGAGGCGGCTGCGTACCGCCGGTTTGATTGCGAATCGTCAGGCAACCGTTCCCCGTCGTACATGCCGGTAAATGGTAGTACGACCGATAGGCCGCGAGATCGCCCGACGCTTTAGGATAGCCGTAGGCATCGACGATGGCGACCTTCGTGCCAACGCCCCCTTGAAGCTTGTACGCACTTTGAAGATCGGACGGACCGTACCCGAAGTGCGTCGCATTTTCGCTGTCGGGCTCCGCGCGAAGGTCGGTGCGTTCGAGTGCGAAGCACTGCATTTCGCCGCTTTTCGCCGTCCGCGGGCAAACCTGGCGAACGGCGTTTGGACCGGCTAATGGAATCTCACCGTCGTCGCTCATCAAGGGAACTCGCCCGAGGGCCGACTGCAGCGACGCGCCGGATTGCGGCGCGCTGCCCGCGACCTGCGGCACCACACCGCTACCCATGCCTCCGCCGTGACAAGCTGCCAGCGAGGCGATGGCGAACAAGGCGGTCGCGCGTATGAAGTTATGGCTCAAGGGAACCCTCCAGGTCGTCGAACGGAATCGGCGTGTCTCTCAAATGGTGAACGCACGATGAGGCGTGTGCGTTCCCGAAATCAGGCTCCCCAGACTTGCCTATCGCCGGCCCAGGCACCTATCCGCTTACGAATCCCAACCGTATGGGCATGCGACCTCGTGGTTGAGACGGACGGCCAGTCGATCGTTTCGAGCGGGTTCGCGCGGCGACAGACGCAAGCATACTCGAAACCTGTCGACGCGCTGCTTGCTGCCGCGGACGAACAGGTGCGGGCATATTTCGCTCGTCGCTTGCGCCGCTTCGACCTTCCGCTCGCTCCGGGCGGCACGCCGTTTCAGCGCGCCGTTTGGGAGCTCGTCGCCGGTCTCTCATTCGGCGAATTCGTCTCGTACGCCGACGTTGCGCGCGCCATCGGGCGGCCACTGGCTCACCGTGGCGTCGCGGCAGCGATGGGACTCACGCCAATCGACCTGTTCGTGCCGGCGCATCGCGTCGTCGGCAGCGACGGCCGCGTCAAGGGGGCTCTGCCCGGATCGATGCGCGCGCGTTTAGTGGCATTCGAACGAAATTTGAAAAGCAAACGGAAGTCATAATTCCACGACGGCATGGGCGGTGGCGGCATTGTCGATCGTTTCTTCGAGAAAGCGGGCGTTATACGCCACGATGTCGCCGACCATGGGGAACTGCGGATGGCGCCGTATGGCGGCCAATCGATATCGCCCGCCGGCCGCTTCGAGAATGTTCCACTCGACCATATGGAATAGCGCGGCGCGAACTAAGCGCGATGAATTCGTGAGCAACTCGGGATCGACGAAGAGTTCGGTCGGCAACGCTCGCAGGCGTTCGCCGACGGCAGCGACGGCATCTTCTTGCGCGAACTCCGACGTGCGGCCGTCTAGCCACGCGGCCAGCACCTGACTGGTCGTAACCGGCCGAATCGCGGCCAGCGCGCGCATCATGAGGGTGCGATCGTCGAGTCGCATCAGGCGAAAGAGGATCGAGAGCCGCTTGGCCACGAACGGATCGAAACTCACGCCTGCCAAATACACCGTTGCCAGCGGAGCGAGGCGATCGATCGCACCGCGCATCGGTCCGATCCTGCCGTCGACCGACCGCCCTTCGGGTGTGAGATACAACGTTGCGCCGCGGCGAACCACACTTTCCATGCGTGCTAAGTCAGCGTCCAGCGTTGCAACCTCGCGCGAGCCTCTTGCGTTTTCGAGCGGCAGCACGCCTAACGTGAGGAAGAGCGGGCTCGCGTCGACGCGCCGCAGCAAAAATCGCAGCCATGGCAGGCGGAGCGCGAGAAAGCCGGGTTCGTAGATGCGACGCGAACCTGCAGTAAAGACCGGGTGGCGCCAAAAGCTGCATTCGATAAAGATGGTGCTTACGATCGCCGTCGATTCGTTCTCGCGTTGATGGTTGGCGACGATCACCGTGGGGCCGCGCCGGCGCGGAACTTTCCCCCAATGCCGAACGCGATACGCGATGCGAACCCAAAGATAGCTCGTCGCGTTTGTCGCGACCCTCACCGGCCATCCCCAGAGCGACGACACCGGCGTGCGCCCGACCCGCAACACCGTGAGCGCTGCCAACGCGAAACTCAGGCCGGCAAGCGCAAAAACGGCCTGATACCCCGAACGCGTTCCGTGAAACGCTGCGATGAGCCAACCCCCGACCAGCGGGCCGACGACGTTGGGCAAATGGGTAGCTACACCCCACAGCCCCAGATCGCGCGCCACGTCGCGCATCGCCGGGATGCTGTCCATCGCGAGCGCCCATCCGCTCGAGAACACGCCGCCGAATCCGATCCCGAATAAAAACGCGTACAAGAAGATCCACTGCGGCGCCGGCGCGACGGCGAAACCAATGGCGGCAATCGCCATCGGGACGCCGGCAAGCGCGGTAACGATCTTGCGCGGGGCGCGGTCCGAAAGAATTCCCAAATATACCGACGATGCGGTCGCGCCGATCATCGTGCAAAAGGCCGCGATCGCGGTCCCCAGCGACGGATTGGGCAGACCCTGGATGTCGCGAAAATAGTAGAGCACGAACGTTTGAAGCAAAATCAATCCGAAGAAAACCAGCACGCGCGCCACGAAGACGACGTTGAAGTCGTGCCAATCGCGAACGTGCGCGCGATCGGGCTCCTCCCACTGCGTTTCGCGAACCCAGAATAGCGATAGCGCGCATACGACGACGACGACGGCGGCAGCGGCGAACGTGTAGCTCGGGTCGGGAGCCACACCCGCGACGCTCAAGCCCAAGATCGTTCCGATCAGGCTGGCCGCGCCGCGTATCCCCGAAACGGCACCCCACTTCGCGCGGGGCACCAACTCGGGCAGCAACACTTGGTAGGCGGCCAGCGCGACATTCGAGCCGACGACTGCGAGCACCAAACAAATGGCGAAGGAAACCAGCGTGTGCGTAAAGGCGAGCGCAATCAACGCAGCGACGTCGATGCCCAACCCCACTGCAACGAATCCGCGACGACCGCCGCCGCCGCGTCGAATGTGATCGGAGAGCCACCCCGCCAGCGGCGGAACGATCATGGCCGCCAACGCGGCGACGCTGGCCAGCGCCGACAGCACGGCGACGTGTGACGACGGAGCCAGTCCCAACAGCGCCGCCGGAACGGCGATCGTCATCAAGGCCGCATCTTGAAACGTCAGCGGAATCCAAAGCGCGTTGAGGACGATCCACGAGACGATCTCGCGGAGCCGGTTGGAGCCGACGGGCAACGCTACCGTTTAACGGCGTCGATCAGCACGACCCCGCGCCCGCCGAAATCGCGCAGCTGCGCCAGCGCGCCGACGGCGGCTCCGATCGGCGTATCAGGGTTCGTCGCTTCGGAGATTGTGAAGCCGGTCTGCTTTTTCGCCTGGGCATCGATGGAGTCACGCAGCGATTGCGGGAGCAACCTAAACTTGCCCACGACGCCGAGCATTGGGCCGGCTTTCGCGTCGAGCGTCTGCGGATCGACGGCGAGCACCACGACGTCGTGCCGTTTTCCATTTTCGAACCGCTCGAAGACGGCGAAATCGACGCCGAGATCGCGCGTGTGCGAACGAACGGCGTCGACACCGTTACCGTGAACGACCGAAGCGTACCCTTGCGGAGGATGCGCGTTGAGGTCTTCCAACCAAGCCTCGAGTGCCGGCATGAGCGCTTGCGTGCCCGCTACGACGTCGTGGCCATCGTAGGTTCCGGCGCCTTGAGTAAGGAGCGCGCTGTCTCCGACGCCGGGGCGCGACGAAATGGTTTGCTGCCACGCGCGCGCCGAAAGCACCGACGCGCCGTCGAACATCGGAAAATCGACCGGATCGGTGGCACTTGGCGACGGTCCGCCGCTCGAACCTCCGCCGCGGTTGCCGCCGGAACACGCGCCGGCGGCCAACACGACTGCCGCCGCAATCCAACCCATAGCCCAGAGCTTCATTACCGCGCGCTTTCGAGGAGATGCACCGGCGCCCCCGTAAGGCTCGGTGGCATGACTTCTCGCACCCTTGCCACGACACTCGCGCTGACCGCAACGGCGCTCGTGCTCCTGCCGCCGGCGGCTCGCGCCCTTCAACCCCACACGCCGGTTTTCACCGACGCGTCGCAGGCCGTCACGGTACAAGCGGGCGACGACTTCTTCATCGCGCTGGCATCCAACCCGACGACCGGTTACACGTGGACGCAGTCAATCGTCGACGGCAAGGTGTTGGCTTACGAGGGCAACGTCTATCAGGCTCCGTCGAGCGGGCTCATAGGGGCGGGCGGCCAGCAGATCTTCATTTACCACGCCAATCGCAGCGGTTCGACGACGATCTCGTTCGCCTACGCACGTCCGTTCCAACCCAACGCACCGCCGGCGAAATCGCTGACGTTCGGCGTCACCGTTCAGTAGGGATACGGCCCTGAGCGAGCGCCTCTCGTACGGATCGTACCTCAACGTCGACGGGTTGCTGGCGTTGCAGCGACCGCTTTCTCAGCCGCAGCATCACGACGAGATGCTGTTCATCATCATTCACCAAGTGTACGAGCTTTGGTTCAAACAGCTTTTGCACGAGCTCGACGCGGCCGTGCGGGCGATGGATCGCGACGACCTCCTTCGGGTGGCCAAGTACTTTCGGCGCATTCATACGATTCAACGACTGTTGGAGCAGCAGATCGACGTGCTGGAAACGATGTCGCCGCAAGAGTTCAATCAGTTTCGCGACAATCTCAATCCGGCGAGTGGCTTTCAATCGGTGCAGTTTCGCGAGATGGAGTTCGCCTGCGGCTTGCGGCGCCCCGACGTCATGAAACACCTCGAGCTCGACGCGGCAGCGCGGGCGCGCCTGGAGCGCCGCCTGAGCGAACCCTCGCTTTACGATCACGTTAGAGACCTGTTGCGGCGACGCGGGTTCGCGGCTGATTCTTCGGAAGACGTGCTCGAAACCTTTCGCCGCATCTACACCGATGAAAGCAAGTACTACGACCTGCACCTCCTGCTCGAGGACTTGATCGAGTTCGACGAGCGGCTTCTGCTTTGGCGCGGACGCCACATCCGCATGGTGGAGCGCATGATCGGGCACAAGATGGGCACGGGAGGGTCGGCGGGCGTGGACTATCTCGCGCGAACGCTGGACAACCGGATCTTTCCGGAGTTGTGGAACGTTCGCACGTTCCTTGGGAAGAGCACGAGCTATGCTTGAAGACGTTCGTACGGTCACCGAGACCCATGCTCTGCAGCGCGACGAGTTTCCGATTCTGGCGAACTCGACGTACCTGGTGAGCCATTCGATGGGCGCGGCGCCGCTGGCCGCAAAATCCGCTCTGGCGCGCTACTGGGAGCAGTGGGCGGCCGAAGGACCCGAAGCGTGGGAAACTTGGCTGCCGCAAATCGGCGAGATCGCCGACGGCATCGGCCAAATCGTCGGCGCCCCGTCGGGCAGCGTCTTTCTGGGCCCGAACGTTTCGGTTTTGCAGGCCGCGCTCGCGACGTGCATCGACTTTAAGGGCGAGCGCAACGAGGTCGTGCACGAGTCACTGCAGTTTCCCTCGCTCACCTACGTGTGGCGCGAATGGGAGCGCTACGGTGCCGCCGTGCGCGTCGTCTCCTCCGACGACGGCCGCGCGATCCCGACCGAGCGCATCGTCGAATCGATCACCGAAAAGACGGCCATCGCCGTGTTGTCCCACGCGTACTACGTGTCGGGTGCCGTCGCCGACGTTCGCACGATTCAGGCGCACTGTCGACAAGTCGGCGCGCTCTTGTGCGTCGACGCGTATCAGACCACCGGAGTCTATCCGTACGACGTCACCGAGTGGGACCTCGACCTCGTGACCGGCGGATCGCACAAGTGGCTCTGCGGGGGACCCGGCTGCGGTTGGATGTACGTCAAGCCGTCGCTGCTGCAACGGTTTCGCCCGGCGGTGACCGGTTGGATGGCGCACGCAAGGCCGTTTTCGTTCGAGGCCGCTCCCATCGAGCTGGCGGCGTCGATGTACCGTTGGGGCAACGGCACGCCGACGATCCCAGGATACGCCGTTGCCAAACCGGGACACGATCTGATTCGTGCGGTCGGCGTTGCGCGCATCCGCGAACACAACGTGCGTCTGACGTCGAGAATCGCCGCGATGGCGCTCGAGCGCGGTTTACGCGTCAACACGCCGCTGGAGCCCCAACGGCGAACCGGTTGGATCGGCATCGATTTCGACGGCGCCGACCGCATCTGGCGCGAGCTCATCGCGCGGCGCGTTTTTCTCGACTATCGCCCAGGTTGCGGAATTCGCGTTAGTCCGCACTTTTATACGACCGACGACGAGATCGACGCGTTCTTCACGGCGCTAGACCGCTTGCGCTGAAACCGCGCTCTCGGCGGCCGGGTCAAGACGTAAGTGATCGTCGATCATCGCAACGTAGGCGCCGCTTTCCGGCGCCTTTCGCTTCCGGTTGCCGCGCAGTTGCTCGGCGATCAGATCCTTGGCGTGGTCGACACCATTGCAATCGGCAGTCTCGGCGCGGTAGCACTCGCCGGTGCCACCGCCGCGAGCGCCATCCTCACCGCGGTGCTCTTTGCGATCTTCGGACTGCTGACCGGAACGTCGATTATCGCCGCCCAACGCATCGGCGCTCACGATGTCGACGGCTTTGCGAGCACCGTGCGCGCGGGCGCCATCGTGCCGTTCGCCGTGGGGGTCGCCGCATTCGCGATCGGGATCTATGCGAGCGGCCCCGCCGTCCACGCGCTGGTCGGCAACCTCTCTAGCGCCGACGCGAGCTCTCGGTACCTCACCCTACGTTTAGCCTCCGCATTGCCGATCGTGATTTCGGGCACGCTGATTGTCGGGCTAGGTGCCGCTGGAAATCGGATCGTTGGAGTGCTCGTACTAGTGGCGATCAATTTGGTGCACATTCCGCTGCTGCTGATGCTGGGGCTGGGCTGGTGGACGCACCACCCGCTCGGCATCGCCGGCGCCGGTCTCTCTTCGCTGCTTTCCGAAACGTTCGGGGCGATATGCGCCGTCGCGTACGTGAGCTTCAAACCCGCCTACCGCATCTTCTCCAGTTGGAAGATTTCGTGGTCGACGGCGCGCGAATGTACGCTGCTGGGTTTACCGGAGGCCGTCTTTCTCACGGGCGTCATGCTCCCCGACATCGTTATCGTGGGAATGCTCGCGCCGCTCGGAGCGATGGTCGTCGCGGCTTTCCGTGCGCTCAACGTCGTGTCAGACTTGACCTTCGTAGTCCCCAGCCCGTTGCAAAGCGCGGCACAAACCATTATCGGGCAACGCCTCGGAGCCCGCGACATCGAAGGCGCCCGCTGGTTCTTGGGTCGCGCGCAACGTATCGCGACCTTCATCGGGCTGGGGGCGGGCGCCCTCGCGGCCGCCTTGGCGTGGCCGCTCGCCTACGTCTTCACGTTGAACTCCACGGTTGCCGGCATGGCCGCGATGCCGCTCGCACTGCACATGGTAACGTTACCCATCAAAGGCTGGGCGATGGTCTCGCTCGCACCGATTCGTGCCTCGGGCGACACGCGTTTTTCGATGATCGTGGGTCTAATCTGTAGCGCGCTAGTGATTCCGTTCGCGTGGCTCGGTATCGAAAAACTGCACATCGGGCTCTACAGCGTCCCACTCGGGTGGGTTGCCGCCTGGAGTGCGCGCGCATTGCTTACGCAATGGAAGCTGCGCGATGGCGCGTGGACGCGACGCGCAATTCTCGCCGCCTAGCGCATTGCCATCCTTCGACGGCGGCGCTGCGCGCCTCCGCTCAGGATGACACGGCGAGTACGCCGACGAGTTCGTCGTGGATGCGCGCGTTGGTTGCGAGTATCGAGCGGGCATCGAGCGCGGCCGGCGATCCGTCGATGCGCGCGACCTTGCCGCCGGCTTCGCGCACGAGTAGCGTTCCCGCCGCCACGTCCCACGGGTTCAAATCGAACTCCCAAAAACCGTCGAATCGGCCGCACGCGAGGTAGGCGAGATCGAGCGCTGCCGAGCCGTCGCGGCGAACCGCCTGCGCGCGGTTCGAGACGGCGCGAAAGCAGATCGCGTTCCTTTCGAAGTCGGCTGGGTGGAAGCCGGTACAGGTCATCGCGTCGGCGAGGCGGTCGATCGTCGATACGTTGATCGCGCGATCGTTGAGATACGCACCGGCCCCACGTTGCACCGTAAAACGCTCAGCCATGGCGGGCGCGTAGATGACGCCGGCAATGAGTTCGCCTGCCCGCTCGTACGCAATCGAGACGCAAAAGAGCGGATACCCATGCGCGAAGTTGGTCGTACCGTCGAGCGGATCGACGAGCCACCGATCGTTGCCGGTGCCCGCATGGGTGCCGCTCTCTTCGGCCAAAATCGTCGCATGAGGGAAGTCGCGCCTCAAGCGCTCGACGACGATGGCTTCGCTCGCGCGATCGGCGTCGGTTACGAGATCGGCACGCCGCGCCTTTTCGCTGATCTCGCGCGGGCGGCCGAGAAAGTGCAGCAGCGCCGCGCCTGCCTCGTTCGCGACGGCTAATGCGGTTTCGAGCGGGTCGGGATGTCGCATGATCTCGCCCGGCTTTGGACACGCGGGTCCGCGGCCCCTTAGGGGGTTTTCAGCCTCGGTGCGAATGAGGTGCGAGTTATGGCGTTCACGGAGGGGTTCATCTCGGAACTGGTAGGCCGGAAGGCGACCGTCAATGATCTTTCGATCGGGAAAGTCGCCGACTTCCTGGTGACCAAACCCGAAGACGCTTTCCCGCAAATCGACGGCCTAGTGGTAAAAACCGCGCGCGGCTTGCGCTTCGCCCCAATCGGCACGGTCGCCGACGTCGATCGCCAGGGGAACATCGCCCTTACGGCGGCGCCCAAGGAACCCGCGCCGAGCGACGACCAGGCGCTCTACCTCATCGCCGACCTCTTGGACAAACAGATCGTCGACGTCGACGGGCGCAAAGTCGTGCGGATCAACGACATCGAGGTCGCCAACGCCGGGGGACAGATACGCGTCGTCGCAGCCGACGTGGGGGTAGCCGGATTGCTGCGCCGCCTCGGATTGAAGTCGTTTGGCCGGCGGTTTACGCCGGGCATTTACCGCGCTGTGCCTCGTGCGATGATTGCGTGGAGTTCCGTTTCTCCAATTCGCGAAGCCAATCCGTCGCAAGTACGGCTCTCAGTCAAACAAAACAAATTGGCCCGGCTGCACCCGTCGGAGCTGGCCGAGATCATCGGCGATCTCTCCGCGCGCGAGGCCGCCGCCGTCGTCGGGCAGCTCGACGACGAAACCGCCGCCGACGCCTTCGAACACCTCGACGCGGAAAAACAGCGCACGCTGATCGACGATATCGGCACCGAGCGCGCCGCCGACATCATCGAAGAGATGGATGCGGACGACGCGGCCGACCTGCTGGCGGAGCTTCCCGAGGAACAGCAGTCCCAGCTGCTCGCCGAAATGAACGCGTACACGGCGGGCGAGCTGCGCGAACTGGTCAAATACGACGAAGACACGGCCGGCGGCTTGATGACCACCGACTACGTATGGATTTACCCGCATCGCACGACCGAAGCGACGATTCGCAAAATTCGCGAGATCGCGCCGGCGTCCGAGTTCATCTACTACTTGTACGTTCTCGACAAAGAGGACCACTTGCTCGGCACGTTGTCGCTACGAACCCTTTTGCTCGCGTTGCCGACGGCGTTCATCGATCGGATTATGGAAACCGACATGGTCACGGTGGCACCGGACGCACCGGCCGTCGACGTTGCGGCCACGATCGCGCGCTACGACCTGCTTGCGGTGCCGGTCGTCGACGACCGCGGCACGATGTTGGGCATCGTCACCGTCGACGACGCGATCGATGCGATCATGCCCGACGACGTCGCCAAGAAACTGCCGCGCTTTATGGCCCGGCGTCATTCTCCCGCCGCACTCACGGCCGAGGCATAAGGCGTGGCCGAAGCTCGTCCACGCCGGCGCTCTCCGTGGCGCTCGCTGCTGCTGATTGCCGGCGTTCTCGGACCCGGCTTCATCACCGCGTCGGCCGGTAACGACGTCGGCGGCATCGCACAATACTCGCAAGCCGGCGCGCAGTTCGGCTATAGCCTGCTGTGGCTATTGATTCCCCTGGCGATCGCGCTGGTGATCGTTCAGGAAATGGCGACGAGGATGGGTTGCGTCACCGGCAAGGGTCTGGCCGCACTCTTGCGCGAGACGTTCGGCGTCAGGATTTCGTTCCTCGCGATGCTGTTGCTCTTTCTCATCAATACGCTATTAACCGCCACCGAGTTTGCGGGCGTTGCGGCCGCGGCCGAAATCTTTCACGTCTCGCGCTATCTCGCCGTGCCGGCTGCCCTGGTCGTCGTGTTTTTCTTCGTGTTGAAATTCGACAACAAGGTCGTCGAGCGCACGTTCGTCATACTATCGCTAATCTACATCAGCTACATTGCGTCGGCACTCCTGTCCCATCCGAACTGGGGGGAAGTGGCGCGGGGCACGTTCGTTCCGACGTTTCATTTGCAGACGGTCGGTTGGATGGCGGCGGTCGTGGGGTTGATCGGAACCACGATCTCACCGTACATGCAGTTCTTTTTGCAGTCGGCCGTCGTCGAGAAAGGTTCGCGTACCGAGAGCCTACCGTTCGCACGAATCGACGTGATCAACGGATCCATCCTCGCCATCGCGCTCGCCGGTTTCATGATCATCGCCAACGCTTCCACGATCTACTTGGCGAATAAGCACGGCGCGCACATCGTCGCGACGCAGGCTTCGGACTTTGCGGTCGCGCTGCGCCCGCTGGCGGGCGAGTTCGCGGCTACGATTTTCGCACTCGGGATTCTCAATGCCGGCATCTTTACCGCCACGGTGCTCCCGCTCTCCACGTCGTACATCGTGTGCGAAGCCTTCGGCTTCGAGGCCGCCATCGATCGCAAGTTCGAAGAAGCACCGGTCTTCTTCTCCCTCTTTGCCGTCGGCTTATTGGTCGGAGCCGCCGTCGTCTTGATCCCGCACATCCCACTACTGAAAATGGTGCTCTTCGCGCAAGTCCTGCAAGGGGTTCTGCTGCCGGCGGAGCTGGTGCTGATGTTGATCGTCATCAACCGCAAGCAGATCATGGGCGACTACACGAATAAGCCGTGGGTGAATGCCATCGCGTGGGCGACGGTCGTGGTCGTCGGCGCGCTCTCGGTGCTTTACGTTGCCGGCCAGTTCTTTCCGGCATTGCTCGGCGGGTAGGGGAGCCAAGTGACCAACGAACAACTCGTCGAGTTTGCCGAACGCCTCTCGCAGATCGCGGCGTCGGGCGGCGGCCCCAAGGCACTCGCCGCACACCTTGCCGCCGCTATCGGGAGCAGCGTGTTGCTGGAGGATCTGCGCTGGCACCGGCTAGCGGCCGCCGGCACCGGCGACATCCCCGCCAGCGCGCGCGAGACGGTCGAAAGCGGCGGACCGGGGCGCTCGATTCAGGTCGTTGCCGGCAGCGCGCACGTCGGTTGGCTGTCGGTTTTCGGCAACGGTGCGCCGCCCGCGAGCGACGACGCGATGCGCGACCTGGAACTACTCATGCGTCTTACCGGAGCGGCAATCGGCATCGAGCTAGCGCGGCAGCCGGACGCCGCGCGCGGCCGGCGAGCCGAGTTCTGGGAACGACTGATCGGACGGACGCACCACGATTTGAATGCTGCGCGCGACGATGCCGTTGCGAGCCGGTTGATTCTCGCGCCTGCGTATCTCGCCATCGCCCTGGAGCGCGAAGCCGGCGATGAGACCGCGCGATCCGGGGATCTGACCGAGTTACGGACAATCGCCGCCGAGGCGTTTCGTTCGAGCGATGCCGACCTCGGATTTTTAGAGCGGGGCGCGACCCTGTTGATCTTCGTTCCGGCAATGCGCGAGGTCGACGCGAGCAACGCTCGCACCGCCGCCGCACTGCTCCCGAAAGCGGTGGCCAAGCGCAAGGCCGGCTTGCGGCTAACCGGGGGAGTGGGGACCGTAGAAACGCCGATCGCTTTGCACCAAAGCGCCGACGCCGCGGTCGCCGCGCTGGCGATCGGCCGGCGCGTTTTCGGCGCCGGCCGCGTGGCGTCGTACGACGAATTGGGGGCCTATCCGCTCCTATACGAAGGCGCCGACGCGCGTCGCCTGCAAACGTTCGCGCGACGAATTTTGACGCCGTTACGAACGTACGACGAAAAACATCAAACGGAGCTCGAGCGAACCCTTCGATTGTTTTTCGAAGTCGGTCAAAACGTCAAGACGGCGGCCGCCCACCTGAACGTGCACCGCCACACCGTCGTTTACCGGCTCCGTCAGATCGGTGAGATCTGCGCGTGCACGCTCGAAAGTCCCCACGACCAACTCACTCTGCGTTTGGCGGTAGCGATCGATGCAATCCACTCCTCATAACGACCGGCGACCCGTCACCAAGCGCGAGGTCGTCAAGTTGGCGCGCGAGCAGAACGTTCGCTTCGTGCGATTGGTTTTTGCCGATATCTTCGGCGTCAGTAAGAACGTGTCGATTCCCATCGGCGAACTGGAGAACGCCCTCGACGGGCGCGTCACCTTCGACGGCGGCTCGATCGACGGATTCGTACGCGGCGAAGAGCTCGACATGCAACTCAAGCCCGACCCGTCCACCTTCGCGACCTACCCGTGGCCGGCTCCAGACGGGCGCGAGGCGCGGCTGATCTGCGACATCGCGATGCCCGACGGCCTACCCTTTGAAGGATGTCCGCGGACGACGCTGCGCCGCGCCGTCGAAAGCGCGACCTCGTTGCGCAACGTTCGAATCGGCCTCGAAGCCGAGTTCTTCCTCTTCGACAAACTCTCCGACGACGTTGCGTCGACGGCGACGACCGACGTCGGTTCGTATTTCGATTTCTCCGCGAACGATCGCGGTGAGGCCGCGCGCAACGCCGTCGTAGCGGCGCTCCAGTCGATGGCGGTGCCGGTCGCCTCGGCGCATCACGAACACGCCGCCGGGCAGCACGAAATCGACATCGCGCACGACGACCCGCTGTCTGCCGCCGATCACGCTTTGACGATGCGCACGATCGCCAAGCACGTCGCCGCCGGCTTCGGCTTGGATGCTACGTTCATGCCGAAGCCGATTGAAGAGCGTGCCGGGAACGGCTTGCACGTCGATTTCCGCCTCGACCCCGCCGCCGACGAGGCGACCGCCCTCTACGTGGTGGGCGGTCTGCTCGCTCACGCTCCCGCGCTCACGGCAATCTGCAATCCGACCGTCAACTCATATAAACGTTTGGTCGCTGCGTGGGACGCGCCTATTTACACCGTTTGGTCGGAGCGGAGCGCCAACGCCCTGGTGCGCGTCCCCCCCGGGCAGTCGCCGCCGCGAATCGAGATGCGCAGCCCCGATCCGGCCTGCAATCCGTACCTGGCGATCGCCGTACTCATCGGCGCCGCGGCCGACGGGATTGCGCGCGCCACCCTGCCGGGACCGGCCTTGACCGGCTCGACATACGAGTTGAGCGACCACGAAAGGCGGGAGCGCGGAATCGGCACGCTTCCGCGTTCGTTGCGCCAAGCGATCGACGAACTCGACCGCGACCCGGTCGTGCGAGCGGCACTGGGGGATCATCTGTTTCACGCGTTTCGCGACGCCAAACTGGCCGAATACGAGCGCTATCGGCGCGCCGTGCATCCCTGGGAACGCGAACAGTACCTGCGACTGTATTGAAAAGGCGAATCCGCGCTTCGCGCTCCTCGCCCCCGGCCTCGACTACTGCTTTAGATCTCGGGCTTTGCGTCGCAGGACGTTCCACGCGAACTCGACGTCAGACCGCTGCGTGCGCAGATTGCCGATTGCCAAGCGCAGCGCGAAGCGATCGTCGATCTTCGTGTGCGAAAGAAACAGTTCGCCGGTCGCGTTTACGGCGTGCATGAGGCGTTCGTTGAACGGGTCGCGGGCGTTCTCCGGTACGGCCCGGTAGCGAAAGCACACCACCGACAATGGATGCGGAGCGACGATTTCCCATTCGGGATCCGCGCACACCCACTCGGCAAACGTTTGAGCCAATTCGATGTGCTCGCGCAGTTTGATGCGAATCCCCTCGGCGCCGAAATGGCGCAGCACGAACCAAAGTTTGAGCGCACGAAACCGGCGCCCGAGCTGCAATCCGTAGTCCATGTAGTTGACGGCGTCGCCCTCGGGAGTCGTCAAATACTCCGGAACGAGGCTGAACGCGCGACGAACCATCGACTCGTCTTTGACGAAGAGCACGGAAAGGTCCATCGGAACGAACATCCATTTGTGAGGATTGACGACCAGCGAATTTGCGCGGTCCACACCGTCGAGCAGTCCGCGAAACTCCGGAAGAATCGCCGCCGTGCCGGCGTACGCCGCGTCAACGTGCAGCCAAACACCGTAGCGGGCGGCGATTTCGGCAATCGCCGGCACGGGATCGATCGACGTGGTCGACGTCGTGCCGACGGTCGCCACGACGGCGAGCGGACGCATTCCGGCGGCCTCATCGTCGGCGAGTCGCTGCCGCAAGGCGTCGGGATGCATCCGAAATGCCGCGTCGCTCTCGATTCGTACGACGTTTTCTTGTCCCACGCCCAGCGCAATGGCGGCCTTCTCGACGTGCGAATGGGTATGATCGGTGATGTAGACCCGTAGACGCGGAACGTCGCGACCACTCATGCCATGGCGACGAATGTCCAGACCAAGTGCCTCGCGCGCCGCCGCGAGCGCGGTGAATCCCGCGATCGACGCGGTGTCGTAGACGATGCCCATCCAATCGTCCGGCACCCCAAGCAGACGGCCGAGCCAACGCATCGTTACTTCTTCCAACTCGGTGGCCGACGGCGAGGTTCGCCAGAGCATCGCTTTCACGTCGAGCGTCGCCGCCAAAGCTTCGGCAAGCACCGCTACGGGTGCCGCACTGGTCGCAAAGTAGGCAAAGAAACGGGGGTGGTTCCAGTGGGTCGTTCCGGCGACGACGATGCGCTCGAAATCCGCGAAGATGCGCTCGAACGGTTCGCCGAACTCGGGGGCCTGCGCGGGCAGCTGCGACGTCACGTCGCCCGGGCTGACGGCGGGTAACACTCGGTAGTTCTCGGGATGCCGGAAATAGCGTGAGATCCACTCGGCGACACGCGCGAAATCGTCTTCGAACCCGCTTGTTTGGCTCACGCCGTGAAGAGTTGGCCGGTCGCGCGGAGAAGGCCCTCCCATGAGATACCGCACGTACCCGAAGACCGACGTCACCGTCAGCGAGATCGGTTTCGGGCTCTGGACCACGTCCACCGGATGGTGGGGGAACACGACCGACGACGAAGCCGTTGCTATGCTCCGCGAGGCTTTCGACCTTGGAATCACGCTTTACGACGCCGCCGATACGTACGGCAACGGCCGTAGCGAAGTGCAGCTTGCCGAAGCGTTCGGCGACCGGCGAGACAAGGTGGTCTACGCGACCAAGTTCGGTTACGACTTTTACTCGTCTCAAAACCTCGAGAAACGGCGCGGGCAGTTCGAGTTGCCGCAGGACTTCTCACCGGCATTCGTGCGCAAGGCGCTGGAAGAGTCGCTGCGGCGACTGCAAACCGACTACGTCGACATTTACCAGATGCACAACGCGCGGCTGGCGCAGATCGACGACGACGCGCTCTGGGACTTGCTGGAATCTTTCAAGCGCGAAGGAAAGATTCGCATGTACGGCGTGGCGCTCGGACCGGCGATTGGTTGGCTCTACGAAGGCGTCGACGCGGTCGAGAAACGCAACGTCGCGAGCCTGCAAATCATCTGGAACGCGCTCGAGCAGTATCCGGGCAACGTGCAGATCGAAGCCGCCTACGACAACGGCGCGGACACCGGCTATATGATTCGGGTGCCGCACTCAAGCGGCATGCTCGAAGGCCGCTATACCCACGAGACGGTCTTCCCCAAAAGCGACCATCGCAGTCATCGCCCGCGCTCGTGGTTGATCAACGGCGTCCAGAAAGTCGAGCAACTGCGTTTTCTCGAGCGCCCCGACCGGACGCTCGGGCAAGCGGCGGTTGGATGGTTACTCGCCGAACCACGCGTCATGACCGTCTTGCCCAACATCTACGATCGCGAGCAACTCGTCGAGTTCGCGGGTGCTTCGGGTGCGCCTGCGCTGACGTCCGACGAGATAGCCCGGGTTAACGATCTCTATGCCAAAAACTTCGGCATCGACGAGCCGCCGATGAATTTCAAAGGCACGATGTCTCGAGGCGAAGCGCCTAATTCGGCAGTGCTACTCGGTATCGTCGTAAAACCCCATGAGCAGCCACGAGCGCATTCTGACCCCGAACGCGCCGACACCGATCGGGCCCTACAGCCAGGCGATTTCTGCCGGCGACGTTCTCTTCTGCAGCGGACAGATTCCGATCGATCCGCACACCGGCGAGATCGTTGACCGGTGACGTTTCGGCCCAAACCGAGCGCGTCTTACGCAGTCTCGAAGCCGTGTTGACCGCCGCCGGTAAAAGCTTCGGCGACGTCGTCAAAACGACGATCTTTCTGATCGACATGAACGATTTTGCCGCCGTCAATGCGGTGTACGAAAGGTATTTTGGTTCGGCTAAGCCGGCGCGTTCGACCGTCGCCGTCGCCGCGCTACCGAAAGGCGCGCGCATCGAAATCGACTGCATCGCCGTCGGGACGCGCTGACGCTAGAGTTGCGGGCTACTGTTGCGACGACAGTCTCGACGTCTCTTCCGAGGCGATGGCGGCGACGTCGGGATCCAGCGACTGTTGAGCGATTCGTAGTTGGTCGAGCGCCAGCGACTTCTGCCCCTGCGAGGCGTACGCCACGGCCAGCAGGTAGCGAATGCGGCCGTCCTGCGGCGCCGCCGCGACGCCTTTGAGCAGGGCGGCTTGTGCGAGCGGGTAGAGGTTGTTGTGCTCGTAGTCGATGCCGAGGTCCACGTACGCTTCCGGCAGGTACGGACCGACGACGGTAGCTTGAACGTAGAAGTCTACCGCGCGCTTCCAGTCGCCGCGCCGGTCGGCAAGAAATCCGAAATTTACGAGCGATTCGGGGCGTTCGGGAGCAAGCGAATGGGCACGGATGAGATAGGGCTTGGCAACGTCGTCGTCGCCCGACTGCAAGTACGCAGCGCCGAGATTATTGGTGCACGTATAGTTCGTCACGTCGATCTGTAAGCACGCGGTAAAGTCTTTTTCCGCTTCGGTGTAGTTGTGCAGGTCGAAGTACGTTAAGCCGAGACCGTTGAGCGCCGTGAGCGACTGGTGATCGTTGTCGAGCGCGCGCATGAAGTAGGCGAGCGCGTCGGCAGGCTTATGAAGCGCGGCGAAAATTTGGCCCATTTCGGCTTGGACGTCGACGTCCGTCGGCTGGGCGTTGGCGAGCTGCTGCATCTGCTGGCGATACTGCGGAAGATCCCCCTTGCGCAGGTGCATCGCAACCAGGTCGGCGACCGAGTCGGTCCCCGGAAGAGCTTTATTGAACTGCTCGATTGCGTCGTCGACGCGATTTTCTGTGGCGTAGACCACGCCCAAGCGGTTATGCGTCTCGCGGTCTCCGGGGTTGTGCTCGAGGATGCGTTTGTACACCTGTTCGGCCTTGTCGAAACGGCCTTGGCGGTAGTAGAGGTCGCCGAGGAAGCGCTCCGGACCACCCTCGCCTGGATGCGAAACGACGTAGATCTCGAGGCCCTTAACCGCGCCCCCGAGATCGCCGGCGGCGATGCGCTCGCGTGCCACCCGAATCGCTCCCTGGGGATCGGACACGAAGACCGGCTCGAACATGGAGGGGTCGTTCACGATCTTCGCTTGAGCGACGGCCCGGCCACCGGTCAATACGACCAGTCCCAGGGCCACGGTTGCGAACAGGCACAGGCGGCGCATCTTCGTTCCCCCCTTTTTGAAGTATAACGCTTTACCGGCTACAGCGTGACCCCTCGAGGGCGCCGGCCGCGGCCCAACCGCCTATTTTACTAGGGGAAGTATGTTGCTCGGCGTGAGGGGATAGAACGTCATCGCGATCACCGCCACGGCGCAAATCGCGATGCTCGCCCAGGCCAATGGCACGAACGGCTTTGGATCGTGCGGCTCGTGGCGTGCCCGTGCATACATCGCGAAGATGATCTTGACGTAGGCGTAGAGCGAGATGGCGGTCCCGGCGATCAGCAGCCCGGCCATCCACACGTACCCCGCGCTGACGCTGGACGACAGGATCAAGATTTTTCCTAGGAAGCCGGCGGTTGGCGGCAAACCCGCCAGTGCGAGCAGAAAGAACGTCATCGCAACGGCCAAGAGTCGGGCGCCGCCGACCGAGACCTTCGTAGCTCGTCAAGCGCGAGCCCTGTTCGCCGTCGTTCGAGATCACCGCCGCAACCGCGAACGCTCCGAGGTTCATAAAGGTGTACGCCGTGAGATAAAACACCGCGTACCGCAGTCCGAGCGGCGTGCCGCCGGCCATCGCCGTGAGGATGTACCCAGCCTGCGCGATGCCGGAATAGGCGAGCAACCGTTTCAGATCGTGCTGCGCGAGCATGCCGGCGTTTCCGACGATCATCGAGATACCAGCGACGATCCAAAACGGTAGGAGGAGCTTCTCGGCCACGCCCGACGGGAGTGCCGCATAGATGAAGCGCGCGAATACTGCGAGCACGGCCGCTTTGGTGGCCACGCTCATGAAGGCCGTTACCGGGAGCGGCGCGCCCTCGTAGACGTCCGGCGCCCAGGTGTGGAACGGAACGAGGCTCAGCTTAAAGGCCAATCCGATCAAGAACATACCGGCGCCCATCCAAAAGAGCGCGCTCGCGGCCAGAGCGGGGTTGACGAAATCGGCCAGCATCACGCTGCCGGTTGCGCCGAAAAGCAGCGCCATTCCGTACAGCATGAATCCGGTCGCGGTCGAGCTGAGAATGAGATACTTGAGCGCCGATTCGCGGGCGGTTTTGCGATCGACCATGCCGCACAAACAGTAGAGCGCGAGCGAGAGCAGTTCGAGTCCCAGGAAAATCGTCATCAAATTGGCGGCGCCCGCCATCAGCATCGCGCCGCACGTGCCCCACAACATCAGCGCGGTGGTTCCCGCGATGCGCTCGCCCGCGCCGATGGCGCCGTAGAGGATCAACGAGCCGAGCAACGCCAGCAGGATAATCTCTTCGAACACGCTGGTGAAGCCGCCGGTCATGAAACCGCCGAAAAACGCGTTGTAGTCGCGACCGAACTGGCCCGCGACGACGACACCGGCCGCGATACCGCCGATCGCCCCAATCAGGATCGAGACGTATCGCGGGGCTCGATCGCGCGCGAGCAAGTCGACGATCAATATCGCTAACGCCGCGACTGCCACGATCGCGATCGGCACCAACGCACTCCAGTCGGCGGAGGTGAACGGAAGCGTCATCATCTGACCATCCCCGCAAACGCGGCCATGATGGCCTGCGGCGCAATGCCGACGAAAACCAAGGCCGCCAGTAGCGGCGCCACCGCAAGTCCTTCGAGCCACGTCAGGTCGTGGCGAACGGGGAGATCGTCGAGCTCGGGGCCGTTCATGATGCCTTGATAGAGCCGCAGGAAATACGCCGACGCCAGGATGATTGCCACTAACCCGACGATCGCCGGCCACACGTAACCGGCTTGATAGATACCGATGAGCATCACGAGCTCGCCGACGAATCCGGCTAGCCCCGGTAGTCCAAGCGCGGCCAAGCAGGCGATGCAGAAAGCGCCGGCGAGCCTCGGGTTTGCCCAGCCTAGGCCGCCGAGCCGAACCAGCGAACGCGTGCTCTCGCGTTCCTCGACGTATCCGACGATCATGAACAGCGCAGCCGAAAACAGCCCGTGGGCGATCATGTACACGAGCGCACCTTGCAGCGCGAGCTGGTTGCCCGCAACGATGGCGATCACGATCAACCCGAGGTGCGAGAGCGACGAATAAGCGACGACCCGCTTCGCGTCGTGCTGCACGAGCGCCGCGACCGCGCCGTACAGCAGCGAGATTCCACCGAGCACGATCAAGACGCCCGAATACTGCCGCAGATATTCGGGCAAGAACGCGAGGGCAATGGCGATCAAGCCGTAGAGCCCAGCTTTGGATTGCACCGCGCCAACGACGGCGACCATCGGTGCCGGCAACTCGGTATACGTCAGCGGCATCCACGTGTGCAACGGCCACACCGGCGTTTTCACCAAAAACGCCACCGCAAAGCCGGCGAAGATCCACGGCGCCCATGCGCCGACGACGTGCACGCCGGCGCGGCCGATCACGTCGGTCGACCCGTAAATGATGCCGAATGCGGCGGTCGCGAGCAGCAGCAACAGGCCGCCCGCAAAATTGTAGACGAAGTAACGCCACGCCGTGGCGGGATGATTGCTCCAGCCGATCAGTCCGAAAAAGACCGGAATCAGCATGAGGTCCCAGAACAGCGCGAACACCAGCAGGTCGCGCGCCAGGAAGAGTCCCAGCATCGCTCCTTCCAGCAGCAGCATCATCGCGACGAAATTCCGCATACGTGGAAGCCTGGTCGCCGCGATCGCGCACGCCGTGCTCAGCGTCAGCAACAGTGCCAGCCAGAAAGAAATCGGCGTGGCGCCGAAATGGAACGCGGCTTCGAACGGACGCGACAGCCAGCGGAAGCTCCATTCCGCATCGCGGGCGGCCACCAGCATAACTAGCGTTGCCGCCGCCACCAACGTCCCGGCGGCGCGCGAAACGTGCCGGTCGTCGCGCGGCAGCGCAAACAACGCGACTCCAGCGACGATCGGAAGCAGGATCGTGGCTAGCACCAACATCAGTGCAGTCCTCCCGCTACGAGCGCGTAGTAGACGATGAAACAGGCCGCGCCAAAAGCCAGAATCAGTGCGTACGCGCGCACCAGGCCGTTCTCGAGCCACTGCACCAGCGCTCCCGCGGTCCGAGTGACCACGACGAGTTCGCGGACGGCTCCGTCGATCAGATGCGGATCCAAAACGCGCGCGACCAGCGTGCCGGCCAGTTGGGACGTACGCACGAAGACGATGTCGATGAAGGTATCGAAGTAGAAGAGATGCGTCAGCACCGCGGGAGTGCGCTCTGCTTCGACGCGCAATCGCTCCACGGCATTCGCTTGCGCCGCTTTGGTCGCGTACCGCGACCATGCGACTCCGAAGCCGGCAAGCACGACCAGAAAGACGATCGCCGACGTCGCCAGCTCGGTAATACCGGGAGCCGGAAGCGCCGCTGCCGCGAACTGCGGCGCGAAATAGCGCGCCCAGGGCGAGTTTTCGCCGCCCCACATGAGCGCGGCGCCGATGGCCACCGTCGGCACGATCAGGATGCCTACCGGCAGGTTCATGATCCAGGCCGGGGCGTGGTGGTCCCGATGCCCGCCGGAGGCACCCGAGTCGGGCTCGACGCCGCCGCGATAGTCACCTAAGAACGTGACGAACAGCAACCGGAACATGTAGTAGGCGGTGAGGCCGGCGGTCGCGATGCCGTGGCAAAGATCCACGGATGTCCGTGAACGAGCGCACCGTAGATCACTTGATCCTTGGAGAAAAAGCCGCTGAATCCGGGAATGCCGCAGATCGAGAGCACGCCGGTCAGAATCGCCCAAAACGCAAACGGCATCTTCGTACGCAAACCGCCCATGCGGCGTACGTCTTGCTCGTTCCCGAGCGCATGAATGATCAGACCGGCCGCTAGGAAGAGCTGCGCTTTGAAAAACGCGTGCGTGAAGAAGTGCGCGATCCCGCCTTGGTAGGCACCCACGCCGACGCCGAGGATCATGTAGCCGATTTGCGACATCGTCGAATACGCGAGAATTCGCTTGATGTCCCATTGCACGCAGCCCAGGATGGCGCCGGCGATCGCGGTCACCGCGCCGATCGTCCCCGCCAGCATCTGCGCGTCGTGGCTCGCGTTCCAGAGCGGCGCGCAGCGAGCGATGAGATAGACGCCGGCGGTCACCATGGTGGCGGCGTGGATGAGCGCCGAGACGGGCGTCGGACCTTCCATGGCGTCGGGCAGCCAGGTGTGCAGCGGAATCTGCGCCGATTTGGCGGCCGCTCCGATGAAGAGCGCAACGCAGATCGTCAGCAACGCCGGCGAGCCGAACGTGCCGGCGGCGGCGAAGACGTCGCCGAATGCGATCGAGCGCAGGTTGGCGAAGATCGCAAAGATCGCGAACATGATGGCAACGTCGCCGACGACGTTGATCACGAAGGCCTTGCGCGCGGCCGCGACCGCGGTCGGCCGCTCGAACCAGAACCCGATCAGGAAATATGAGGCGAGGCCGACCAAGCCCCAGCCGACCAGCAACCCGACGAAATTATCGGAGAGCACGAGCGTGAGCATCGCGAAAACGAAGAAATTCATGTACGCGAAGAAGCGCGCGTATGCGCGATCGCCGTCCATGTATCCCATCGCGTAGAAGTGGATCAAAAAGCCGACGCCGGTGATGATGAAGGTCCACAGCAACGAAAGAGGATCGAGCAGCAGGCCAAAGTCGAACCCCGGCATCCACGAAAACAGCGCCTGATGCGCCCCGAGAGCGCCGCCGGAACTCTGCGTCCCGGCACTCCACGACAGCGCCGCCAGCACGAACGATACGGCGAGCGCGCCGGAGGCCAGCCAGCCGCAGAACGTCTTGAGCTGCGGTCCGAACGTCCAGCACGCGATCGCACCGGCGAGCGGCAAGAGCCACAGCGCGACCAACAGCGGATACGATCCGTCAACGCCCATGGCGTGGTGCACGGCGTTCATCCGCGAAGTAACCTGATTTCGTCGACGTCGACGTTCTTCTCGGCGCGGAACGTCGTGACGACGATCGCGAGCCCGATCGCCGCCTCGGCCGCGGCAACCGTGATGACGAGAAACGCAAAGACCTGTCCCGCGTTGGCTAGCCACGCACGCGCGAACGCCATGAACAGCAGATTGGCGGCGTTGAACATCAACTCGATGCTCATCAGCATGACGAGCGGGTTGCGGCGAAGCAACACGCCGGCGACGCCGATGAAGAACATCACCGACGAAAGCGCAATGTAGTTTCCAATCGCTACGGGCACGTCTAGTGTTCTATTCCCCTCCCCGTAGGATAGCCTCACGCACGTCGCGCTCGACCTCCGACGGCATGTTTTCGGGTCGGGACGTACGGCCGCTGATCGCCCGCAAGCGCAACCACGCCGATGACCGCGACCATCAGGATTAGCGCGGTGACTTCAAACGGCAGGAGCTGCACGGTAAAGAGTGCCTTGCCGAAATCGGCGACGCTGCCGAAGATTCCGGCAGTACCGACCGGCCCGATCGTCGACGCCGTGTGCACGCTGCCCGGGGGCACGACCGGCGCGCGCATGGCCGCGTACGAGAGGAATCCGAGCGCCGCCAGCACGATCGCGACCGCCGGGACGACCGCATTGGGAAGGCGATTGGGACCGGCGGAGAACGGCGCCACGCCGCTGCTCAGCAACGCGATCACGAACACGAACAACACCAGGATCGCGCCCGAATACACGATGATCTGCATGACCGCCAAGAACTCCGCGGAGAGCGTCACGTACAGGATCGCCAAGGCCGCGAAGTTGATCAGCAGCGCGACGACGCTATACACGGGCTTCTTGGCGCCAATCGTCCAAACGGCGCTGGCAATGACGATCGCGCCGAGCACCCAAAAGGCGATCATCGAGACGCCAACCCGCGGCGCTGCGTTTTGAGGATGTCGCCGCGCCATGTTGCCGAGTAGCCCACGTCGACGTTGGTCGTCGACTTGATGTCGGCGACGCGGCCCAGGTCGCCGGGAATACCGCCCGGTCGCTCGTCGGGCGCCTCGCCCACGCCGGCATCGACCGGTACCAGCAGACGATCCTTGTCGTACACGAACGATCCACGGCGGTAGTCCGCCATCTCGAATCGCGGGGTCAAGACGATCGCATCGGTCGGGCACGCTTCTTCGCACATACCGCAGAAGATGCAACGCAGCTCGTCGATCTCGTAACGCGCCGCGCGCCGCTCGCCGGGCGACACGCGTTCGCCGGGCGCGTTTTCCGCGCCGATGACCGTAATCGCGTTGGCCGGGCAGGCACTCGAACACAGCTCGCATCCGATGCAGCGCTCCTTGCCGTCGCCGTAGCGTCGCAGCTCGTGCAGTCCGTGGAAGCGCGGCGCGTGCTGCTTCTTCACCGACGGATATTGGATGGTCGGCCGCTTTCGAAACATGAAGCCAAACGTAATGGAAAGACCTTTGAGGATCGCCCCGACGTTGTACAAGTTCTTCTTGAAGGTCGAATTCTGCATCTTAGCCGTTATCCTCGAACGCCACGACGACCGCCGTCACGACGAGATTGAGCGTGGCCAACGGTAACAACACTTTCCAGCCGAATGCCATGAGCCGGTCGTATCGAAGGCGCGGGAGCGTGGCGCGCAGCCAGATGTAAAAGAACATGAAGAGCGCGACCTTCGCGACAAACCACACGACGCCGGGTACCATCGTCAGGCCCAACGGCGCGTTCCAGCCGCCGAAGAACAACAGGGTGGCGATGCACGATACGGTCAACATGTTCACGTACTCAGCGATGAAAAACAATCCGAAGCGCAAGCCCGAGTACTCGGTGTGGAATCCCGCGACCAATTCGGTTTCGGCCTCTACCAGATCGAAAGGCGTCCGGTTCGTTTCGGCCACGGCCGTGATGACGTAGATGACGCATCCCAAGAACTGGGGAACGAAAAACCACCAGCGCACTTGTGCGTTGACGATGCCGTCGAGCGAGGTCGTGCCGGCGAGAATTAAGACCCCAATGAAACGAGAGCGACATCGCCAGTTCGTAACTGATCATCTGCGCGGTCGCCCGGACGCTGCCGAGCAGCGGATACTTCGAACCCGATGCCCAGCCGCCCAGGGAGATACCGTAGACGCCGATCGACGTGATCGCCAGAATCAAGAGAATGCCCGCGTTCACGTTGCCGATCGCCCACGTCCCCGACGACGACGCACCGAACGGAATGATCGCGTAGACCGAAAACGCCGTCAAGAGCGAGATGAACGGCGCCAGCCGGTAGATCAACGGATCGGCGCTCTTGGGCGTCAGATCTTCTTTGAGCATGAGCTTGGCCGCATCCGCGGCGGGCTGCATCAGTCCCCACGGCCCCACCCGGTTAGGACCCGGACGCAGTTGCATCCAGCCCAGCACCTTGCGCTCGGCAAGCATGGCATACGCAAACGTCGTGACCACGACCAGCAGCAGAATCGCCGACTTCACCAAGCACGATCAGCCATAGCGGCGCCATTAGGACGGTGCTCCGACGGGCTGCAGCGACGGGGCGGCTTCCTGTAGCGGTACCATGGTGGGGTCGTGCTGCCACGTACCGCCGCCCGAGAGAATCTTCGTAGGCCGCACGTCATCCGCCGCGTTCGCGGCCGCGACGTCGCCGGCAAACCGGGCGTCGCCGAACCCGAAATCCTCCGGCGTGTGCGCGGCGTGTTCGACGATCGCCGCATCGAGCTGCTTCGGCACGCGGCAAATCGACGTCGAATTGAGCCGCTAAGCCCGCAACCATCTCGAGATCCGAAAGACGTGCCGTCGGGCGCTTGCAGCGCCGCGTTTACCGGCAGCAGATCGCCCGCGAGATTGATTGTGGTGCCGGATTTCTCCAACGCGCCCTTGGCCGGCAGCACCAACGTCGCGCATTCCGCCGTTTCGGTCATGAACAGCTCGCTGACGACCACGAACGGAATCCGGGCGAGTGCATCGGCGACCGCCGCGCCACCGACCGCGTTGCGAACCGGATTAACGCCGAACATCGATAACACGGAAAGCGCGCCGTTGCGCGCATCCTGAAACATCCCGGCGGTATCGCGTCCGCTCGCGAGTACGGCAACGTACCCCGGGCCCGAACGCGGCAACATGCCCATCGCTTCGGCTCCCCGTGCGTTGCCTTGCTCGCTCGCGATGTAGGTCGACAGCTCCGCGACGCCCGCGAAGGCGTCGGCGAACGCACGGCCGCGCTCCAAATCGACGCCGTCCCAGACGAGCGCGATCCGCGTCGCGCCGGCGGGAAGCCGCCGCCAGCGCTTGCGCCGGTGTTGCGACGTGCACGACGGTTGCGCCGGCCCGCAGCTCGGCCTTACGGAGCCGCAGCCACATGACCGGCGCGCGTTCCTCGATCGAATCGCCGACGACCACGATCGCTTGCGCGCTCTCGAGGGTCGCGAGTGCGCCGCCCTTGCCGCCGGGTGTGGCTTGACGTTGCCGGCCGGCTCGCCAGTCGAGATTTGCGACGCCGATCTTCCGGAAGAGATGCTGCAACGTGTAGGCCTCTTCGTTCGTCAAACGTCCGCCGCCGATCGTCCCCACGCTCGACGGTCCCTTAGCCGCAATGGCGTCGGCGATGGCTCTGCGCCACAGCGCGAACGCGTCGTCCCAGCCGATTTGAACGAAGGTGCCGCCCTTGCGGAAAAGCGGTTGCGTCAGCCGATCGGGCGACGCGTAAAAACCGATGTTGTAGCGTCCCCGATCGCACAGCCAGCCGTCGGAGATCGCATCGTCGTGCTCCACCGACATCGTTCGCAGCAGCGTATCGTGGCGAACGTCGGCAAACTGCTGACAGCCGACGGCGCACTGGGTGCAGCTCGTCTGCGTGCGAGTCAGGTCCCAGGGGCGCGACTTGAAGCGATAGGTTTTCGAGGTTAGTGCGCCGACCGGGCACAACTCGGTCACGTTTCCGGTAAAGTTATGCCGGTAGGGCCGGCCGGTAGCGGTCGCGATGATGTCGTGCGCACCGCGGTCCTTCACCACCAGTTGCCGTTCGTCGGCGATGATGTCGTCGAAGCGCACACAACGCTGACAAACGACGCAACGCTCTTCGTCGAGGACGATGGTCGGGCCGAGATCGACGGCCTTGGGTTTGCGCGTCTTCGGATCGACCACGTCGGAATTGCCGCGCGCGTAGGCCATCGCGTAGTCCTGCAAGTCGCATTCGCCGCCCTTGTCGCAAATCGGGCAGTCGAGCGGATGATTGACGAGCAGCAGCTCGAGAATCATCGCGCGGCCGGCCTCGACGCGGTCGCCGCGCGTGCGAACGACCATGCCGTCGGCGGCCGGGGTGTTACACGCGATCTGTAGCTTCGGCATGCCTTCGATTTCGACCAGACACACCCGGCAAAGACCCGCGGGTCCAAGCTTGGTGTGATAGCAGTAGACGGGAATCTCTTGCTGCACCGTCTTGGCCGCTTCGACCAGCCACGTGCCGTTGGGTACGCTGACCGGAACGCCGTCGATCGTGAGATTGACGTTCATACGGGCACCGTTTCTTTTGCTTGCAGGACGCGAGCCTTGAACTGTTCCGGAAAACGCAGCAACACCGACTTCAAGAACGGCTCGATCGAGTCTCCGAGCGCGCACAGGTTCAAGCCGGTGATTGCCTCCGGAAACGCGCAGCAGCATTTCGTAGTCGCCCGCCACCCCGCGCCCTTGCACCAGCCGCTCGAGCACGCGCTCCAGCCAGTCACCGCCTTCGCGGCACGGCGTGCACTGCCCGCACGATTCGTGCGCGAAGAAACGCACGAGGTTGTGCGCGGCTTTCACGAAATCGGTACTGTCGTCGAAGACGACGAACGCACCGGATCCGAGCATCGAGCCGGCTTTCGTCATGCTCTCGTAGTCGTACGGCAAATCGAGATGCTCTTCGAAGATGCACGCCGACGAACCACCGCCCGGCTGCACCGCCATCAGCGCGCGGCCCGGCCGAAGGCCACCGGCGAGTTCGATGATCTCGCGCACCGTGGTCCCGAGGGCGACTTCGTAGTTGCCGGGCCGCTGCACGTGCCCGGAAACCGAAACGATCTTATAGCCTTTGCTGCGTTCGGTGCCCACCGACGCAAACCAGTCGGCTCCCCTCTCGAGAATCGGCACCAAGATAGGCCAGCGTTTCGACGTTGTTCACGACGGTCGGCATGCCGTACAAGCCTTCGATCGCCGGAAACGGCGGTTTCAACCGCGGCTCGCCTCGTTTGCCTTCCAGCGAGTTGAGCAGTCCGGTCTCTTCGCCGCAAATGTACGCACCGGCGCCACGTTGGACCGTCACCTCGAGATCGAATCCGCTGCCGAACACGTCGTTGCCGACGTATCCCGCTTTGCGGGCTTCCTCGAGCGCCACGCTGAAAATCTCGTAGCCTCGTTTGAATTCGCCGCGGATGTAGATGAAGGCGTGGTGGCAGGCGATCCCATAGGAGCCGAGCAGCATGCCTTCGAGCACCAAGTGGGGTGCCTCTTCGATCAACATGTGATCCTTGAACGTTCCCGGCTCGGCCTCGTCGCCGTTGCACACGAGATAGCGCAAGTGCTTGTCGGTCGGTAAGAACGACCATTTCTTGCCGGTCGGGAATCCCGCGCCGCCGCGCCCTCGCAGGCCCGATTTCTCGGCGAGATCCAAAACGTCGACCGGCTTGAGTTCGCGCACGGCGCGCTCCCACTGCCGGTATCCGCCGCGTTCGCGGTATACCTCGATGTCGCGCAAGTCCGCTTCGCCGATCCCGGCGGTCAGCACCTTAGTGACGGGCATGCTCGGCTTCCTCGCGCCCCTCTTCCACCGATTCGACGACCGCGCGCGAATCGATCACGGCGCGCTCGCGGGTTCCGCGGAAAAACTCGACGTCACCGTTGATGATGTTGTCGAGCATGATCGTGCCGCTCTTGTCGCCCACGCCGCCGGCGTTGTTCGGGCTCTCCACGCCGACCGCGCCGGGTGCCTTGCGCCCGGTCGAAACCTGATCGTCCTGACGAATTTCCCACGTGCGGCCCGGGAAATCGGTCTGCACTAGCGGCTTGGTCGGATACGAGCCCGAGCGAACGCCGGCGAGCAGCTCGTCGATCTTCGCCGGCGTGAGATCGTAAACGAATTCGAGGTTGACTTGCATGCATGGCGCACGGTCGCAGGCCGCCAAACACTCGACCTCTTCGTACGAAAAAAGCCCGTCGGGCGTGGTTTCGAGATGGTTCGTGCCAAGTTTTTCGCGAAAGTATGCCATCACGTCTTCCGCGCCGTTGATCGCGCACGCTAGGCCGCGACAAGGCTGCAGCACGTACTTCCCAACCGGCCGGCGATACAGCAGCGTGTAGAACGAGAGGGTGCCCTCGGTTTCGGCGGGTGTGATGGCGAGCATCTCCGACATCGCGACCATCGCCTCGTGGCTGACGTATCCCTCCTGCTCCTGAAACAGGTGCGCGATCATCAGCAACGCCGAGCGCTTCTCTTCGTATTGAGCGATGATGCGCACGCACTCCGGTCTGACCCGTTCGAGCAACTCGGGAAAGTCGCGCTCGCGCGTCATCGGTCGACCTCACCGAAAACCGGATCGAGCGAACCGAGGATGACGACGAGATCGGCGATGAGGTTTCCAGTCGCCAACCCTTTGACCGACTGCAAGTTGTACATGCTCGGCGGGCGCGTCCGAATGCGATACGGGCGGTTCTCACCGTTGCTGACGACGTAGTAGCCGAGCTCGCCGCGCGGCGACTCGACCGATTGATACACGTCCCCCGGCGGAACCCGAAAGCCCTCGCTCACGATCTTGAAGTGATGGATCAGCGCCTCCATGGAGAGCGCGATCGTTTCTTTCGGCGGGGCCGTGACCTTGGGATCGTCGATGAGTACGGGTCCCGGCGTATCGAGACGGCGGCGCGCTTGTTGGACGATGCGATGCGACTGATCCATCTCGTCGAGTCGCACGAGGAAGCGCGCGTACGCGTCGCCTTCGTTGCGAACCGGAATGTCGAAGTCGTACGTCTCGTACCCCGTATACGGAAAGGCTTTGCGAACGTCGTACGCGATCCCGCTGCCGCGCAGGCTGGGACCGGTAACGTTCCACTCGAGCGCGGCCTCAGGAGAAAGAACGCCGACGCCGATGGTACGATCCTGAAAGATCGGATTGGCTTGAAGCAATCCGCGCAAGTCGCGCATGCGTCCCGGAAACTTCTCGATGAACGCATCGAGCTTCGCTAAAAATCCGTCGGGAAGGTCGCCGTTGAGACCGCCGACGCGCACGTAGTTAGGGTGCATGCGCGCGCCGCCGGCGGCTTCTTGCAGATCGAGAATGTTCTCGCGCAAATCGAAGCAGTAGAAAAACACCGAGATGGCCCCGAGGTCGATGCCGTGCGTGCCCAGCCAAACGCAGTGCGACGCGATTCGCGTCAACTCCATGAAGAGCACGCGGATGACGCGCGCCCGCTCGGGAATTCCATCGGTGATGCCGAGGAGCCGCTCGACGGCGAGAGCGTAGCACAGCGAGTTGGACTCCGGGGCGAGGTAGTCCATGCGCTCGATGACGGTCTGCGCTTGCGACCAAAACAGATTTTCGGCCGTTTTTTCGATGCCGGTATGCAAGTAGCCGATCTCGGGCTCGGCTTTGACGACGGTCTCGCCTTCGATCTCGAGCATGATCTGCAAGACGCCGTGCGTCGACGGGTGCTGCGGCCCCATCGAGAGCACCATCGCGTTGCCCTCTTGGCTGACGATTTCCGGCGTCAGCGGCTGCGTCGACATGGTCATGACGGTTGACGGCCCTCGCGCGCGCGCTTTACTTGGTCTTGCAGTGCTTCGAGCGTGCGTCCCGACGGTGGCGTGCCGGCCTGGACGTTGTTCTTGTTCGCAAACGCGGGACGCGGCGCGCGCTCGCGGGCCGGGACCGCGCACCGGATAATCTTTGCGCAGCGGATGCCCTTCCCAGTCGTACGGCATTTGAATGCGACGCAAGCCGGCGTGGCCATCGAAGACGATACCGAAGAGATCGAAAACTTCACGCTCGGCCCAATCGGCCGACTTCCACAGATCCATCACGGTGGGGACGTGCGGCTCGTCGCCGTCTACGCCGCACAGGATGCGCACGCGCGCCGGCGTTCCGACTTCCGGAACGCTCGCCCGGCGTGCGGAAAGCCGTAGCAGATGGTACACGACGTCGAAGCGCGGTTTGCGTTCGAGGTAGTCGACGGCACCAAGGTCGAGCAGCATGCCGTAGCCGTCCGCCTTCAGCGCCTCGAGACGCGCGCGTAACCCGGACGGCTCAACGCGCTCGATTGCGGCGTCGTCGATGGACGGTCGCAGACTCGGCGGATCGACCGCCGCGCCGGCAATCGGCGGCGTTTGCGTGCTCGGCATAAATCAAAAACTCCTGGGGCTACGAACGAGAAAGAATTCCACCGCGGCCGCCCTCGCGGATTTGCTGCTGAATTAGGTTGACGGCATAGAGCAACCCGTCGGGAGACGGCGGACAGCCGGGCACGTACACGTCGACCGGAACGATCGTATCGATGCCTTGGACCACCGCGTAGTTATCGAAGATCCCGCCGGAACTCGCGCACGCGCCCATCGAGATCACCCACTTCGGATCGGCCATTTGGTCGTACAGGCGCTTGACGACGGGAGCCATCTTCCAAGCAACGCGTCCCGAGACGATCATCAGATCGGCCTGTCGGGGCGAGCTGCGGAAGACTTCCGAACCGAGGCGCGCGATGTCGTACTCGGAAGAGGTGACCGTCATCATTTCGATCGCGCAGCAGGCCAGGCCCATCGTTAACGGCCACACCGACGAACTTTGCGCCCAGCGCGCGACGTCGTCGAGTCTGGCCAGCATGAAGTGCCCGGGGCTCGAGCCTACCGCCACACGAACCCGCCCTTCTTCCAAACGTAGGCGTAGCCGATCGCCAGGACGACGATGAACACGATCATCTCGAGCAAGCCGAAAACTACGGAGCGCGTGCATCTGAACCGCCCACGGATAAAAGGAGGCCGCTTCGACGTCGAAGATGACGAAGAGCATGGCGATGAGGTAAAAGCGCACCGGAAACCGCCCCGAGACGGCCGAGGTCGGCTCGACTCCGCATTCGTAGGCCTCGAGCTTTTGGGGGTTCGGCTTACGCCGCTGGAGCAAACCCGGAAGGATCGTGAACAACAAGGCCGCTGCAAACGCGACGCAGAGGTAAATTGCGACTGGCCCATACGGATTCATGGCTTGTGAAAGTTTTCACAAGCCCCGCTCGAGGACCTGGGAGGCAGGCCGGGGCCCGTCCGAATCCCAAAGTGGGGATTGCGAAGCAGGGTTTCCGATGCTCGCTTCACTCCCGAGCTTATACGAGGCGCAAGTAACTATGGAACGGCGGAACTTCTTGTTGGCGCTGGGGGCGGCCGGCGTAACACCGGCGCTCATCGGCGCGAGCCCACCCGATGAAGGGGTCGAACCTCTAGGCGGCGCGCTGGTGCTCAGCGGCGGCGGCGCCCTCGGGGCATACGAAGCCGGCATCGTGAACGCCCTCGCGGCGTGGCGTGGAATCGGCGACGGCGCGCCGCTCGCCCCGTACGAGCTCGTTTGCGGCACTTCGATCGGGGCGCTCAACGGGTGGTTCGTCGCTACCGGGCAGTACTCCAAGCTGCGCGAACTGTGGTACGGCGCCAGCGCCCAGAACCTCGTTCGTCCGAAAACGCAGTTCGCCGCCGTCCGGGATCCGCAGAGCGGCCTCTTCAACCGAGCCGCCTCCGCCGTGAGCCTAATCGGCCTCACGAAAGACCAGAAAGGGCTGTTGCAAAGCCAACCGGTCTTCGATTGGATCGCCCGCAATATCGACCCGAACACGCCGCTGGTCATGCCGTTTGTTTGGGCGACGACGAACCTCACGCTACAGCGCCCCGAATACTTCTACTTGCGCCCCGCCGGCAAGAGCGCCGACCTGCCGAAGAAGGTCGAGCATGCGCTGAAGCTTTCCCTCGGGCCGCACACGATCGTGCGCGAGGCAACGCCGGACCTGCTGCACCGCGCCATCTTTGCGTCGGCGGCGCTTCCACTCGCATTCGATCCGGTCCTAATTCCCGATCCCGAGGGAACCGTGAACGCGTACTGCGACGGCGGCGTCGCGAGCAACTCGCCGGTCGGGATCGCTCACGCCATCTCGAAAGCAGCCGACGTCGTTCTTCTGGATCCGCCGTTCCAGGCGGATACCGATTACAAAGATGCCCTCGAGATCGCGTACGGCGTCTTTGGGACGATGCAGCGCAAGATTCTCGAAGTGGAGATGCGCAACACGTACTTTCAGTCGATGGGGAAGCGCGCGTTCGCGCGTTTGACGGCGGCGGAGATCGAGCGCTCGACGGGCGGCATGCAACTAGTCGCGAAGTACATGCAGGCGATTCCGGAAACCGATCTGCGATATATCCGGCCCGAAAAGGCGTTACCGCTCAGCGTCATCGGGTTCGACGACGAAGTGGGAATCGGTCAGGCATACCGGATCGGCTGGGAAGACGTCGTGAACCGTGGGTTCTCGCCCTACGACTGGCAGACGTTCCAACTGTAAGCGTATAATGTCGTCTATGCGTTATCTCGTGCTCGGAATGATCGTGCTGTTTTCCTTGGGCGACGGATGCTCCGCGCCGGCTGGAGTCGTCGGCGTGCAAGACTACGGCCAGGTAACGGGACGAGTGCTCGACGCGATGACGAACCGCCCGATTCCGGCCGCGCTGGTTTCCGTCGGGTCGCTCTACGCGAGTTCGGCCGACGCGCGCGGCGCGTTCGTCCTCGAGCGCGTGCCTGCGGGCGATCAGACCGTCACCGCGCGCGCCCCGGGATACGCGACGGCACAGGGAGACCTGACGGTCATCAAAGACCGCACGGAATCCGTCGGCTACCTGCGGTTGGTTCCGCTGGTGCACCCCGAAGGTCAAGCCACGCTCGCGCCGCCCCCGACGCCGGTGCCGCAGCCTTCGCCTTCAGCCACCGCGCCGGCAATGCAACCTCCCGCGCCCGGCGTCGCCCCCACACCCGGCGGCCAGCCGTCGCTGCCGACGCCCACGAGCGTACCGAGCACCGTGCCGAGCGCAACGCCAACCTAGCCTTCCACGTGGTCATCAAGGAACGTCCGATTTATTCCAGATCGCGAAGGCGACGGTTGAAGTTTGCTGACCTTCCTCAAGTCAACCGCATGGCGGCGAGGTCGAGATCGTATTCGATCGAGCGAAAGATCGCATCGGGAATCTCGCCCGCTGCGCGCATCTGCATGATCGTGCGGCGCTCCGCTTCAAGCGCCGCTTTTTGCAAACGCCGATCCGCACGACTTTCGGCTGCTGCCTGCTTTTCGTCTTTGGCGACTTTACCGCGTAAAACGTTGATGCGTTGTTCGTACTCGTCGATGATGCGCTCCGACAACTCGATTTCGGGGCCACCTTCGCGGCGCCGCCCCTCGTCCCGCAATCGCGCGATACCCGCCTCGAGCGCCCGAATGCGGAGCCGCGCTTCGCGCCGCTGACTCTTGCTCGCTTCCGTCATTCCCAGCCATTCGATCAACGGCCGCAGCGTTAATCCTTGCAGTAACAGGGTCGCGAACACCACGCAGACGGTGAAGAAGATCGTGGGTCCACGCTGCGGGAACGGCTGATCGCCGAGGGTGTACGGGAGCGCGAGCGCGGCCGCCAGCGAAACGATTCCGCGCATTCCGGACCATCCGATAACCGCGACGGCACGCCAAGACGGGCTAGGGTCGTGCGCGCGTAACCGGTGGCTGAAAATGCGCGGGAGGTACGTCGCCGGGAAGACCCATACGATGCGAACGACGATTACGAGGGCGACGAGCATCGCGCCGTACAGCGCATAGTCGCGTACGTGTGGTTGCAGCTCGGCAATAATTGCCGGAAGCTGCAACCCGATGAGCAAGAACGCGAACGCATTCAAGACGTAGGTGAGCACCCGCCACACGGCCGAGCCGATCAATCGCGTTTCGGAATCGATGAAAAGCCGGGAGCGCCAGCTCAGAACGATCCCGGAAGTAACGGCCGCCAGCACGCCGGACACGTGCAACGCTTCGGCGGGAAGATACGCGGCAAAGGGCGCGAGGAGAAACACGACGCTGGCGATGGTCGGATCGTCGAAGCCGAACTTGCGCATGTAGCGCAACACGCCCTCGAGTACCACGGCGGCGACGACCCCCAGCACGATGCCTCCGGTTCCGACGATTGCAAACGCCACGCTCGCGTGCGCCAGCGAGAACGCTCCGGACACCGCCGCCACCAGCGCGAACCGATAAAGCACGAGCGCGGTCGCATCGTTGACCAAACACTCGCCGATGATGATCGCGGCAATACGCCGGGGAATCGAGATGCGTTCGAAGATCGCCTCGGCGGCGACCGCGTCGGGCGGCGAAACGATCGCACCCAGCGTGAACGCCAGCGGCCACGTAAAGCCGGGTATGACCGCGTGGACGGCTACCGCCACCACGACCGTTGTGAAAATGACCAAGCCGAAGGCCAACAAGGAGATCGGTCGCCAATTCCTTCTCAACTCGAGCCAGTCGGTCGACCACGCCGCGCTGTAGAGCAACGGCGGCAAGACGACCAGCAAAACGATCTCCGGATCGAAGTGCGGATGCGGCAGATTGCGAGCGAACGCCAACGCTACGCCGCCGATGACGAACGAAATCGGAAACGGAACGTTGAGGCGCTTCGCGGCTATGCTCAGCACGACGACAGCGCTGAGGAAGGTGACGAGGATCAGCGCTTCGTTCATCGCAGATTCGCTTCTTAGGGTCCGATTGGTTCGCCGGCAGCGCGCAGATCGATGGCGAATCCGGCTACCACGAGGTACGCGTCGGCGGCACCTCGGGCCAATCGCTGCGCCATGCGTCCCATCGTGTCGCGAAAGAGCCGCGCGGAGACCGCAATTGGTACGACGTCCCAGCCGATTTGTTCGCTCACCGCAATGACGTGCGCCGGCGACGCCAGCAGGGCGTCGACGAACTCCGCCGCCTCGCGGTCGAGTTGTTCTTCGAGAACGGTGTAGTCGACCTCGAGCAACTCGATGCGCTCGCCGATGCGCGCCGCCAGCCACGTGCCCAGCGCGTCGACCAGTAAACACGTATCGCTAGCGGCGTCGCGAAATAGGGCAAGTTGAGCGTCGTGCGTCATCGCGGCGGTTTCGACCGTGCGCCACGACGCCGGACGGTCCCGCAGGTGCCGCGTCAGCCGCGAGTGCCACTCGGCATCGTCGGGCTCGTGAGCGGCGGTCGCGACGTAGGTTACCTCGAGACCGCTCTCGCGCGCGAGTTTCACCCCAAACGCGCTCTTTCCCGAACGCACGGGACCGGTAACGAATACGACTGCCATCTGCGAACGTTCCATTCGACTCCGAACGGCTTCGCGTCCCGCCTCGTCGAAATGGGCTTTATGGCGGCCAACGTTCTGAGCGTCGCGATCGGAGCAGCGCTCGTCTTGCTCACGATGAACGACGTTTTTCAATCCGTAATCGTTCCGCGCGCGGTCGGCCGGCACTATCGGATCAGTTATTACGCGTGGCGGGGAGCGTGGACGCTGTGGCCGGCTTTGGCGTGGAAAGTGTCGGCCGGCGACGACGAGCGGCGAGAGGACCTGCTCGCGTACTTTGCCCCAGGCATGCTCATCGCGCTGCTGGCGATGTGGAGCGCGTTGCTCATCCTGGGCTACGGCACGATACTCTGGGGGTTGCGCGCCGGCCTTTCACCGGCCGTGCATTCGTACGGCACCGCGGCATACTTTGCCGGAACGTCGCTGACCACGATCGGCTTCGGCGACTTTGCCGGACGAACCGCCGGCACGCGCTTCTTCTCGATCGTCGCGGGAGCGAGCGGGCTCTCGCTCTTCGCAATCCTCACCGCTTATTTGTTCGCGTTGTTCGGCTCGTTTCAAGCGCGCGAAACCTTCGTCGTCATGGTCGGGGCGCGCACCGGAACGCCGCCGAGCGGCGTCGATTTGCTGGCAATCGCCGGCTACACGCAGACCGTCGGGAACTTGGACGGTCTGCTGCGGGACGCACAGCGTTGGGTGGCGCAAGTGATGGAAAGCCATCTCGCGTACCCAGTGCTGGCGTACTTTCGTTCGAGCCACGATTACCAGTCGTGGATAGGGACGCTCGGCACGCTGCTCGATGCGGCCACCCTGACGATGACGACGATCGACGGCGTCAGCAACGGCGAAGCGAGAATTTTTTACAACATCGGACGTCACGCAGCCCACGACCTCACCAAATACCTCGGCGTCGTTCGCGAGGTGACGTCGGCCGGCCTCGAACGTGACGAGTTCGAAAGCGCCTGCGATCGCCTAATTCACGCCGGCTACCGCTTGTACGATCGCAACGCCTCTTGGGAGCGCTTTGCGTCGATGCGCGCCACCTACGCGCCGCAGCTCAACTCGCTCGCACGCTTTTTCGTCATCCCGCCGCTCCAGTGGATCGGCGACCGAGGACCCGTCACCGGGCCTCATTAGCCTAGAAGCCGTGGGTCATGTCTACGCGGTGAAGGAACGTTTTGGCGTCGTCGATCGGAACCGCGAAACCGATGCTCGGTTCCGATTCGAAGCGCGAGTCGGCGATCCCGAACACGTCACCGGTGTCCGCGAAAAACACGGGCGCGCCGCTCTCTCCCGGAACGATCGACGTGGTCAGCTCGAGCGCGTCTTTACGAATCGACGAGAGCAGTCCGGCGTCGAGCGACGTCGTCAAGCCGAGGCCTTCGTCGGCGAATTCATCGGGAACCGGATACCCGAGCAAAGCGACTTGGCGACCGATCTCGGACTGGAGATGCGCCGACGTTCCCAGCGGAACGACCGGCAAGTTCGGACGCTGCGTCCGTACCAGTGCGAGGTCGAGATCGGCGTTAGCCGCAACTACCCGGGCCGGCGAGCGTTTGCGGTTGCCCACGGTGACCGAGAGGTCCCACGCGCCGTCGATGGCGTGCTGCACGGTTAGAACGTCGCTGCCCCAGTCGCCCGATGCTATCACGAACCCGGTAGCGTAGGCCTCGTCGTACCGGTCTTTCTTGTGTTCGGGCGGGACCTTCATCCCGAGCAGTACGACCGAGGGCGTCAACCGTTTCGCCGATGCGACCAGCGCATCGTCGCTACTGCGCGCGCACGCGCTCGACGACACGATCATCGCCACCAGGGCTGCCACGACGCGGCGATTCATTCGCGCGCTGCGAAGCGTTCGGCGAGAGCGCCACGCAGCGCGTCGAGCCCAACCCCGGTAACGGCGCTGACGAGCGTGCTGCCGTTTCCATTGGGCACGGAAGCGGCGACCAGGTCGCACTTGTTGAAAACCATCAGGCGCGGTTTGCGGTCGAGATCGAGTTCGTGCAGAAGTCCCTCAACCGCTAGACGTTGACGCGGCCAATCGGGGTTACTTGCATCGAGCACGTGAACGAGCAAATCGGCCTCGCGCAACTCTTCCAGGGTAGCGCGAAAAGCATTCATGAGATCCTTCGGCAAGTCGGTAATGAAGCCGACGGTGTCGGCGACGCGCGCGTACGTGCGCGGTCCGAGATAGGCGCGGCGAACGGTGGGGTCGAGCGTCGCAAAGGGCTGATCGGCAACGAAGGCGTCGCTGCGAGCGAGGGCGTTGAGCAGCGACGACTTGCCGACGTTCGTGTAACCGACCAGCGCGATCAGCGGTTCGCGATGCGGAGCCGATCGCCGAACGGCGCGCTGCCTGCGAACGTCGGCGAGCTGCCGGTTGAGCGCGCTTACCCGCTGCTGGATGCGCCGGCGATCGACCTCGAGTTTGGTTTCACCGGGGCCTCTGGTTCCGATTCCGCCGCCCAACCGCGAGAGGTCGGCCCCGATGCCGATCAAGTTCGACTGCCTGTACCGCAGTTGCGCTAGCTCGACTTGGAGTTTGCCTTCACGGCTGCGTGCGTGGCGCGCGAATACGTCGAGGATCAACATCGTGCGGTCGACGATGGGAATCGTCACGATCTTCTCGAGATTCTTGCGCTGACGCGGCCGCAAGTCGTTCAAGATCAGCAGCAGGCCGGCGCCGAGCTCTTTCGCACGCTCGGCAATCTCGCGCGCCTTGCCGCTGCCGACCAAGGTCGCCGGATCGACGGCATCGCGCCGCTGCACGACGCGATCCACGACGCGCGCGCCGGCGGCTTCCGCCAGCGCTTCGAACTCCGCCAACTGGGGTTCGAGCTGCGGCTGCAGATCCGGCGTTTCGACGGCGACGACGAGCGCGCGAGCGACTACGTCGCGAGCGGCGTCAAGCGTTCGACGAGCCAGCGGATTCCCTCGTTGTACTGCGGTCCAGGGCGCTCGATGATGGCGGCCGGAACGACCGTGTAGACGTGATGGAGCCGGACGGCGCGCAGACTGCGCCACGGCTCGCGATCGATCGCCGCATCCAAACGAATGGCGGGATCGGTGACCAGAACGTCGGGCTGCGACCGCAGAAGCGCTTCGGCGCTGTACTGGCCGTACGCGGCATGTAAGTCGGCGGCGGCATTCTTGCCTCCAGCCAACGCGATGAGGCTGGCGATGTAAGAGGCCGAGCCCGCCGTCCAAATCGGCCCGCTGCCGAGCACGACGAAGACCGACGGTTCGCGCACGAACGCGCGAGTGCGTGCGTGCAACTGCATCGTCGTGCGCTGAAGGTACGCGATAGCAGCGGACGCCTCCGCACGATGTCCCGACAGCGCGCCGATCGCTTGCAAGTTCGTGAAGATGTCCGCGAACGCATCGTCGTGCAGCAGCACGACGTCGATGCCTGCACGGCGCAACGGATCGACCAAACGCGCCTGCGATGCGATGCCGATGGCGACGTCGGGACGCAGCGCCACGATGCGCTCGGCATCGACGCTAGTAAAATCGGCGACTCGCGGAAGGGTGCGCGCACGGGGATCGTCCGTAAACGACGACACCGCAACGAGCTGCGGCCCCGCACCGATCGCGTAAAGGTCGTCCGCCACGAACGGCATCATTGCGACGATTCGCGCGTGCGCGCTGCCGGTGGCATTTTGCGACGTCCGCGGCGCCGCGCACGCTGCCAACAGCGCCGCCGACAGGAGCATCGCCAAGAAACCTTTCACGGGGCGGGCCTTCCGTTACCCAGGAAGGCGCGCCTGCCGCTGCCAATGGTCGCTCCCTAAGGTTTGCGCGCGGGAAGCCGGTTCGAAGCCGGCACGGTCGCGCCACTGTAAGCGGGGAGCCGCCCGACGCCACTGTCCGAGCAGGACGGGAAGGTCAGGGCACGAGGCAACGATCCGCGAGTCAGGATACCGTCGCAAACCGCACTGCATCTTTCGCCTCGCGTAAAGGGAAGGGATTGCGATGGTATCACTCATTGCGGCAGCCGTCGCGGCGATTGTCGCTTCGCCGACGCCGGCGCCTTCGGCGTCGCCGGTTCCCGAAATCGCGCACGTCGTCACCAGCGATCGGTCCGACGAAGCGCTCACGCGGGCAACGCGCGTCACTTACGTGGTGACGAAGGAGCAAATTCTCCGTAACGGCTATCGCACCGTCGGCGACGCGATCGGTGGGGTAACGGGCGTGGAGCTACAGCGCTACGGCGCGATCGGCTCAAACGACTCGTATGGAATTCGCGGCAGTAGCTCGGCGCAAGTGTTGGTGCTCGTCGATGGCATGCCGGCACCCGGATCGTTTGCCAATAGCGTCAACTTGGGGACCTTTTCAACCGCAGGCGTCGAGCGCGTCGAGATCGTCGAGGGCGGCGGTTCGACGTTATACGGAACCGGCGCGGTCGGCGGCGTCATTAATATCATTACCGATCGCCAAGCGCAAACTGCTGGAACGCTGCGCTGGGGGAGTTTTGGAGATCGCCAGCTGCAAATCGCTGCCTCCGGCTTTTCATTTGAGCGCATCGCCGCCGCCAACGCGTATCCGCTTCCCGCCTACAGCGTCGCCGGAGTCGCGCCGCCGACGGCGCGCGAAAACAGCGACTACGAATCGACGACGTTGCGCTACGGAGCGCAGCGCTCGTTGGGCGCCGTCGAAGCGGACCTCAGCCTCGGCATCGACTCCAGCCACGGCGGCGAGCCGGGGTTCTATCCGTACGTCTCCAGCACCAGCCGGCAAGACGAAGTCGACAAGGACGGCGTGATTACGCTGCGGGCGCACGGTCGCCGCTCGACTACGACCCTTCAGCTCGGGGGCACGCAACAGCAACTGGCTTTCAGCTGCGATCAGACCGTCGACGCCTCGTGCTTTCAGCCGTCGCCGTCGCTCAGCCTGGAATCGCGCGTCGGGATCGACCTGCGTAACGCCGTGGACGCCGGGTCGCAGCGACTCGTGTACGGAATCGATCTTTCGCGCGGAACGGTGATGACCAACACGGGCGGCGCACTCGTGCCGGTCGCGCCGAGTGCGACACCGCCGCCGCCGATCAGCAGCGCCGCGCTAGCCCAGACGGCTGCATACGTTGAAGACGTTGCCGACCTCAGCCGAACGCTGCGGGCGTACGCGGGGATCCGAGCCGAGCGTGACGGTGCGCTCGGCGGCGAGGTTTCGCCGTCCCTGGGATTCGAAGCCAGCCTTTCCCACACCGCGACGGTGAAAGTCAACTATGCGAACGCGTTTCGCGCCCCCAACGCCAGCGAGCTCTACTATCCCGGCTACGGCAATCCACTTCTGCATCCCGAACGCGCTCACGTCGGCGACGTCACGCTCGCGGACTCGAGCGTGCTCGGCGGTGCCTCGCTCGGATGGTTTACGAATCGTACGAACGATCTGATCGTACCGGTGCTCGTGAACGCTTATCCGAAGCAGTACGTTTATATTTACGCACCCGAAAACATCGATCACGCGCTGATGCAGGGCTTTACATTCGACCTCAAGACGCGGCCGTATCGCGGCATCAGCCTGGTTTTAAACGCCACCGATCTCTATACGGCGCTCGATCTGAGCAACGACTCGCGCTTGCCCAACGACGCCGTTTTCACGGTAAACCTGGGCGTGCTAATCGCCGCCGCGCCGAAGGGAGCCTTTGGCGGCGCAGGCATCACCGAGCGGCTGGTCGGAAGTCGCGGCCCGGTCGACCCCTCGCAGCCACTCTTCTTTCAACCGGCAGCGTATGCAAATCTCGGCGCGTTCGTCGACGTGCGTCTCGACCGGCGGCTGGACTTGTTCGTGCGCGGATACAATCTCGGAGACGAACGCTACGCCGACGTTGCCGGATACCCGTTGCCGGGACGCGCGTTTGCGCTGGAGCTGCGGGCGAGGTGACGTGGCGCTTCGCCTTATTGCTCGCGCTCGTCGTCGCTGCCGCCGGCGCGAGCCTCTTGGTCGGGGGAACCGCGTTATCGCTGCGTGACGTGACCGACGCCATCGCCCATCCACAATCCGGCGGTGCCGTCAACGCGATCGTCTGGCAGTTGCGCCTTCCGCGCATCTGCATTGCGGCCACGGTCGGGGCCAGTCTCGCGCTGTGCGGCGCTCTCCTTCAAGGCATGTTGCGCAATCCGCTGGTCGATCCATACCTCACCGGCGTGAGTGCCGGATCGGCGGCCGCCATTGCAATCGCCGTGCTGGCCGGCGTCGCCGCACCGTTTACGCCTGGCATCGGATTCCTCGCCGGTCTCGGCGCGGCGCTCCTGGTGGCCGCCTTGGCGCGGCGCGGCAGCGGCATCGACGCGAACCGTCTGATTCTCGCCGGCGTATCGTTGTCGACGCTCTTCGCCGCTATCGTCACCCTGGCGATCGTGCGCGCGCAATCGAACGATTACGCGAGCGCGATCGTCGCATGGCTGGCGGGATCTATGGCGGGCCGCGGCTGGCACGATCTGGCGACCGCGGCTCCCTACGTCGCCGCCGGCGCGCTGCTCTCGGTCTGGGCGGTCTCACCGCTCAACGCACTGCGCGTCGGCGACGTGCGCGCGCGCACCGTCGGCGTCGACGTCGATCGCGCGCAATGGATGATTCTCGGAAGCTCGTCGCTCCTAGCTGCCAGCAGCGTCGTGCTGGCGGGAATGGTGGGGTTCATCGGACTGATCGTCCCACACATCGCGCGACGTTTGGTCGGCTCGGACGCGCGCGTCTTGCTCCCCGCGTGCGCGTGCGTCGGCGCGACGCTCTGCATGCTTGCCGACGCAGTGTGCCGATGGATCGTCGCGCCCGCCGAGCTCCCCATCGGCGTTCTGCTCGCTTTCATCGGCGTTCCGGCTTTTTTGTATCTATATTTGCATGGCGAGCGGGCGCGATGATCGAATTGCGCGACGTCGGCTTGGAGGTCGGCGGCCGGACGTTGCTCCAGGAACTCCACGCGCGGTTCGCGCCCGGCGAGCTGGTAGCGATCCTCGGCCGAAACGGCGTCGGAAAAACGACGCTGCTACGCGCGATCGCCGGGCTCCACGTTCCCGCTCGCGGCGGCGTCTACGTCGACGGCGCCGACGTCACTCGCCTGAACGTGATGCAGCGCGCGCTGCGCGTCGCGTTCGTCACCAGCGACGAGGTCTTACTCGACGCGCTGCGGGTTCGCGACGTCGTTGCGATCGGACGCTTCCCGCACCACCGTTGGTGGCAATGGCACGAGCGGGCGGCGGACGACGCGGCGATCGACCGGGCGCTGGAATCCGTCGGCATCGCCGGGTTTGCCCAACGGCTCTTTTCGACGCTTAGCAGCGGCGAGCGCCAGCGCGTCTGGATAGCCCTGGGCTTGGCGCAGGCGACCCCGGTGTTGCTGCTCGACGAGCCGACGAGTCATCTCGACCTGCGCGTCGCTCACGAGATCCTTGCCCTGCTGCGCGCGTTGGCAAGCGAGGGTAAGACGGTCGTGTGCGTTCTGCACGATCTTAACGACGCGGCCGCGTACGCCGATCGCATCGTGCTGCTCGGCGAGCGGCGATTGCTCTGCGCGGATTCGCCAGATGCGGTGCTCGCCGGCGATCTGCCCGAACGCGCGTACGGCGTCGCGATGGAACGCGTGCGGTTGCACGACGGCCGGTTGCGCGTTTTCGGCACGACCGGCACAACCTAGTGCTTGCGGCGGCGGACGTCGGCGCCGAGCACCCAGCCGCGCCGATCGCGATTGGGGCCGGCGATGATCACGATGCCGATCGCATCGGCGACGGGGTTCAGTAGACCCGGTTGCACGAAATCCGGAATGCACGATTCGACCTCGGCGCGCGTTCCCGAACGCGCGAGCCACGCGTGCGGCAGCAGCTGTTGAGCCTCGTCGAACGTCGCCGCGTAGTACTCGCGCAGACGGAACCGGGAATCCCACACCAGGACGTCGGGATCGTCGGCACTACTGTAGAGAACGACGACGTCACCGTGATGCAGCTTGCACTGCGCGGAGGCCGGCCCGGCAAGCGAAGCGGCCATCAGCAAGGCGAGCAGCGTCGCGTACCGCGCTACGCACCCGGACCAGCCGTTTCGTTAACGCGAACCACAAGAATCGCCAAGTCGTCGCGCAGACGGTTGCCGACGATCGACCGGACTTGGGCGACGAGATTGTCGGCGAGCGCCTGCGCGCCGCGGGGCGAGCGCTCGATCAGATCGCATCGCGCCGACGTCCTGCAAGAGGTTCCCAGCGCGATCGCGCGCTTCGGTGAGGCCGTCGGTTGCCAGCACCACAGCGTCGCCGGGTCGTAAGTCGACCGTCTGCGTTCCGAACGGCTCCTCCATCACCCCAAGGACGGGGCCGGTAACCGCCAGCTGTTGCACGCTATCTGAACGTCGGACGAATGCCGAATCGTGCCCGGCGCTGGCATACTGCAGCGCAAAGGTGCGTGTGTCGAGGACCCCTACGAACATTGAAACGAAGAGATAGGGGTCCTTGACGGCTCGAGAAAACGCCGTATTGAACTCGGCGAGAATGGCACCGGGATCGCGGTCCCGCGGCGCGATGCCCCGAATCGTGAACTTGATGAACGCCGTAAGCACGGCGGCGTCGATGCCTTTGCCGCTCACGTCGGCGATCAGCAGCAGCGCCTGCGAGTCGCTCAAGAGCTGGACGTCGAAAACGTCGCCGCCGACGGCCAAGTGGCTGCTTGCCGAGCGATAGGCCGTACCGACCTCGCAGTTGGGGAGCGGCACAGACTCGCTTTGAAACGCGCGCTGGAGCGTTTCGGTCGTCGTGCGTTCCTCTTCCAGTTCGCGGTACAGCCGCGTGCGGTAGCCGTTGAACAGAATCGCCAGCAGCCCGAAAAGCAGTAGCCAGAACGCGCGCACGTATGCCGTACGATCGAGTTGCGCCTGGGTAGCTGCGAGCGAACGTCTCGTTGGCCGCCGCTAGTTCCGAACGGATCGCCGCCACGATGCGCGTTTCGTAATCGGAGAAGAGTTTGTTGCGTTTGTCGAGTTCGGCGAGGCGGTCGTTTGGATGCCGAAGCAGCGGAACCGCAATCTCGTCACGCCACTGGCTTTGGATTCGAAGGTACTCCGTGAGCAACTGCGCGACGCGCACCAAGCGCTCCGGCCCCAAAGTCGCGCGAATGAAGCCGATCCTCGAATCGTAAGCGGCCGCTGCCGTCAAGTATTGATCGACGTAAAACGAGTCGTGCGTCAACGAGTAGCCGCGCAGCGCGTTTTCCTCGACGATTTGCAGGCGCAACAATTCTTCCAGCGCAAGCTGAGCGGCCTGAACGTTCGACTCGCGCGAGAACGTATAGGCGATGCTAGCCCGAGTCTGGAAGGCTCCCTGCACCGCAATAGCCAGCGCGACCACCAGGAACGCGGTCAGAAGCAACGTCCCGGTTACCCGGCCGAGCGGAGCGAGAGTCCTCATGACCGCGGCACCAAGGCTGTCGTGCACCGGCTAGGTGTTGGGATACGCGCCTCCGAACGGGATTCTAGCATGCAAGCCCGAGTAGATCCTGGAATTTTCAAGTCCTACGACGTTCGAGGGATTTATCCGGCCGACCTTAACGACGACGTCGCGTACGGCATCGGGCGTTGCTTCGTGTCGATGCTCGGAGCTAAACACATCGCGGTCGGGCGCGACATGCGCCCTTCGGGTCGCAAGCTTTTCGAAGCCTTCGCGCGCGGCGCGGCCGAAACCGGAGCCGACGTTCTCGACATTGGCATGGTCTCTACCGACGCGCTGTATTTTGCAGTCGGCAAATACGGTCTCGACGGCGGCGTGATGATCACGGCCTCGCACAACCCGTCGCAATATAACGGCATGAAGTTCACGCGCTCGCAAGCGCAGGCCATTTCGCTCGACACCGGATTGTCCGAAATCCGCGACCGGCTGCTTGCCGGCGACCTGCCGCCGAAAGCCGAGCGCACCGGCACGGTCACCGGCCGCGATATTCTCGACGATTTCGCCGAGCATTGCCTATCGTTCGTCGATCGATCGAAGATCAAGCCGTTCAAGATCGCCATCGATGCCGGCAACGGAATGGCCGGCGAAACGGTGCCGCACGTGTTCAAACGCCTCGGTTGCGAAGTTATACCCCTTTACTTCGAACTCGACGGCAGCTTTCCGAATCATCCGGCCAGTCCGATCGAACCCGAGAATATGGCCGACGTGCAGGCCGCCGTGAAGAAACACCATTGCGACGTGGGCGTCGCCTTCGACGGCGACGCCGATCGGATGTTCATCGTCGACGAGCAAGGGGGCTTGATCGACGGCAGCACGGTCACCGCGCTGGTGGCGCTCAACACGCTGAAGAAATATCCGGGGGCGAAGATTCTCTACAATCTCATCTGCAGCCGCAGCGTTCCCGAGCTGATCGAGAAGGCGGGCGGAATCCCGGTTCGCTCGAAAGTCGGACACTCGATCATCAAAGCGGTCATGCGCGAACAAGACGTGGTTTTCGGGGGCGAGCATAGCGGACACTTCTACTTCCGCGACAACTGGTATGCCGATTCGGGCATGATCGCGTTCTTGCAGTGCCTCGAGCTGTTCAGCGAAGCGGGCAAGCCCGTCAGCCAGGTAATCGCCCCGATCGATACGCGTTTTCGATCGGGCGAGATCAACAGCGAAGTCAAGGACATTTCGGCGAAGCTTGCGGAGATACAGGACCACTACAAGGACGCAACCATCGATCATCTCGACGGCATAACGATTTCCTATCCGGATTGGTGGATGAACGTCCGCCCTTCGAATACCGAGCCGCTATTGCGGCTTAACGTCGAAGGCGATACGAAAGAAACTATGGAGCGACATCGCGACGAGGCGCTCGCCCTCATCCGATCCTAGGAGCCTGCGTGCACGCAATACTGGGACCCGCATTCATTGCACTCGGCGACGGAACGTCGACCTTCGGGCGCATCGCCGTTGAAGGCGGGCGAATCGCCGCCATTCTCCCGGCCGACGGCCCGACCGACTTTGCTTTACCGAGCGGATGCAGCATCGCCCCCGGCCTCATCGACGTGCACACCAACGGTGCCCGAGACTTCTTATTCAACCGGGACCAAGGCTACGCCGTGCCGGTCGCGGCCGCCGAATACGCTCGCATGGGTGCGACCGGCTTCGTCGCGGGCATCATGACCGCGCCTTTCGAATCGATGCTTCACGCCGCATCCGAGGTGGTCGAAGCCGCGAATCAACTCGAGGAGGACGACCCCCACGGTGCACGCTGCTTAGGCGTACATTTCGAAGGACCGTTTCTCAATCCCAAGTTTCGGCGCGTTCACCGGGCCGAGTGGCTGCTCCACGCGAGTACCGCGCGAGCCCGCGAGATGGTCGACGCGTGCAAGGGGGCATGTCTGCTGGTGACGATGGCGCCCGAAATCGAGGGGGCGGGCGACGCGTTGCGCGTCTTTCTCGAAAACGGCGTCGTCTGTTCGGCCGGTCATACGTCGGCACGGTATAGTGAAGGATTGCTGGCCATCGGTCTCGGCTTCCGTTCGCTGACGCACGCCTTCAACGGAATGCCGCCGCTCGATCACCGCGATCCGTCGATACTTGCCGCCTTCATCCAAGATCGCCGAACGCAAGTGCAATTCATTTGCGACGGTTTTCACGTGTCGCCCGTCATGGTCGATCTGCTGCATCGTACGCTCGGCGATCGCCTGGTGCTCGCCACCGACAACATGCCGCCGGCGGACCCCGGCTATCACATCGACGGCGGCGTCATGCGCTCTGCCGACGGCACGATTGCCGGAAGCGCTCTACGGATGGACGAGGCAGTTCGCAACTATATGTCGTACGCGCAAATCCCGTTCGCGCAAGCGATCGTCGCAGCCACCTACGCTCCTTCGAAGATGATTCACCACGACGGGGAGATGGGCCGAATCGCTCTGCGGATGCGAGCCGATCTATCGTTCTGGGATAAGGACTACCGCATCGTCGGCACGATGGTGGGCGGCAACTTTGTCTACAACCAAACCGAAG
>CAWAXX010000008.1:0-95666 GCA_963786105.1 Vulcanimicrobiota bacterium
CTAGCGATCTGATAGATCCAGGTCGAGAAATTTTCCAAGCTGGGGATTGAACGTCCCCAAATGCGCGTAGGCGCGCAAAAACGTCTCCTGCGAGAGGTCGGCTACGTCCGAACCGTCGCGCAGACTCGCGCCGATGAAGTTCGCAATTCCGCGCCTATAGCGCTCGACCAGCACTCCGAATAGCTCCCTTTCCCCCTCGCGTACGCGTGAGATGACCTCTTCATCCGTCAAAGGCACGTGTCTCTTAGTCGAGGTGTACCCGGGAGCATCCGCCTTTGTTACGGGCGCGCACGGCTCGATCCAGCAGGCCGAGCGATCGGGCGGTTGGACTCGCGGCGTCTTTCGGCGACAGGACCGCGTCGGTGGCGCCCACCGGCCAGGCGATGGCGAGGTCGGGGTCGTCCCAGCGGACGCCGAACTCGGTCGCCGGGTCGTAGAGGGCGCTTTGTTTGTAAAGGAAGATCACGTCGTCGGAGAGGGCGAGAAATCCGTGCAGGCAGCCTGCCGGCACGTACATCTGGCGATGTTCGCCGGCGCGCAAGGTCTCGGCGTGCCATCGTCCCCGCGTGGGGCTGCCGGGCCGAACGTCGGCGATCACGTCGTAGGCCTCCCCGGAGAGCACGCTGACGAGTTTGCTCATCCGGAAGTCGCCGTGCAATCCGCGCACCACGTTCCGGCGCGAAAACGAAACGTTGTCCTGAACGAAATCGTCGGAAATTCCGGCGGCCCGATAGCGCGCCGAAGAGTAGCTTTCCTTGAAGTATCCGCGGGTATCGGTGAATGCGGGCAGCGAGAGCAGCATCGCCCCCGCCAGCGGGAGTTCTTCGACGTGCATGGCGAGCCGGTTCAAGAGGCGCCAGGCCGAGCCTTCCGAAGGCCCACGCTCGCGCAGCTTTCAATGAAAAGGGATTCGGGTCACCGTTCCTCGTAGGGCCGGATGACATGCATCGGTCGTGCCGTCCTACCGCGGGAGCGGCCTATTTACCACGCATCGCCGGGAGTTCGTAGCAGATGGCCTCCGTTTCGGCGCTGATCGATCGCGGCATCGCCCGGCTGCAGGGCAACATCATGGTGCGCCAAGGGGTGCTGGTGTTCGCCGCGACCATGGTGCTGAATTTGGGCGGCTTTGCCTTTCATGCGGTCGCCAGCCGCCGCATCGGCGTCGACGACTACGGCATCCTCTACGCGCTGATTTCGATGAGTACCATCCTCGCGGTTCCGGCCAACCTGGCTGCCCCGGTCATCGCGCGCTTTGCCGCCGAGTTTCGGGTGCTTCACGACGACCGGCACATTCGCCGCCTGATTCTCGACATCGTGCGGTTCTTCGGGCTTCTCGGGCTCGGCTACCTTATCGTTTCGGCGTTCCTCATGCGATCGGCCGGCTCGTTTTTGCACGCGCCCGTGTGGCCGGCGCCGCTGGTCGCGCTGATCGGCGGAACGATGCTGCTGAGCCTGGTACTGCGAGCGATCGCCCAAGGCACCCAAGATTTTGCCGGGTTCGCGCGCTCGTGCGTTGCCGACGGCGTCGCTAAAGTCGTGGGGGTCGTGCTGTTCACGATGCTCGGACTCTCGCTGTTCGGGGGTATCCTGGGATTTTTCTGCGGGGCCTTGGGGGGCGCCGTCGCCATGGCGATGACGCTCTTTGCGCGCTACCGCAGCGTGGAACACTGCACGATCCGCTACGATTGGCGGCGTATCGCGGTCAGCGGCGTCGGGTCGGCGGCGATTACGTTGGCGGGCGCGCTCATCGGGTCGGCTGACGTGATTCTGGTCAAACACTTTTTCGATGCCGACCAAGCCGGCATCTACTCGGCGGCGTCGCTGGCCGGGAAAGTGCTGCTCTACTTCGTGGGGTTCGTTCCGACCGTCCTCTTGCCGCAGGCGACCGAACGACACGTGCGGGGTGAGAGCACGCGTCATGCGTTGGTCATGTGCGTCGGAATTTTGTTCGGGATTTCGGTGGTCGGGTTGATCGCCGTAAAGTTCTTTGGAATCGTCCTCTTGCACGCGCTCGTTGGCCACGCATTCGATGGTGCCGAACCGCTGCTGCTGCCGTATAGCGTGGCGATGATGTTTTTGGCACTGAGCAGCGTGCTGGGTTCGTACGGGATCGCCACCCACCGCATCGCGTTTGCCGCGCCGCTGCTGATCGGTGTCGTGGGGACCCTGTCGGCCGTCGTCTACGCGCACGCTTCGCTCGAACAAGTGGTTCACGTCGTCGCGGCGGGGAATGCGATCACCGCGGTAGCGGTGGCATGCGGCCTCGGGTGGCAGGCGTTGCGCGGGAGACCTTCCACTCCCGTGCCGCTGCCGTGAGTCGCGTATTGTTGATCGGCGGTTCCGGACAACTCGGCACCGAGATCCGCCGAACGTGGACCGGTTGCGATATTACGGCGCCGCCGCACCGTGAGGTGGATCTCGAAGATACCGAAGCGCTGGCGGCCACCGTCGCGCGAATCGAACCGAGCGCGGTCGTGAACTGCGCGGCCTTTCATAACGTCGACCGGTGCGAAGCCGAACCGGAGCGCGCGCTGGCCGTCAACGCGTTGGCGGTCGCACGGGCCGCCCGCGCGTGCCACGATCGCAACGTCCTCTTCGTTACCGTGAGCAGCGACTACGTTTTCGACGGTGCTTCGACGCGACCGTACGTCGAAGACGATCCGGTTCATCCGATCTCCGCGTACGGGGTCTCGAAGCTGGCCGGCGAGTTGCTCGTCGAAGCCGCTGGCTCGCGCGCGCTGGTGGTGCGCACGTGCGGCGTTTACGGGCTGCGCCCATCTGCAGGCAAGGGGTACACGTTCGTCGATCGCGTGATCGCGCAGGCTCGCGCAAACGAGCCTCTGCGGATCGTGAGCGACGTATCGGCGTCGCCGACCTTTGCCGGGCATCTGGCGGAGGCCCTGGGCGCGCTGCTCGACGCAGGGGCAACCGGCCTGTACCACGCGGCGAACGCCGGGCCGGTTAGCTGGTACGATTTCGCCTGCGAGGCGATACGGCAAGCCGGAATCGACTATGCGGTCGAGCCGATCTCCGCCCGGGAATGGAAAATGGTTGCCCGCCGGCCCGCTTTTTCTGCGTTGGATAGCGGTAAGCTGCGGGCGCTCGGCTTCGAAATGCCCTCGTGGCGTCAAGGCATTTCGGCGTATTTGAGCCTTTCGCAGTCGAGCCAGGCCCCCGAAAAGCCGTAAGATAAACATTCCATCGTGCAATTACGGATCGATCGCGCCGCCGTCGACCGCTGCCGGGCATTGGCGACCGCCATTGCCGGGCCGGTCCAGGAGTTCATTGCCGCGCACTCGACCGTGTCGGTCGAACGCGCCGTGCTGCGCCTCCTTGGCGTCGACGGCGTCGGGCTCGACGACGTCCCGATTCCGAACCTGATCGTCGACGCGCTCTCCGAACCTGAGCGCCGGCGCGGTGCGGCCCTGGCGTTCGGGCGGGGAGTCGCCGAGACCGGGCTCGACCCGGCCGTGCTGGGCGAAGCGATTGCGGTCGGGCGGTACGCGCCGTCCGACTTTGGCGACGTGCCCGACGCGGCCGCTATGGGCGCTTTGCGCCCGCACGTCGATGCAGCACTCGTGCACCTGCGCGCCCGCCGCGACGAGCGCCAAACGATGCTGACGCGCTTGCCGCAACTCCCGCCGCCGCTGCTGTACGTCATCGTCGCGAGCGGCAACATCTACGAAGATCGCGCCGCGGCCGTCGCGGCGGCGGAGGCCGGAGCCCAAATCATTGCCGTCATCCGCTCCACCGGCCAGTCGTTGCTCGACTTCGTTCCGTTCGGGCCGACCACCGAAGGTTTCGGCGGAACGTATGCGACCCAGGCCAACTTCCGCATCGTGCGCGCGGCGCTCGACGAAGCGTCCGAAAAGCTCGGCCGGTACGTCATGCTGACGAACTATGCGAGCGGTTTGTGCATGCCGGAGATCGCCGCGATGGCGGCGATCGAGCGGCTCGACATGCTGCTCAACGACTCCATGTACGGCATCCTCTTCCGCGACATCAACATGAAGCGGACGTTCGTCGACCAGCATTTCAGCCGCATGCTCAACGCCTACTCCGGCATCGTCATCAATACCGGAGAGGACAACTATCTCACGACGGCCGACGCCGTCGAGCAAGCACCGGCCGTGCTCGCGTCGCAATTCATCAACGAGGAGTTCGCGCATCGCGCCGGCATGCCCGAAGCGCAGATCGGTCTCGGCGACGCGTACGAGATTGACCCCGGGCTCGAAGACGGATTTCTCTTCCAGGTCGCGCAAGCGCAGCTCGCGCGCCAGATCTTCCCGAACGCGCCGTTGAAATACATGCCGCCCACCAAGCATATGACCGGCGATATCTTCAAGGGTCACCTCATCGACGCGCTCTTCAATTTGACGTCGGTGATGACCGGTCAAACGATCCACTTGTGCGGAATGCTCACCGAAGCGATCCACACCCCGTTTCTGGCCGACCGCGCGCTTTCGCTCGAAAATGCGCGCTACATCATGAACACCGCCCGTCATTTCGGCGACGAAATCGCGCTGCGACCGGGGGGCAAGATCGAGCGGCGAGCGCACGACGTGCTCGCCGGCTGCGAAGATCTCTTGAATCGCGTCGCCTCAATGGGTTTGATGCCGGCCATCGACGCGGCGCTCTTCGCCGACGTTAAGCGTTCGCCCGACGGCGGACGGGGATTCGACGGAGTGTTTTCGCGGGCGGCCGATTACGTCAACCCGTTCGAGGTCGCGCTTGGGCGCGAACCGGTTACGGTATGACCGGTCGGCTCGTCAAACCCTACGGCGACACCATGAACGACGGCAAAGTGCAGATGTCGTTTACGCTTCCCGTGGAGTGGAGCGAAACGGCCGACGAAGCGGCACGCCAGTTGGTGGGTAAAATGGGCTTTCGCGACGTGCAGGTCGTCGAAGGGCGTCCGATCGCGGGGGGCTTTTCCTTTTTCGTCGTTTATGCCAGCACGCCGCAGGGCGTCGATCTCGAAACGATTCACGCACCCTCGGTGCGCGCACACGCCATGACGATGGAAGAAGTCGACGAGTTCGCTTCGGAACGTATCGGCCGAAAGATTCGAGTGGCGGGAGCGTGCATCGGTACCGACGCGCACACCGTCGGCATCGATGCGATTCTCAACATGAAGGGGTACAAGGGTGACTACGGTCTGGAGCGCTACCACTCGTTCGAGACGTACAATCTCGGGAGTCAAGTCGCGCCGGAGGACCTCGTCGCTTTCACCAAAGAGCACTCCATCGACGCGATCTTGGCATCGCAAGTCGTGACCCAAAAGGGCAGCGACCTCAAGAACTTTACCGAATTGGTCGAGTTGCTGGAAGCCGAAGGCCTTCGTGACCGGCTAGTACTCGTCTGCGGCGGACCGCGCGTCACCAACCTGATGGCGAGCGAGCTCGGCTACGATGCGGGCTTCGGCCGCGGAACGCTGCCGAGCGAAGTCGCGGCGTTCATTGCCGTAACGCTCGCGCATCGCCTACGCCCGGTAGCGCTCTGAGCGCAGCGATAAATATAAACTCTCGACCCAATTCTGGAGATAGCTTGAAAAAGACTGCACTCATTACGGGCATCACCGGCCAGGACGGATCCTACCTGGCCGAGCTCCTGTTAGAAAAGGGCTACCGCGTCGTGGGGATGACGCGACGCACCAGCACCGAGGTGCACGAACGGATCGAACACATCGTCGACGACATCGAAATCGTCTCGGGAGATCTGCTCGATCAGACGTCGATGACGTCGATCGTCAGCGACGTTCGCCCGGACGAATTCTACAATCTCGCAGCGCAGTCGTTCGTGCCGACCTCGTGGAACCAACCGGTTCTCACCGGAGAGTTTACGGCGCTGGGCGTTACGCGCGCGCTGGAGGCCATTCGCCATGTCGACCAATCGATTCGCTTCTATCAGGCCTCGAGCTCCGAGATGTTCGGGAAAGTCGTCGAGGTGCCGCAAACCGAAACGACGCCGTTTTATCCGCGTAGCCCGTACGGGGTCGCCAAGGTTTACGGCCACTGGATTACCGTCAACTATCGCGAGTCGTACGACATGTACGCGTGCAGCGGGATGCTGTTCAACCACGAATCGGCGCGGCGCGGCAAGGAGTTCGTGACGCGAAAAATCTCCGACGGCGTCGCGCGCATCAAGTTGGGCTTAGCCGGCAAGCTTCATCTCGGGAACCTGGACGCACAACGCGATTGGGGTTACGCCGGCGATTACGTGCGCGCCATGTGGCTCATGCTGCAGGGCGACGAACCCGACGACTACGTGATCGCGACCGGGCGCACGCATAGCGTGCGCGATTTCGTGCGCATCGCCTTCGACGTAGCGGGGCTCGGGTCGTACGAACCGTACGTCGTCACCGACGCGCGCTTCGTGCGGCCGGCGGAAGTCGACATGCTCATCGGCGATGCGAGCAAAGCCCGCCGCCAGCTCGGCTGGGTTCCGGAGGTCACGTTCGAGCAGCTGGTGGCGATGATGGTCAAGGCCGACGTCGATCGCCTCAGCGATCGTGCGCCGGCGTAACGACGGCGGCGGCGTGCGGGCGTTGGTGACCGGGGCGAGCGGGTTCGTCGGGCGTTACCTGGTCGAGGCGTTGCGTCGCGAGGGCGCGGAGATCGTCGCTTGCGGTGGTCCCAACGAGAAAACCGGACTCCTGCCCCTCGATTTGGCCGACTTGGCTTCGATTCGAGCCGCGCTCGATATCGCGCGCCCCGAGTTCGTTTTTCATCTTGCCGCGCAAACGTTCGTTCCGGAATCCTTTGCATCGCCGTCGGCAACCTACGAAACCAACGCAATCGGAACCGCACGCCTGACGCAGGCGGTGCGCGACTACGGGCGCTCGGGAGAGCCGATGCCGCGTATCGTGTTCACCAGTTCGGCCGAAGTCTATGGACGCCGCGAAGCAGCCGACTTCCCATTGCGCGAGACGCTCGCACTGCGCCCGGCGACGCCATATGCCGCCAGCAAAGCCGCCGCCGAAGCGATCCTCTTCGCGGAAGCGCGCGCGTTCGCTCTCGACGTCGTTGTGGCGCGGGCGTTCAACCACATCGGACCGGGGCAAAGCGATCGGTTCGTGGTGCCCTCTTTGGCGCACCAACTTGCCGCGATCGCCGCAGGCGGCGCTCCTCTGCTGCTGGTCGGCAATCTCAATGCGGCGCGCGACTTTCTCGACGTCCGCGACGTCGTTGCCGCCTATCTGTCGCTGGCGCGCGAGGGCGAATCCGGTCAAGCGTACAACGTTTGCAGCGGCGCCGCCGTTAAAGTGCGCGATCTGTTGCGCGAGTTGATTGCGATTGCCGGCGTGCCGGTGGAGGTGCGCGAAGATCCGCAGCGCATGCGCCCGCTCGACGTGCCGCTGTTCGTTGGAAGCGCGGAGAAGCTTCACGCTCGCACGGGGTGGGTGCCGGCGATCCCGCTCGCGCGCTCGCTGCGCGAAATCTACGAAGCGGCGACGAGAAGGGAGGCTCCCTAGTGTCCGAGCCGGTCGACGAGGTCCAAGCCTTCGTTTTTAGAAACCGCGGCGCGCTGCTGGCGATTCCGGCCGTGGCGCTGGCGGCTTTCGGAAAACCCAGCGCGTTGAGCGTGACCCTCGGCTTGCCTATGGCGATCGCCGGCGAACTCGTTCGGTGCTGGGCGGTCGGCTACTCCGGCGTTAGTACGCGCGGCGACGTCGTCAGCGCGCCGGAGCTGGTAACCGCCGGGCCGTACGCTTACGTTCGCAATCCGCTCTACGCGGGCAACTTCCTGACCGCATTGGGCTTCGCGATCGCGTTCACCGGAAGGAACTCGCCGGGGGCGCGAGCGGCGCTGATCGCCGGCTCGCTGGCCGCCATGACAGGCGTTTATTCCACCATCGTCCCACACGAAGAGCGCTTTCTTCACTCGCAATTCGGCGAGGCGTTCGAGCGATATTGCGAACGCGTTCCGCCGGTGATTCCGCAGCTCGAGCCGATGCCGAACGGCACCGGCGTGTGGCGACCCTCCGTCATCAAGGAAGCGGAAAGCAAGACCTTCCTGACGTTCGGCGCGATGCTTGCGGCCCTCGCGCTCAAAGCGTTCAAAGTCTAGAAGTCAGTGACGACGCAGCGCGGTTTAACGTTTGCGCTCGTCGCGACGGCCTTCGTCGCGGCGTTGGAGTTTTGGGGCGGCGTGCGCTCGCACAGCTTGGCACTGACCAGCGATGCGGTGCACGTGTGCATGGATCTTTTTGCCTTGGGACTCGCGCTCGTCGCGGCTGCCGGCGCGGCGCGTCCGGCCGATCCGCGACGTACCTTCGGATACGGTCGCATCGAAGTACTCGGCGCGCTCGTGAACGGAACGCTATTGACGGTCGCTACCATCGTCATTGCGTATACGGCGGTTCGCCGGTTCACCGCCCCCGTCGAGCCACACGCACTCACCATGGCCGTGGTCGCCGCCATCGGACTCGCGCTCAACGTTTGCGTCGGCTTGGTGCTGCATCGTCAGAGCCGGAGCGACTTGAACGTGCGCGCGGCACTCTTTCACGTTCTGGGAGATGCTCTCGGAGCGGCGGCGGTCATCGCCGGCGGCATTGCGATCGCGCTCACCGGCCTCGCTTGGATCGATCCAGCGCTGTCGCTTTTCGTCGCGGCGATCATCGTCGTCGGCGTGTTTCGCGTGATGCGCGACGCCACCAACGTTCTGCTCGAAAGCATGCCCGGCGACGTCGACGCCGTCAGTCTCGTCGACCATCTCGAAAAAATCGCCGGCATCTCGGGAGTTCACGATCTCCACGTGTGGTCGATCGGCAGCGGATCGCACGCACTTTCGGCGCACGTGCTGCTCGAAGACCGGCGCTTGAGCGAAGCAACCGACGTTCTGCGGGAAATTGACCAATGTCTTCAGGTTCATTTCGGTATCACGCACGTCACCATACAGTTCGAATGCGACAACTGTCCGGTCGTCGTGCGCCACTAGGGGTGCGTATGGCGGCAGGCGAAGGCAATCCGGCTATGACTTCAACGAATTCCAAGACCGTCGTTCTTTCGATGGCCCGCACGCCTTTCGGCAAGCTCGGCGGGGGCCTCGCCCCGCTCAATGCGACCACCCTCGGCGCCGTCGCCCTCGTCGGTGCCATCGAGCGCGCGAAGATCGATCCGACCGAAATCGAACACGCCATCTTCGGCGAGGTGCTGCAAGCCGGCGTCGGCCAAAATCCCGCTCGGCAGGTGATCTTCAAAGCCGGTTTGGCTAAAACCGTCACGGCCGATACGGTGAACAAGGTTTGCGCGTCGGGCCTGCTCGCCGTCGTCAATGCGATGCGATCGATTAACGCGGGCGCCAACGCCGTCGTCGCGGCCGGCGGGATGGAGTCGATGTCGAATGCGCCGTACCTCTTGCGCGACGCCCGCTGGGGCTATCGTTTCGGCGACGGCGCGCTTGTCGACGCGATGATTTACGACGGCTTATGGGATCAGTATTTTCCGATGACCATGGCGACGCAGGGTAGTAAGGTCGCGTCCGAGTTAGGTCTGACGCGCGCAGAGCAGGATCGCTTTGCGCTCGCGAGCCATCATCGCAGTGCCGCGACGCATGCTGCCGGCGATTACGCCGACGAAATCGTGCCGGTAAAGGTCGCGACCAAAGCCAAGGGAAAGGTCGTCGTCTCGCAGCTGCCGCGGCGCGGCCAAGTGCGCGTTCCGGCCGCGGTCGGCGGTGCCGGAAGCCGCATATGGGATCACGAACCGTCCGCCACGTTCACGCTCGACTACGCGAAGTACGCTCCGTTCGTCGCCGGTGACGAACCGGCGACGTTGGTCGATCGCGACGAAGCCGTACGTGCCGATGCCAGTATCGAAACCATGAGCAAGCTGCGTCCGCTGGAAAAGGACGGTACGATCACCGCCGGCAACGCTCCGGGCGTCAACGACGGTGCGGCCGCCATGATCCTCGCCGACGCGGAGTACGCCGCACACCACGGGTACGAAGCACTCGCAACGATCGTCGATCACGCGACCGTCGCTTGGGACTCGCCGTACATCTGTCTGACCCCGGCGATGGCGGCCCAGAAACTGCTCGATCGCGTCGGCCTGACGCGCGGCGACATCGCCGTTTGGGAGATCAACGAGGCCTTTTCGGCGGTCGCCATCGCGTCGGCGCGAAATCTTGGGCTCGACGAATCCGCGATCAATCTCTACGGCGGCGCGGTGGCGATGGGACATCCCATCGGAGCATCGGGCACGCGGCTGGTCGGAACGGTGATCAACCAGCTGCGCAAGCGGGGCGGCGGATTCGGGATCGCGTCGATTTGCTCGGGTGGCGGTCAGGGCGACGCGCTCCTCGTGCGGGTCGGCTGATCGTCGCGCAAGCTGAAAATGACGTTGCCTTGAAAATCGCCGTCGTCGGTGCCGGCCAGATGGGTTCGGGCATCGCGCAGGTGGCGGCCGCGAGCGGCCACGCCGTTTGGTTGAACGATCGAACCCCCGAGCTCATCGCTCGCGGCGTCGCCGGCATTTCCAAAAACCTCGATCGCAGCGTCGAGAAGGGGCGCATCGACGCCGATGCGCGGACCAAGATCCTCGAGCGGATCGTCGCCGCGCCGGCGCTCGAAGGGTTCGACGTCGATCTGGCAATCGAGGCGGCGAGCGAACATCTCGAAACCAAGCTCGCGATCTTTCGCGCGCTCGACGAGCAGTGCGCGCAGCGAGCGATTCTTGCCAGCAACACCTCCTCGATCTCGATAACCGTTCTCGGTGCGGCGACGCGGCGGCCGGAGCGCGTCATCGGGATGCATTTCATGAATCCGGTGCCGGTGATGCAGCTGGTGGAGATCATCCGTGGCATCGCGACCTCGCAAGAAACCTACGAGTTTACGCGCGACCTAGCCGAGCAGATGGGAAAGACGCCGGTCGAAGTACGCGACTTTCCCGGGATTCGTGTCCAACCGCATACTGATGCCGATGATCAACGAAGCGATGTATGCGGTGTACGAAGGGGTTGCGACACCCGAGGCGATCGACACGGTCATGAAGCTCGGGATGAACCATCCGATGGGGCCGCTGACGCTCGCCGATTTCATCGGGTTGGATACCTGTCTAGCGATCATGGACGTCCTGCATACGGGATTCGGCGACTCGAAGTACCGCCCGTGTCCACTGCTGCGTCAATACGTCGCCGCCGGATGGCTCGGGAAGAAGAGCGGCCGGGGTTTCTATAGCTACCGATGATGGTCACGAACCGATGATCGTTCCGACGAGCGCGCAGTTCGAGTTGACGGACGAGCAACGCGACATCGCGGCGCTGGCTGCCGATATCGCGCAGCGCGAAATTGCGCCGCACATCACCCGGTGGGATAGCGACCACACGTTCCCGCGCGAGTTGTACGGAAAGCTGACCGGCGCGGGCATCATGGGCATCATCGTCCCGGAAGCGCTGGGCGGAGCGGCGGCCGATTACGTGTCGTATGCGCTGGCCGTCGAGGAGCTGGCGCGGGTGGATGCCGGGACGGCGGTGACGGTTTCGGTTCACTCCATGATCTGCTCGGTAATTCTGAAGTTGGGCAGCGATGAACAGAAGCGGCATTGGCTTCCAAAACTTGCCGGCGGCGACGTGCTCGCAGGCTTCGCGCTGACGGAGCCCGACGCCGGATCCGACGCCGCGGGCATCCGCGCGACCGCGAAGCGCACCGCCGAGGGCTATCGGCTCAACGGGCGCAAGCAGTGGTGCACGAACGGAAGTTACGCGGGCGTCGTCATGGGGATGTTTCGAACCGGCGGTTCGGGCGCCAAAGGCGTGAGTGCGTTTCTCATCGATGGCGCCGCCGGCGGAATGACGGTCGAGAAAGTTACCGACAAGCTGGGCATTCACACCAGCAACACCTGCGACATGGTCTTCGACGACGTCTTGGTTACGCACGAGTCGTTGCTTGGCGCCGAGGGCGACGGATTCGGTAACGCGATGACGGCGCTGACGTCCGGCAGGATCGGCATCGCTGCGCAAGCGACCGGCATTCTGGCCGCCTGTCTCGACGAATCGGTGGCGTTCGCCAAAGAGCGCGTCGCGTTCGGCCGCGCAATCGGCGCGTTTGAAGGCATTTCGTTCAAAGTCGCGCAGATGGCGATGGATCTCGACGCTGCCAGGCTGCTCGTTTATCGCGCGGCGGCGTTGGCCGACGCGGGCAAACCGTTCACGATCGAGGCCAGCAAAGCTAAGCTGTTCGCCTCGACGGCTGCGCGCAAACATGCGGCCGAAGCCTTGCAGATTCACGGCGGGTACGGGTACACCACCGAGTTTCCGGTCGAGCGTCACTATCGCGACGCAAAAATCACCGAGATCTACGAGGGAACCTCCGAGATCCAGCAACTGATCATCTCCCGTTCCCTTTTAGGAAAGCTCGACTAGCCACATCTCAAGCACAAGCCAAGGAGTCACCAACCGTCGTGAATCTCATGGAGTACCAGGGGAAAGAACTGTTTCGCCGTGCCGGCATTCCGGTGCCGCAGAGCCGGCATGCGCTCGCGCCGCACGACGTTGCGGCGTTTCTCCAGACCGTCGCCGGCGAATGGGTCGTCAAGGCGCAAGTCTTGATGGGCGGCCGCGGCAAAGCCGGCAAGATCAAGTTCGCGACCAACGCCGATGAAGGGCGCAGCGTCTCCGAAGAGATTCTTGCGACGCCGATGCCGCCGAACCGTCAGAATCCCGCAGGCGAGCCGATCAAATCGCTGCTGGTCGAAGAGAAGCTCTCGATTGCGAAAGAAGCCTACTGCGCCATCACGATCGACCGGAGCACGAAGAAGCCGGCGATCATCGTCAGCCGTTTCGGCGGCATGGATATTGAAGAGGTCTCCGAGAACCATCCGGAGTCGATCGCAAAGTTTTTCGTCGACACGGCGATCGGATACTCGCCCTTCATCGGCCGCGAGCTGGCGTTCGAGGCGGAGCTCGATCCGGGATTTCGCAAGCAATTCCCCGCTATTTTGGGCGCCCTGTACGACGTGTTTTTTCGATACGGCGCAAAGCTGGTGGAAATCAATCCGTTGGCGCTCACCACCGACGGACGCGTGTACGCTTCCGATGCGAAGGTCGAGCTCGACGACGACGCGCTGTTTCGAAATCCGGAGTTCGCGCAGTGGCAACAGGCTTTGCCGCTGGACGAAGACGAGCGCCTGGCGGCGGAGTCGGGACTCGGCATTCGTAATTTTCGGCGTTTTGACGGGACCGTCGGAACGATGGCCAACGGTGCGGGTTTAGCGATGGCAACCATGGATGCCGTGAGCTTCGCAGGCGGCAAGGTCGCGAATTTCCTCGACGTCGGCGGCGGCGCCAACGCCGAACGCGTTCGCCAGTGCTACGAGCTCGTGGTCAATCACACGGCCGCCAAAGCATTCTTCATCAATATCTTCGGCGGCATCACGCGCGGCGACGAGGTCGCGCGCGGCATCGTCGAAGCCCTGCGCACGACCACGTCGCGGAAGATTCCGCTGGTGATCCGGCTGACGGGTACCAACGAAGCCGAGGGCAGGCGCATTCTCGCCGAGGCCGGGATGACCCCGGTCGAAACGATGGACGAGGGCGCGAAGCTCGCCGTCGAGATTGCCAATCGCATGACGGAGCCGGCAACCACGTGAGCATTTTCTTAGACAAGAACAGCAAGATCATCGTTCAGGGCATTACCGGTGCCGAGGGCTCGTATCACACCGAGCGCATGGTGAAGTACGGTACGAACGTCGTGGGCGGCGTCACTCCCGGCAAGGGCGGCCAAAAGACGCCGCAGGGGTTGCCGGTCTTCAACACCGTCAAGGCCGCCGTCGACGCAACCGGTGCGACGCACACCTGCATCTTCGTTCCGCCGCCGTTCGTCGCCGACGCCTTATACGAGGCCCACGAAGCCGGTATTTCGTGCGCGGTCTGCATCACCGAGGGCGTCCCGGTGCACGACATGTTGAAGGTCGTCGGCACGACGGCCGGCATGCGAATCATCGGTCCGAACTGTCCCGGTTTGATCTCGCCGGGGAAAGCGCTCGTCGGCATCATGCCGGGCCACGTCTTCAAAGAGGGCGGCGTGGGACTGATTTCTCGCTCGGGAACGCTGACGTACGAGGTGGTGGACGGGCTCACCCGTGCGGGCCTAGGGCAGTCGACCTGCATCGGCATCGGCGGCGACCCGATCATCGGAACCACCTTCGTCGACTGCTTGCGCGAGTTTCAGAACGACCCGCAGACCGAAGCGATCGTGATTTGCGGCGAGATCGGCGGGACTGACGAAGAGGACGCGGCGGCGTACGTTCGCGACCATTTGCCGGGAACGCCGGTCGTGGCGTTCGTCGGCGGCCGCAACGCCCCGCCCGGTAAGTCGCTGGGTCATGCCGGGGCGATCATCTCCGGAAAGTTCGGCACCGCCCAGAGCAAGATCGCGGCGTTCCGGGAGGCGGGGGTGCCGGTAGCCGACCGTCCGTCGGAGATACCGGCCATGCTCGCCCGGCGGCTGGCCTCGGTCTAAGCGACGCGCTTGTTAAAAGTAGTTAAAACCCGTGCTTGTTAAAGGTTAAAGGAACGAGCCCTCGGCGTAGAAAAGTGCCTCGATTGCGTCACCTGGGATTTTGCTGAGGTCGGAAGACCGCAGCCCGCCCTCGCGTGGCGCCAACTACCCACTATAGATCGAGGGCACAGAATGAACAGATTTCGAACCCTCCGCCACGCGGTTACCGCCGCGTTGCTACTCGTGGCTTTCCTGGTCCAGGGAACATGGGCACTGGCCGGCGTCTCGGGTAACATCGCAGGTACGGTCAAAGACTCCAACGGTGCACCAGTTGCCGGCGCGCGAGTGCAGGCTGTGTCACCGTCTCAAACCGCAGCCGCTACGACGGACGCGGGAGGACGCTTTATCATCCTCTCGCTCGCACCCGACACCTATACGCTCAACGTTAGCAAACAGGGATATCAAGAGACCGCCCTTCCGGGCGAGGTCGTCTTTGCTGACCAGACTCAGCAAGTCGTCATCACCATATCAAAGGCACTTCAAACGATCGCTCACGTGACGGCGCAAGGCGCCGGCACGTTGGTGAAATCGGGTGTCGGCGGTGACCTCTACAGCGTCAACGCCGCGCAGGCGGCAGCGGCCGCCCCACTGGGAGGCGGAGGTAACCTCAACAGCGCCTACTCGGCAATGTCGTCAGTGCCGGGCATCCAGGTCAACGTCGGCGGTCAGGGCTGGACGTTCAACGCCGCCTACGTCCGAGGCCAGGATTACTACTATACCGGTTTCGAGTACGACGGCATTCCGATTAACCGCGCGTTCGACAACTACAACGCGTCGACGGAATCGAGCCTCGGCCTGCAAGAGTTGCAGGTCTATACGGGCGGTGGCCCGGCTTCCGTCACGACGGCCGGCACGGCCGGTTTCATCAACCAGGTCATCAAGACCGGAACCTTCCCGGGCTTCGCGGAGGCCAAGCTTGGCGTCGGAACCCCGGTCTTCTATCACTACGCGCAAGTCGAGGCGGGCGGGGCCACCCCCGACCGCAACTTCAGCTACTACGTAGCACTCAACGGAACGAACCAGGCGTTTCGCATCCTCGACTCCGATAACGGCGCCGGCTTCATGACGCCCGGTGGCGACTTTTCGGGTCCGACCATTGGGTTGTCCCCCGGCTATTTCGAATGCACCACCGTGACGTGCCAGGGCGTAAAGCCCAGCTGTCCGGTCGGCGTTTCCGCAGTTACCGGTTTGCAGCCGCAGGGCTGCTGGGGCTACTATAGCGGTCTTTCCGGAACGTCGAACTTCGTCACCGATCGCGAGAACGTCGTCAACTTCCACCTCGGCATCCCGTGGAAGAACGGCTTGCGCGACGACGTGCAAATGCTCTGGAGCGGGTCGCATCTCAATAATGGAAGTTACGGCTCGATCAACGACATGGGGCCGGGGTATAAACAATTCTTCAATAACTACCCTCTCAGCAACAATGCGTTCGGACCGTACGCTGCGCCGACGTGTAATACGAACTTCAATGTCGGCGTGCTTCCGATTCACGGCTGCAACCCGGGTACCGGAAACTACGTACCGTACGCCGATCAGATCGCGTACAACGTACCGTTCGGAACGACGATTGCAACTCCCGGACACCTTACGCTGCCGTCGATCTATTACGCTCCGGGGACGCCACAGCATCAGTACGCTGCGCCGATCCCGCTCTTCGACGAGGGACTCAACTCGTACCAAAACGACATCGGCATCGTGAAGCTGCAGTACACACACGCTTTGAGCCAATCGGCGTTCATTCGCGGATACGCGTACACGTTCTACTCCGACTGGCTCCAGACGGGGCCGCTGTTCGGCGGAACGGGACAGAACGTTCCGTCGCTGCCGGCAGCGGAGTACGAGCTGATCACGCACACGATCGGTGGAGCGCTCGAGTTCAACGATCAGATCAACGACCAGAATCTGATCGGCGCCAACTTGAACTACACGAGCGCGAACGTCACGCGGTTCAACAACTCATCGGCCATCGCGGGTGCCGGTACGTCGCCGATCGGCTACGTTTCGGGCGGTGCCTCGAACCTCGCATGCCACGACGCGCACAACGGTCAAACGGTGCCATGCGTCTCGAGCACCTACTACGATGTCGCGCTTGGGCACAGCGTCAGCCCAAACTCTGTCTACACGGGTGCGCCCGGGACGTGTGATACACCGAGCTCGAGCAATCCCAACCCCGGTCCGTGCGGCTGGCGCAGTAGTGCGATTGGCGGACCGACGGGTTTCGGTGGTGGCGGGGCGTCGTGGGCGTCGCTCTGGAACGGCAACGCGGCCGGTTCCTTCAACACCGTACAGCCGCGCTTTACCAATGCGTCGCTGAGCGATCAGTGGCGGCCGAACGACAGGTTCCTCTTGAACGCATCGGTTCGCTACGACAACTTCACCTACGGGTTGCCCGATTCGACCTCGGCGGCGACGCAGTTCTATGCGAATCAAAGCGCGAACTTCGTCTGTGTCAAGGCTTCGACCAATCAGGTCTTCACCGCACCGCTGCCGCCCGGCGTTCCGCCGCCGGCACCGGCGACCTACATCGACGGTGATTGTAACCAGGGCGTGACCACCCTCACCCATACGACCCAGACCGGCTGGGTACATCCGAACGGCAAGTCGCAGGACGGCGTTGCCGCGCCGAACTTCACGGCGGCTTCGCCCGGTTCGTATAGTCTGGACTACTGGCAGCCGCGCTTCTCGGCGACCTACACCCTCAATCCCGACACCGTCATCCGCGCATCGGCCGGCCGTTTCGCGGCGCCGCCGATCTCGGCTTCGGTGCAATACCTTGCGCGGACCGGCGATAACCGCTCGGTGTGGAACAACACGATGAACCTCGGGTTCTACTCGCCGTTCCACCCGATTCCGGGAATCACGTCGGCGCAGTACGACCTCTCGCTTGAGAAGCATCTGCACGGGACGGACATGAGCTTCAAGCTCACGCCGTTCTTCACGTGGGTCAACAACTGGCAACAGCAGACCTTCATCGGCGCGGGCTTCGTGACCCAAGTGCCGGTCGGCGTGAACCGCGACTACGGCGTGGAGTTCCAGTTCAGCAAGGGAGACTTCGCGCGGGACGGTTTCTCCGGGCAAGTTTCGTTCACATACACCAACTCGAAGATTCAGTTCCAAAATGTCGGTCTCAGCACGGGCGGCATCATTCCGAACCAAACGATCGCGCTGAACACCGCGATCGCGCAGTACAACGCCCTGACCAAGGGCGGTGGCGGTTCGCCGTGTTACCTGGGCGGCGTCGGGGTGTCGTGTTCGTATAAGGGCAAACCTCCCGCCGGCTTAGTGCTGAACCCGTACTACAACCAGCCGGCGCAAGGTCAACTCGATCCCAACGGTTGGTACAATCCGTACGTTACGGCGATCGCCCCGAACCTCAACGGTGCGGTAACCTCGTACATTGCGCCGTTCACGACGTCGCTGCTCCTGAACTACCGTCACCACAAGCTGGCCGTCACGCCAACCTTTCAGTTCCAGTCCGGCGGTTACTACGGGAGTCCGCTCGACGTGAACGGTCTCGATCCGCGTGCGTGCAGCCTTAACTCCGCGAACAGCGGTGTTAATGGCGGCCCCAGCGGAGCGACAAATCCGCCAATCACCGCGGTATCACCGAAGACCAATCCGCTGCAATGCAACTATCTCTGCCTGCAAGCGGCCGGTTTCGGTCCGTTGGGATACTTTTACACTCCCAATCCGCAGACGGGGCACTTCTCGGCGAATCGGGTCGTACGAGAACCCGTCCTTGCTCACCGGGAACATCGCAGTCACCTACGACGTTTCGCCAAAGCTCACGGTGGCGATGACGGCAACGAACCTCTTCCACACCTGCTTCGGCGGAACGTCGGAGCCGTGGACGTCGGCATTCCCGCCGGGACCCAACTCGTGCGGCTATCTCGCGGCGGGCGGCGTACTCAATAGTACCCTCTACCCGTCGAACTTCTACAACGGCACCAGCTTCAACGACAGAGCTGCTAACGGTGCCAGAACACCGTTCCAGCAGAGCTACTTCCCGTCGACCGGAAACCTCGGCGCGATTGGATCGGCCCTGCCGCCGTTTAACGTCTACTTCAACGCACAGGTCAAGATCTAAGTAAACCCCGGCTCTACCGGAGCTCAGAGCAAGCATGCGGGGCCCTAAGGGGCCCCGCATCGTGTTTTTCGAGAAGGGTTCGCTGCCGCGCGCGCGAGAACGAAACGCCGTGCGAGCGACGTTAGCGCTGCTGGCGAGTGCCTTGGTATCGACCATCGTTTTGCCGGTTTGCGCGTTCGCAAGCGGTAGTCCGGCGGCTAAACCGACGGCGAGCCCGCCCCCGGAGATCATTCACTTGATCACGACGCCGCTCTGCCATCGACTGCACGACAAGGTTCGCCCGGCGGTCGCGATGATTCTGGAGAACGACGCGAACATCGCCAAAAGCCTGCCACAGTTCAAGAACTATGGAATCGGCGCATTTGGATCGTACGAGCGGGCTTTTGGCGACTATGGACCACCATCGTACGATTCGATCAACGTCAACTCTCCTGCGTCCCGAATGGCGCTTCAACGCATGTCGTATCTCGTGAGTCCGATCGCGCAGAATCTGATCGCGGCGCAGAAGCTGCTCGACGATGCATCGCTGCTCGTTCCGACTGGAAATGCGAGCGACGACCGGCAACTGGCCACGATTAAGCGGCAACTTCTCGAAACGGTGGCCGACCAGAGCGCTGCCCTCGACCTCATCAACGGCTTCGTGGCTACGCAGCAGATGGGCGATTTGCAGCACGCGGGGCAGACGTATCTCAGCGCCATTACCGGTACGGGTTTGTCGACGCCGATTCGGACGCCATCCACGCCGTTTCCCGGAATGGTGGATCCAAGCGATCCCGGCATTCCGCAGAACCCCTACGCGATCGATCCCACGGCGGTGCCCGGCCTCAGCGTCGGCTACAATCCGCTCAATCGCCTGGTGGACGGATTGAAGTGGGTACAAGATCAGACCCAGGAGAAAGAAAACGCCGCCGCCGCCACGGTGATGTCGGCGCTCACCAGTTGCAGCCGGTCGCCCGTCTCCGCGACCTTCGCCGTGAGTGTTCCTAGGGCCCGGACGGTGCGGCGGAATCGGAAATCGAGCTTCAGCGTCGTCTGGTAGATCGTTCTCGTCGTCCCGCTGACGCCGTTATCCTGGTGTTCGGTAACGTACTCGTCGATCGATACCGGGCGAAAATGCGCGACGTCGTAGCCAATCTTCGTCTGTACGTCGGTGGTCGTGCTCTTCGAACTCGCTTGTTTAATCGTGCGCGTTTCGCCGATCGTCATTAGGCCGTTCGTGTTGCTTTCAATGACGTAGTCGGCTTTTACGTCGATGCCGCCGCTGTTCTGATCGATCGCCCAATGCCGTTTGGCATCGAGCAGACTTGGGTCGACAAAGTTTGATGCGAGAAAGCGTAGCAGCGCATATTCTTCGGAGTTGACGACCTTGTTCGGGTCGCAAATCACCGAAGTGTTGCCATAGACGACGCAGGTGGCCGGTAGCGCGCTGCGCGATCCGCGACCCTGTTCGCTAATGCTGACGATCAGGCCCTTGTCGGCCTGTTCGCGAACGACGTCGACCGTCATGGTTCCCAGTTTCGCCGAGCGTGTCCTCCGTAATGGTCGTTCCCCGAGGTAATGTACGCGCCCACGGGAGAGTCTTGCGCGCCTACGTCGACGTTGGTCGACCCGCGCTGCACGACCGATTGTTGCGAGCCGTAACTGAATGAATACACGAGCTGCCGTGGCGGCGTGTCCGCACGGGCGCCGGGCGACTGGCGTCAGCGCCACTGTGGCCGTTATCGCTGATGCGAGAAATAAACGCCAGATCATCGCCTGAAACTCCTGGACTTCGGGTCGCTCGTGAACTTCGGCGGCGGGACGGGTAGCTCTTTTCGGCGACGCGAAGCGGTGCGGCGATGCAATACGGCTACCGATGCGAGGATTGCGAGGTCGCGGTCTTTCCGGTCACGACGCGCGGCGAGCTGCAATGGCTTCGGGACCGGATTCACGTGGTGCGGGAGGTCGCGAAGCATTCGGCCGGCGGTCTCGACTCGTGGATGATGGAAGGTTTCGCGTTCCTCGACGATCATCACGGTCATAGCATCGCGATCGTCTCGCGCCGCTAAAACCAAAAAGCGCCTGGCGAGGCGCCTTTTTCGGTTGTGCGATGACCGCCCTCAGTCCGGTATTCGAAGATGCTCACCGGGTTGAAGGGCCGCGTCGCGAAGGTGGTTCGCGGCGGTGATCCGATCGATCGTCTCTTGAACGTCGCCGCTGCCCGAGTGCGCGGCAGCGATCGACCATAGCGTGTCTCCGGGGCTTACCGTGACGGTCGTGTAGCGCTGCGCGCCGGCCGCGTAAAGGCGCATGCTGGACAGGGTCGGCAACGCGACCATTAAGCTCAAGGCCGCCAGCGCGATGGCCGGCATGAGGGTCAACCGTTTCCGCCTCGTCACCGTCGTATTTCCTCCGATTCCCCATATTTTGTGGCAAACGTCTGTTCGTCCACTAGATTTTACCATAGGGCCGCCAAGCGTTGTCAAGGGATTTCTCGAACGTATGTTTGCCCAGTGCGGCACTTTTATGGTAAAGTGATACCCGGCCATCGTGCCATACGGTAGGCATTCTCATTCGAGGGTCTGGATTTTTTTAGGGGGAGCCATGGGCGTCAGTGCCATCGAAAAGCCGGCGACGGAGCGGCAGCGCCGCATCCTGGACGCCATCGCCGAGTTCAAGGCGGAGCGGGGGTACCCGCCCTCGGTCCGCGAGATCGGCGAGCGAGTCGGCCTGTCGTCTTCGTCGACCATCCACGCACATCTGAAGGCGCTCGAGCGGCGCGGGCTCATTTCACGCGACCCGACCAAGCCGCGGGCGCTGCGCTCGGACTTCGAGCCGGCCGAGTCCAAGGCGGCCCGCGATGCGGTCGTCATGCCGATCCTCGGCAAGGTCGCGGCCGGCGTTCCGATTACGGCAGCGGAGAACGTCGAGGGAGAGTTCGTGCTGCCTGCCGGCTTCGTGCCGCGGGCTTCCAACGCGTTCATGCTCCGCGTTCAGGGCGATTCGATGGTCGATGCGGCCATTCTCGACGGCGACCTGATCGTCGTTCGCCCGCAGCGGACGGCCGATAACGGCGAAGTCGTGGTGGCGATGCTCGACGGGGAAGCCACCGTCAAACGCTTCTATCGCGAGAAGAGCCGAATCCGGCTTCAGCCGGAGAATCGGAGCATGGCGCCAATCTACGCGAGCGATGTCGAGATCATCGGCCGCGTCGAAGCCGTCGTCCGCCGGCTCTAAGCCCTCGAAGGGATTCCTCTGGTTCGAACGGCGAGCCGTTCCGGTGATGCGCCGGATCGGCGACCTGCCGTTCGTCGCCGCCGTGCGCTACGCGCTGCCCTGGAGTTTCATCGGGCTCGGCGCGGCGTTCACCGCCGTCATCGCCATCCAGCTGCGCGACCGGGACGTTTGCCGGTCCGTCGCTCGGACTGAGAATCGCTGACGCACTTCTGCCGGCTTTCGGCGTTATGGCGGCGACGTTGGTGGTGCTGCTGGCGTTGCGGTTGGCCCGCGCTGCCGCCTATCCGACGCTCCCGACGCTGCTCGGAAGCGTGGCCTGCTTTGCCCTGGCGCTGCCCCAGCCGTTCGGTTCGGATCCTATCGCGTATTTGCGCGTGCTCGGTGCCTCGGGACTCTTCCTCGCGATCTTGGCAGTCGGCGTGACGGCGGCGTGGACCTCGCTGCTCCGTCGCGGACTCGACGCGACGCTTGCCGGCTGGATCGGCCCGGCGTTGGCGGTCGCGACGTTCGCGGCGCTGGCGCTGGCGCACGTTTCGCTGGCGGCCGGCATCGGCGCGGCCATGCAGCCGATATCGCGGCTCGGCGATACGTACGTCGCGCTGGTGGTGATCGTTTTAGCGCAGACGTTGCTGTGGACGACCGGCGTGCACGGTCCGGCCGTGCTGGCCACCGTCGTCACGCCGGTGTATCTCACGATGCAGATGCAAAACACGCACGCGTTCGCGACGCACGCGCCGCTGCCGTTCGTCGTCGTCGTCTCGCTCTTCTTGTTCGTCTTCCCGGGAGGCGCCGGCGCCACGCTGCCGCTCGCGGCGCTCTTGGCGATCTCGCGGGTACCGCGTTTGCGCCGGATCGGGCGCATCACGTTGCTCCCGGCGCTGTTCAACATCAACGATCCGTTGATCTTCGGAGCGCCGGTCGTTTTCAATCCGTATCTGGTGATTCCGTTCGTGCTTGCCCCGCTCGTCTTGGCGACGTTGACCTACGTCGTCGTGGCCTCCGGGCTGGTGTCGCGGGCAGCTTTTTACGTGCCGTCGTCGGTGCCGACGCTTGTCTCGACGTACGTCGCCACCCAAGACGTCCGCGCGATCGCACTCGCGTTGACGAACATCGCGCTCGCCGCCGTGATTTACTATCCGTTCGTTCGCGCCTACGAACGTCACCTCGCGATTGCCGCATGATCGAAGATCTGTGCGCACGATTCGCCATCGGCGGCCGGATTCGCGACGCAGCGTTAGTCGCGCGGCAACGAACCGCGGCGATATCGTACGAGGCGCAGCGCGATGTCGCGCTCAACGTATTGCAAGCGTTCGTCGACGAAGGCATCTCGGAGAGCGATTTGCAGGGTTCGACCGGCTACGGTTACGACGACGCCGCGCGCGCCGGCTACGAATCGCTGCTGGCGCGCACGTTCGGAGCCGAACGCGTACTGGCGCGGCTGTCGATCGTCAGCGGGACCCAAGCCATCATCGCCGCAATCGCCGCCTGTACGCGCACCCGGCGCCACCCTGGTCTCCGTCTCGGGACGGCCGTACGACACGCTGCGCAACGCGATCTGCGACGCGCCGCACTCGCTCGTCGCGCAGGGCGTGGCATATCGCGAAATTCCGCTGGACGAAGCGGGGACGATCGATCTCGCGGCCGTCGCGCGCGCGCTAGAAACGAACGAATCGTGCACGCTTTTCGTTCAGCGTTCGCGCGGATACGCGCCGCGCCGTTCGCTGACGATTGCGGAGTGCGCGCGCGCCTTCGCTCGCCATCAAGGCAATCGCGCCGGAGGCCGTCATTCTCGTCGACAACTGCTACGGCGAACTGGTCGAAGCCCGCGAGCCCACGCACGTCGGGGCGGATTTGGTGATGGGATCGCTCATCAAGAACCTCGGCGGATCGCTCGCTCCGGCTGGGGGCTACGTCGCGGGCCGCGCCGACCTCGTCGAACGCGTCGCCGCGCGCCTGTACGCACCCGGCCTCGGAGGCGCGCTCGGTCCGTCGCTGGGCTTCGGACGAACGCTCGTGCAAGGGCTCTTTCTTGCGCCGCTCGTCGTCGAACAGTGTCTGCGGGGCCTCGATTTCGCGGCGGCGTTGTTCGACGAACTGGGGTATCGTGTGGATCCAAAGCCGGGCGAGCCGCGCACCGACATCGTGCAAGCGATTCGGCTGGGGTCGCCGGAGCTGCTCGCGCGCTTTGCCTCCGGCTTGCAGGCGGCCATGCCGGTGAACGCGCGCTTTCGTCCCGAACCGGGGCCGGTGCCCGGTTACGCCGAGCCGGTCATCATGTCGAGCGGTGCGTTCGTTGCCGGTGCCACCATCGAACTGTCGTGTGACGCGCCGATGCGGCCGCCCTACGAAGTCTATCTCCAAGGCGGCGTGACGGCAGCGCACGCGTATCTTGGCGCGCTCTTTGCGGCGCGTGCGCTCGAGCAATGAAAAATCGTCCGCTCATAGAAGGCCTGACGTCGATGTATCTGCTCGAGGTGCTCAGCGGCCCACTCGACGGCAAGACGTGGAGGTTCGAGCGCGAGATTACCATTGGGCGCGATGACGCCGTAGCCGACGCCTGTATCGGCCTCGATCGTTACGTCTCGCGCAAGCACGCACGACTGTGGGTCCACGACGGTTCGGTTCTGCTCGCCGACCTCGAGAGCCGCAACGGAACCAAACTCAACGGCCGGCCGGTCGCCGGCGACGTCGCGCTTCCGTTTGGCACGCCGTTCACCGTGGGGCGCACGGTGCTGCGAGTAACGCGCGCTTAGGCGGACAGCATGCAAATCGCCACGACGCTCGCGCAGGCACGCGCGCTCTTCGACGCGCTGCCTCGCCCAGTCGGATTCGTTCCGACCATGGGCGCGCTGCACGCCGGCCACGTGCAGCTGATCCAAACCGCGCGGCGTCAGTGCGCGTCGGTGGGCGTTTCGGTGTTCGTCAATCCGCTGCAGTTCGGTCCCAGTGAAGACTTTGAGAAATACCCGCGCGATCTCGCGGCCGATCGAAGAACGCTGGCGCAGGCCGGCGTCGACGCGCTCTTCGCTCCGGATACGGCGACGGTGTATCCACCGGGTTTTACGACCTCCGTCGACGTCGGAGCCGTTGGAGCAACGTTCGAAGGCGTCGTTCGCCCGAACCACTTCCGCGGTGTCGCGACGGTCGTCGCGAAGTTGCTGCACGTCGTCCGGCCCGACGTGCTCTACCTCGGGCAGAAAGACGCCCAACAAACGTGGGTGCTGCGCAAGATGATCGCCGATCTCGAGTTTCCCGTCGCCGTCGAGATCGTCCCCACGATGCGCGAACGCGACGGGCTGGCGATGTCGAGCCGAAACGCGTATCTCAGCGCCGAGCAGCGCGCGCAGGCCGCTTCCCTCTACCGCGCGCTGGTGGCTTTGCGCGAAGCGCTCGCGCGCGGCGTTTCCAAAGCGGAGGCGGTCGGCCTCGCGCGCGCGACCCTGAGCCCGCTCGCAACGCCGGATTACCTCGAGGTCGTCGACGCCGATTCGTTCGAGCCAATCGAAAGCCTGGTGCCGCCCGCATACGTCATCGGCGCCGCGCGCTTTGGCGGCACGCGGTTGATCGATAACCTCTTCGTCGCTGCCGATCGCCTCGAGACGACGGCGTGATGAACGGCGCGCGCATTTTCCTCGGCGTGACCGGCGGCATCGCGGCGTACAAAGCGGCCGCGCTGACCAGCACGCTCGTTCAACGCGGCGCGGTCGTCGACGTCGTGTTGACGGCAGAGGCGGAGCGGTTCGTCGGAGCGCTCACGTTTTCGTCGCTGACCTCTCGGCCGGCGTACGTTTCGCTCTGGGACATGCCGGAACGTATTCCGCACATTCGATTGGTGCGTGAGGCCGACGTTGCCGTCGTGGCGCCGGCGACCGCGAACGTCATCGCGAAACTGGCGCACGGCATCGCCGACGATCTGCTCACCACCGCGCTGCTGGCCGCGCGAATTCCGGTGCTGCTCGCACCGGCGATGAACGACGCTATGTACGCGCACGCCGCGACGCGCGAGAATCTCGCCACGCTGCTCGCGCGCGGCTACGAGATCGTCGAGCCGGAGCGCGGCTATCTCGCCGAAGGGGAAAGCGGCGTCGGCAGGCTCGCGTCGGAAGAGCGGCTGGTCGAAGCGATCGGGCGGACTCTCGCGCGCCGCCGTTCGCTGACGGGTAAGCGCGTCGCCATAACCGGCGGCCCGACGCGCGAAGCGTTCGATCCGGTGCGTTTCGTGAGCAATGCCTCAACCGGAGCGATGGGCATCGCCCTGGCGCGCGAAGCCGCGCTGCGCGGTGCGAGCGTCACGCTATTACTCGGACCGACGCTGCTCGAACCGCCGGCCGGCGTCGACGTCGTGCGCGTAACCACCGCGCGCGATCTGTACGATGCCGCGCTGACGCACGCCGTCGGCGCAGACTTGGTCGTCGCCAGCGCCGCGGTCGCGGACTGGCGTCCCGAAAGCCCGTCCGCGTCGAAAGCGAAGAAGACCGACGCGGATCTGGTGGCGCGCATGGTGCGCAACCCCGACGTGCTGGCTGCGCTGGGCGAGCGCAAGGGGAAGAGCTTTCTGGTGGGCTTTGCGGCCGAAACCGACGATCACGAGCGCAACGCGCGCGAAAAACTCGCGCGCAAGAGCCTCGACGCGATTGCCGTCAACGACGTGCGCGGCGAGCGCGGATTCGGAACCGGCGAAAACACCCTGACGCTGCTCTGGGGTACCGACCAGCGGCGCGACTTGGGCACCGGCGACAAAACCGTGCTGGCGGCGCGATTGCTCGATGCCGTCGAGGAGTTGATGGAATGCTCTTAGCCATCGACGTCGGCAACACCGAGACGAAACTCGGATGTTTCACCGACGCCGGCGAGTTGGCGCGTACGTGGCGCGTGACGACCGAGCTGCGGCGTACTCCGGACGAATACGGCGTGTTTTTCACGCAGTTGTTCGCCACCGGCGGCGTCGACGTCGCCGCGATCGACGCCGTGGCGATCGCGAGCGTCGTTCCTAAGCTCGATCTCGCGCTCGACGCCGTGTGTCGCCGGCACTTCAACGTGACGCCGTGGTTCTTGCAACCGCAGGCGCAAACGCTCATTCCGATCGCGACCGAGTATCCGGCGGAATCGGGCGCGGATTTGGTGGCGGCCGCGATCGGCGGACGGGCGCGCTTCGGAACTCCGCTCATCGTCGTGAGCTACGGAACGGCCACGGTGTTCATCGCGATTTCGAGCGCCGGCGAGTATCTCGGCGTGGCGATCGCTCCGGGGATTACGATTTCGATCGACGCGCTGGTAGGCCGCACGGCCAAACTGCCCCAGGTCGCGCTGGAAGCGCCCGAACACACGATCGGACGCACGACCGTCGCCGCGCTGCAAGCCGGTATCGTGTACGGCTTTGCCGGCCAGACCGAAGCGCTCGTGGCGCGCATGCGCGCCGAGTTGGGATCTCCCGCGAAGGTCGTCGCGACCGGCGGCCTCGCCGAACTGTTTGCCAAGCAGACGCCGGTCGTCGATGCGGTCGATCCGCATCTTAGTCTCGTGGGGCTGCGTCTGTTCTACGAGTCCATCCGCGTACGATAGTCACGTCCGACGGTGAGCGTGCGCGTCTACGTTTTGCTTTTTTGCCTGACGTTGGTGGCCGGCTACGCCGACGCCGTGGCTTTTTTCTCGCTCGGCGTGTTCACCGCCAACATGACCGGTAACACCGTTTTGCTTGGCGGCGCCATCGTCGCGTTCTTCGTGCCGACACTGCGCGGAAGCATCGGCGTAGCGCTACCGGCACTTTCCTTGGCCGCGTTCGTCGGCGGTGCGTGGGCGGCGGCGCGTTTCTTGCGCGCCGAGCGGGGGCGACCGCCGTTACGGACCTCGTTGGTGCTGTCGCTGCTTGCCGTCATGTTGGCGGTTGCGGCCGCCCTTCGACACTGGGGTGCCGAACAGACCGTGCCCGCGACCGTCGCACTCCTTTCGGCGGTGATGGGAGCGCAAAGCGTCGTGGCGGTACGCGCCGGCGTAACTGGGGTGACGACGACGTTCGTAACCGGAACGCTGGTGTGCTCGATCATGGCCTTGGCGGGGAATGCCGTTCGTACGGAGGCGCTGCAGGCGCGAAGGCCGTACCAATGCGGCCGTGTGGGCGTTCTATCTCGGCGGCGCCGTGATCGGTGCGCTCGCTCTGAAAATCCTCGGGTCGAACGCACTTTGGCTGCCCGCAGCCGTAGTGGCGCTCTTACTCGCCGTGGTATAGTATTTTCCGCCATGGCGTTCGCCACGTTGAAAATCGGTCCGATCGAGATCTGGCCGCCTTTGATCCTCGCCCCGATGTCCGGCGTCACCAACCGGACGATGCGCGCGTTGTACAAGCCTTTCGGATTGGGATTGACGGTTACCGAGTTCGTTTCAGCCAACGCGCTCGAGTACGGCAGCCGGCGTACGATGGAAATGATCGACCAGCACGGGCTTGAGACGGCCGGTTTCGACCCAGTTGTGGGGCGACGATCCGCGCGTCATGGCGCGCGCCGCCAAAGTCGTCCGCGAATGCGGTGCCGACATCGTCGACATCAACTTCGGCTGTCCGGCGCCCAAGGTGACCAAAACCAACGGTGGATCCGCCTGCTTGCGCGATCCCGACCGCTGCGAGGAGATCATGCGCGCGGTCGTCGGACGCCGTCGACTGTCCGGTGACGATGAAGATGCGACTCGGCTGGACGGAAAGCCAACTCGTGTACGTCGACGTGGCCAAGCGCGCGCAGAATGCGGGCGTGCAGGCCGTGACGCTGCACGCGCGTACCGCCAAGCAATTCTACAAAGGTGACGCCGACTGGGAGCATATCGCGCGTCTCAAGCGCAGCGTCGACATTCCGGTGATCGGCAACGGCGATCTCGACGATCCTGCGCGCGCCATCGAGCGAATGCGCGAGAGCGGCGTCGACGGGATCATGCTCGGGCGGGCCACGTTGGGCAATCCATGGCTTATTTCGCAGATTTGCGACCTCATGGAAGGACGTGCCGCGCGCCCGTCGCCGGCACCACCGGACCGCTTGCGTTTTTGCCTGGTGCACTATCGCACCATGCTCGACGAATTGGGTGAAGCTCGCGCGGTCCCGCAGATGCGCAAGCACGTCGCCCTGTACCTCAAGGGTATACCCGGCGCCGCGGCCTTGCGCGAACGCCTCATGCGCCTCGATCGTTCGGCCGACGCGGTGGCGTTGATCGAGTCCACGATCGCGAGACTCGAATCGACGCCGGTCGCGGCGTGACGGACTCGTCGATCGATCTGGCGGCCGAGGCGTTCGAGAACTACAAACGGTTCGTCAACCCGCCGCTCGCGCGCGTGATGAAGCTCTCGGGGTCGCCGGTGGAAGTGCGCGCCCGCGGCTGCACGATTTGGGATCAGAACGGCAAGGCCTATCTCGATTTTGCCGGCGGATACGGCGTCTTTACGCTGGGCCACTCGCATCCGCGCGTACTCGCGGCGGTGCGCGCGCAGATGGAGCTGATGTCGTTGTCGGGCAAAACGATGTTCAACGTGGTGCTCGGGCGGGCGGCCCGCCGGCTCGCTGAGATCGCGCCGGGCGATCTGCAGATTTCGTTTTGGTGTAACAGCGGAACGGAAGCCATCGAAGGTGCGATCAAACTCGCCCGCGCGGCGACGGGCCGGGCAAAAATCGTCAGCACGATCGACGCGTTCCATGGCAAGACCATGGGTGCGCTTTCGATCAGCGGCCGGGAGACGTTCCAAACACCGTTTCGTCCGCTGCTCGAGGGATTCGCACACGTCGCCTACGCCGATACTACCGGTCTCGACGATGCGCTGAGCGATGCGGCGGCCTTCGTCGTCGAACCGGTTCAAGGCGAAGGCGGCGTCAACGTGCCGCCGGTGGGGTATTTGCGAGCGGTACGCGAGGCATGCGATCGCACCGGAGCGCTCTTCATCGCCGATGAGGTCCAAACCGGGCTGGGCCGATGCGGATACCGCTTTGCATGCGATCGCGAGGGCGTCGTCCCGGACGTGATGACGCTGGCCAAGGGGCTGTCCGGCGGCATCGTGCCGGTGGGGGCATTTATCGCACGCCACGAGGTCTGGAATCGCGGATTCGGAAAAGCACCGCTGTTACATACGTCGACGTTTGGAGGCAACGAGCTGGCGTGCGCCGCGGCGCTGGCCGCGATGGAGGCGCTTGAAGAGGACGGGCTGATCGACAACGCGCGGATACGCGGCGAGCAGTTGCTGGCCGGCGCCCGCGAGCTGGCCGCGCAGTTTCCGGCGGTGGTCCGCGAAGCACGCGGCCTGGGGCTTGTCGTCGGCGTCGAGCTCACGCACGAAGGGTACGGCGGCTGGATCATTCCTGAAATGCTCAAAGCCGGCGTCACCGCCGCGTGGACGTTGAACTTGCAGCGAGTCATTCGCATGGAGCCGCCGCTGATCGTCACCGCCGAGGAAGTCGATCGAGCACTGGCCGCACTGCGGGCAGGGGTGACAACCGCCTACGAGAAGCTCGGCGTCCTCTAGCATCTTAGGAGCTTGTCCACATACCCTACGTCGAAACCGCGATTGCCGTTGCCGCTCCGGCGCGAATCGTTTACGAACTCGCCAAGGAACAGGAACGCTTTCCGGAGTTCATGCCTGACGTCGAACTCGTGATCGTTCTCGAACGCCATCCCGACCGCGTCATTACGCGCTGGAAGACGCTGGTCGAGGAAGCTCCCATCGAGTGGATCGAGGAGGACCGGTTCGACGATGAAGGACTGCGCATCGACTACAAGCTGTTGGAAGGCGACCTCGACAAGTTCGAGGGTGCGTGGACGTTCGTCGAACGCGACGGCGCGACCGACGTGCTGCTCGGCGTCGACTACGACTTCGGCGTTCCGACGCTTGCCGAACTGATCGGCCCGACGTTGCAGAAAAAAGTCCGCGAGAACAGCGAAATGATGCTCGCGGCCCTCAAAAAGCAAGCTGAAGAAATTTCTCGGCGGGGTCGCGCAACATGAACGCTAACGCCGTAACGTTTGTTTGGGGCGCCCTAGGGGAATGCTTCAAGGCCGAGGCGCTTAAGCGCCGGATGGTCGGGGGCCTCGCGCGCGGGGGGCGCGGAGCCTGGGGCGAAGCGCCTTTCAGACGTGTTTGGGGCGCCCTAGGGGAATGCTTCAAAGCCGAGACGCTTAAGCGCCCCATGGTTCGGGGGCCCCGCGCGCGCAGCGCGTGGGGGCGCGGAGGCTGGGCCGGAGCGCCTTACAACCATGAATAAATTTTGTTTCGTCATTCATCCACTTTCACTCGAGGACGTTGCGCGTTACGAGCCCGGCGCCAAAGGTAAGGGCGACGCGATCATGCGCAAGATCATGGAATGGATGCCGCCCTGGGCGGTCGCACACGTCACCGGCGTCCGCGCACCGGACGGTCGCGAGGTCGAAGGCTGGTTTGTCTCCGCGCCGCTGCTGCCGGAGCAGATGATCGAGTTTCCTCGCGAGGAGGTGTACGCGCGCATCCTCGCGGCCATTCAGATCGGCGTCGATCTCGGAGCACAAGTCGCCGGGTTGGGAGCCTTCACTGCGGTGGTCGGTGACGGCGGCATAACGCTCAACGAGCGCTCGCCGATCCCGGTGACCACCGGTAACTCGCTCACCATCGGTGCCGGGGTCGACAGCCTCTTTCGCGGAGCGGACGAAATGGGGATCGATCCGGGCGGCGCTACGGCGGTCGTCGTCGGCGCGACCGGCTCGATCGGCGGCGCTTGCGTGCAGCTGATCGCACCGAAAGTAAAACACGTCATCCTGGTCGCGCGCAACGAAACTCGGCTGCAGAAATTCCACGAGCGGACGGCCGCGCAGACTTCGTGCGAAACCTCCTACACGACGGACATTTCGCAAGCCGTTCGCCGCGCCCAACTCGTTCTTACGGCAACCTCGTCGACGCACGACGTGATCGAGCCTGAAGATTTACAAACCGGCGCGGTCGTGTGCGAACTCTCGCTGCCGCACGACGTCAGCCGGCGCGTCGCAAAAGAACGCCCCGACGTCCTGGTGACCGAAGGCGGAAACATGACGGTGCCCGGGACGCCGCGTTTCGAGCGCGTGCGAGAGCGCGGCAGCGATTTCGATTTGAATCTCCCGCCGCGCACCGCACTCGCGTGCATGAGCGAGACGATGGTCTTGGCGCTCGAAGGGCGGTTCGAGCCCTATACGCTGGGCCGCGGAATCGATCTTCAAAAAGTGATCGATATGAACGCGATGGCCAAGCGTTGCGGCTTCACGCTGGCAGACATGCGCGCGTTCGATGCCGCCATCACCCCGGAGCGCATAGCCGAAATCCGCAACGCGGCCGAAGCCCGCCGCCGCGCAGGAGCCGTCGTATGAAGAACGTCGTGTCGGTATCTTTAGGCTCGTCTACGCGGGACCACCGCGCCAACGTCACCCTCTTGGGAGAAGAGTTCGACATCTCACGCGAGGGCACCGACGGAAAACTCGACGTCGCGATCGCGAGGGTACGCGCGCTCGACGGGCACGTCGACGCGATCGGGTTGGGCGGCATCGACGTGTACCTGTACGCAGGTCAGCACCGCTACGCGCTCCGCGACGGACTGCGGTTGCTCGAAGCCGCGAAGATCACGCCGGTGGTCGACGGCAGCGGTCTCAAGAACACGCTTGGAACGCGAGGCGGTCCGGTTCATGCAGGACGAACTCGACATGGATCTGCGCGGGAAGCACGTGCTCATGGTGAGCGCGCTCGACCGCTTCGGAATGGCTCAGGCGCTGGTCGACGCCGGCGCCGACGTGCTGTTCGGAGATTTTATTTTCGCCCTCGACAAAGACATGCCGGTGCGCGACCTCAAGACGTTCGAAGAAATGGCGGAAAAATATCTTCCGGATGCGTGCAAGCTGCCGTTTCAGTTCTTCTATCCGACCGGCAAGAAACAAGAGAAGCCGCCCGATCCCAAATACCCGCAGTACTACGAAGAAGCCGAGATCGTCGCCGGCGACTTTCATTTCATGCGGCAGTTCATGCCGGACCGCCTCGACGGGAAGATCGTCCTGACCAACACGGTGACGCCGCGCAATATCGAAGAGCTATCGTCGCGGGGCGTGAAAATGCTGATCACCACGACGCCGGACTTTGGCGGCCGCTCCTTCGGAACCAACGTCATCGAGGCCGCGCTGCTGGCGCTGCTCGGAAAGAAATGGAGCGAGGTGACCCCGGACGATTACCAGCGCGTCTTGCACGAGTTGCATCTCAAACCGCGCGTCGCCACGTTCAGCGACGGACCCTAAACGCTAGCGTGGCCGTCGCCGTAAACGTTCGGCCGGAGCCGCGTCACCGGCTCCCGCAGGTCCTGCGCTTCTTCGACGTCACGGTGCTGGCATCGGCATCGATGGGTCCGGCGTATTCGCTCGCGTCGACGATGGGCCCGATGGTCGCCGTCGCGGGGGCGGCTGCACCGCTGTCGCTGGCGTCGCTCTCGGGGATCATGCTCTGCATCGCGGTGTCGTTTTCGATGCTGTCGCGGGTCGCGCCGAATGCCGGGTCGTCGTATTCGTGGATTCGGATGGAGTTCGGCAACGCGATCGGCGCCTACGGCGCGTGGCTGCTGATCCTGTCGAACTTTTTTGCGACGATGGCGATCGCCGTGCCCGCCGGAAGTTACACGCTCGAACTGGTCGCACCGGCAAAAGCGCGCGTCGCCGGTTTGGGTTGCGGGCGTCGGCGCCGTGTGGATCCTCGCGAGCACGATCCTGCTGTACGTCGGGTTGCGGCCGACGGCGCTCGTCACGTTTTTCGCGCTTGCTTTTCGAACTGGTCGTGCTGTGCGCGGCGGCGGTGGCGTCGTACGTCGCTCCCCACGCGGCCGCGATCGCCGCAGCGAATCCCGCGCACGCGGGGATTCCGATGACGTTCGCCGGCTTCGTGACGGCGATGACGCTCGGCATCTGGATGAGCGACGGTTGGGAAGTCTCTGCCTCGACCGGTGAAGAGGTCAAAGGCGATAGCGCGCGCCGCCGGTCGCGGCGGTATCGTCGGCTTAGTCGTGACGACCGTCATTCTCATCGGTTGCATGACCGCGTTTCTCCATCTCGGTACGCCGAAGGGTTTTGCCGACAATGCGGCCGATTCGCTCGAATACGTCAGCCGTCTGCTCGGCGGCGGAGCGTGGCGGCTCGCGATCGTCAGCGCCGTCATGATTTCGACGCTGTCGACACTTGTGGACGACGATTCTGTATCTCTCGCGTTCGGTGTTCGCCATGGGTCGCGACGGCGTGTTGCCGCGCGCCCTCGGCGAGCTCGACCGTCGCAACGAGCCGCTGTGGGCGCTTGTCGCGGTCGCCGTGCTGACGACGATTTGCCAACTCGTTACCGGTTTTTCACCGACGGCCAACGAGCAGCTGAACACGGTGGTTAACGGCGAGCTCCGTTTTCCTCGGATTGCTGTTCGTGTTGAGCGCGCTGGCGTCGGTGCGGCGTTTCGTTTCCGAACGCAACGCGCTGCTGCCGGGCGTCATCGTCCCGGCAATCGGGGCGCTCGCGCTGCTCGGCGTTCTGATGGTGACCATTCGTTTCGAAGACCGCCCGACTCAGCTGTACGCTTGGGGCGGCGTCCTCTTGGGTATACTCTTTGCCCTGTGGCGGGGCCGGAAAATCCACAGCGGCGCGCGCGGCATGGGAGCCGAGTAGCAGCAGCTATCCCTGGAAAGACACTCAGGGAAGGGGAAGGATTTTACCCCCCGAACAAACCGCGCCAGCGCCCGAGGGCGCCATCAATCCGAGGGTTCGAAGCGAGCGTTCGCTTGAGAATCCCTTTCTGAGGGTCTGTACTTGAACGACAAAGAGATCGTCCTCACCGCCGAAGGTTTGATCAAACTCGAGAACGAGCTCGACGAGTTCAAGACCATGCATCGTCGCGACGTCAACGATCGCATTCGCCAAGCCAAAGAGTACGGCGACCTGAGCGAAAACGCCGAGTACGAGGACGCAAAGCAAGAGCAGGCCTTTATCGAAGGCCGCATTCTCAAGCTCGAAGCGATGATTCGAAACGCCCGGATCATCGACGAGTCGGAGTACGCCGCCGACGAAGTCCACCTTGGAGCGATCGTCAAGGTCAAGGACCTCAAGAGCAACGACAGCTACGAGTTTTCAATCGTCGGCTCGGCTGAAGCCGATCCGTCGAATCGCCGCATTTCGAACGAGTCGCCGCTCGGCAGGGCGCTGATCGGCCACAAGAAGGGCGCGACCGTCGACGTCTCGACGCCGCGCGGCGTCGTCAAGTACAAGATCGAATCGATCAAGAGCAACGCACCCAAGAGGCCCACCAAGAAAGCGAGTTGATGCCTAGCAAGGCCTGATTTATCCTATTTCTTCGTCGCCTCCGGTCTCATTTGCCGTAGCAAACTTCGACCATCGGCTCCTCGAACTTGAATAAACCAGACCTCCCTAGGCCGAGCCGTGGAGATATGCACGAAGAGCTTGGGAAGACCGAAGCAGCCCTCGTAGCGGCCAGACGCGATAATCTGGCCGCTTTGCGTTCGCGCGGAAACGATCCGTTCGCGCAGACGCGCTACGACGTCGACGCAACCGCCGCCGAGTTGGTCGCGCGTTACGCGTTTCTCGTCCCGGGCCAAAATGCGGCGGCCGAAGGGTGGAATCTCGCGGGCCGGTTGCTGTCGAAGCGGCGCATGGGCAAGACCATCTTCGCGGATCTCGCCGATCGGACCGGACGAATCCAACTCTACGTTCGCAAGGACGAGATCGGCGAGGACGGCTTCGCCGACTGGAACGATCTCGACCGCGGCGACCTGGTCGGCGTGCGCGGTTACATGTTCCGCTCGAAGATGGGCGAGATCACGCTGCACGTCAGTTCCTTCGACGTTCTCGGAAAGTCGCTGATGCCGCTGCCCGACAAGTGGCACGGTCTAGTCGACGTGGAGAAGCGCTATCGCCAGCGCTACGTCGACCTGATCGTCAATCCAGACGTTCGCGATACGATGATCGTGCGAAGCCGGCTGGTTGCCGAGATGCGGCGCTTCATCGACGGTCACGGTTTTTACGAGGTCGAAACGCCGACGTTGCTGCACGTCGCCGGCGGAGCGGCGGCGCGGCCGTTCGTGACCCACTGCAACGCGCTCGATCAGATCATGCAGTTGCGGATTGCCACCGAGCTGAACCTCAAGCGGCTGATCGTCGGCGGTCTCGAGCGCGTGTATGAAATCGGCCGGATTTTTCGCAACGAAGGCATCGACACGACCCACAACCCCGAGTTCACGATGCTCGAACTCTACGCCGCGTACTGGGACGTCCGCGATATGATGGAGTTTAACGAAGGCCTGATCGCCCATCTCGTTTCGGTCGTCACCGGCGGGGCCAGCGAGCTCGCGTACGGCGATGCCACCATTTCGTTCGCGCGGCCGTTTGCGCGCATCGCCTATCTCGAAGGCATGGCTCGCTACAGCGACGGCAAGTACACGCGGGAACGCCTGCTGGATCCGCAGGGGGCGGCCGAAATCCTGCGCGAGTTCGGCTTGCCGGAGTCGCCGACGCACGGCCACTCGCTCGACAAGATCTTCGAGCGCGTCTTCGAGCCTCACTTGATCGCGCCGACCTTCGTTACCGACTACCCGGTCATCATTTCGCCGCTGGCCAAGCGCAAAGCCGACGATCCGGATATCGTCGATCGTTACGAACTCTTCTGCGCGCGCATGGAAATCTCGAACGCCTTTACCGAGTTGAACGACCCCGACGATCAGCGCGCGCGGTTCGAGGCTCAAGTTGCGGAGCGCGCGAAGGGCGACGAAGAGATCCCGGAGCCGGATTGGGATTTCGTGCGCGCGCTCGAATACGGCATGCCGCCCACCGCCGGCATCGGGATCGGCGTCGACCGACTCATCATGCTGCTTACCGGCCATCAGTCGGTACGCGACGTGCTGGTCTTCCCGCTGCAAAGGCAGCACGGTTGATGGTGAAGCGCGCGCTCCTTCTTTGGATCGCGCTCGCGTTAGCAACGGCCATCGTTCCGGCGACCGCCAAGGACACGGTCGTTGCTCCCTATTATCTCAGACCCGGCACCGTCGATTTGCGAGTGTTGCTCGCCCCTCCGCCGGAGGTGGACTCCTCCCAGCAGCAGTACGATGAAAAGAAAATTGCCGAAGTGTTGGCGTCGCGCACCGACGTCGACATGGCTCAGGTATCCGCCGACGCGCATCGCTCGATCTTCGTCTTCAGCGACGTGCTTGGCGGCGGATTCACGATGGAACGCGCACCGCTTGCCACCGCGCTCTTCCGGCACGTCGGCGCCGACACCGAAGCGTTGATCGAGCAAGCGAAGACGTACTTCGCGCGTCCGCGGCCGCCAGGTGCATCGCAAACGCACGGGTCGTACCCGAGCGGTCACGCCGCGTTCGCGTCGTGCGCGGCGATTTTGCTAGGGCAGATGGTGCCCGAGAAACGGCAGCCGCTCTTCCAGCGCGCCAGCATTTTTGCCGAGAGCCGCATCGTCGCCGGCGTGCACTACCCTAGCGACGTCGAAGCCGGGTGGATTTCCGGGACCGTCATCGCCGGGGCGCTTTTGCGCGAGCCCCGGTTCAGGGCAGATTTCAACGCGGCCCGAGCCGAAGTGCGTCGAGCGCTCGGCTTGCCGAGCTTACCGTAAGGGAGGGTTCCCGCCACCATGGACGGACAGAAGTGTGCCCATCCGCAATGCACGTGCTTCGTCGACCTCGGGATGCTGTATTGCAGCCCTCGCTGCCGGGAGCTTGACGACCAGGATGGCGACGCCGCCCCGCGCGACCCATGCGGCTGCCGGCATGCCGGGTGCTTGTCGCGTTGAAACCTACGTATAATAAGCTGGTTCTTGGTAGTATGTAGCTTCCTATAAGTAAGGAGATGTGCTTCTACCGTGGACCTCACCAAAGAATACCCTCGGAGCGTCCGGGCCAAATGGCAGGGCGTCGTTCAACTTGGCCGCACCATCGATAAAGCCAAGGCCACCGCTCACGGCAACGTGGGCGACTACCATTACCAATGCGCGATGGACCAGGCCGTTTTTGGGTTCCTGGGCATCGACGGGGACAAGCTGCTCGAGACCGTTCGCACCGCCGGCAGCGACGCCGACATCGAAACATTCACTCGCCCGTTCGTGGCGGCGAAGTCGGCCGAAGAGATCGCCCGCTGGAACCGCCAGTGGCTCGAGAAGCGGCCGCAAGGAGAATCGCTCGAGTACTTCCTCCAGCTTCGCAACCAGATCGCGCCCGACCGGACCGATGTGGTAGCGTGGCCCGACTTGCTCGACCTGGACGAAAAGCGCGAGGTGCCGCACCGGGCTCCAGCGGCGGTATAGACTATCCGGGGCTGCCGCTCACCACGGTACGGCTCACCGTCGAGTACGACGGGACCGAATTCAGCGGATTCCAGTGGCAGCCGGCGGCTAGAACCGTCGCCGGCGTTCTGGAGTCCGCTCTTTCTCGGCTGATGGCCGAGAGGATCAAAATTTCGGCGGCCGGACGGACCGATGCGGGCGTGCACGCGTGCGGACAAGTCGTCTCGTTTTCGACCAGCCGGGCGTTTCCGTTCGACCGGCTCTGTTTGGCACTCAACAGCGAGCTCCCCGATGACGTGGGCGTCCGCGAGTCGGCCCTAGTGAACGCCTCGTTCTCCGCGCGCTTCTCGGCAAAGGAGCGCACGTACGTGTACGCTATTTTCAACCGCCCTCAGCCCGACCCGCTGCTGTCGCGCCACGCCTACCACGTGTGGCTTCCGATCGACGTGGACCCGCTGCATGCTGCCGCCGTTGGTCTACTCGGCGAACGCGATTTTCGTTCGTTCTGCGGCTTATTGCCGGAGGGCGGCGTGACCGTCCGCGACGTGCGCCGACTGGCAGTCGAGCGTCGCGGCAACCTGATCCGGATCGAAATCACCGCGAGCGGGTTTCTGCACCGAATGGTGCGGACGATCGTCGGAACGCTGGTCGATTGCGGCACCGGACGGCGCAAGCCCGGCGAGTTGCCCGGCATTCTGGAGGCCCGCGACCGGCGCGCCGCCGGACATACGGCGCCTCCTAACGGCCTCTATCTGGCCGGGGTGCGGTACGACGACGGCTACGACTCGTACGCCGAGCCGCCGATCTTTCGCTGGGGCTGAACTCGCCGGACTATTCGATTTCGCCGAGCAGCCGCTCGAGCTGCCGGGTTTGGCCAAGACTGAGCCGGCGCATGAGCCGCGCGGCGGCTTCGGCGGCCGTAATCGACGCATCGGTTATCAGCGTGCGACCAGCGGGGGTGAGGACTACGCGGCTCGAGCGCGCGTCGCCGAGGTCGCGTTCGCGCCGTACGATGCCGCGCTTCTCCAGCGGCAGCAGCGCGCGGGTCACGCCCGAGGCGGTCAGCTCGAGATCGCCGGCCAAGTCGGTCGGCCTTTGGCCCGACTCAGGCGCGTCGGCCAGCGCGCGCAGCAGGCGCAACTCGGCAAAACCGAGCCCGTGATGGCCGCCGAGGCCCGCCTCGAGCTTGCGGGTAATCGCGGCGTGCGTTTTCGATAGGCGCAGCAGGGCTGCGAGGTGAGCGTCGTCCATGAAGCCATGATACTTGCGCAATCAAGTACTAGTCAAGTACTAGCGAAGCTCTCGAAACGCTTGACGGCGCTTGCCGCGGCCGAGTAAGATGCGGAGGTTTCACTCTCTCGAGGATACTCGCGCAGATGCGTACCTATCAACAAAAGACCGCACAGACCAAGCACGATTGGTACATCGTCGATGCGACCGGGCAGCGCCTCGGGACGCTGGCGGTTCGGATCGCGCGCGCCCTGTCGGGCAAACACAAACCCACCTGGACGCCCCACATCGACGACGGCGACCACGTGATCGTGATCAACGCCGAGAAGATCGAGCTGGGCGGCAACAAGCTCGACCAGAAACTCTACTATCGCCACAGCGGCTACCCGGGCGGGCTGCGCGTGCAAACCGCACGCGAGATTGCGGACAAGCACCCCGAGCGCCTGATCGAAAAGGCCGTGCGGGGGATGCTCGCTACCAATCGCACGCGCAACGATCAGTTACGCCGGTTGAACGTGTACGCCGGCGCCGAGCACCCGCATACCGCGCAGAACCCACAGCCCTTGTTCGAATATTTCTAGGAGCGCATTTTGAGCGACGTCATTCAAGCCACCGGCCGCCGCAAGCGCGCCATCGCGCGCGTCTCGCTGACGCTCGGACAAGGCGTGATTCGAATCAACGGCAAGCCGGTCGAAGAGTACTTTCCGCGTCCCCAGTTGCTGCAGATCGTGCGCCAGCCGTTCGAAGCGACGCAGAGTCTTTCGCGCTTCGACGTAACGGTCAAAGCGGAAGGAGGCGGAGTCACCGGACAAGCCGGCGCCGTGCGCCACGGCATCGCGCGAGCGCTGATCGAGATCGACGAGAGCTTCAAGGCGATCATGCGCCAAAACGGCTTCCTGACGCGCGATCCGCGCGAAAAGGAATCGAAGAAGTACGGTCGCAAGCGCGCGCGCAAGCGCTTCCAGTTCAGCAAGCGCTAGTGGTTCTTTAACAACGAGCGAGTCGATTCGCGCACGAACGTCGAAGGAGGTTGCCCCTATGGGCGCCTCCTTTGCGCTTGCGTTGCGTCTCGCCGTCATTGGCGTCGGCGCGCTCGCGCTCGCCTGGCAACCCGCCGCCGGGTGGGTCGAACGCGAATATGTCAACGGCGCGTATCCGGGTTGGGAGCACGCCGCGTATTCGCTAACCCGCGGCTTGCCCTGGTCGCTCGGCGATCTCGCGTTCGGCGTCGGCATCGCGGCCATCGTGTGGCGCATCGTTGCGTACGCGCGCAGGCCGCGCCGCCGAAACGCGGCGTTCGGCATGCTGCTACTCGACGTCGCGGCGATCGTCGGCCTGTACGCCGTCTGGTTTGAAGTCGCTTGGGGCTGGAACTACGCCCGCGCGCCGATCGAGACGCGGGTGGTGTTCGATGCCGCGCTCGTGACGCCGGCGGCGGCCGAGCGGTTGCGCACGCGGGCGATGGCAGAAATAAACGAACTCGCCGCAGCGGCGCACGCGCGCGCCGAAGCGCCGCTCGATATCGATGCGTTACGCGAGGCGTGGCTGCCTTCCGTCCGTCGCGCCGGCGACGATTGGATACCCAACGTCGGGCCGGCCAAACCGACGCTCGCCAATCCGTTCATGGAAGCCACCGGAACCAGCGGATTCATCAATCCGCTCACCCTGAACACGCAACTCGCCGGTGACGTGCTGTGGTTCGAGCGGCCGTTCGATCAGTCGCACGAATGGAGTCACGTTGCCGCTTACGCTCGCGAGGACGAAGCCAACTACTTGGCCATCCTCACCTGTCTGCGATCTCCGGATCCGGTTCAGCGTTACTCGGGGTGGCTGGAGCTATTTCTCTATCTCCCGCAGAAACGACACTACGCGCACCGCGAGTTCGTTCCGTTCGTTTGGCAAGATTTCGCCGCCATGCGCCTGCGCGACTCACGACACATCAACGTGTTGTTGGCGCACTGGACGTGGCGCACGTACAACGTCTATCTCAAGAGCAATCGCATCGCGTCCGGCATTCAAAACTACAACGAGGTGACGCGATTGATCCTCGGCGCACCTTTGGACGCGCAAGGACTACCGCAGGCGAGGTGAGCTGATGTCGGCATCGACGCCCCGCGGCACCAGATAGTAGAACGCGATCGCGAGATACGCGCCAAAACTCACGACCGGAAGAACCGGCGCCAAGAGCGTGGCGATCGCGTAGCCCGCCCATCCGACACGATAGGCGCGAACGGTCGACGTTACGGTTGCCGAACTCACCGAGGGCGCGAAAGCCCACTGCCGCACCAAGTGCGCGAGCAGCAGATTGTAAACCGTCGAGCAGTACGAAAGCGTGAGGGGGTAAAGGAGCGTCGACGCTTTGAACGTGGGGTACGACCCCAGCGTGCTGGTCGCGAACAAAATGAAGCCGGTCCCCCCAAAAGCAAGAGGTTGAGAAATACAGTCGTGCGATCGATGCGCTCCACTTCGGCCACAGGTGCAGCAGCGATCGCGTTACGTCGAGATTCGAGGGGTCGCGCATGCCGGGCAGGACGAACCCGAGGACCAGCAGCGTGGTGGCGAACGCGAAGACTCCGTCTGAAAACGCCTCGAATCGAGCCTTGTTCATGCTCTACGCTCGTTACCGGTTTCCAAACGCCGACATACTTCGGCCATTGCGCGGTTGCCTTCCGACCACCACGGCGAGCCATCCTATGAGGCATGTTTGACGTGGGCGATTCTCTTCGCGCCGCACTCGACGGTGCCGGCGAACGGTTGCGCGACGCGCAGGCGGCGGTGGCGAGGGCCAACGCCGGCGAACGCCCCGGAAGGGCCGCCGATGCCGCGATGGCGCAGACCGCGCAGGCGGCAATCTTCAGTGAGGCGCTGCTCAACGCGGAGCACGCGCGTCTCGAGGAGATCAAGGCGGTATCGAAGTGACGATTCCGTTGCTGGACTCAGCCGCTAGCGCGATGGACGCACAGCGCGCCGCGCTCGACGTCGCCGCCCGCAACGTCGCGGCCGCCGAGGCGGCCGGTCCCGACGGCAGCTACGCGCGCCTGATTCCCGAGTTCCGCCTCGTCGACGGAGACGACGGCGAGACGCGCGTGCAGTTTTCCGGATCGCATCGCGAACCCGGAACCAACGTCGACATCCTTACCGAGATGATTGCGGTGATGAACGCTTCGCGTGCGTTCGAGTCGGACGCATCCCTGTTCGACGTCGGCAAGACGCTAGCCGAAAGAACGATCGAGCTCGGCCGCTTGTGAAGGTCGAGCCGCTTCTTCCCGATGCGCCGTTGCCCGAAGCGGCAACGCGCGACGACGACGCATCAACCTTTGTCTCGGCGCTCGACGCGCTCGGTTCGGCGCTCGCCGGTGCCGAGCGCGCGGAAGACGCGTTCGCGAACGGTCCGGGCACGCTGCAAGACGCCGTCTACGAGCGCGCGCGCGCCGACGTCGTTCTGGCGGTCGCAACCGCAGCGGCGCAACGCAGCGCCCAAGCGATTACGTCGATCCTCAACATGCAAGTGTGAAACGATGGAGCACGCCGCGCATCTGCTCGCTCGTTGGAACGCGCTTCCGAGAATCGTGCGCATCGTCGCGGGCGGACTCCTCGGCGCGATCGCCGCGCTTTCGATCGGCGCTACAGTCGCGCTGCATCCGGCGCGCGATCGCCTCTTTGCCACGCCGCTCCATGCCGAGCAGCTGAGCGAAGTCGAAGAGCGTTTGGCAAGCTGGAACGTCGCGTTCACGCCGGCCGCCGACAACGTGATCGTCGATGCCGGCCGCCGCAACGACGTGTTGCTACGTCTGTCGATGTCCGGCGTGCCGCACGCGCACGTCGAGACGAGCAGCGAAGCTCTCGCCAACGTCGGCGTTCTCACGCCGCAGGCCGTTATCGATGCCCAAACGCGCGCCGGCTTGGCAGGCGACATCGAAGCGGGGCTGCGCGGCATCGACGGTCTCGACGACGCTCGGGTGATCGTGGCGCCGGGAAAAAGTGCGGAGTTTGCCGACGAGTCCAGCCGCGCGGCAAGCGCCAGCGTGCGCGTGCGATTGCGCGGCGGCTCCCAGCTTTCACGCGAGGCGATCGCGGGAATTCGCGCATTCGTCGCCGCCGGAGTCCCCGGATTGACGCCGTCGCGGGTGACGATTCTCGACGATCGCGGGGTTGCACTGGACGAGACCGGTAGGGGCGCCGACGACGCGGCCGACCTTCAGCGCTCGTTGCAGTCGGCACTTGATGCCGCGCTCGGCGAGGGAACGACGATCGTTCGAGTGCGCGCGGAGTATCGCGACGATCGACGCTCGGAGCGGGACGTTCGGCGCGCGCCGGTCGGAGGCGCCACCGTCGCTCGGGCCTCGCGCAACGAGTCGTTCGACGACGGCGGCAAGCGCTATCGCCGCCGCGATGAAACCGAGGACCGCGGTAGCGAAACGCGCGAAGTCGCGTCCGAAACGGAACGCGGTGGCCTCCGGCGTCTCTCCACCGCCGTTTTCGTCGACATCGCCCGCGGCGTCGTTCCGTCGAAGGTGCGCGATCTCGCCGCCGCAACGGTCGGGTACGATGCGACGCGCGGCGATTCGCTCGTCGTGCAGGCGGTCGATTTTCGCCGCGACCGCGTACGGCACGGAAGCCTATGGTGGCTACTCTACGGCGCCGTCGTGCCGCTGGCACCGGTCATCGTACTCGCGGCTGGTGTCGTGGTGACGGCGCGGGTCTCAATGCCACCGTTAGCGGCGCTGCTGCAGACGATCGTCGAGCGCGCCTCGGTCAATCGCACGTCGAAAGCGGTTGCCGGATTCGCTCCGGCCCGAGTGCGCAGCGCGCTCGCGCACGAGCCGCCGCACGCTGCCGCAGCCATCATCAGCGCATTGCCGGCGGCCACCGCTGCAGCGGTCCTAGACTTATATCCCGCACACGAGCGCGAAGCGATCGTCAAGCGCATGCAGCGCCCGCATTCGCCGCTGCTGCCCGACGCTGAAGAACTGTTGCGCCGGCATGCGTGACGGCTTCGTTCCCCTCGACGTATTCTTTCGCCAATCGACGATTGCCGAGCCGGTCGCCGGCAACGCGGGTCGCGACGAGATACCGTCCGCTGGTTTGCCGGTAGGCGAGGAAAAGCTCGTTGAGAAACGCGACGGCGGTGTAGATGCCGCCGCAGCGGTTCGTCGCTTTCACGCGGCGTTAACCGACGCCCTCGACGCCGCCGTCGACGAGCTTTTGCCTGCCATCGCGCGAGAAGTTCTCGGCCGCGAGTTGGCGACGGCGCCGGCGGACCTTGCAGCCATCGCCGGCGCCGCGCTCGGACGGTATGAAGCCGACTCCCCGATCCGATTGCGCGCGCATCCCGGCGACACGGCGGCGCTCGCCGGATTGAGTCTCGCGGTGATCGCCGATTCGAAACTTCGTCGCGGCGACCTCGTTATCGACGTGCGCTCGGGAACGATCGACGCGAGCGTAGACGCGCGCCTCGGACGCGTGCTCGAATCCATTACCGGCGCCTAATGCGGTGATCGCGCGCGGCGTCGTTCTGGGAGCCCGCGCCGGATTGGTTTTGGTGCGCATTCCCGGCCTCCGGATCGGAGACGGCGTTCGCATTGCGACCCAGCTGGGGTCGATCGGCGGTCACGCGTGCGCGATCGACGCGCGAGGCGCGTTGGTGGGGGCACACGCGACCATCGGGGGCATCGCGCGCGGAGTGGTCGCGTGGATCGATCCGTCGGTTCAACGTTTGCCGCTCGGAATGTGCGCGCTGGGTCGCGCCATCGATGCAAGCGCACGTCCGATCGACGGCGGCCGCGCATTATCGGGTCGTCGCGTTCCGCTCGCACCGGTATCGCCGCCGCCGTCCGACCGCGCGCCGATCGGCGAACGGTTCACGACCGGCGTGCGCGCGATCGACGGCTTATTGACGCTAGGGCGGGGAGCGCGCGTCGGAATATTCGGCGCACCCGGTGCGGGGAAGAGCACGCTCTTGGAGTTTATCGTTGACGGCTGCCGCGCAGACGCGATCGTCATCGCGCTCGTCGGCGAACGTGGACGGGAAGCTCGACAATGGATCGACGCACTCGTTCCGCACGCGACCGTCGTTTGCGCGACCAGCGATCGGCCGGCTGCCGAACGAGCGCGGGCGGCCGTCGTCGCCGCCGCGCACGCTTCGGCGTTGCGCGAACGCGGGCTGCACGTGCTGCTCGTGCTCGACAGTTTGGCACGGGCGGCTTCCGCCTGGCGTGAGCTCGCCGTCGCAGCCGGCGAAAGCGTTGGACGCGGGGGATATCCCCCGAGCGTGTTTGCCGAGCTGGCACGTTTGGTTGAAGTGGCCGGTGCCACGCATGCGGGATCGATTACGTTGATCGCCAGCGTGCTCGGTGACGGGGACGACCGCGATCCAATAAGCGACGCGGCCCGGTCGTTGCTGGACGGTCACGTAGCGCTCTCCGCTTCGCTCGCGCAAGCGGGGCGCTTTCCAGCCATCGACGTGCTGAGCAGTGCAAGCCGCACGATGGCGCTGGTCGCACCTCGATGGCAGCGGCATGCGGCTGAAAGTATCCGTCGCGCGCTTGCGTTGCTCGAGCGTGTCGACGACGCGCGCCGCCTCGGAATCGATCCGGTGGACGCGTATGCGCGCCGCGCCATCGAGGCCGAAGCGGATCTCGAAGCGTTCCTGCGTCAGGACGGTCCTTCGGCCGACGAAGCGTCGACACACCGCAGGATGGCCGGCATTGCCGCCTTCCTGGACGAGGAGGCGCCAAATGTGTAGCGCCAGCACAATGCTCGCTTGGGTGCGACCGAGAAGTATCGCCGGTAAAGCGTCTCATGCGCAACCTGAAACGAACGAAACCCTTCAAGCCGCTCGCGCGCCGGCCGGCCTACCTCGCCGTCATCGTGCTGGCCACCGCGTTCCCGGCATCCTCACCTGCCTCGCCGTCCGACCTCGCGACGATTCTTGACCGGCATCTTCAGGCGCGTACGGCGCTGCACGTCAGGGCGCCGCGCACGCTGCAAACGGAAGGAACGCTCGAGGGCCTCGGCTTGCACGGAAGTTTTCACACGTGGCGCGAGGGAGGACGCGAGCGATACGACGAGACGCTCGGAATCCGCGCTCAGCGTACGCTTCGGGTAGAGGGCGTGGAATGGATGCAAAACGCCAACGGTGACGTGCGCGAGCTTCACGGGCTGGTGGCCCGGCGGCAAGTCAGCCAAGATTTCATCGATTCCGGCGAGTTCGCGCGTCACCCTGAAAACGATACGCTCCTCGGACGCGCCAAGCTCGGCGACGGGCGCGAGGTTTGGCGGATTCGCATCGAACCGCCCGGCGGCGAACCGTACGGTGTTGCGCTTGACACGGGCACGCTCATGGTAGACGAAGAGGCCTACGTCGAGGGCGATGGTATAACCACGGTCGACTATGCGGATTACCGCGTCGTGCGCGGTGCGCTCTACGCCGACGTCAGCGTCGAATCGAACGGCGAGCGTGCCTACAACATCACGTCGCGGGTGACCGGCGTTACGGTGAACGAACCGATCGATCCGTCCGTGTTCGCGCCGCTGCAGCCGGCAGTTGTGGACGCCCCCAATCCGGTGAAGGTTCCGCTGCTGACGGACGCCGGGCACTACTTCGTGCGCGGAACGGTCGATGGGAAGGCGCTGCTGTTCTTGGTCGATAGCGGTTCGCAAGCGTTGTTCGTCGATCCGGCGGTTGCCCAGCGTCTCGACCTCACACCTGAAGGCTCGCTGGAGGTACGCGGAGCGAAACGGATTAGCGGTCGCGGCGTAATCCCCCTCGACCGAATCGATATCGGAGACGCACACCTCCCGGCGCACGTCGTGTCGGTCGTCGACTTGAGCTCGGTCACGTACACCGGAAAAACGGTTGACGGCGTGCTCGGATATCCGTTTTTTGCGGCGGCCGAAGTACGCATCGATCCCGAATCCATGACGATGACGATTGCGAAGCCGGGCGCGCTGGCCGTCCGCGGGTCGCCGATTCCAATCGACACCGATCGGGAGCTCCCGGAAATGACCGCTCGCCTGAACGGCACGACCGACGGACGATTCCTGATCGATACCGGCAACAGTAACGACTTGCTCGTGTTCCATGCGTTCGCGCTGGCGAATCCGGGGGTCGTCTTTTTCGGCAACGCGCAGAACTTTGCCAAGAATGGCGGCGTCGGTGGATCGAGCGCCGCGGTTCCCGCCGTCGTGGCCCGTCTCGAGATTGGGCCTTTCAACCTGTACAATCGCTCTGCGGACGTGATGCTCTCCGACACCGGCGCGTTCGCCGACCGCTACGAAGCCGGCAACATCGGGCTTGCCACGCTGAAGAACTTCGTGTGCACGTTCGACTATTCGAATCGCACGCTCTTCCTCGATAAAACTCGCTGGTTCGACGACGGACGCTATCGTTCGCCGACGGAAGTACTGCGACCGCGCGCCAACCCGTTCAATCCGCCGTAACATCGCCGCGACGTTGCTGCCACCCCAGGGCGCGATGATTCGCCCCATGATGACGCAACAGCTTCATGCGAGCATTCTTTCCGCGCCGCTGGCGCAAATCGACCGCCGTTCGCTTTCCCAAGCTTGGTACTCGGCTTTGGGCCTTGCCAGCGTGCGCCAGTCGTCGCTGCCGTCAGGGAATCCGCCGAAGGCGAGCCCGGCGTCACCGGACCGCTGCCCGAAAATCGGCGACACGACGCGCCGGGTTCATTTTTCGCCGCCGGTGCAAGCGCCGGCGCGCGCGTTGGGACGGCAAGGCATGCCGCTCGAGCGCATCGTCGAGCGCGTTGTCGAGAGACGAGCGGCGGGGTTGCCGTTGGCGCGGAAGATCGAGCGCGCCTTTCTGGATCCGCGTTCGCGGGTGAGGCGTTCGACGTTCACGGTTGGCCGCGGCGGCGCCCGCGTCCACGTCGTGCTGCAGAGCCAGGGAGATTGCGTGAGACTGATCGCGATCTGCGCGCCCGCGTACCGCGACACCGTCGCCCGGGCACTCGCCCAAGCAAGTTTTGCGCTGGCATCGCGCGGATGCGCGATCGCGCGCCGCGAGCAAGAGGACGTGCCGTGTTCGTGAACGTGTCACTCAGCGCGGCCTTGGATCGCATCGCCGAGCGCGCGGCGGATGTCAGGCGCGCCTTCACCCCGGGCGCGATCCCGCAACATAGCGACGTCGCGACGTCGGCGGAGCAGTCCGACTTCACGCTCGACCCGCTTTCGGTCGCTCCTCCCGACGGAGCCTACTTCATGACGATCGACGCCCGCGGCCGGACCGAGTACACGCGCGACGGCACTTTTGCGGTCACCGGCGGGAGGCTCGTCGATGCGCGCGGACTCCCCGTGCTCGGCCGTCGGACGGCCGGCGGACCGTTGAGCGAGCTTCGCGTCGATCCGGTCGATGCGGCGCTCGGCCGGATCACGAATGCGCGCGTGGAGGCAGATGGGAACCTCGTCTATCCGCGCGTGGCGATCGATCCGCGCAGCGGCAAACGCATGGCCAGCGACGTCGTCGTCGGACGCATCGTTCTCGCGCGCTTCCCCGCCGGAACGAAGCTCGGCTCGGCGGACGGACGAAGTTTCGTCGCTCCGTCCGGGGTCGTGCCGTCAACCGGATTTGCCGGCGACGACGCCTTTGAAGCGCTCGCACCGATGCATCGGCAGCGTAGCCGCATCGACCTCGACGCGAGCCTGATGCGTCTCAAAGAGGCGTACGTTGCCTTCGACGCCCTTGCCGCCGCGGAGAAGGCGAAGCATCGGCTAAGCAAGGCTGCGATGGACGTCGTGAAATGAAATCGCTGACGTTTGGAAGTGCCTCGCACGACGGCACGAACGTACGCGGCGCGCGCTTCGAAGACCGGTCGTCGCTCCCGGTGAGTGCGGCGTGCGTGGTGGCCGGCGGCGTGCGCGAAACCCTGGCGTCGATTTTCGGCGTGACGATTGCCGTGCGTCTGTTGGAACCGGTTATCCCGTCACCCGAGGCGTGGCTCGCGATCGCGCGCGGTGCGACGCTCTACCGTTTTCGTGGAAGCGTGGCCGACGGCGCAATCGTGCTGCGCCCCGCCGACGCGGCAGCCCTCGCCGGCGCGGCGTTCGGGGAACGTCCGATTGCACCGGCGCCCGAACGGGAACTTTCGCCGCTCGAGCGCGAGGTTCTCGATCGGACCGTCGCCGCAATCGCCGGAACGTTGAACGCGGTGTGCGGCGCTCGCGAACGGGACGTGCTCGAACGCGCAGCCTCCATTGCCGGCTTCATCACGTACTTTGAAGTCGTCCTCGAGCAGGCGCTCGAAGCCCGTATCGGCATCGCGCTGTCGCGCGATCCCATACCGGAGCCGCACGGCAGACTCGAGATCGACGATCTCGGTGACGTGCTCCTCACGCCGGCGGTGTGCATCGATTTGCCGGGGATCGAAGCTGGTACTCTCGCACGCTTGACGGCCGGCGCCATCGTTCCGATTCCAACGCGCGGTTTTCGCGGACGTTTGCACGTAAATGGACGAACGCTGGCGCACGGAACGTGCGGAGCACACGACGGCCGATACGGACTTGCCATCGAGACGCTGACGTGACCGCCGATCCGAAGCGGAGCGGCGAGACCGGAACGCTCGACGTCTTGATGCACGTTCCGCTTCACCTGACCGCCGAACTGGGCAGACGGCGGATGGCCGTTTCCGAGGTATTGCAGCTGGGGACCGGCTCGATCGTGGAACTCGACCGCCCGGCCGGCGCACCCGTCGACATTCTTGTGGGCGACAAGGTGATCGCGCGTGGCGAGATCGTCGCCGTCGACGAAAACTTCGGCGTGCGTATCACCGAACTTATCGGTCGCGTCGAAGTAAACCGTTGGACGATCTAATCGCCGCCGCTTCGCGCGCGCATGCCGCCGCGCCGCTCGACGTGCTGGCGGTCCTGACGCTGCTTTCCATCGTTCCGTTTGCGCTGGTGACGTGCACCTCGTTCGTGCGGATCGTGGTCGTACTCTCGCTCGTACGGTCGGCGATCGGCGCGTCCGCCTTGCCACCCAACGCCGTGCTCTCGGCGCTCGCTCTCGTCCTAACCGTGGTCGTGATGTCGCCGACGCTGCAGCACATTCGTCGCGAGGCATTCGACCCGTACTCGCGAGGCGTGCTGACGCAATCCCAGGCGTTGGCCCGCGCTACCCGGCCGCTCCAGTCGTTCATGTTGCGCCAGACGCGTGTGGCCGACATCGAGCTGTTCGAGCGCGTGGCAAGACGTAGTCCCGAGCCGGCCGCGCAGGCGCCATTCTCGGTGCTGGTTCCCGCGTTCGTAGTCGGCGAGTTACGCAGCGCGTTTGCCATCGGTTTCGCCCTATACTTGCCGTTCGTGGCGATCGATCTCGCGGTGGCCGCCATGCTGATGGGTCTTGGCATGATGATGCTCAGCCCGCCGGTGGTGTCTCTACCGGTTAAGCTGTTGCTCTTCGTTATGGTCGACGGCTGGGCGCTGGTCTGCGGAGGCGTGGCCGCAAGCTTTCGGTAATGAGGGGTGATGCGGATCAGCGATGCGCTCGCAACCGTGCGCCCGTTCTTTTCCTTCGAGTTCTTTCCGCCAAAGGACGACGACGGATCGAATCGCCTCTTCAAAACGATCGAAGCGCTTCAGCCGTTGCGGCCGGCATTCGTTTCGATTACATACGGCGCCGGCGGATCGACCCGCGCGCGCACCGTCGCGTTGGCAAAGCAAATCCAGCAAGACATCGGACTGACCGTGGTCGCCCACGTGACCTGCGTCGGTTCCTCGCGCGCCGAGCTGCGCGCATTGTTCGACGACCTCGCTCGGGCCGGTATCGAAAACGTCTTGGCTCTCCGGGGCGATCCCCCCGCATCGGCAACGGCCTTCGAGCCACCTCCGGGAGGATTCGCGCGCGCTGCCGAGCTGATTGCGATGCTTCGCCGGAACTACGATTTTTGCATCGGCGCCGCGTGTTATCCAGAGAAGCATCCCGAAGCGGCAAGCATCGCAGACGACCTCGCGCACCTTCGCGAAAAAGTCGACGCTGGCGCGGACTTTCTGGTGTCGCAGTTGTTTTTCGACAACGGCGCGTTCTTCGATTTCGAACGCCGAGCGCGCGATTGCGGCATCGCGGTGCCGATCGTTCCGGGATTGATGCCGATTACGAACTTCGGTCAGATCCAGCGCTTCGTCGCGATGTGCGGTGCGACCATTCCGCCGAAACTTCACGTCGAAATGGAAGCGCGCAAAGGCGACGTCGAAGCGGTCGAGGCGCTCGGCGTCGCGTACGCGTCGATGCAAGCGGTCGCGCTGTTACACTCCGGGGTGCCGGGCATCCACTTTTACACGCTAAACCGGTCCCCCGCCACACGCGCGATCGTATCGTCGATGCTGGCGGCGAGCGCTTGGCGCCCGGCGGGTTACTTCGCGGCAACAACGCGATAACCGCCGGAGCGTAGAATCGAAGGCGTGGACGCCTTCGACGGACTGCTTCGCGACGCGCTGCTAACCACGGCGGCAATTTCGTTACCGGTCCTGGCCGTCGGCGCGCTGGTCGGAACCGCCGTTGCGGTCGTGCAGGCGGCCACCCAAGTGCAGGAACAGACGCTGACGCTGCTCCCGAAGATTCTTGCGATCGGCGCTATGGTCGCAACGTTCGGCCTCGCCGCCATGCATCTGCTTGCCGGACTCTTCGATCACGCGCTGACCGTCATTCCGAGTTTGACCGGCGGTTCGTGACCGCCGCCTCCCTCCTCATCTTCGCGCGTTGCGTGGGTTTCGCGTTTCGTGCTCCGGGGTTTTCGCACCCCAGCGTCAGCCCGGCGGTGCGCGCGGGACTGGCGGTGTTTCTCACGATCGCCGTCGCACCGGCCGCGCACTTCCCCGTACCCGGCATCGACGGAGCCGCGATGGTGGTAGCGCTCGTTGCGGAATTCGCGCTGGGCGGTGCGATTGGAATGGTCGCATCGCTGGTGTACGACGGCGCGTACGCCGGCGGCCGCGCGGTCGACGACTACGTCGGGGTAAAGGCGATCGCGCCAAGCCTGCAGCTGGTCGCCCCGAGCGGCTTTGGGCGCGTATGGTCGCTCGCGTACACGGGCGGATTCTTCTTGACCGGCGCCTACCGCACGACCGTTCTCGGATTCGCTCAGAGCTTCGAACGAATCGCGCCCGGAACCGAAGTCGACGCGCATGCGTGGGCCGCGTATGCGGCCGGCATGGCCGCCACGATCGTAGTGGTGGCGGCTGCGGTGGCGGCCCCTGCGATCGGTCTCGCGTTCGTGGTGCAAGTCGCGCTCGGCGCGCTGTCGCGTGCCGTGCCGCGCTTCGGCAGTCTTACGCTGGCGTTTCCGCTGGCATTTGGTGCTGCCGTGATCGCCACTGCCGTCGCCGTCCCGTCACTGTCGCAACACGCCCTCGCACCAATTCTCGCGATTCCTCGCTCCGCACCGCCGTGAACGACGACTCGGAAAAAGCCTTCGAGGCGACGCCGCAGCGTATCGAAAAGGCCAAGCGCGACGGCAACGTCGCCCGAACGAGCGAACTGAGCGCCAACCTGGCCTTCGCCGCGGCCGCCGCCGCGCTTATAGGCGTTGCACCGTTCTTTGGTATGACCATCTCTCGCGCGCTCACGTCGGCCACGTCGGGTACCACCCCGTGGCTTTTCGTCGCCGCCGCACTGGCGCTCGCGATCGTGCCGATCGGGAGCGCCGCGGCCGCCGGAATCGCGGCGAGCGTGGTGCAAACGGGGGGCTTGCACGTGACCGCCGTGTCGGCGAAACTCGAACGCCTCAATCCATTCGAGGGATTCAAACGCACTGCGTCGCGCGAAACGCTGTCGCACGCCGCACGCGCAGCCGCCGGTTTTGTGGTCGCAACCGTGGCAATGTCGCCGCCCCTCTGGGCTGCAGCGACCGAAATGTTGCGAGCGACGACGCTTACGGCGACGGCCGCCGCAGCGTGGCACGCCGTGGGGCACATGGCGTTTGCCGCGTGTGCGACCGGCCTCGTCTTCGCTCTCGCGGAGTATGCCGCGGCTCGCAGCGCCTGGCTTCGCAAGTTGCGAATGAGTTTCGAGGAGCGCAAGCGCGAATCGAAGGAACAGGACGGCGATCCTTTCGCGCGCGGGCGCCGGCGCGCGCTGCACCGCTCGCTGCTGCGCGGTGCCATCGCGAAAGTGAAGGACGCGTCGTTCGTCGTCGTCAATCCGATCCACGTTGCCGTTGCGCTCGAATACCGGCCGCCGGACGTTCCGGTGCCGCTGGTGGTCGTGCGGGCCGCCGGTACCGCAGCTTTGCGCGTCCGCGCCTTAGCCGACGTTCACCGCGTTCCGGTTGTCGAAAACGTCGCGTTGGCGCGGGCGCTGTACGACGACGCGCGCGTCGGACACCCCATCGGACGGGTCCACTACGTCGCCGTTGCCGAAATCGTCGTGGCGCTGTCGTGTGCGCGACCCGTCGAAGGGGGCCGCGCCCGGTGACCCGCGCTCCGGTCTACGCGTTTGCCGCTTTGCTGTTGGCGGTGGTCGCGATTTTGATCGTGCCGCTGCCCCCGTGGCTGCTCGACGTCTTACTGGGCATCAACATTTTCGGATCGGCCCTCGTGCTGTTGCTGTCGGTCACCGTCGAGGATCCGCTGGAGTTTTCCGCGTTTGCTCCGGCTCTACTCGTCGCGACGTTGTTTCGCTTGTCGCTCGACGTTTCTGCCACCCGCTTGATTCTCACCGATGGCGCCACGCCCGGCGCGGTTGGAAGCATCATTCCAGCATTCGGCGCGTTCGTCGTGCACGGCAACCTCGTCGTCGGATTGATCGTCTTTGCGATCTTGGTAACGATTCAGTTCGTCGTCATCGCCAGCGGCTCGCAGCGCGTCGCCGAAGTCGCAGCTCGCTTTACGCTCGATGCGATGCCGGGTAAACAAATGGCCATCGATGCCGACGTGCACGCGGGCGTACTCGACGCCGACGGCGCACGCGCCAAGCGGGACACCGTGCAACGCGAAGCCGATTTCTACGGCGCGATGGACGGCGCGGGCAAGTTCGTGAAGGGCGACGCGGTCGCGGCGCTGGTCATCGTTGCCTTGAATTTAGCTGGCGGCGTGGCCGTCGGTACCGCGTACCACGGCCTGTCGCCGCTCGATTCGCTCGACACCTTTGCCTTGCTCTCGATCGGCAACGCACTGGTCACTACCCTTCCGGCGTTCTTGATTTCAACGGCGATGGGCATGATGGTCACCCGGGTCGCGTCCGACGGCGCACTCGGAGCCGACCTCGCGGCCCAGCTGTTCGCGCGGCCCGACGTTTTGCGCGGTGCGGGAGGACTCTTGATCGCGTTGGCGCTCGTGCCGGCGCTGCCCGGTCCACTCTTTTTCGTGCTGGGAACCAGCGCGTTCGTACTGGCGCAGGCCGCGCATCGGCGACAGCAGCACCGAATGGCAAACCTGCGCGACGATCGCGAGCGCGCACGGCGCACGGTGATGCGGCGTCCCGAACTCGCGCTCGGCTTAATCGGCGTCGATGCGATCGCGATCGAAATGGGCGGTGAGTTGGTGCGCTTGCTCGTGCCGCCGCTGTCGGACGCGTTGCTCGACCGAATCGGAGAGGTTCGTCGCGCACTAGCCGCGGACATCGGTATCGTCATGCCGGGCGTTCGCCTGCGTGACGAACTCGCGCGCGATCCGCGAACCTACGCTATTCGCGTGCGCGACCGCCTCGCCGGCGAAGGCCGTCTCGATCTCGAGCAGGTACTTGTGGTTGCCGACGAAAGCGTTCTGGCGCGGTTCGGCGTCGCGATCGAACGCGAGCCGGTGTACGGCTTGCCGGCGGCGTGGATCGCTCCGGAATATCGCGAGCGTTCGGTCAATGCCGGCGCGCTCGTGTTCGATCCCATTTCGGTGCTCGGCTCGCATTTGGCAGAGATCGCGCGTGCCAACGCTGCCGAACTGGTCGGACGCCAAGAGCTGCAAACGCTCTTCGAACATTTGCGCTCGACCGTTCCGGCGCTGGTGAAGGAAATCGGTACCGACTCGCTGCCGTTCGGCTGCGTGCACCGCGCGTTTGGCTTGTTATTACGCGAAGGCGCGTGGCCGCGCGACCCGGTGCGCGTTCTCGAATCGATGCTCGAAGCGAGAACGCGCGATCCACGCGAACTCGCCGAGACGGCACGGCGAATCATCGTTCCGGGCTTGCTCCGGCGTCGCGAAGTACCCGCGCTCGAACCGGCAATCTTCGATGCGGAGTTCGAGCGCCGTCTAATCTCGACGTTGAACGGTGAGGGCGCCGACGCCACGTCGCCGTCGACGGCGCTCGCACTGCGCGAACGCATCGAGCGTTACGCGGCGCGCGTGCCGCGCGATCGCGCCGCGGTTCTTTGCACGGCGGAACTGCGTCCGCTCCTGGCGGACTTTTTGCTGCGTTCCGGCGTTCGCGTGGGCGTTTACTCGTACGGCGAGCTGCCCGGCGATCTTGAGCTTGCGCCGGCAGAAATCGTAACCGAGCCGGCGCTTGCCGTATGAGGCACGGTCTAGGACCCGGATTCGGCCGGCCCGCGCGCGCGGTGACTCTGGTAGCCCGGCGGGCTCAGGTTTGCCCAGAGCCGCCGTGTAACAAAGGATACCAAGGGTTTGTATACGCACTTAGCTGCTCTTGGAGGGCTCGCGCATTGCGACGCACGGTCGGTATTTTGATCTTAACGACGCTCGTTACCGGTTGCAGTGCCCTGCAGGGCGCTTTGCCGTCCCATTCGGGCGCCGTCGAAGCCACCTCCGGGATGACCGTCGAGCAATACGCCATCGGACGCTTGGGGGCAAGATCTCGCCACGCCGCGACCTGCCCCAAGCCCGCGCCCACGTCGAAATCCCACACGCCGCAGCCTGCCAAACGCTGTCCTAGGTAGGGGCGTCCTGCCGCTGCAGCCTGGTTTGACACCCGGCGGCAGGGCTGGTAACGTTGGAGCGTTAAAGTCCACCGGCCCGGCGGGCAACCGTTGCGGGCCTTTTGTTTGCACCGCTTTCTTCGGACGCCAATGAGCTGGAATAACCTTAAAACGCCATTTAAGGCGCTGGTCATAATCGCGGTCGTCGCGCTGTCGATCTGGTCGGTCCTGCCCGTCCAGCAGAAGATTCACCTCGGTTTGGATCTCCAAGGCGGCTCGCGTCTCTTGCTGCAGTTATATCCGACGTCCGAAGTGCCGCGGATTACGACGCAGGTGCAGGCGCAAACGCGCGAGGTCATCGACCGGCGCATCAACGGCTTGGGCGTGGCCGAGCCGTCGATCAGCAACGTCGGAGCCGATCGCATTTTAGTCGAGCTTCCGAACGTGAAGAACCCCGACGAAGCCGAACGCGTGCTCAAAGAAGTCGCCGTGCTCGAGTACAAAATCGTCCCGCCTGAGGTGTCGCAGAAAGCCAGCGCCGCGCTGACGGTAATCGCCAGCCCGAGCCTGCCCGCGAAAGACCGGGCGGCTGCGGAAGCCTATATTGCCAAAGGGGCCTACGATGCCAGCGGCCCGGTGGTATATTCTGGTAAAGATTTGAAAGCGGCGCAAGCCGGATTCGATCAAGGCGGCCAGCCGAACGTGTTGTTCCAGACGAAGGATCCTTCGCGATTCGGCAAGCTCACGACGGCGAACATCGGGAAGCTCCTTGGCATCTTCCTCGATCATCGCTACGTCGAAGCGCCTCAAATCCAAGGCGCGATTTTCGATAGCGGCGAGATACACGGCAGCTTCACGGAAGAGCAAACCGTCACGCTGGCCAACGAGCTCAACGCCGGCGCGTTGCCGGTGACGACGAAGATCGTCGAGAAGGAAACGATCGGTCCGACCCTGGGCAAGATCGACTTGGTGCAATCGCTGCGCGCATCGATGCTCGGCCTCGGGCTGGTGCTGCTGTTCATGATCGTCGTCTATCGCCTTCCCGGACTGCTCGCCGACGTCGCGCTGGCGATTTACGTCCTCATAATGATGGCGATCCTCGCGCTCTCGCATGCGACGCTGACGTTGCCGGGAATCGCCGGCTTCGTGCTCTCGATCGGCATGGCGGTCGACGCGAACGTCCTCATTTTCGAACGCATTAAAGAAGAACTCTGGAACGGCAAGACGATGCGCGCGGCCGTTCGGGTCGGCTTCCAACGCGCCTTTTCGGCTGTGTTCGACAGCCACTTCACGACCATCGTCGGCGCCGGCGTGCTCTATTCGCTCGGCACCGGGACGGTGAAAGGATTCGCCTTCACGCTGTTCTGGGGCACGGTCGTGTCGCTCTTCACCGCCGTCTTCATCACGCGCTTCTTCGTCGACGCGTTGGTCGACAACGACGTGGCGACGGCGCCCGAACTCTACGGCATCAAGCGCAGCGAAGTCGGCATCTTCGCCAAAGCGGGGACGTAGGCGTGCTCTTCCGCAGACTCAACTGGAATATCGTCGGATGGTTCCGCGTCGTATCGACGATCTCGTATCTCGTCATCGCGCTCGGCTTCGGTTCGATGATCTATCATGGATTCCAAGGCGGCCAAGGCTTCCAGCCGTCACACATGCTGCGGCTCGGACTCTCGTTTACCGGCGGGACGGACATCGCGGTGAAATTCACCAAGCCGACCACCGCCGATCAAGTGAAGAACGCGCTCGCAGGCTTGGGATTGAGCGAAGAGTCGGTTACGACCGCGGGTACCGACGGCACCGGTTTCGTGATTCAGACGCAAACCGCATTCGCCAACGATTCGGCGCCGATGTGGAACGCGCTCAATACGGTCGCACCCGTCGACCGATCCGCTTCGTCGATCACGGCGGTTGGCCCGTCGCTCGGCCGCGAATATCTCATCAGGGCGCTGTGGGCGCTGATCATCGCACTCGGCATCCAGTTTCTCTACATCGCGTTCCGATTCGGCTGGAACTATATCTTCGGCTTGGTGACCGTCATCGCACTCGTGCGCGACGCCGCCATGATGATCGGCATCTACGCGCTGGCCGACAAGCGCGCCGACGACGCCTTCTTGGCGGCGGTCTTGACGGTCATCGGGTACTCGGTCATGGATACGATCGTCATTCTCGACCGAATACGCGAGAATACGAAGCTCATGGCGGGGTCGCCGTACGACGTGATCGTCAACGAGTCGATCAAGCAGACGATGACGCGCTCGTTCAACACGCTGGCGACCGTCGTGATTACGCTGGTCGCGCTGCTCGCGCTCGGCGGCGCGAGCCTGAAGAACTTTGCCTTTGCGCTGCTGGTCGGAATCGTTTCGGGCGGCTACCACTCGATTTTCTACTCCGCTCCGCTGGTGCTGCATTTCCGTAAGCGGCAGCTCGAAGCGGCCATGAAACGCCGGCGCGAAGGCCTTGCGTCGGACCGTACGGCCACCCCGCGCTCGCGCTCGGAGGCCACGGCGCTGCAGAGCCGCGGCGGCGTTCCGCGCGAAGACATCGTAGCCGCGCGGCGCGAACGCCGTCAAAAAGCCAAATCGGCTCGCACCGTAGCGCCCGCAGCGCCGGCGCGGTATCGGAAGAAGCGAACCGACGTGGCGGGGGCGGTAGCCCTCGAAGACGTCGATATCGGCGAAACCGAAGCGATCGATCCGCTCGACGCGCAAAACGCCGGATTGCATGAGGCGGCATTTGAACAAGGGCACGAAGAAATCACGCTCAACCTCGACGAGTTCGACGAACCGTCCGTCGCCCACGACGGCGGCGAGGAAGAGGCGAAACCCTAAGGGGCTTCCGCCCGCGACGGCGTCGGAAGCGGCCTTCGACGCCGCGCTCGCCGAGTTGTTGGGCGGATCCGTGCCGCTTGCGGTCGAGCTCGACGCGAAGGACGCGTTCGTCGAGCGCGCGTTCGCCAAGAGCGCCGAGTATCTGCACGATCGGTACGCGCGCATCGCCGACGCGACTACGTTTCATTCCAAGATTGCGGGCGTTTCGTTTGAAGGACGCCAGGATACCGTCCAGGGCCTGCGCGTGGGTGCGGAGCTCGACCTGATCCGCGAACCGCACAACGAGCACGACCCCAACGCCATCGCGGTCCGTTACGGCGCGCTGCCGCTCGGGTACCTCAAGAAGGGCATAGCCGCCCATCTTGCGCCCCTGATCGACGCCGGCGCGCGCTACCGCGCCCGAATCGCGTCGCTGACGGGCGGCGGAGAAAAACATCGCGGCGTCAACATTTTCGTGGAGCGCGATGCCGTCGCCACCATCGCACAACGCGAGCGCGGCCGCGAAGCGCTGCGCCTCGCGTGGGACGGCGACGCCGAGCGCATCGTGCACGCATTGATCGGAACGTCGCAGCCGCACGAAGCCCAGCGCGACGTACTGGAGCGGGTCGCCGCCGGACGGAACACGCTGGCGGTTTTGGGGACGGGACGCGGGAAGTCGTTCTGCTTCCAGTTCTCGGCAGCGTTGCGTGCCTTTACCGCGGGCGCGAAGACGCTGGTCGTGTATCCACTGCGCGCGTTGGCGAACGATCAGTACGAGGCGCTGATGCGCACGCTCGATCCGCTCGGTTTGCGCATCTATCGCGCCAACGGTTCGATCGACAACGAGGAGCGCGAGGATCTCTTCGAAGCGCTCCGCGAGGGCGCGTGGGACGTCATGCTGGCTACGCCAGAGTTTCTCGACTTTCACCGCGACGCGTTCGGAGGCAAGAGCCGCCCGGGTTTCATCGTCGTCGACGAAGCCCACCACGTCCACGAGTCCCGGCACCGGCCGGCTTACGCGCGGTTGAGCGCGACCATTGCCGCCCTGGGAAACCCGCAGATCCTGGCGCTTACCGCGACGGCGGGTGACGGCGCGTTTACCAAAATCGTCTCCGAGCTGCGCGTCGACGCGTGGGTGATCGATCCGACGATCCGTGAAAACCTTCACGTCGTCGACGCTCGCAATCGCGCCGACAAGGTCGGGTACTTGCGCGAGCTGTTCGCCGTGCGAGGCAAGGGCATCATTTACTGCAACTCGCGCAAAGATGCCGCCGACGTCGCCGGCGCGCTACGCAAAGCGGCCGGCAACGAGATGATGTTCTACCACGCCGGGATGCCGACCGCCGATCGCCACGATGTCGAGCGCTTCTTTCGCGAGGGTTCGCTGCGCGTGGTCGTCGCCACCTCGGCGTTCGGTGAAGGCATCGATCTTCCCGACGTGGAGCACGTCGTGCTCTATCATCTGAACTTCGACTTTGCGGAGTTCAACCAGCAAGCCGGCCGCGCCGGCCGCAACGGCGCTCCGGCGCAGATCCATCTGTTGTACGGAGAAAACGACCGCCGGCTCAACGACTATCTCATCGACATCGATGCTCCGACCTTACCGGTGCTGCGCGAAGTGTATCGCGGCATGCGGGGGATGGCGCGCGACGGGATCTTGCGCAGCGCCAATACCGAGATTGCCGAGATCCTCGATCTCGACAAGGTTCGTGACCGGACCGTGGGTGCGGCCTTGCGCATCTTTAGCGATTCGAAATTAGTCGAGGTGAGCGAAGACGATGAAGGTCGCTTCATTCGGTTTCTGCCGGTCAGCGGGAAAGTCGACATGCAGGAAAACGAGCGTTTTGCCGAAGGCGAAGCGATCCGCGAAAGCTTCGACCATTTTTGCACCCTGGCGTTGAGCGCTCCGGCCGAAACGCTCGAGCGCATTATCAACCGGCCGATCTATCCATCCCGCGTCGACCACCGCCGCTAGTGGCTCCTAGGCGACCGGCACGTCACATAAAAACACGAGCGCCGGGTCGCGTACCCAAGCGCTCGTGGTTTGCTTAGACGCCGCGGTTATTTGTTGACTAAGGGATATCCCGCGATGCCGAGCGGGCTGGTAGTGCCGCTGAGCGTTGAGAACGGTGAGGTCTGCATGCCCTTGTACCCTACCACGTTGAGGGCTTGATTCGATTGGAAGTACCTTCCGGAACTTGCGAATCCACCCAGCGTCGGCCCGAAGCTTTCGATGCCGTCGGTGATCGTTGCGGATGGACTCGTCGAACCATACGCGTAGACATTCACGTTCGAGGCTGCAAAATTGGAAACGTAGATCACGTTCCTCTTTCCAAACGAAACGCCGATCGGTCCGTTGAGGCTTGTCAGGCCTGAGTTCTGCACCGTTTGCGATCCGGCAAGTATTTCAAAAACGCCGTTGCTCGAGTCACAAGCGACCCAAATGTTGTCGTTGCTGTCGACGCCGACGCCGACCGGCTGACCGTAGTTGTTGAAGCTGATGGTCTCGAACGGCGACGTGGCACCGGCCGCGTATCCCGTTATGTTGTTGGTGCCGAGGTTGCTGACAAAGACGTTACCGCTCGAATCGACCGCAATTCCGTACGGACCGCTGATTCCGGTACTGATCGTCAAACTCGGCGAGCTGGCGCCCGTCGGGTAGACCGTAACCGTGTTATTCCCTTCGTTGGTGACGTACAGCGCGCCCGATTTGTCGACGGCGACGCCGGCGGGAGCGCTCACGCCGTTGGTGATCGATCCCTCGGGGGACGCATTTGGCGTCTTGGGAGAGTACATCAGGACGCCGCTCGAAGCATCGGCGACGAAGAGAATCTGCCGATTCGGCGCGGCGGCCGGCCAACCGCGCGGAGCGTTGGGTTGGCGCGGAACGAGCGGCACGATCCTCGGGCCGGAAATCGCGGGGCCGGGAAGAACGCGCATTCCCGAGCCAACTTGTCGCGAAGAAGGCGTAAGGGAACCGGCTTGGCTTGGAGTGAGAGAGGCTGGGTTGCCGGAACATCCGGCGACCAGGGCAGCTGCCACGGCTGCGATCAGCACGCGGCTACGGGTTTGGTTCATCGAACGTACCTCCGAGACGGTGGTGATTGGGCAAGCTATTTTCCGTCATGCAAACGCCGCGTCCTTGGAATCCGGCTAGCACTTTGGTGTCATTCTGAGCGGTATTACGACGACTCCGCCGGCGTGGCGCTGGCTGCCGAAAGGCCTCGCGCCTCGTTATCATCGGTTCCATGCTCGGGGGTACATAATGCGGCGCCAGGCTGCTCTCGTCATCGCGATTTTTCGCGCGTCGTCGCAGGGCGTCGTTCTCGTGGAACGGGCCGCGCACTTTCGCGATCACCCCGGTCAGATCGGGCTTCCGGGCGGTGGCGTTCACCCCGAAGATGCCAATCTCAAGGCAACGGCGCTGCGGGGCTTCACAAAGAAGTGGGAATCGAGCCGGCACGCGCTATCGCGCCCGAATCGCGTCCCTGACGGGCGGCGGAGAAAAGCATCAGTCGACATGCAGGAAAACGAGCGTTTTGCCGAAGGCGAAGCGATCCGCGAAAGCTTCGATCATGTTTGTTCGCTGGCGTCGAGCGCTCTGGCGGAAACGCTCGAGCGCATCATCAACCGGCCGAATTTATTCATCCCGCGTCGACCACCGCCGCTAGGGGCCTTCGATTTAGCCCATATCTTTGTCGGCTCGGGGTTCATTTGCCATAGCAAACTTCGCCCCTCGCCTTCTCGATATCGGCTAAATCGAAATTTCCTAGATGCGTTGGGCCGGTCGGGCGTACGTGGCTAAACGATGGCGCGCGTGAATTTGCCCTGATCGACGTTCCGGTAAAACGCGTTGTCCGTTTCGCTGATGCCGGCGGAAGCCCACGGGTCGATCTGCGCTCGCTTGACCGGCGCGTGGATCGTGGGACCGGCTGCATCGGAGTAATCGGCTCCGCCGAACGGTGCGAACGCACTGCTTTCGCGATGGGCGAGCACCAGATCGCGAACCGCGTCGCTTGCCGCTTTGGCATCGCGACGAACGCTCGCATCGAATCGTCCGTCGCTTGCAATGATATCGTATACGGCGATCGCCGGCCGGTCGGCACGCCATGGCATGTCGACGGTCGCTCCGGGAAATCGCGCCATCCCGTCGACCGACCGAAGGTCCTCGCGGACCGCTTTTCGCACACCGGGCTCGCGCATCTGAGCTACAACGTCATCGTTGCACCGTTTGATCGCGACTTCGGCGTGGGCGATCTTCTCGGCGCTGAGATCGAGGACGTCGAAGGCCGCTGCCGGACCGTAGCCGCCCAAGCCGCCGGCATCGTATTTCGTGCGCATCACGTCGGCGACGAGTGCGCGAGCCATCGCGTTCGGATCGCGTTGGTTCGACGCGATGACGTGCGCGACGTCGCTTGGAACGCCGGGTGCCAGCATAGTTTCGGGTGAGGCGGCCAGCCACCTGACGCCCGCGTGCGAGAGCGCGTCACCGAAACCCAAAGTGTCCATGAGGCATTGATTGGCAACGACGCCGTCGACCCTGCGCACGGCATCTTCGGGATGGGTCTTCGCGTGCTGCGCAACCCCATCGGAAATCGCTCTTGCGATGTCGGGCATCGTCATGCAATGGCCATCGCTGGTTTGCAAACCGCCGCCATCGCCGCCGCCATGGTCGATTAGGTCGATCCAGGCTTGTTTGCTGCCACTGGCCTCGGCGTTGTCGAGCGTACGGGCGACGAATCGCGCCAGATTGCTCTCGTCACTCATATCGTGGGCCTCGCCGCGCGACACGTGACCGATCGTGCCGCCGGCGATAGTGTACTCGTCCGTGTGCAAGGCGCCACCATGAAGCGACGTCGTGTCCTCCACGGTGAATTCGACGCGCGCGTCGCGTTGGCTGGTACGCAGCGCCTGCGCGAGCGTCGCCTCTTGGACCGCGTCCAGATTGTTGTCACCGTCGCGGTAGATGCCAAATTCGAGCGTCCGGCGCGACGGCAACAGGGAAGCGTTTTGCAGCATGAGGCCTCCTGATCGGGAAAGTCAGGAACCTACTGCGACGAGTTAGGAGCAGGGCTAGTGGTTTTCCGCGGGTTTTCTATAGATTCTGCTCGAGTCGAGGGTGGCCGAGAAAGTCCATGACGACCCAGGCCGACGCGGCGATCGCGAGCGTCTCCAGACCCTCGGACCAGCTCACAAAACTGTGGGGATCGGCAAAGAGCGCGGGCAGCCATACCAGCAGTCCGAAACCAAGGAGCATTGCCGTGGTCAATCGAGATGCGAGCCGGGCCATATAGCTCGTGAGCAGCGCGATAGCGGCAAGAAAAAACGCGGCGGTCGTTGTTTTCGCCCAAAACATTTGTCCGGGTGGAATCCATTTCGGAACGAGACTTGCCGTTTCAGAGAGATAGAAAAGCTGTTCCAGTCCGAACGAGACGACACAAATAGCGAACGAGTAGTAGCCGACTTGAGCGAATCTTGACGTTCTCGCCGGGGTGACTGGACCGGAGCGGCCGTAAAGGATCGCGGCTCCCGAGGCCAGTGAGAGTTGTTCGAAGAAGTTACCAAAGCTATTGTAAACGAGCGGGTGCGCGATGATGAGCGGTACCCCCAACAACGCAAAAACGCAGTAGATCGTACCCAGTGCGAGAGCGCCGGCCCGGGCGGTCCTCGGCCATTGAATGGCTACGCCTCCAACGATCTCGACGGTGGCCGCGATGTAGGTAAGAATCGCGTGGTGAGAAGCGTCTCCAAGCGCCTTAATCTGATGCCAATTGCTGAAGTCGTGCCAAGCCAAGGCACAGATCCCGGAGGCGATCGCCGCCAAACCGTAGACGTAACGCCCGAGAGAATATTTCATCGCAGCGCCTTAACCGGAATGCGGGTTCGACTCATGCGATGGCGCCGTTGAGAATCGCGTCGCATTTGGCGGCAAAGACGAAGTCACTCTCGGTAAGTCCGCCGATCTTGTGCGTCCAGACTTGGATGCCGAGTCTGCCCCACGCTACGTGGAGATCTGGGTGGTGCTGCTGTGCGTCGGCCAGGTGACCGATCGCCGCCGCGGCGCTCATCGCCTCCGCAAAAGTCTTGAAGCGATACGTGCGTTCGAGAAACAGCACGCGCCGCGCGGGCTCGGTGCGCTCGCCGATGCTCCAGCCGGGATCGAGCTGCTCTAGCAGCGGCGCGAGGTGTTCTCGCGTCAGCGGCGGTACCTCGCCACGGCACGGAATGCAGGTCCGTTGGGCTAACTCGCTCACGATGCGAACCTTCGCCGTAGGTTCGGTGAATCTTCGCTTCGGGCCGGTTAGGCGTTACTCGTCGTCGGGAGCGACGCCGCTGTTCGCGAAACGATGGTGGATGAAGAACTTTGCCGGGTACGGCGCCTTGATCGGGACGAAGGGGCGAGGCTGTAGCGAAAAGTCAAAGCAGTCGGCGGCGGGCGAACTGGCCCGGGCGTCTGCCGCAGCCATTTGCGGAAGGTGGTAGAGGTCCTCGGCGAATCGCAGCACGCTCGCCGTTTCAAACTGCTGGTGAGAGACGTAACCCTTTTTTGCGTAGGGAGAGATTACCAAAAGGGGAACGCGAAAGCCTACGCCGTCGTAATCCTCGAATGGGGGCGCTACGTGATCGTAAAGGCCGCCCCAATCGTCCCACTGGACGAAGATGGCGGTCGAGTTCCAGAACGCGCTTTTCCCAACCGTGTCGACGATGGCGGAAACCCACGACGGGCCGTACCCACCGCCGCACTCGGAATGATCGGACTCAGCGCATTCCGGCGTAATCCACGTAAAGTTCGCGAGTTTACCAGCGCGGACGTCGGTGATGAACTTCCAGTTGGGCGTGATGACGTCGCTCTTCCAGTCGGGGCCGCGGAAGATGTGCTTGACCGCTTGATAGCCCGACCACGTTCCGCCGTTGCCGCCCCCATCGTTATTGTATTGCACGGCGTAAAAACGCCAGGATAGGTGCGCTGCGTCCAGTTCGTCCCCGAGCGTGACGTAGTCGAAGCAGGCCCGTTGCTGGGGGCCGCGCGGGCTGCGATTTTGGGTGAGGGTGCCGATGGTGTCGGAGGGACCGCCTCCGCAGCCCCATTCCGGCCCGGCAGGCAAATCGACGCTCGCCTGTGCTTGCGCGGCGATGGCGTACTGATGCGCGACGAAGCTTTCGTCGAGCTGCGACTGGAACATTCTGTCGCCGACGACCCATTCGTGCGCCATGTCGAAGTACGGCTTAGACTCGCTCTGCGGCACGTATACGTACTGCGGGTTTGTAGGACCGCCGTACGACTCTTCTTTGTCGAAGCCGTTCATCCGGCAGTTCGTTCCGGGGAGGCTCCCCGTCCCGTTACAGGCCGCAAACATGGCGTACGCCGAGTGATCGATCTGATACCGTTTGGCCAAGGATTCCGGTTGCAGCGCGATCGTCCCACCCGTCGAGTTCATTCCAACGGAAACGGTATCCGCGCCGGGATAGCCTTGGAATAGGTTGTCGAAGCTTCGGTTCTCCTGAATGATGTAAACGACGTGCGTGATTTTTCCGGCACCGCTGCCTTTGAGATTTCGCGCAAGGGTATCGCCTTGTATCGATCGCAAAGGCGGCTGCGCGCCGGACGCGCACGCGGCGAGAGCAAGCAGCAGAAAAAGAGCGGCAGATCGCAGCTTCATGCCGCCGGTTTCCGCGAAACGGCAGCGCGGGCCTTCGCGGCGGTGCCGGTTGCCCAAAGCCACCCGGCTTCGCTATCATCGGTTTTATGTTCGAGGGTACGTAGTGCGCCGGCAAGCTGCGGTCGTCATCGCGATTTTTCGCACGTCGCCGCACGGCGTCGTTTTCGTGGAACGGGCCGCGCACTTGCGCGACCATCCGGGTCAGATCGGCCTTCCGGGCGGTGGCGTTCACGCCGACGATGTCAACCTCGAGGCAACGGCGCTGCGCGAGCTGCACGAAGAAGTGGGAATCGAGCCGGCGCGCGCGACCATCGTCGCCCGACTGCCGATGTTGCGTCAGCGCTTCGTCAACAACTTCGACGTGACGCCGTTCGTGGCCGTCGTCGAGGCCGGCGAGCTGACGATCGATGCGGAGGAAACGGCCGGCGTTTTCCTGGTTCCGCTCAAGACGATTCTGCAAGGTCTTCGCAAGGGCAACGTCGACCACGACGGTTTGCGCGTGCCGAGTTTGGTGCTCGACTACGAAGGCCGCCGAATTTGGGGACTGACGGCCCGCATTCTGCAGGACTTCATCGCGGACTGGGAACGCGGCGAGCTGCCCGATCGCGTCAGGGCGCATTTCACGCGCTAACCCGCAAGTTACGAGTTTGGCTTAGGCGCCGGACAATCCTTGAGCAAGGTATATCCGCCCGGGCCGGTGTGGGCGATGACGTATTGCACCAACGCAGGTTCGCTCGCGAGCTTGTCGGCCGGTGGACTTTGAAACGTCGTCGGAAAGTTGGGATCGTTCAGGTTTTGGTTCGACCACGGGTTGGACGCTTCGTTCGCATAGTACCAGGGATAATCGAGCAGAAGCGATTCGGCGTGTTCATCAGGGAAGTGCACGCTCAATCGGATGTCCACCCAAAACCCGTGCGTTCGCGGGTCGAAGCGCGAGCCGTGCGGATCGGAGAACTCGACGAAACCGCACGGTTCGTTGCCGCCTGCCGCGCCGTTCCCGCTTCCACGATTCCCCGCACCGTTTCCCGAGATGCCGTTGCCCGCACCCGCTCCCGACCGATTGCCGGCGCCGGCTCCCGCAGCGCCGACGGGAATATCCCAGACGGGTTTCGCGTGCGAAAAAACCGGCGGTTTGGGGCGAGCCGCGCCCGCGCGACGGACGATATCCGAGCGCGCTTGAACGCCCGTCGTCGCATTGCGCACGACGTGCGTTTCGGCCGGCGCGATCGTTCTCACGCGGCTGACGATGCGCGGTGGGGTGGGCGTCGGAATCGGCGGCGCGGGCGTTGGGACGGAGATGTGCGCGAGTTGCACGTGCATCACGACCTCGCGTTGCGTTGAAGCGCGTGGCGGGGCTGGTATCAGCCCGGCAAGTATTTCGTGCAGCGCGATCGCAAGGGCGAACGCGACCAGCAGCCGCCGTTTGTCGGAATCTCCAAAGAAGGCGCCGAGCCATCCGCGCTGGGACGGCTCGGCGCGCCGCAAACGTTCGATGTTCTTCGAGCCTCTAACCGTGCGCATCGAACCCCGGACCGGCGGTCGAGAGGCGGGTCGTGGCATCCCGCGAACCCCCGTTCCTCGTGGAGATCGAAGCCCTTATTCGAGCGATCCCGGATTTCCCGATCCCCGGGGTCCTTTTCCGTGACATTACTCCGTTGTTGAAGGATAGGCAAGGCTTCCGCCGGGCAATCGACCTCTTCGTCGACCGTTTCAAAGACTGCAAAATTGACTACGTAGTAGGCATAGAAGCGCGGGGTTATATTTTCGGGGCACCGTTGGCCTACGCAATCGGCGCGGGCTTCATTCCGATCCGAAAGCCGGGCAAGCTTCCGCACGTCAAGATCAGCGAGGAGTACGCGCTTGAATACGGCACGAACAGCCTGGAAGTGCATGCCGATGCACTCGGTAGGGGAGAGCGCGTCGTAGTCGTCGACGACGTCCTAGCAACCGGCGGCACCGCGGCCGCAACGCTGCGGCTCCTCCGGAGGTTGGGTGCCGACGTGGTGGCGTTTGCATTTCTGCTCGAACTCCCCGCCCTCAAAGGGCGGGACGCCCTTGGCGACGTCGACATCGTCGCGTTCGCTAGGTCTTAGGATTTCACATACGCATGCACGCAGCTACTATCCGCAACGCGTTCGTCACGCTTGGGATCGCCGTCGCTCTGGCCGGTCCGGCCGGCGCGCGTCCGCACCCGACCCCGACGCCCGAGCCGACGCCGACGCCGGTTGCCGATCCGGCCGTGACGAAGGTTGCCCGGCAGCAGTTCGTCGCTTGGCAGGCCGGGAGCATTAACAAGGCGCTGTACGCGCCGGAATTACTGCCGAAGATGACCGACGCAAAAGTCAACGACGTCGCGCGCGCGTTAGCCGCGCTTGGACCGCTCAACGATACCGTCTTCGTCGGACCGTTCGCGGCCGCCGACATCCCGCCCAACGCGCACGGGTACATCTACCAAATGCGCTGCGAAAACGGCAGTATTTATCTGTGGCTCATCCTCGATTCGGGTGGAAAGATTGCGACGATCTTCTTCAAAGACAAGTTGGAGATAGAGACGATCGAGCGCCCCGGCACTCCCGCGCCCGCCTCGCCCCAGCCCTTCTAGTCGTCGCGCCGGGAGCGCTCCGCAGTCCGGTACCTGGCGCTTGGCGGCCCAAGAGGTATAATGGGCGGATACGGCCATGACCATCCACGAGCTAATCGACCGCGTCCGCCAATACGACCCCTCGCTCGACGGGGCATGGCTGACGCGCGCCTACGAACTCGCCGATGCCGCCCACGAGGGCCAGCGACGAGCGTCGGGCGAGTCGTACATCGAGCATCCGCTCGCCGTCGCCGGCGTCCTCGCCGACCTCGAGATGGACCGCGAGACCATCGCGGCGGCGCTCTTGCACGACGTCGTCGAAGATACGTCGATTACCAGCGAGCAAGTAGCCGAGCAATTCGGCGAAGAGATCGCGCAGCTGGTCGACGGCGTCACCAAGCTGACGCGGATTCCGTACCAGTCCAAAGAAGACGCGCAAGTCGAAAACCTTCGCAAGATGTTCATGGCGATGGCCAAGGACATTCGCGTCATCATTATCAAGCTCGCGGATCGCCTCCATAACATGCGCACGCTGGCGAGCCTTCCGCCGGCCAAGCAGCACGCAATCGCGCGCGAAACGCTGGACATCTACGCGCCGATCGCGCATCGTCTCGGGATTTGGAAGATCAAGTGGGAAATCGAGGACAACTGTCTGCGCTACCTCGATCCCGAGCCGTACCGCGAAATCGTCGAGCTGGTCGCCAAGACCCGGCGCGAGCGCGAGGCCGACGTTCAGGAAGCGATCGTTCGGTTACGCAAAGACTTCAAGGAGATGAAGATCAACGCGGAAATCCACGGACGTCCCAAACATTTTTACTCCATCTACACGAAGATCAAATCGGGTCGCGACTTCTCGACGATCTACGATCTCACGGCGATTCGAATCATCGTCGACAGCGTCAAGGATTGCTACGGCGCGCTCGGAGCCGTGCACGCGCTCTGGACACCGCTGCCGGGCCGTTTCAAAGACTACATCGCGATGCCGAAACCGAACATGTACCAGTCGTTACATACGACGGTCGTCGGCCCGACCGGAGAACCGCTCGAAATTCAGATTCGCACGTGGGAGATGCATCGTACCGGCGAGTACGGCATCGCGGCGCACTGGCGGTACAAAGAGGGCGGCAAGGCCGACCAGTTCGAGAACAAGCTGTCGTGGCTGCGGGCGCTGCTCGAGTGGCAGAAGGACATGCGCGACTCGCGCGTGTTCATGGAAAATCTCAAGCTCGACCTCTTCGATTCTCAAGTATTCGTCTTCTCGCCGCGCGGCGACGTCTACTCGATGCCCGCGGGCGGAACGCCGCTGGATTTCGCCTACTCGGTCCATACCGACGTCGGTAACCACTGTGTAGGGGCAAAAGTCAACGGCCGAATCGTTCCCCTCGATTCGCAACTTAACAACGGCGACATCTGCGAAATCCTCGTCAATAAAACGAGCGGTCACCCCTCCCTCGATTGGCTTTCAATCGTCAAAACGTCGAGCGCGAAGCACAAAATTAAGCAGTGGTTCCGGAAAGAACGCCGCGAAGAGAACGTCCTCGCCGGACAGGAGGCGCTCGAGCACGAGCTCGCGCGTGCGGGCGTTCGCGTCGACACGGCGCGCGGAGAGTTGATCGAGCGCATCGCCGCTAGGCTCAACTACGCGACCCCCGCCGATCTGTACGCCGCCATCGGCTTCGGCGATGCCTCGCCGCAGGCGGTGGCCAATCGGCTTCGCGACGAAGTTCGCAGCGACAACGTCGTCGACTTTACGAAGATCGGCCGCAAGCCGGCGTCGCGCAAGAGCGCCCGTAGATCGAGCGGCGTGCGCATCGCCGGCGTCGACGACGTGCTGGTGCGCCTGTCAAAGTGCTGCTCGCCGGTGCCGGGCGATCCCATCATCGGGTACGTGACGATCGGACGGGGCGTGAGCGTCCACCGGGCAGACTGCCCGAACGTTGCCTACATGAACGCGACGCCGGAGCGGATCCTTCACGCTGCGTGGATCATCAACGCCGATCTCACGCACGCCGTCGAAATCGAAGTTGAGGCCGACGACCGGTCGCAGCTATTGCAAGACATTATGGGGGTTTTTGCCGAGGTGAAAACGCAGGTGAGTTCGGTTACCGCGCGCGTTCGGCGCGACGGGCTCGCGGTCGCCAGCCTTACCGTACAGATTCGCGATCTCGACCACCTGCACAAGATCATCACCAAGCTCGAATCGCTCAAGACCGTTCGCCGCGTCTACCGCGTCACCAAGCGCGAGCGCGTCGCACCGTAGGCTCCGACGGCTTCTCGTTGACGATACCACACGCCGTACTTCCGAGTGCGGCGGCGTTCTTTGCTGGAGCCATGAACAGTGTCGCCGGCGGCGGAAGCTTTCTTTCGTTCCCCGCGTTGCTGTTTGCGGGCGTGCCGGCGATTTCGGCCAACGCGACCAATAATGCCGCCATGTGGGTCGGCACCATTGGGAGCGCACGCGGTTACAAGGAAGAAGTGGCGGCGCATCGCGCGCTGCTGTTGCCGCTGATCGCCGTCAGCATCGCCGGCTCGCTGATCGGCGCCGTTTCGCTGCTCTTTACGCCGCCAACGTTATTCGAGCGGCTGGTGCCGTGGCTGTTGCTGTTCGCAACCGTCGTCTTTGTCGCCAGCCCGCGGTTGACGCGCCGATCCGGCGCGGTGCCGCGCCACGCACCTTGGCAGCTCGCCGTCCAGTTTCTCGTTGCGATCTACGGCGGCTACTTTGGCGCGGGCATGGGCATCTTAATGCTTGCGGTTCTGGCTTTTTCCGGGCTGTCGAACCTCAACGCGCAGAACGCGGTCAAGAACGTGCTGTCCGTGTCGATCAACGGCATCGCGCTGGTGCCTTTCGTCATCGCGCGCGTGGTGGATTGGCGCTTTGCGATTCCCATGGCGGCCATCGCGCTGCTCGGCGGCTATTTCGGCGCGCGTTTCTTTCGCCGCGTTCCGCAACCGCTGTCGCGGTCGATCGTCATCGCGATCGGTGCGACGATGACGATCGCATTATTCATTCGATGGCACTGATCGGTTCCTCGACGAACTCTTCCTCGCCGCGCACCGGTTTGGTTGCGGCACCGCGATGGAAGCCGCCCAGCCGCGGCTCGAGGTGTTGCGCGGCCCAGAGGTAGAGCGTCGGAACCACGATCAAGGAGAGCGTCGTCGAGACCGCCAGGCCGCCGATTACGACGACGCCCAGCGGCGCCTGCGTTTGGCTGCCCGCTTCGATGCCGAGAGCGATCGGGGTCATGCCGCCTATCGTTGCGAAAGTCGTCATGAGGATCGGTCGCAAGCGCATCGGTGCGGCGTGCAGCACGGCGTCGCGTGCCGTCATACCGCGTTCGCGCAGCTGATTGCTGAACTCCACAACGAGGATGGCATTTTTGACGACGATTCCCACCAGCATCAGCACGCCGATGAAGGCGGTGAGGCCGAAAGCCATGGGCGCGAACGGCTGGCGGAAGATCGCGTCGCCGGCCGCCCAGATCAGGTTGCGGAAGAAGATGCCGAAAACGACGCCGGCCGAGGCCAACGGCACGGCAATCATGATCACAAGTGGGTGCAAGACCGATTCGAACTGCGACGCAAGAAGCATGTAGATTAGCAGGATCGCGAGCGCGACGATCAACCCGAGACTCGAAAACGTTTGCCCCTGTTGCAGTACTTGCGGTCCGAAGGCCCAGTAATATCCGGGCGGTAAGGCGATCGAGTTCATGACCTTGGTGGCCTGCGTCACGGCGTCGCCCAGGGGAATATTTAGGCCTGCGTCGATGTCGATTTCGCGCTGCTTGTTTTGCCGGGTGATCTCCGAGGGTCCGGTGCCGAAGGTGATCTGCGCGATCTCGGCCAGCGGCATCGTCTGTAAGGTATAGCTTGCGGTTGGGCCGGAAGCCGTATTGAGTGACAAACTGCCGTTCGTTCCGGCCGCTAGCGGCGCCGACGACGACGTATTCACGACCAGTCCGGTCGGAACGGTTGCGACCGGAATCATGAGGCTTTGAATCGCTTGCAAACTGCGCCGTTGATCCGGCGGGAGCTGAACTTCGATCGGGTACTGCGTGCCGTTGATCTGCATGAACGATGCGGTTTGCCCGGCGGTTCCGATGTCGACCGCTTGCGAAATAGTCTGAGTGCTGATGCCGAGTTGCGCGGCCATTGCCCGATTGACGTTGATGTCGATCTCGGGTTGCGCGTTCGTGATGCCGGGCTGAGGCGGCTGCAGCCCGGGGATTTCCGCTTGAAGCTTCGGAATCGCGGTAAATTCCGCGAGGTTGTAGAGCGTGTCGACGTTCGGGCCGAAGATCTGAATCTGGAGCGCGTCCTGTCCGCGTGCGATGATGTTCTGAACGATGTCGACGGTACGGCCGAACACTTGGAGTCCGGCGATCGGCTGCCCGAAGTTGGCGCGAAGTTGTTTTAACTGCTCCGACGTGAACGACGTCGAGGCGCGCCCGCGTCCGCCCGAGGCCGAGCGCGACCCGGTCAGCGCCGCGGTCCACTGCGTCACGAAACGCTGGGCTTGATTGCCGAGAACGCCGGGTTTCAGGGTTACGGACAGGCTCGCAATATTGGTAACCTGCGTTCCACCAACTGGCCCGTTCTGCCCGACCAACGCGCCGACGTTAGCAACGCGTGAATCTTTGCGCATGCGGTTCTCGACGTCGATGGCGACCGCATTGGTCACCGATAGTGCCGTTCCGGTCGGCATCTGAAGGTTGAAGCGAGCAAAGCTGGAGTTCGACGGCGGGAAGAGTTCGGTTTTAACCGCGCCGAACGCAACCGCAATTAGCGTGATCGCAAGAACCGCGCCGGCGAGAGAAAAAACGATCGCCGGGCGGTCGACGGCCCGCGTCAGCGTGCGTGTGTACCATTGCGCGAAGCGCTCGTATCGCCGGTCGAAAGCGTGCGAAAAGCGCGCGTACGCCCCGCGGCGGTCCCCGTTGCTCGCTACGCCGTTTCCGCCAGTACTCGTGCGTTTTCTGAGAATCACCGAAGCGAGCATCGGCACCTGGGTGACCGCTACGACCAAAGACAGCCCTACCGCGACCATCACCATGACGGCGAAGGGCGTAAAGAGCAGCCCTTGCAGCCCCGGGATCAAGACCAGCGGCACGAAAACCGTAATAACCGTGATCGACGACGCCAGCACCGCCGACAGGATCTCGGCGGTGGCCGTTTCGGCCGCTTCCATCGGCGTCTGGCCGCGCGCCATGTGGCGGTAGATGTTCTCGATGACCACGATGGCGTCGTCGACGATCAAGCCGACGGCCAGCGCTAATCCTCCGAGCGTCATGATGTTGAGCGAATAGCCGAAGACGTATGCGGCGAACAGCGTGCCCAGGATCGAAACCGGCAGCGACACGGCAACGATGAGGGTCGACCGCCACGAATGCAGGAACAAGAGAATGATCAAGATGGCGAGCACCGCGCCGTAGAGTGCGGTGTGTTCGAGTGCGGCGATCGCTTCCCGGATGAACCCCTGTTGGTCGAACACGACGCCGAAATGCATCCCGGGGTAGCGGTCCGCTAGTTGCTTGATCTTCGCGTAAACGCCTACCGACGTAGCGACGATGTTGGCGTTGGGTTGCGCGTTGATGGTAATGCCGACGGCGGGCGTGCCGCCCAGGCGTTGGAACGTGCGCTGCTCGAGAATCGAGTCGCTGACTTTTGCGATCTGGTCGAGACGGATCGGCGCGTTATTCTTGGTGGTGACGACGAGCTGTCCGGTCTCTTGGGCGGACTGCAGCAGCGCGCTCGCACGCACGAGGTACTCGCTCTTGCCGACTTGCACGATGCCGGCTGGGAGATTGATGTTCTCCTGGGCAACGCGTTGCATGATTTGCTGCAGCGAGATGCCGTTGACCGCGAGCGCATCGGCGTTCGGTTCGATCATGATGGCGCGTTGCTGGTCGTTGCCGACGGTCACGGCGGCGACGCCGTCGATCGACGAGAACTCGTCGCCCAGCTGATTGGTGAACAGGTTGCCCAAGTCGCGAAGCGTCATGTTCGGGTCCGTCACGAACATGCGCACGACCGGCAGCGAGTTCGAATCGAATTTCGTGATGACCGGCTGCTGCAGGTTGGGATCGTTGGGAAGCGTTCCCCAAATGCGCGAGACCTGCTCCTGCACGTCGACCGCGGCGGTGTCGATGTTGGTCCCGAAATAGAACTGAGCGGTCACCTGGGTGTTGCCCTCGGAGCTGCTCGAGTTGATCTGCTGGATGCCGTTGACGCGGCTGACGGCGTTCTCGATCGGCCGCGTTATCAACGTTTCCATCTGTTGCGGTCCCACATTCGGGTAGGTGACGGAGACGGTCACGACCGGCTGGGTAAAGTTCGGAAGCAGCGCGATGGCCAGGCGCGGAAACGCAAAGAAACCGAGCACGACGATCGCCAGGGCGATCATCGACACGGCGACTCTGCGGTGGACGGCAAACTTGGCGATCGGCACGGTTACCTTGAATTTCCCCCGATTGGGGAGTCTCTACCGGGTGGCGGCGCCGGTAGGCGTCGCTCCCTTGACCAGGCTAGCGCCGGCGCCTTCGAACTCCCTGGGGAACGCCTGGTGGCCTTCGCGAACGCCGCGCCAGGGTCATTGCTGACTTCGCGAAACGTGTGATAGGATGCGGGGGTTCTCGGCCGCTCAAGCGCCGGGACCTACCCGCTGCCCGCCGCGTGAGGCGGGCCGCTCGCTTCCGCGAGCGTCCGTAGATGGGGAAACGATGACCGATTACGAGGTGACCTATATCCTGCGTCCCTCCCTCGAGGAGAACGAGGTCGAGGAACGAGCAAACGCGATCGCCGAGATCGTCAAGCATCAACGCGGCGAGATCGTCAGCATCGAGAAGCTCGGTAAGAAACGGCTCGCCTACGAGATCGACGACGTGCGCGAAGGGAATTACGTAGTCATGCAGTTCAAGAGCGACGGAGCCGGTTCGAAGGAGCTGGAACGCTTGCTGAAACTACACGAAGACGTGCTGCGCGCGCTGGTCGTGAGACTCGACGCCAAGATGATCGCTCACATGGCGGCCGTGGCGGCTGCCATGCCGCCCGCACCGCCGCCGGTCTACTGACCCCTCGCATCCGCAAGTATTTCACAAAAGCGAAAGAGAGTAAGCGATGGCAGGTTCGTACAACCGCGTCATCCTGGTCGGCAACCTAACGCGCGACCCGGAGATTCGTTACACGCAGTCCGGCAAGGGGGTCACGAAGTTCACCCTCGCGGTCAACAACCCGCGCAACCGTGAAGAGACGACCTTCGTGGACATCGTCGCATGGGATCGCCTCGGCGAAACCTGCAACACGTACTTGAAGAAAGGCATGAATGCCCTCGTCGAAGGGCGCCTGGTGATCCGGTCTTACGACGATAAAGACGGCAACAAGCGCAAAGCCACCGAGGTCGTCATCGACAACATGCAGATGCTCGGCTCGCGTCGCGACGCCGCCGGCAGCGCTGGGGAGGAAGGCGGCGACACGGGCGGAGGCTACAACGGCGGGAGCCGCTCGGCCGCGGCCGCTCCGACGGCAGCGTCAGGCGGCGACGCCTTCGGCGACGAGCTCGACGACGAAATACCGTTTTAGCGCTTAGCGACCGCGCTTCATTGCGGCGTCGGCTCCGGAGCAATCACAAACTGCTTGTAGAAGGCGTCGGTGCTCATCGGCCGCCCCAAGAAGTTACGAACCTCGACGTCGGGTTCGTACGTGCGTGCCGGCTCTAAAATCGTCTCGCGGTACCGTTGCCCGACCGCGGGGTTTTCCAAGCCGCCGTCCTTGAATGCCGTGAACATATCTTGCGCGTAGACGAGCGCCCACAAATAGCTGTAGTAACCGGCGTCGTAGCCGAATAGGTGTCCGAACGATGCCTGCGGGTGCGTTCCGGGAACCATCGCAAGCGGCGTGTATTCGGAGGAAACCTGAGCCCACACGGCCGTCGTATCGACGTGCGGACCGGTCGAGTGATAGGCCATGTCGACCATTCCCAGCTTGATTTGGCCGATCGTGAAATACGCCTGGTCGACGTAGCGTGCCGCGATCATTTTTGCGATCAGGTCGTCGGGTAGTGGCGCGCCGGTGGTAACGTTGGAACTGACTTCCGAGAGAATAGCCGGCTCCCACATGAAGTTTTCGAGCATCTGCGAAGGCGCCTCGACGAAATCCTGACGGAATCCGGCACTCAGCGTTTCGTACGGAGCGGTCGCGAGGAGTGCCGCCAAGTTGTGCCCGAACTCGTGGAAAAACACGATAACGTCCTGATGCGAAAGCAACGCGGGGGCGCCGGGAGCCGGACGCGGCCAATTGCCTAGGATTGCCGTGACCGGCGGGCGATAGGTTCCATCGGCCAGACGGCGCGCCGGTATGAGCGACCAGTTCGCGAAGTGCGAGAACTTGCCGGGCCGCGGAAACAAGTCGAAATACGTGGTGCCGATGAACCGACCGGTCTTCGTGTCGAACACGTTGTAGCTAATGACGTCGGGCGCCCACGCGTTTGGATCGGCCACTTTCACGAACGTCACGCCGAGTATCTTGTGGTACAGGTTCATAATGCGGTCGATGACGATGTCAACCGGAAAATACTGACGGATTTGCTCGTTGTCAACAGAGTACTTCGTTTTGACCAGTTGGTTGGAAAAGTACGTCACGTCCGACGGCTCGATGCGCGCGTTCGGAGCGCCCGTCTCCTGCGCCTTGAGCGCAGCCCAACTCGCGAGGTCGCGTTTGGCCTGCGGCATGAGTTGTGCGTCCAGAGAACGCTCGAACGAGAAAACGCGCGCTGGTGTTTCTGCCATGCGATTTGCCAGCTGATAAGCGGCCCACGAATCGAATCCCAGGAGCCGAGCGAGGCGGTACCGCACGTCGATGGCCGTTTCGAGTACCGCGACGTTGGCTACGGCGCGGTTGTTGTACGCCACGAAATAGGCCTTTCGCGCCACCGCGTCGCGCTCGTTTTGCAAGAACGGCGTAACCGTGCTCTCGTTGACCTTAACGGTATAGGTGCCGTCGGCGTTGTGCGTCAGCGCGTTTACGAATCCCGCGGGCAAGCTCGCGGCTTGGTCGGCTGTAATCGTCATCGTGGTCGCATCGTTGTTGAGCGTTTCTTGCCACTTGCTGGTCAGAGCGGTCAACTGGTCGGATAGGGCGATGAAGGTCTTGCGTTTGTCCTGCGAGAGCGCCGCGCCGGACCGGCGGGAGCTAACGAGATAATATTCGAGGAGTTTCTTATCGGCCGCCGTCGTTGCCGTCTGGCTGCTTTGAACCTCGACCAACGCGCGATAGACATCCGGCCGCGCTCCGAACACTGAGAAATAATTGCTCTGGGCGATATTGCAGCGATCCGATGCGTCACGTACCGGCTTGTCGACGGCCATATTGAAGAGGAACCCTTGTGCCACCAATCGGTCGTTCAAATCGGCCTCGGCGTCTTCCAGCGGAAGCAGCGTGTTCTGGAAAGTACGCGGGCCACTCAAGGCCATGATGCGCTTAACGGCTGCATCAAAGTTGGCGATTTGTGCGGTGCACGTCGAGGTGATCTGTTCGGGCGTGAGGTTCCAATCGATCTGCGTGGGCCGAGCGGTCTGAAGCGGCGCGGTCTCGGCGGGGGCGGCGCCGATCGCTAGTGGAGCCATCAGCGTTGCAAGTAGGGCGGAAACGATACGAACGGTCCTATCCATCATATAGCAACGTCTTTCGTGGCGCGGTGGCAAGATTCCCGACCACCATCATTCACCGCGCCGTGCCGAAGTTCAACCGGCGCGGAAACGGCATCCCCAACATTTGAGTTTTTTTTGAGGCTCTCTTGTCGTAAGTCCTCACGACGGGCTAGTCGGAGCAGGCTTTTTGGGCGGTCGGTCTGGACGGCAACGCGGTCGAAGATATCGCCGTCGCGACCTTCGTGATGAAGGTCGTCCCGCAACTGGCCAAGATATGAAGCCGAGGTGCAGGCGTGGGATCAAGGTGACGCAGGCATTGGAAATTCAACACCCGAGCCATGAGTTAGTCCCGTCGTTTATCCGCATGCGCGATGCTCACATGGCCGCCGGCGAGAATGAATGGACCTACCGCGATGAGGAGATTGCCCAGGTGGAGCCTCCCGCCTACGTGGACCTGATGGGCGAACGCGCTCGAGGGCGGAATGTGGCCGAGGGCTTCGTCAGGGCCGACGAGTTCTGGATCGTTGAGGCGGGTGAAGTGGTCGGGTCGCTCGGTGTCAGGCACGAACTCAACGAAAGGCTCCGCTTAATTAGCGGCCACATCGGCTACTCGACGCACCCGGCGTATCGAAGCCGCAGTATTGCCACCTTCGCTCTAAAAAAACGCCTAGAAGTCCTCGCCGGTCTCGGAGTTGCCGAAGCCCTGGTTACGTGCTCTCCCGAAAATCTCGCGTCCATAAGAGTCATCGAGAAGTGCGGCGGCCGCCGAATAACCGATACCGTATTTCCGGAACGCCCCGATCTTGCGCGCCGCCGGTACCTGCTGCCCACGAATGCAGAGCGTGAGGACCCCGCACTGAATGATGCCTAAGATTCCGGGGACTTCCGTGGACCACAATTTGTGCGTCGATTCACAACGCAGATATGGAGGCCGCGTTCACAACTTCTTCCAAATTCGAGACTAGACTTGAGGCATCGACTGGGGGGAATGAATGATGTTATCCACCATAGAGAAGCCCGTCACGAGGGAGACGAAAGTCGCGACCGCCCTCAAGAATTACGGCGAGAATTTGCTGAGGACTCCGTCGGTCATCAAATACGATCGCATCGCCTTAGAAGGTCCAACCGAACTGGACGATCTCGTCCTGGTACCTGACGTAACCTGGTAACACGCAGCGCGGTCCCGCAGGGCTTGCTTTTCCTCAAGCTCTGTGCTACAAAGATAAAGACTTTGTAGTGCAAAGTGAAGGGAACGATGGACCTCCAGCGGGCGCTGTCCGATCTCGCCGAAGTTCGCGATCGGCTGGCCCACGTTCAGCGATTCGAGGGCTATTCCGGGCCGGCGGCGGTCATTAGCGGCGTAGGTGCCTTGATTGCCGGTTACGTGCAGTTTCAAGTCGCGCCGCTGCCGCAGACGCCTGAGGCGCTGCGCGCGTACGTCGCCATCTGGATGACGTGTCTCGCGGTCGCGCTCGTATTGAACTATGGCACGGTCGCCGTGTGGGCGTTCAAGAACCGCGGCCCCGGCGCGCAAAGCCAGTTTCGCTCGGCGGCTCGCTCGATTGCGCCGAGCGTCTTGCTCGGAGGAGTCCTGACGCTCGCGCTCGTCGAGCACTCGGCTTTCGCGTTGCTTCCCGGCACGTGGTTCGCCCTCTACGCCCTCGGCCTGTTTGCGTCGCGCGGCGCGATTCCGGCGTCGGCGCTTCCGATAACGTTTGCGTTTGCCGGACTGGCCTTGCTCTTCTTGGTGACGCAGCTCGCCGCGTTTGCGCTCGCGTGGTGGGTGATGCCGCTCGGCTTCGGCCTCGGGCAGATCGCCATCGGGTATCTCATCTGGCAGGGACGCACGGCGTGACCAACGATCGCGAAGCGCCATTTTCATACCCCGGCTTAGAGCGCATCTTTCACGAGCGCGGACGGCTGGCCATTTGCACGTGCCTCATCGCGCATCCGGACGGGCTGAGTTTTAGCGAGCTGCAAACCGCGTGCGATCTCACCGACGGCAATCTCAATCGCCACGTTCACGCCCTAGCCGATCTCGGAATCGTTACGACGGAAAAACAACGCGGTAGCGGGCGACCGTTGACGCTCTATCGCATCACCAAACGAGGCCGTCAGCGATTTCTCGCCTACGTCGACGAACTCGAATCTGTCGTTCGCGACGTGCACGAACGGTCGCAGGTTGCGGTCTCGACGCGTAAGCTCGCGACGACGTGACACCACGCCACGTCGCTATCATCATGGATGGGAACCGGCGCTGGGCGACCGATCGCGGGTTGCCGATTGCGTGCGGTTACCAACGCGGCGTTACCGCGTTGCGGCGCATTCTGCGCGCCGCCCGCCGCGCGCAGATTCACGTAGTTACCGCCTACGCATTCTCCGAAGAAAACTGGAGCCGTCCGCCGGCCGAAGTCGATCTCCTGATGGAGTTGTGCGCGCGCGCCGCGCGCGGCGAGTTGCGCGCGCTCGCGAAGGAAGACGTCCGGGTGCGTCTCTGCGGGCGTAACGAGCGATTGCCTTCGCGCACGTTCTCGGCGCTCGAAGACCTCGTCGCCGAAACGGCCCATAACGACGGCATTACGCTCAACCTCGCGATCGATTACGGCGGTCGCCGCGAAATCGGCGATGCCGTACGCGCGCTGGTTCTCGAAGTGACCGGGGGCTTGCGCGACGCCGACTCGATCGACGAGCACGCGGTTCAAAGCCGCCTTTACACGGCGGGGCTCCCCGACCCCGATCTGGTCATTCGCACGGGCGGAGAGTTGCGTCTTTCGAACTTTCTGTTGTTTCAGGCGGCTTACGCCGAGTTTTGGGCCACCCCGACGTACTGGCCCGATTTTGACGAGGCGCATCTGCAAGCGGCTCTCGACGCCTTCGCTCTGCGACAGCGCCGTTACGGGACGTAGCGCTTGGAGCCGGCTCCCGAAATAGCTCTCGTTGGAGGCACGGTGTATGCCGCGCCGTCGCAAGAGCCGGTACGCGACGCGATCGTGCTGATCGGCGGAACGAAGATTCTCGAGGTTGGGACGCGCGCGCACGTTCCGATTCCCGACGGCGTTCAAGCGTTCGATTGCTCCGGACGCTTCCTTACGGCCGGGTTTTGGAACAGCCACGTGCATTTCTTCGAGCGAAAATGGGCCGACGCTGCCGGCGCATCTGCCTGCGATCTGGCGCAACAACTTCAAGACTTCACGCGGTACGGATTTACGAGCGTCTTCGACCTGTCGTCGCGGTGGCAGAACACGCGCGACCTTCGAGGGCGTATCGATTCCGGCGAGATTGCCGGGCCAAAAATATACTCGACCGGCGAAGGGCTGGTCCCGCCGGATGCGATTCCGCCGGCCGACGTTTGCCGGGTCATGGGCTTAATGGAAACGCCGCTTCCCGAAGTGCGTACCGCACGGCAAGCGGCCGACTGCGCCAAAAAGCTCATCGACGAGGGTACCGACGGAATCAAACTGTTTGCTTCATCGCCGCGAGGTACCCCGCTCGCCGGTGGCGCGATCGAGGCGGCCGTTGCTACCGCGCATGGCGCGGGACGCCCAGTCTTCGTTCACCCGAATACGACGGGCGACGCGTTGGCCGCGATTCTGGCCGGAGCCGACGTCGTCGCCCACACGACCCCACACTCCGGAAATTGGGACGAAGCGGTGCTTTCCGAAATGCGCGCGCGGACGTGCGCGCTCGTGCCGACCCTCAAGCTGTGGTACGACGCGCTTCGCCACGATCGCGTTTCGGTACGTGACCGGTTGGTGCGGACCGCCGCGGCTCAACTTCGTTTGTGGCATGACGCCGGGGGAGCGGTGCTGTTTGGAACCGATCTTGGCGCCGTCGACTGCGATCCGACGCGCGAATACGCTTTGATGGACGGCGCCGGCATGCGCTTCGACGAGATCCTCGCGTCATTGACGATTGTTCCGGCCCAGAAGTTCGGATGCGCGGATCGCCTAGGTCGCATCTGCGCCGGCTTCCAAGCCGATCTCGTCGTCCTCGATGCCGACCCCGCACGTCGTGTTGAAAACCTTGCCGCAGTGACGGCGACGATGCGTGCCGGTGCGTTCGTCTACGGCGACGATCGCATCAGCACTTTCGCGTAAAGCTGTATCCTCCCCCGCGGATGTGCTTCCCATCGGAGGTAATCGTCATCGTGTGCGTGCCGTAATACGTGAGCGTTACGGTGTTTCCGTAGAGTCCCCAGTTTCCGGAAACCCCCTCGCTATCGGTCACACCGCCGTTCACGTCCATTTGAAGTGTCAGGCTGGGCTTGTCGTCCGACGTCCACGTACCCACCAGGTTGGCGGTCGTGCAACCGGTCGGAATCGGCGTGGGGCTCGGGAGCGGTTTCACCGGTTTGCCGGAGAAGTTGTGCGCGACGTCGAGGCATAACGCGTCGGCCGGGTACGGATTTCCCGGTATCTGCACGACGCACGTAAAGGTCACGACGTAACCTTTTCCGACCGGATAGCAACGAACCACGGCGGCCGCCGTAGACGGTCCGTTGACGCCCAGCGGGCCGGTAGCGATCCACTCGCCGCTGCCCGCAGATTGCTCGGTGACGTTTTGCAAATAGGCGGTGAGTGCCGTTTTTGCCTTCGCGCTGCAGTCATCGGCCGAGCCGCTGGGAATGACGTAGCGGATGCCCGTCGACATTTCGACCGCTGCGGGCGCCGCGGAAACGCACATCGCCGCGCTCAGAACGAAGGCGCCGACGAAGAGCCAGCGACGACTAGCCGACGTTAGTGCCACGGTACGCCTCCCCGCGCCGGCGTCGTTGCCAAGGCGGTTTTTTGAGCGGGAAATGCCGCCGCGAGTTTGGCGCACAGATTCGTCGCCGTATCCGGATTCGGTGGGACTTCGACCGCGCACGTGAAGGTGACGTAGTAGCCGGTATCGACCGGATAGCAGTGGATGGCCGCCGTCGCGGAAGAATGACCCGAACTGTCGAGTGGTCCGTAGGCTAGCCACTGTCCCGTTCCGTCGCCGGCTTCGAAGGCGTTCTGAAGGACCGAGTTCAACGCCGTTTTCGCTTTCGCGCTGCAATCGCTCACTGGCGCGTTCGCCACGGTGGTACGCGCGCCGACGACCATTTCGATTTCCGCGAGCGCTGCTGCGGTGAGCATTGCGATGCTGAGACAAAACGCGACCGCAAAGCTTGCGAGTCGGTGGCGAGATGAACGATTCACGCTCGGCCCTCCTAAGGCGAGAACTCTGTTCGGCTTTACGTTAGGACGCCTTCTTTAATGCTGTGACGTATTTGCTCGCGCAGTTCGGGCGTATCGGCGTGGCCGTGCTTATCCACGGCGTGCCGGGTGGCGACTTCGAGGAGCTCGTCGGTGGTGTCGGCGGCGATGGCCACCGTGCAGTTCGATTCGCTGGGGAATTCGCGACAATCTATCACTTTGCGCGCCATCGTCATTCTCCGATCACCGCGCAATCCGCGCGGTAGGCAATTATAGTGCTGGTTTTGGACGGGGTCAAATTCCTGGATTCACTCGGTTTTAACGAGACCGACGACGTGACCCTCGGGATCGGTGAACAGCGCAATCGTCGGGCCGCCCGGGACTTTGTCGGGAGGCATCATGATCTTGCCGCCCAACGATCCGATTTTCTTCAGGGCGGCGTCGAGGTCGGGAGCTTCGATATAGAACGTCACGTGTCCGTCGTAGCCTTCCGCCCCGCCGCCGATCCCGCCCGCGATGCCGCCCTCTCCCCGCGGGCGCGCCATCGCGTAGCCGTTAGCCTCGGCCATCGGCGGACCGACTTCCCAATCGAAGGCTTGCGCGTAGAAGTTCCGCAGTGCTGCCGGATCCTTCCCGAGCACTTCAAAATGTACCACGTGATTTGCCATGGTGCTGTCCTTTCCGCGTCGATATTCGTCTGGTTTGGAAGCGAACTACGAGTTTGGCCCGGTTAACTCTTTCTCGCCGCTCGGGCAAAACGACTCGTGAAACGAATGGGCCACGTAATAGGCGTGGATGTCGTAGTGCGGGATCGGGTAGCCGGTGTGGCCGTAGGGCACGTATTCGATATCGACGTGATCGATGGTATATCCGGGAAGCGGCCTTAAGACTTCAACGTAGCTCTTGCCGGCGGCGAACGCTTTCTTGTCGATCATGACTTCGCTGAACACGGGCTTGCCCTGATAGACGCCGTAAATGGGACCCAACGGCAAGTTCTTTGGATTTGCCCAGTGTTCGCCCATCGCCTTGATGCACGGCGACACGAGGAGTGCATCCGCCGGCATGCCTGCGGGCCGGACCTTCGGCTGCGGCGGTAACGGCGGCATTGCCTGCGCCGCGAATGCCGCCGCTCCACTCGATGCCAGCATCAGAACCAGAGTGAGAATGCGAAAAACCATACCTCCTCCTTTACGGATATCCGTGACTCAAGTCGACTTCCGCGAAGTGGTGCATCCGGGGCTGCGCACGCCCCGGGTCGAGTCGCCTTTCAATGTGTCCCTGCAGATCCTCGAACGCACTCGGATTGCTTCCATAGACGTACTGGCGGGTGTTCACGAGGAAGGCGTAATGGGTGGCGTTCGGCATCTGTTCGGCCCAGGTGTTCGTTCCGGGCATCGATCCTTCGCGCGCCCAATCGGCGCGGGGTTGCGGCGTGCCGACACCCCAGATGAGATAGCGCTTCATGAACGCCAGCATCGAATCGGCATTGGTTGCTATGGCCGACGCGCCCCCGGCAACTTCGAGTACCATGTCGTCCCCACCGTACGGGTAGGGATACCGCTTGTTGGATTTCACGTACACGGCCGATAGGCCGTCGTATGCGGAGTAGTACTTCGCAACTTCCTCGGAAAGCCGCCTGCCGACGGTCGGCGAGATCTCGACGTTCTTGACGCCGAGCGAAGCCGCGACGTAGCGCGCGACGTAGTCGGCGTAGCTCAACCCCGACGCCTTCGCAACGACCATGCCCAGCACCGTATAGCAGAAGTTACAATACGCATAGGTGGTACCCGGCGGTTCCTGCAACGGTTGGGGCAACTGAAATCGAACGTAGTCGACCTGGCTCACGGCGCGTTTGAGATGAAGCGCCAGCGCGATCTCGCGCATCGCGAACGTTGGATCGTAATAGGGCGGTTTTGAATCGTCCCATCCCGATTCGTGAAGAATCATGTCCTCGATCGTGATGTCGTAGACGCGTTTATCGACTTTTGCGTTCGTGGGAAGCGGTTTTGTAATGCCGAGGTAGTTGAAGACTTTGGCGTTCGGGTCGATCTTTCCCGACTTGATGAGATCGTACAGCGCGCCCGACGTCCACGCCTTGGTGTTGCTCGCAAGCCGCATAATCGTCGAGGGTCGCGTCGTCGATGCCGCCAGGCCGTGGTATGTATACGCGTGCGAAAACGTCGTCTTGCCCTTGACGGAAACCGCGAGCTGCGCGTTTGGAACTTGCTGCGCGACCATGAATTGCACGACCAGACGGTCGAGTGCCGGATCGTTCCCCGGGCCGTCGATCGAAATCGGCGAATTCGCCGGCGTCGCTGCAACCTCGGCGGGCGCGGGAACGAGTGCCGCCCCGGTCGATCCCGGCCGGCCCGCGCACGCAACCAAGAGCGCGACCACCGCGAGAGGAACGGCCAAGGCAATAGGACTGCCCAGGTTGGTCAAGCGCTGACTCCCTTAAGTTAAACCCGAATTGCAAGGATTCTATCGGGTAGCATCTTCCCCTTGAGTCCTCGAGGACGAGCGACCCGAGCGCGGAAGGGGGCGCCGAGCGAAAACCCGTACGCCGCCTAGCAGCACATGCTGAGCTCCATCGTCGGTGCGGCGATAACCGCCTTCGTCGCATTGTTTCCGATCGTGAATCCGATCGGCGGCCTCGCCGTGTTCTTTTCGCTTACGTCGAACGACACCGAGTCCGAGCGCCGCTCCGCGGCCGCGCGCATTTCGTTGTACGTGATCGCGATTCTGGTGGCGTTTGCGCTCGGAGGCTCGTACGTACTCGAGTTCTTCGGCATCTCACTGTCCGCGCTGCGCATTGCCGGCGGTCTCATCGTGGCGCACACCGCCTGGACGATGGTCACCGCTTCCAGCCGCCTGACGGCGGCCGAGAACGCGGAGGCTGCCAAAAAGGCCGACATCGCATTTTCGCCGATGGCGATGCCGATGCTAGCCGGACCGGGGGCCATCGGCGTCGTCATGGCCCTCGCGGCGCGCCCGGATCCGATCACCTGGATGATCGGCATAGTCCTGGCCGTGATCGTGATGAGCGCCATCATTTACGTGCTGTTGCGCGCGGGCGCGCCGCTGGCTAAGCGCCTAGGCCCCGGTGCTCTGGGCGCGATCGATCGTATTCTGGGCTTCTTGATTCTCGCGATCGCCATCGAGCTGATCATCACCGGTTTTCGCGGCGTGTATCCCAAATTCGGGATCTGACGCAGGCATTTTAGCCAAATCCACAAGCGCTACGTTCCACTTGGACAAAGGCGGCTGCCGGAGGCTGCCCAATTGGAATGGGTAACACGCGACCCGTTTGAAGGAGACAACGAGCGAGGATGACGACGAGAATGCAACCCGTGAATCCAGCGGACCTTCGCGACTTTCTTACGCTCACGTACGGCGAGCTCGAGGATCTCAATCTTAGCGCGAAACAGCAACGGAAAGATCGAGCCGCCGCCCACCAGCTCGCCGAAGAGCGCCTGAGTTATTTAGCCGGCGAGAAACGCATCAAAGCGGTAACCGTGCTGTTCAGCGATCTCGAGGGACGTCTGCACATGCTCGATTACGACAAAAAGTTTTTGCTCAACTCACACGACAACCTTACCTTCGACGGCTCGTCGATTCGCGGCTTCACGCCCCAGCGCGAGAGCGATTTGCGGCTGGCCCTCGATTGGAGCGCATTTTACTGGGGGCCGGCCGATATCTTCGGCCCCGGCAAAGTGCTGGTCTTCAGCGATGTGCTCGCTCGCGACGGTTCGCCGTTTGCCGGCGATATTCGCGGCATTCTCAAGAGGCTTTCGAACGACTCCTATGCAGCCGACGGTCTCACGCTCAATGCGGCAAATGAGATTGAAGGCTTTCTCTTTCAGGGGCTCGATGCCGAGCGCCACTACCATGAAACGGGGAAGTTCGAGTACGTCAACACCGGCGGCTACTATCATTCTCTGCCCGGCGATCCGCTGCGGACGTTCATCGACTCGGTCGCCGAAGTGCAACGCGCGATGGGATTCCAGAACGAGAAAGATCATCCCGAAGTCGCTCCCTCGCAGTTCGAAATCAACTACGGCTACGGCGAAGTCGTGGCTGCTGCCGACCAAATTCAGCTCTACAAACTGATCTGTCGGCAGGTCGCCACCCGGCTCGGTATGACGGCCAGCTTCCTTCCCAAACCGGTCTTAGGTGTGAACGGCAGTGGCATGCACACCAACGTCTCGGTCAGCAGGGACGGCAAGAACTTGTTTTGGGATCCGAACGGCGTCGAGCAGTTAAGCCCGTTCGCCTGGGAGTTCGCCGATCGCATCCTGACGCACGGCGCCGACGTCTGTCTGATGCTCAACTCGAGCGTAAACGCGTACCGCCGCCTCGATCCGCACTTCGAAGCGCCGAATCAGATCAAAGCGTCGGCGGTCGACCGCGGCGCGATGGTGCGCGTTCCGATCGGCAACGAACGCAGCTCGCGCATCGAACTTCGCTCGGTGGCGCCCGATGCCAATCCATACATGGTGATGCTAGCCGTCTTCAAGACCGGATTGCACGGTCGTATCAGCGAAGACAAGAACCTTCGACAAGCCGATCGCTATCTGCCGGACAACATTTACGACGCGCTGTCGGACTTCCGCGCATCGTCGTGGACGACTGCGCTCCTCGGCGACGATGTGAAAGAACGCTACGCCGAGCTCAAACAGGCGAGCGCCGATCGCTGTCCGCGACTACTGGGAACCTTTGTGAAAGCGCAAGAAGTGCAGTACCACCACGAAGTCTACAATCAGTATCTCTGGAATTTATTCTAGCACCCTCGCAACTTTAGTGCCCCAAATGCCAGCCGTGCAATACGCACGCGTACGGTGCGAGCCTTACGCTGGTTCGAGGGATCGCCCGCTCGGCGAGTTTCTTGGTTGCGAACGCCGCTTTAGGCGAGCCGTTCTTGTTGTAGCACGAGCGCACGCCGCCGCTCTTGCGCGGCTTCGTGGGCACGACTTATAGGCCGGCTCGCGCAGCCGGCTTGGCGACGCTCTGCGCTACCTCGCGCAGGCGCTGCTGCATGAGCTTGCTCGGAATCTTGATGCTGTCCGCTAAGCGCAGGAACGCCAGCAGCTTGACGTGCCACCACGTCATGTCGATCTCGAACCAGCGCAAACCGTGCCGAGCCGAGAACGGAAACGCATGGTGGTTGTTGTGCCAGCCTTCACCAAACGAAATCAGCGCGACCCACCAGCAGTTGGTCGATTGGTCGCCGGTGCGGAAGGTTCGGTAGCCTAGCATGTGAGCCGCACTGTTGACCAGCCACGTCGAGTGGTAGCTCAAGACCAAACGCACGAAGATGCCCCAAATCACGAAAGGCCAACCGCCCAGCGCAAAGAGCAGAAGCCCGAGGGCGATCTGCAAAGGCAGGCTCATCCATTGCAACGCGCGGTAGAACGGCTCGGCGTAGAGATCGGGCGCGTAGTGCCGCATCTCCTCTTCGGTCGGCAGCGCGACGTTGTGCTGGTAGATCCAGTCGACGTGCGCCCACTTAAAGCCGAGATGGATGCTGTGCGGATCGCCTTCCTGGTCGGCATGGGCGTGATGCTTGCGGTGCACGGCGACCCATCGAATGGGGTCGCCCTGCAGCGCCAGCGTCCCAAAAATCGCTAGCAAGTACTCCAGCGGCTTGCGCAAGCGCAAGCTCCGGTGCGTCAGCGTGCGATGGTAGCAGAGGGTTACGCCCAGCGCTCCGGTCAGGTAAGAAACCACGGCCAAGACGATGAGAACCGGCCAGTGGAAGAATGCCGGCCATAAGGCGGCGAGCGCGACGAGGTGGATACCGATGAGCCCCAGGCCCTTTAGGCGGCTAAGCGTGTCTTGACTCATGATGCTTCCCGAAGAAGATAAAAGAAAGCCCGCGGGAGGCGGGCTCTCTTCATTGCAATCGCGCTAACGAGCGAACGGGGGGTTAGCGGTAGCTGGGACGTGACGCGAAGCAATCGCGGCAATATACCGGCTTGTCGCCGCGGGGCTGGAACGGAACCTCAGCTACGCCGCCGCACTGGCTGCAGGTGGCTTTGAACATCTCGCGATGCCCGCCGCCGCCGCTGCCACCCTGCGAACGGCCGGCCTTGCGGGCCGCACGACAGTCGCTGCAACGGTTGGGCTTATTGGTGAAGCCCTTCATGGCAAAAAATTCTTGTTCGCCTGCGGTGAACGGGAACTGACGCCCGCAGTCAACGCAGGTGAGCATTTCATTGGTGTACATCTAAACTAACGAGTCTCCTGAAATAATTGGTGTTTGTTCTCCGGATCCGACTCGCTAGTACTTGGAACGTGACTCGCGGACTTCGAAGCCTGGGTAACCAGAACACTATACACTATTCCGAGCCGAAACGTTCCACCGCCAGGCGAAAGAATTTTTGCCGGACGATCGCCCGCCGCTCCCTCGGACCTTCTTACGCCTTGTTCGGGTAGGGCGGCCTGTGAGATACTACCCACGCTTCATCCGCCATCGTAGAAGGAGACCGATTGGCCCGTCCAGGTCGTAAAACCAACCGTAGCCGCAAAGCCCCCACCACGCAGCCCAGCGCCCCCGACACTTCGAAAGAAGCTCCGCTGGAACTGTTCGGAACCATCAAACAGGTCTTTCCCAGCACGACTTTTGCGGTCGAGCTGGAGAACGGCCACACCGTCCTGGCGCACATCGCCGGCCGGCTCCGCCGCCATCGGATCAAGCTGCTGCTCGGCGACCGGGTGGAGCTGGAAATGTCGCCCTACGACCTCACCAAGGCCCGAATCGTGTACCGGTACCGGGCCGGCGAAGCCCGCCGCCCTCACTAGCCCAAGCGAGGTTTCCGCCCTCGATTCCCCGAACAGACGTTCGGTGGTAGTTCGGGCTGGCATCCGGGTGAAGAGCATGGTAGGATGAGCGCTGTTGCCGGTCCGGCCGGCGACCAAATCCGGTCAGACGACCGGTGGTGCCGCGAAATATCGCGCCACCTGGCTAGGGTCTCGCCGATCATCCTTCGACCGGTAATGAAGGGCGGCGTGGCCGGCAACCACCTAGTCGAAAGGACAACCTGTGGCAACCAAGACGAAGCGCGCCGTCAAAGACCGGCGTCCGAAGCGTAAGCCGTGCAGTTTTTGCGCGGACAAAATCAACGAAGTGAGCTACCGCGAGGTGGGCCGCTTAAAGAAATACGTTTCCGAGCGCGGGAAAATCGTTCCTCGCCGCATCTCCGGCAACTGCGCCAAGCACCAGCGAAACCTCACGGTCGCGATCAAGCGGGCGCGTATCATTGCTTTCCTCCCCTACGTTTCGGAGTAGACGATCGTGAAGCTCATTCTTCTCACCGATGTGAAGTCGCTCGGTAAGAAGGGCGACGTCGTCGACGTCGCGGAGGGGTACGCCCGCAACTTTCTCGTACCGCGCAAGCTCGCGACCGAGGCCGACAAAGGCGCGCTCGCGCAGCTCGGCTCGCAGCAAAATGCGCAGCGAAAGCGCGACGCGCAAGTGCTTGCCGACGCGAAAGCGCTCGCTCAACGGCTGGAATCGGCGAAGGTGGCGGTCAAGGCGAAAGCCGGCGGCAACGGTAAGCTTTTCGGTGCCGTGACGAACGCCGACGTGGCGTCGGCGATTGCCGAAACGCTCGCGGTGGCGATCGATAAGCACAAGATCGAACTCAAGAGCACGATCAAAGCGCTCGGCTCGTACCCGGTCGAGATCAAGCTTCACAAGAACGTCGTCGCCAAAGCCACCGTCGACGTCGTCGCGACCTAAGCAGGCGAGCGTCATGGCGGGAGGCGCGCAGCACTCGTACGTGTCGCGCTTTCGGCGTAAGTTCGGCGTCGAAGACGAACTAAACCGGTACGTTACGGCGCTCTACGAAATGCTGACGGCCGTGCTCGGCCCGGACAAGATCGTCTTGCGAGCCGGAAAGGTGAACGCACTGCGCATGATGCGTTCCCAGCAGCTTCCCGACCGGCTCTGCGCGTTACAACGCTTGGTTTTCGAAAACCCGACGCTCGAACGGATCACGACGCGCGCGCAACAGCGCAAAACGATCGCCGAAATCGAAGAAGCGATGGCCGATACGATCGCCCAACGGCACGCCGAGGACGCGATCGAGCGACGCGTCAACGAAAAGATGGCCGAGCGCCACGACGAGTATCTCAAGGATCTCAAACTCGAGGCGCTACGCGAGAGCGGCGGCCCGGAAACGCCTGCGTCGCAGGCCAAACTCGAAGAACTCGAAGCGCTGTCGCAGCGGACGCTGGCGGCTTCGGCGTTGCAGCAACTGCGACCGCAATCTCTGCGCGACATCGTCGGGCAGGAAGCGGCGATCAAAGCGCTGCTGGCAAAAATCACCTCGCCGTATCCGCAGCACGTCATCCTGTACGGGCCGCCCGGGGTAGGGAAGACGACCGTCGCGCGGCTGGTCTTGGAAGTCGCCAAAGCCCGGCCGTATACGCCGTTTGCGAAGAACGCGCCGTTCGTCGAAGCCAGCGGCACGACGCTACGGTGGGATCCACGCGAAATTATCAACCCGCTGCTCGGCAGCGTTCACGATCCGATCTTTCAGGGCAGCCGGCGAGAATTCGCCGAAGCGGGCGTTCCCGAGCCGAAACTTGGTTTGGTGACCAAGGCGCACGGCGGCGTCCTGTTCATCGACGAGATCGGCGAAATGGACGCGTCGTTGCAGTCGCGGCTGCTCAAGGTGCTCGAAGACAAGCGCGTGAACTTCGAGTCGTCGTATTACGACGAGAGCGCGCCGAATGTTCCCGAATACGTCAAGCGGCTGTTTCGCGAAGGTGCGCCGGCCGATTTCATTTTGATCGGCGCGACCACGCGCGAACCCGACGACATCGACCCGGCGATCCGCTCGCGTTGCGCGGAAATCTTCTTCTCGCCGTTGACCCAGCATCAAGTCGTATCGATCGTGCAAGGCGCGATCAAACGCCTCGGCTCGCGGGCCGCTCGCGGCGTTCCGCGCTTAATCGCGTCGTACACGATCGAAGGGCGGAAGGCGGTGCAAATCGTCGCCGACGCATACGGGCAGACCCTCTACCGGCTTTATCCGCGCAAGCGTGCCGAGGTGACCAAGAATCCAGTCATCGGCGAAGACGACGTGCTGGCGGTCGTGCAAACGAGTCGCTTGGTTCAGCACACGCTGGTGAAAGCGCGAGCGACGCGCGAGATCGGAAAGACCTTCGGCTTGGGCGTGTTGCACTACCTCGGCAGCATCATCGAAATCGAAGCGGTCGCGTTTCCCGCGTCTGTGGCCGGCAAAGGCACCATACGATTCAACGATACTGCCGGGACGATGGCCAAAGATTCGGTCTTCAACGCCACCAGCGTCATGCGCGCGATCGCCGGAATCGATACGGCCGACTTCGACCTGCACATCAACGTGGTCGGGGGAGGCAACATCGACGGTCCTTCCGCGGGCCTGGCGATCTTTCTCGCGCTCTACTCGGCGATCACCAAGACGCCGCTGCCCCAGGACGTCGCGATCACCGGTGAGTTGTCGATTCAAGGGAAGGTGCGCGCCGTCGGCGGCGTAGTCGAAAAACTTTATGCGGCGCGGCAGTCCGGGATGCGCCGGGTGCTCCTGCCCAAAGAGAACTCGCGTGAAGTAGATGCGGCGCTCAGCGGCATCGAGGTTGTGCCGGTGACCCGCGTAGACCAGGTCTTGCGGGAACTTCATATGCACAGCCGGTCCACAAGGCGTTCACCGGTACCGCGCCGCAGAGCCGCACGACGTCCGTGAGCGCACAACCGTTACCCTCGCCGATCGACCGCATTCCGCCCCACAATCTCGAGGCGGAGATGGCCGTGCTCGGCTCGATTCTCGTCGACAAGGCCATGATGGGCGAGGTCGGACAGGTGATAAAACCGTCCGATTTCTACGCGCACGTCCACGAAACGATTTTTTCCGTGCTCTTGTTTCTTTTCGAGCACGACGAGCCGATCGATAAGATTACCGTCAGCGAAGAGTTGCGCAACCGCGACGCGCTCGATCGCGTCGGCGGCATCTCGTATATCAGCGCGTTGATGGACACCGTCCAGTCGGCGGCGTCGGCGCGCTACTATGCGACGATCATCAAGGAAAAGGCCGCGTTGCGCGCGCTCATCGGCGCCGGGACGCTGGTCACGCAACTGGGTTACGAAGGAGAAGAAGACGTCGCCGGCTCGCTCGACCGGGCGCAGCAACTCGTTTATACGATCGGCGAAGAGCGCGGAGCGAAGGAATTCAAACCGGTAAAGAGCCTGCTGAAAGACGCCTTCGACAGCATCGATCGCCTGTATCATCTGCGAGGCGATCGCACCGGACTCACGTCGGGTTTTGCCGACATCGACGCGATGACGACCGGATTTCAACCCGGAAACTTCATCATCATCGCCGCCCGGCCTGGCATGGGAAAAACGTCGTTCGCGCTCAACATGGCGGTAGCCGCGGCGCGCGAGGCGGGCGAGCCGATCGCGTTCTTCTCGCTCGAAATGTCGAACAACGAGCTGATTCAGCGCCTGATCTGCTCGGAAGCCCGCATTTCGATGAACGACATGCGACGCGGCAACATCAAGCCGCATCAATGGGAGGACATCTCCCGCGCGATGGAAACGCTCGACCATCTGCCGATCTACCTCGACGACGTTGGCGCGCTCACCGTGAGCGACGTGCGCAACCGTTGCCGGCTGCTCAAGAAAACGTCGGGGAGTACGCTGGGCGCGATCTTCATCGATTACTTGCAGCTCGTGCGTCCCGGCGTCTTGGCGCGCAACAGCAACCGCAACGAAGAGCTCTCCGAAATCTGTCGCACGCTCAAGATGACGGCTAAGGAACTCGGCGTCCCGATTGTCGCGCTCGCGCAGCTCAATCGAGCGGTCGAGAGCCGCCAGGAAAAACGGCCGATGCTCGCCGACTTGCGCGACTCAGGTTCGCTCGAACAAGAAGCCGACATCGTCGCGTTCCTATTTCGCGACGGCTACTACAACCCGGAAGCGCCGGACGCCGACGTCACCGAGTTCATCATCGCCAAGCATCGCAACGGCCCGACCGGCACCGTGAGGCTGCGCTTCCAGCAGGAGTTCACGCTGTTCGTGCCCTACGGCGACGAATCGCACTTCCCAATGCCGTAAGTCACGTGGCATCCCGAGCCGAGCGAGCGATAGCGAGCGCAGTCGAAGGACGTGTTTCCTCGGCGCGCTCGTCGCGCAGGTTGCTGAAGAACTCGATGGCGGTATCGCGCAACGCGTCGAGCAGCCGGCCGAAATGCGGGCGAATCTCGTCGGAGCTGCCGACGCACAGCTCGACGGTGAAGAGCGCGTCGCGTTCTTCTTCCCAAATCGCCGTCTTGACGAATTTCTTGCGGACGTTCAGGGCGTTGGCGGCGACGCTCGCCTCTTGAAGTTCGATCTCGGGCGGAAGCGCCCAGCCGGACCCGATCATCACGAAGTTCGGATCGTCCCGATAACCGACGACGAAGTACCGGTCGCCTTCGCTCTTGAAGGTAATGCGAAGCGCTTCTTCATCGTTGTCGCGCGTATACAGCAATCCTTCGTCTTCGATCGCCGCTTCGATCGGCACCAAATGGTCGGCGTCGTTCATCGTTCGCCCTTCATGAACTGCCGAATGAACTTGTCGGCGGCCGCCTTGCTTTCGCTGCGATCCACCATGCGGTCGACGGCACCGGTT
>CAWAXX010000009.1:0-89956 GCA_963786105.1 Vulcanimicrobiota bacterium
TTAGCGCGGGGGTTGGTGGCGACGGTCGCCGCCGCCACCTTGACCCTGGCCTTGACCTTGACCCTGGGGCGGCTGCTGTTGGCGTTGAGGCGGTGTCTGCTGCTGACGCGGTGCTGCAAACTGTTGTGCTGTCGCGGCGGACCAAACTGATTCGGCTGCCGAGGCTGTCCGTACGGATTTGCCTGGCGCGGCGCGCCGTACGGATTCGCCTGGCGCGGCGCGTTGTATGGATTTCCTTGGCGCTGGCCGCCGTACGGTTGCGGCGCGTATTGCGGTGCGGCATAGCGCGCTGCAGGGTAGCGCGGTGCAGCGTACGCAGCCGGTGCTCGAACCTGCGCGGCGGCTGTGGAAGCCGCGGGAGCGCCTTGCATTTCGGACTGCACCTGCGGATGCGAGCGCACCGAGCCGTTATAAAGGTAGACCGAGCCGCTCTTGCTGACGGCCGTCACGACCGGGCCACCGCCGCGAACCGTTTCCTGCGCCGTGTTGGGGTTGCCGCGCAGCGTGCCGGCGTTGTTGTGAAAGCTCGAGACGATGTGCCCGGAGCCGCTGTGGGCGCCGATTTGCGCGCCGCCCCGCACGCCCAGCGCCACGTTGCCGTGATCGGATTCGAAGCGCGCGAGTCCCGGTTGGAACTTGCCGTTGTCGTACACGATCGATCCGTATCTGCTGGACGCCTCGATTTGATGCGACGTGCAGCCGCGAAACGTCATGTTCCCGGTCGCGGTGCGCACGCGCAGCCGGTTGAACGACGAGTCCGATGCGTCGACCGGCCCGCGGAGCGATTCGACGTAGCCGCTGCCGTCGACGTGGTTTAACGCGATTCCGCCGTCGCGGACGTGCGCGATGAAGACCCCGTGGTAGCCGTTGAGATTGACCTGGCCGGTGCCGACGTGCGCCGTCACCAGCGCGGTGCCGCGGGGAATCATGATCGTCGTGTTGCCTTCGCCGCGCGCCACCACGGCGTCGTGCGACGAACCGGCCAGCGGCGGCATCACGAACGATTCTTCGGGCAGCGTCACGTCGCCGTGGTCGGTCGAGACGGTTTGCGACCAGGCGGTGTACTGCCGCGGAATTCGCGGGTCGGCATTGGCAGCATCGACATGGCGAACCTCGACCTGGCCGTCGGTGGCCACCTGCACCTGCGGACGATCCCAAGTCTTGACGGTCAGCGTTCCGCTTTGGAGCTGCACGTCGAGCCACGGATTTTGGCCTACGCCGAATTGCTCGTCGGCGCTTGCGCGCGCCGCGAGGCCGATCCAGCACGAGAAGGCGAGAACGAGCGCTGCCGCTCCCCGCCACCGCCATTGTCCGAGCACGGCTCTATTGTATCCGGCGGCCTTCCCCGCCATCATGAAGGGCCGGTGAGCCCTAGCGCCATCTGCGGAAACGTCACCCGGAAAAGCGCTCCGCCGCGCGGCCCTCGCCCGGCCGTCACCCGCCCCCCGTGTACCCTGGCGATCGAGCGGACGATCGCCAGGCCGAGGCCGGTCCCGGGGACGGTCCTGGAACGCGCCTTGTCGGCGCGGTAGAAGCGGTCGAAAATGCTCGGCAGCTCGTCTTCGGGGATCCCGGGTCCGCTGTCGGAGACCTCGAGCCAGGCCGCGTCGCGGTCGCCGCCCACCCGTACGTCGACGCCCCCCCTCTCGGTGAACTTGACGGCGTTGTCGACCAGGTTGGCCGTCAGCTGTCGCAGCAAACCGGGATCGCCGAGGACGGTCGGGGTTCCGTCGTGAGCAAAGTCGAGCTCGAGATGCTTGGCCTGCGCGCGCGGCAACGCTTGCCGGGTGACGTCGCTGGCGACCTGCGCGAGCGATACCGGCTCCTTGGGCATGTCGTCGCCGCGATCGGCTTTGGCCAGCGTCAGCATGCCGTTGACCATCTCGGCCAGCGCGCCGCTTTCGTGCGCGATCGTCTCGAGGCTTTCGCGGCGAATTTCGGGGTTGCGGTCGGCCCAGCGCAACAGCATTTGGGCGTTGGAGTTGATCGACGTCAGCGGCGTCTTGAGCTCGTGCGAGGCGTCGGAAATGAACTGCCGCTCGCGCGCGAACGCTTCGGCGAGGCGCTGCAGCAAATCGTCGAAACTCGCCGCCAACTTTCCGATTTCGTCGTTACGGTGCTCCCAGTGCAAACGGCGGTCGAGGTGGTCCGACCCGATTTGCCGCATCGCTTCCGAAAGTTTATTGATCGGCGTGGTGGCTTGCCCGGCCAGCACGATCGAGAAAAGCACGACCGCGACCGCGGCTGCTGCGAGAATCAGGACGATCGCTTGACGCGCTCGCGCAAACGTTTGGTTGAGCTCGTCGAGCGGCTCGGCCACGTGAACGATCGCCGAGGTATCGCCCTGCTTCAAGAAGCGATCTTCGACCAAGAAGGGCCGACCGTCGATCGAGACGTTGCGAATCTCCGTCTCGTGTTTGGCCGAAACGTGGGTGTTCGGCGGGATCGTCGAGCTTGCCGAGGTTGGCGGTCTTGGCCAGCGGATAGCCGTCCGCGGAGTCGACCTGAACGAAGCTATTCGACGTGTTCCAGTTTGCCAGATTGCTGCTGTTGAAGAGAAACTGCAGGCTTCCGGTCGTGCCGCCAAAGGAGAACGGATTGGTCTGTTCGGCCGACTGCACGATAGCGCGCATCGTGGTCGAGACGCTCGCCTTGGTTTCGTCGTACAGAATGCCCTGAAACCGCCAGACGATGATGCCGGAGGTCACCGCCAGCACCACGATCAGCAGCGACGCGTACCAAATGGCGATGCGCCACTTCAGCGACACGGCCGGAAGCCGTTCCGCAAGCTGCTAATCCTTGATGGTATAACCGACGCCGCGTACCGTCGTGATCAGCTTGTCGTCGAAACCGTCGTCGATTTTGCCCCGCAGGTAGCGCACGTAGACGTCGATGAGGTTAGAGTCGCCGAGAAAGTCGCTCCCCCAGACGCCGTTGAAAAGCTCGTCGCGGGTGTGGACTTTGTTGCGATGCAGCAGCAGGTATTCGAGCAGCGCGTACTCTTTGGCGGTCAGCGAAATCGCGCGGCCGCCGCGATGCACTTCGTGGCGGTCGCGATCCATCACGACGTCGCGGTACTCGATCACGTTCGACTGCGGCGAGCGCTCGCGTAACCGCGCGCGCACGCGGGCGAGCAACTCGGGCGTGGAAAATGGTTTGGTGACGTAGTCGTCGGCGCCCAAGTCGAGACCGGCGACGCGATCGGGAACGCGGTCCTTCGCCGTCAGCATGATGATCGGTACGGTGCTCTTGGCGCGGATGCGCCGGCAGACTTCGAGTCCGTCCATACGCGGGATCATCAGGTCGAGGATGACCAGATCGGGTTCTTTGAGGGCTTTTTCCAGGCCCGCCAGACCGTCGCGCGCCACGTCGACGTCGTAATGCTCGTGTTCGAGTTCGAGCTGAAGCACGCGGCTGATCGCCGCGTCGTCCTCGATGACGAGGATCCGATAGGTTATCGGCCGTTCCTCCGGCCGAACCTCCGAACCGCGGGTGCAAACGGTTGCGATCCGGTGAAGATCGAGAGCCAGAACGCGGTCATCGCACCGGTCGCCAGCCAGGCGAGCATCGTAACGTTGGAGAGACCGCTTTCGATCGTCGAGGCGATGGTGCCGAGCGTGTGAACGAACAAGCCGCCGCCGCCCATGGCGATCAGCACGACCAGCCAGACCGTAACGGCCGCGATCGCGCCGAGTCCGGCGACTTCCCAGACGGAGAACGGCGATGCCGGGCGATAGGCGGTAGCCGCCAGAATCGCGCCCCGCAGTTCGGCCGGCGGCTCCTCCAGGGGGAGGGCGAACAGTGCCCGGTCGATCGCGTCGTCGCTGTCGTACATCATGATTCCGTTACCTCCGCTCCGCCGAGAAGCCTGCGTAGATGCTCCTTTGCGCGAAACAAATGTGTCTTCACCGTACCCATCGGCAGCTCGAGCACCTTGGCGATCTCTTCGTACTGCTTGCCTTGTAAATGATAGAGGGTGATGACCGTGCGGTATTTTTCGGGCAGCGCGTCGATGGCGCTGCGGAGCCGTTGTGCTTCGTCCAGCGCGATCGCTTGCTGCTCGGGACCAGGCCCCGCGTCGGCCCGGTCGGGAAGTTCCTCATTACTATAACGTTTGCGGCGGTTCAAGCGGTCGCAACAGGCATGATAGGCGATCGCAAAAATCCAGGTGCTGAACTTGGCCCCGGGCCGGAACGTCCGCAAGCTACGGAACGCTTTGAAGAAGGCTTCCTGGGTCGCGTCCCGGGCGTCTTCTACGTCGTGGAGCGTGCGGTACGCCAGATGGTACACGGCGCGGTCGTAGCGCTCGACCAGGGTCGCAAACGCCTCCGGGTTGCCCCGGATCGTCAGTGCAACCAGCTCGCCATCGTCGGGGGCAGCCCTCATACGTTCGAAGCGCGGGGCCTGCGCAAGTGCCGCCACGCTCTTCCTACGGGCCTGCGGGGCGCGATGTTTCGCCCGGGACGGCGCTCCGGCTGCCGGAGGGCTCCTCGAAACATGTCGTTCCCCCGGCCGTAACTAGGACAGAAACCCAAAACGGAGGCCTAACCCGATCATGGTGATCATACCGAACTACATTCTTTCCGAACCGGCCCGGCCAACGGTGAACGCACCGGAACGGAACTCCGCCCAGTCGCTGCGCCCCACCTTCACGGGCTGGGGACCCAGGATATAATGTCGCGCTCGTCGCTGGTTGCGATGCTGATCGCGGTCGAAGTGCTCATCGTCGGCATGGCGGTCTACGCGGTGCACGGCGCCCACTCGATGCATAGCGCCGATTTCGTCGCGAGATCGATTGCTCCGGTAGCGGCGGGTACCGCGCCGCGTATCGCCGTCGACGACGTCGACTCGCGCGTCGTGGTGGCGGAATCGTCCGACGGGCTGGTGCACGTCAAAGATCTTACCAACGCGGGCGGAACGTTCTTCGGCGATCGTCTCGCGATCCAGCAGCTCGACGTCAAGCGTACTGCCGACGGCGTCTCGATTTCGCGACCCGGCTCCAAAGACTCCGGCTTGCATTTCCAACTCGGGTGGTTCGAGCGCCGCGTCGAAATCGACGTGCCGGCCGGATCGCACGTCGACATCGCACGCTGTGCCGGTGCCGAGATCTCCGGCATCCAAGGCGGCGTGACCGTGACATCGCAAGACGGACGCATCGTGCTCGCCGACTTGCAAGGCACGATCGACGCGAAGAGCGACGACGGATCGATTTCGGCGTCGCGCATTCGCGGCGACAACCTGTCGCTGCAATCGGCCGACGGCCGGCTCACGTTGATCGACGTATCCGCGTCCTCGCTGGACGCGCAAACCAAAGACGGCAGTATCGAAGCGCGCGATCTCTCGATCGCGGGCGGAGCGCAGCACGCGGTGCTGCACACCGGCGACGGCTCGATTCGGGTGGCGCTGGCGGCTCGCGCCGATCTCACGGTCGACGCATCGACGAGCGACGGCAAGGTCATCGTCGACGGACAATCTTTCAGAAACGCCGGCGACGGCGACTCGACGCAACACACCGTCCGGCTCGGAAGCGGCTCGGGAACCCTGCAGCTTTCGAGTGACGACGGATCGATTCACATCAATACGAACGGAGCGGTCTAACCCAAATGTCTTCAGCAGAAACTATCGTCCCCGTCATGTTCTTCCTCATCGTCGTCGGTGCGCCGGTGGCCGCGTGGGTCATCTCGCGCGTGCTCGCGCACCAAGAACGAATGGAGATGCTGCGTCGCGGCTTCACGCCGCCGCCCGATCCGCGTATGATGCGCAACGCGATGAAGTACGGCGCGAAAGCCGGATGGGCGCCGGGAACGGTCCCGCCGCCCGGATGGACTCCGCCCGGTGCCTACGACCCGGCATACTACGCGCAGCACCAACTGCGGCGCGGAATTCAGGTGGCGTTCATCGGCTTCGCTTTACTGATCGGGCTCTCGTTCATCGGCTTCCACGACGGCCGGTACGTCTACGGACCCTGGCTACTGGGTGGACTGATTCCGATGTTCGTGGGCATCGCCCAGATCATCAGCGCGGTGCTGAGCGGCGCGCAGATCACCCCGATGGGGGCCTCCACAGCCGCCGGATCGCGCTTCGGGCCGCCCGAGCACGGCGCCGACGTTCCGCCGGCGGCTCCGGCCGGGGCCAACGTCCCGCCTCCGCCACCGGGCTCTTACGGCGGATGGCGACCCGGGCCGACGCCGGAGATTGAGAAGCCCGCCGGCCCACCGGATCGCTTGTAACGACTCCCTCGGACTTCTAGGCTCCCTGCTGAAGAAAAACGATGCCGCCGGTCGTCAGACCGGCGGCATCGACACTTTCAGAAAGATGGAAAAGTCGTTAAGGACTAAGACGTTTACTTACAGGAGACTAGGGCCATTGCCCAGCCGGCGGCGGTGCGTGTTCTGACGAGATATCCGTCCGCAGTCCGGTCGTATACCTGGTATCCGGCTCGCAGTGCGTCAGCCAGTGATTTGAAGACGATCAGACCTGCCATCTACGGACCCTCCTTTCCTGTTCTTACTGCTCTATACCGTATAACGGTCAATGTAGCAAGTCGGTTCAGCCTTTTTCGCAAAGTTTTTTTAAGATTCGGCGAAAATGCGGTGAGAATGATGCCGACGATTGAGTGCGACAGCCGCGTTCATGACACGCAAGTCACCGATCGCAGCGAACTCGCTCCAGGCGTGATTCTGCTGGGTTTGCACGCTCCCGACCTGGTGCGCGCAACGCGCGCAGGGCAGTACGTCATGGCGGTTCCGCCGACCGGTGAAGCCGCAGCGACGGCACTGGGAATTTATGAAGCCCAAGGCGAGCGTGCAAGCCTGTTGTTTTTCCTAACGGGCAAGCGTACGCGCGAGCTCGGCGAGTTGCGTCCCGGGGATCCGCTCGCGCTCGTCGGGCCGCTCGGCAACGGCTTCGATCTGTCACCCGGAATCAAACACGCGGTCATCGTCGCCGGCGGAGTCGGCATCGCGTCGGTGCTGCTGGCCGCGCAACGGCTGGTGGCCGCCGGCACGCGCGTCGAGTTGCTCTACGGCGCACGCAACGCCACGGCGCTGGTCGACGCGCAGCGCTTTGCGGAGGCCGGATGCGAACTCGCACTGGCAACCGACGACGGCAGCGCCGGGCACCACGGATTCGTCACCGCATTGCTCGAGCGCCGCGCACATGCCGGAGCTGATCTTGGCGTGCGGACCGTCTCCTATGCTGCGCGCGGTTGGCCGTATCGCCGCCGAACGCGGGGTGCGCGCTCAGTTGTCGCTCGAGGAAACGTTCGCATGCGGCGTGGGCGGTTGCTGGGGATGCGTCGTCCCGCTGGTGCGCACGTCGGCGCAAGCTCCCAGCTTTCCGCCGGCATCGCAGGGCGGCAGCGACGTCGTCTACGCGCGCATTTGCAAAGAAGGTCCGGTCTTCTTCAACGACGAGTTGAGGTGGTGAGGTGATCACGGCGCAGCCAAGTCTCGCGGTCAAGCTCGGAAAGCTGCAGCTGGCCTATCCGACGCTCATGGGAAGCGGCTGTTACGGATCCGGCGACGAGTTCGCGCCGTTCGCCGATCTCTCGAAGATCGGTGCGGTCGTGCTCAAGAGCGTCACCCGCCGCCCGCGCCTCGGAAATCCGACGCCGCGGCTCGTTCATACGCCGTCCGGCTTGCTCAACGCCATCGGCTTGCAAAATCCGGGCATCGATTGGTACGTCGAGCGCGAGGTGCCCAAGTATGCGAACCGGCCGTGTCCGCTGATCGGCAGCGTCGCCGGTTTTTCGATCGACGACTATGCGTACGTCTGCGAACGGCTCGCGAAATGCGATCCGATCGCGGCGATCGAGTTGAACATCTCGTGCCCCAACGTCGGAAGCGAAGGCGAAACGTTTGCGTGCGATCCGGAGCTCACTGCGCGCGTCGTACGCGCAGCGCGCGCGACCACCGACAAGACGCTCATCGTCAAACTCTCACCCAACGTGACCGATATTGCATCGATTGCACGCGTGGCCGAAGCCGCCGGCGCCGACGCGCTGGCGGTCATCAACACGGTGCGCGGCATGGGCATCGACGTCGAGACGTGGCGACCGCGCCTTGGCAACGTGACCGGCGGGCTGTCGGGCCCGGCCATCCGACCGATCGCGGTGCTTGCCGTCTACGAGGTTGCGCGCGCGGTCTCGATTCCGATCGTCGGCCAGGGCGGCATTGAAACCGCAACCGACGCGCTGGAGTTCTTCCTGGCGGGCGCGACGGCGGTGAGCATCGGCACCGCAAACTTCACCGATCCGCGCATCCCCGAGCGAATCGTCGCCGAACTGCAAGCCTACCTTCGGCGGCGCGAGCTCTCGACGATCGGGGAGATCGTCGGCAAGGCCAACGTCGGGTTCGCCGACGCGCATGAGTACGAAGGAGACGAGGGATAGCCGTGAGTGCACAACTGATCGTCGCGCTCGACGTGCCGGGACCGGGAGAGGCCGAACGGCTCATCGACCAGCTTTACGAGCTCGATCCGATCTTCAAGATCGGCTTGGAAGCGCTCTACGGATATCCGGAACGCATCTTCGCATACTGCGAAGCGCGCGACGTGCGCACGTTCATCGACGTCAAGCTGCACGATATTCCGCGAACCGTGGAAGCAGCGATGCGGCAGCTGGTACGGCCCAACGCGCACATCATCAACGTTCACGCGCTGGGCGGCAACGAGATGATGCGCGCGGCCGTCGAAGCCGCCAGCGAGCGCGCGGCGGAACTGGGCATCGCCGCACCGCAGATTTTCGCGGTGACGATTCTGACGAGCATCGCGCCCGAGGATCTCAACGAGCTCGGACTCCAGGGCGGTCCCGGCGAGAACGCGACGCGGCTCTCGGCACTGGCGCGCGACGCCGGCTGCTCGGGCGTGGTGTGCAGCGCGCACGAGGTGCGCGATTTGAAGCGGTTCTTCGGCGAGGACTTCCTCGCTCTGACGCCGGGGATTCGCCCGGTCGGCACCGCGCACGGCGATCAAAAACGCGCCGCATCTCCCGCGCAGGCTGTGGAGGCCGGTGCCGATTATCTGGTGGTCGGCCGGCCGATCACCGAAGCCGCCGATCCGCTGGCGGCCGCCAGGGCGATTCTCGACGAAATGCGCGAAAAACAACCGCAATGACGACGTCCGCACGCGCGCTGCTGGCGATGCTCGCCGACCGCGGTGCGTTGCTCGACGGACACTTTCGCTTGAGTTCCGGCCGTCACAGCAATCGTTTCATCCAGAAGTTTCGCATCCTTGAAGATCCGTCGCTGGTCGAGCCGCTGGCGCGGGAAATTGCCGATGCGTTTCGCAAGGTGCGGCCGACCGTCGTCGTCAGCGCGGCCGTCGGCGGCATCCTCCTCGGATACGAAGTTGCGCGCCACTTGCGTACGAAAGCGATGTTCGTGGAAAAGGAAAACGGCGTTCCGACGCTGCGCCGGAACTTCTCACTTGCCGGCGACGATCGCGCGCTGATCGTCGAAGACGTGGTCACGACCGGCCTCTCGGTACGCGAAGTTATGGACGTGGTGCGAAGCCACGGCGCGCAAGTGGCGGGCGTCGGCGTGATCGTCATCCGCGGCGAGGCCGACTTCGGCGTGCCGACGCGCGCGCTGCTCGATCTGCCGATCGAATCGTACGATCCCGCCGAATGCCCGCAGTGCGCGGCCGGACAACCCGTCGACGATCCAGGATCGCGCCGTTCGTGAACGTCACCGTCCGCGCGGCTTCGAGCGGCGCCGACCAAGCCTTCGTCGCCGATCTTGGCCGGAGGACCGCGGGCGACAGCGTGTCGTCGCTTTCGGCCCGCGCCTCGAGCGGCGATCGAAGACGCGCTGGATCGCTTGTTCGACAACGGTCGCCGCGCAGTCGCACCGGGCGCTGATTGCAGAGTGCGACGGGGAGCGCGCCGGATTCGCGCTGCTGCTCGTCGGTCTGCCCGACGACGTCACGTCGCTGCCGCAAGGATTCGTCGCGTACATGGCCGTCGAGCCGTCGCTGCGGGGACGCGGCGTCGGCGCGGCGCTCCTTGCGGCCGCCGAAGATGAGGCGAGACGGCGCGGTTTGCCGTATATGGCCTTAATGGTCACCGAAGAGAACGCGGCGGCGCGAGCGCTGTACGAACGTGCCGGGTACGTCACCGAGCGGCGTCTTCTGTGCAAGGCGCTATGAACGCCGATCTGTGGCGGCGCATCGGTTGGATCTCGGCCGCGGTCGTCGTCGCGGTGTTGGTGCTTCTGGTTCGCCGAGCACATTCCGCGCACGCTCACGATCTTCACGATCGCCGCGTTCATCGCGTTCGGCGTCGGACCGGTGGCGCATCGCCTCGAGCGGCGCATGCCCAAGCCGCTGGCCATCACCGTCGTGTTTGCCGCGCTCATCCTGCTGATCGCGGTCGGCATGGTGATCGTGGTGCCGCTGACGATCGATCAAATGCAACTCTTGGCGAGCAACCTGCCGGGATACGCGACGACCGCGCAGAGCTGGCTGACCGGCGCCGAGAGTTCGCTGAACCAGCATTTTCCGCAGTTGCATCTGCCCGCGGAAGGGATCAACATGAGCGCGCTCGGCGGCGCGAAGACGGCGAGCATCGTCAGCGGCGTGCTCGCGTCGCTCGGAGCGATCGCCGTCAACACCGCCACCGCGTTCTTCGTGGCATTCTCGGCCATCATTCTCTCGTTTTTCTTCCTGCTCAACGACTCACAAATCAGCGAGTGGTTCGCCGGCATGTTCCCGTCGGGAAAACGCGAAACGGCGCGCAAGCTCGCGGCCGAGGTGACGCAGGTGTTCGGCAGCTACATTTCCGGGCAGATCATCGTCAGCGCCATCACCGGCATCGTCATCGCGATCCTGTCGGCGGCGATCGGGTTCAAGTTCTCGCTCATCCTCGGAATCGTGAGCGGCGTCGCCTACGCAATTCCGATCATCGGCATGCTGGTCGCAGAAATCGTCGCCGTGCCGCTGTGTTTGCCGCAAGGCCTGTGGATGGTCGTCTGGGTGCAGGTCATTATGTTCGGCATGGCCCGCATCAGCGACAACGTCCTGGTTCCGAAAATCATGGGCGAATCGGTCGGCGTCTCACCGATCGGGGCGATGTTCGCCATCTTCGCCGGCGGCGAGCTGTTCGGGATCCCGGGGTTGATTCTCGGAATCCCGGTCGCCGCGCTCATCAAAATTCTCTGGCGCTATTTCATGGCACCGTGGTTGCACGCGCAAATGGATAGAGGCTCCGCGTCATCGTGAGTAGAGGTGACGCCTAGCTTTGTCATCCTGAGCGGAGCGCCGTAGGCGCGCAGTCGAAGGAGCGCGAGCGACGTTACGCGCGCGACCTTCGGGACGTTCGCGTTTTCGCTCCGTGCGAAAACGCTACTCAGCGGCGCGTCGCTCTCGGCATCCATGCCTCCGCTCCGCGTCCAGACGCCCTCAGATCGGCGCGCGAACGTCGCTTGCTGTCCTTCGACTGCGCTCGCTAACGCTCGCTGTGCTCAGGATGACATTTGGAGTGTTAGCTGCCGGGGTAGTGGTAGCGCATGACCTTCGTGAGATCGATGCCGCGGATGATGCCGTTGGTGTGATAGAGCAATCCCCAGGAGTCGATCGACGACACGTCGGGTAGGACGCACGCTTCGAGCGTTTGATCGATCGAGTTTTTCTTGTACCACCCGCCGCCGGCTCCGGATTGACCGATCTCGGCGCCGCCGAGCACGAAGGCGCAGTAGCACGAAGCGGGGTTGCCTTGGCACGAACCGCTCGGCGGTTTCAGAATGTACGCGAGGGCAGCGAGAGTCGGCTTCGTGGTGTAGAGCGTCGACAGTAAAATGTGGATCCGCGAGCTGGAGCTGCCTTTGCCCTTGGTGTATTGGCAGAAACGCTTAACGCCGGCGAGCGTCAGCGGGTTCGAGCCGTTCGACCCGTAGACGGCGACGCGCCGCTCGACCACGCCTTTGGTCTTCACGCAATACGCCGCCGCGGCGGTTTCGTTCGGGTCGGTGTCATCGGGAATCGTGATGTTCGCGTCCAGGCCTTGCGGCATTCGCGCCGCCAACGGCTGGCGCAGATTCGAACTCGATGCGACGCCGGTGTTCGCGCCCGACGCGAGCCCTGCCGGCGATTGGCTGCCGACGTTCCCGCCGCATGCCGAGAAGACGACGGCGCAAACGGTTGCGGTCGCCGCGATGGAAAGCTTCATTAACGTGCTCCTATGAGAATTGCGAGGTCGCGTCCATCGAATGGACCGATCGCCAACGTACTTCGGGAGCGCGCTGCGATGCCCATTTATTCCGAGCCGCCGGCGACCGCGAGGCCGTCGTCGTAGCGCACCGGTTTCGCGCACGTCCGCGCGACGCTCAGCCGATGCGCGTTAAACGTTGCCGGGCGATCGTTTTCGGCGACGGCGACGAGCAGAACGCGTTGGTCCCGCGCGGACGTGCACGGCGTCGCGTCCGGCAGGTCGATGGTGCGAGTCGACGGAGCAAGCACGTTGACGACGCCGGCGCGCAGCCCCCAGCCGCCGATGCCCGAAGGCTGCGTCTTGGCAATCCATCCGTAGATTCCCGGCGCTTTCCCGTCGACGCGCAGCGCGTCGACGTAGTAGTCGACCGGATGTCGCGCGGCCAAGTGGGTCGCGAGGACGACGGCGAGTGCAAACCCGGCGGCGAGCGGCCACTGCCAACGCAAAGCCCGCGCTGCGATAACGTTGACCACCGCCACCAGCGCGATGACGATCGCTACGTGCGTTCCCGAGTCGTTCCAAAAAATCGCGAGCACCGAAGCGGCTCCGAAGATCGCCGACGCGATGAAGACGGCGCCGGCGAGCCACGGTGCGCGGGCCGCCGGTCGCGCGAGTAACAGCGCGCCGAGCGCGATCGCGGGCGCGGCGTAACGCAGCGACGCGCCGGTTTCGAGTTGCGGATGCTGGTCGGCATACGCCAGCGGCATGATCGCAAATGCGAGCACCGCCGCCAACGCCGCCCAACCCAACGCGCGCCGGTTTTCGGGCGCGAGCAACGGTCCGGCCACGGCCGCGAGCAGTGCCAAGAAGGCGAACGGCGACGCGTGCCACGTTACGGCAGCCAAGAGCATTAATGCCTGCGCGCCGTGTGCGACGATCGTCGATTGCCAGGTGTTACCGGACGACGTGCTGGCGGGCGCGACGATGGACGCATGCCACAATACCGCATCGTGGAGCACCCACAGGGCGATGGCAACCGCGCCGGCGATCCAGACTTTCAGCGGCGCTTTGGCCGTCGTCGCGGCGATCGCGGCGAAAATCCATCCGTACGGCTTGAGCAGCACCGTCACCGCGATCGTGCGCGCCGCCGCCGACGGTTCGCGCCGAATCGTCCACAGCGCTTCGAGAAAAAACGCCGCGAGCCAGCCGTCGTTTTGCAACGTTGCGGCTTGCAGGGCAATCGGAGCGACGGTGACGGTCGCGGCCGCCAGTGCGTCGGCGACCCATGCCGGTACGGCAAACTCGTCGCGCGCCCACTCGATCGTGCGAAAACCGAGCAGCGCGAGCGCACCAAACCCGCTCCATCCGAGCGCGAACGGTCCGGCAACGGCAAACAACCCCGAAGCGAAGAGCTCCGAGCCGGGCGGATACCACCAGTAACGCGGGTCGGTGGTCCACAGGCTTCGCGCGTGCACCCACGCGGCGGCATTGGGCAGGTGGTAGGAGAGCGAGTCTCCGTCGAGCAGCGGCCGCATCAGCGGCGGCCAAGCGATCAGCGCCAACGCGGCGATCAGGAGATACGGCGGTGGCGGTGGCGGCTGCGGGTCGCGCTCGGGCCGCGGACCGCGCCGCCGATAGGCGATCGCCACGCAAGCCGCCAGCGCAAGCCAGCACGCAATAGGATAAAGCCCGTGAACTAAGCCGAGGACGAAGGGAATCGATACGCCTAAAATCAGCGCGTCGCGAATGCGGTCGGCGAACGTGTAGCGCGTGCTCGTTCGCAGCGCCGATGCGGCCGCGAAGAGTCCAACCAGCCAGAGGGCGGCGAAGATGCCGGACGACGGCAACGCCGGTTACATCGAATCCGGTGCGCTGACGCCGAGAATTGCGAGCGCGCGCGCCAGGACGTTCTTGGTCGCGACGCACAGCATCAACCGCGCTTGACGCGTCTCGGCGTCGTCGGTGAGAATCTTGCACTCCGAGTAGAAGGCGTGAAAGTCGGACGCGACGTCGCGCGCGTATCGCGCGAGCCGGTGGGGTGCGAGATGTTCCGCCACCCCTTCCACCACGTGCGGGAATTCGACCAAACGCCGAATCAGGGCCAGTTCGGTGGGGTGAACTAATACGCGCACCGGCGTATCGTCTCCGAACGCCGGCGAATCGCCGGCACCGGCATTGCGCAGCACCGACGCGATCCGCGTGTGTCCGTATTGAACGTAGTACACTGGGTTTTCGTCGTTTCGCGCGACCGCCAGCGCGAGGTCGAACGTCAGCGGCGACTCCGGCGCCAACATCACGAAGAAAAAGCGTGCCGCGTCGTTGCCGACTTCGTCGAGAATGTCGTCGAGCGTCTCGATGTTCCCGGCGCGCTTGCTCATGCTCACCTGCTCGTTGCCGCGCATCAGCGCGATCTGCCCCGAAATTAACACCTCGAGCCGGTCCCGGAATCCCAGGGCGGCGGCCAGCGCCTTCAGACGCGAGATGTAGCCGTGATGGTCGGGCCCGAGAATGTCGATGGCGAGGTCCGAACGCGAGAGCTTTTCGTAATGGTAGGTCACGTCCAACGCATAGTACGTCGGGCGGCCGTCGCTGCGAAGGACGACCCGGTCTTTGTCGTCGCCGAAATCAGTCGTGCGGAAGAAGAGCGCACCGTCGCGTTCGTACGTCAGCCCGAGTTCGCGCAAGCGATCGATGCCCCGGCGGATTTTTCCGGAGTCGTGGAGTTCTTTCTCGCTTTGCCACAGATCGTAGCGAACGCCGAAGCGTTCTGCGGTACGCTTCTGGCCGGCGACGATCGCATCGCGGCCGAAGGTTTCGAAGGCGGGCAGCCACTCGCGTTCCGGCGCATTCGTCCACCGGTCGCCGTCGCGGTCGTACATCGCGCAGGCGATCGCGAGGAGATACTCGCCGGGATACCCGTCTTCGGGAAAGGGAAACGACGGATCGTCGATTTGCCGGTAGCGGGCGTAGATCGAACGGCCCAAGCGTTCGATCTGCGCGCCAGCATCGTTGATGATCCACTCGGTAAACACGTCGTAGCCGCAGAAGCGCATCGCGTTGGCCAGTGCGTCGCCGATCGAGAGCGCGCGCCCTTGCACGACCACGAGCGGACCGGTCGGATTGGCGCTGCCGAATTCGAGCGAGACGCGCTTGGCGCTTCCGTCCTTGCGCTCGAACGGCGTGGCCGGCGTTTGAGCTTCGCCGGCCAGGCGAACGAGTTCGCGCTGCCAGACGTGCGGCGTAAAGCGAAGGTTGATGAAGCCGGCCACCGGCTCGATCGACGCGAACGCGTCGCGTTCCGCGAAGTGCTCGCCGGCGCGTTCGATGAGCGCGCGGGCGACGTCCTGCGGCGAACGGCGCGCGAACTTGGCGAGCGAGAACGCGACGTTGGTCGCAAAATCGCCGAACTCAGGACGGCGCGGCGCTTCGAAGAAGACCGCTCGCCGGGGGCGCATCCGGATAGAGCGCGCGAGCCGCCGCGCCGACGGCATCGCCGAACGCGCTCAATGCGATTGCGTGCGGCTCAGCGATGGTACGGCTCATTCCGTCCGATCTTCGCCGCGCGATAGAGTTGTTCCAGCACGAGCATGCGCGCCCACTCGTGCAAGAAGGTCAGTTCCGAAAGCGACCAGAGAAACTCCGCGCGCACGCGCAGCGCGGGATCGGCGCCGTTCGCTCCGGCGATGACGAGGGTCAGCCGCTGCGCGCCGCTGCGTCCGATCTCATCGAGACGGTCTGCCAGCGCGGGGCTCGAGAGCTGCGTGCCGCTGCGCTCCAGCAGCCATACGCGGTCGTCGGAGCGCAAGTGGCGCGCGATGCGCGCCGCCTCGTCGCGCATGGCGGCACGCGGATCCCTGCCGTCGCCGGCGCGCACTTCGATCTCCGCGTAGGGATGATACACGCTCAAGCGCTTGCGCAAATCGGCACACGCTTCGGCGACGTACGGCGATCGCAAGCGATCGACGGCAACGATTCGGACGAGCACAGATTCCTAGGGTAGCACGCGGCCGCTAATGCACGCGGCACGGCGCGAAGACCGACGCGCCGCGACATTCGACTTTGCCGTCGAGTTCGAGGATGGCAAGCGCGGCCAGGGCTTCGGCGGGACGAATGTTGGTGGCCGCGACGAGATCGTCAAGGTGCATCGCGCCGGCGCTCAGAGCGGTGAGTAGCGCCCGGCCGGCGGGATCGTCGCTGCCGGCGTGCCCGTCGTCGAGCGGCGGGGCGTTGGGAAACCCGAGCGCTTCGAGCACGTCGGCGGCGTTTCGCGCCAGGATGGCGCCGTCGCGAATCAGGGCGAGGCAGCCCTGGACGTGTTTGCGATCGACGTCGCCGGGGACGGCCAGAACCGGCACTCGACCGGCGGCCCAGCCCGCCGTATTGAGTGCGCCGCTGCGCGCCGGCGCTTCGACGACGACGACCGCGTCCGCGAGCGCTGCAACCACGCCGTTACGCGCCAGAAACTGCCACGGCTGGGCGAGCAGGTCGGGCGCGAAGGGCGAAAGCACGGCGCCGCCGGCAGCCGCCATCCGCTCGGCGAGCGGGCGGTTGCGCCGCGGAAAGAAGCGCCGGTGGCCGCTTCCGAGCACGCCGATCGTAGGGGCGCCGGCGTCCAGTGCGCCCTCGTGAGCCGCTGCGTCGATGCCCAGCGCCAACCCGGAAAGAATGCAGCAGCCGCAGGCGCCGAGTTGGGCGGCGAACTCGCGGGCGATGCGCTTTCCCAACGGAGTGGCCGCGCGGGTGCCGACGATGGCCACGCAGGGGCGCCCCAGGCCCGCCAGCGTGCCGACGCACCAAAGGCCGGCCGCCGCCGCCTCGAACGGGCGTTTGCCGCGAGCCGCCCGGATCCGCTCGGCGCTCTCGAACACCGGTTCGTCCACCTTCGGGCCTTCACGCGCGCTTGAGGAGCGGCAAGACCCTGCGGCGTTGCCGAGGGCTCCCAGGGGGAATCGGCCGGGCCCACGGGAATAGGCAGGCCGACACGGAGGTACCCGAGGTGGCAGCAGAAGCGTATTGCGTTAAGTGCAAGACGAAGCGTGAGATCAAAGACGCCGTTCAGATCACGATGAAGAACGGGCGTCCCGCGACCGAAGGCAAATGCCCGGTTTGCGGCACGAAGATGTTCAAGATCGGCGCGGCGAGCTAGATAAGTTAGCGCTCGCTCGCCCGTCATTCTTAGACGTGCTGAAAGGACCGCCATTGGCGGTCCTTTTTGCGAGGCTACCGATAGTGACGTATAATACGAGGACCCACTACATATTGGGCATGGCCCGATTGAGAGTTTTCGTCTGACCTGTCCGACCTGCCGCAAGAGCGAGACCCGCGTCGTCGATTCGCGCGACGACGAGACCGTGGTCCGCCGGCGCCGCGAGTGCTTGGATCCGCGCTGCAAGCACCGGTTTACCACCTACGAACGGATGGAATCGCCGCGGCTCTTCGTGGTCAAGAAAGACGGGCGGCGCGAGCAGTACAACCGGGAGAAGATTCTGGGCGGCCTGCGCAAGGCGTGCGAGAAGCGCCCGATTTCCGAGAATCAAATGGAGGCCGTCGCCGCCGACCTCGAGCGAGAGCTTTTTGCGCGCGGCGAAAGCGAGGTCGCATCGACCCTGGTCGGCGAGAAGCTCATGGAATCGCTCAAGCGACTCGATCCGGTGGCGTACATTCGTTTTGCCAGCGTGTACCGGTCATTCCGCGACATCGAGAGCTTCCGGGAAGAGTTGGCGGCGTTGCTTGCCAAGTGAACGGCGATGACTGCCGTACGCGTGGCGTTCAAACGTCTTCCGGAAGGCGATGGCCTACCGCTGCCGTCGTATATGAGCGAGCACGCCGCCGGTGCGGACGTGTTTGCGGCGGTTGCTGACGAGCTGACGCTGCTCCCCGGCGCACGCGCGCTCGTGCCGACGGGTTTCTCCATCGCGCTGCCGATCGGATACGAGGCACAAGTGCGTCCTCGCAGCGGCCTGGCGATTCGCAGCGGCGTCACGTGTCTCAACTCGCCCGGCACGATCGACGCCGACTACCGCGGACACGTCCGGGTCGTACTTGCGAACTTAGGGACGGAGCCGTTCGTCGTTCGGCGTGGCGATCGCATCGCTCAAATCGTCGTGGCGCCGGTGTCGCGCGCCTCGTTCGAACTCGTCGACGAGCTGCCGGCGTCCGAGCGCGGTAGCGGCGGATTCGGTTCGACGGATCGATCGGGCAACCGAGCGTGAAAATCTACATCGTCGGCAAGGGTGCGGTCGGAACGTATTTCGGCGATCAGCTGCGCTCGGTGGGTCTCGAGGTCGAGTACGCACCGCGGTCGATCGACGACCTCCGCTCGACGTACGACGCCGACGTGGCGCTGGTAGCGACGAAGTCCTACGACACCGACTCCGCGATCGAAACCTTACGCCGCGCGATCGCGCATCCGGAGAAATGCGTCTTCGTGTGCCCGCAGAACGGCGTCGGTAACGAGGAGAAGCTGGCCGCCGCGTTCGGCGCCGACAACGTGGTCGCGGCCGCGCTGACCACCCCGGTCGGCCGGGACCGCGACGGCAACGTGAAGCTCACGAACGAAGGCGGTTTGGCGCTGGCACCGGTAGGGTCGAACGCCTACAACTGGCTGGTCGCCACTTTTGCCGGAACCGGTATGAACGTAAAGGTGGTCGAAGATTGGCGCGCCCTGAAGTGGAGCAAGCTGGCGCTCAACGTGGTGGCCAATGCGAGTTGCGCGATCTTGAACGTTCTGCCGAACCGGTTGGTCCACTTCGAGAAGGTCTTTACGCTCGAGATTCGCATGATTCGAGAAGTGCGCGCGGTGATGCAAGCGATGAAAATTACTCCCGTCGACTTGCCGCGCTATCCGGTGCGCGCGTTGTTCAACGTCGCCATCCTGCCGAGCCCGGTCGCGCGCGGATTGCTGTCGCGAAACATCGTCAGCGCGCGCGGGACGAAGGCGCCGTCGCTGTTGATCGATTTACGCAACGGCCGGCCCCAAACCGAAGTGGACGTACTTAACGGCGCGGTGGCCGCCGCCGGTCACGAACATCACGTTCCCACGCCGGTCAATGCGATCTACTGCCGGGTTCTCGACGACATCGCCCACACACCGCCGCTGTGGGCGAAGTATCGCGAACGTCCCGACCGTCTCGAAGCCGAGGTCCTTGCCGAAATGAAGCGGGCCAAGACGCTCGCCCGGGCCAAGGCGTAACCGTGCGCGACCCCAACGTTCCCGAATCGCTGGAAGGATGGTGGATTCTCCACCGGATGTTTTCGCTGGACCGACGGACCTGGGACGGGCTGCCGGAGAAGCGCCGCAATAAGTATGCGGTCCACGCGATCGACTTGGTCGACCATCTCAAGAACAGCGACGACGGCGACCTCGGCCTGACGCAGATCGTGGGCCATAAGGGCGACCTGATGCTGACGCACTACGCGCGGACGTTCGACGACTTGGCGTACGCCCAGACGCTGGTCGACAAACTCGAGCTGCGCGAGTTTTTACACCCACTCGGATCGTACGTGTCCGTGCTCGAAATCGGGCTGTACGATGCCACCGGAAAAATTCACGCCGAGCTGAACGCGCGCGAGCTTCCGCCGCAATCGCCGGAGTGGATCGCCGGCTTCGACGAGCTCGTACGCAAGCAGAAGGAGAATTCGCATATCACCGCGCGCCTGTGGGCTAAAATTCCGCAGCGCCGGTATACGTGTTTCTATCCGATGAGCAAGCGGCGCGGGGAGGTACAGAACTGGTATATGCTCGGGTTCGACACGCGCGCCAAAATGATGAGCGAACACGGCGTCGTCGGGCGATCGTACCACGGGCAAGTCACGCAAGTGATCTCCGGCTCGGCCGGCTTCGACGACTTCGAGTGGGGCGTCGACCTCTACGCCGACGATCCCCTGGTCTTCAAGAAACTCGTGTACGAAATGCGTTTCGACGAGGCCAGCGCGCGCTACGGCGAGTTCGGCGCGTTCTGGGCCGGCCTTCAGTTCTCACCCGCGGAGCTCTCGGCGTTTCTCAACGGCGACGCCGTCCCGCAACTCATCGCCGAATAAATGTCATCCTGAGCGGAGCGCCTCAGGCGCGCGGTCGAAGGACGCGTCACCCATCATAACTTCTTAAAGAAGAATATTTCGGGGTCGCCGGGGTCGAGGTTTTCGAGCCGGCCGACCTGTATGAAGCCGCGGTTGGCCAGCAGTCGTTGCATGACGGCATTGGATTGGTTGGTCGAGGTATAGATGCCGTGACCGGCGTTGAGCTGCTCGACCTGCTCGATGAGTCTTGACGCGACCCCGAGGTGCTGATGGGCCGGGTCGACGCCGAGCATCCACAGAAACGAGCGGGCGTAAAAGCCGCGATCCCATACCGCGAAGCCGACGATGGCGCCGTCGATCTCGGCCACCAGACATTCCTTCGACCCTAACGCGTGCCGAATAAACGCGAGATGATGCTCGTAATGCAACGCGTGCGGCATTTTCTCGAGCAGCGGAAACTCGGAAGGAAGGGCTTTTCTTACGCGCACGTCTCGTCGCTGCGACGGCTTGATTCGGCTTCCCTGTCACGCAGTCTCACGCAGCGGCCCCGATGCGCTCGAGACTGCGATACTGAATGGCCTCGGCCACGTGCTTGGCGCAAATGGACGGCGCGTTGCCGAGGTCGGCGATCGTGCGCGCGACCCGCGCGATGCAGTCGAGCGCTCGCGCTGAAAACTGGCGCTTCGCACTGGCCAGGGCGAGCAGCCGCATCGCCGGCTCGTCGAGCGCGCAATGGCGGCGCATCGCGTTACCGGGAATTTCGGCGTTGCAGGTCAGCGGCGTACCGACGAAGCGATCGCTTTGACGCTCGCGCGCGGCGACGACGCGTTCTCGAATCTGTGCCGATTTTTCGCCACCTTCGTATCGCACCATGTCGTCGAACGGGACGCGCGCGATTTCGATTTGGAGGTCGATGCGATCGAGCAGCGGTCCGGAGAGCTTGCCGACGTATTTCACTACCGCGGCGTCGTCGCATCGGCACTCAGCATTGCGCGTGCCGCGGTATCCGCACGGGCATGGATTCATCGAGGCAACCAACTGAAAGCGTGTCGGATAGGTAAACGTTCCGGCGGCGCGCGCGATACTGACCGTTCCCTCTTCGAGAGGTTGCCGCATTACCTCGATCGCGCTGCGCGAAAACTCGGGCAACTCGTCGAGAAACAGGACGCCGTGATGGGCGAGTGAGATTTCACCGGGCTTGGCCAGCGCGCCGCCGCCTACCAGCGCCGTCTGCGAAATCGTGTGATGCGGAAATCGAAACGGACGCGCGCGGACGATTCCAGCATTGCCGGTCAGAAAACCGACGACGCTGTAAATCTTTGTCACTTCGAGCGCTTCGGCGAGCGACATTGGCGGGAGGATCGATGGCAGGCGACGCGCGAGCATCGTCTTCCCGCATCCCGGTGGCCCCACGAGCAAAAGATTGTGGCCGCCGGCGGCGGCAATTTCAAGCGCCCGTCTGGCCGCCGCCTGACCGCGAACGTCCGCCAAGTCGCCGTGCGCGTCGCTGCCCGGTCCGTCGAGCGACGGCGGCGTCGTCCGCGGGCGCCACTTGATGCCGTTGCCGCCGATGACGGCAACCGCCGACGCCAGCGAGTCGATGGCGTAGAGGTCGATGCCGTCTACCAGCGCGGCCTCGTCGGCATTCTGCCTGGGAACGATCAGCTTGTGAAAGCCGGCGCGCCGCGCGCCGAGGACCATCGGCAGAATGCCGTTTACCGGCTGGAGCTTGCCGTCGAGCGCGAGTTCTCCGAGCCCGATGAACTGTTGTAGCGCGAGTCGGTCGACCTGCTCGTCGATGGCAACGAGCGCCAACGCAATCGCGAGATCGAAAGCCGGGCCGGCCTTGCGAACGTCCGCCGGCGAAAGATTCACGAGCAGACGGCCGGCCGGGTACGCAAAGCCTGAATTGAAGATGGCGGCGCGCACGCGATCGCAGGCTTCGCGCAACGCACGGTCCGGAAGCCCGATGATCGAAAACGACGGCGTCCCGGCAGAACTGTCCGCCTCGACGCGGACCACGTAGCCTTCGATGCCCAGCATCGCCGCCGAGAATGCCAGCGAAAGCATATCGCGTCTCCTCTGCGCACAGCGGCGTTAGTAACTAGAGGCACGTCCTTCGACTGCGCGCCTGCGGCGCTCCGCTCAGGATGACACGGGCGGAGGACAGTCGGCACGCGGGCCGTAACGCGCGCGTGATGCTGCTGACGAGACTCGATTGGTTCATCATCGCGCTCTCGCTCGGCGTGACGTTCATCCCCGCAATCGTGCTAGCGCGCCGCGCCGGGCGCAACATCACGGAGTTTTTCGCCGCCGGCCGGCAAGCGCCGTGGTGGCTAATCGGCATCTCGCTGGTGGCGACCACGTTTTCGACCGATACGCCGAACCTCGTAACGAACTTGGTTCGGGACGGCGGCGTTGCGGAGAACTGGGTGTGGTGGTCGTTCTTGCTGACCGGCTTAGCGACCGTGTTCTTCTACGCGCGGCTATGGCGGCGTAGCGGCGTGCTGACCGACCTCGAGTTCTACGAGTTGCGGTATTCGGGCCGCGCCGCATCGTTCGTCCGCGGCTTCAGGGCCATTTACCTCGGACTGTTTTTCAACTGCGTGATCATTGCGAGCGTGAATCTCGCGGCGGTTAAGATCGCGAGCGTGCTCTTCGGCTGGCCTCGGCTCGAGACGCTGCTCCTGCTGGCCGCCGTGCCAATCGTGTTTGCCGCAACGGCCGGTTTATGGGGCGTCATGGTTACCGACATGATCCAGTTCTGCATTACGATCACGTCGGCATTCGCCGCGGCGTACTTCGCGATTCACGCGCCGGGCGTCGGCGGTCTGCACGGCCTGATCGCCCACTTTGGCGGACCCCAGGCCGGCCTGCTTTCGTTTCTTCCGAATTTCAAAGATTGGCCGACGGCGCTCGCGATCTTCATCATCCCGTTGACGGTACAGTGGTGGTCGGTGTGGTATCCCGGCGCGGAACCGGGTGGTGGCAGTTACGTCGCGCAGCGCATGCTGGCCGCTCGCACCGAGTCCGACGCACTGTACGGAACGCTCGCATTTCAAGCGATGCACTACGCCTTGCGCCCGTGGCCCTGGATCGTCGTAGCGCTGGCGTCGACGATCGTCTATCCGTCGCTGCACGACATTTCGTTGCGGTTTCCGTCGGTGCAAGCCGGTTTGATCGGCAACGACATCGCGTACCCGGCGATGCTGGTCTTCCTGCCGGCAGGTTTTGCGGGCTTCATGGTCGCCGGTCTCTTCGCGGCATACCGCTCGACGATCGAAACGCACCTCAACTGGGGCACGTCGTATCTCGTCCACGATTTCTATCAGCGTTTCATTCGACCGGACTCGAGCCAGCGCGAGCTGGTTTTTGCGGGGCGCCTGGTTACCGTGCTACTGATGGCTGCGGGCGTCGCATTTTCGCTTTCGCTGGACACCGCGAAGGATGCGTTCAATTTGCTGCTCTCGATCGGCGCCGGAACGGGCTTGATCTACTTGTTGCGCTGGTTCTGGTGGCGCATCAACGCCTGGAGCGAAGTGAGCGCGATGTTTTCCTCGTTTGTGGTGTCGCTGGCGTTTTTCGCTGCCGGTAAAATGGGGCACGCGTTTGCAAGCACGACGATCTTACTCGTTACCGTGGCAGTGACCACCATCGTGTGGCTGATCGTTACCTATGCGACGCCGCCGGTAGAGGCGCGTACCTTGGCAGCGTTTTACGATAAGGTGCGACCTGCAGGACCCGGGTGGACGACCGTCCGCAGGGCCGGAGGGCTGCCTCCGTCGCCGGATTCTCCGGCCCAAGCGCTGCTCGGTTGGGTCCTCGCTCTGGCGGCAATCTACGGCGCGCTTTTCGCTGCCGGGGAATTCGTTTACGGCCGCCCAATCGGCGGCTCGGTATGGGGGGTGGTCTCGGTGGCGAGCATTATCGGCTTAATCGCGCTTGGAAGGCGCCTCTTCTCCACAGATTGCACAAGATGAAGTCGCATGCTGTGGACAACGGAGGCCAGCGTTCGACGCGTGCCCAAGCACCAGTCTGGCACTCCGACCGCCCTTCGAGGAGCATAAATTTGACGACTTATCTTCGGATCGCTTCAGTATTCGCGCTGTCTTTTGCGGCGGCGGCGTGTTCGCACGCCTCCTCCGGCGGCTCGGTTGCCTCGGGTGCTAAAACGATTGGCGTTTCGATTCAAAATCGCGAGGCGCAGTTCTATCAAGATATGGAAGCCGGCATGCGCGCCGAGGCCGCAAAATACGGCTATACCTTGGTGGTGGTCGACGCGAATCGCGACAACGCCAAGCAGCAGAGCCAAGTCGAGGACTTCGTCTCCAAGAAGACCGACGCCATCGTTTTGACGCCGTACGATTCGCAAGCGATCGGCAGCGCGATCGTCGAGGCCAACAACGCCGGAATTCCGGTCTTTACGGCCGACATCGCCAACACGAGCAACGAGGGTAAAGTCGTCGCGCACATCGCGAGCGATAACGTCCAAGGTGGTTTCCAAGCCGGCAAGCTGATCTGTCAGGCGGTGGGAAACAGCGGTGCCGTTGCGATTGTCGACGAGCCCGAAGTTACCAGCGTCCAAGATCGCGTCAAAGGTTTCAAACAAGCGCTCGCGCAGCTCTGCCCGTCGGTGACCATCGTTGCCGACGTCGATTCCGGCGGCATGCGAACGAAAGCCAGTAGCGACACCGGCGACATCCTGCAAGCGCACAAGAACATCAAAGGCATCTTCGGCATCAACGACGACTCGGCGCTCGGCGCGGTGACCGCCGTCAAAGCTGCCGGCATGACCGGGAAGGTCGCAATCGTCGGTTACGATGCAACGCCGGAAGCGCGTGCGGCGATCGCCGCCGGTTCGATGTACGGCGACGCGATTCAGTTCCCGAAGAAGATCGGAGCGACGACGATCGACGTCATCCACGACTACTTCGCCGGCACGTCGCCTGCGCCGATCGTCAAGATCGCCGTCGGAACATACACCCAGGCCGACAGCAAAAAACCCTAGGAAACCTCTGATTTATCCCATATCTTCGTCAGCTCGGGTCTCATTTGCCACAGCAAACTTCGATCCTCGCTTCCTCGATCTGGAACAAATCGGAGGTTCGCAGAATTTCCACTAGCTTGCCAAACGATGCGGCTCCGCTGCTCGAAATGCGGGGCATCGGAAAGACCTTCCCCGGCGTCCGCGCGCTATCGGATGTTTCGCTGACGTTGCACGCGGGCGAAGTGCTCGTCCTGGTGGGCGAAAACGGTGCCGGCAAGTCGACGCTGGTGAAGATCCTGGCCGGAGCGCAACCGGCCGACGAAGGCGAGATTTTCGTCGATGGAAGCCCGGTGCGAATCGATTCTCCGTACGCCGCCGAGCGGCTTGGAATCGGCATGATCTATCAAGAGTTCAGGCTGGTACCGCAGCTCGGCGCGCCGGAAAACATCGCGCTCGGTGCCGAACCGATGCGCGGGCCATTCATCGACGAGCGCGCGGTTCGCGAACGGGCGGCTACGGAGCTAAAGGAACTGGGGCTCGATCTGCCGCTGGACGTTCCGGTGTCGCGGATGTCGGTCGGCCAGCAACAACTCGTCGAAATCGCCAAAGCGCTGGCGCGAAACGCGCGCATCCTGGTGATGGACGAGCCGACCGCCGCGCTGAGCGGCCGCGAGATCGAGCGGCTTTTTGCAATCATCGGGCGCTTGAAAACCACCGGTGTCGGCATCATCTACATCTCGCATCGCATGGACGAGCTGCCGCGGATAGCCGATCGCGTAACGGTACTGCGCGACGGGAAGGCGGTAGAAACGCGCATCGCCGCCGAATTTCCCACCGACGAAATCATCCACGCGATGGTCGGGAGACAAGTCGACGCGCATTACCCCGAGTTGCCGCCGGTCGCTCCCGATGCGAAGGTCGTGCTCGACGTACGCAATCTCGCGCGCAAGCCGTTGGTTCGCGACGTCACGTTTTCGGTGCGCGCCGGTGAGATCGTCGGTCTTGCCGGCTTAGTCGGCGCGGGCCGCACCGAGATCGTGCGTGCCATCGCCGGCGCCGACGTCCCCGACCGCGGTGAGATCGCCGTCGACGGCGAACGCGTGCGCGTGCGCGCGCCCGAAGACGGGATCCACGCGGGCATCGCGTTCATCACCGAGGACCGCAAGGCGCAAGGACTGGTGTTGGGCATGACCGTTCGCGAGAACATCACGCTCGCGCATCTGGCGGAATTCGTCGCTCGCGACCGCCTGATCGATCGCCGGGGCGAGCGCGAGGCCGCCGACTCCATGATCGCCGAACTTCGAATCCGGACGCCCGGAAGCGAGCAGATCGTCCGCAATCTGTCGGGCGGGAATCAGCAGAAGGTCGTGCTCGCAAAATGGCTGCTCGGCAAGGCTCGCGTGTTTTTGTTCGACGAGCCGACGCGCGGTATCGACATCGGTGCGAAGGCCGAGATTTACAACCTGATGCTCGAACTGACCGCTCGCGGAGCGGCCATCGTCATGGTTTCGAGCGACCTCCCAGAGGTGCTCGGAATGTCGCATCGGGTTCTCGTAATCCGCGGCGGAGCGATCGTCAGCGAGTTAGCGCGGGCCGACGCAACGCCCGATCGGGTCATCGCGGTCGCCACCGGAGCGGCGGCGTGAACGATCGCGAGCGGCGCGTCTACTGGCTGCGCATCGGCGGGGCGGCGCTGTTCTTGGTTGCGATGATCGTCGTGGTGAACGTCGCGTCGCACGGTTCGTTCCTCGAACCGGCAAACATCGTCCGCGTCTTGCGGCAGATTACGTACAACTGCGTGCTGGGCGTCGGCCAGACGTTCGTTATCATCACCGGGGGCATCGATCTTTCGGTCGGATCGCTGGTGGCTTTGACCGGCGTCGTTGCGGCGCTTTTTGCCAACACGCTGCACTTGAGCGGATTTCCGTTGATCGCCGCCACCCTGATCGTGGCGGTCGCGGTCGGCGGCGCTGCCGGGTGGTTCAACGCGTTGCCCGTCGTCAAACTCAATCTTCCGCCGTTCATCACCACGCTCGCCATGCTCGAAATGGCGCTTGGGCTATCGTTCATCCTCGCGCACGGGCGGCCAGTGGCGCTGCAAAGTTCCGACTTTCAGAATACCGGCATCGGCTCGTTTCTCGGCGGCGTCACCTCCGCGCTGCACCTCCCGAGCATTCCGATTCCCGTAATTTGGATGGTCGTCATCATCCTCGGAGCATCGGTACTGCTCACGCGCACTCGCTTTGGGCGATACGTCTTTGCGATCGGCGGTAACGAGGAAGCGGCACGGCTGGCCGGCATCAACGTCGCACGCGTCAAGACGATGGTCTACGTCATCAGCGGCGTCTGCGCGGCGATCGTCGGGTTCCTTTACATGGCACTCTTTTCGTCCGGCTCGCCCCAGACCGGAACCGGCGACGAACTGCTCGAGTCGATTGCGGCCGTCGTCGTCGGCGGCACCAGCCTCACCGGCGGACGCGGAAGCATCGTCGGCACGTTCTTCGGCGCGCTGCTCATCGGCGTGCTGTACAACGCGATGAACCTGCTCAACGTCGACTCGTACTTACAAAAAGTCGTCCTTGGCGCCGTCATTTTGCTCGCCGTCGTGCTCGACGAACTCCGCAAACGCTACTTGTCGGCGTAGCACGGTCGCTCCGCTCAGGATGACGTGGGGAACGCTAGAACGGGAAGTCGTTTTGCGTTAAGCCGATGTTGGTTTTGAGATCGGTGATGCTCTCGTCGAGAACGATTTGCGACCCGGCGTAGAGGATTTGGCGGATCGGCCAGTGCGTTTCCTGCGAGAGGTAGAGAATCTGTTGCGAGATTCCGTCGTTGCTTGCGGGATCGGCGACTTTGAGTTCGAGCCGATCGGTCAGGACGCCGCCGATCTTGCCGCCGGGCGCTTGGCTTAGCGTCCCGGATATCGTCGCGTACCGGTGCACGACATTTTGGATCAAGCCTTCCGGAATCGTCACGCCACGCAGCGAGACCGCGCGAGAATCGTGGATGCTCACCTTAAGGTGAATGCCGGAGAGCATGCCCCCTTGATGACCGCTGACTTGATCGCCGCCGGCCCACACGCCGCCGGATCCGCGGCCGTCTCCCGACTCGATGAGCGTCTTCGCAAAGTGCGGCTTCATGAACCATAGCTTGATAGACGCGGTCTTGGGTGGCCGACCCCTTGACTTCGTGCACGCGCTCCTTGCACGAGTAGTCGTTGGTCGCTGCGAAGGCTTGATCGAATGCGGTTATTGCGGGTGCCGTGTTGTCGGCGCGAGCCGCGGACGTGAGTCCGAACGCGGCGAACAGCGCGATCGACGCGGCTGCAACGTATGAAGAAAGGATTAACCGATTGCGCATTGTTCCTCCGCTTTGAACTTTTAGCTCGCCTCTTCGCCAAGAAGAGTACCGTGTTTCCCTTCTACGCCGATCAGCACATCGCATTTTGCTTCGGCAGCAATGTCCTGAATCGTGCCCCCGAGCCGCGCGCCGCTGTACTTGCCTTCGAGATACGATCCGAGGATGATGAGATCGGCCTTCTCGCGTTTAGCAATGTCCAGCACCGCCTCTTTGGTCGAGCGTACCTTCACGGTCTCGGTATGAAGCGTAACGTTATTCGCGTTGGCAATCGTTTCGGCCGTGCCCAGCGCGTTGAGAGCGGCCCGTTCTTCGTCGGGCATTTCCGCGTCCGGCGGCAGCGTGAGCGGTACCTCGATCACGTAGACCGCCAGCAACTCCGAGCGTTCGCCGCGAGCCAGTTTCACGGCGAGGGCCATCATGTGACTCGAGTTAATTTCGGGCGAGAAAACGACCATGATGCTGCCGACCATACGCTTGAGTTCGCGCGCGGTTTCGGCGGCGAGTTTCTGTACTTGCGACTCCGGTGGATGCAGCATCCACCACAGGAGCGAGCCGATTGCCACCGCAATGCCGAAGGCGATCAGAGCGCCCGTCGTGGTGATGGTCGGTCCTGCCCCGGCCGGCAGCGTCACGGCGACGTTCCCCGCCGGACGCCGGCGATTAGGGAGAGGCGGTGCACGCCGAGCGCAATCATGGCGATCCCGAGAATCAGCCCGGGAGCGCTTTCGATGTGAAGTCCGAGCGCGGCAACGCGCACGAGAATGACGCCGCCGCAAACGGTCATGGCGACGGCCAGAATCGTGCGCACGACGAGCACGTTATACCTGCGCCTTCGCGCGACGTTCGTCGCTGGCTTTCACGTTGGCGACGTACTCGTCCATGAGCTCCAATTCACCGGCGTTGCGCAGGATCTCGACTTGCGCCTTACGCCAATCGTGCGGTTGCGATCCGAACAGCGGAAAACCTCGATGGCGGCGATAGACGAAGTAGGCAAGGATGCCCAAGACCAACCACGTCGGCCCGGCGATGCGACCGATGGGGTGCGTGAAGAGGGTGAACACCAGGATGGATACGATGCCGACGAAGCCGATGACCGCGACGATGGGGAACTCGGCGTTTTCGCCGCCCACGCGCACCGGCAGGTTGAACGGAATTTTAAACTTTCGCGGGCTCAACGGATCCTTCAGGCGCAGTGCGATCAAGGCCAAGAACACGAACGAATAACTCGTGGCCGCACCGAACGCGTACAGATCGGCCAGGAAATCGAGCCCGGTCTCGTTCCGAAAAAAACGAGCGTACAGGGTCATCGCGCCGGGATGAAGCGACGGAAACGCCGCAAAGAGCAGCTCCAAAATGGCGATACCGCCGAACGTTACGATCGAGATTGCGGGCGTCCGGAACTTTGCGTGCACTCGCTGAAAGATCGACGGCAACAGGTTCGAGCTGCTCATGGCATACGCGATGCGCGAACTGCCGAATACGCCGGAGTTCGATGAGATCAGCAGCAGCACGGCGCCGAGGATCGGAACGTAAAAGGCGGCGATCGCGCCGAAATACGGCACCTGGCTCGCCAGCAGCGCGACCGCCTTGCCTTGATTGTCGCCGTTGTTAGGGAAGATCTGCCAAAACGCAACCGGATGGCCGGCCGCATCGGTGATGGGGTGCCAGGGCTGCATGCCCAGCGCGAGGTTGGAGTAGGCCAGCGCGAAGATCAGGATCGTGAGAATCAGGGCGATCGACGTGCGCGGAATGACCGAAGCCGGACGCTGCGTCTCCTGGGCCGCCTGCGAAATGGATTCGAGGCCGACGAAAGAGATGATCGCCAGCGACGTGCCGAGCATCAACTGATACGGCGACGGCCAGCTCATCTGCATCGTGTGCACCAGCAGATGCGGCCGGAATGCGAAGAGAAAACCGAAACACAGAATGCACGTTTCGCTGACAACGTCGAGCGCCGATACGATGCCGTTAAAGGCCGTGCTCTCGCGAACGCCGATGACGTTGAGACCGATCAGCCCGACGATGAGCGCCAGGGTGACGAGAAAGTGGATCCACGGATGGGTCGACCCCGTCAGCACCGGCAGCAGCTGGCTCGAGTAGTCCACGCAGGTCCAAGCGAACAGCGTAATGTCGATGGTGAAATCGAGCAGCACCGTCCAGCCGGCGATGAAGCCGAAAATATCGCCCAGACCGCGTAAAACGAAGTACTGTCCGCCGCCGGCGACCGGATAGGTCGCCGCCAGCTCGGTGTAAGCGAGTCCGATGCACACGTAGACGATTCCGGCAAAGAGAAATGCGACGTTCGACGCGCCGGCGGCCGCCGCCAGGACGAGGCCCAAGCCCACGAAGATATCGGCACCGACGTCGGAGTAGCCCCACGAGAACGATCCCCACGGCGTAACGGAACGGCGCAGCTGCGGCTTGGAGGTCGTCGACATGGTTCCTAAAACGCGTTTCGGTGCAGGATCAGCCGATCGCCGTTGACGGCGACGACGTCAAAACGAATTTTGGCCGACGGAGCGACGATCTGCGCGTAGTCGGCGGCGATGCGTCGCAAGGTGGCTCGCTTGCGGGCGCCCACCGCACCCAGCGCGGAACCGAACCGCGAGGAGTCGCGCCGTTTGACTTCGACGATGACCAGCGTCGAGCCGTCGAGGCAGACCGCGTCGATTTCGCCGCCGGGAACGCGAACGTTGCGGGCCACGACGGTGTATCCGCGGTCTTCCAAAAAGGCGGCGGCGCGATCTTCACCGGCACGTCCTTTGGCGCCGGTGTTAGGCGAATCCGGCATACGAACTCTCGAGATCGAATCCAAACGCCAGCTGGGCGTCGCGGACGCGAGCCCAGTTGGCGCGGTGATGAACGCACGGGCCGTGCTCGCGCAGCGCTTCGATGTGCAACGGCGTCGCGTAACCCTTGTGCAGCGCAAAACCGTAGCGAGGATCTTCGCGGTCGAGCTCGACCAGGAGCCGGTCGCGGTGCACCTTTGCGACGATCGACGCCGCGGCAACCACCGCACACCGGGCGTCGCCTTGGATGAGCGGCTCCTGCGGGCCACCGAACGAGCGGATGCGGACGGCATCGGTAATGAGGTATTCGGGCTGGCACGTCAGATCGGCAATGGCGCGTTCCATCGCAAGGACGCTCGCCCAATAAATGTTCAGGCGGTCGATCTCGGCGACGCTCGCGACGCCGACGGCCCAGGCGGCGACGGTGCTCTTAATCGTTTCCGCGATCTCGATTCGCAGCTCGGGGCGAACTTGCTTGGAGTCGTTGAGCCCTCGAATGAAGAGCGGCTGCGCCGCTACGACGCATGCCGCTACCACGGGTCCGGCCAGCGGGCCGCGTCCGACTTCGTCGACACCGCCGACCAGCGTGAAGCCGCGCTCGCGCGCGGCGGATTCGAAGTAGTGCAGCCGGTGAAGCCGGCGCCGCTCGCGCTCGTACGCGTTCTTGGCCTTACGTTGCTTGGGCGTCATCGCCGGGCGATTCGAACGTGATGCGTCCGAACGTGCCTTCGTTGAGCGCGCGGATGTACGACTGCGCGGCATTGTGGTAATCGACGTTCCCTCCGCGGCGCACGAATCCGCGCGAAGCCGCGAAGGTTTCGAGGTCGGGTACGCGGGAGCGCGGACGGCGCCGCATCAACCATCGGTGAAAAGCCACCGCGACTTGCTCGGGATCGTAGCGGTCGCGCGGGAGCGCTCCGGAAATGGCGAGCATCCATTGCGCGTCCTTGGTCGCGATCTTGGGCACGAGAATTCCGGGCGTATCCATCAGTTCGACGTTCGGCGGCATGCGAAACCATTGCAGTTGCCGGGTAACGCCGGCGCGGTTTTCGGTCTTGGCGGCACCGCGGCGCAGGAGCCCGTTGATGATCGACGACTTTCCGGAGTTCGGCAATCCGACGACGAGCGCGCGCGAGATTCCGCTGCGGCCTTTGGCCGAGCGTACGCGTTGCGGTCGCGACGCGCGCCACGCTGCGCTGCGACCGTCCGTCCACGCTGAGCGCTTCGAGGCCGCGCTGGGCAAAGGTTTCGATCCAGGCTTTCGTCGCGTGCGGCTCCGCGAGGTCTTCGCGCGTCAGCACCAGGATGCGCGCTCGCCCGGCGATCATCGCATCGAGCGCGGATTGCGGCCGCTGCGCGGAACGCGAGCGTCGACAACTTCGATGACGATGTCGATCAGCTTCAAGTATTCGCCGATCTTGCGCATGGCGCGGACCATGTGGCCCGGATACCACTGAACGACTCGTTCGAGTTCGGCCGTCATGCGTTAGATCGTGCCCACATCAGAGGGTGCCCACATCGGCCGGCGGCCAAATGCCCGCCAGCGCGCGGCCGATCAGTCGCTCGTCGCGCACCGGCCCGAAAAAGCGCGAGTCTTCGCTGTCGGCGCGGTTGTCGCCGAGCACGTAGACCGATCCCGGCGGCACGACGATCTCGCCAAAGGTGCGGTCGTCGGGAAAGCGCACGTAGGGTTCGTCGAGGCGGCGGCCGTCGATCGAAATGCGGCCCACGTCGACGCGAATGCGGTCGCCCGGAAGACCGACGACGCGTTTGATGAATACCGCCCGTGCGTCGTCGTCGCGTCGAAAGGCGACGATGTCGCCTCGCTGCGGCTGCGCGAGCCGATAGGCAAACGTATTGATAAGCACGTATTCACCCGACGCGATGTGCGGGGCCATCGAGAGTCCCGAAACCTGCGGCAAGCGCATGAAGAACGCCGCGATCAGAAGGGCAAGAATCGCCAGTTGCAACGCCAGGTTCGCAAGCGAGCGCCAGGACAGCGATCTCGACACGAGATCCTAACTTCTAGGCGTCAGAGGGCGCGGGCCTGCGACGGCGGCCAGAAGATCAGAAAAGCGCGACCGGTGAATCCGGCGGCTTCACCAGCGCGAGCGCCGCTGGCGAATCGTCCGGCGTCCTGCGCGAATCCCCAGACGTGTGAATCTTCGGAGTCGTTGCGGTTGTCGCCGAACATCATGAAGCAGCGCGACGGAATTCGGTCGGGGGCGGTCCACATCGACCTCGGCGGGATGTTGGCAGAGGCCGGATCCAGCCGCTGCCACCGATCGCCCTCGCGCACGTAGATCCCGTAGTCGCGGATTTGCAGCTCGTAGTCGGGCTTTTCTGCGACGTACGGTTCTTTTAAGGGCACGTCGTTGACGTACACCGTGCCCCCTTGCACGCGCAAGCGGTCGCCGGGAAGCCCGACGACGCGTTTGATGAAGTCGTCGGGTGTCGGCATCGGCGGCGGAAAGACGACGATGTCGCCCCGGTGCGGTTCGTGAAAGCGATATTCGAACTTGTCGACCAGCAGCACGTCGTGAATCTGCAGCGTCGGCAGCATCGAGCCCGACGGAATGTAGTACGTTCGCGCCACGAACGTGATCAGCACCCACGCTGCCAGCCCGGCAATGATGAACGGGTCGAGGAACTCGCGAGCCAGCGCCGTGCTGCGGCCGTTCGATCCGGCCACCACCGGCCGCAGCGAAAGGCCGACGCGAATGACGGCGATCATGGCGACGATGGCGAGAAGTTCCTGAGGCGTCATATGCGGTCCGGTCAATCTTTCAGTTAGCGTGGAGTCTAGCGAAGGATCTGCAAGCGGCGCCAGGGCCAGACGATCGCAAAAGCGCGGCCGGCAAAACCGGCGCGGACTTTTCGTTCCGCCAGCGGCCCAGCGGCGAAGTCCCCGTCCGCTGCGCGAATCCCCACACGTGCGAGTCGTCGGAGTAGTTGCGGTTGTCGCCGAGCATGAAGTAGAAGCCGTTTGGAATACGATCGGGCAATTGCCACTGCGAGCGTGGCGGAATATCGGCACGGCGCGGGTCGAGCGGCGAGCCGTCGACGTAGATGCCGTACTGCCGGATTTCCAGGTCGTACCTCGGAGGCTGGTTTTCGTAGGGCTCGTGCAGCGCGACGCCATTTCGGTAGACGATACCGTCGGAAATGCGAATGGTGTCACCGGGCGTTCCGATGACTCGCTTGACGAACTCGTCTCCTTGTGAGGGTACCGGAGGCGTGAAGACGGCGACGTCGCCGCGTTGCGGCGAATGCAAGCGATACGCGATCTCGTCGACCAGCAGGACGTCGCGGACTTGCAAGGTCGGGACCATCGAAACCGACGGAATGTAGAACGTCCGAATGACGAACGTGATGAGGAAGAGGGCGACGAGGCCGGCGACCAGCAGAGCGTCGAGATAATCGCGTACCATCGCAACGGCCGACGAGGATCGGTTGCCGGCCGCAAATGGTTTGGTCGAGAGGGCGAGCCGGGCGACGGCGAAGACGCAGAGCAGACCGAGAAGCTGCAGCGGTGTTACTTGACGGGCTTCTTTTCCTTGATGCGCGCGCTCTTGCCGATCTTCTCGCTCAAATAGTAGAGACGGCTGCGGCGGACGATGCCGCGCTTGCCGACTTCGATCCGTTCGACGCGCGGGCTGTGGACGAGAAACGTCTTTTCGACGCCGACGCCGTGGGCGACGCGGCGCACGGTGATCGAAGCCGTCGCGCCGCCGCCTTTGCGAACGATCACGACGCCTTCGAACATCTGAATGCGCTCTTTTCCGCCTTCGACGACTTTGGAATAGACCTTGATCGTGTCTCCCGGGCGGAAGGCGGGGAGTCCGTCTTTGAGCTGTTCGCGATTAAGGGCGTCGATGACGTTCATAAACTTTCTACTCGCAAGATAAAACAGAAGCCGGGCGAAGCCGCGGCATAAGCACACGGTATAGTATCACGGCCGTTCCTCGCCGACAAGGTCGCCGCGCCGGGCGGCGGTGCGGCGGCGCGACTCCGCCCGCCGCCATTCGGCGATCTTCGCATGATCTCCCGAAAGCAACACCTCCGGGACGGCGACCCCGCGAAAGACGGGCGGCCGGGTGAAGCTCGGGTAATCGAGCAGGCCTCCGTCTCCCGCAAAGGACTCGCTTTCGAGGGATTCCCTGCGTAAGGCCCCCGCCAGCAGCCTGACGGTCGCGTCCATCATGGCCAAGGCCGGAATCTCGCCGCCGGTGAGGACGAAGTCCCCGAGCGAGTACTCCTCGATCGGGTACAGGGCCCCCAGGCGGTCGTCGATACCCTCGTAGTGCCCGCAGACGACAACCAGCCGGTCGAGTTCGGCGAAGCGCTGGGCGTCCGATTGATGAAACGGCCGTCCGCTGGGAGACGGCACGGCGATGACCCGCCGCTCGTTCGGAGGCGCGCCTTCGACGATGCGGTCCAGCGCGCGAGCGATCGGCTCGAGCCGCAGCACCATGCCGGGGCCGCCGCCAAACGGGGAATCGTCGGCGCGTTCGGTGCCCTCAAGCTGGTCGAGCAGGTGGTGGTAGTGCAACGCCACGATCTTCGCGTCGACCGCTCGCCCCACGATCGATAGGCCGACGAACGGCGCAAAGACCTCGGGAAAGAGCGTGACGACGTCGATCGTGAACATGACCGGAGATGTTCCGGCTCTGGCGCCGATTCGCTTCCCCGCGCGCTCCCACGCCCTTCGATCGCGCGCTCACGTCGTTGGCTCGGCGCAACTTCCCGCGCGCGGAAATCGAGTTAACGGCGTTGCTCGACGCGGCAACCGATCCGCCGGATCGCGCGTTCCTCTTCAACAAGCGCGGCGTCGCGCGCGTCGCTTTGAAGAAAACCGAGGACGCTCGCGGCGACTTCACCGCCGCCGTCGCCTGCGTCGCCGGCTACGCCCCGGCCCTTACCAACCTCGGCAATTTACTGCTGGAAGACGGACGAACCGACGACGCCATCGCGCAGTACGAACGGGCGGTGCTCGCCGATCCCGACTACGCGCTCGCCCATCTGAATCTGGGAGCGGCGTACAAACGCGCCGGACGATTGAAGGATGCCGTGCGCGCCCTGCGCCGCGCGCTCGCGCTCGAGAAACCTACTTCCGCGTTCGGACGTCGGCTGCGGTGAGGTCGTCGAGATACTCGAAAAGCTGCGGAAGCGTGATGCTTTCGAGGGCGGTTCGCTCGTGGATGCGTTCGTCGTCCTCACCTTCGTCGCGAATGTAGCAGCGCGTTTCCACGCCTTTCTCGTCCTCGCTGACGAACGACACGGCGAATCCGCGTCCGGGCATCTCGTCGTAGATGCGCATCGTCTGCGGATTGAGTATTTCGATCGAGTGTGCTTGGCTGTGTGCGTCGAAGATCAAAATCTTTAGATGATCGTAGTTCGTGACTTCGATCGATCCGACGACGAACACGTTCTTCGCCGAGAAGAACTCGTGACCGCGCTTGCTACGGCTCGAAACTTCGTAGAAGACGCGATGCGCAACAAAGCGGTTGAGGATCTTTCGCAAGGTCGCCAGCGAGGCCAGCGTTTCCGTGCGGTTGCCGCGGGTATAGATGATCTTCACGAGCGGACCCGAGTGCTTGCACGGCTTGGCAGGCGGGACCTGCCAGGCAGGCCAAAGGCGTTTCGGGTCCGGAACCTTCCCTCCAGCATGTTCTCCGTTCCGGATATTTTGGTGGTTTCGGTCCTGGCGCTGTTGCTCTTCGGACCGGACCGGCTACCGAAGATGATGCGTCAGGCCGGCCGCTTCATGCGAGACGTTCAGAACACGTCGCACTCTTTCGTTGCGGAAATGGAACGTGCGGCCGACCTTGCCGAGCCGGCGCCGCCACCGGTAGCGAGTCCGCCCGATGAGGCCAAAGCGCCGTAAGGCTGTTTTAAAAGTTAAAGTTCTGGCGGAACTCGTTGACGCGTTGCGCGACGACGCTACGCACCTGCGAGTGCAGCTTCTCTTTTTGCTCGTCGGGTAGCCGGCGATACACCATGTAGCCGGCCGCCGAGAGCAATCCGCCGAGCAAACCGACGATCAGCGCCTTTCCGAGTTCACCGGCGTCGACGTCGCCGTCGTGACTGGGCCCCGGACCGCCGTTGTTGTAGCCGTTCCCGGCCGGATTCGAGCCGGACCATTGCTGCTGGGGCGGCGTGGTGCGAAAACTATCAGACATGTGTGGGCCTCCTTCGGGGCTGCTGCCGTACTTACCCGGTTTGGCGCTCGGTGTTGCATCGGACGTGGTCGGGATACTGTCGAGCGATTTGCGCGACCGCCAACTCGGCCGACGTGACGATCGCCCGGACGCTCTCGTCGTCGCGGCGCTCCTGCGGCCAGCGGATCGAAAACTCGCCCGAACGTTGTTGAGCCTCGAGTTCGACGCCGGCATACTCTTGAAGACCGAGTCGTGCGGCCTGCAGAACGGCCGAAACTGCGGCGCATACGAGGTCGTCGGCGTCGATCGCGAACTCGGCATGGCCGCTGGCAAAAATAGAGGACAGCCGATCGCGGCTGTCCCGATAGAAAACGACGTCGAGCACTAGGCGCCCGCCTTACGGCAGCGTGATCTTGGTGATCTTGACTTCCGCGAAGGGCTGGCGGTGGCCGTTGAGTTTGCGGACGCGCTTCTTCGGCTTGTAGCGGAAGACGAGGATTTTCTTGTCCTTGGCGTGGCGCAAAAGCGTTCCGGTGACGCTCGCCCCGCTAACAACCGGCGTGCCGACCTTTACGTCGGCGCCGCTTCCCGCAAGAACGACCTTGTCGAACGTCACGTCCGAGCCTGGTTCGCCGTCCGGCATGTCGCAGCGGATAACGTCACCTTCGGCGACCTTATACTGCTTGCCGCCGGTCTCGATGATCGCGTACATAACTTCGGTACGATACCAGCCCGGGCTCGATGGTGTCAAACGCGACCGGCGAGGCCGTACCACGCCTGGAGGGGGTTGACGCAAGCCTTCGGACGGCGTATAGTTTTGGAGTATTCTGTAAAACAGACTATTCTGAGGCTTGAAAATATCATGATGGAACGTTTTGAAATGCCCTGTACCGGGCGGCTGCTGTTCACCTGGGGGCTCTATGCGGCGGCCGTCACGGTCGTCTGCCAGATCATCGCGGAACGCGGCTATCCGGCGCTGGTCGGCTGGGCCGTCGCCTTGGCGATGGGACTGGCGGTGTTGACGTGGACGCGGGAGATCTAAGGGTGGACGAGCTGACCGCGGCGCAGGCGCGCGACCATCTGGAAATGGTCGAGCGGATCCTCACGGAGTCGCAGCAACGGCTCTGCGCGGGCGGCGAGTTCTTCGTCGTCTGGGGACTCTTTTCGGGCGGCACGACGCTCGCCGGCCACCTGATCGCGCGCGGTCTCGCGCCAATCGGACTCCTTTGGGTGGTCGCGGCGGCGCTGATCGCATGCGTGGTCTTTTCCGTGCTGCGCGGGCGCGCACTTCGTGCCGTAGGGGGCCGGGAGTCGCTCGTCCAGCGCGAGTTCTTCAACGTTCTCTGGTTGACGCTCGGTTTGGCGTTCGTCGTCAACGTGGGCGCGTATCGAGTTTTTTCGGGGCTTGCGTCGGCGGGGATTTGGAGCTTCGCGGAAACGATCGTGCTGCTGTACATCGGCATGCACGGCAATCGTCGAGCGGTGGTGTGCGGAGTGCTCGTGCTGGCGTCGTTGATCGTCGCAAACTTCGTGGCGCCGCTAAACGCCGCGTACGTGCTGGCGGCCGGCATGATCGCCGGATACACCGGTTTCGGTCTGGCCGAACTACTCGCCAGAGACTAAAAGCGTCATGGACGAACTGTTGCTCTCCAAGATTCGCCTGGGAATCATCGCGGAGCTGTTGACCGCTCAGTGGATTTCATTTTCGGAACTGCAGCGGGCGCTCGGCGTGAGTCAGGGTAACCTCGGCGCGCATCTCGCAAAACTCGTCGCCGGCGGCTACGTCGACGAAGAGAAGAGTTTCGTGAATCGGCGCCCGCAAACGCGCTACCGGCTCACGCAACGCGGACGGGCAGCCTTTTCCGACCACGTCACCCAACTTCAAACGCTCTTGAAAACGAGTACGTAAGGCAATTTATGGCGACAGCGTCGCTCGATCCACCGCCGTGCGCACCACCGCTCCTTCCGAAAACGGCAACGGCCATAAGCGCCCTTCGATCCAAGCGCCGGCTTGATCGGCGTAATGTCCGGACCCAGGCTCGCCGGACTCACCCTGCGGCAGCGTGATGCCGCCTGCATCCCAGTTTCCGACGTCCCACACGGCCCGAAAACTTTGCGAATAGCCGTCGTACTGCACGTGCAGCGTGTACTCGTCACCGTATCCGGGTAAGCGAGTTCCGTCCAAGAAATCGATTCCGAGCGACGACAGCGCGTGTTGCGGCGTGACGGCACCGGCCGTGCTCCATGGTTCGAGCGCCGCCGGCACGGTGACGCGCAGTGCGGCAGGCGAACGCCGCGCGATCGCGAGTTCGACGGGCATGCGGCGCTTTTGTTTTCCGGTCACCTGCGTTCGCAAGACTTGCGCCAGCGTTGCCGTCGTCGAGTCGCCGGTCATCTCGCCGTTCCAGCCCGCCAGCGCGCCGCCGGCTGCCGCATCGAGCCGGCGTACGGCGGGTGCGAGTTCGCGCGCCAGCTCGCGCTCCGGCAGTGAGAGCACGTCCATTTGCATCTGCGCGAAGTACGCGACGTCGTAGCGGGCCCGCGCACGCAAGAGTTGAGCGATCCGGTATGCGCGATACGGCGGCGCAAACTGCGGGCTCAAGCGCAGCGGATAGCCGTTTGCATAGGTCTTGTTATTGGCCGTCCACACCACGGCGTCGCGCGAAGGACGCACTTTCGGCAGCCGCGCAAACGGGACGCCGTCGAAGCGCTTGCCGAGATCGGCCGCCGGATGAAACCAGCGAGCCCAGGCGGGATCGTCGGGAATTTCACCCGCAAGCGCGTAGGCTACGCGACCGCTCACGTCGGCGATCGCGAAGTTTTGGGTTGGGCCGGGAAACGCCGCCAGCACGGCGGTCGCCGTTTCGATCGAGGCGGCACGATCGAGATCGAGAAACGTTTTTCCCGGCGAATCCGGATGCTCGTACGCGTTCCAGCGCACCAGCACGAACCGGCCGTCGTTGGTGGTGACGCCGAACTCGTGCGGGCCGCGATAGTAGCGTCGCGTCACCGGCGAACGGCGAAAACGAATGCGAAACGTTTCCGTTTGCCAGCCGTTCGGATCCAGGGCGGCCGGTTGAGAAAAGACCGAGAGCGATGCGACGGTTCCATCGGTTGCGCCCCAGGCGATGCGCTCGTTGTGACCGAGCACGATGCCGGGAGCTCCGGGGAACGTCGCGCCGGCGACGTGGAAACCGGGCGAACGAAGATCGGCGAGATACCACACGCCCGGTATCCGCAGTCGAAGATGCGGATCGTTCGCGAGCAACGCGCGTCCCGTCAGCGAACGGTGCGCGCCGGCCGCCCATTCGTTGCTGCCGAGCGGCAGGCGCGCCGCGGCCATCTCACGCGCCACGCCCGCGCGCAAACTGCACGCCGTGCCGGGGCCTATCCCGGAGAGCCCGGACACCACCGGAGCGTCGTAACAGGGGTCGGTCAAGGGATACTCCGATTCGAGCGCCGGCAGGCCGCCTTTGCGATGCGCGGCATCGCGCGGCGCAACGTCGTTCCAGTCATCGGTCAAATCCAGAACCGTCGCCATCGAAACGGCGAGCGAGTCTTCCGGCGACCACGGCGACGGCCGGTATGCGAGAATGCGGAACTCGACCGGCAGCGTTTCGCGGTCGATGGCGGCATTCACGCCGTCGCTAAACGCGCCAAGAACGCTCTTCGAACGAGCGTCGAGCCGTCGCCACTGCGCGTCGACGACCGCGCGCACGGGAACGGCGCGCTCTTTCTCGTCGCTCGCGAGGGCGGCGCTTCCGAACACTTCCGCGAGCTCGCCTTTTACGAAGCGCCGCAGCAAATCCATCTGAAAGAGCCGGTCCGAGCCTTCGACATATCCTTGCGCGAAGAAGAGATCGTGATCGTCGCGTGCCAGGATATGCGGCACGCCGCGATCGTCGCGCAGAATCGAAACCGGCGCGTGCAGCAGCTTCAGTCCGGAAATCGTTCCCGCAAAACGCGCGTGTGCGCGCATTCCGAACACCACGTTGAGCGCGAAGAAGACAACGACGCCGAGCGTGACCGCGACGATCGCCGCCACGATGCGCGCGAACGTACGCACGCTATACGTCCACGTAGACGTCGTCGCCCTCGACGCTGACGGTGAAGGTCATCAACGGGACGACGGCCGGCAGCGTCAGCGCGTCGCCGGTGCGCACGTCGAAGGTCGCTCCGTGCCGCGGGCATACGACGGTTTCTCCCTCGAGTTCGCCTTGATCGAGCGGTCCGCCATCGTGCGTGCAGACGTCTTCGATGGCGTACAAACGATCGCCAACGCTACAGAGGAGGATTTCGGAACCGTCCACGACGACCCGCCGGGTCGTTCCCGGCGCGATCTCCGAGAGCTTCGCAACCTTGTGCCGTGCCATGCCGGCGTTATTTTGAGGCACGCGACCCGGTGCCTTGGCGAAACGCCTGGATTTTTTCCAGATCGAGAAGCCGAGGGTCGAAGCTTACGAAAATTAGCCGACGGCGCCTTCCATTTCCATTTTGACGAGGCGATTGAGCTCCACCGCGTACTCCATCGGCAGTTCCTTGACGAAGAAGTCGAAGAACCCGTTGACGATCATGGCGGTGGCGTCGGCTTCGGAGAGACCGCGGCTCATCGCGTAGAACAGCTGGTCCTCGCCGATTTTGCTCACGCTGGCTTCGTGTTCGACGGTCGAGCGCTGCTCGTGAATCTTCATCGTCGGCTTGGTGTCGCTCGACGATTGGTCGTCCATGATCAGCGCGTCGCAGCGTACGCGCGTTTTCGCGCCGACCGCACCCGGAAAGATTTCGACGAGCCCGCGGTAGGTCGTTTTGCCCCCGTGCGCGCTCACGCTTTTGTTGGTAACGACCGAGGTGGTGTTGGGAGCGGCGTGGATGACCTTGGCGCCGGCATCTTGGTGCTGGCCGTCGCCGGCAAACGCCATCGAAAGAATTTCGCCGCGCGCACCCTCGCCCATCAGGTAGATGGACGGATACTTCATGGTGAGGCGCGAGCCGATGTTGCCGTCGACCCACTCGACCGTCGCATTCTTGCGCGCGATCGCTCGCTTGGTGACGAGATTGAAGATGTTCCGATACCAGTTTTGGATCGTTGTGTAGCGGATCGACGCGTCGTCGAGTGCGACCAACTCCACGACCGCCGAGTGAAGCGACGACGTCGAAAACTTCGGGGCCGTGCAGCCCTCGATGTAATGCACCTTTGCGCCCTGGTCGGCAATAATCAACGTCCGCTCGAACTGGCCCATGTTCTCGGCATTTATCCGGAAATACGCTTGCAACGGCATCGCGACCTCGACGCCCGGCGGAACGTAGATGAACGAGCCGCCCGACCACACGGCCGAGTTGAGGGCCGAAAACTTATTGTCACCCGGGGGAATGACGGTTGCGAAATACTTGCGCAGGATGTCGGGATACTTTTTCACCGCGGTGTCCATGTCGCAGAACAGGACGCCTTGCTTGTCGAGCGCTTCACTGGTGCTATGGTAGACGACTTCCGACTCGTATTGGGCCGACACGCCCGCTAGGAACTTCCGTTCTGCTTCGGGGATGCCGAGGCGATCGAACGTCCGCTTGATGTCTTCGGGGACGTCGTCCCACGAGCGCTCGGTTTTGTCGGTCGATTTCACGAAATAGTGAATGTCGGCGAAGTCGATCTCGCGCAGCCGCGCCGTATCGCCCCACGTAGGCATGGGCTTGCTAAGAAAGATCTCGTAGGCTTTGAGCCGGAACTCGCGCATCCACGCCGGCTCGTCTTTCATCGCGCTGATGCGCTCGACGATCTCGCGCGTCAAACCCTTGTCGGATTTGAAAACGTAATTTTCGGCGTCGTGAAACCCGTGCCGGTAGTCCTCGATGAGGCCTTCGGGGCTGACGGTGGTGTCGAGTTGAGTCGCCATGGTGTCCTAAGCGTACTTCCGGACCCCAATATAGTCAAGATAACAAAGGGTTACCTTCATAATCTGGGGCGGGAGTCTCGCAGGGGACGGCAGCGCCGCAGGTCTTTACAGGGGGGGTGCCAGGGGGTATGATGGGCGCCGGACCGGTAGGGGTCCACGGTTTCAGGGAGGCGCGCCCGTACGCGCCATCGCGGCGAGACGCCCGTGCACCGCTCAAAAGCGCCGGCAAGAGCTCGCCGAAAGGTCGGGGACGTGAACTGCACCGCAGACGCCAGCCGACGAAGTCCGGAGGTGGGATTCCCCCGAGGGTCAAGGAGACCTGGTTCGTTGAAGGCACTCGGCAGGCACATCGTGTGCGAATTTTCTGGCTGCGACCCGGGAACGCTCTCGGACGTCGACGGCATCCACTCTATGATGATCGCGGCCGCCAGGGCGGCCAACGCCACGATCATGGAAAGCGCCTTTCATCGGTTCGAGCCGCAAGGCGTCTCGGGAACGGTGATCCTGGCCGAATCACACCTGTCCATCCATACCTGGCCCGAGAAGGGCTACGCGGCGATGGACTTCTACACGTGCGGCGACCATACCGACCCATGGCTTGCTTGCGAACACGCGGCGCGCGTTCTAAACGCGAAAAGCATTCTCACGACCGAGTTCAAGCGCGGCATTGAAAAGAGCGACGGCGAGTTCACGCACGTTATGAGCAGCAACCACGATTTGCGAGTGCTTACGGCATAAGTCGCCTCGGCGCTTTTCGCTTGCGGAAAGTGACCCAAGTTCGCAAACTCCTGTAAAACCCGAATCAAAATTGATTTCTGCTACGTTATATTATCGCGTGCGTGCGGACATTCGGCAGGCATCGCACGTTGCGCGTGTAACGAGTTTTTCTGCGGTTCTGCATTCTCTGTGAGGTAAAGAAGTATCCCGATGCGTTTTTCAATGTTTCGATCCGGCTTTGTAGCGATCGCCGCTACGATCGCGCTGGCGGCATGCAACGGCCAGGGCGCCGTTCCGCCGCAAGGCATCGCGCCGAATAGCGTCGCTCCGAATAATGTCGCGCCGAATAACGTCGCGACCGACAACGGCGCCGCGACCGACGATACCACCGCACTCAACAACGACGGTCTGCTCGGCGCCGGCCCCGACAAGGTGAGCAAGTGCGACATCCCTGGAATCTACTATTTCCACGGCTCGTGCGTGGCGTTCAACTTGAACATGACCACGAACACGACGGTCGAGTTGGGCAAGTACGGCGCGTACAAGGGGATCAAGATTACCACGACGTTCGGCACGTTCCAAAACCCGCCGAAGGGCGTGAAGTCGATTCCGGCGCTCATGGGCGACGCGACCGGTACCGGTGGCGACATTACCGGCCAAGTTAACGGTAAAAGCTTTCCGATCTACGGTCACGGACAAGACTGTGTAAATTCCCAGGGCAAGCCGGAGACGTGTCCCGGCAAGCCGTTCGTGTATGCCGAACTCATCAACAGCAGCAAATACACGCTCAAGCCGAAACTTACGCCGAAGTTCGTCATTAGCGATACCAATGGATTCCCCGGCAAGAGGCTCTGCTTCCCGGCGATCTTGACCAAACCCGGTCCGCATACCGTCGGTGGCTGGGCGCCGAACACGACGCTCGGAGCTCAACCGCACGGAAATACGCTGACCATCAACAGTCAGTCGAATCCGGGTCAGCTCGTGTATCCGCCGGGGCCTTTCATCGTCGCCGGCGTCTGCGAATAGAAAGAGGCTCTGATTTATCCCAGCTTGTCGTCGCTTCGGGCCTCATTTACCATAGTAAACTTCGGCCCTCGACTCCTAAATCTAGAATAAATCAGGAGCCTCTTTAGGAAGGAACCTCGCCGGAATGGCGGGGTTCTTTTTTTCGTTTCGCCAAGACGGCGGGATGCCGAAGACCGAACGCTGGCAGTGGTACGTCGAAGAATCGGCGCCATCCGAACAGCACCATCATGCCATCGATCGCGTCTTTTTTGAGGGGCGGTCCGACTTTCAACAGGTGGCCGTCGTGAGCACGCCGGTTTTCGGAAAGATGCTCATTCTCGACGGCGACACGCAAAGCGCCGCCGGCGACGAGAAAATCTATCACGAAACCCTGGTGCATCCGGCCATGGCAGCGGCCGCCGATCGGGGCGACGTGCTCGTCCTAGGCGGCGGTGAGGGAGCGACGCTGCGCGAGGTATTGCGCTCGCCCGACGTTCGCCGTTGCACGATGGTGGACATCGACGGTTTGGTGGTCGATCTCGCGAAGCGCTACTTGCCGGAGTGGTCCGACGGGGCGTTCGAGGATCCGCGTACACGGCTGATCGTCGGCGACGCACTGCAGTTCATGCGCGACGATCGCGAGCGGTACGGCGTCATCGTGTCGGATCTTACCGAGCCGCTCGAAGACTCGCCCAGCAACGCTCTTTTTAACGAAGGGGTCTTCGAGCTCATCAAATCGCGCCTCGCCGAAGGCGGAGTGTACGTCCTGCAGGCCAGCACGGCTTCGTTTCACAATGTGTCGCTGCACTGCAAGATGGCGCGCACGTTGCGCCGCCACTACGCCCACGTCACGTCGTTCTTCACGTACGTGCCGGCCTTCGATACCGACTGGGCGTTTCTCGCGTGCAGCGATCGCGTCGATCCGGCGACGCTCGAAGCCTCAACCATCGATGCCTATTGTGCCGCCCTTCGCGGTGAGAGCTTCTTTTACGACGCGGTGACGCACCGCCGTCTCTTCTCGTTGCCGCTGTATCTGCGCCGTGCGCTGGCCGGCGCTGGCGATACGTTTCAATGAACCAGCGCTACGCGGGCAGGACCGTCGTGGTAACCGGCGGCGGCACGGGCCTCGGGCGGGCGATGGCGCAATCGTTCGGACGCGAAGGCGCCCACGTGTGCGTGATTGGCCGCCGCCATGCGAAGCTCGACGAGACGGTGGCGTCGATTCAGGCGAACGGCGGCAACGCCTTTGCGAGCGTCGCCGACGTGCGCGACGCGCCAAACGTGCAAGCGGTTATGAACGGCGTGGTCGAGCGCACCGGCCGGATCGACGTGCTAATCAACAACGCCGCCGGTAACTTCATCTGCCCGTCCGAGGAACTCTCGCCCAACGGTTTCAAGAGCGTCGTGGATATCGTGCTGTTGGGAACGTTCAACTGCACGCGATTCGCCTTCGAGGCGCTGCGGGCGGCGAAAGGTTCGATCGTCAACATCGTGGCTGCCTACGCGTGGAGCGGCGAACCGGGTGCAGTGCACTCGGCGTCCGCGAAGGCCGGCGTGCTGGCCATGACGCGAACGCTGGCGGCGGAATGGGGGCGCTTCGGTATTCGCGCCAATGCAATCTCGCCGGGTCCGATTCACACCGAAGGCACCGACGCGAATCTCTGGAGCGTCGGCAACGTCGAGGGGGAGGTTCGCAAGAGCGTGCCGCTCGGCCGGCTCGGGGAGCCCGACGACGTCGCGCGCGCGGCGCTATGGCTGTGCTCGGAAGAAGCCGCCTGGATCAGCGGCGCGACCCTCGCGGTAGACGGCGCGCAATGGCTGCACGGCGGCACGCTCGACTTTCGCCGGGCCTACGACGCGATCGCGGCGGCGGCCGGTCGCGAACCGGGATAGAAGCATCCCTCTCCGGAATCGTACAAGCTCCTGACATGGCCATCGATTATAGTCACGCGCCGCACGCCTGGGAGAAGGAGCGGGGAAACTTCGTCCTGCTTCTGGATTTGCAGCTGGAAAAAGTCGAGCGCGGCAAGGCGTGGATGCGCATGCCGTTTCGCGCCGAGATCACCAACGGCACCGGCGCGGTGCACGGCGGCGCGATCGTCAGCTTGTGCGATACGGTATTTTACGTTGCCCTGGCTTCGATCTTCGGTCGCGAGCAAGACACGACCACGGCGTCGCTGCAATGCAACTTCCTCGCGCCGGCGCTGCCGCCGCACGATTTGATCGCCGAGGCGCGCGTGCTCAAGGCCGGCCACCGCATCGTGTACGGCGAAGTCTACGTGCGCAGCGGTGAGAAGATCGTCGCGCACGCAACCATGAACTTCCTCAATAGCTACGCCCGCGAAAAGCCGGGCGAACCGGGTGAGAAAACGCGGTGACGACGCCGGTACAAACGCTCAGGCGCACCGCGCTGTACGACGAGCACGTCCGGCTCGGGGCGCGTCTGGTTCCGTTTGCGGGGTTCGAGATGCCGGTACAGTACGCCGGCATTCTCCAGGAGCACGACGCCGTACGCAACCGCGCCGGGTTGTTCGACCTGTCGCATATGGGACAGTTCGTGCTCACCGGCGATCGGGTTGCGGAGTGGGCCGACACGCTGGCAACTAACGCGGTCGCTACGATGAAGCCACAGCAGGCGCGTTACAATATCTTTTGTAACGAGCGCGGCGGCACCCACGACGACACGATTTTCTATCGCCTCGACGGGCGTTGGCTGCTGGTCGTCAACGCATCCAATGCCGGCAAGATGTGGACGCATCTGACCGCACACCTTCCCCTAAGCGGCGTGAACCTCGAAAACCATCACGGCGCGCGCTCGCTGATCGCCATCCAAGGCCCTGCATCGGTGGCAATGCTGCAGCCCCACGTCAACGCCGATCTGGCGTCGATGAAATACTATTTTTGCATCGAGGACGAGGTCGACGGCGTTCCTGCGGTCATCGCCCGCACGGGATACACCGGTGAGGACGGGTTCGAGTTATTCGTGGACAACCACCGGGCGGCGGGCGTTTGGAACGCGCTTCTCCGGCGGCACGCCGGTGAGGGGCTCGTGCCGTGCGGTTTGGGCGCACGCGACGTGCTGCGCCTGGAAGCCGGTATGCCGCTTTACGGACACGAGCTGACCGAAGAGATCACGCCGGTACAAGCCGGACAGACGTGGGCGCTCAAGTTGAGCAAGCCGCAGTTCATCGGGCGCGACGCGCTCGCCGCCCAGGTGGAAGCCGACGACTTTCCTCGCATCGCCGGACTGGTGATGGAAGGGCGCGCGCCGGCCCGGGAAGGCTACGCGGTTTTTCTCGGCGGGCGCGCCGTCGGAGAAATCCGCAGCGGCTCGCCGGCGCCGTCGGTGGGCAACAAAAACGTGGCTACCGCGTTGATCGCGCGCGACGCCGCAGCCATCGGCACGACGCTGGAGGTCGAGATTCGCGGTGCGCGGCACGCCGCCAAGGTCGTGCCGCTTCCATTCTACAAACGCCAACGCTAACGCACAAACGGAGACGGTCAACTGTGGCGCAGCCCGAAAACCTGCTGTACAGCAAAGAACACGAATGGGTGAAGATCGACGGGGACACCGCCACGATCGGCATCACCGATTACGCGCAGAATTCGCTCGGCGATATCGTCTACGTCGAGCTGCCGAGAGTCGGCGTGACGCTGCAGCAGTTCGGCAACGCGGGAGTCATCGAGTCTGTGAAGGCGGTTTCCGACTTGTACGCTCCGATCTCGGGTGAAGTGGTCGAAGTCAACGGCCGGCTCGACAAGGATCCAGCGGAAGTCAATAAGGCGCCCTACGCCGGAGGCTGGCTCTTCAAGGTGCGCGTCTCCGATCCGGGCGAGACTGCCGGCCTTCTCAACGCCGCCGACTACGAGAAGTTCGCGGCGCTGTAGTTACCGGCGTGTATACTCCCCACACGGAGCGCGACGTCGCGCAGATGCTGAATGCCGTCGGCGTGAGTTCGCTCGAAGAGTTGCTTCGCGTGCCCGACGAGCTCGCGTTGAAGGAAGCCATCGACGTCGTTCCGGCGCTGCCCGAATATTCGATTGCCCGGCGTTTTGACGATCTCGCCAAGAAGAACGCCGGTGCGAGCTTTCGCTCGTTCCTCGGCGCGGGTGCGTACAGCCACTACGTGCCGCCGGCGATCGGGGCGCTGGCCATGCGCGGCGAGTTTCTCACCGCCTATACGCCGTATCAAGCCGAAGTTTCGCAAGGGTATCTTCAGGCGATTTACGAGTGGCAAACCTACATCTGTCTGTTGACCGGGATGGATATCGCCAACGCCTCGGTTTACGATGGCGCGACGGCGCTGGCCGAAGGGGCGATCATGACGCTCAACGCGACTGGCCGCCGAAGGATTCTCGTGTCGCGCGCCGTTCATCCCAACTACCGGGCGGTCCTGAACACGTATTGCGACGGGCTCGATGTCGAGATCGACGAGATCGCCTATACGGCCGAGGGCGTCACCGACCCCGAGGCCGTGCGTCAGGCCGTTGCTGGAAAGGACTACGCGGCGGTAGTAGTGCAGTCGCCGAACTTTTTCGGCAGCATCGACGTGCTGCCCGGCGACGCGATCGACGCGATTAACGACAGCGAAACGATCGCGATCGCGGTAGTGGCCGAGGCGCTCGCGCTGGCCGCATTGGCGACGCCCGCATCGTCGGGCGCGCAGATCGTCGTCGGCGAAGCGCAGAGCTTCGGCGTTCCGGTTGCCTACGGCGGCCCGTACGCGGGTTTTATCGCGTCGACGCAAGAGCACCTGCGGCGCATTCCCGGACGTTTGGTCGGCAAGAGCGTCGACAATGCCGGCCGCACGGCGTACGTGCTGACGCTGCAAGCGCGCGAGCAGCACATTCGACGCGAGCGCGCGACCTCGAACATTTGTACCAATCAAGCCCACTGTGCCCTGATCGCAACGATCTATCTCGCGCTCATGGGCAAGACGGGCTTGCGCGATGCGGCCGCGCTCAACTTCGAACGCTCGCGACAACTGGCGACGGCAGTGTCGGAGGTCGAAGGCGTCGATCTCAAGTTTGCTACGCCGTTCTTCAACGAGTTCGTCGTCGACGTGCACGAAGACGCCGCCGGCGTTCTGGCGGCGCTGGAAGAACGCGGCATCCTCGGCGGTCTCGCTCTCGGTCGTTTCTATCCCGAACTTACCACCTGCGTGTTGATGACGGCTACCGAGCTCACGACCACGGCCGACATCGACGCGCTGGCGTCCGCTCTCGCGGAGGTGAACCGTGTCCGCACCGCCGTTTGATCGCACGGCGTCGCCGTTGATTTTCGACCACGGTCAAGAAGGGCGTGCCAACCGGTATCTCGATGAAGGGAAGCCGCTTGATCGATTCGTTCCGGCAACGCTGCTGCGCGACGAACTGCCGCTTCCGGACAACAGCGAGCTCGACGTCGTGCGTCACTACACTCGACTCTCGCAGCGCACGTTCGGCATCGATCTGGGGTTCTATCCGCTCGGCTCGTGCACGATGAAATACAATCCGCGCATCAACGACGCGATGGCGGGGAAGCCCGAGTTTGCCGGCTTGCATCCGTTCGTGCCCGACGCGCTCGCGCAGGGCGCGTTGCAAGTGATGTACGAGTTGGAGCGCAGCTTGAGTTCGCTGTTCGGCATGGCCGCGTTTTCGCTCAACCCCGCCGCCGGCGCGCATGCCGAGCTTGGGGCGTTGTTGATCGCCAAGCGGTATTTCAAAGAACGCGGCGAGACGCAGCGCGACAAGGTCATCGTTCCCGACACCGCGCACGGCACCAATCCGGCGTCGGCGGCGATGTGCGGGTTCAAGGTTATTTCGCTGCCTAGCGACGAGCGAGGACGCGTGAGCCTAGACGAGCTCCGCAAAGTGCTGGGTCCGGACACGGCCGTCTGCATGATGACCAACCCCAACACGCTTGGCCTGTTTGAAGATCGGGTCGCCGACATCACCGCTACCGTGCACGCTGCCGGCGGCCTCATGTACTACGACGGCGCGAACGCCAACGCGCTGATGGGTAACGCGCGCCCGGGCGACATGGGGTTCGACTTGATGCATCTCAACACGCACAAGACGTTCACCATTCCGCACGGCGGCGGCGGTGCAGGCCACGGTCCGCTCGGCGTCGCCAAGCATCTGGTAGAGTACTTACCGACGCCGGTCGTCGTTGCCGTGCCGAATGCGGACGCGAAGAGCGGCACGCTGCCGAGCGATCGGCTATCCTTCAGACTCGATTTCGACCGGCCGAAGTCGATCGGCCCGATGCGTTCGTTCTGGTCGAACTTCGCGCACGCCGTGCGAGCGCTAGCCTACATTTACGCAAACGGCGCCGACGGTTTGAAGCGCGTGTCGCAGCTGGCCGTGCTCAATGCCAATTACTTGCGCGTCAAAATCGCCGAGTTCTTGGAAACGCCGTACCCGGAGATTTGCCGTCACGAGTTCGTCGTATCCGCGCAAAGCCTGAAGAAGAAAACCGGCGTGCGTGCGCTCGATATCGCCAAAGCGCTGCTCGACCGCGGTTTCATGGCGCCGACGATGTACTTTCCGCTGATCGTTCCCGAGTGTTTGATGATCGAGCCCACCGAAACAGAGTCGAAAGAGACGCTCGATTCGTTCGTTGAGGCGCTGCACGACATCGTCGCGACGGCGACGTCGAATCCGGCGGAGTTGTTCGAGGCGCCGGTTACGACGGTCGTCGGACGCGTCGACGAAACGCGGGCGGCGCGTCATCCCGACCTTCGCTGGAAGCCCGCCTAGCGAAGCTCGGTCGCCGGAAGGAGCCCCGTTCGCCTTCCCATAAAAGTGACTTGCGTCAACTTTTATTGAGGGAGAGGGTCGCTTGCTTCAAGATCTGGTTGCCGACCTGCGCCGCGTCCCGCCGCTGGAGCGGGCCACGCGGGACATGGGCCGGATGCTCGCCACGGTAGCGGCGGGGCCGCCGCCAGTGCCCCGGCTTCCGAGTAAGGCGGGGTCGTACACCCGGACCTGCGCCTACTCGGACGACCGCTTCGAAGTGCTGCTACTGGATTGGTCGCCGGAGGCGGCATCCGAAATTCACGACCACGGCGGCCAACACTGCTGGTTCGTCGTTCTGCAGGGTCGCTTGCGGGTTGACGATTTCGGCCGCATCGATGCCGGCGACGTACCCGGTGAAGCCATGCTCGAAGCGCGCGGTTCGCGGGAGCTTCGCACGGGCGATCTCGATTTACGATCCGGCCGGTACGACATTCACCGCGTCGTTGCGGGTGCCGAGCGCGCCCTCACCTTGCACGTGTACTCGCGTCCGTTGCACGCATATCTCGTGTACGATCCGCGTACGCAGCGATGCGAACCGGCGCACGGAACCTACGATCGCATACTCGCGCTCGGCTTCGAGCGTCTCTCAACGCGATGATTCGATGCGACGTCGCCGTCATCGGCGGGGGATTTAGCGGCTCGCTGGTTTGCGCTCAACTCGATCGGCGCGGGCCGCCCGACCTATCGGTTTGTTTGTTTGAAGACGGCGAGGCGGGACGCGGAGCCGCCTACGGCGCGCGCCACCGGGAGCTGCTGCTGAACACGCGTGCCCGGGCGATGTCGGCGTTCCCCGACGATACGAATCACTTCGTGCGCTGGCTCGGTTCGCGCGCGGCACCCGATGATTTCGTTTCTCGCCGGTTGTACGGCAAGTACGTCGCGGAAATCGCCCGAGCGGCATTCGAGCGAGCGCGATTTTTAACCGTGAACGATCGAGTCCGCGCAATGGAGCGCGACGGCCGAGCATTCGCCTTAACGACGGCTTCAGGAACGCGGTTTTTGGCAAGGGCCGTCGTCCTGGCAACCGGCAACGCGCTGCCGGACGACGACTTTTTACCGCGGGCATTGGTCCGGAATCCGGGATACGTCGGGGACCCCTGGCGCTTCAATTATGGCCTCGTCGGCGGCCACGTATTACTCGTCGGCTCGGGCCTAACCGCGCTCGATGCTTTGGTCGCACTCGAGGCTTGCGGACACCGCGGTTCGGTGCACGTCGTTTCCCGGCACGGTCGTTTCCCCGAAGTTCACAGCGAGCGTTTGATACCGCTCGACGTCGTGCCGATGCTCGATGCAAGCGACGCGCGCTCGCTCCTGCGCAGCTTTCGCCGGCAACTGCTTGAAGCAGACCGGCGCGGCTTCGATTGGCGCGCCGTCGTCGACGCGGTTCGACCGGAAGCTGAAGCGCTCTGGAAACTCTTGAGCGCGCGCGAACGGCGCCAATTCGATCGGCATCTGCGCGCGCACTGGGAGCGTCATCGCCATCGCGCGCCGCAGCAAGTCGACGCCGTACGCGAGCGCTATCGTACACGAGGTCGCCTCTTCGTTCACGCGGGCCGGGTGGCTAGTCTCCGGACCGGCCTGGTGCGAATCGCTGCGGCGCGCGGCGAGCCGGTGACGCTGCGACCCGATTGGATCGTCAACTGCACCGGTCCCGGTCGTAGACGGCTATTCAAAGACGCGTTGTTCGCGGGCGCGCTGCAAAACGGTCTCCTCGCTCGGGAGCCGCTGGGCTTAGGAATTCGCGTCGACGCCGACCACGCAGCGATCGCCGCCAACGGCGCACCGGTGCGCGGGCTCTGGGTAGCCGGGCCGCTTGCCCGCGGCTCGCGGTTTGAGGCGACGGCCGTTCCCGAGCTCCGAGTGATGGCGCAAACCGTTGCGACCAACGCCCTCGAAACGCTCGCGCAAGACGTCCCTGGGGGGACGGCCGCGCAGCGCTACTTCTATATGGCGATGCCGGTGGGGGACCTGAGCCATATGTTTGCAGCGCTGCCGGCCCTCGGTTTCCGGTCCTAAAAAGGGCGATCCTCCCGGCAGGCGCCTCTTGGGCTTGGAGGCTATAATCAAGGTAATGAGGGGGGCTCGACGGCAGCCCCCTTACCCGTCCCCCAAGAGGTTGCTGAAGCGACATGCGGATCAAGTACGAGGTGTCGGCCGGCGGATTACTGTTGCGTCCGCGCGACTCGACGTACGATGCTTTGCTGATCGGTCGCGGTACGCCGCCGCGCATTTGGACGCTGCCGAAAGGACACGTCGAAGCGCGCGAGTCGAACGAGCAAGCGGCGCTTCGCGAAGTCCGCGAAGAGACCGGGTGCTGGGGCGAAATCGTCGCCCGGCTCAACGAGATCTCGTATTGGTTTTACGTGGGGAAGACCAAGCATCGCAAAGCGGTCACTTTCTACTTGATGCGCTACCTTTCGGGCGATCCCGCCAATCACGACCACGAAGTCGACGACGCGCGCTGGTTCGACATGATGCTCACGCGCAAGACGCTCAAGTACGTCAACGAAAAGCGCTTGGTCGATTTGGCCCTGGAGTTTCTCGCCGCTAATCCCGCCGCGCTTGGCGAGCCGCCGCTGGTAGCCCGGACCGCCGAGCAAAAATCGTCTTGACCGCCGTCCCCCGGAGCGGCGAGCTAACGGAGAGTTCGCCCGACCAGGGGAGCTGTCGCGTGCAGCTCGACGTCTTCGACGGTCCGCTCGATTTGCTGCTGAGCCTAATTAAGGAACAACAGCTCGACATCGCTACCGTCGCATTGGCCACCGTGGCGGAGCAGTATCTTGCGTACGTGCGAGCGATGCAGGCACTCGATGTCGAGGTCGCGGCGGAGTATCTGGTCATTGCAGCGACGCTGGTGTTCCTGAAGTCCCGAGCGTTGTTGCCGCCGATTCCCGACGAGTTCGTCGGCGACGAGTCCGAGACGCCGGAGCAAGTCGAAGAACGCCTGCGCCGCCGCCTCATCGCGTATTCGAAATATCGTGAACTGGGCGAGCGCCTGCGCGTGCACCAGTTCGAGGCTGCGGGCTACTTCTATCGCGAAGCCGGCGATCCGAGCAGCCAGGTCGTCCAACGATACGCCATCGATCCCGAGAAGCTCAAACATGCGTTCATCGTCATGTTGTCGCAGGCGCGCCCGGAGAAGCGATCCATCGCGCGGGAGCGGGTGTCGCTGATCGCCTCGATGGACTACATCACGCGCCGCGTCAAGGAGTTCGGCGAGGTGACGTTCTCGGGACTCTGCCACGAACTGGGGATGACGCGCGAAGTCGTGATCGTGACGTTTCTCGCGATTTTGGAACTCATCCGGCGCCACCGTATCGCGTTTGCGCAGCCCGCGGCCTTCGACGACATCCGTCTGTTCGCGATCCGCGCGGACGCGTCGGAACGAGTCGCGCGATGAGCGACGTCGCGACGTTGACGGAAGACCAGTCTGCCGCCGCGGCGCTTGAAGAGGCGGTGCTGCGGCTGCAGCGTCCGGTCGAAGCGCTCTTGTTCGTCGCCGGCGAGCCGCTATCGATAAAGCAAATCGCCAAGCTGACGCGAGCGGCCGAAACCGAGGTCGCCGCGACGCTCGCGCAAATCACTGCGGAGTACGCCGATCGCGGCATCGTGGTCCGCGAGGTGGCCGGCGGATATCGCTTCGCCACCTCACCGCTGGCTCGCGATGCCGTAGAGGCCTACTTGTTGCCGCCGAAAACGACGTTATCGACGCCGGCGATGGAAGCTCTGGCGATCGTCGCGCACATGCAGCCGGTTACTAAGAGCGAGATCGAAGCCATTCGCGGCGTCAACTCGGATAGCGTGGTCGCTACGCTGCTCGACCGGAACCTCATCGATGAAGCCGGCCGAAAAGACGTGGTCGGCCGCCCGATGCAATATCGCACCACGCCGTTTTTTTTGGAGTCGTTCGGGTTGCGGTCGCTCGACGATCTCCCGGACATCGAGTTGGAGCCGGGTCAGCCGCTCGAACTCAAACTCCTCGAAGAGAACGAGTCAACATAGCCGCGATGCGCATCGGCCTTCACGTGAAGGTGGCAGGCGGATACGCGAAGGCCGTGGAGCACGCGAAGGCCGCCGGGTGCTCCGCGCTGCAAATTTTTTCGTCGAATCCCCGAAGCTATCGCCCGAGTGCGATCGACCTTCCCGCCCTCGACGCGTTCGCCCGGATGCGCCGCGATGCCGGGCTTGATCCGTGTGCGATTCACACGCCGTATCTGATCAATTTGGCCAGCGACGACCCGAAGATTTCCGCCGGGTCGTTGCGATTGCTCGAAGGCGACTTGGCGGTTGCGGCAAGCGGGGGCATGCGCCTGGTGAATACGCATTTGGGGTCGTACGGAACGCGCGATCGAAAAGAAGGCTTCGCCGCGATCTGCCGCGCGCTCGAAGCGGCTCTGCTCGGCATTGGTGACGGGGTGTTTTTGGTACTCGAAAATTCAGCGGGCGCGGGAAATCTCGCGGGCGGCACGCTGGAAGAGCTCGGCGCGTTCGTGAAGACGGTCGATCATCCACAACTCGGCGTATGTCTCGATACCGCACACGCCTGGGCGGCGGGCTACGAAATTAATTCGCAAGCGGGCGTCGACCGGTTCGTCGAACAAGCCGATCGGCAAATAGGTTTGGAAAAGTTGTTGATGTTTCACTTCAACGATACCGAGGTGCCGCTGGGCGGCAGCCGCGACCGGCACTGGCACATCGGGGAAGGGCAGATCGGTTTCGAAGGTTTCCGCGCACTGCTGGCGCGGCCCGAGCTTGCCGGAAAGACGGCGATACTCGAAACGCCCGGCGAGATCGCCGACGACGTCAGAAACGTGCAGACGATCCTGTCGATCGCACGTGGCGTGCGTTGACGCCGGCTAGCTGACGCGCAGGTGCGGTAAGCGCAGGTCGGAGACCGCGAACAATGCCGAGTCGGCGCGTTGCACTTTCAACCGCAACGTCACGTCGGAGATGTCTTGGATGAAGGGAGTGGTGCGAATTGGGTCGTGGAACATGTTTGCCTCTTGACGACGAAGTAACCTGCTATCATAATACAGTGGTTATGGTAACTTGTCAACTAATTTTGGTGGTGTTAAACTTACGCTGATGGCCGACCCCTTTTCCGACCGGGCCCCCGAGCCGCTCGATCTGCTCAGAACCTTTGTGAACACGCTGGACTATCCGGTGGGGCCGGACGTGCTAAGTACGCCCGAAGCGGCTTCGCAGTGGTGCCGCGACCACGGCTTGCCCCCAGTCTCGAACCAGCGCGAACTGGAACGGTTGCGCGGTTTTCGCGAGGCGCTCCGCGAGCTGTTGTTCGCCAATAACGGAGAGAGCGATCCTCAGCTTGCCTGGCAAGGCATGCAACCGTACTTCGAGGCCGCCCGGTTTGGAATCGCCCTGCGTCCCGGACCGCGCCCGGCCCTCGAGCCCTCCGGCGCGGGGGCCGCGCGTGCCGTCGCGATCATGCTGGCGATTGCGTACGACGCCATCTCCGCGGGCACGTGGCCGCGGCTGCGCGCTTGCAAAAAGAGCACCTGCCGTTTCGCGTACTACGACCGCTCGAAAAATGGATCGCGCGCGTGGTGCAGCATGGCGGTATGCGGCAATCGCGAAAAAGCGCAACGCCGCCGCTCGCGCGAGCGACCCATGTGATCGGGCGTTTCGTCGCGCATTTCGATGTCGACGCCTTCTACGCAAGCGTGGCGGTCCGCGACGACCCGAACCTGCGCGGCAAGCCGGTAGCCATCGCCGGACGCAGCCGGCGCGCGGTCGTGCTGACCGCTTCGTACGAAGCACGCCCCTTCGGCGTGCGCTCGGCGATGCCGCTCTATCAGGCGAGGATGGCCTGTCCCAACCTCGTCGTGGTTCCGCCGGACATGGCAAAATATAAAGCCGTTTCGCGCGAGATCTTTGCCGTCTTCGGCGCGCGCGGCCATGCCGTTGAAGGACTTTCGATGGACGAGGCCTTCGTCGACGCCGGCGATGCTGATTTCGATGCCGCATGCACGCTAGCGGCGAGCATTCGCCGCGACGTCGAAGATGCGACCGGGCTGACCGTCAGCGCCGGCGTCGCGACCGGTAAAATGATTGCGAAGATCGCGTCCGATTCGTGCAAGCCGAACGGTCTGCTCGCGATCGCACCGGGCGACGAAGAAACGTTTCTCGCGCCCTTGCCGGTCGGCCGGTTGTGGGGCGTCGGGCCGAAAACGCAGCGGCGTTTGACGGCTTTCGGGATTCAAACGGTCGGCGAGCTGGCCGCGCTCGGCGAAACGCCGTTGCGCGAACTCTTTGGAGGGTGGGGAATTCAGGTTCGCGAGCTTGCGCGCGGGCGCGACGCCCGCCGGGTTGAGCCGGAACGCGAAACCAAGTCGATCTCAACCGAGGAAACGTTCGAATACGACGTGCGCGACGAGCGCGAGCTGGTCGCCGTCTTGCGCGCTCAGTCGATCGAACTCGCCGAAACGCTCGCGCGCGAGAACGCCGGCGCGCGCACCGTCGGCATCAAGATCAAGCGTGCCGACTTCACGACTCTGGGGCGCCAAACGCATCTCGTCGAGCCGACGCGCGCCGCAGGTGCCATCTTCCGAGCCGCCGTCACCTGTCTGCGACGCGCGCAGCTTAACGGCGCACCCGTGCGCCTGCTCGGAACGCGCGTCGCTTCGCTGGTCGACGGCGAGCCCTTGCAGATCGGATTGTTTTCGCGGCGCTAGCGCTTGCGCGAAACACCTGAGCAACCCGGTGGTAGGGTCCAGTGAATGAAAGCCGCCGTGTACGCTGCCTACGGAGGTCCCGACGTCCTGCAAATTCGCGACGTTCTAGACCCCGTTCCCAGCGACGACGAAGTGCTGCTTCGCGTGCGCGCGGCCTCGATTAATCCGCTCGACTGGCGAATGATGCGTGGTAGCCCGCCGGCATTTCGTCTGCTGTACGGTGGGCTGCGCAAGCCGACGGCCCGTCCCGGGCGCGACGTTGCAGGCGTGATCGCGGCCGTCGGCAAGAACGTCTCGCGGTTCAAACCCGGCGACGCAGTATTCGGCGCGTGCAAGGGAGCGTGCGCGGAGTACGCGTGCGCAGCGGAGTCGCGATTGACGCGCAAACCGGATAATACGTCGTTCGAGCAAGCCGCCTCGGTGGCGGTGGCCGCGTTGACCGCTCTGCAGGGTTTACGCGATGTCGGTCGCGTTGGGCCCGGGCACAAAGTCTTGATCAACGGTGCGGCAGGTGGCGTGGGCACGTTCGCCGTGCAGCTCGCCAAGTCGTTTGGCGCCGAAGTCACCGGCGTCTGCAGCACGCGGAACGTCGAGATGGTGCGTTCGATCGGCGCCGATCGCGTCGTCGATTACAACAAAGAGGATTTCACAAAAAGCGAGCGAGATTACGACGTGCTTCTGGATTGCGTCGTCAACCATGCGTTATCGGAATACCGGGGAGTCCTGCGCCCCGACGGCACGTGCGTGATCGTCGGCGCACCGAAGAAGCTGTCCACGATCGGCCTTCTGAAGTATCTCGTCGAGCCCAGGCTCATGACGCGGTCGCAAGGACAGAAGTTCATCACCTTTATCGCGAAGCTAAACGAACGCGATTTGCCTGCGATGGCGGGGCTCTTGAAGAGCGGTAAGGTTACACCCGTTATCGATAGAGTCTATCCGCTAAGCGAGATTGCCCAAGCGGTCGGATACGTCGAGGCAGGGCACGCCCGTGGAAAAGTCGTGATAACCGTTAGCGATATTTAGCCGCAAGACGCTCGGCGTACCATGCGGGCCACGGCTGCGACGGCCCGAGCTTCGTGTATTGCTCGTCGAGCTCGACCAAGTCCCGAGTGAGGTGGCTGCGTATCGGCCGCCGCGCCAACGACTTCGCAAGCGCGGAGTGCGCGAGCAGCCAGTCGGAGTAAAACGTGGCCCAGTCGTCGTCGCTGCCGTCGGTGTCGGCGAATACCATGTGATGAATCTCACCGGCCTGATTCAACAACTTCGCGATCGCCGCGCTGGCGTCTTCGGTCATGGCTGACTCCTATCGGAAAGGGGCGTCGACCTTCGCCGGGGTTCCACCTTGGCACCCCTAATCACGAGCCACAGCGCGATCGCGATTTCCCCGAAGAATGCAGGTTGCGAAACTGCAAACACCACGTCGCGGTATTGCGGCACGAGTAGGCCCGTCACGCTAAAGACCAAATAGGCGAAGCCTCCGACGAGCAACCAGATGCCCAAGAAACGCGGAAGGAAGCCCGACTTGATCGCCAGCACGCCAAATGGAAAGAGCCAGAGCCCCCAAAAGATTCCATTGAGGACGTTGCCTTGTGAATGAATGCGCAGGAATAGCGTCGCCAAGGCGTCCTGCTGCGGTTTTGCGAACGCTGCGAGAAAGTCGCCTCCGTTCACGACGATCAAGGCCGCCATCCAGTTCAGGGCGTTGATAAAAAAAATCGTGGCCGGGATAAGGCCACCGAGGATCACCATAAGGGTGGCGAGGCTTTGGTTCACTCCTTTGAACAACCGGTAAAGAGCGAGTGTGACCGCCAGACAGATGAGTCCGTTGAGGATGTCGCCGACGATGGCGAAACGGAAAAGCGTCTCGTGCGCTGAAATGTTGGTTGCGGTGGCGGTTGCATTTCCAGTCACGAACAGAACGTTGGGAACGTAGATGAGGCTGAAAGGCCCGACGAGCACCCCTAACAGATAGATGCCACCCGCGACGCGTGCGGCCTTGTCGATTTGATGCATGCCTCAATCTCCTCTGCGCCGTACCGGCCCATCTACCCGTACGGAGGCAAGATTGTTTCTGCAGCCGCACCGCGCGTCTTACGATCGAGGCGTCGATGGTTTCGAAGCAAGGCTAGTCCTGCACGTGCATCGAAACGACCGTTTATCGCGCATGTGGGCGCGGCACCCCTAGAAAAGCGATTTGGAGGCATTGCAGCGTGCTATCAACGCGACTACTGGCAGGTTGCGCACTGATTTTCTGTGCGCTGAGCCTCGGTCGTTCCGCGCTCGCGTCGAACGACGAATACCCCATTCCCTTCGACGCGCGGAGCGATCTTAAGGGAGATGCTCCCGTCTATCCGACCGGTCCAACCAGTCTGGCACTAAAAGCAAACGGGTTACGGCTTTCGTGGATTATTCTCGTCCATCGTTCGTTCGACCAAGCCTTGTCGGAGGAGGCGGCGGCGCAAAAGGTTTACAACGCTCTCTTCGTTACCAATGCCGACGTAAAATATCCCAGCGGCGGCGCCTACGTCGTGATGGTTCTGTTCTACCCGAAGGTCGCCGAGGGTAAGATCCCTTTCGTGGCGTTCATTTTTTCGCGCGATGCAACGGGGAAGTGGGAACCTCGCTTCTCTACGAGCCCCGAGGAAACCAAAAAGATCGCAACCATCGTGTTTCACAGTTCCAACTGGAATCCAACCGTTCAAGGGAGTCCCCCACCGTGATGGAAGCCGACGACGGCGTGCCGCGCATCACGCCCGAAGAGGCCAAGGCTATGATGGCCAGTGGGAACACGCTCGTCGTCGACGTGCGCGAAACGTTCGAACTCGTAAGGAGCGGTAAGGTTGCCGGCGCCGTGCACGTGCCGTGCGGCGCGTTAGAATTTCGCGCCGATTCGGCGACGCCGTATTACGACGACAATTTTGACAAGAACAAAACGATTATCCTCTACTGCGCTGTTGGCGAGCGCTCGTCGCTGTGTGGATCGATGCTCAAAGAGATGGGCTACACCAAGGTCTACAATCTTGGCGGTTTTGAGGATTGGGTCGACAGCGGCGGAGCCGTCGAGGCGTTTTCGCTAGACGTGGTCGGCGTGCCAACACGAGTCGGCGAAGCCCGACTCCCCAAGCGCGCGCACTAAACGCTTTCCTTCGATAGAAAGCGGTGCCGCCATGAAGATGGCCTGTTTGCGCTTGCGGACCGATCCCTTCGGCAGCGCCTCTCGCGCGCCGCTGGGCGGCAGCCAGCCGACGATGCGCTGCAAGTCGCCGGCGGCGGCGCGCAGAAGTGCCGGTATCGCCTCGGCCGCGGACGCACCCGCGAAACCGAACTCGTTCACGACGTAAGCATCCCGCTCGGGAACGCGCGCTCCCAAGACGTACGCTCCGACGCCACGGCCGTGCCGCACGACGAGGTTGGTTTCGTGTCCCGCACCCGACTCGGTATCCTGACGCATTCGCGCGCGCATATGCTCCCACACCAGCGGCGTCCGCAGAAACCCGGCCGGGCGGCTGCGCTCGCCGAGGTCGTAGCAGCGTTGCAGGCCGTTCCAGTCGCGCGGCGTCAACAGTTCGGGCGCAAGCCGAGCCGACGGCAGCGCGTCCGCGCGCAGCGTGATCTCCCGCGACGGTAGCTCCGTGAAGCCGAGCAACGCGTAGAACTGCGGAAGAATGTCGGAGAAGAGGAACGCGGCGTCGTAGCCGGCGCCGCGCGCGCGGTCGAGCGCGGTTGCGAGCATGATACCGGCGTACCCACGCCGCCGGTGCTCGGGCGGCGTGAAGACCGCGCCGATTCCAAATGCGCGCAGCCTTCGGGTGCCGAGATGCATCAGCCGCTCGTAATGCTTGAACGACGCCACCATGCGATTGCCGTCGAAAAGCCCCATCGTGCGATAATGGCGCCGGCCATACGGGCTGCGTGCGATCTCGAGCGTGTGGGATACGTAGGTGGGAAAATTGCGGCCCGCCGCCCACAGGGCTGCCGTGTGCGGTAAGACGTCGCGCACGTAGACGTCCGCGTCGACCGGTTGCAACTTCACGAGAGAACCTGCGATCCCGGAAGCCGCGCGTCGCGCAGCTCTTCCAGAAACTCCGGCGCGTGAACGCCCTTGGTGGCTGACTGCGACGCGGTCACTAAAGCGCTGACGCGTGCCCGCCGCAACGCGTACACGAAGGCGCGGCGTTCCCGGTCGTTGTAGCGTTCGCGCGATCTATTTCGAAACGTGTAGTAGCTGAACTTCGCGGTGCGCGATGCTTGCGCCTCACCGGCGTTCTCCTTCGGAATCATCCCGAGCCGGGGGCTGAACAGGAAGGCGTCGGGCGAATACCAGCGTGGAAACGCGCCCGCTCGTACGTCGGCGACGACGACGCGATCGAACTCGCGCCCGTACGCGGCTTCGACGCTGAGAACGCGCACCCCGACGTCTTCGGGTGCGTCTTCGCACGACTCCAGCTCGCTGTTCGCACGACGCTCCGCATACTCCAAAATGTCGGAGACGGTCGCTTCACCGTTCGTACGAGAGAAGGCCGTCAATCGCGCCAGCAGCCGCCGCAGAACGAGTTGCTGCGCGCGTTGTGACGCCGACCCGGCGGCACCCTCACGCGCGAGCGCGTCGCTCCAAACCATGCGTGCGAACTCTTCGAACGGTTTGTCGTACATCGCCGCCAGCCAGCCGAGGCGAAGTGCGCGGAACCGCTGCACGCGTTCGCGCGCGGCCGGCGACAGCTCCCCGTCTCGCTCCCCGCGCACGACGTTCCAACCGAGCCGCAAATCGCGTTTCGGATCCCAGCGACTGGCACGCACGGTCGGGGCGCGTTCTTCGTCGAGAACGAACAGCGGCGTTTGAGGATTGGGCGGCTCGCCGCAAAGCGTGGCCAGCGACGCGTCCGAGAGCCCAAAAGCGGGATTCCCGAGCGTACGCAGCAGCCAGTCGTGCCGGAACGGATCGTACGCGTTCCACAGCAAGGCCAACGCGTCGAGTGCCCGCCGATCGGCAAAAACGTTTGCGTCGCCGCCGGTGACGACCGAGACGTCGCGATCGAGCAGCGCACGTTCGTACGGCTCGACGTTCCGGATCGAGCGAAACAAGACGCCGATGCGATCGGGCGGAGTTCCTTCGTCGAGCCACTCCCGGACGCGTTCGGCAGCGAACGCGGCCTCCGCGCGAACCGAGGGCGCGCGGAACAAAAACAGTCGTGGTTCTACTCCGGTTGCGGTAATCGGTTCGGTCGAGATCAGGCGCCGGCAGGCGAGTTCTATAGCGGCCGGCGAGCGGTGCTGTTCGCGAAGTTCGAAACGTTGCGCCGCACCGTGGAGCGCGGCGTCACCTCCAGCCGCTCGCAGCCCGGAAAATGCCGACGCCGGATCGCCGCACAGGGTGACGCCGGCGAGGTCGGGCCCGAAGAGTTCCCGCAACAGCTGCAGCTCGGCGGCGGTCAGGTTTTCCGCATTGTCGACGAACGCCAGTCGATGCGTCGCACGCAGCCGGCCGCGTAAACCTGCATCCGCATAGAGAGCGCGCAACGCGGCCTCAACGGCGTCGCGTCCGGTCATGCGGCCGCCGGAAATCACGAGCTCGCAGTAGCGCTCGTACAGCTTTGCAAGAATTTTAGCAAGATCGATTTCGCGACGATACTGACGCTGCAGTTCCGCCGGCGTGACCGCTAAAGAGTCGTGGTACGCGCCCTTGACGGACATGAGCAGCGCCGGATCGGCGAAGTTTGGAGGCTTTGCGTAAAAGTCCGTGCCACCGGCGAGCGCCCGCGAGAGGAACTGTTGCGGTTCGACTCGCGCATCGCGCAGCTTGCGAATCAGCCGGAACGCCGAATCCAGAAAACGCCCCGGCGAACGCAGACCCGGTACTTCGGGATCGAGCTGCGCCGAAACGAACTCCTCCCAGTCGAGGGCGAAAAGCGGCGCGCACGCGTCGGCAAAGAGCGCCTCGGCTTCGACGTCGTCGATCAACGTCGCGTGGACTCCGCCGAGTTCGAGCACGCGGGCGGCGAAGGTGTCGAAGCGGCATTCAGACGGGAACGAGAGCGGTGCGGCCTGCGGATACAGCGCGCGTGCGCGCGCCGCTCGGGCGAGCATCGTGGTGCTCTTGCCGGTGCCGGGAGCTCCGACAATCGCCACGCAGCCATCGAACGACGCGTCGACGGCGAGGCGCTGCTCGGCATTCAGTTCGGTTGCGATCATCGGGCGAAGCGTTCCGGGGCGGCCGCCGGCTTGTGCGCGCACGCCGTTGCATAGGCACAGTAGGTGCAGGCGGCGGGGTCATCCGCGACGGCAAAATGGGTAACGCTCCCGGAGGAAAGTTCCGCGCTCAACTCCACCATGCGCGTACGGGCTCGTTCGAGTTCGGAAGTTCCGATCGTGCCGTCCGGCGCGTCGCTGCGTCGTGCGTCGCCGACCGTTCCCGGCACGACTTCCAGAACGATCGGGCGCACGTCGAGTAGCGCGTCCTTGAGCGGCAACAACGCCAGCCGGGTTACGCGATCGCCTGCGGCGGTTCGAGCCCAGTAGTAAAATGGAAGCTGAAAGTCGCGAAACTTCCGAATTTTCTCGCGGTACTCGGAGGCACTGGCGGCGATGCTGCCGGTCTTGTAGTCGACGACGCCGATTCCGCCGGAGCGTTCGTCCCGATCGAGGCGGTCGATGAATCCCACGAACGGGTAGCCCCCGAGATCGAGTTCGACGGCCACCTCGCGGCCGATTACTTCGAATGGCGCCACTTTCTCTTGAGCCAGTAGCCAATCGACGTACCGTTGCGCGGTGCGTTGGGCGCGCCGGCGCTGAAGCTCGAACTCCACCGGCGTTTCGAAGCCGTCGCGATTGCGCTCGAACGCCCACGTGACGCACTCGGTAACGCGCCGGCGCATCGCCTGCTCGTCGATCGCGCGCGGGCGCGGAAACTCGCCATGAAAGTCCTCCAAGGCGAGATGAAAGGCGGTTCCGTAGGCGGATGCCGACGAACCCGGGTCTTCGATCGCCGCGCAAGCATAGCGGTAAAACCATTTGCGTGCGCACTCGGCATACGCGTTGAGGGAGGAGGCGCTAAAGTGTTTTTGGCGCGCCGTCACACCGTCGCGGGCCTCGAGCGGGACCGCTTCCGCAAGGCCGAACTCGCTTCCGGCAAGGCCCGGACCGCCGTGCGTTTGGGCGCTCGCATGCGTCGCAATCTCGAACGTCGCGACGATCGCGGCGCGTAAAGGTTCGTCCTCTACGCCACTCGCAAGCGCGAAAATTCGCCGCGCGCGAGCGGCAAAGCGCAGCATCGCGTCGCGGTCCGGCGGGGGTAACCCCAAACGTTGAGCGTCGATTGCGTCTAAGAGGACTCCGGTGCGGGCGGCGAGAGTCGCGTACGCGGCACCGACGTCGTGCGGAACGCCCGACAGCGGCGAGCGAACCATCGCGAGGAGGTGACGTTGATTCCCGCTCCGGCACCAGCGCACCGCGCTCGCGAGGAAGGCTCGAAAATCGGGAGAGTCCGCGAGCATACCAGGCCTCTTAAGAGACTTTGCCAGGCGCCCCTGCACGCGTTGTGTAACGGTCGCAAGATGCGTCGGATCGTCGTCGGAATAAGCGGAGCGAGCGGCAGCGCGTATGGCTACATGTCCTTGCAAGCGCTGCGCTCGATCGGTGGCGTCGAGACGCACCTGGTCCTCACCAACGCCGCACGCCGTACGATCGAGCTCGAAATGGATATGTCCGCAGACGATTTCGAGGCGTTGGCGGACGTCGTGCACCGCGACGACGATCTCGCGGCGGCCATCTCCAGCGGATCGTTTCTCACCGACGGGATGCTCGTGATTCCTTGCTCGATGAAGAGCGCGAGCGCGATCGCCTATTCGATCAATTCGAATCTGCTCGTGCGCGCCGCCGACGTATGCTTGAAGGAGAAGCGGCGCTTGGTGCTGATCGTGCGCGAATCACCCCTACATCTCGGCCACCTGCGCACGCTCGCGCGGCTCGCCGAAATCGGCGCGGTTATCCTACCGCCGATTCCCGCCATGTACGCCAATCCACAGAGCGTCGACGACATTATCGCTCACACCGTCGGAAAAGCTCTCGATCAGTTCGGCATCGCCAACGAACTGTTCAAACGGTGGCGGGTGGGCAGCGGCGACGGACGCTAGCTGCCTGCTCGCGCGCCTCGCTTCGGCACGCGCGTTCCTTGCGGTCGTCGCGGGTGCCGCGGCGGTTTCCGCGTGTGCGAATCACGAGGCCGTCGTTCCGGTTGCGGCGGCGTCGCCGAGCGCGCAACTGGCGAGCCGGTTACACTTAAAACCTTGTCATGCGGACGCTCGCTTCTACTGCGGCTTCCTTCGGGTGCCGCTCGATCCGGCAGGGCAGGTTCCGGGCAAAATCGACATTGCGGTCGCGTGGTTGCCGCACTCCGACGCCCGCAGGCGCTCGAGTGGAACCATCGTCGCCGTCGAGGGCGGCCCTGGGTACCCTTCGATTGGATCGCGCGGTTTGTATCGCGGGCTCTACGCGCCATTGCTGACGACGAGGGATTTGCTGCTCGCCGATAACCGCGGCACGGGCGCGTCCGATGCCATCGACTGCTCGCCGTTGCAACGCGCGCCGCTCATGCGCGTCGCCGACGTTACGCGGTGCGGCGAGGAGCTTGGATCGACGTCGGATCTGTTCGGAACGGGGCTTGCGGCCGACGACCTGGCTTTGGTTCTCGCGTCGCTGAACCTCGGCAAGGTCGACCTCTACGGCGATTCCTACGGCACGTTTTTCGTCCAGGCGTTCGCCGGACGTCATCCGGGCATGGTTCGCACGATCGTGCTGGACGGCGCGTATCCGGTCGTCGGCGGAAGCCCGTGGTACCCGAGCGGCGGACCCGCAATGCGCGGCGCGTTCGACTCGGTGTGTCATCAATCAGCGGGCTGCGCGAAAGTTCCCGGCACGTCGGTATCGCGTCTGGAGCGACTGGTTGCGAGCTTGCGTGCCGGCAACTCAACGGGTATCGTGCCATCCGATCTCGCCTTCGTGATGGATTCCGCAGGACTCGACCCGCTCGCGTACCGCGACCTCGACGCCGCAGCCCGTGCCTTTCTTGATGCCAATGACGCCGTACCGCTGCGCCGGCTCGTTCACGAGGCCTATACCTACGAAGAGGGTGCAGGCAGCCGGGCGCGAGTCTACAGCCAAGGGCTGTTCGCCGCGGCGAGTTGCTCCGACAACCCGCAGGCGTACGACATGCGTCTCGGACGCCGCGAGCGCGCGGCCGCTTGGAACGCGGCGCTCGAGCGCAAACGCATGAAAGACCCCGACTTGTACGCACCCTTCAGGATCGACGAGTTCCTGGCAATGCCGCCCGATTACGCATACGTTCCGCTCTGTGTGGGCTGGCCGGTTCCGTCACGGTTGCATCCGCCGGGCGAACCGGTGCCTCCAGGCACGCACTTCCCCGCCGTCCCGACGCTCGTGCTCACCGGTACCCTCGATACTATCACGACGCCCGGCGAAGGCGATGCAGCAACCCGCCTCTTTCCCGGCGCGCACCACGTGATGGTGGCAAACACCGGGCACGTGAGTGCGTTGGGCGACCTCAATGGCTGCGCGTCGTCGATCGTGCGCAGATTCACCGCTACCGGCAAACTCGACGACGGCTGCAGCTCGACGATTCCCGCGCTCCATCTCGTTCCGTCGTTCGGGCGCGATCTGGGCGACGTCACACCGGCGATCCCGGCCGCCGGAAACCAAGGCACGGCGCAGGATCTGCGGGCGGCTGCGGCTGCCACGCTGGCGGCCGCCGACGTGCTGGCGCGTGCGTATCAATTTTCGCTGGCGAGCGGTGCCGGATTGCGCGGCGGAACGTTCGCAGCCGCGACGCGCGGCAACGCGACGCACGCCGCGCTAACCGCCATCGCATGGACGCGCGATCTCTTCGTCTCCGGCGCGGCGACGGCGAACGCATCCACGACGCGCGCGTCCGCGCATCTCACGATGCAAGGCGTCTCCACGGGTACGGTCGATGCAACGTGGACCACGGTAGGAGCGCACGCTTCGGCGACGATCCACGGGACCGTCGACGGCCGAACCGTGGAAGCGACCATGCCGGCTCCGTAGCTCTAAAAATTGGAAGTGAGGTCTAGCGACGCTCGCAGCGCCGGCTTGTCGATCTTGCCCATGGCGTTGCGCGGCAGGCTTTCGACGAAGCGAATTTCTTTCGGCACCTTGAAGCCGGCGAGCCGGTCGCGGAGCGTGGCGACGATCGTTTCGGCATTTACCATTGCGTCGGTTTCCACGAAAGCCATCGGCAGCTCGCCGCGCGCCGCGTCAGGTTTGCCGACTACCGCGCACGCGCGGACGCCGGCAATCGCCTCGATCGCGTCTTCGACTTCGCGCGGATAGACGTTGAAGCCGCCGGTGATGATGAGTTCCTTGACTCGTCCGACGATGCGGTAGACGTCGTGCGTCGTGTCGTACTGCGCGAGGTCACCGCTGCGATACCAGCGCGTCGCGTCGTCGTCGACGAGGAACGCTTCGCGGGTATCGTCGTCGCGTTCCCAGTAACCACGAAAAACGTTCGGTCCGCTCACGAGCAGCTCGCCGATTTCACCCGGTGGGAGCGAGGCGATGCTTTCCGACGCAGCGACGCGTACCCGCACTCCCGGGAACGGAACGCCGACGCTGCCGGGAATTCGCGGACCGCCATAGCGATTGCCGAGAGCAAACCCGAACTCGGTAGCGCCGTAGCGCTCCAGAATCGAGGCGCCGAATCGTTCCTCGAACGTGCGGTGAACGTCGGCTGAAAGCGGGGCCGAGCCTGAGACGTAGAGACGCAGCGGCGGCGGCGCTTCGCCGTCGCCGAGCGCTTCCAATAAGCGTACGTACATCGTCGGAACGCCGAAGAACATCGTCACGTCGCCACGAGCAAGCCGGCCCAGCGCGTCGCGCGCGTCGAATCGCTCGCGCAACACGATCCGTCCGCCCGCGCACAACGATGCGGTGAGGCCGGCGATCAGGCCGTGCACGTGAAACAGCGGCAGCGTCAAGAAAAGAGTATCGACGGGCTGCCAGCGCCAAGCGGCCGTTACCTGCACGGCGATCGCCGCCAGGTTAGCGTGCGAGAGCGTCGCGCCCTTCGACCTGCCGGTAGTTCCGCTCGTGTACACGATCAGCGCGGCGTCGTCCGGTTGCGGACGTTCGCCCGCATGGTACGGCGGCGCGTGTGAAGTAGCGGCCCAGGACTCGACGTCGGCCACGTCCACGACGGTTGCGCGGCCGGCGTTCGCTTCGTCGACGAACGGTGCAACGGCTGCGGATCGCACGATCGCCGCGGGCCGCGCATCGCGCAACACGTGCGCCAGGTCGCTCGCGCGGTAAAGAACGTTTACCGGCACGGTAACGGCGCCCAGGCGAAGCGTTGCCAAGTATGCGAGAACGAATCCGTGACGGTTTTCGCAATAGACGGCGACTCGGTCGCCGGCGCGCACGCCTCGATCGTGCAAGCCCTGCGCGACCCGCCTCGCGCCGGCGTGCAAATCGGCGAACGTTAGCTCGTCGAGCGCTCGCGCCCGCGCGCGATCGGCGAGTGCTCCGTCGAATAGATCGAGCAGCACGTCAGCGGTTGCGCATCAAGGCTTCGGCGAGTGCGACGTCGGTGACGCGATCGACGTTGACGCCCGTCTCCGGGAAAGGCGAAACCGCGGCGCGTACTCGGGCGCCCAAAATCCGGCTGGCGCGTGCCTCCGCATCCGCGATCGAAAGGCGTCCGAGTGCGTATCGCAACAGAACGTCCCAACCGAACAGCGACGCGAGCCGCAGCGGGCGTTTTCGCGCCGCGCCCAAACGCTCGATGAAGCGTTCCAGTAGCGGCAAAGCGCGAGGTCTGATCGAGACGAGCCCTCCACCGCAAAACGTTCCCTCCCGCAGGCGCGCCCAGGTGTGCGGCACCTCAGGAAACCGCGCGACGTGCACGCGTTTCTCGACGCAACCGTAGACGATGTCGGCGCCGAGCGCGCGAACGCGTTCGACAAAATCGTCCACCGCCGCAGCGGTGAGTATCGGGAGATCCGACGCCACCACCAGCACGTCGCGGTCGGGCGGAAAGGCTGCCAGGCCGCTGCGCAGGCTTTCGGTAATGCGGATGCCGTCCGGACGCAGCTCGTCGGCTTGCGCGAGGCCGGGATGACCGCGAACCGACGGCGGTGCGACCGCGACGATGCGCGCGACCGATGCGGACGCTCGAAGCGCGCCCAGCACGCGACCGACCAACGTCACGCCGCCGATCTCGACGAACGCTTTGTTCGGGGCTCCCGCCTGCAGCCGCGCAACTGCGTCCGCGGGACCGCCTGCCAGCACGACCGCACCGAGCGGTTCGCTCACGCGCGCCAACCCGGTGTCGGCGCGAATGCCGTCGCAAAGCATTCGTAGTTGGCCGGTAAGGCGAGCCGGCTCAAAATGGCCTCGCTTTCTCCCCGAGTTTTCGTCAGCGTGAAGACGCACGAACCGGAGCCGGCCAGTAACGCGTTGCTCGCGCGCGCCGCGCGCAACGCATCGAGTGCATGCGCTATCGCCGGCGAGCGTTCCACGATGGTATCGTGAAAGTCGTTGTGCAACCGTGCTTGCACCTCGTTGAAGTTCGCGCGCTGCAGCGCCGTCAGCATGGCGATCGAGGTCGAGGTTGCGCGCGCGCGGCTGGGCCGGTCGCGTTTGTCGAGTTGGGCGTAGGCATCGGCGGTCGAAACGCTGAGCGGCGGTTTGACGACGAGAGCGTGCCACGGCGGCAACGCGCCGATGGGCGTCACGCGCTCGCCGGTGCCTTCCACCAATGCGCCCGTGCCGGCAAGGAAGAACGGCACATCGGAGCCGAGCGCGCGACCGACCCGCAGCCAGTCGAGGGCGGGACGCGAACCGAACGCGCCGTCCATCGCTGCTAACAACACGGCCGCGGCGTCGCTAGAGCCGCCTCCCAAACCGGCTTGCACCGGAATGCGTTTGCGTAGCTCGACCCGATGCGGCGCGATCGTGCCGAGGGCCCGAACGGCTCGGACGACGAGATTGTCGTCGCCACCCAACTCGGCGCGATCGCACGTGAAGGCGAAGCGATCGCTCGGTTCGATCGCCAATTCGTCGGCCAAATCGAGCGGCACCATCACGCTGCGTATGCCGTGGAAGCCGTCGTCGCGTCGCGCGAGGACCTCGAGCGTTAGGTTGATCTTCGCCGGAGCGCGGAATATGAGGCCCACGCCGCCTCGATTAGCGAGGGGCTTAGGAGGCGCCTTTGCGGCGGATGCCGCAAAGGGAACGAGTTACTGATGGGCCCGAGCTATGACGCACAGCGGAACGAATTTTGCGCCTACGTCCTGCACGAAACGCAGACGCCCTACGGCCTATTGCTGGGCAACTACAAAACCTACGCGCAATCCACCGCCAAAGGCGGCGTTCGCGGCCTGTGGGACGCGGATACGGACCAAATCATCTTCGGCATGCACCACATCGCGTATCGGCTGCGCGAAACCGTGGAAACGAGCTCGACGATGTTTCCGCACCAGATCGAGCGCGAGCTGACGTTCCTTCCGTACGCGCAGATTTCCGAGTTCACGCTTCGAAACCGCCTACACGTCACCGAAGCCTTTTACGTGCCGCACGGGCCGGCATTCAATCGCGCGGTATCTTTCGTCATCGACGTCACGTTGTATAACCCCGGTCGTGAGGCGCTCGAAGTGGCACTCTTCCCGTGGGCGATGCTGGTTGGGCAGCGCTTCTACGGCGAAGCCGAACACGAGGTGCGCGCCTGGAACGACGGCCGCTTCATCTGCTCGAAGAATCTCGAGACGGGCGGCGAGCGTTGGTGGGGCGGCTCGCGCCAGCCGGCGGCGGTGGAGCTTTCGCTGCGGGAACAGGCGTTGCTCGAGTCGATGCGCCGGTCGACGCTGTTGCGCGACAAAGCCGAACATCTCGAGGACGTCAAACCGGAGCAGGCCGAGTTGGTCAGCCGGCGGATCTTCGGAGCCTTCGAGTACGTCATCTCGGTGGCGCCGGGGGCGCGCGAATCGCTCCGGCTCGCGGTGGTCTACGACAAGGACGGAACCGAAAAGAGCCGTCCGGTGCTCGAAGCCTTGCTGAAAGATCCACGCGCGTTGCACGACACGCAGCGGTATTTCGCCGACCGGCTCGCCGACGCGCGCTTCATGACGCCGTCGCCGGAGATTAGTCGCGGCGTGGCTTGGGCCAAGGCCAACATGCTGCGCATCGTCAAGGAGTATCCGCACGGCTGGGGTTCGACGAACTCGCCGCCGTCGGACATTTTGGTGTCTCGCGACACGTCGTGGTTCGTGCACGGCTTCGATTATTTTTGGCCGGACTTCAGCCGCAACGCGCTGGAGGTCTTCAACCGCGCGGCCGATCCAAGCGGCCTGATGATCGAATACATTCGCGGCGTAAGCGGATACAAGACGGCCTACGACCTGAACATCAACGACGACACGCCGCTGCATCTCATCGCGATGCTGCATCACTATAACGCGACGCTCGACGACGCATGGGTTCGCGAAAACCTGCCGCTGGTATTAAGGCTCACCGACTACCTGCTCACGCAGCGCGACGAGCGGGGCTTGATTTTCTGTCAGGCTAAAGGGGTCGACATGTACGGGATTTCGTCGTGGCGCAATATCATTCCGTATTACACGCTCGACGGCGCGGTTACCGAGATCAACGCCGAGAGCGTCTACGCTTTGGAGGCGGCGGCGATGCTGTGCGCGGTCGCCGACGATCACGAGAACTGGCAAAAATATATCGTGCAAGCGCAAACCATGCGCCAAGCGATGATGGAATATTTGTTCAACGACGACACCGGCGCGTTCGTGCTCAACTACGACCAGGACCAAAACTATCAGGACAACTTTACCGCCGACGAAATTTTCCCGGTGCTGTTCGGCGTGGCCGACGCAAAAGAGCGGCGGGCGATTCTCAGCCGCCTGAACGAAGCGGACTTCGTTACCCCGGTAGGGCTGCGAACGATTTCGACCGCCGACGCCTGGTATTTTCCGTCGTACGGATTCGGTCTGCTCGGCGGGGTTTGGCCGGATCTCACGCTGTGGTTCGTGGTGGCGCTGGCGCGCAACGGCATGACCGACGAGGCGGTGCACTTCTTGGCTGCGACGTACGCGGCGATGGAGGGCGGGAGTCCGCGCAACACCGTGCCGGGAGAGTTCGCGGAATGGTTCGACGGCGGATCGCTGAGCAATCGCGGCATGTACCTCTCGCCGTGGACCGGTGCAAAGTATCTCTGGGCGGTAGCCGAGACGGTCGGCGGGCTGGACGGGTATCGCACCAGCGGCCGTCCGCACCTGGCGCCGCTTCGCCCGAAAGACTGGCAATGGATGGCGGCGGCGCGCGTCCACTGGGGCGGTAAGCGACGAACGTATCTCATCGATTTGCGCAACAACGTGATCTATGGCGACATGCCCGAGCTGTCCGCCGAGGAGCCCTTCACGTGCATCTTCGCGGGGCGCGACGTAAGCGACGAAGTGACTACGTCGCCGGTGGAAGTCGGCGCGATCGCCTTCGAGGACGAACGCGGGGCGGTGCGTATTTTCGTTTGCAACGATCTGGCGACGATGCGCAACGTCCTGGTCGAGTTCCGCGGCAGTACGGCTCGCGTCGACATGGCGGCCGGCGAGTTGCGCGAAGTGCATCTCATCGGGACGCCGAGCGACCGGCGCGCGCGTGCCGCCAAACTCGACGTCGTTCCGCAGACCGTTCGCGTATAATAAGTAGCCTGTGCTCGAACCATCCAACCGCTTTGCGACCGTTGTCTTAGCCGCCGGATCGGCGGTGCTGCTGGTGGCGATCGGCCTCGGCGAGCGCATGGGCAGCGGCGTCCTCGGGCAGGCGACCGGACAGGACCTGCAGACGGTCACCGCGGTCGCAGCTTCGCCGACCGCGGCCGCTTCCAGCGGACCCTTCGGCCCGGACTGGAAGCGCTCCGACACCTTGTCGGCCGCAGACGATCCACGTTTCCCCGACCCACGGGTTCCTCCGCAGCCGCTTCCGACGCCGCTGCCGACGCCCAAGGTGACCGCGACACCGTACGTGCCTTCAACCCCGACGCCCAACCCAAACATTCCGATCTGGCGTCAGCGGCCGCTACCGACGGCTACGCCGGTCGTCCCGGCCTCCGCCTCCGCGTCGCCCAGCCCCGCCGAACAGCCGTCGGGAGCGGAGCGCGCGGCGGATACGCATTCGCCACCTCCATAAGGAGCTGCCCGGGAGTGTCTCCAATGTCCTTATTGGAAATCCTTGGTAGGATAGAGACATGGAACATGCCGGAACGATCACCGTCAAGCGCGGGCTCGCGCAAATGCTCAAGGGCGGCGTCATCATGGACGTCGTCACGCCGGAGCAAGCCGTCGTCGCCCAGGAGGCGGGTGCCGTCGCGGTTATGGCCCTGGAGCGAATTCCCGCCGATATCCGCGCCGCCGGAGGCGTCGCTCGGATGAGCAGCCTCGACCTGATCCAAGGCATTATGGACGCCGTCACCATTCCCGTCATGGCGAAAGTGCGCATCGGTCATTTCGCCGAGGCGCAAGTGCTGCAGCAACTCGGCGTCGACTACGTTGACGAGTCCGAAGTGCTCACGCCCGCGGACGACAAGTATCACATCGACAAACATCCCTTCACGACCCCGTTCGTTTGCGGCGCGCGCGATTTGGGCGAAGCGCTGCGGCGTATCTCCGAAGGCGCCGCGATGATTCGCAGCAAGGGCGAAGCCGGCAGCGGAAACATCGTCGAAGCCGTGCGTCACATGCGCGCGATTAAGGACGGCATTCGCGAACTTGGCGCGGCCCCCAAAGAAGAGCTGGTCGCGCGCGCCCGCGATTTGGGAGCTCCGCTCGAGCTCGTGCAGTCGGTCGCCAAAGAAGGAAAGCTGCCCGTCGTTCTGTTTTGCGCCGGCGGCGTTTCGACCCCGGCCGACGCCGCGCTGATGATGCAGTTGGGGGCCGAGGGCATCTTCGTCGGGAGCGGCATCTTCAAGTCGAGCGATTCGCGGAAGTTTGCCAAGGCAATCGTCGATGCGACCACGCATTTCGGCGACGCGAAAATCGTGATGGAAGCCTGCCGTTCGCTGGGCGAGTCCGAGGCGATGCCCGGAATCGACGTGCGTACGCTCGACGCAACGCAGCTGTTCGCCGCTCGCGGGAATTAAGAATCGCTTACGAGACGACCGTACGTCCGTTAGTCGGCGTGCTGGCGCTGCAGGGCGACGTCGTCGAGCACGTCGCCGCGCTCGAGCGTGCCGGTGCCTCGCCGGTTGTGGTGAAGACGCCCGCCGATCTGGCGCGGGTCGCCGGGCTGATCGTTCCGGGCGGTGAATCCACGACGGTCATGAAGCTGCTCGAGCGGTTCGAGCTGGCCGCCCCCATCGTGGCCCGCGTGCGTGCCGGCATGCCGTTCTGGGGTACGTGCATGGGGACGATCGTCGCCGCGCACGACGTCGTCGGACTCCATCAGCCGACGCTCGACCTCATCGACATCAGCGTTCGTCGCAATGCATTCGGCCGGCAAAACGAGTCGGCGGAAGTCGACCTGTCGATTCCAGTGCTCGGCAGCCGGCCGTTTCGCGCGATCTTCATTCGCGCGCCGTGGATCGAGCGCGCGGGACCGGAGGTCGAGGTCCTTGCCGAGCGAGCAGGGCACGGCGTGATGGTGCGCCAGCGTAACGTCCTCGGCACGTCGTTCCATCCCGAACTCGGTGGCGACCTTCGCGTTCACGCGTACTTCCTGGAAATGATCGGCCGGCCGCAATCGCACGTAGGGAAGGCTTCCACCGCCGCGTAACATCCACGTCAGGATGACGACGACTCCCGAAGAAACAGGGGGAGGATTTCAGGGACAGATTCCCCCGGTCGAGCCGCTGCTCACCGAGGTCATCGCCACGCTGTCGCTGGCGGCGCACGCCTACTTGACCGGAGGCGAAGGCGACGAACCCGATCGCGCGTCGGCCGAGGTGGCGATCGACGTTGCCAGCGCTGCCTTCGAACGGGTCAAAGAACGCCTGCGCCCGGAAGAGCGGTTAGCAGTCACGCAAATGCTAACCGAAACGCGACTGACGTTCGTTCGAAAGCAGCGGGGCATCTGAAATGCCTCGCTGCTGCAAAGAGACCGTCCGGGGAGCGTCGCGATGAGCGACGTTCTCGTCTTGAATTTCACGTACGAAGCGCTCAACATCACGAGCTTCCAGCGCGCGGTCAGGATGATTTTTGCGGGGAAAGCCGAGCTGCTGCACGGCCGCGACCGGATGCTGGTCTCGACGTCGTGCGAGATGCGCATGCCGTCGATCATTCGCATGCTGTACTACATTCGGCGCCCGATGCAGAAAGTCGCGCTGACGAAGAAGAACGTCCTGATACGCGACGACCATACCTGCCAATACTGCGGAACGCACGGCGAAAAACTGATGACCGTCGACCACGTCATCCCCAAGAGCCGGGGCGGCCCCTCGACGTGGGAAAACTTGGTGTGCGCCTGCATGCGCTGTAACAACCGCAAGAATAACCGGACGCCCAACGAGGCGAACATGTCGCTCAAGCGGAAGCCCCGGCAGCCGAAGTATATTCCGTGGATTCAGATCAAGCGCAACACGCTGCCCGACGAGTGGGGCAAGTTCCTGTTCCTCTACAGCGTATCGATCGACGAACGCGTCGAAGCATAGTCAGACTCGAACGACATGACACCCTCGGGACGTTCGCGTTTTCGCGTCCGTGCGAAAACGCTAGTGTCTGGCGCGGCGCTCTCGGCATCCGTGCCTCCGCGCCGCGTCCAGAGCCCCTCGGGTTGGCACGTCGTCCGAAGTCCTAATGCGGATTAGGCATGGATCAGACTAGGACGCCGTATTTTCAGGCATTGCTCGACTACGTAGATTCGGGCGTGCTGCCGTTTCATACGCCGGGCCACATTCAGGGCATCGGTATGGATCTGGCGTTCCGCGAGTTCGTCGGCGACAATATTTGCGCGATCGACCTGACGCCGATGCCCGGTATCGACGACCTGTTGCAGCCGCTCGAATCGATCAAGGAAGCGCAAGAACTTGCGGCCGAGGCGTGGGGCGCCGATCGCACGTTCTTCCTGATCAACGGGTCGACCAGCGGCAATCAGTGCATGATGATGACGGCGGCGAATCCCGGCGACGAGATCGCGGTGCCGCGCAACTCGCACAAGTCGATGCTCGGCGGTTTGGTGATGAGCGGCGCGCGCCCGATCTACATGCAGCCCGAGGTAGACGAAGAGCTGCACATGGACCACTGCGTCACGCCCGAAACGGTCGCCAGAACGCTCGAAGAGCACCCCGGCTTGACGTCCGTGTACGTCGTTTCGCCGACCTACTACGGCGTGGCCGCCGACTTGGCGTCGATCGAACGAATCGTTCACGATGCCGGCAAACTGCTGCTGGTCGACGAAGCCTGGGGGCCGCACTTCCACTTTCATCCAGCCCTGCCGCTGTCGGCGACGAGCGCCGGCGCCGATTTATGCATCAATTCGACCCACAAGATGCTCTCGGCATTCTCGCAGTGCGCGATGCTGCACCAAAAGGGCGAGCGCGTTCGCGTCGACCGCCTCAAAGCCGTCCTCAAGATGTTCCTTTCCACGTCCCCCAACTTGCCGATGGTCGCTTCGCTCGACGTAGCCCGCAAGCAGATGGCAACCGAGGGCGCCGCCTTGCTATCGCGCACGATCGAGTTGGCGCAGGAGACGCGCCGGCGGATCAATCGCATCGACGGCCTCTACTGCCTCGGCGAAGACATGCTGGGTCGAAACGGCGTGTTCGATCTCGATCCGACGAAGATTGCAGTGACCGTCAAAGGCCTCGGGTACACCGGCTACGAGGCCTCCGAAATTCTGCGCCACCGCTACAATATTCAGGTCGAGCTTGCCGACCTGTTCAACGTCGTGGCCCTCTTTACGATTGGGACGACGCGTGAAGCTGCCGATCGCCTCGCGAGCGCTTTCGAAGAAATGGCGCGCGACGAGCGGGCGGTCGACATGTACGCGCCGTCAGGAATTCTCGAGCGGCGGCTTCACCTCGGAAGTTACCGATTGCCGAAGATTCCTCCGATGCGAATGTCGCCGCGCGATGCGTTCTTGGCCGACACAGAGTTCGTAAAATTTAAGGATTCTAAAGGCCGCATCTGCGCCGAAACGATCTCTCCCTACCCGCCGGGCATTCCCGTGATCGCCCCGGGTGAAGAGATCACCAGCGATCTGATCGCCTACCTGCGGCTGGAGATGAAGGCCGGCGTTCGCATTCAAGGCACCTACGACGACGCGCTCAAGGTCATCCGCGTCGTCAAAGAGTGAGATGCCCAACGGCGCGCGTTAGACGTGCGGGGAAATGGGAAGGGACTTACTCACAGGCCGGATAACGCAACCAAGACTACCTCAGGGAAGGCAGGGTCAGTATTGGCCGTTCGAGTCCCATCCGTTTCCCCGAGTTGGGAGCTCTCCCAACTCCTCGACATCTTCCCCCTCGCGATCCGGCAGGCGCTCGTCCGGCTCGGTAACATCGAAGACATTATAGAAGTCGTTCTGGATCTCGGGCGCCCGCCTGAGGCGCGCTTCGAGCACGATTTCACGTATCTTACCGATACGGCGGTATCGCACGAAGACATCGCGCACGTTTGTTCACGAATCTCTTCGTTCGGCGCCGACAATCGTGCCGGCATCGAGCAAACGCTGCACCGCATCAGCGCGATTCGGAACCGCACCGGAAAAATCGTGGGTCTTACGTGCCGGGTTGGTCGCGCCGTCTACGGCACGATCGACATTCTGCTGGATGTGCTGCGAAGCGGCCAGTCGATTTGCCTCCTCGGCCGGCCTGGCGTTGGCAAGACGACGATGCTGCGCGAGTGCGCGCGAGTGCTTTCCGAGGATCGCAAGCGCGTAGTCGTCGTCGACACGTCGAACGAAATTGCGGGCGACAGCGATATTCCGCATCCGGGCATCGGACTCTCGCGGCGCATGCAGGTCGCGGATCCGGGGCTGCAGCACGCGGTGATGATCGAGGCGGTGGAAAACCACATGCCCGAGGTCATCGTTATCGACGAAATCGGTACCGAAGCCGAAGCCGGAGCCGCCCGCACGATCGCCGAACGCGGCGTCACCTTGATCGGCACGGCGCACGGGCAAACGCTGGAAAATCTCCTCATGAACCCGACGCTGTCCGACCTCGTCGGGGGTATCAGCGCGGTGACGCTTTCCGACGAAGAAGCGCGCCGGCGGGGCACGCGTAAGACGGTTCTTGAGCGCAAGGCCCCGCCGACCTTCGACGTCGTCATCGAGATCCACGATCGCGATCGTTTGGCGATTCACAAGAACGTCGGCGAGGTCATCGATGCTCTGCTGCGCGGTTATCAGCCGCAGCCGGAAATTCGGCAGCGGCAACCGAGCGGCGAGGTTACGGTGGTCCAAGAGGCCGACACCGAGTCGATGCCGCAACTGGCCGAAGCCTACGATCGCGCCCACGAGCCCGAGGAACGCGAGCGCGCGGTCTCGATTTTTCCCTACGGCGTCTCGCGCAATAAGATCGAGCGCGCGATTCATAATCTGCGGGTCAACGCCACCATCGCGCGCACGTTCGACGAGGCGGACGTCGTGCTGACGCTCAAGACGCTCGAGCGCAAACAGCAGCCGAAGCTCAAGCAAATCGCCTCCGACAACGTGCCGATCTATTCGATCAAAACGAATACGACGACGCAAATCCAAACGGCCTTGCGCGACGTGTTCAATCTCGGGTCGATCGACCACGAAGAGATCGCCTTGCGCGAAGCCGAGGAAGCCGTATATCAGGTGCTGCTAACGAGCCAGGCGATCGAGTTGTCGCCGCAAACGTCGTACGTGCGGCGCATGCAGCACCAACTGGCAGAACGTTACCGCTTGCATTCGCGAAGCACGGGTTTGGAGCCGAATCGGCGAGTCCGGATCTTCAAAACGGCGGAGTGAGTCGATCGCGGTTTGTGCCGGGCGCGGTGTTCGTCGTAGTCGAAGGCATCGAGGGCAGCGGCAAGAGCACGCTGCTGGCGGCGCTCGCCGCCAGGATGCGTTCCGAAGGGGACGATCCGTTCGTCACCCGCGAACCCGGGGGAACTCCGATCGGTGACGCGGTCCGCGCCTTGTTTCTCGACGGTGCGGTTTCGATCGCTCCGCTGACCGAAGCGTTGCTGGTTAACGCCGCCCGCGCCCAACACGTGTCGGATGCGATTCGTCCCGCGCTGGATGCGGGGCGTCCGGTGTTGTGCGATCGTTTCGTAGACTCGACGCTTGCCTATCAAGGGTACGGCCGCGGCCTGAGCGTGCCGTTCCTGCGCGACCTGTGCAACGCCGCTACCGGCGGCCTCGCACCCGATGTGACGCTCTTAGTCGACGTTCCGGTAGACGTTTCACGCGCACGAACGTTATCCCGAGCCCGCGAAGCCGACCGTCTCGAGAGCGAGGACGATGCGTTTCACGAACGCGTTCGTCTCGGCTATCTGGAACTCGCCACCCTGTCGGGGCACTGCGTCCTCGACGGAACGCTGACGGCAGAGCGGGTCCTCGAGGGCGCGTTGCAGGCGTTGCGCGCGCTCGCGGCGGACGGCGTGACGTGAGCGAGCTGCAGTTCGACGTCGCCGCCGCCGACGGTCCAAAACGCTACTTCGGCGCACTCTCGCGGAAATCGCTGGCGCATGCCTACCTCTTTACCGGTCCGGCCGGCGTCGGCAAGAAGACGTTTGCCCGGCGATTAGCACAGTCGTTGCTGTGTCTTGCGCCCAAAGACGACCTGCTCGGCTACGATGGGACCTGCTCGTCGTGCGCGATGTTCTCGGGCGGCGAGAACACGCGGCATCCGGATTTCATCGAGCACGACGGCGCTTTGAAAATCGGCGAATCGGGCGCCGCCACGGGCTTCTACGAAAGCGATGAGATGACCGCACGCGACATCGTTCGCCTGCTTTCGATGCAGTCGTACGTCGGTGGGATGCGCATCCTGCTGTTGGGCGACGTCGATTTTGCCAGCCCGGCCGCTGCCAACGCTCTGCTGAAGTTCCTTGAAGAGCCGCCGCGCGGCGTGCTGTTGATTTTGACCACAGCAACACCCGGACGATTGCTGCCTACGATTCGATCGCGCTTGATCGAGCTGCGCTTTCCGCTGCTTTCAAAACAAACACTGCACGAGGTGTTGCACCGGCGCGGTTTTAGTTCGGCGGATGCCGATCTTGGGGCATCGCTCGGCGCCGGCAGCGTTACGCGCGCACTGGCTGCACTGGAGGGCGAGGAGGAATCGCTGCGGGCGCAGGTTGCACGGTGGTTCTTCGAAAGCGTCGAGGGAAAAGTGCCGGAGCGCCCGTGGGCCACTCGTGAAACGCTGGACGAAGGCCTTCAAACGGTTAAGACGTTGGCGCGCGACTGGATCGTCGTCGGGTCGGGCGGCGAAGCTGCGGCGATCGCCTGCACCGACTACGCGCAGCCGCTTCGACGGTTACCGCCGCTGCCGCCGGCCCGCGCGGCAGAACTGCTCGGGAAGCTCGACGACGCCGCGCGTCTCGCGCGCACCAACGTTTCGGCCGCGTTGGTAGGCGAGATCGTACGCATGGCGCTGACGAGAGCGCGCAGCCTTACCAAGACCGCGTGAACGCGACGTCGTCGTACTGTTTGGCAAAGGGGAAGGCCAGGTAAGCCAGGACGAGGGCGCGCACGGCGGCCATCACGAGTTGCCACTCCAGGGGCGTAAAACGTTGCAAGAGATACGGCAAGCCGACCGGCACGAGCAGATACCAAAGCGCGAAGAACACGAGCGCCAGGATCAGCGACGCCGCTACGTGCGCGCGCACGCCGCGTATCGAGGCGGAGATCGCGAGCGATCCCGGCATTCCGCCGATGGCCGCCGCCGGGATGGTATAGATGAGGAAGAAGGCGGCAACCGCGCCAAGCGCGAGTCCCAACAACGGCGCGAGGAACGAGCCCACGTACGACGCCGCCCACACGACGAACTGAAAGCCGATGGCGGCCAACAGAATTCCGCCGAACTTCACCCGCGACTCTTCCCACGCTTCGTCGAACGAACCGCGCCGCCCGCGCCAAATGTTGCTCGCTTGGATGATTGCGACGCCGAACGCCCATAGGTAGACGAGCTGAACGAGCAGTGAGAAGAGTCCGCTACCGAGTCCCCCGGCGGCATCGGTGAACATCGGGGTGACCTGATCGACGAGCACGTCCACCACGGCCGCTAAGAGGGGAACCGCCAGAATCGACGGATGACGGAAGAGCAGCGGCACCGCCCGCACGTACATTCCCAAGTCGAGGCTGCGCAGCATTTTACAGGCGGGCTCCCTCGAGCGCGTGCTTGCACGAGCAATCGGCGCCGACGTCGACGCGTTTGACGATCTCGGCGATCGCGGATTTGACGAGTTCGTTGTTCTGCTTGAAAACCTCGACGACCGCGTCGACCGAGACCGGCGCGACCCCATCGAGGCCGACGTCGTAGTCGGTGATCAGCGAGATGTTAACGTAGCACATCTCGAGTTCGCGCGCGAGATAGCACTCGGGATATTGCGTCATGTTGATGACTTCCCATCCCTGATCTTGAAACCACTTGGACTCGGCGCGCGTCGAGAATCGCGGACCGGAGATGACCGCCACCGTGCCGCGCGCATGGGTTTCGATCCCGAGGGCCCGCAGAGCGTCGATCGCAATTGGGCGCAGCGTCGGACAGTATGGATCGGCGAAGCTGACGTGCGTCACCGGCGGTCCGTCGTAAAACGTGTCCTTGCGGCCGCTGGTGAAATTGGCGAGTTGGTCGCACACGACCATCGACCCCGGAGCCACGTCCTTCTTGAGCGACCCGGCCGCGGTTGGTCCGAGTATCCAACGCACGCCCAGCGATTTCATCGTATAGACGTTCGCGCGATAGTTGATCGATTGGGGTGTGAAACGATGGTCGTTGCCGTGGCGCGGAAGAAACGCGACGCGCTTTCCGGCGATTTCGCCGACGGCGACGCGATCGCTCGGTGCGCCGTAGGGTGTCTCGATCCACGCTTCGCGCGCGTCCTCGATCAGCGAGTAGAAGCCCGATCCCCCGAACACGCCGATCTCGGCACTCAACCCTCGTTCCATGGCGGGTCGGTTTTCGAGGTAGGCTCCGCGTACCCTCGAACGCTGCAGCGGAGAATGTATAATGCCGTTTTATTTGCACTCGTACTGGCAGTGCTCGCAGGTTGCACGAGAACGGCGCCCGCGCCTTCGGCCGGAACTCGCCACGCGTGGACGGTTCCGCACGATCTGCGCATAGCGGATATTTCCGACCCCGACCGTTTGAACCCGTACCTCTCGGAAATGGATATCTCGTACGATTTGGCCTCGTTGGTGTATTCGTATCTCGTCATTGCCGACGATCGCGGCCGTTTGATCGGCGATCTTGCCGAATCGGTGCCGTCGCTCGCAAACGGCGGTATCTCGCGCGATGGCCGAACGTATACGTATCGCCTGCGCCGGAATGTGGTGTGGCAAGACGGCGTGCCGTTTGGAGCGCGCGACGTGGTCGCGTCGTGGCAAGCCGTGATGAATCCGCGCAACGATACGTTCGAGCACGAGGGCTACGACCGCGTCGAGCGCATCGAAGCGAAGGGACCGGATACGGTGGTCGTGCACCTCCGCGAACGCTATCCTCCGTTCGTTTCGCGCTTCTTTGCGCCGCTCCAGGAAGGTGGAAAGCCGGTGCTGCCCGCGCATATCCTCGCGCGCGAAAGCGATTTCAATACCGGACGGCTGGCCGCCCATCCGGTCGGCACGGGTCCGTTTGCTTTCGTATCGTGGGCGCGCGGCGATCGTATCGTGCTGCGGCGCTTCGACCGGTACTTCAAAGGGCGTCCCGCGTTGGCCCGCATCGAGCTGCACTTCGTCCCCAACGATCAGACGACCGTCGCCGAACTGGAGGAACATCAGGTCGACCTGATCGTGGCGCCGCAAACCACGCTGCTCGACCAATACCGTGCCGTCGACGGCGTGACCGTCGATACGGCACCATGGAACTCGCAATCGGCGGTGATGATCGATGCGCGAAAGCCGGGCCTGCACGACGTCGGAGTACGGCGTGCGATTGCCGGGGCGGTACCGTATGAGGTGATCTTGCACGACGTGACGCGCGATATGTACCGCGAGGCGCGCAACAGCCTTCCGCCCACCGCGCTCGGGTACGAGCCGCTGCCACGGCGAAATTACGACCCCGCCGCCGTCGGCCGGCTGCTCGAAGGCGCGGGATGGCACCGCGGCGCCGACGGCATTCGCGTGCGCGACGGCGTGCGCCTCGCCTTTACGCTCGTTACCATTGCCGGGGCGACGAACCTGGAGCGCACCGCCCTCCTGATGCAAGCGTCGCTGCGCGCGGCCGGCGTCGACCTCGCAATCAAGACCTATCCGTACCGCACCATCTTTGCCGCGCCGAACGGTCCGATCTACAGCGGCTCGTACGATCTCGCTCTCTATAGCAATACGCTCAACTGGGATCCCGACGTCTATAACTTTACCGCCTGCGACCGATGGTACCCAGCCGGTCAAAACATCTTCCGGTTTTGCGACCCGCGACTGGACGCCCTCGAACGCGCGGGGTTACAAACCGACGACCCGTCGCGGCGCGCGACCATTTACCGGGCGGCAAGCCGGCTCATGTGGTCGGTCGTTCCGTACGTTCCGGTTTACAACGGCCGCCGTTTGATCGTGCGGTCGTCGGACTTGAAGAACTACCGCGTCAACCCGACGTCAACACCTTGGTGGAATGCGTGGCAATGGGATATTTAGCCGCGTGTCATCCTGAGCGGAGCGAGCGATAGCGAGCGCAGTCGAAGGACGATCGTTTCGCAATTACTCGCCACCCTCGGGACGTTCGCGTTTTCGCGTCCGTGCGAAAACGCTACTCGGCTGGCGCGTCGCTCTCGGCATCCGTGCCTCCGCTCCGCGTCCAGACGCCCTCAGGCCGGCGAGTAATTCCTAAACGATCGTCCTTCGACTGGCGCCTGCGGCGCTCCGCTCGGGATGACACGCGGTTCCGCTCAGCGTGATACAGGGATCTTCAGCGGTTGAAGTCCGAGGGCTTGAGATCGTCGAGGAACTTCTTAAAGCGCGCCATCTCGGTGTCGTTGACCGGTTTCTTCTCGGCCGTTGCTTCCTCGAGCACGATCTTGTCCGAGACGAATATCGGCGCTTGAACGCGCAGAGCCAGCGCGATGCCGTCCGAGGGGCGCGCGTCGATTTCTTGAAGGTCGCCGTTGGTTTTCACGACGAGCTTTGCAAAGAACGTTGAGTCCCGGATGTCGTGAATCACGACCTGTTCGAGGTTCGCGTTGAGCGTTTCGAGGATGTTGCGCATCAGGTCGTGCGAGAGCGGGCGAGGAACCGGCGCGCCTTCCAAGGCCAGAGCGATTGCGGTGGCTTCGAACGGGCCGATGAGGATCGGCAGGTAGTGAGAGCCGTCCATATCCTTGAGGATGACCACCGGATCGTGAGTCAGGAGGTCGATGCCCAGTTTGTCGACCTTCATTTGGCGCATGCCGACCTATCCGACGCGTCCGGCGCGAGCGCCTCCAAGCGCGCCGCGGGGGTGTCGAGGCCGGTAGGGCGAGAGGCACGAGCAGCCGAACGGAGGGCGGTTCATCATGCCCTTCTCGTGCGGAATCGTCGGCTTGCCGAACGTCGGCAAGTCAACCATTTTTAATGCGCTCACGCGTACGGCGCAAGCGCTGGCTGCCAACTATCCGTTCGCTACGATCGAACCGAACGTCGGCGAGGTAGCGGTTCCCGACGAACGCTTGCGCGTTTTACAAACGCTGGTCAACGGACAGCGCATCGTTCCGGCCACCGTCCGCTTCGTCGACATCGCCGGCTTGGTGCGCGGGGCCAGCACCGGACAGGGGCTCGGCAACGCGTTCTTGAGTCACATTCGAGAAACCGACGCCATCGCGATGGTGGTGCGCTGCTTTGAAGATCCTAACGTCACTCACGTCGAGCACCATCCCGACCCCAAACGCGACATCGAGATCGTCGCAATCGAGCTGGCGCTGGCCGATCTCGCAACGATGCAAAAGCGCATTCCCAAGCTGGAGCGCGAGATTCGGGCGAATCCCAAGCTACGCGAGAGTTTGGAAGCAGCGCAGCGAATCGCGGCAGCGCTGGAAGACGGTCGCCCGGCGCGCACCTTTCCGGCGGGTTCGCCGGAAGCGCTGGTCGCGGCCGAGTCGTTTCTCCTGACCTCGCGTCCGCTGCTGTACGTTGCCAACGTCGACGAATCGCAGATCGGCAAGCCGGGACCCTTGGTTGACGCCGTTGGCGAGGTCGCCGAAGCGGAGAAGAGCCGGCTTGTGGTGTTGTCGGGCAAAGTGGAAGCCGAGATGGCCGGTCTCTCGGAGGACGAAGCGCGCGAATTCCGTACCGAGCTGGGGCTCGATCGTAGTGGCCTGGACGAACTCGCGATCGCCGCCTACGATTTGCTCGGCCTGATGACGTTCCTAACGGCCGGAGAGAAGGAAGTGCGGGCCTGGACGATACCGCGCGGAACCAAAGCACCCGAAGCCGCGGGCCGGATCCACGGCGACATCGAGCGCGGCTTTATCCGCGCGGAGATCGTTTCGTACGACGATTACGTCGAGTATCGCACGATGGACGCGCTCAAGGCGGCGGGCCTCGTGCGAAGCGAGGGCCGCGAGTACGTCATGCGTGAGGGAGACGTCGTCAACTTCCGTTTCAACGTCTAGTCTCCGACTTTTTCTACACGACGCGGCAGAGGGGTCGGCTAACTCCGGGCGCAAGTCTTGTCGTCGGAGGCATCTACCCCTATGGCGGTTATGGCGACCCCTGCGCGTGAAGTCTCGGTGTTCGGAGACGCGATTGCTTACTTCAAGGAAGCGGCCGATCTGCTCGAACTCGATGCCGGGATGCGGCGTATCCTCACGAGCCCGGCGCGTCAAATCATTTTTGCGATCCCGTTCCAGCGCGACTCGGGCGAGTTCGAGGTCTATACCGGCTATCGCGTACAGTTCAGTTTCGCGCGCGGTCCCGCAAAGGGAGGCATCCGCTACCATCCTGGCGTGACCCTCGACGAAGTGACGGCGCTGGCGTTCTGGATGACCTGGAAATGCGCGGTCGTCGACCTGCCATTCGGCGGCGGCAAAGGCGGGGTCACCTGCGACCCGACGACGCTCTCGATGAACGAGATCGAACGTATTACCCGTCGTTACGCCGCCGAGTTAGTGGAAGTCGTCGGACCCGACAAAGACGTGCCTGCGCCCGACGTCAACACGACGCCGCAGATCATGGCGTGGTTCATGGACACGTACTCGATGCACGTTCGTCAGAACCAGCCAGGCGTGGTCACCGGAAAGCCGCTCGAAATCGGCGGCTCGCGCGGGCGCGTGGAGGCCACCGGCCGCGGCGTGACGATCTGCGCGCTCGATCAGATGAGCGAAATCGGTCTTCATCCCGAAAACGCCACGGTCGCCATCCAAGGATTCGGCAACGTCGGCAAGTACGCCGCCAAGCTTTTTGAAGAGCGCGGATGCCGCGTCGTCGGCATTTCCGACGTCACCGGCGCGTATTACAACCCGGACGGCATCTACGTCAGCGGTGCGATGACGCACGTCTCACAGTTTGGCACGCTGGAAGGCTTCAAGGGCGGTGACAAAATCACCAACGCGGAACTGCTCGCGAGTCCGTGCGACGTGCTCGTTCCCGCTGCCCTCGAAAAAGTCTTCACCGCCGAATCGGCTGCGAAGGTTCGGGCAAAACTCATCGTCGAGGGTGCCAACGGTCCCACGACGCCGGAAGCCGATCGCATCTTTAAAGAGAAGGGCATCATCGTCATCCCGGACATTATGGCCAACGCCGGCGGCGTGACCGTTTCGTACTTCGAGTGGGTCCAAGACCGAATGGGCTTTTTCTGGAAGGAATCCGAGGTCAACCAACGCCTCGAAGAGTTCTTGCTCGCGAATCTTCACGAAATTCGCGCGATCGGAAACGCGCGTGGCGCAACCCTTCGCACCGCTGCTTACACGTTGGCGATCGATCGCGTCGTGAAAGCGCTGAAGATGCGGGGCATCTACGCGTAGCGCATAGCGCCGCGTCATCCCGAGCGGAGCGCTTTGACATCGCTATTTTGCGAACGCTCCGAGGTCTGAGAAATTTTTGGCGCGTATCAAGGGGACCAAGATGTTCGGCGGAGCGTAGGGGTCGGGATAGCAGAAGTTGGGATTGGAGCAGCGCTTGCCGTTATAGGCGGCTCGGACGTTGATTTGGGGGATCTTCGTGCCGTAAGCTCCGTTGATGACGTTGATGAAAGCGAACGCCAACAACGCGTAGCCGGTGTTGGACGGATGCAGGCCGTCGAAACTCACCAGGCCACCCTCATAAGCCAGCGAGCAGCAGACGCCTTTACTGATATGAGACGCGAGCGCGTAATACGCATTGGTGGGTTTGCCGCTCGCGATGCCGGCAAAGATCGCCTGGACGTCAACGAGCGGAGTCCCGGTCTGCTGCGCGGCCGTATCGATGCCTTGGTTGATGGCGTCGTTGAGCGTCTGCACCTTTGCGGCGAATTCCGGCGTGATGTAATAAGTCCCCAACCCGCTGCCGGGCTTTCCACCGTCGAGATCCACCAGCTTGCCGTGCTCGTTGTAGTAACTGAGGACCGCGAGCGTCCCCTGCAGGGTCAAGTAGCCGCAGGGATTTGAGGTCGACGTCGGCGTGCATCCGGCCGGCGTCGCAAGATTGTACGCTTTGGCGACCTGATTCGTCAGCAGCGTCGCAGTTTGGTATCCGTAGTCCACGGCAAGCAGGCAAACCACGTAGGTTTGAACGTTACAAGCGTTGGAGCTCTGCGATGGAACCGTCACTCGCTGAAAGTACGGCGTTTCCAGAATGTTCGGCAGGTTGGCTAGCACGACGTGCGCTCCGGCGCGCGTAAGCGTGCCGATCGTCGCGCGGACGTCGCTCGACGCTTGACCCGCAGACCGATCGCCGCCGTGAAAGAGTCCGCCGGAGCCCATGTATTTGAGCACGTCGTTGGCGCCGAGCCACACGATTGCGAGCGTCGGCTTGAGTTGAGCGGCGGCATTGACCATCGTGAGCTGCTGACCCATGAACGCCCAGTTGCGCAGAACCGGCCAGAACGTGCTGCTCTCGCCGTCGACGACTTGCGCGAGCAAGCCGCGAATGCCGGGCAGCGATTTGCACGTGTTCGATTGGGGTCCGTAAAGCGTGTTGGCTTCGTGCAGCGTGATGCCGGGTACCGCAAGGTTCCGAATCGTCGTCGAAGTCGGATTCATCCGCGTGCGTTTGCTGCCGTCGAGCAGATAGCCCGCGGCGTTGAAGCCGCCGTCGTCGGCACAGGCGTTGCCGGGTTTTTCGACGCCGAAGGGCGCCGGCGGCAAAGCCGGT
>CAWAXX010000010.1:0-10801 GCA_963786105.1 Vulcanimicrobiota bacterium
AACCCAACGAAACTGCGGGCCGCGCGCCGGGATCCGCCTGGTCGCCTTACTGCCGGATGGTCAGATCGGTTGGGGACTGCAGAAGCGTCTTCGCGCCGGTTATGACCGCTTGCGGCTTCACGTTACCGTCCGCCCCGTGCGGGAAGACGCGGATCTCTTTGCTGAGGAGGTTTCCAACGTAGAGATATCCGTGCGAATCGACCGCAACTCCGATCGGAAATACGAGCTGCGTATTATCGCCCGCAATCTGACCGTCGGTTTTGCGTTACCCTGCGCGCCGGCCGCGAAAATCGCCACGCTCTTGCCGTTGACGGATGCATAGATGTGATCAGACGTATCGAGCGCGACGTTGTCGGCATGAACGATGCCGGTCTTCTTACCGCCGATCGTCGTCGTTGGGGCGGCGTTGCCTTTGGCATCGATGGAAAACTCCAGGATATTGCTGCCGCTGAAGTTGCCGACGATGATGGCCGGGTCGAGGCTACGGCGGACGCGCCTGCGCTGCGCCGGCGCCTGGCGCACAGCCGGTGCCGCAAACGGTACCGGCGAAGCCGCCGTCCCTGCGTGGCAGCTCGAATCCGATTCCTAAGGCCATAAGTCGGCCCTTAAGACTCGCCCGGAGGCTGTGGCGGCGGGCTCGGTTGCCCGCTTGTCACTCGTGGCCGGGCGTCGCATCCGACCCAGCGGAGCCGTTATGGTCGTTCGGCTCTCCACATATGTGGACAAGCCTGTGGAGAAGGTGCGGCGCGCACCCGCCGCATCGCCCCCGGAACGTATGCGGGGTATACGAATTTGAGCCATCGAAAACGCGTCGATTCTGCGGTTCATAAAACGCGAAAAAGCTGGAAACTTCGTTGGTGGCCTCCTGTGGATAAGTGCATAAGGTCGTGCATAGATTCCGCAGGAGCGCCGCTTCATTAAGCCAAGAGTTTGCGCCCTCCCGGGGCTGGGGCAGCCCAACTTCTCGGATTTATAGAGGATGCAGAAGATGGCGCTTGCACTCGGCAATTCCGACGTCTCGAACGAACTGTGGCAGTCGGCGTTGGGGATCCTCGAACGCAATTTTTCCAAGCCCGTCTTCGAGATGTGGATCAAGCCGATGCGTTTCGTCGGCTTTCGCGGCAACGAACTACATCTTGCCGTTCATAGCAAATTCGCGCGCGAGTGGGTCGGCACCAAACTGCAATCTCAGATTATCGACGTATTAAGGGAAATTTTCGGTTCCCAGTTGGAGTTGCGACTGTCGGTCGCAGAACCCGCCGAATCCGCAAACGCCGCCGCGGGCGCTGCGGCCGTCGCCCGAGCCCCCGAAGATCTCCGTACCGCGAATCTCAACGTTCGTTATACGTTCGAAGAATTCGTGGTTGGGAATTCGAACCGCTTCGCTCACGCCGCGTCGCAAGCGGTCGCCAGCGCCCCGGCACGCGCCTACAACCCCCTTTTCCTCTACGGCGGCGTCGGTTTGGGCAAGACCCATCTCATGCATGCGATCGGCCATCGTGTAATGCTCGACAACCCCAGCGCCAACGTCGTCTATCTCACGTGCGAAAAGTTCACGAACGAATTCATTATCGCGTTGCAGAATAACCGGACGCCCGAATTCCGTAACCGGTACCGGCAAGTCGACGTATTGTTAATCGACGACATCCAGTTCCTCGCCGGTAAGGAAACCACGCAAGAGGAGTTTTTCCATACGTTCAACGCTCTGCACGAGTCGGGGCGCCAGTTGATCATTTCGTCCGACCGTCCGCCTAAAGAGATTCAGACGCTCGAGTCGAGGTTGCGCTCGCGATTCGAATGGGGACTGTTAACCGACATTCAAGCTCCCGATCTCGAGACGCGCGAAGCGATTTTACGCAAGAAGGCCGAGAGCGAAAAGATCCCGGTACCCGACGAGGTGACCTCGTTCATCGCCAAAGTGATTCCGTCGAACATCCGCGAGCTGGAGGGCGCGCTCATTCGGGTCGTAGCGTACGCATCGCTCACCCGATCGCCGATCACGATCGACCTGGCGGCGGAAGTGCTGAAAAGCGCCGTTGCGAACGCTCCGCTGCAGCGCATCACCATCGGCAAGATCAAGGAGACCGTCGCCGGCGCCCACGGGCTCACGGTCAAAGAAATGGACAACGGCAGGCGCGACCAGCGTTTGGCGGCGCCGCGCCAGATCGCGATGTACGTCGCCACCGAACTCACCAATTACTCGCTGCCCCAGATTGCCCGCGAGTTCGGTAAGAAGGACCACACCACGGTGATGTACGCGCGCGACAAAATTAAGGACCAAATGCAGCGCGACGAAGCCTATCGCAATAAGATTCGCCAGCTTATCGCGATGTGCCAAAATCCGTAGCGCCGCCGCTCGAGCCGGGGGCTCGTTCCCCACTAATCACACGCTTGCGCACAGGGCGGCTCCGCCCACAGGGATAAGTCTCCTCCAACGTTCATGGAGTGGAAATGTGTATCCCACGCGGCGCCTAGTCCACACGTTATTCTCGGCGGAATGCCGCACCGCCGCAAGCAAATGGGCACTTCTTCGCAGAATGCACCGCCCTACTGCTGTTACGGCTTTATGTATATCTTTACTACGAAAAAGCGCTCCGCTGTAGAACGGTAGAAAATGAAGTTCACCTGTAACACGAAAGACATCTCTGCAGCCGTCGGGGCAGCCAGCAAGGTGGTCAACGCCCATACGACGGTCCCGATTCTTTCCAACGTGCTCTTGCAAGCCGACGATGGCATGATTGCGGTTCGCGCCACCGATCTCGAACTGACCTTCGAGCACGCATTCCCAGCGGAGATCGGCGAGGGCGGGGCGGTAACGATTCCCGCCAAGCTCTTCTCGAGCTATCTCGGGAACCTGCCATCAGGGACGCTAGAGCTCACCGGCACCCCTACGCGAGCCAGCGTCAAGTGCGAGCGGAGCAACTACGATTTTCACGCGCTTCCTGCCGACGAGTATCCGCCGCTTCCGGCTGCGACCCGCGGCTCGCACTTCACCATTCCGGCCAAGAAGTTCCGCGACGGCATCGACGGGACGATCTTTGCCGCCTCGAACGAGGAGGCGCGCGGCGCCGTGTTGATGGGAACGTTGCTGGAAATCGAAGGCGACGCGCTGACGATGGTGGCGACCGACGGATACCGGCTAGCCAAGTTCGTAACGACGCTCGACGACGGTATCTCGGGAAGCGAAAAATACATCGTGCCGTCGCGCGCCCTGGCAGAGGTTTCGCGCAACCTTGGTGGCGGTGAGACGATTTCGGTGAGCGCCCTCGGAGCGCAGAGCAACCAGTTGCAAATCACCGCCGGCAACGTTTCTATAACCGTTCGGTTGGTGGACGGACAGTATCCCAACTACCAGCAGGTCATTCCGGCGAAATTCGATCGGACGATGACCGTCAATACCGCGTCGCTGATCGGCAGCCTCCGGCGCGCCGAACTGGTAGCCGGCGACCGCGCCAGCATGGTGAAGCTCGCCATCGCTAATCAAACGCTCGTAGTCACCGCCAACTCCGACATTTCGGGTACCGCATACGAAGAGCTTGAGATCGAGCAGACGGGTGAAGACCTCACGATCGCGTTCAACGCACGCTATCTGGTGGAAATCCTCAACCATGTGAAGAGCGACAAAGCGGTAGTCGAGTTTCTCGGGCCGCTCTCACCGGCGGCGATCCGCCCGCTCGAGCCGCTCGAATCGGGTCGGCAGTTGTACGTGCTCATGCCGTTGCGGCAATGATGTGCCGCGCTTCGTTGAGCGAGGGCGTGGAGCGGTAGCCAAGCGCCGCAGTCGACGTGGCTCGTGCAGTTAACGCGCCTCGCGCTTTCGCACTTTCGTAACTATGCGGAGCTCGAGATCGAACCTGCGCAGGGTTTAAACGTTTTCGTCGGCCCTAACGCACAAGGTAAAAGCAACCTCTTGGAAGCGATCGCGATGCTCGGCACCGGAAAGTCTTTTCGGACGAGCAAAGATGCCGATACCGTCGGGTATGGTGCGGACGTCGCGGTAATCGGCGGGGAGGCTCGGGTGCGCGCCGGCTCGGTACACCTAGCGTGCACGGTCGCCAAAGGCCACGCCGGCACGCGCAAGGCGTATACGCTCAACGGCCACGGCGTTCGGTATTCGAATTTCCTAGGCAAGCTTCGGGTCGTAACCTTCGTGCCGGCCGATCTGTACCTCGCCGGCGGCCCGCCGAGCCTGCGCCGAGCGTTCCTCAACGTGGCGCTGTCCCAAGAGGAGCCCCGTTACTACCGCGAGCTCGTTCGGTATCGCAAAGCGCTACAACAGAAGAACGCCTTACTGCGGGCGACGGCACCGCCGGATCCCGAACTGTTGGCGATTTACGATCGCGAACTGGTCGAAGCCGGCACGCATATCGTGCTCGCGCGCGACCGCTTCGTGGCGGCTATTGCCGAGGCGGCGCGTGCGGCGCACGCAAGGTTTACGCACGGCAGCGAACGACTCGACGTCGGGTACGAATCGAACATCGTCTTCGAAGCGCCGGATCCGCAAGCGGTCGCGACGGCGTTCGAGGCCCGGCTGCTGCACGTTGCCGAGTCGGAACGCGCGCGCAAAGCGGCCGTCGCCGGGCCGCACCGCGACGACCTGAGCCTCGCGCTCGACGGCCACTCGCTGTCGGCCTACGCTTCGCAAGGGCAGCAGCGCACCGCCGTGCTGGCGCTCAAAGTCGCCGAATACGTGGTGTTGCGCGAACGCTCGCTAGAAGCGCCGCTGCTCCTGCTCGACGACGTGCTATCGGAACTCGACGAAGAACGCGCGGGCGCTTTCCTTGCCGGCGTGGGCGACTACGAGCAGGCCTTCGTCACCGCCACGCAAATGCCGGGCACGCTGCCGGAACGCGCTCGAACGTACGTCGTACGCGACGCACACGTCGATGCCGGAGTCGCGACGTGTTGAGACCGCTGAACGAAGCGATCGGCGAATGGACGCCGCAGGAGCGCACGCGCTGGCAACAGGATCCGCTGGTGTTGCTGGCGGCGGGATGGAGCGAGATCGTCGGCGCCGACGTCGCGCGCAACTCGCACCCGGCGCGAATCCTCGACGACGCGCTGCTGGTGACCACCCGTTCGAGCGCGTGGAGCCAGCAGCTCAGTTTCTTATCCGAACGCATCGTAGCGGCGGTGCGCGCCCGGTTCCCGCAAACCTCGGTGGCACGGCTGAGGTTTAGGATAGGGAAGCTGCCAACACCGTCCCGCTCGAGTGGCGCCGTGGAGCGACGCGTAACGATCGAGCCGCGAAGCGGTTCGCCTCGCCCCCCGGCGGAAACCGCCGCCGAAGCGGTGAGCCGCTTTCGCCGCGGCGTCGAAGAACGGGAGCGGGCCAAACGCGGTGCCGGGTGGAAGGAATGCCAGGGTTGCGGGGCCTTGATCGTACCGCGCGCCGGCGCGCTGTGCGTTACCTGCGCCAACGCGCGCACCGAGCGTCGGACCGCCGCGGCCGCAAGACTGCTTTTCGAGGCACCCTGGCTCGGCTACGCCGGCACGGCGGAACTGGTCGACGGACTAACGCTGCAGGATTACACGTCGATCCGAACGCGTTTGCTCTCACGTTGGTGGGAAGCGCTCGCACGGGCACGCGCTTCCAAGCGGCTATCGCGTGATGGTCGCGAGCGCTTGATCGCGAGTTCGTACGTCGTGCTCAAGAGCCAGCTGCCTCCCGAGGCGATCGATCCCGCAACGCTGCGCAACGTGCTCGGCGACGAACTCAACGACTTGATTTACGGAACGGAACAACGAACGAAAACGAATGTCCAATAACTATACTGGCGAACAAATTGAGGTCCTCCGCGGTCTGGAGGCCGTGCGCAAGCGTCCCGGCATGTACATCGGGAACACCGCCGAACGCGGTCTTCACCAACTCGTGTACGAGGCGGTCGACAATGCCGTCGACGAAGCGCTGGCGGGTTACGCGAAGAACGTTCGCGTGACCCTCTACAAGGACAACTCGTGCTCGGTTGAGGACGACGGTCGCGGTATTCCGATCGACGTTCACGCCGAAGAAAAGCTGCCCGCGGTAGAGGTCGTCATGACGATGTTGCACGCCGGTGGAAAGTTCGGCAAGGGCGGATACAAGGTTTCCGGCGGTCTGCACGGTGTCGGCATTTCGGTGGTCAACGCCCTCTCCGAATGGATGATCACGCGCGTAAAGCGCGACGGTTGGCTGTGGGAGATGAAGTTCGAGCGCGGGTTTACCGTACAGAAGCTCAAGAAGCTCTCGCGAACCGAGGGATCCGGCACGACGCAGTGGTTCAAGCCGGATACGACGATGTTCGAAGTGTTCGATTTCCACTGGGACATTCTGCAAAAGCGCCTGCGCGAACTGGCGTTTCTCAATCGCGGTCTTTCTATTACACTTCGCGACGAGCGCGGCGACGAGCCGCGCGAACGGAACTATAAGTTCGAAGGCGGCATCGTGTCGTTCGTCGAGTGGCTCAACGAGAAGAAAGACCCGCTCCATCCGATCGTCTCCACCCATTCCGAACGCGACGGCGTCGACGTGGAGGTGGCGATGCAGTATACCGGTACGTACAGCGATCAGATTTTCGCATACGCCAACAATATCAACACGATCGAAGGCGGCATGCACCTGCTCGGCTTCCGGACCGCGGTAACCAACGCCGTCAATACGTACGCCCGCAAGCGCGGAATGCTCAAGGAATCCGAACCGTCGCTCTCGTCCGACGACATCATGGAAGGCCTCACTGCGGTCGTTTCGGTCAAGCTCGAGAACCCGCAGTTCGAGGGTCAGACGAAAACCAAACTCGGCAACAACAAGGTCCGCAGCATCGTCTACGGACTGCTCAACGAGCGTTTGGAGTTTTTCTTCGAAGAGAATCCTAAGCAAGCGCGGACGATCGTGGATAAATGCATGCAGGCGCAGCGCGCGCGCGAAGCCGCGAAGAAAGCGCGCGATCTATCGCGTCGCAAGAACGCGCTAGAAGGCTCGGGCTTGCCGGGCAAATTGGTGGATTGCAAGAATACCAACCCGGCCGAAAGCGAGATTTTTCTGGTCGAAGGCGACTCTGCCGGCGGTACGGCCAAGGGCGGACGCGATCCGAACACGCAAGCCATTCTGCCGTTGCGTGGAAAGATTCTCAACGTCGAAAAGGCGCGTTTGGACAAAGTACTCGCGAACGAAGAGATCCGCACGATGATCACCGCATTCGGGACCGGCTTCGGCGACGAGTTCAATTTGGACAAGCTGCGCTACCACAAAATCATCATCATGACCGACGCCGACGTCGACGGATCCCACATTCGCACTTTGCTGCTTACGTTTTTCTACCGCCAGATGCGGCCGCTGGTTGATCAAGGCTTCGTCTACATCGCACAGCCCCCGCTCTACGGCATTCGTAAGGGCAAAAAGCAATGGTGGGCCTTCAGCGATGCGGACTACAAAAGCATCATCGGCGACGCGGACCCCAAAGACTTCACCATTCAGCAGTACAAGGGGCTAGGCGAGATGGATGCCGACCAACTCGCAGAAACGACCATGGAAGTCGGAAATCGTCGCTTGGAGCAAATTACCGTCGAAGACGCGGTTGAGGCCGAACAGATCTTCACCGATCTCATGGGCGACAAAGTCGAGGCACGCAAGCAGTACATTTTCGACTACGCAAAGAGCGTCAAGAACTTAGATCTGTAGGTCGTTGGCTTTGTCATCCTGAGCGGAGCGAGCGTACGCGAGCGTAGTCGAAGGACGAAGGACGAAGGGCGATTTGTCGGGTCCTTCGACTGCGGCGCTTCGCGCCTCCGCTCAGGATGACAAAGCTCGCTCCGCACAGGATGACATTATCTCGTTAATCCAATCGTAAGGCCGGTACTGCAGGGGCTCGATTGCGGTCGAGGGGTATATGAGTCTTAACGTGGGCAAGCGTTGGTTCTGGATCGGCCTGGCGGCCGCGGTGATCCTCGTCGGACTCGCGACCGCGCGCCGGCACGAGGTATTGCGCTTTTCCATCGAAATGCTTGCGAGCCTTGCGAGCGGTTACACGGTGGCCATCGGCGATCAGCGCATCGGCTTCGATCGGATGGCGCTCCTGGACGTTCACGTTTCCCGTTCCGGCGTACCGCTGCTCGACGCCCGGCGCATCGACGTCACGTATTCGCCCCGCGACCTGTTGCCCGGCAGTACGCGCCGCTTCGGCCTGGTCGCGATCGACGTTACGCAGGCTCGCGTGACGATCGTGCGCTTTCGCGACGGGAGCTACAATTTCATAACGCCCTCGAAACCGTCCGGTCTGCCGCAGGCGCCGGTTCCACAACCCGTTAGCGGCGTCCCCATTCGCTTCGCTCTGCGGATGCACGGTGCGTCTCTCGCGCTGCGCGAACCCGATGCCTACGATCTCAGCGCAAAAGCCATCGGCATCGAAAACTTCGACGTCGACGCCTCGATCGACACCGCGAAGCGTACCCACTACACGGCGCGCGGCGCGTTTGTCGTAAAGACTCGTCTCGATCCGTTCACCATCGTCGGCACGATCGACGCCGAGCGCAGCTATGCGATGCACCGGGCGCGGGCGGCGCGCTTTCCGCTGCGCGCGCTCGCGAACTACTTTGCCGACACCCCGATGGTGCGTATCATCAAGGGGCGTGCGCGCAACTTCGACGCGCGGCTGTACTCTCTGGACGTGCAGCCCAACGTCGCGCCGAGCTATCACGCGAACCTTCAACTCGACATCGATGGGGGATCGCTGGCGCTCTCCGCACTCGACGCGCCAGTCGAGGCGATTCACGGCCGATTGCAACTGGTCGACAACGCGTTCTTTCTGAAACACCTCCACGCTTCGCTGGCGGGCATTCCGTTGCATTTGGCGGGTGGCATCTACGATCTCACCGGCGACCTCACCGGTATCGCCCAGCTGCGGCTGGGCATTTACGGGTCGGGCGATCTCGCGAGTTTGCGCCGGGCGTTTTCGTTCACGCGCCAGGAACCGATTTCAGGCATCATCAATCTCGGCGTCCTGGTCGAGGGTCCCATCGACAACCCGATGATCGTCGCGCAAGCCGTCTCTTTGCATGCGGTCTATCGCAAGCTTCCGTTCGATTCGCTCAATGCCGGCATCGTTTATCGCGACAACGTCATTTCGTTGTTGCCGTTGCACGCGTACTACGGCGGAACCGAGGTGGGAATTCGCGGAACGCTAGCGATCGGAAAGCATTTACAGTCGTTACTCGCGGTGCATATCGCCGGTTCCGCCGACCGTTTGCCGTACCTCGACGAAATGCTCGGACGCGAACCGATGCTCGTCGACGCGGCGGCGAGCGGCACGGACACCGATTTTCACGTGCGCGGTGCGTTGGCTTCGGCGCGCGGCGTCAAACGCGTCGCCGCGTTGCTGGCGCTCGACCCGGAAGGGACCGCGGCCGTGGACCCGTTCTGGCTGCACACCGAGCGCGGCGATTTCGAAGGCGGGTATCTGCTCGACCGCCCGCATCGGACCAGCGGCTTTTGGGCGCTCGCAGGCGGTTTGCACATGCACGCGCCGTCGTACAAAGCGTTCCCGGGTTTATCGCTCCCCGAGATCCCAAACGTGAACGGGCGGATCGCCAGCATCGCGGTGGCCGGTGGCGGCTCGGGCACCGACGTCGCACTCGCGGGGTTACTTTCCGGCGACGGCACGGATATCGCGGGAATCAAGTTCGATCGAATCAATGCGGCTTTTGCCGGCACGCTCGCGAACGCACAGCTGAGTTTGCTGCACGCGTCCGGGCCGTGGGGACAGTTCGACGGTAACGGGGCGTTCTCGTCGCAGGCGTTCGTCGCGACCGGAAACTATCGCGGAACGTTTGAGGGTTTGCAGCCGCTCATGGGCAACGCGATTATCGCACATGGCGGCCTTGCTGGACGTGCGTCGGTCGCGGTGTTGCCCAAGAGCATCGTCGTTCAAGCGTCGAACCTCGCCATGCAAAATGCGACGCTGCGCGGCGTTCCGATTTCGAACGCGAGCATCACGCTCGGCGTCGAAGGCGATCGCCTTTCGGTGTATTCGGCGCACGCGCGAGCCGCCGGCGGCGACGTGGTGGCGGCCGGTACGTTCTCGCTGAACGCCGCTACGCCGCGCGCGAACGCCGGCGCTTTGTCGTTGATTGCCAATCGTCTAGACGCCGCGCAGCTGCGCGGACTTGGGTTGCCGCTCGACGCCGGACGGCTCTGGGCCAGCGGCAACTTGTCGGCCGGTGCGCCGTTACCATCGTTTGGCGGGGGCGTCACGATCGCCGCCGGCCGATTGCAGCACTTTGCGATAGCCGGCAACGGCGAAGTCCGGCTGGCGGGCCAAACGGCGAACCTGAGCAGGGTCGTCGGCGCGCTGGGAACGACCTACGCTCGCGTCGACGGGAGCATCGGCGCACTCGCGTCGGGCACGCCGGCGTTCTCGCTGACCGCGAGCGTCCCGGCCGCCGACATCGCGAACGCGCTGCAGTCTTTCCAGTTTCCAACCTACATGACCGTCGGTTCGTTCAACGCGCAACTGAGAGTCGCCGGAAGCGCCGTTTCGCCGGTGGTGACCGGACACGTCGGGGTGCCCGCCGGAGCCGTCAACGGCTTGGCGTTTATCGACGGTAGCGCGTTGCTGGCGGCCGATCCGCACGGCGTAAGCGCGCGCGACGGACGCGTCCAGGTCTGGTCGACCGGCGTGCGCTTCAACGCGGCCACGCGACCCGGGAATACTACCGTCGACGTGGTCGCGCCGCACGCCGACCTTTCCGATTTCAACAATTTCTTCGACACCGGCGATACGCTCGACGGAATCGGCTCGGTGAAGATCGCGGCGGCCACGAGCGGGGA
>CAWAXX010000011.1:0-3351 GCA_963786105.1 Vulcanimicrobiota bacterium
AGCACGTCGACGATGTGCTGCGCGCCGCTCGAAAAGCCGCTGTGCTCGCGCATCCGATAGATGCACGAAAGCAGCTTTTGCGCGGCCAGCGTGCCGTCGACACGGTCCACCGGCTGCAGGCAGTTGTCGCAGTTCCCGCACTCGTCCGCCACGCCGGTCTCGCCAAAATAGCGCAGCAGATAGGCGCGCCGGCACTGCGGCGCCGCGGCAAACTCGAGCATCCGGCCTAATAAACGTCCGGCCCGCTCGCGCTCGGCCGCATCGCCGATCTGCCGGATGAAGTGGCGCTGCTTGCCGGCGTCGCCCTCGTTGAAGAACAGCGCGCACTCACTCGGCAGGCCGTCGCGCCCGGCTCGGCCGGTTTCTTGATAGTAGCCCTCGATGCTCTTGGGAACGTCGTAATGCACGACGTAGCGTACGTTCGGCTTGTCGATGCCCATACCGAAGGCGATCGTCGCGCAGATGACGCGAACGTCATCGCGAATAAAAAGCTCCTGATTGCGCGAGCGCTCCTCGCGAGAGAGACCGGCATGGTAGGGGCGCGCCGAGATCCCCGCCGCGGAGAGGCGCGATGCCAGCGACTCCGCCGACGCCCGGCTCTGCACGTAAACGATGCCGCTTTCTTTCGCGCGCGCCGTGCACCACGAGAGCAGCTGCGCGTAGGCATCGCGTTTTTCGAAGACGGCATAGCGCAGATTCGGCCGGTTGAAGCTAGCGACGAACTGTTGCGGCGAGCGCAGACCGAGAAAGCGGACGATGTCGCCGCGCACTCGCTCGGTGGCCGTCGCGGTCAGCGCGAGCATCGGCACGCCGGCATATCGTTCTCGCAGCGACGCAAGCCGGCGGTACTCGGGCCGAAAATCGTGTCCCCATTCGCTCACGCAGTGCGCTTCGTCGATCGCAATGCGGCGAAGGTTCCAGCCATCGAGCCGGCTCAAAAAGTCCGTCATAACGGCGCGTTCGGGAGCGACGTAGAGCAGCCGGTACTGGCCGCGATCGAGACCGCTTATCCGCCGCGCAGCCTCCGGCGAGTCGAGCGAGCTGTTCAAGAAGGTCGCCGCGATGCCGTTGGCCTCGAGCGCGTCGACCTGATCTTTCATCAACGCGATCAGCGGCGAGACCACCAGCGTCAGGCCCGGCTCGACCAGCGCCGGAAGCTGGTAGCAGAGCGACTTTCCGGCGCCGGTCGGCAGCAGCGCCATCGCGTCGGTTCCGGCGAGCGTCGCCTCGACAATTTCGCGTTGCAGCGGCCGAAAGGCCGCGTATCCAAAGTAATGCTTCAGGGCGTCGTCGAGCGTCACGATTTTACCATCTCAGGGGTTTGCGAATGCGTCGAAGATACCCACTACTGCCTGCAAGTTCCTCATAGTCATCTCCGGCGAGACCGCAGGTGGGTCACAATGGGCCCCCGCGGCGAAAAGGCGCCCCAGGTGATGACCTTCCAGAGCCTGTCGTTCGACGATATTCCGGAGATCGCGTGGACCGCGACGCGCGACGGCCGGATGCTGCAGTTCAATCGCGAGTGGCACGAGTACGCCGGTCTGAGGGCGCGCTCGAACGCCGCGGCTGCCACGCTGGAGAAGGCGTGGTGGGCCGCGGTCCATCGCGACGATCGCGAATTCGTCCGCCAGGCCCTGGTCGGGGAAATGCAAGCCGCCGGCGCGTTCGAGCTCGAGCTGCGCTTGCGGCGTTACGACGGAATGGACCGGTGGTTTCGACTCTTCGTCTCACCGCTCGACGGCGGGCACGGCGAGGAAGCCGCTTGGCTTGGCCTCTGCAGCGACATCGACGACTATAAGCGCCAAGGCGAGCTCTTTGCTTTTCTGGCGGAAGCCAGCGAGGTGCTGGCCGAATCGCTCGACTTGCAGGCCACGCTCAACCGGCTGCTCGGGATCATCGTTCCGGCGTTCGGCGATTGGGCGGCCATCGATCTCTTCGACGACGACGACCGGCTGAAGACCGTCGCCGCAATCCATGCCGATCCGGAGAAGATGCGGCTGGTAAAGCGCATGGTCGGGCGGTACACGCACGACCGGCGCTACGAACCCGCCATTGCCGAAGCTCTGCGGATGCGCCGGCCGATGGTCATCCGCGACGTCAACGTCGAATTGCTCAAGCGGGCTGCGGCGCCGAATCTTTTTCCGGTAATTCGCGAGCTGGGGCCGCGCTCGGCCGTCACCGTTCCGCTGCGGGCGCGCGGGCGGACGATCGGATCGCTCGTCGCCTACTGGTGCGAAACGCCGCGGCGATACGCCGATACCGACTTACCGCTCTTCGAAGAGCTGACGAAGCGCGCCGCCGTTTCCATCGACCACGCGCGACTCTACGAACGGGAGCGTGAGATCGCGGCGACGTTTCAGCGCGCGGCGCTGCCGATCTCGCTTCCCGAAGTGCCCGGCCTGCGCTTCGACGGCATCTACGTGCCGGCCAGCGATCGCGAGCTGTTGGGCGGCGACTGGTACGACGCGCTGCGTCTCAACGACGGGCGAATCGTCATTTCGGTTGGCGACGTTGCCGGCAGCGGTTTGCCGGCGGCGGTGATCATGGCCTCGATGCGGCAAGTGATTCGCGGCGTCGCGCAGGTCTACGCCGACCCGATCGCCATGCTCGACGCGGCGGATCGCACGCTCAAGACGGAGCATCCGGACTCGTTTGTCACCGCGTTCGTCGGGGTGCTCGATCCCATCGCACGAACGCTCACGCATGCCTCGGCCGGACATCCGCCGCCGTTCCTGCGCGATGATGCGGGGGAAGTGACGCCGCTTGGCGTCAGCGGGTTACCGCTGGGTCTGCGCGAGCGCGGCGAGACGGCGATGACGACGCAGCTGCCGAGTTCGGGCCTCGTCGTCTTCTACAGCGACGGTCTGATCGAAGTGGATCGCAATCTTCTGCGCGGTTACGAGCGGCTGACGGCGGCGATCGCCCGTCCGGACATCGCGAGCGGCGCGCATCCCGCCGACGCGATCTATCGCGCCGTCCTCAAGCGCGGCGGCAACGACGATGTGGTCGTGCTGACGCTGCAGTTCGAGGCACCGGTCGAAGGCGCAGTGACGTGGAGTCTCGACACGGGGGACGGCGACGTCGCGCGCGCGACGCGCCACGCATTTATCGATGCTTTACGCCATGCGGGAGTGCGCGAGAGACAGCTCGACGCCGCAGAACACGTCTTTGGCGAGCTGCTCGGCAACGTCGTGCGGTTTGCGCCCGGACCGGTCGAGATCGAGTTGCATTGGAACCACGGCGCCGCACCGGTGCTTCACGTGCTCGATCGCGGCCCCGGGTTTACCTTTACTCCGAAGCTCCCCACCGATTTGCTTAGCGAGCGCGGCCGCGGACTCTACATCGTCTGGG
>CAWAXX010000012.1:0-258998 GCA_963786105.1 Vulcanimicrobiota bacterium
GGCGGTGACGACCGGCACCGGTTGCTCCCGCACCCGTTGCGAGGAAGCCAGCGCTGCCGCCAGCTTTTCGCGGGCGTGAACCATCGCGAGCTCTTCGGGAGAGACCCCGGCGAGCGGCGGTTCGTCGTACCCGCTGGGCAGTGGTTCGACCGCTAAGCCGAGCGAGCGCAACAGTTCCAGGCGGCGGGGCGACGCGCTGGCCAAGACGATTCGCTCGAGGGTGCGCTCCGGCGGTATCGGCAGACTATTCGTAGGTCCGGCCGCCTAGCTCGATGTAGCCGCCTTCGTGACGGCCGCGCGGGTCGCGGTGGGTCCAGTGGATGACGCCGCCGATCGGATAGAACTCGTACTCGCCCTTGACGACCACGCCGTCGCCGGGTGCGAGCGGAAACGTACCCGTAAAGTCGGTGTTCGCCTCGACGCGCACCACGACGCTGCAGCCCGAACCCAGTCGCATCAGGAAACCTTCGTGCGGACTCACGCGCCCCGGAGCCGTACCGAGCACGCGCACGACTTTCCCGTCGGCGACGACTTCGACGTGCGACCGGCCGTCGTGAAACGCGTTGCAGACGGCGGCGTCGTCGGGCGTCGCGGTGCCGGAACATCCCGTCGAGACGAAGGCCGCCAATGCGGCTGCGGCGACCGCGCTACGCATCCTCGGCAAAGCCATACAGCTTGTGGGTTACGATGTATTGCCACACCGGCTCGGGCACCAGGTAGCGCACGCTGCGACCTTGGGATAACAGCACGCGTATCGACGTTGCCGACTCGGGAATCTCGGGCAGGTTGAGCGACGTAACGCGCTCGCGAAGGCGATTCGGTACCGCTTCGAGGACGCGGCCGAGAGCATCGGCCCGAACGCCGGGACGAGGCGCGATGACGAATCGTTCGAGCGAATCGAGCACTTCGTCGAATCGCACCCACGCGGTATTCACCAGCGAATCGGCCCCGATGATGAACGTGAACGACGCACTCGGATAGCGCTGCACGAGACGCGGGATCAAATCGGCGGTGTAGCCGGTCGAGTCCTCGCGCAGATCGGTATCGTCGAGCGCGAACGCCGGATTGGTCGCAATGGCGCCGAGAATCATCGCGCAGCGATGCTCGACGGCGGCGTGGGCTTTGTCGCGATAATGCTGAGAATTCGCCGGAACGAACAGGACCTGGTCGAGTCCCTCGCTTAGCCGCGCCGATTCGGCGACGAAGAGATGCGCGTTATGAATCGGGTCGAACGTCCCACCAAAAATTCCGAGCTTCATGGTCGACCAGCCGAATATCGATACTGATTTCACGAGTAGGTAAACTCGTACTGACCGATGCGCACCGTATCCCCTTCTACCGCACCCATTTCGCGCAATTTCTTGTCCACGCCCATCTTTCCGAGCACGCGCTCGAAGCGCAGCAACGATTCATCCGAATCGAAGTTCGTCATCGCCGCCAGCCGTTCGATGCGTTCGCCGGAGAGTTCGAAAGCACCGTCGCGGCCGCGCTCGAGGACGAAAGCGTCGGCCGGAACGAGTTCGATAGCGGCCGGCGGCGGAACGACGATTTCGGGCGCCGGCGCGTTTTCGACGACGCGGAAGATTGCGTACAAGAGGTCGCGGACGCCTTCTTGGGTGGCCGCGCTGATGCCGTAGATCTCCGGAAAGCGCCGGCGCAATTCGATCAGCCGTTCGCGCGCATCGGGTAAATCGAGTTTGTTGAGAACCAGCAGCGCCGGCTTTTCCAACAGCTTGGCGTTCCACGCGCCGAGTTCGCCTTCGATGGTCGCTTTGTCGGCAAGAATGTCGTCGAGGGGTTTGGCGCCGTCGAGTAAGTGGACCAGCGCGCGCGTGCGTTCGACGTGTTTGAGGAACTGATCGCCGAGGCCGGCGCCCGCGTGCGCGCCTTCGATCAGGCCGGGCACGTCGACCATGACGAACGATTCCTCATCGGACACGCGCACCACGCCGAGTTGCGGTTCGAGGGTCGTAAACGGGTAATCGGCGATCTTGGGCCGGGCCGCAGATACCACCGAAAGCAGTGTCGACTTCCCGGCGTTGGGAACGCCGACGACGCCGCAGTCCGCCAGCAAGCGCAGCTCGAGCCGCAGGGTGCAATGCTCGCCGGGTTCGCCGCGTTCGGCGAAGCGCGGCGCTTGCCGGACGCTGGTCGCGAAGTGCTGGTTACCGAGGCCGCCGCGGCCGCCTTTGGCGACCAGCACGCGCGCTCCAGGCTGCGCGAGATCGGCTAGATACGTCTCCGCTTTCCCTTCGAAGGCGCGATACACGATCGTGCCGACCGGCACGGAAACCGCCAGGTCGACGCCGCTCTTGCCGGATTTGTTCGAGGTACCGCCGGCCTTGCCGGATTCGGCTGCGAAGCTGCGCCGAAAGCGAAACTCGACGAGGGTCGAAAGCTCCGCCACCGCTTCCAGATAGACGCTGCCGCCGTGGCCGCCGTCACCGCCGGCCGGACCGCCTTTTGGAATGTACTTTTCACGCCGCCACGCAACGATGCCGTCGCCGCCGTTTCCGGCGGCCACGGTGATGGTGGCTTCATCGATGAACTGCACGCCGCCGCGTTATTCGGCCCGCGCGCTGCGGTTTATGCGGCCGGCCGTATGTTGACGTGCTTGCGGTTGCGGCTGTTCGTGAACTCCACGACGCCGTCGACCAGCGCAAAGAGCGTATGGTCGCGTCCGATTCCGACGTTCTGCCCCGGATAGAAGCGCGTGCCGCGCTGGCGGACGATGATGTTGCCGGCGATCACGCTCTCGCCGCCGAAGCGCTTCACGCCCAAACGCTGAGCGTTGGAGTCGCGGCCGTTGCGGGTCGAGCCGGCGCCCTTCTTGGAGGCGAACAGCTGGAGGTCAAAGAGGAACATAGCCGGCCGAGTATACCAGGAGGACGCGCCCGCTGGCAATGGCAACTCGACAGCACGAAAAGGCCCGGATGCAATGGGTTCAAGCCGATTCCTAGGGCCGTACGTCCGTCCTTAAGACTCGCCCCGGAGCCGTTAGGGCGGGCTCGCTTGCTCGCTCTTATGCTTGGCCGGGCGTCACCAATCCGACCCGCTGGTGCCCGGACGGTCGCCCGGCTCTCCACATATGTGGACAAGCCTGTGGAGAAGGTGCCGCAGGCCCCCTCTGCGTTGCCTCCGGAACGTATACGGGATATACGAATTTGAGGCCCAGAAAACGCGTCGATTCTGCGGTTCATAAAACGCGAAAAAGCAGGAAACTTCGTTGACCGTCTCCTGTGGATAAGTGCATAAGGTCGTGCATAATTCCGCAGGAGCGCCGCTTCATTAAGCCAAGAGTTTGCGCCCTCCCGGGGCTGGGGCAGCCCAACTTCTCGGATTTATAGAGGATGCAGAAGATGGCGCTTGCACTCGGCAATTCGGACATCTCTAACGAACTGTGGCAGTCGGCGTTGGGGATTCTCGAACGCAATTTTTCCAAGCCCGTCTTCGAGATGTGGATCAAGCCGATGCGTTTCGTCGGCTTTCGCGGCAACGAACTACATCTTGCCGTTCACAGCAAATTCGCGCGCGAGTGGGTCGGGACCAAACTGCAAACGCAGATTATCGACGTATTAAGGGAAATATTCGGCTCCCAGTTAGAGTTGCGACTGTCGGTCGCGGAACCCGCCGAATCCGCAAGTGCCGCAGGCGCTACGGTGGCCCCCCGAGCGCCCGAAGATCTCCGTACCGCCAATCTCAACGTTCGTTACACGTTCGAAGAATTTGTCGGTCGGGAATTCGAACCGCTTCGCTCACGCTGCGTCCCAGGCGGTAGCCAGCGCCCCGGCGCGCGCCTATAACCCGCTTTTCCTCTACGGCGGCGTCGGTTTGGGCAAGACCCATCTCATGCACGCGATCGGCCATCGCGTAATGCTCGACAACCCTAGCGCCAACGTCGTCTATCTCACGTGCGAAAAGTTCACCAACGAATTTATTATCGCGCTGCAGAATAACCGGACGCCGGAGTTTCGCAACCGGTACCGGCAAGTCGACGTGTTGTTGATCGACGACATCCAGTTCCTCGCCGGTAAGGAAACCACGCAAGAAGAGTTTTTCCATACGTTCAACGCGCTGCATGAGTCGGGACGTCAGCTGATCATTTCGTCCGACCGTCCGCCCAAAGAGATTCAGACGCTCGAGTCAAGGTTGCGCTCGCGCTTCGAATGGGGCCTGTTGACCGACATTCAAGCTCCCGATCTCGAAACGCGCGAAGCGATTTTACGCAAGAAGGCCGAGAGCGAAAAGATCCCGGTACCCGACGAGGTCACCTCGTTCATCGCCAAAGTGATTCCGTCGAACATCCGCGAGCTTGAGGGCGCTCTCATTCGGGTCGTCGCGTACGCATCGCTCACTCGATCGCCGATCACCATCGACCTGGCGGCCGAAGTGCTGAAAAGCGCCGTTGCGAACGCTCCGCTCCAGCGCATCACCATTGGCAAGATCAAAGAGACCGTCGCCGGCGCCCATGGGCTGACGGTCAAAGAGATGGACAACGGCAGGCGCGACCAGCGCTTGGCGGCGCCGCGCCAGATCGCGATGTACGTCGCGACCGAACTCACCAATTACTCGCTGCCCCAGATCGCCCGCGAGTTCGGCAAGAAGGACCACACGACGGTGATGTACGCGCGCGACAAAATTAAGGACCAGATGCAGCGCGACGAAGCCTATCGAAATAAGATTCGGCAGCTTATCGCGATGTGCCAAAATCCGTAGCGCCGCCGCTCGGGCCGGCGGCTCGTTCCCCACTAATCACACGCTTGCGCACAGGGCGGCTCCGCCCACAGGGATAAGTTCCCTCCAACGTTCATGGAGTGGAAATGTGCATCCCACGCGGCGCCTAGTCCACACGTTATTCTCGGCGGAATGCCGCACCGCCGCAAGCAAATGGGCACTTCTTCGCAGAATGCACCGCCCTACTGCTGTTACGGCTTTATGTATATCTTTACTACGAAAAAGCGCTCCGCTGTAGAACGGTAGAAAATGAAGTTCACCTGTAACACGAAAGACATCTCGGCAGCCGTCGGGGCGGCCAGCAAGGTGGTCAACGCGCACACGACGGTCCCGATTCTTTCCAACGTGCTCTTGCAGGCCGACGACGGTAAGATCGCGGTTCGGGCCACCGATCTCGAACTCACCTTCGAGCACGCGTTCCCCGCGGAGATCGGTGAAAGCGGAGCGGTAACGATTCCCGCCAAGCTCTTCTCGAGCTATCTCGGGAACCTGCCCTCCGGGACGCTCGAGCTCACCGGCACGCCCACGCGAGCCAGCGTTAAGTGCGAGCGGAGCAACTACGACTTCCACGCGCTTCCTGCCGATGAGTACCCGCCGCTTCCGGCCGCGACCCGCGGCTCGCACTTTACGATCTCGCCCAAGAAGTTCCGCGACGGCATCGACGGGACGATTTTCGCCGCCTCGAACGAGGAGGCGCGCGGCGCCGTGTTGATGGGGACGTTGCTGGAGATCGAAGGCGACGCGCTGACGATGGTTGCAACCGACGGATACCGGCTCGCCAAGTTCGTAACGACGCTCGACGACGGTATCACGGGAAGCGAAAAGTATATCGTGCCGTCGCGTGCTCTGGCAGAGGTTTCCCGCAACCTTGGCGGTGGGGAGACGATTTCGGTGAGCGCGCTCGGAGCACAGAGCAACCAGTTGCAAATAACCGCCGGCAACGTTGCTATAACCGTTCGGTTGGTGGACGGGCAGTATCCCAACTACCAGCAGGTAATTCCGGCGAAATTCGATCGCACGATGACCGTCAACACCGCGTCGCTGATCGGCAGCCTCCGGCGCGCCGAACTGGTCGCCGGCGACCGCGCCAGCATGGTGAAGCTCGCCATCGCCAATCAAACGCTCGTCGTCACCGCCAACTCCGACATTTCGGGTACGGCGTACGAAGAGCTCGAGATCGAACAAACGGGCGAAGACCTCACGATCGCTTTCAACGCGCGTTATTTGGTGGAAATCCTCAACCACGTGAAGAGCGACAAAACGGTCGTCGAGTTTCTCGGGCCGCTCTCACCGGCGGCCATCCGTCCGCTAGAGCCGCTCGAATCGGGTCAGCAATTGTACGTCCTTATGCCATTGCGGCAATAATGTGCCGCGCTTCGTTGAGCGAGGGCGCGGAGCGGTAGCTAAGCGCCGCAGTCGACGTAGCTCGTGCAGTTAACGCGCCTTACGCTTTCGCACTTTCGCAACTATGCGGAGCTCGAGATCGAACCTGCACCGGGTTTAAACGTCTTCGTCGGGCCAAACGCGCAAGGTAAAAGCAATCTCTTGGAAGCGATCGCGATGCTTGGAACCGGAAAGTCTTTCCGGACGAGCAAAGACGCCGATACCGTCGGGTATGGTGCGGACGTCGCGGTCATCGGCGGGGAAGCTCGCGTACGCGCCGGCGCCGTTCACCTGGCATGCACGGTCGCCAAAGGCAACGCCGGCACGCGCAAGACGTATACGCTCAACGGTCACGGCGTTCGGTATTCGAATTTCCTCGGAAAGCTTCGGGTCGTAACCTTCGTGCCGGCGGATCTGTACCTCGCCGGCGGCCCGCCGAGCCTGCGCCGTGCGTTCCTCAACGTTGCACTCTCGCAAGAGGAGCCCCGTTACTACCGCGAGCTCGTTCGGTATCGCAAAGCGCTACAACAGAAGAACGCGTTACTGCGGGCAACGGCACCGCCGGATACCGAACTGTTGGCGATTTACGATCGCGAGCTGGTCGAAGCCGGCACGCACATCGTGCTCTCTCGCGACCGTTTCGTGGCGGCTATTGCCGAGGCGGCACGTGCGGCGCACGCGCGCTTTACGCACGGCAGCGAGCGGCTCGAGGTCGGGTACCAATCGAACATCGTCTTCGAAGCGCCGGATCCGCAAGCGGTCGCGACCGCGTTCGAAGCGCGGCTGCTGCACGTTGCTGAGTCGGAACGGGCCCGCAAAGCGGCCGTCGCGGGACCGCACCGCGACGACCTGAGCCTCTCGCTCGACGGGCACTCGCTGTCGGCCTACGCGTCTCAAGGGCAGCAGCGCACCGCCGTGCTGGCGCTCAAAGTCGCCGAATACGTGGTGTTGCGCGAAAGCTCGTTTGAAGCGCCGCTGCTGCTGCTCGACGACGTGCTATCGGAGCTCGATGAAGAACGCGCGAGCGCTTTCCTTGCCGGCGTGGGTGACTACGAGCAGGCTTTCGTCACCGCCACGCAAATGCCGGGCGCTCTTCCGGAACGCGCTCGAACCTACGTCGTACGCGACGCACACGTCGATGCCGGAGTTGCGACGTGTTGAGACCGCTGAACGAAGCGCTCGGCGAATGGACGCCGCAGGAGCGCACGCGCTGGCAACGGGATCCGTTGGTATTGCTGGCGGCGGGATGGAGCGAGATCGTCGGCGCCGACGTTGCGCGCAACTCACACCCGGCGCGAATCCTGGACGACGCGCTTTTGGTGACCACCCGTTCGAGTGCGTGGAGCCAGCAGCTCAGTTTCTTATCCGAACGCATCGTTGCGGCGGTGCGCGCCCGGTTCCCGCAAACCTCGGTGGCACGTCTGAGGTTTAGGGTGGGGAAGCTGCCAATACCGTCCCGCCCTACTCGCGCCGTCGAGCGACGCGTAACGATCGAGCCGCGAAGCGGTTCGCCTCGCCCCCCGGCCGAAACGGCGGCCGAGGCGGTGTCCCGCTTTCGCCGCGGCGTTGAAGAACGGGAGCGGGCCAAACGCGGTGCCGGGTGGAAAGAATGCCTGGGCTGCGGGGCCTTGATCGCACCGCGCGCGGGCGCGCTGTGCGTCACCTGCGCCAACGCGCGCACCGAGAAGCGGACCGCCGCGGCCGCAAGACTGCTTTTCGAGGCACCCTGGCTCGGCTACGCCGGCACGGCGGAACTGGTCGACGGACTAACGCTGCAGGATTACACGTCGATCCGAACGCGTTTGCTTTCACGCTGGTGGGAAGCACTAGCCCGGGCTCGTTCTTCCAAGCGGCTATCGCGTGACGGCCGCGAGCGCTTGATCGCGAGTTCGTACGTCGTGCTCAAGAGCCAGCTGCCTCCCGAGGCAATCGATCCCGCAACGCTGCGAAACGTGCTCGGCGACGAACTCAACGATTTGATTTACGGAACGGAACAACAAACGAAGACGAATGTCCAATAACTATACGGGCGAACAAATCGAGGTCCTCCGCGGTCTGGAGGCTGTGCGCAAGCGTCCCGGCATGTACATCGGAAACACCGCCGAACGCGGTCTTCACCAACTCGTGTACGAGGCGGTCGACAATGCCGTCGACGAAGCGCTGGCGGGTTACGCGAAGAACGTTCACGTGACCCTCTACAAGGACGGCTCGTGCTCGGTCGACGACGACGGTCGCGGTATTCCGATCGACGTTCACGCCGAAGAAAAGCTGCCCGCCGTAGAGGTCGTCATGACGATGCTGCACGCCGGCGGAAAGTTCGGCAAGGGCGGATACAAGGTTTCCGGCGGTCTGCACGGTGTCGGCATTTCGGTGGTCAACGCTCTCTCCGAGTGGATGATCACGCGCGTGAAGCGCGACGGCTGGCTGTGGGAGATGAAGTTCGTGCGCGGCTTTACCGTACAGAAGCTCAAGAAGCTCTCGCGAACCGAGGGTTCCGGCACGACGCAGTGGTTCAAGCCGGATACGACGATGTTCGAAGTCTTCGATTTCCACTGGGACATTCTGCAAAAACGCCTGCGCGAACTGGCGTTTCTCAATCGCGGTCTTTCTATTACGCTTCGCGACGAGCGCGGCGACGAGCCGCGCGAACGGAACTATAAGTTCGAAGGCGGCATCGTGTCGTTCGTCGAGTGGCTCAACGAAAAGAAAGATCCACTCCATCCGATCGTTTCCACCCATTCCGAACGCGACGGCGTCGACGTGGAGGTGGCGATGCAATATACCGGCACCTACACCGACCAGATTTTTGCCTACGCCAATAATATCAACACGATCGAAGGCGGCATGCATTTGCTCGGCTTCCGGACCGCGGTAACCAACGCCGTCAACACGTACGCGCGCAAGCGCGGCATGCTCAAGGAATCCGAACCCTCGCTCTCGTCCGACGACATCATGGAAGGTCTCACCGCGGTGGTTTCGGTCAAGCTCGAGAACCCGCAGTTCGAAGGCCAAACGAAAACCAAGCTCGGCAACAACAAGGTCCGCAGCATCGTCTACGGACTACTCAACGAGCGTTTGGAGTTTTTCTTCGAGGAGAATCCGAAGCAGGCGCGGACTATCGTGGACAAGTGCATGCAGGCACAGCGCGCGCGCGAAGCCGCGAAGAAAGCGCGCGATCTATCGCGCCGTAAGAACGCGCTCGAGGGCTCCGGCTTGCCGGGCAAATTGGTGGACTGCAAGAATACCAACCCGGCCGAAAGCGAGATTTTTCTGGTCGAAGGCGACTCCGCCGGCGGTACGGCCAAGGGCGGACGCGATCCGAACACGCAAGCCATCCTACCGTTGCGTGGAAAGATTCTCAACGTCGAAAAGGCGCGTTTGGACAAAGTGCTCGCGAACGAAGAGATCCGCACGATGATTACCGCATTCGGGACGGGCTTCGGCGACGAGTTCAATCTGGACAAGCTGCGCTACCACAAAATCATCATCATGACCGACGCCGACGTCGACGGCTCCCACATTCGCACGCTGCTGCTCACGTTTTTCTACCGGCAAATGCGCCCGTTGGTGGACCAAGGCTTCGTCTACATCGCGCAGCCTCCGCTCTACGGTATTCGTAAGGGCAAAAAGCAATGGTGGGCCTTCAGCGATGCGGACTACAAAAGCATCATCGGCGACGCCGACCCCAAAGACTTCACCATTCAGCAGTACAAGGGGCTGGGCGAGATGGACGCCGACCAACTCGCCGAAACGACCATGGAAGTCGGAAATCGCCGATTGGAGCAAATTACCGTCGAAGATGCGGTTGAGGCCGAACAGATCTTTACCGATCTCATGGGCGACAAAGTCGAGGCACGTAAGCAGTACATCTTCGACTACGCAAAGAGCGTCAAGAACTTAGATCTGTAGGTCGCTCCCGCGGGCTTTGTCAGGATGACACCGTCTCGTTAATGCAATCGTAAGGCCGGTACTGCAGGGGCTCGATTACCGTCGAGGGGTATATGAGTCCTAACGTGGGCAAGCGTTGGTTGTGGATCGGCCTGGCGGCCGCGGTCATCCTCGTCGGACTCGCGACCGCGCGCCGTCACGAGGTATTGCGCTTTTCCATCGAAATGATTGCGAGCCTTGCGAGCGGTTACACGGTGGCCATCGGCGATCAGCGCATCGGCCTCAATCGGATGGCACTCCTGGACGTTCACGTCTCCCGTTCAGGCGTACCGCTACTCGACGCCCGCCGCATCGACATCACGTATTCGCCCCGCGACCTGTTGCCGGGCAGTACGCGCCGTTTCGGACTGGTAGCGATCGACGTCACGCAGGCTCGCGTGACGATCGTGCGATTTCGCGACGGCAGCTACAACTTCATAACGCCTTCGAAACCGCCGGGTGTGCCGCAGGCGCCGGTTCCACAGCCGGTGAGCGGCGTCCCCATTCGCTTCACTCTGCGGATGCACGGCGCATCTCTCGCATTGCGCGAACCCGATGCCTACGATGTCAGCGCAAAGGCCATCGGCATCGAGAACTTCGACGTCGATGCGTCGATCGACAGCTCGAGGCGAACCCACTACACGGCGCGCGGCGCGTTCGTCGTAAAGACTCGTCCCGATCCGTTTACCATCGTGGGCACGATCGACGCCGTTCGCAGCTATGCGATGCACCGGGCGCGGGCGGCGCGCTTTCCGCTGCGCGCGCTCGCGAACTATTTTGCCGACACCCCGATGGTGCGTATTATCAAGGGGCGCGCGCGCAACTTCGATGCGCGGCTATACTCTCTGGACGTGCAGCCCAACGTCGCGCCGAGCTATCACGCGAACCTTCAACTCGACATCGACGGGGGATCGCTCGCACTCTCCGCGCTCGACGCACCGGTCGAGGAGATTCACGGCCGCTTGCAACTGATCGACAACGCGTTCTTTCTCAAGCACCTCCACGCTTCGTTGGCGGGCATTCCGCTGCATTTGGCGGGCGGCATCTACGATCTCAGCGGCGACCTCACCGGTATCGCCCAGCTGCGGCTGGGCATTTACGGGTCGGGCGATCTCGCGAGTTTGCGCCGGGCGTTTTCGTTCACGCGCAAGGAACCGATTTCGGGCCACATCGATCTCGGCGTCCTGGTCGAGGGTCCCATCGACAACCCGATGATCGTCGCGCAAGCCGGCTCTCTGCATGCGGTCTATCGCAAGCTTCCGTTCGATTCGCTCAATGCCGGCATCGTCTATCGCGACAACGTCGTTTCGTTGTTGCCGCTGCACGCCTACTACGGCGGAACCGAGGTGGGAATTCGCGGAACGCTGGCGATCGGAAAGCATTTGCACTCGTTGCTCGCGGTGCATATCGCCGGCTTTGCCGACCGGTTGCCGTATCTCGACGAAATGCTCGGACGCGAACCGATGCTCGTCGACGCGGCGGCGAGCGGCACGGACACCGATTTTCACGTACGCGGTGCGCTGGCTTCGGCGCGCGGCATCAAACGCGTTGCCGCTTTGCTGGCGCTCGACCCGGAAGGCACCGCGGCCGTGGACCCGTTCTGGCTGCACACCGAGCGCGGCGATTTCGAAGGCGGGTATCTGCTCGACCGCCCGCATCGGACCAGCGGCTTTTGGGCGCTTGCAGGCGGTTTGCACATGCACGCGCCGTCGTACAAAGCGTTCCCGGGTTTATCGCTTCCCGAGATCCCGAAACGTGAATGGGCGGATCGCCAGCATCGCGGTCGCCGGTGGCGGCTCGGGCACCGACGTCGCACTCGCGGGGTTGGTCTCCGGCGACGGCACGGATATCGCGGGAATCAAGTTCGATCGAATCAATGCGGCTTTTGCCGGCACGCTCGCAAACGCACAGCTGAGTTTGCTGCACGCGTCCGGGCCGTGGGGACAATTCGACGGTAACGGGGCGTTCTCGTCGCAAGCGTTCGTCGCGACCGGAAACTATCGCGGGACGTTTGAAGGTTTGCAGCCGCTCATGGGCAACGCGATTCTCGCACATGGCGGCCTTGCGGGACGTGCGTCGGTCGCGGTGTTGCCCAAGAGCATCGTCGTTCAAGCGTCGAACCTCGCCATGCAAAACGCGACGCTGCGCGGCGTTCCGATTTCGAACGCGAGCATCACGCTCGGCGTCGAAGGCGACCGCCTTTCGGTGTATTCGGCGCACGCGCGAGCCGCCGGCGGCGACGTGGTGGCGGCCGGCACGTTCTCGCTCAACGCCGCAGCGCCGCGAGCGAAGGCCGGCGCTTTGTCGTTGATTGCCAATCGCCTGGACGCCGCGCAGCTGCGCGGACTTGGGTTGCCGCTCGACGCCGGACGCCTCTGGGCCAGCGGCAATTTGTCCGCCGGTGCGCCGTTACCGTCGTTCGGCGGAGGCGTCACGATCGCCGCCGGACGGTTGCAGCACTTTGCGATAGCCGGCAACGGCGAAGTCCGGTTGGCGGGCCAAACGGCGAACCTGAGCAGGGTCGTCGGCGCGCTGGGAACGACCTACGCTCGCGTCGACGGGAGCATCGGCGCACTCGCGTCGGGCACGCCGGCGTACGCGCTGTCCGCGAACGTTCCCGGCCGCCGACATCGCGAACGCGCTGCAGTCTTTCCAGTTTCCAACGTACATGACCGTCGGTTCGTTCAACGCGCAACTGAAAGTCGCCGGAAGCGCCGTTTCGCCGGTGGTGACCGGACACGTCGGGGTGCCGGCCGGAGCCGTCAACGGCTTGCCGTTTATCGACGGTAGCGCGTTGCTGGCGGCCGATCCGCACGGCGTAAGCGCGCGCGACGGACGCGTTCAGGTCTGGTCGACCGGCGTGCGCTTCAACGCGGCCACGCGACCCGGGAATACTACCGTCGACGTGGTCGCGCCGCACGCCGACCTTTCCGATTTCAACAATTTCTTCGACACCGGCGATACGCTCGACGGAATCGGCTCGGTGAAGATCGCGGCGGCCATGAGCGGGGAGCGGTTGTCGACCAGCGGCAACGTCGCCGTAAAGAACTTCCGCTACCGCAATTTGCCGATCGGAAACACCTACGCGAACTGGTCGAGCGCTCGCGACGTGGTCCACGGTTCGCTGTCGGTGGGCGGCGCGGAGGGAAGATTGCGCGCCGGCGGTTCCATCGGTTTCGCGCCGGGACCCGATCTGATGTCCACGTTCGCGCGCTCGCGATACGACATGCACGCCACGGTCAGCGATCTCGATTTGACGTTGTGGGTGGCCGCATTGGGGTTTCCCAACGTTCCGGTAACCGGTCGAGCGTCCGGAAACGCCACCGTTCACGGCCGGTTTCCGACGCTGGACTTGCGGGGAAATGCGGAAATCGACGGCGGCACGATCGGTCCGCTGACGCTCGAAACGGCAAAGGCATCCGTCCGTTCCAACGGCTCGCGCGTCACGATCGATAGCGCGGAAATGGTCACGCCCGGACTGACGGCATCGGCGTCGGGTTCGTTAGGACTGCGCCCGCTCGATCCGCTCGACGTGCAGGTGCACGCGGCGACCAGCGATTTGCCGAGGCTCGTTTATCAGTTTTCGCGCGTGAAGGTTCCGGTGAGCGGGTCGTTCGAGTCCACGCTGCAGGTTGGCGGCACGTACGCGTCGCCCACGTTCGTCGCCGGCATCGATGCGAGCAACGTTCAGGCGTACGGCATCGGCATTGCGTCGCTCTTCGGCGAAGTGCGCTTGCACGGCCGGGCGCTGGTATTGTCGAACGCCGGCGCGACGTTCTCGCACGGCGAGGTGACGCTGGCGGGATCGCTTGCCGCTCGAGCTATCGCCGTTTCGCGTCGGCCCCGCTAACCAACCAGTCAGCTTCGACGTCGATATCGTTGGGCTGGATCCGGCACTCTTCGACGGGTTGCTCGGAAACAACACCAAACTCGGCGGGACGATCGACGGACATTTCGGATTGACCGGCACGATGCACGCGCCGACTTATCGTCGGTCACGCGCAGCTGACAAAGGGATCCTACGTCAGCGATCTGCAGCGAACGCCGATTACCGGTGCGACCGCGCGACTAGTCTTCAATCGCACCAGTGCATCGTTTGACCGCATCGGGGCCAAGCTGGGAGCAGGAACCGTGCAAGGCTCCGGCCGCGTCGAGTTTCCGAGAGGTTTCGAAGTGACCAGCGGATATTCGTTCGTCGCCAAGGCCGTCGCTCGCGGAGCGCAGTTGAACCTCCCGGCGTACGGCAACGGCACGCTCGACGCCGATTTGGCCCTGACGAAAACGCCGTCGTCGCAAGCGTTGCTTTCGGGCAACGTCACGTTGAATAACGCGACGTTGCCGTTTTCCGCGTTCGTTCAAGCGGCGACGCAATCGCCGGACGCGGTGAAAGTTCCACTCCCGCCGGTTGCGTTCGACTTGAACGCATCGGCCGGAAAGAACGTGCGGGTGCGCGGGAGCGGATACGGCGCCGGACTGGACATCGGCGTCGCCGGGAAGGTCCGCCTCGAAGGAACGCTCGCATCGCCGCAGCTCGCCGGAACGATCAAATCGACCGGCGGAACGCTCACCTATTTCGATAGAGCGTTTCGCGTTCGCGAAGGAAGCGTCGCGTTCGATCCCTCCGACGGCGTGCTGCCGAACATCCATGCGGTCGCGACGACCAGCGTGGTCAACCCCGACCCCGATCGGGCGCGCAATCCGTACGGCTCGGCCGATATAACGATTAAGGTTGACGGCCCGATTGCCGGCCTCAAGATCGACTTCACAACCAACCCGCCGGGCTATTCGCGCGACCAAGTCATCGCCATGATCGCGCCGCTCGGCGGCTTCATCAACGGCATCGCCTTCAATGGCCAGTCACCCTATCAAGTCCAATCGCCGGGCGGCATCACGCCGTACGGGACCCTCTCACCGCTTCCCGCCGGGGCCTACCAAACGCGGAGCAGCAGCATAACCGCCGGCCAGGAGGCCTTCAACATCCTCAACGCACAGTTCACCGCCGGACTGCTCTCGCCGGTCGAGACCGCGCTCGGTCAAGGCCTCGGCCTCTCGAGCGTCAACCTCACGCTCGGTTACTATGGAAATGTGGGTGTCACCGCCACCCGGGTCCTCGGCAAATCGGTCAGCGCCATCTACGCCACGACCTTCGGCCTCCCGCAGATTCAATCGTTCGGCATCAAATTCGATCCTAGCGCCTACACGTCGGCGATCCTGAGCTTCTACTATCAGACCAGCCCGACCAAGCTCTTCCAACAGCCGGTCACCGCCTTGGGATCGTCCAACCAGCTTCTGGTCGGCCAGCCACTTCTAGGGAACAGCGGCTTTAGCTTCAGCCTCCAGCGGTATCTATAGGAGGCGCCCGTTAACTTCTCAGACAGAACCGGTAAGCTCAATCCGGCCCTAATCTGCGCGGCAAGGACCCGAGTCCGGCAAGGCGAACAGGGCGACCCGGGTCAGAACAGGCGCGAAGATTTGTGCCGGCCCTTCGCTGACGCCGTCAGCGCCTCTCTTATTAATTTTCGAGGACGAACTTTTTCGCATGATCTTTGACCTTCGGCGCGCCCTTCGCGCACTGACGTGCGGGGCGGGCGCTCTGCTCGCTCTTGTCGTTGTGTTTGCGGCGCCAATCGGGCCGGTCGCCGCCGCCACCGCTCCGAAGATCGTGTCGGTCGACGTTACCGGAAACCTTCACGTCCCGACGGCGACGATCATGGCGGTGGTCCAGGCACGGCCGGGCGAGACGTACGATCCGAGAATCGTGCAGGGAGACCTGGCGCGGATCAACGCGCTCGGCTATTTTGCCGACATCGCTCCCCCGCTCGTGCGCCAGCGTCCCAACGGCATCGCGATTACCTACCGGGTCATCGAAAACCCGACGATCAGCAAAATCTCGTTCACCGGCAACACGAAGGTGCCGAGCGATACGTTGTTGGCGCTGATGGACCTCTCGGTCGGGCAGGTGTTCAATACCAATACGTTCCGCCAAGACGTGTTGAAGATTAACAACTATTACGAACGCATAGGCTACGGCGGCCAAGTCCCCACGCACGTCAAGGACCTCAACCTCGATCCGAAGACCGGCGCGCTGACGCTGGTGATTCAGGAAGGTCTCATCGTCAAACAAATCATCATCGGCGGCGACCCGCTCTTGCCGCCGCCGCTGATCTTGCCGTCGCTCACTCTGAAACCCGGCTCGATCTACTCCGACGAAGTGCGCGATGCCGACTTCAAAGCGCTGCAGAAGCTCTACGAAAACCCGTACCACCTCGAAATCGGGAACTTCGAAGGCGGCATCGATCCGTCGTCGATCGATCTCAAGGCGGGCACCGCGAACGTGAAGTACAACATTTACGTCGCGCGCATTTCGGTCGTGCAGATCACCGGAAACACGCGAACGAAAGACCAGGTCGTTCGCCGCGTGCTTCGCGAGGTGCCGGGGATGGTGCTCAATACCGACGCGGTCAAGCGCGATTACGAGCGGCTCAACTCGCTGGGCTTTTTCTCGAAGGTCGAGCCCGACATCAAGCCCGGTCCGGATCCCAAGAAACCGCAGCTCGTGACGCTCGTGTGGCACGTCACCGAACAGCGCACCGCTCAGGCCTCGGTCGGCTTTGGGTACTCGGGCGGCTTGACCGGACAGGGACTCTACGGAACGCTAGGCTTCTCCGACACCAACTTGCACGGAACCGGAAACTCCGGATCGGTTCAGTTCGAGAAGGGAGCGCGTACCGGCGTCGCCCAGGTCGCCCTGTCGATTCCGTATCTCGGCAACACGCCCAAGTCGCAAAGATACAGCGCCAGCGGACAGACTCTTCACCAACAGTTCGACGTACTACTATCCCGTCTACGGCGTGACGACCAGCCCGGGCATTCCGTCGGTCGGAGGAACGCCCGCGCCGATCCCGGTGACGCTCTATCCGGGGCAGAACGCGTCGCAAATCAGCGGTATCGTGGCGACGAACACGTCGAGCTCGACCGGCGCGTCGGGATCGATCGGGCGTCGCTTAAGCGACTATACGATTCTCTCGCTAACCCTCGGCGCGCAGACGATTCGCTACAGCACGACCGTTCCGTCGCCGTACTACTTCCAAGGAAATCAGCCGAACATCTTCGTCGGACCGACGCCTGGGCCGGTAAACTCCACCATCAACTCCTACGGCGGATCGTTCGGCATCGCCGCGTCGTCCATCGCCAACGTCAACACCGGCGCGCCCTACAAGCTGAACACGACCATTTTGAGCTTAACGACGAATACGCTCGACGATCCGTTCAATCCGCGGCACGGCGTCAACGCCTTCCTGTCGGGAACGTTTTCGATGCCGGCTCTCGGATCGAACTTTCAGTTCACGCAACCGTCGCTCGGCATCGCGAAGTTCTTCCCCGTGCTCAAGGATGCAACGCTCGGCGTGCATTTGGTCCTCGATGCCTCGACGGGTGTCATCCCGCCGAGTAACCTGTACACGTTTTCCGACCAGCAAGTTCGCGGCTACAATCAGGTGTTCTACGCCACCGATGCCGGATTGGGTCAAATCGAGTTGCGCCAGCCGTTCTCGGTCGATCGCCGGATTACGCTCGCCGTGTTCGTCGACGAACTCGACTACCGAATTCGCGGTGCCTATCCGCTGGTCAATCCGTATACCAATCGAATCGTCGGCTATCCCGCAAATTGGGCGTTGTATGGCGACTACGGTGCGGGAATTCGCTTCGACGTGCCGCAGCTGGGCTTACGCACGGTGCGCATCGACTTCGCTAGGGGCGCCTACGGGACGCACACCAGTTTCGGCATCGGTCAGAGTTTCTAAAGAAGCATCGTTCAAAGGGAAAATATGAGCATTCGATCCGTTCCGTTCCTCGCAATCGTCGCGCTGCTGCTGGCCGCGCTGGTGTCGCCCGAGGCGATCGCCGCCGATCTGACCGACGTGGGTTTCGTCGATCAAGCGGAGCTGGCAAACATTCCGGTGTTCACCAATGCGAATCGCGCGCTGGCGGCGTATAAAGCGCAACTGGACGCGCAGTACAACGCCGCCCTCAAGCATGCGGGAAGCGACGCGGATCGCCAACGAATCTCGCTGCAGTTTCAGCAGCGGTATACCGATAAACAGCGCGAGATCGTGGGCCCGCTCTTTCAGCGCGCCCAGCTCGCCATCGCTCAGGTCAGCGCCGCGCATAACCTCTCGGTCGTGGTCGACAAGCGCATCGTAATCTACGGCGGCCAGGACATCACTAAGGACGTCGAAACGCTCTTCCTGAGTCCGCAGGCCATTCAGCCGCCGGCGGCTTCGCCGGCGCCGTCCGAGATCGGGTACGTCGACCAAACGGTGCTCGACAACCTGCCGAAAGTAAAGACCGCCAACGACCAGATGAATCAATTCGCTACCACCCAGCGGACGCTCTTCGCTCCAAGGATGGCGCAAGCAAAGAGCCAAGCCGACCGGCAGCAGGTCTATCAAGATTTCAATAAGACGGTCAGCGACAAGCAGGACCAACTGCTCAAACCCCTGGTCGATGAGACGAAGCGCGCGACCGCAGACGTAGCGGGAAAAAAGAAGCTGCTGCTGGTCGTCGATCGTGCCGACGTGATCTACGGGGGAACGGACATCACGTCGGATGTCCAAAATGAACTCTCCAAGTAGGCGATTCGCGTTGACGCTGGCCCTTCTTTCCGCAACCGCGGCTTTGCTCGAAGGCTGCGTTGACGTCCATTCGTCGGCGATACGCGGCACCGGTTACGTGCGTATCGGCGACGTGGTCAAGCATCACCCGCTGTACGGCCAACTCGCGCAAATCGATGACGGGATCGCGGCCATCGCCCTCGCCGCCGCCGCGCCGCGCGTGCCGCTGAGTGCGGCGCAAATCGCGCGCGAAACCCGGGAGTTGAACCGAGAGCTGCGCGACGCGCAGTTGCGCGCGAACAAAATTCTCGCGCAAAAGCAGCAAGATTACGCCACTCGAGAGCGCCAGGCGGTTTCGGCGGCGCTCGCCGCCGCGGGGGTGAGCGGCAGCGGTCAGCTCGATGCCGCGCAAATGAGTGCCACGTCCGCCCAGCAGGCCCAGCAGGCCGCTGCGGCGGCCAACCAAGATTTCATGGCCTATCAGCAAAGCGTCGTCGCGCAGGACAACGCCGCCAGTTCGGCAATCGCGCGGCAACTCCAAGCGCAGGCGGCGCAAAAACTCCAAGCCAAGGCGCAACAGCTTCAGCAGAACGAGACCGATTTGTCGCTGCGGTTGACTCAGGAAGATGCGACGCAGCGGCTGGCCATCAAAACGCGTCTTTCGAATCTCGCACTCGACGACGCTACCCGTAAACAGCTGGTCGCCCAGCTGGCCGCCCTGAACGCTAAGGAAAGCGCCGCCATCGACGCGCAACGCCGGACCGACGCGGCGACCTTGAGCGCCTACCGTGCCCAACTCGGCGCTCAAACCAACGACGCGGTGCGCGCCCAGGTCGGCGCGATTGCCGGGCAGACCCGAGCCAAAATCACCGAGCGCCGTAACGAGGTGGGGACGCAGCTGCGTACGCTCGGACCCCCGGCGCTTCCGTCCACGCTACCGGCCGGCGTTCGAGCGAAGATCGCTGCCATTCACCGGCAGTTCATCGCGCAGTTCCAGGCCGACGCTCAAAAGACGATCGGCGATTACACCGCCACCAAGAACGATCTGGACCGTCAGTTCGCGGCCTTGCACGGCGCGGACGTCGGGGCGACCGGGGCGGCGGCCAAGGAACTCGCCGGCCTCCAAAAGCGCCGGGACGCGCTCTATAAGGAGATCGTGGATCAGATCACGCGCGAGGCCACGCGCATTGCAAAGGAACGAGGATTCAGCATCGTATTCGTCAACATCGAGCAAGCCGCGGGCGGTTACGATCTCACTAACGACCTCATCAAAGACGTGGAAAGCCAACACGAGTGAAAAACACGAACACACGCATCATCACGCTCGCCTTGTCCGCCGCCGCGCTTTTGGCTGGTTGCGGAACGTCGAGCCCGATAGGACTAGTCGACGTCCAGCGGATCGTCAGCAACTGGCCGGAATATCAGAACTACCAGAACCAGTTACTCACCGACGAACGAACGATCGCTGGTGGTCGCGGTAGCCAAGCGCAAAAAATGCGCGCTACGATGGCCATGCAGCAAAAGTACACGAAGATCACCGAACAGCTCACGCAGCAGATCCGGGACGCGTCGACGAAGATCGCGCAGCAAAAGCGGCTCCAGCTCGTGCTCACGCGCGAAGGCGTCGGATACGGCGGCGTCGATATCACGGGCGACGTCGAAAAGTCGCTCAACATCACGGAGAAGGCGACGCCTACGCCGGGGAAATAGTCGATGTTGGGGACGTTGCGAGATCTCGCCGACCGCGTCGGCGGAGCCGTCGTCGGTGACGGCAGCCTCGAAATCGCTCGCATCGCCGCCGTCGAAGACGCCGGCCCCGACGCCCTGACGTTCGCGACCGACGAACGGTATCTCGCCGCGGCATTACAGAGCAAAGCAGCGGCCGTGCTGGTCGATGCGTCGATACCGCGATCGCCCGGCGACAAGCCGCTGATAGTGGTTCGAAAACGCGCGCCACGCGCTGGCACAGCTGTTGAAGGCGTTGCGTCCGAGCCGGCCGCTCGGGCCGTTCGTTCACCCGACCGCGGCGATCGAAACCGATGCCGAGCTCGCCGGCGACGCGTACGTCGCGGCCCACGCGTACGTCGGGCATCGCGCGCGGGTCGGCAGCGGGAGCGTTATCGGGACGAGCGCGTACGTCGGTGACGACGTGTCGATCGGCGAATCGGCCTGGTTGCATCCGCACTCGACCGTGATGGAACGCTGCAGCATCGGCAATCGCGTCGTGCTGCACGCAGGTTGCGTCATCGGAAGCGAAGGCTTCGGCTGGGCGTTCATCGATGGCCGGCTGGAGCGTATACCGCAAGTCGGCAACGTGATACTCGACGACGACGTCGAGATCGGCGCCAATACCTGCGTCGATCGCGCACAAACGGGCAGCACCTACATCGGCGTCGGAACCAAGATCGACAACCTGGTTCAGATCGGTCACAACTGCCGTATCGGCAAGCATTGCGCGCTGGCTTCACTCACCGGATTGGCAGGCTCGACGGTCGTCGGCGACTACGTGAAGATCGCCGGACAAAGCGGTACGCGCGGCCATATGACGATCGGCTCCGGCTCGACGGTCGCGGGCCAGTCGGGCGTATGGGGCGACGTTCCCGAGGGCGTCACGGTTTCCGGAAATCCGGCGCGCGAACATCGCGAAGAGCTGCGGCGAGAGGTCATGATTCGCAGGCTGCCAAAGCTCGTTGCTCGTGTCGACGCATTGGAGCGCGCGCTCGAGCGCGAAAACGAATAGTCTCGGGAAACGCTGAGTTGACGCAGAGGACGCTGGCCGCAGCTCTGCGCTTCGAAGGCATCGGCTTGCACAGCGGGGAGCGCGCAGTCGTCGACGTCGCACCGGCACCGCCCGACAGCGGAATCGTTTTTATCCTTCACCCGGCCGGCGACCCGCACTCGACGGTGACGGTTCCGGCGGTGGCCGAGAACGTAATCGACACGTCGCGAGCAACGGTACTAGGCCGCGACGGTGCGTCGGTTTCGACGACCGAGCACGTACTTTCGGCGCTATTTGCCAGCGGCGTTACCAACGCGCGCCTCACCGTCGAGGGACCGGAAATTCCCATCGGCGACGGAAGCGCGCAAAGTTTCGTCGACGCGATCGACGCGGCCGGAGTCGTCGCTCAGGATCGTCCGCGCGCAGTTTTATCGCTCGACGAGCCGTTCGTCGTGCGAGCAGCGGACCGGATGGTCGCGCTCTTGCCGGCGCCGGCGTTTCGAGTTCGCTTCGTCGCCGACTTCCCGCCGCCGATCGGTACCCAATACTTCGACGGCGAAATCGACGCGCCGGCGTATCGCCGAGAGATCGCCGGCGCGCGAACGTTCGGATATCTGCACGAGGTCGAAGCGCTTCGAGAACGCGGTCTGGCCCGCGGCGGAACCCTGGAGAACGCGCTCGTCTTTGCGACCGACGGGCCGATGCAGCCGCTGCGTTGGGCCAACGAAGTCGTGCGTCACAAGGTGCTCGATCTCATCGGCGACTTCGCCTTGCTCGGCGCGTGGCCGCAGTTCGAAGTCGTGGCGTTCAAGAGCGGCCACGAACTGCACGCAGTGGCAACCCGCGCGTTGCGCGCGAGAATCTTCGGCAGCGTCAACGCCGGCGACACTGCGTAACTAGAAACGCCGGCAGCGAAGGGAGAGCCTGTGGGAGCACTAGACATCCGGCAGATTTTCGAGGTTCTGCCGCACCGGTATCCGATTCTACTCATCGATCGCATTATCGAACTCGAGCCGATGGTGCGCGTTCGCGGATACAAGAACATCACGTATAACGAGCCGGTCTTCATGGGACACTTTCCCGGCAATCCGCTCTTGCCGGGCGTCTACATGCTCGAGGCGATGGCCCAGCTCGGGGGCACCGTCGTGCTCGAACCCGGCGAGTTTACGCGCAAGACGCCGTATCTCGCCGGAATCGATAAAGCCAAGTTTCGCCGTCCGGTCATCCCCGGCGATCGCCTCGACATGGAAGTCACGATGTTGCGGCACCGGCGAAATATCGGCTGGGTTTCGACGGTCGCAATGGTAGACGGGCAGTTGGCGTGCTCGGCCGAACTGAGTTTTTCGATCGTCTCGGACCCGCGCATGTTCGGCGCGGACTCGTCGGTGCTGCACGCGTGATTCATCCCACGGCGATCGTCCATCCCGGCGCACAAATCGGAAGGCACGCCGAGATCGGCCCTTTCTGCATCGTCGGCGAGCACGTGACGGTCGGCGAGCGCACCGTGCTGCAAGCGCACGTGGTGGTCAACGGCTGGACCGAAATCGGCGAAGAGTGCCAAGTGTATCCGTTCGCCACCATCGGAGCGGCTTCGCAAGATCGCAAATATAGCGGGGAGCGCGCCTTTACGCGGGTCGGCAGCCGCACGATCCTCCGTGAGTACGTTAGCATCCAGCGCGCGACCGGCCACGACGAAGTGACCTCGGTGGGCGAGGACTGCCTGTTGCTTGCGTACGTGCACGTCGCGCACAACTGCGTTCTCGGCAACGGCGTGACGATGAGCAATCTCGCTCAGCTGGCCGGTCACGTCGACGTTGGAGACTATGCGACCATCGGCGGTCAGGCCGGCGTGCACCAGTTCACTCGAATCGGGCGATACGCGATGATCGGCGGCGCAACCAAACTCACCAAAGACGTGCCGCCCTTCTTCTTGATCGAAGGCAATCCGGCTCGACCGTACGGGCTCAACAGCGTCGGCTTGCGCCGGGCGGCGTTTTCACCGAACGAGCGCAACGAGATCAAGAAATTCTACAAGATTCTGTACGATCCCAAGCTCAACGTTTCCACGGCGATCGAAGCGATGAAGGCCGAGGTCATGACGGACCCCGGACGCGAGATCGTCGCATTTCTGGAATCCGCTTCCGAACGCGGCGTCCTAAAATAAATTGTGTGTCATCCTGAGCGGAGCGCCGAAGGCGCGTAGTCGAAGGAGCGCTTTCAACGCGTCCTTCGACTGCGGCGCTTCGGCCTCCGCTCAGGATGACACGAGCGCGCACATGCGATATTTCTTTTCTAGTGGCGAGCCGTCGGGCGAGTCGAGCGCCGTGTTGCTGGCGCAGGCGATTCGCGAGATCGATCCGGACGCGCGGTTCGAAGGCATCGGGGCGGAGCGGATGCGCGCCGCCGGTTTCAGCATTTGGCGCGATCATACGGGATGGGCCAGCATGGGACCGCTGGCGGCTCTGCCGCGCATTCCGAAATTGCTGGCAACGATGTGGCGCACGGCATTCCATCTTTGCAAGACTCGAAGCCGGACTTGGTCGTGCTGGTCGATTTCGGCGTCTTCAACCTGCGCTTGGCAATGACGCTTCGCCGGCTACGTTATGCGGGACCGGTGCTCGACGTGTTTCCTCCGGGGACGTGGCTCGACAATGCGAAGAAAGCCCGCGAAGTGAGCGCGGTTGCGGTTCCGCTGACGGCCTTTGCCCATCAGGAAAAATTTTACAAGAGCCTCGGATGCCCGGTGGTGTACTTCGGTCATCCGCTCGCCGGCGAGTACCGCCGGCGTCCGCCGCGGGCGGCACCGCCTGCCGACGGCGGAACGGTCGCGATTCTTCCCGGCAGCCGAAGCGGCGAGCTCCGATACCATCTGCCGGCGGTCGTCGACGCCTTTCGACTGCTCAAAGCGCGGCGTCCGAACGCGCGCGGAGTGTTCGGCGCATCCGACGATCGGGCGGCCGGCCGCATCGAACGCGCGCTTTCGCGCGCGGGACTGACCGGCGTCAGCGTAGTGCGCGGCGTCAGCGCGGCTATCGCCGACGCCGACGCCGCGTGGGTGGCTTCGGGCACGGCCGTACTGGAAACCACACTTTCCGGCGTGCCTGCGGTTGCGTTCTACATCATCACGCCGATCTTGGTAAAACACGGGCGCACGATGATCAGACACCGTTTCATCACGCTGCCGAATCTGGTGCTCGAGCGCGAAGCCGTTCCCGAACTATTGCAAGAACAAGCGACGCCGCAGCGCCTGGTCGACGAGATCGAGACGATTCTGCGCGACCCCTCCAAACAATACGCGCAGTTCGCGGAGTTGCGCGAGGCGCTCGGGCCGCCCGACGCCTTACAGCGTTGTGCCGAGTTCGCCGTCGCGCTCGCGCGGACTCCCGCCGGCGCGGTCGGGCACGCGTCGTGATCCGCATTTACCATACGTCGGATTTGCACGACCGGCGCGGCATCGTGTCGCGCCTGCGAGCGCTACGCGAGCAGAACCCCGGACTGCTGTTCGACTGCGGTGATTCCTTGCGCGGGAGCCAAACCGTCTATTACCGGAACGAACCCATCGTTGCCGAGATCGATGCCGCCGGCTACGACGCACAGGCCATCGGTAACCGCGAATTCCACTATCTTTTTCCGCTGCTGCGCGCGCGAGCCGCGCGCATGGGGCATCCGCTGGTCTGTACCAACCTGATCGACGTCAAGGGACGGCCGTTACCGTTCGTTCCGTCACTCGTTCTCGAACGCGGCGGAGTCCGGATTCACATCCTCGGAGCGTTGGTCATGCAGTACCCGGCCGGCAGCCCGTGGGAGCGGATTTTCGGATGGCGTTTTCTGGACCCATGGGATGCGATCGGTCCGTACGCGCGCACCGTTCCCGACGGCGATTTGCTGGTCGTGCTCTCGCACGTCGGCCTGAAGCTCGACCGAAAACTCGCGCAGCGCGTGCCCCGAATCGATCTGCTGCTTGGAGGTCACAGCCACGACACCTTGATCGAACCCGAGTACGCCGGCGGCGTTCCGATCGTCCACGCCGGCCCGTACGGACGGTACGTTTCGCGAAGCGAGCTCGCTTTCGATGCGTCGCGGCGAAGGTTCTCGCTGACCGGCTTCTCGCTCGTTCCGCTGCTGCCGGTGTCGCCCGCGCCCGAGATATTACCCGCGTGACGGCGACGTTGTTCGTCAGCAACGGACACGGCGAAGCGTCGATTGCCGAGCGGATCGCCGTGGAAGTGAAAGCCTTGGCACCGCGGATGCGCCTCGATCATCTGGCGTTGGTCGGTGACGAAGCGTCCGTCGCGGAGTCGATGCACGACGTGGGTCCGCGGCGCGCCATGCCGAGCGGCGGATTGATCGCTATGGGAAACGTCCGTAACATCGTTCGCGACATCCGCGCGGGATTGCTCGGTCTCACCGTGGCCCAACGGCGTTTCTTACGGTCGGTCCGTGGCGAGTACGACGTTGCGGTCGCGGTCGGCGACGCGTTGGCGCTGGTGATGGCGTTGCAAGCACGTTCGCCGGCGGTTTTCGTCGGCACGGCAAAGAGCGTCAACGTCGCGCCTTACGGCGCTTTCGAGTCGCGCCTGCTCCGGCGCGCCGCCGCGTGCTTCGTACGCGACGATGCGACCGCGCGACGGCTCGCCGCCGGTGGGCTTACGGTCGAGGCGGCCAACGTGATCGTCGACCTTTTCGCAACGGTGGACGATCCGAGAGCGCGGTTCGTGGTGGATGGGTTCTCGCCGGTTGTGGCCTTGTTTCCCGGAAGCCGCTCCGGCGCGTACGAGGATGCGGCGTTTCTGCTCGAGGTTACGCGACGGCTGGCCGACCACGAGCCGTCACTGGGCGCGGTGCTTTCGATTGCGCGCGGCCTCGACGCACGACGCTTTGCGAACTCGGCGCAGCTCGCGGGCTGGCAGGTGTCGGACGATGGCGACGAGACGCTCGTTCCCTTCACGCTGGGTCTGCAGAATCGTACGCGCGTGCGTGCCTGGCGCGGTGCGCTCGGACCGATTCTGCGACGCGCGACGCTCGTACTCGGGCAAGCGGGAACCGCGAACGAAGCGGCCGCGGCCGCCGGCGTGCCGGTGGTCGCCTTTGAAGACGCTCGCCGAGCGCAGGCCGATGTGGTATCGCCGGCGCCAACGCGGTCTGCTGGGCGATGCTCTGACGGTGTTTCCGGCCGACGTGGATGAGGCCGTCGCCGGCGTGCGGGGGTTGTTGACCGATCCGGACCGGCGCGCGCGCATGGGGGCAGCCGGCCGCGCGCGCATGGGCGAACCAGGAGCTGCGCGACGCATTGCCGAGCGCATCGTCGCCATTGCCGGAGAACGGCCGTAAATGCTGCGCCGCCTATTGCCGCTCGGATTCGCGTTGGTCTACGCCGCTTTGCCGCTCTTCCCGTCGTTCATCTCGCTGACGAGCGTCACGTTTCCCGGCGTTTCGGTAGTCCCGAAACCGATGGTCTTTGGCGTTCTCGCGTTGGTCGGAGTGCTGCTCGTTTACGTTTCCGTTCTGCTGTTGCGGTATCGGCTGCCGCGCTCGCAGCCGTTGCTGTTGCCGATGCTCGCGTGGTTCGGTGCGGCCGCGCTCTCGGCGGCGGTCGGATTCGACCCATTTCGCGGACTGTTGTTTTTGTGCATCTTTGGGACGAGCATCGTCTGGCATTGCTCGCTGCTGCGATTCTACTCCGAGCGCAACGTCGAGAGCGCGATTTTCTGGTCGTACCTGTCGTCCGGTGCGCTGGCTGCCGCGGCGGCAGTCGTTATGGTTTTAACGCGCACTCCCGCGGCACTCTACGCTCTGCAACACGGCCGCGCGACCGGAACGTTCGTCTTGCCGGGCGAGCTGGCCGCTTATCTCATCGTGCTATTGCCGATCGCCTACGCGATCGCACGAATCGGCCGAACGCCGGCGCTGCGCGTCTTGGCGTGGGCAACGATTGCAATCGGTCTGATCGCGCTGGCGCTGACGTATTCGCGCGCAGGCTGGATGGGATGTGCGGCGGCCGTCGCGTTCCTCGCGGCCCTGCAAACGCGCAGGCTGCGCCGCGGCGGCGTCGCAGCGTTCGTCGTGGTCGTGGTGGGCGCGGCGGTCGTGCTGCTCCTCTTTAATAGCCACCACGACCCAAGCGAAGATTACACGCGCATCTCGATTTGGCAGGCGGCGTTGCAAATTATCGACCGGTTCCCATTGACCGGCGTTGGACCATTCGATTTTCCGCGTCTGTACGCGTTGGTGCACGTTCCTGATGCCGACCGCACCGCGTTCCACGCGCACAGCCTGTACTTGACGTTCTTTGCCGAAGGCGGAATTCTCATGCTGGCGGCTTTCCTGTGGAACGCCTGGGCGTTCGCCGTCGAGTTACGCACGCGCGTCGCTCGAGTCGAGCCGGCGGCGACGCTGCTGTCGCTCGCGGTTGCAGCGGGACTCGTCGGCGTTGCCGTGCAAGGCCTTATCGATACGATGAGCATCGTCATATTTGGACTCTGGCTGCCGGCGATGGGCTTGGCGCTGGCCGCGGCGCAGCCGAAAACACCGGTCGCCGTCGGACCGGCGAACTAGTGCGGCGTGCGAGGTGGTTGAGCGGCTGCCTGCCGGTAGTGCTGCTCCTATGCGCTTGCAATCCCCAAGCGCCCCAGTCGGCGCCGAGTCCTGCTTCGAGCGGGTCGCAACCGAAAGCGATCGCGACCACGCCGCCGTTGCACATTACCGGCCAGGGCAGCGCCCGGCGCCCCGTGAGGATCATTCAGCAGGTCCGCAATCGCGTCCAGTATGAATTGATCGCAAAGTCGTACGAGAGTCGGGGCGCGCAAGGCAAGGCTCGAGCGGTGTTTCAGGACGCGCGCGTCACCTTCCACGACCGGAACGGCACGACGATGACGGCGACCGCGCCGCAAGCCATCGTCGACGAAAACACCAACGCCGTAACGATGGTCGGCACGGTGCACGCCAGGACGAGCACCGGCATGCAGTTGGAGTGCTCGCGGCTGGTGTACGACCGTACCGGCGAAATGCTGCACGGCGACGGCAACGTCGTCATCACCGATCCTAACGGGTTTCGCGGAACGGGCTCGAGCTTTGATTCCGATATCTCACTTACCCACATGCGGATGCAATGAACGGCGAAGAATCTTCTATAAAAGTGCGCGGCTTGGTAAAGCGCTACGGCGAGCGGACCGTCGTCAACGGCGTGTCGGCCGAAGTTGGCAACGGCGAAGTCGTCGGATTGCTGGGGCCCAACGGCGCCGGCAAAACGACGACGTTCTACATGGTCGTCGGCTTGGTCAAGCCGGACGGCGGCACGGTGCTGCTGGAAACCAAGTCGGGCGAAATCAATCTGACGTCGGCGCCGATGTATGCCCGGGCGCGCAACGGCGTCGGGTACCTGTCGCAGGAGAACTCGATCTTTCGCAAACTCTCGGTCGGCGACAACATTCGCCTGATCTGGGAGCAAAACGGCGTTCCCCACGACGAACAGGAGCGGCGGTTGCCGGCGCTGCTCGAGGAGTTCGGTTTGCGTGCGTTCGTCGACGCGCGCGGCGACAGCCTTTCGGGCGGCGAGCGCCGTCGCGTCGAGATCGCGCGCGCGCTGGCCATCGAACCCGCGTTCTTGCTGCTCGACGAACCGTTCACCGGCATCGACCCGATCGCCGTCGCCGACATTCAAACGATGATTCGCCAGCTGCGCGATCGCGGACTCGGCATTCTGATAACCGACCATCAAGTTCGCGAAACGCTCGCCATCGTCGACCGCGCCTACATCATGAACAACGGCCGCATCGAAGTCTCCGGCTCCGCCCAGGAAGTGCTCGACTCGCCCATCGCTCGGACGTTCTACTTGGGTGAAGGTTTTAGGCTTTAGCGGCGTGATCGCAGATTCTGACCGACGGAGATGTTCGTTGTAAAAGGCGCTCCGGCTCCAGGCTGCGCGCCCCCCACTTCGTGGGGCCCCCGGGCCATGGGGCGCTTAAGCGTGCCGGCTTGTACGCTTTCCCCTAGGACGCCCCTAACGATCGTTACCTCGCTGCGGTGGTTTTCCGGGACCTCGTCGCGCACCGCGTTGCGCTAGTCCCATGCGATTGAGCATTCTCGACCGATATATGCTCACCGAGCTGTCCGGGCCGTTCGGCTTTGGGTTGGGCGCGTTCACGCTGATTTTTGCGGCGACCGAGATTTTGAACATCGGCAAATTGGTGAGCAACGAGCACGCTCCGCTGTGGGCGGCATTGTTGGTGTTTGCGTGGTCCCTGCCGGCCTACGTCGTGCTGGTTATTCCAATGGCGCTGCTGCTGGGAACGCTGCTGGCGATTCAGCGGCTGTCGAGCGACAGCGAGATTACCGCGATGAAGGCGGCGGGCATCACCTTTTCGCGGATCGTGACGCCGCTGCTGGCCGTCGGGATCGTCATGTCGTTTGCGACCCTATTCCTTCAGGAGGAGCTGGTTCCGTACGCGAACGACCAGCTCATCGAGATCGAAAACGCCGTCATCAATCACAGTAGTGCGTTCAATCGGGATCTTACCGTTTCCGCGCCGCTGCCGGGCGGCGGGCGGCAGGTCACGGTCGCCACGGCGTACGAACCGAATTCACGCGCGCTGCTGCACGTAACGCTGATTCAGTACGACAACCACAACCAGGCACGCCAGATCGTTTTTGCGGATCGAGCGGAGTTCACCGTCAACAAATGGATTCTGCAGAATTCGAGCCTCTATCGCTTCAATCCCGACGGGTCGGTTCTCGCCGAACCGCCGATTCCGCAGCAGCAAGTCGAAATCGGCGAGAATCCGACCGATCTCGTCAAACGAATCAAGAACGACGATCCCGACAGCATGAGCCGCGCCCAAATCGCCGGCATCGTTCATTCCGGACAGCTGACGGAGAGCGAACGGCGAAAGTACGTCGCGACGTATCAGGAAAAGCTGGCGCGGCCATTCGCGTGCTTCGTTTTCATTCTGATCGCGGTGCCGTTCGGCTTGCGGTCCGTCCGCAGCGGCGGCAGCAGCACGAGCCTAGGGTTCGGATTGTCCCTCGCAATCGTTTTCGTCTACTATATCGTGATGACCCTATGCTCGTTCCTCGGCGAAGCGTTCCTGGGCGCGGCCTGGCTGTGGGCGTGGATGCCCAACCTGCTTTTCACGGCGATCGGCTTGTCGCGCCTGCGGCAGGCGGCGACGGTGTAGGAGCGGCTCGTCCATGAATTTCGTCGAGATCGTCCGCGGCATCGGCAACGTCCTCTTCGTGATGGCGATCGCCGGCGCGGTCGCCTACGTCGGCGACCGGGTCGGGCACCAGGTCGGTCGCAAGCGGCTGACGCTGTTCGGCATCCGCCCGCGTTACACGTCGACGATCATCGCGATCGGAACCGGGATGGTCATCGCCCTGGTCGTTACGCTGGTCGCGATTTTTGCGTCGCAACAGGTCAAGACGGCATTTTTCAAGCTCAACTCGATCAATCAGCAGATCACCGAGTTAACCCGCCGCGAGCGCGATCTCGAAGCCAAAGTCAATACCGGGCGATTGATCGTGCAGGTCGACGCGCTGATGGTCCCCTTCTACCGTACCATCGACCAGTCGGCGACGTCGTCGCAGCGACTGTCGACGATCCGATCCTTCTACTACGACGCGGTCAAGTTCGTCAATGCGAACTACCCCCGGCTCGGCCTCAAGCCGTATGCGATCCCAACCGACGCCGACGCGAAGCTATTGGGATTGGCGACGAATCTGAATACCGCCGCCAAGCTTTCGCAGGCGAACGTCATGCTGACCGTGACGTCCGATCAGAATCTCTTTCAGAACGACCAGATCCACTTCGCCATCAACGTTACGGCGGATATCCGGTACTTCCAAAAAGGGCAGGTCATCGCGCAGCTGACGATTCCGGGAAAGAGCGGCGCGAGCGTGAACATCGCGCTGAGCCAGCTTCAGAACTACGTGTCGATCTCGGCGCGCCGCCTCGGCCTGCCGCCCTTTCTGGCAGATAACGTTCAGCCGTTGCAGCTGATACCCGACGCGCACCAGATGCAGCAGCGAGTTGCCAAATCGGGAACCTTTCTCCTGACGGCGTTTGCGGCCGACGATTTCTATCCGCATATCGGCGGCATTCCGATCATCATCGTCCTCACCCAACAACCGGGCTCGTGAGCGCGGCCGCCGGGGCGGTCCTGGGCGTCGACCCGGGTAGCGACAAGGCCGGTTTCGCCCTGCTCGACGGGGAGGGAGGCGTGATCGAAGCTGGAGTCGCCCGCGTGCCGGCCCTGCGCGACCGGCTGCGCGCCCTGCTCGCGGCTCACCCCGTCCAGGCGCTGGCGCTCGGCCGGGGCACCAACGCGCGGGCGCTCGCCGTCGCGCTCGGCGATTTGGGGGTCCCGATTCATCTTGTCGACGAATACGAGACCACGCGCCGGGCTCGCGAGCTATACTTCAAGGATCATCCGCCGCGCGGATGGCGGCGCCTGATCCCTTTGGGGCTTCAGCTCCCGCCCGGCCCGGTCGACGACTACGCGGCAATTTTGATCGCCCGGCGCTTTCTCGCCAGGGGCTACGGGCCCTAGTCTCCAAGAGGAAATACCCGCCGGCAGCGAACGACGCTAACAGGTCGTCGCGTTTATCGGATGGGTGTATATCGAGGACCGGAGGAGTACGTGCGTCGGCTAGTCGGCGTCATCGTGACCACAGTGCTCGCAGCAGCGCTAGCGTTTGGTATGTCCCCGGCGTCGTTGACCCCGGCGGATGGCGCGGCGTTCGATCTTCGTCCGCAGTTGATGCTGCAGCTCTTTGGCGAATCGTCGGACTCGCGCGCTTCGCTGGCGGCAGCGTACGGCGATCGAACCAGCGAGTCGCCGCTTCGCGAACTCGCGCTCGGAAAACGCGTCGAGGAAGGCACGGACGCCTTCGTCCGCGTGCCGTCCGGCCCGACCTTTGCGCTGACGCATGCCGGGCGTTCGCTGCTGGCCGCTGACGGCGACACATTCGGTCTGCCCCAAAGCGTTCGCGTTCGGCTGCTCCAAACGAATTTGCGTTTCTCGGCGCCGTCGCCGTCAACCGCGGAGGTCTCGTCGTCACCCGCGTTCGGACGCTGCGCGCGTCGCACCGGCAGCGACGTTCACTGCCGGACAATACCAGCCGGTGGCAGCGGCAACGCTGGTGTCGTCGCAATCGGTACCGTTTTCTTTCAGTCCGTTGACGCGCGCGGCGCCGTCCAGTCCGTCGCAGAGTTTGGCGATGGCGTTCGGAAGCGCGACCGCACCGGCCGGCGCGGCCGGTTCGTCGACCTTGGTGCCGGCCGCGGTTCACCTCGGCCCCCTGCAGTTCACGACCCGGCTGGAAAGCGCTTCGCTGGCCGCGCCCGCGCTTTCGCTGAACGATAACGCGTACGGTGCCGGTGCGAACTTCGACGTGCGCGCCGGAGCGCGCAAGCTCAACGTCGACGTTTCGAGCAACTACGAGCGTTTAACGCGTAACGATGCGACCGGGCTGTCGGCGCCGGCGATCGGGTCGACGTCGTGGCAGCTTCCCAGCGCCGACACGCCGCTCGTCGTACCCAACTATGCGAACATGAGTAAAGTTTCGGTCGGCGCCGCGGTGGCCGTTCCGGTCGTGAACGGATTGACGCTGAATCTCAACTATGCAGCCGATCGGATGTTCGGCGGATACGGCATGCCGGGACTGACCAATCTCGATGCGACCGACAACTCCTACGGTGGCATGCTGACGTTCCAGATCCCGCACTCGTCGAGCACGCTCTCGATTTCGGCGCGTCAGTTGCGCTACGAGGACAATCTCATTCCAGCGAACACGTCCACGCAAACGCGAGAAGACGTGAACCTTACGGTCAAGTTCTAGAAACCCCGCCGGGTCGTTGAAGCGACGTTACGGAATTGCCCGCGCGGTCGTCGTAGCGGTATTGACCGCATTCTTCGCCGTTCTCGGCACGATCCAGCTGGCGTCATACGCCTTCAGCGCACCGGAAGCGTCGGCCGGCACGTTACCCACTCGAGTACCCGTAAGTTTCGGGCGGGCCGTTTACCGCGCGTTGGATCGCCTTGCCCCGGCGCCGTACGTCGAGGCAACGTTAGCGTCCGACGCGCTCGCCAGCGGAGCGACCGGTGAGGCGAAGCACTACGCGTTGCGTTTGCCGGCCTCGGCGGCACGCGATGAGCTGCTGGCACGCATCGCCGCTTCCGATGGCGATCCGGAGCTGGCGCTGGAGTATTTTCTCGCGGCTCCGGACGTCGACGCGGTGCAATCGGCCGTAAGTTCGCTGGCGACCGGCGACCCAGCCGCCGCATACTTTTTGGAACGGACGCTCAACGCCCGCTTGTCGCTCCAAACGATCCATCCCGACGCGGTGGCCGAGACGTATTGGCGCATGGGCGAACTGGCAAATCGGCGCGCTTGGCGCGAGATTCCGGCGAGCCGGGCGCAGGGCAACTGGTTGCGTCGCGGGATGGCGGATTTTCAATCGGCAGTCGATCTCGCGCCGTTGTCGGGCAAGTTTGCGATCTCCGCCGCCAATCAAGCGATGCAGCTGGGAGACGTCGCTCGCGCCCGAGCGCTGTTCGCGCGCGCCGCCGAGACCGATCCCGCGAGTGCCGACGCCGTCGCCGGATTAGGCGTCGTCGCATACCGGCAAGGAGACCGCAGGTCGGCCGTCGCGTACCTCGCTCGGGCGCGATCGCTCGATCCGCACTCGCTCATGGTTCGCGCGCTGGAGCGCGACTTGCGGTGAGGGTCGCGCTCGACGCACAGTTGGCGATCGGGACGGCGACGGGCATAGGCGAGTACGTTTGCGGATTGGCAGGCGCGTTGCGCAAGATGGGCGACGTCGAGGTCGTCGAGCTCACTGAACCCGGCCTCGACCCGTGGCGCTTCGACCGGCGAATATTTTGGGACCAGATTCTGCTGCCGCGGCGCGCGCGGAAGTCCGGCGCCGAAGTTCTGCATTGCGCGTCGGGGACGGTTCCGTTCTATTCGTCGCTTCCGCTGGTCGCGACGGTGCACGACGTCGCGTGGCTGCGGGTGCAATCGCACGCGCCCGCGTACGCGCGGTACTATTTCGGCGCGTTTTCCGTCGGGCTGTACCAGAAGGTCGCGCAGATCGCCGTCGATTCGGAGTTCTCTCGCGGCGAACTGCTTCGGGCTCTCACGGGGTACGACGCGCGGCGCGTGCACGTGGTGTATCCCGGCGTCGCCGACGATTTCTGTTCGCTGCAGCGACGTCGTGGCGACGGCCGTACGATTCTCATCGTGGGAACGGTCGAGCGTCGCAAGAACCTCGAAGCGCTGATCCGGCTGCTCCCGGATCTCGACGGCGCGCGCATCGTGTCGGTTGGTCCTCCGACGCCCTATCAAGCGGAGTGCGCGAAGCAGGCAGAGAGCTTAGGCGTAGCCGGCCGGGTTCAGTTTCGCGGCTACGTGGAGCGTCGAGAGCTGTTGGATTTATACGCGGAATGCGGGGTCGTCGCGGTTCCGTCGCACTATGAAGGGTTCGGGTATGCGGCGGCGCAGGCGCTCTGTTGCGGCGCGCCGTGCATCGTTTCGGATCGAGGGGCTCTTTCCGAAATCGTCGGCAACGATGCGCCGGTCGTTGCGGTGGACGATGCCTCAGCATGGACGAAGGCACTCGCCTACGCGCTGAGTGGCTGCGACGACGCGCGAGCCGCAGACGTCCGCGAGCGGGCGATCGCGCGCCTCGCGTGGCCGGCCAGTGCGCGACGAATGAACGACGTGTATCGCTTGGCGCTTCGCGGGTAAGCTCCTAATACACCGGCGAGCCGGGCGCGCCGGGCGCAACGCTTCCGTCGTCGGGAGCAAAGATCAGTCGCAGCGGATAACTCGAGCCGGCTTCCGGCATGGTAACGATCGTCACGCGTACGAATCCGCGCGCCGGGATGACGTACTGGCGGATCTTGTAGCGCGAAAACGCCGTAACTTGGTGCGATTGCACGAGCGTTCCGTCGATGATGTACGTTCCGGTCGCTCGGCCTCCACGCGGATTTTCGTACAACGCAATCGACTGCGGCGTCGACAGCGGGTTGTGCATGGTGACGACGAACGATTGCAAAACGCCGTAATCACCCGCAAGCGCCTGGCCCTGCAAGCCGTTGGGCAACGGAATTTGACCGATCGGCACCTCGAGATAGTCGCCGTTGACGTTCCACTGCGTCGCATAATAGAATTCGGGGATCGGGTAAATGCCGCGAGCGTGCTTGTGCGTCGCTTCGAGTAATTCGCCCGCATCCGGAGCCGCGCTGGGATCGGCATCGGCGCCTTGCGCGAAGAGCGTAAGGTGTACTCCGCCGCCCGCAAGGACGCGTAGTTGGAGCAGGTTGCAGACGATCGTGCCTGGCGGCATATCCTGCGAGGCGATGTTGAGCGACGTATTTCCGGGGATCGTGATTAGGCGGCCTTGGTTCTGCACGACGTCGATCAGAAATGCTCGCGTCGCGATGTGCCCGGCCTCCATTTCGTTCGATGTCGGACCTCCGCGGCCGCTGATGAACTGCACGTTGACCGGTTCGGGCGAATGGTTGTCGAGACGCAGCACGACGCGGCGAGCCGGCTGTCCCGGCGGGTTGTAATGAAAGTAGAGAAATCGCGAAGGCTGCTCGCTGCGCAGGTCGGCGGCGAAGAGCGATCCGTTTTCTTCGAGACGCTCGGGATAGTCGCTGACCATCAGTGAATCGGGTGAGATCCGCGGAGCGGCCACGTTTCGCACGTCGACGCGCGTCGATGCGTCGACCTCGAAATAGTCGGTGCCTTGAATGAGCACGGGAACGTTGACCACGGCAACCCGGTCTTGCGCGAGAGTGCCGTTGAACGGCACGTCGTCGGGGCCGACGACGATCTGGGCCCCCGGCCGCGCTTGCGCGGCACGGGTGACGGCGGCTGCCACCTCTTGGCGGATGAAGTCCGCCGAGGCAGGGTCGCCGGTGATCGAGAGGGTCGTTTGCGGCGCGACGCTGCCGGCATAAAAGCCAACGCGCACCGGAACGTCACGCGTCAGGCCGCGCGCGTCGGAGATGGTCACGACGGTCACGCCGGGTTTCTTTCCGGTGACCGTCACCGTCGACGATGCCTGATCGACGGTAATGTCGGCGATCGCCGGATCGTGGATGACCGCCGCGATCGGAGCCAGCACCGAGCCGACCGTTATTCTCGCCGGACTGCCGATAGGAGCCGTCGCAATGGCGGGTGAGACCGTGATGGGTGGAGGCGTCGGCACGGGCCCACTCGGTGGCGCTGGGGCCGGCGTCGCGCTCGAGGCGGGCGCGGGGGCCGTCGCCGAGGGCGTCGGCGAGGGCGGCGGCGCAGTTGGGTCGGCCACTGCCGTCCCCCCACACCAGCACGCGAGTAGGAAGCTGAACGCGGCAAACCATGCGGGGAAGCTCCGGTTCAGTCCGGATCGAGGAGCCGAGGCTTGAAGTTTACTGGGGTAAATGAGAGCCGAAGGCGACGACGAGCTGGGCTGAACCCGGGCTTTCCTAGGCAATTTTGGATTCGTGGCGGGCTACAGCGGAAGCCAAGAGCGTCTTATAGCCGACGTTCGGAAAGAGCACCGTGACCAGGTCCCGTTCGGTGCGCTCGACGGTTCCGAGCCCGAACTTAGGGTGATGCACCACGTCGGTGATTTTGAACCCTCCGGTAGCCGCTCCCTCGTTTACCCCACGGCGCAAGGCCTGCAGGCAGTTGTCGCACGCACCGCAGTTTGCCGCGTCGAAATCCTCTCCGAAGTAATTGAGAATGAAGCGTCGCCGGCACGACGTCGTCTCGGCGTACTGCAGCATCATCGCGAGTTTGCTCTGATCGTAGGATTTCTTGGTGTCGTAGTTTGCCAAGCTCAACACGAGCTCGCGATGCTTGCGCACGGCTTCGGTGAGGCCGTACGCCGACTTCGCCACGCCTTCGATGTACCCCGATTTCTTGAGGAGCGCGAGAATCACTCGGAGCTTGGTCAATGGAAGCTGCAAGATTTTGCGGAGGTCGGCCATCGAAACGCCGCCCACCTGATCGCCGAAAACTTCGATCGTCCCAAACACGCGCTGTACTTCTTCGACGTCGGGATACTTGCCGGTTAAGAAGTAGTTCTGCACGCGCGTATCGCTCATCCGATAAATGAGAATGCAGCGCGACGGCAAGGCGTCTCGGCCGGAGCGTCCCGCTTCCTGCGTATAGGCCTCAAGCGACCCAGTCAGGTCGTAGTGGACGACGAAACGAATGTTCGACTTATCGATTCCCAATCCGAAGGCGTTGGTCGCGACGACGGCGCGGATCGCCTCGCCCATAAAGAGGTTTTGAACCGACGTGCGATCTTCTTTATGTAACTTCGAATGATACACGGCGGCCGGGATGTCCAGCTCGTGGGTGAGATGGTGTTGGACTTCGAGGGCGTTCTTGATGGTAGCGGTGTAAATGATTCCGGTGCCTTGCAGCGCATCGTCCCCGGTGAACAACGCCGTGAGAATCTTGAATTTATCGGCGGCCTTTTGGGCCTTGCGGGCTTCGTAGACGAGGTTGGGCCGGTCGAAGCCGCGTACGATCGGCTTGACGTGCTCGATGCCGAGCTGATGCAGGATGTCTTCCCGCACCGACGGCGTGGCGGTTGCGGTCAGCGCAAGCACCGTCGGCCTTCCGAGTTTCTTGATGACGCTCCCCAGCGCTAAATACGCCGGCCGGAAATCGTGACCCCATTGACTGATGCAGTGCGCTTCGTCGACGACGAACAGCGGAACCCGGATCGATTGGAGCAACCGCAAGAAACTTTCGTCTTCGAGTTTTTCAGGCGTCGTGTAAGCGATTTTGATCGAGCCGGACGCGATGCGCTCGCGCGCGCGAATCTCTTGATCTTCGGTGAGCGTGGAGTTCAGCGCGATGACGCCGCCGATTCCGCGCTCGCGCAACACGTCGAGCTGATCCTTCATTAAGGCGATCAGCGGGCTGACGACGACGGTCGTCCCTTCGAGCAAGAGTGCGGGCAGCTGGTAGGTGAGGCTCTTCCCGGCGCCGGTGGCGAGAATTGCCAAGGTATCCTGGCCTTCCAAGACGCGAGACATCACCTCTTCTTGGCCCGGATAAAAATCTTTAAAACCGAAGTTTGCTCGCAGTGCCGCGCGCAGGTCCATCAATGGTCCTTCGTAACCGGAAACGCCGGGGCGTACATGAAAACGCTCCAGCAAATCTTTAAAACCCCTTTCGGCGTGAACCGTTTCACTCTACCCCCCGGCAGGCGCGTCCAAACCCTCCTCCTAAGTCAGTGAGGTGTCCCTGTATCGCTCCTGGCGCCCGCTGTCGTTTGCGGACTTGGTTGGCCAAGATGCCGTCGTCCGCACACTCACCGCGGCGATCGAGAGCGGCAAACTCGCCCACGCATACTTGTTTTCCGGGCCGCGCGGTTCGGGGAAGACCTCGGCGGCGAAGATCCTCGCGCGCTGCATCAACTGCGTCAACGGGCCGACCGCCACCCCCGACAACACGTGCGAGAACTGCCGGGCGATGATCGCTGGAACCGCGCTCGACGTCTTGGAGATCGACGCCGCCAGCAACCGTGGAATCGACGAGATTCGCGCGCTTCGCGATGCGGTAAAATTTGCGCCGGCAGCCATGCGCATGAAAGTCTATATCGTCGACGAAGCGCACATGCTGACGAAAGAAGGGGCCAACGCCTTTCTGAAGACGCTCGAGGAGCCGCCCGCCCACGCGGTCTTCATCCTGGCGACCACCGAACCCGAGAAGCTACCCCTCACGATCCTTTCGCGATGCCAGCGCTACGCGTTCCGCCGAATCGCCATTCCGGTCATGATCGACAAGATGAAAACGATCGCGCACGCCGAGGGCATTGCCGTCGACGACGCGGCGCTCGCCGCCATTGCATACCGTGCCGACGGCGGGCTGCGCGACGCGTTGACGATGCTCGAACAGGCGGCCGCCTTTTCCGGCGGGGAAACGATCGGCGCGCCGACACTCGATCTCGCTTTCGGAGCCACCGGGCGCGACGTCGCTCAAGACGTGCTCAACGCGACGCTGGAGCGCGACGCGCCGGCGGCGTTGGCGACCATCGAGAGGGCCAGCGACGAGGGCACCGACATGAACGTGCTGATGCGCTCGCTGATTGCCGCGTTTCGTAACCTCTTGGTCGCCCGTGTCGATCCCGAGCTGCTTGCGCGAGACTTGGCGCCCGAAGACGCGCTCCGCGCGCAAACGCGCGCGAAGGACGTGCCGCAAGCCGTTCTCGTGCGGTCTTTGCGCGTGCTCACCGACGCGATGTCGCTGGCCCGTTCCGGCGGCAACCCGCGTCTGGAACTCGAAACGGCACTACTCCGGCTCATCCTTGCCGGAGAGGACCCGACGCTCGACGGCGTTGCCGCGCGCGTGGCGGTTCTGGAGGAACGATTGCGCGCCGTGCCCGCGGTCGCGGCCGCCGAGGCCGTACCCGCTCCGAAGGCCGTTCCGCAAGATCCGCCTCGGTCGCCTGCCCGCGTCGAAACGCCGAAGCCGGCCGCCGCTCCGGCGGGGCGCCTCTCGCTGCAAAAGGTGCGCGCCGCTTGGCAAAGCATTCGCAGCAAGGTCGAGAGCGAATACCATCCGTTGCGCGGACCGCTTTCGGGTGCGACGGTGGCCGAGCTCGACGGCGATGCCATCGTCTTGGTAGCGCGCAACGCCGTCGACGCTGCCATCGTCCGCGAGCGCGTCGGGCTCATCGAGACGGCCGCCGCCGACGTCCTCGGTGCGCCGATGAAGATCACGTTGCGCGCCGACACCGCGCCGCGAGCCAAAGGCTCGGCGCCGGGCGGCGTCGCATCGGTGAGCGCCGACGGTGGCGACGCCGACGGTCCCGACGCCCTTTTCAACTACGCCAGCGAACGGATACGCGAACGATGAACCAAGCTCAGTTGATGGCCCAGGTCAAGAAGATGCAAGCCGAGATGACGAAGGCTCAGGAAGAATTGGCAAACACGGTCGTCGCGGGGTCGGCGGCCGGCGGCATCGTGAGCGTGGAAGTTACGTGCGACCAGCGCGTCAAGACCGTTCGCATCGCCAGGGAAGCGGTCGATCCCGACGACGTCGAGACGCTCGAAGACCTCGTGGTCGTCGCGGTCAACGACGCGCTGTCGAAGTCGACCGAAGCATCGCAAAAACGCATGTCGTCGGTCACCGGCGGAATGCGCATCCCGGGCCTCATGTAGCGACGCTCGCTCGCAGATGCCCAGTTCCAGTTCGGTCGCCGGGCCGGTTGCGGCCCTGATCAACGAGTTCAGCAAGTTGCCGACGGTCGGTCCCAAAACCGCGGCGCGGCTGGTTTTCTATTTGCTCAACCGGCCTCGCCACGAGGCGCAAGCACTGGCCGAAGCGATTCTTGCGGTAAAAGACCGGGTGCGCTTTTGTTCGATCTGCTTCTCGCTCACCGAAGACGATCCGTGTGCGATCTGCAACGACGAACGGCGCGACGCCCGCATCGTTTGCGTGGTCGCCGAAGCGAAGGACGTGTACGCCGTCGAGCGCACCGGTGCGTTCAAAGGGCGCTACCACGTGTTGGGCGGATTGATCTCGCCGATGGACGGCATCGGTCCCGCGCAATTGCGCGTCAAAGAGTTGGTCGAGCGTATCGGCCGCGAAGAGCCGCACGAAGTTATTCTGGCTACGAATCCCAACGCCGAGGGCGAAGCGACGGCGCTCTATCTCTCGCGCCTGATCGGCCCGCTCGGCGTCGTCGTTTCGCGGCTCGCGTACGGGTTACCGATCGGTGGCGACCTCGATTATGCCGACGAAATCACGCTCGCAAAAGCCCTCGAAGGCCGCACGACGCTCTAATTCGGCCCGGCGCACAGCGCCGTCACGGTGCCCTATGCTGGAGAAACCAGCAGGAGCGCATCGCCGTTGCGCACCTCCCCGGTCCGTACGACGTCGCAGTATATGCCCATCCACGCGTTTCGATGTTGGGCGATCCATCGCAGAATCTCGGGATCGGAGGCGCCGCCGTGCAAATCGTACGTGGGCGTCACGCAACGCCCGATCGGACCGCGCACGCGCAGTCGCGCTCGACCCAATTGCAAACTCGGCGCCCTGCAACGACGCTTCCCCAGCGGTGAAATCGGGGTCGGCAACGACGAAGAAATTGGGGCGAAACCTCTCGGGCTCGACCGCATAACCCACGTAAGCGCTCAGGCCTTCGAGCCATCGGTCGAGCAGCAGCGAGATAGGCGCGTCGTCGAAAAACGGACCGTCGCCACGACGTTCCAACTGGATGCCGCGCTCGGCGCCGAGTTGGATGGCGGCATCCGAATCCGGCGTGAGGTGCAGTCGTTCGTGCTCCTTGCCGCGGTACGTCTTGCCTTCGCGAGCGTGGCCGCTCAAAACGACGAGCGCTTCGGCGCGGTCTCCCGGGATGCCGGACTCGGCAACGAAGACGCTTGAAAGCGACTGTCCGCGCAGGCTCTTGACCGGATAGCGCCAGATCGCCGCCAACGTTCCCGCGTTCATCCACCGCAGTTACCCGGGGGTTTTTGGCGAGCCCTGCCAGAAGCGCGGCGCAATGGAGTTACGCCCTCTCGGTTTCGGCGAGATTTTCGACCGGGCGATCACGCTATACGTCCGAAACTTTTGGCCGTTCTTTGCCATCGTGCTCGTCTTGATCGTCCCGCTCGCCGTGGTCCAGTACGTTCTCGACTCGAGCCAGGTGGCGCAGCTTTCCGAGTTGATACGCGTTCTACAGCACCCCGGTTCGCCGCCGCCGGTCATGTCGAACCTCTTCGCATCGCCGGCCCAACTCGTCGCGGTCGTTTTGACGGCCCTGATCTTTTTGGTGCTCTGGCCGTTCGCACTCAACGCCGTCGCGATCGGCGTGGCACGTCTGTATCGCGGCCGCCAGGTCGAATTCGCGGCATGCTATCGGATCGTCGTCGCGCGCTGGGCATCGATCCTCGGAACGCTCGTCATTCAAGGCGTCATTTACGTGGCGTGGTACGTCGCGTTTCTGGCCGTGCTCGTCGCGTCGATGCTGATCGCGGTTACGTTCGCGCGAGCGTGGCTACCGCTGGGGATCGTCGGCTTCTTCGTGGCAGGAATGGCGATGCTGGCCGCGTTGCTGATGTTGGCACCGCTCTTCGTCGCGCTGACGTTCGCGATGAACTCCGTCGTCATCGAAAAGCGTGGGCCGGTGGAGGCGATTGCCTCGGGCTTCACGCGCGTCTTTAACCGCCAGGAATTTTGGCGAGCGTTGTTGTTCGCACTGGCAGCATTCGCCGTGATACTCGGCAGCTCGGCGGTGATCTCCGGCGTCATGATCGCCGCGCTGCTGATCAAAGCGGTAGCCGTCGAGGTCGTTCTCGGTTCGTTGCTGCGCGCGGCGTTCGCGCCGTTTTCGATCGTGCTGGTCGCCGTTTACTATTTCGACGTCCGCATTCGGCGCGAAGGCTTCGACCTCGAGGCCGAGCTCGAGGCAATAAGCCCGGCTGCGGTTGCCGCTCCAGCGTGATCCTCGGGCGCGAAGCGCTAGTCGCCCGCTGGACGGCCGCGAGTCATCAATCGGCACGCCTTTTAGAAACCAGCACGCCGGTTGTCTCGCCGCCGGCCAATCTCCGCGCGCTGGCCGCGCGCGAACTGACCGTGCCGGGGCGATACCGTCTCACGGCAAGCGTAACTCGATCGCCGGAAACGCCGTTGTGGCTACGCCTCTGGACGTGGGCGTACGATCGCTGGACCGATCTTTGGCGGGCGACGGTCGGCCGAGCGCACCTCGGGCGTGCCGGTGCCGTCGTCATCGGCGACGTGCTGATCGCGCTCGTTCTGCTGGTAGTCGTCGTCGTCGCCGTGCGGCTGTTGACGACTTTGGCGGTCGAACGCCGGGCGCGCTCGACGTCCGCGGAGCCGCTGGACCCGATCGTCGATGCGGCGACGCTCTACGCGAGCGCCTGCGAACGCGCGCGTCGCGGCGACTATGCCGGAGCGTCCCGGCTGCTCTTTGCCGCAACGATCTCCGCGCTCTGCGGTCGCGGCCTCGTGCGCGACGATCGCAGCGCAACCGTCGGCGATTTGCGGCGCGCTCTGCGGGCTGAAGACGGCTCGCTGATTTCCTCGTTCGACTCGGTGTCTTCGGCATTCGTCATCGGCACCTACGCCGAGCGGCCGGTCGACGCTATGCAGTGGGAACGCGCACGGCTCGCCTACCTTTCGCTCGCCGGTCGCGCGGAAGCGTGAAGGCGCACCGCGTCGACGTCGCGGTACTGGCCGTAGGCCTGGCGGTGCTCGCGCTGCTGGCGTTCGGGCGCGAAGAATCGCAGCGCGCGGTTCCCGCGCCCTCGGTGTACTCGACGTACGATACCGGACCGAACGGCTATCGCGCGCTCTACGGCGTGCTGATCGCAGCGGGCGTGCCGGTGCGGCGCTTCCAGCGCGTACTCGGAGCTGCTCGACGCCGACGTGGGAACGCTCGTCGTTTCGACGTATGCGGCGATGCCGCGGCCCGCGGGCTCGGCGCACGCGACGCTTCCGATCTGAGCCGATTCGTGCGCGGCGGCGGGCGTTTGGTCGTCCTCGACACCGACTTTGCCGGGACGAACGATTTCACGCCGGGCGTCGGCACGTCGGTATCCGCGCATGGGCGCGACGCGATCGCGCTGGCAAGAAATCGCTACACCGCCGGCGTGCGGCGCGTCGCTGCCCCCATCGACGCCGTCTTTCCGTTCTCGCTTCGGCGCGGCGTCCCGCTGCTCGCCAACGACCGCGGCATCGTCGCGGCCGCGTATCGCTACGGCAAGGGTGAGGTCGTGGCGATTACCTCGCCGGGATTGTTTGGCAACGCGTCGCTTCGCAACGACGACAACCTGGCGTTTGCGTATAACGTCGTCGCCGGTCACGGCCCGGCGGCTTTTGACGAGTACGTGCACGGCTACGACGACGACCAAAGCTTCTGGCAAGCGTTGCCGGCGCCGGTGCACGTCGGCTTTTTGGATGGCGTGCGCGATCGTCGTGCTTGCGTTGATCGGTGCGAACGTACCGTTCGCGCCGCCGCTGCCGGCAAAACCGCCCGACGAACGCGACTCGTCGGCGTATGTCGACGCGATGGCGGCGCTCATGCGCCGCGCCCGCGCGGTGCGCGCCGCAACCACGCTGTTCGCTGCGGACGCGATTCGCCGCGCGCGCGGTCGCGAGAACCCCGGCGTCCGGGCGGCGGTCGCCGACCTCGAGCGCTTACGCGATCTGCCGCATCCATCCGACGCGGTGCTGGTGCGTGCCGCCGCGATCGATTTTCAGTTACGAAAGGATCTACCATGACCGTCAACGTCAGCGAGCTGGCCGCGCGAATCGCCGAAGGAATGGATCGCGCCGTGGTCGATGCGCGCCGGACGACCTTCGCGCTCGAAGTAGCGCTGCTGGCGCGCGGTCACGTTTTGATCGAGGGCGTACCCGGCACCGGTAAGACGCTTGCCGTCCGCGCGTTGGCGATGTTGTTGGGCATCGATTTCCGGCGCATCCAGTTCACTCCGGACATGATGCCGGCCGACGTCGTCGGCACGACCGTGTTCAACCCCAAGACCACCGAGTTTACGACGCGCTTAGGCCCGATCGTCGCCAACGTCGTGTCTGGCGGACGAGATCAATCGCACGCCTCCGAAAACGCAGGCGGCGTTGTTGGAAGCGATGGAGGAAGGCTGCGTCACGATCGACGGCGTTCCTCACCGGCTTCCCAGCCCGTTTCTGTTGTGCGCGACGCAAAATCCGATCGAATACGAGGGGACCTATCCGCTTCCCGAGGCGCAGCTCGACCGGTTCATGGTGAAGATCGAATCGGCGTATCCGGCGGAAGTGCGCGAGTTGCAGTTGTTGGAGCGCGTGGCCGCCGGCTTCGACGCGCGCGACCTCGAAGCGTCCGGCATCGCGGCGGTGACCGGCGCCGCCGAGTTGATCGAAGCGCAGCGCGCGATCCGCACGATCCACTTGTCGGCAAGCGTGCGCGACTATACGTATCGCATCGTCGCCGGAACGCGCACGCATCCGCGTTTGACGCTCGGCGCTTCGCCACGGGCCGGAATTGCGTTGCTGCTGGCGTCTCAGGCGGCTGCCGCCATAGCCGGCCGCGAGTTCGCTACGCCGGACGACGTCAAGGACGTTGCGTTCTGCGTCCTGCCGCACCGGCTGATCGTCGCGCCCGACGCGGAGATCGAAGGGATCTCGGCGGCCGACGTGCTGCACGAAATTCTCGCGAACGTTCCGGTTCCGCGTGAAGCGTAAGCGTCCGCGCGTGTGGCTGCCCATTTGGGTAACGCCGCGGTTTCTCTATCTGCTCGGCGCGCTCGCGCTGTTGGCAGCCTGCGCTCCCGGCGTCGCACCGTTGTTGCCTGTGGCGATTGCCGGCGGCGTCGCGCTCGGCCTCGCCCTCGTCGTCGACGCGATGGTCGGACCGCGTCCCAGCGAGGTCGCTGTCCAGCGGCGCAGCGGCGATCACCTCGCGTTGCGCGTGTCCACCGAGCTGACGTATCGGGTCGAGAACCGCTCCGCCCGCGCGATTGCGGCGGGCATCGTGGAAACCCCGGTGCGCACGTTGCGCTTCGAGCAGGACGAGACGATCGGCGACGTCCCGCCGCACTCGAGTGTGAGGCTCGTGCGGACGGTAACGCCAATCGCACGCGGGCGCGACGAGTTCGGCACTTTGTACGTGTGGTACGAAAACGCGTTCGGATTGCTGCGCCGACGGATGGCGATCGAAGCGCCGCAAGCTTTTCGAGTCTTTCCCGACCTTTCGGCGGTCCAGCGATACGGCTCGCTTCACGTGCGCAATCGTTTGATCGAAGCGGGCCTGCGTAAGATGCGCTTACGCGGCGCCGGCACCGAGTTCGAATCGCTGCGCGAGTGGTCCGACGGCGACGCTTTCCGTTTCGTCGACTGGAAGGCGACAGCTCGGCGCGGGAGGATGATGGTTGCGCATCACGAGGTCGAGCGGAGTCAAAACGTCATGCTCGTTCTCGATTGCGGCCGGCTGATGACGCCGCGCATCGACGGCAAGCAACGAAAACTCGACTACGCCGTGACCGCCGCTCTGTCGCTGGCCAGCATCGCCGGACTGGCCAGCGATCGCGTCGGCGTCGTCGCGTTTGCGCGCGAAATCCTCGCGGCCAGCGCGCCGCGCTCGACGCGCTCTTCGATCGCGCGTATCACCGAACTGCTCTACGATCTGGAACCACGTTTCGAAGAAGCCAACTACGGGCGGGCCTTCGCTTATCTGCGCGCGCATCTGCACAAGCGCTCGCTGATCGTGTTTCTCACCGACGTCATCGATCCGCTGTCGCAAAGCGCGCTGCTGGCCGAGCTCGGATCGCTGGCGCGGCGCCATCTGCTCGTCTGCGTGTTCATGAACGATGCGGCCGTAACCGCCGCCTTAGCCGACGAACCCCGCGACGTCATCGGCGCGTACCGTGCCGGCGTAGCGTTGGGCCTGGCCGAAGAGCGGCGCACGGCGGCGGCACTGCTGATGCGCACCGGCGCGATCGTCGTCGACGTGCCCGCTGCGAAGCTGACGACGGCGCTGATCGACGAATATCTGCGCGTGAAACAGCGCTCGCTACTGTAACTCTTCGGCGGACTCGCGCGCGCGCCGTCCCGAAAGTCCGAAGTAGAACAGCAACGCGGCCGCGGTGAGCGTTCCGATCGCAATGCGAACTTCGGGTGACCAGCGCTGGGGCGAAATGAAACCTTCAATCGTTCCGGCAACGACGAGCATCGAAGCGACCCCTACGATCAGCGTTCCCGCACGCCGCGCGTTGGAGACTAGCGCGTCGCGCCTGCGCAACCGTCCGGGAAAGACGACGCCGGCGGCGATCAGCAAACCGGCTGCGCCGGCGATCTGGATCGCCGTCAGCTCGATCACGCCGTGCGGCGCGATCGTCGCCCAAAAATCGTAGCCGAAGCCGGCGTTGGCAAAGAGCGCGCCGAGTCCGCCGAGCATGAGGCCGTTATAGGCAACGATGTATAGCGTGAGTGCCCCCAGCGTCACCGAGCCGGCGAACGCCATCACGGCGACCTTGATGTTGTTGGTGACGATTATCGCCGACATCGCCGGTGCAAAGTCGCGGTCGAAGGCGAAGTTCGAGTCGTGCAGACTCTTTCGAATTTCGTCGGGAACGAGCTCCTTGGGAAGCAGGGCGTAGGCTTCGGCGGGGTGCGAGCGGATCACCGCAAAGGCAACGACGCTGAAAGCGATCGTTATCGCGGCGCAAATCGCTACGTAGGCGAACGAACGGCGAAATTCGCGCGGAAAGGTTTCGCGATAGAAGCGGGCGATTCGAGCGCCGCCCGTTTCGGCCGAACCGCCGTACACGTAGGCGTGTGCGCGCGCCGTGAGGCGATTGAGGTACTCGAGGAGCCGGGCATCGAACTCGCGGCCGCGAGCGTACGCCAAGTCGCTGGTGGTCGCACGGTACAGCCGGCCCAGTTCGGCGATCTCGCCGGCGTCGAGCGCGCGTACGCCGCGCCGGCCGGCCCGCTGCAGCAGGGCGTCGAGACGCTCCCACGTCGGCGACCGTTTGTTCACGAATGACCCCTGCGTCATAACTTATGCTCTAACGACGGTGTAGGCCGGCAAGCCTGGGTGTTTAAACGGCGCTCCGGCCCAGCCTCCGCGCCCCCCACTTCGTGGGGCCCCCCGGCCATGGCGCGCGAAAGAGATTGGTCTGCTCGAGACTCCCCGAGGGCGCGCCAAATTAACCCACTGCCGTTGCCCAGGTTTCCCGGGACTACGTCGAGCACCAACACCTCGTGCAACGCAATCTCGACGTGCGGACGCCCGAAAGCATCGCATTTAGCTACGAACTGGCCGGCTTAGGAAGCCGTTTCTTGGCGTTGACGATCGATATGCTGTTACAAGGCGCGGTGTTTGCAGCGCTCGCGCTAGGTCTTATGCTTGCTGCGTCGCGCATCGCGCCGGTCAAGCACGTCGCGTCGGGCACCGAGAAGATCGCCGACGCGGTCGCGGTGGCGCTGCTAGTCGCGATCGTGTTCCTTATTTTCTTCGGGTACTTTATTATTTTCGAAACGTTCTGGAACGGCCAGACGCCGGGAAAGCGCGCACTCGGCGTGCGCGCCGTACGCGACGGAGGATATCCTCTCGATTTCGGCGCCGCGCTCGTGCGCAATCTCGTTCGCGTCGGCGAGTTGGCGATCGGATTCTACGCGCTGTCGGCGATCAGCATGCTGCTCTCATCCGAAAACAAACGCCTCGGCGATTTTGCCGCGGGCACGATCGTCGTTCGCGACGCGCGCTTGGCGATGCCGAAGGCTTTGGCAGCCGAACCGGAACCCCAGTACGGTCCGACGCGCTACCTCTCGGGAGCCGAACGTTCGTTGATTCGGCGGTTTCTCGACCGGCGCGACGCGCTGACGCCGCAACGCCGTCGCGAGTTGGCCGCACAAATCGCCAGACGAGTACGTGAACGCGTGCCACCGGAACTGCAGCGCCTCGACGACGAACCGCTCCTCGAGAGGCTGTAGGAGAACTCCGCTTATCTGAAGCGGCCCATGAGGTCGCGTGCAAACGTCATTGCGTCGCTTTTGGTGCGTTCGAAAAGTTTGGCGGCTTGACCGCTGGTCATGTGGCGCCCGTGTTCGAGGAAGAACGTTACACTCTCGCCGACGACGATCGTCCCGGCGTAGGCGATGGCACCTTTGATCGCGATTCCCGCGACCGGAATAAAGCCGCTGAGTTCGCGCGCGAGCGTGCGCCATCCGAAGCCACCGCCGACGACCGGAAGCAGCTGCCACATCCGTTGAAGATCGGGATCGCGTCCGTACGCGGCTTCAACGTGGAGCAACAGCATCATCTGGATGCCGGTAATCGCAACCATGTCGCCGGCCGAGGCAAAGGCACCGAGAACCAATCCGACGACCGGGATGTGATCGACGACCGCGCTGGCGAGCGAAACCTTCAGGGCGTTGCGAGCGGCGTCGCGCGTCAGCTTCGCCGCCACCGTTTCGCGCAAGGCGGGCAGGCGCCGGCCGACCGCAATCTCCACGCCGCGCGCGCATTCGACCAGGTGCGGAAAAACGCGTCCGCGCAACGCTTCGCGCGAAATTCGCTGCGCGACGTATTCGGCCGACGCGCCCGGAGCAGGAACCGCCGGCGGGCCGCTAGGTGACGCGGCCGGATCGATCGTTACCGCCAGTATCGGAACCTTAAGCGCGCTCATAGAAGCGAGATCCGCTCCTGCGAAGTCGCCGGGCCGTCCGAGAAAGATCGCTGCGCGAACGTCGCTCGCGTCGACCATTACCGGTGTCCGCGGCAGAAGCGTTTCCAAACAGGCCGCCGCGTCGAGCGGAACCGTCCCGTCGTCGTGGCCGGCGAGCAGCAGCGCGCGCATCTCGGCAATTAGTGCGGGATCGCCGCAGAGCAGGAACCGAAAGGGCTTGCGCACGTGGGCGCGTACCGCGCGCACGTCGATGCCCTTACGAACGAGGCGAAAGACGTCTTTCGCACCAAGAGCGGAGGCCATGCGTTCCTTCCCTACAAGCCCAGTTCCGAAAGCGTCGCCGCTTCGGTGCCGTCGGCTCGACGCAGCTCTTTCATGGGGTCGTCGGTGAAGTCGAGATACACCAAACCCACAAAGATCTCGAGCGGCCACGCGTGCATTCCGTGCGTATTTGCGACGTCGACAATGGTCTGCTTGTTGCTTTTGGCTTCGGCAACGATCGCTTCGGGCGTGCTCTTGATGTCGGCGGCCAAAATGGTCGCCAGCGTCACGTCGCCCGGCGTCAATCCGGCGCGCAGCATCGTCCGGTAGTCGAGACCGCTGATGCCGAAACGCTTTTGCAGCGCATACTGAAGGGTGGAGTAGCGCTGCGGCGACGTACCTAAACCGAGCAGGGTGATTCGCGTGGAGATTTGGCGCGAGCGAGCCATGTTGTAGAGCTGCGCGCCTTGCGATGCGGCGGTAGCCGCGCTATTGAAATCGGCCACCGATTTCTGCATCGTCGGCTGCAGCGAAGTGTAAGCACTCTCGCTGATGTCGCCGTTGAAGCTGAGTTGAACGTGATCGAGTTGTTTGAGAAACTCGTCGAGATCGCCGACGGACTGATCGAGCTGCGTGAGCGAGGCGCGCGCGGCGTCGACCGCGCGAAGCATGTCGCCGTCGGAAAGCGACAGGTCGTTGAGCATCTGCGGATAGTTTGGTAGAATCGCGAGCGAGTCGGCGGGGATCGGTACCGACGCAAACGGCTCGAGCATCTCCGTATAAATGTCGGAGCCCTCCTTGAGCATCCCGCTCTCTTTGCCTTTCTCGAGGGTGCCGACGCCGCCGAGCGGGGCGCGGGCATCCTGTAACGCGCTGTCGATGGAGCGCGACATCAGGCTGAGATTCTTTACGATGGCCTCGACCCGCGATCCGCGCCGAATGTTGATCCGGCTGAAATCCGGAATCTCGTACTGCAGGGAATTCACGCGCGTGTTGATGGCCTTGATCTGATCCTTGCCTTCGGCCGCGCGCGCCGCGATTTGCGATGCGGCTTCTATTTGCGAGGCTTGCCCGGCTCGCACCGCGCTCTGGAGCTTCGGCAGGTTGGGATGCGTTAACGTAACGCGTTGAACTTCCATCTGCCGTAAGGCGGAGATGCGCTGATTGGCGGCCGCCCGGGTTTGCGGCGAGCCGAGTTGCGCGGCTTCGGACAGTGTCTGCTGGCTCTTGCTGGTGAGGCCGAGGGCGAGGTCGGATTGTCCCATCTCCAGCAGCGCTTCGGCGTTCTGCGGGTCCTTTTTGAGGACGTTTGCCAAGCGAATAGCGCCGAACTCATAGCGCGCGCGTTCCTCATCGCTCGAAGCTTGAACCAGCTGCTGCGCGGTCGTGACGTCCTTCGGATCGAGCTCGGGGTAGCCCATGAGGTGCGCGACGCGCTTCTTCGGATCCGGGTGGTCCTCGAGATATTTCGTCAACAGGTCGCTGTGCTCGTCTTGCAGCACCGCTAGGTGGGCCATCATCGTGACCATGGATTCCGGATCGTAGCCGGCGCGCGACATCAACTGTAGGCCGTAACGATCGGCTTGGAGTTCGTCTTCGCGCGAAATCTTGGCCATCAAGCCGGCTTCGGCCAAACTGCCGAAGTTAGAGATCAGCGGCGAAAAGAGCGACGCGATGCCGAATAGGATGTTGAGGATCTCCGCTTTCGATTGCGTGGTGATGACGTGCCGGCGCTCGATGTGACCGGTTTCGTGGCCGACGACGCTCGCCAACTCGTCGTCGGATTGGACGAAGTCGACCAAGCCTTCGTTGACGTACACGAATCCGCCCATGGTCGCGAAGGAGTTGATACTGTCGTCCTTGATAATTTTGACCGAGTACGGGACGTCCTTGCGCGCGACTTGGTTCCAAAGATTCTCGGCGATGCCTTGAACGTAGGCGTTGAGGAGTGGATCGGTTTCGATCACGCTGCTGGCGACGATCTGCTGGTCTTCCTCCTGGCCGAGCTGAATCTCGGCGGCCGTCGACATGGCGTAGACCGGCGCAGGGACGGCGGCGAACGCGAGCGATAGGGCGATCAAGACGGGGATGATTCGGCGCATCATAAGCCTTCTTTTAGGAGTACTCGGGTAAAGTGAGCCTTGTTCCAGAAACGACCGGCGGGTTCGTCGCGTTACACGAGGCGGCTGCTGTGCACCAGCTGTGGATAATGGCAAGAACTTGCGAGTCCGGTGTGGATGGCAGCGGGTATGGAGCGGCGAGCGTGTGAACCGGGCGAGACATCGTATCCGAGAGGTATTCGAAGCAAACACGTGACTCTCTTACGCGGCAGGAAGCAAGGCCTCGAGGTCGCGCTCGCCGGGCGCGAGCTTGGCGCGGCGTTCGATGAGCTGCAAGCTCGCCTTGCCGAGCGGCCGGGCTTTTACCGCGGCACCGTTGCGGTGGCGAATTTCGGCACGACGCGCCCGTCGCCCGAGGAGTTGCGCAGATTGCAGGAGTTGTTTCCGGCGCCGGCATCGAGTTGCGGGCGGTGGCCGGCTCGCCCGAGGTCGAGGAGGTCGCCGGCCAGTGCGGACTCTCCTTCGAAAAAGTGGGCGCCTTGGATCAGCACGAGCTCGCGCGCCGTCGCGCGCTGCGTCCCCGCCGGGACGTCAAGCTTTCCGACGCTGCTCGTTCCCTGGTCGCCGATTTTGCCGGCGCTCGCGCGGACATCGCCGACCGGCGGCGGCGCGGCGAGGCGAGCGTTCCGCGTCTCGACCCCTCGATCGTCCTTCCGGACGAACCGGGTGCGCCGGAGGCTCCGGCCGCTCTGCACCTGGTGGAGACCCCGCCGAGCACGCTCTATCACGCCGGCACCGTGCGCGGCGGCCAGGCGCTCCATCACGTCGGTCACATCGTGGTCGTCGGCGACGTGAATCCCGGAGCCGAGCTCATCGCCAGCGGCGACGTCGTGGTGTTTGGGAGGCTCGGCGGGGTGGCGCATGCCGGCGCGCAAGGCGACGAAGCCGCGCGCGTGCACGCGCTCGATCTCGACGCCACTCAACTGCGCATCGCAACGTTCATCGCGGCCGACGATCGAGATCGTTCGCGAACTTCCCGCCCCGAAGTCGCGTTGGTTCGCGACGCCCGCATCGTCGTGGTTTCCTACGACCGGCTCGACGAAATCGAGCGAGGAGTTACCCAATCGTGATCGCGCGCCGCATCGTCGTAACTTCGGGCAAGGGCGGGGTCGGCAAAACGACCACCACCGCGAATCTCGGAGCGGCGCTGGCCAAACGAGGCAAGCGCGTCATTCTCATCGATGCCGATATCGGGCTGCGGAATCTCGACCTCGTCTTGGGCTTGGAAAAGCGCATCGTGTTCGATCTGGTCGAAGTGGCCGAAGGACGTTGTCAGCTTCGGCAAGCGTTGATCAAGGACAAGCGCTTCGAATCGCTTTCGATTCTCCCGGCGGCCCAGACGCGCGAAAAAGACGCGATTACCGAAGAGCAGTTCTCGGCGATCGTCGAACGCGCGGCCGAACAGAGCGATTACGTGCTGATCGATTGTCCGGCCGGCATCGAGACCGGTTTTCGCAACGCGGTCGCCGGCGCGGCCGAGGCGATCGTCGTGACTACGCCGGAAGTGAGCGCGATCCGCGACGCGGACCGCGTGGTCGGCAAGCTCAGCGACCGAGGCAAACCGATTCGCCTCATCGTCAACCGCCTACGTTCGGAGATGGTGCGCAGCGGCGACATGCTTTCGGTCGACGACGTCTGCGAGATTTTGGCGATCGAACTGCTCGGGATCGTGCCCGACAGCGACGAGATCATCGACACGACCAATCGCGGGGAGCCGGTCGTACTGGATGAAACCAGCCGGGTGCGCGGGATTTACGACAAGATCGTCCGGCGCCTGGAAGGCGAGATCGTACCGTTCACGAGGTTCGACGGTCACGGATTCTTCGGGCGTCTTTTCGACGCCATGAAAGTGGGATAGGGACACCGACATGCACGTTCTCAAACCGGATGAAAAAGAAGTGCCTCAAATCGGAGCAGCGGCAGCGAAGCTCGGCAGAGCGATCGTGATCACGTCGGGAAAAGGCGGCGTTGGGAAAACGACGACCACGGCAAATATCGGCACCGCGCTCGCTCGGCGCGGCGCCAGCGTCGTGCTCGTCGACGCGGACGTCGGGCTGCGTAATCTGGACATCGTGCTCGGGCTGGAGAGCCGCGTCAAGCATCACTTGCTCGACGTGCTCGAAGACCAAGTTTCGCTCGACGATGCGCTGGTTGCCGACAAGCACAGTCCGACGCTGCGCCTGCTCGCCGCGGCCCAGTCGCGCGAAAAAGAGGACGTCGATACCGACAAGATGCGCGCGCTAATCCAGTCGCTGCGCGAACGCTTCGACTACGTGCTGATCGACTGCCCGGCCGGAATCGAGCTCGGCTTTAAGAACGCGGTCGCCGGAGCCGACGAAGCGATCGTGGTCTGCACGCCGGAGGTCTCGGCGGTGCGCGACGTCGATCGCGTCGTCGGTCTTCTCGGCAACGCGTTCAAGCCTCAGCTCGTAATCAACCGGTTGCGGCCGCAGCTCGTCAAAAAGGGCAAGATGCTGTCGGTAGACGACGTCAACGCCATTTTGCGGCTTCCGCTGCTGGGGGTGATCGCCGACGAACCTGAGATCATCGTCTCGACGAACCGCGGCGAGCCCTTGGCGTTGCGCGACGATGCACCGACCGGAGCCGCGTATCGCGCGATCGCCGCGCGGGTGGCCGGCGAGGACGTACCGGCGCCGTTCCCGCCGGTCGCGCAAACGTTCTTCGAGCGGTTGGGCTCGATGTTCGGAGGCAAGCGCTCGTGATCGACTTCCTCAAGAAACTCTTCGGCCACTCCGGTTCGAGCTCGACCGCGAAGGAACGCCTGCGTCTCGTCCTGATGACCGACCATCTCGAACTCGCGCCGGACATGATCGACGCCATGAAGCGCGACCTCGTCGACGTCATTTCGCGCTACGTGGAGGTGGATCGCGACAAGATCGACGTGACGTTCGAGCAGCAGGACAAGGCGCTTGCGATGCTCGCGAATATCCCGATCCTATCGGTCAATCGCAACAACGGCCACCCGGTCCCCGTCGCCGCCGTGCCCGCAACCGGCGCAGCCCCCGCAACCGTCGCTGCGGCGGCAATCGAGGATTCCGCGCCAGCCGCGCCGGTCAAACGCAAGCGCCGCCGCCGCAAGAAGGCGAAGGCCCAAGGCGTCGCCGGGGTGCCGGAAACGGCGCCGGCCTAGCCGGCGGCGTGGCGGCGTTAACGCTCGGCAGCGGCGCGAAACGCTTCGTCCGCAATTTCAACTGGCCGCTGGCGATCGCCGCGGCCGCTGCAACGGCGATTGGTATCGTGTGTATCGGATCCGCCGGTTTGCACAATCCGCAATTCGCCGGCGAAGCGCGGCGTCAGCTGATCTACGTCTGCCTCGGCGTCGCGCTCATGATCGCTACGTCGTTTGTCGACTATCGCAACTGGCAGCGGTGGGCACCCGGGTTGTACGCCGTCAATCTGCTCCTACTGCTCTTCATTCTTCGCGGCGGTCACAGCGCGCTCGGAGCTCAGCGCTGGATCTCGCTCGGCCCGCTCGGCACGTTTCAACCATCGGAACCCGCAAAACTCGTTCTCGCCATATCGTTGGCGGCCGTGTTGTGCCGAGGCAGCTACGATCGATTGCAAGATCTCTGGAAACCGCTGTTGACCGTCGGAATTCCGGCGCTGCTCATCCTCAAGCAGCCCGACCTCGGCACCGCACTGGTGCTGCTGGCCATTCTTACCGTGCAACTCTTTCTGGGATTGCCGAAGCTGGGCGACTTCGCGATCTACGCGCTCGGCGTGCTGTTGGTGGCCGCCGTCGCCATCGGTACCAAGGCGGTGCTCAAGCCGTTTCAAAAAGCGCGGCTCTTCGTCTTTCTCAACCCGAAGTTGGACCCGCTCGGCGCGGGTTACAGTCTCAACCAATCGAAAATCGCGGTGGGCAGCGGCGAGTGGTTGGGGCGCGGACTTTACCACGGAACGCAGACGCAGTTGAATTTCGTTCCCGAAAACTCTACCGACTTCATCTTTACCGTGCTGGCCGAGGAGTGGGGCTTTGCGGGCGCGATGGTACTCTTACTGTTGTACGTCACGCTGCTCTACGGCGGCATTCGCAGCATGCTCGCCGCCCGCGATCGCTTCGGATTTCTCCTCGCCGCCGGATTGGTCGGCATGTTCTTTTTCCATATCTTGGTCAACGTCGGCATGACGATCGGCATCATGCCGATTACCGGCATCCCGCTTCCGTTCGTCTCTTTCGGAGGCTCGGCGGTGTTGACGGGCTTTGCCGCCGTCGGCATTTTGCTCAACATACACTCCCAGCGTGACCGCGACGTCCTAGGAAACGCCTGAGAAACGCCTTGGTTTATCCCATCTCTTCGTCGTCGCGGGACTCATTTGCCGTAGCAAACTTCGCCCCTCGACTCCTCGATCTGGAATAAACGAAGACGTTTCTATCTCTTACAGTATACGTGAGTTTCGGGCAGCGTAACGACGAGTTCGTAGCCGCGGCTTTGCAGGCGGTCGGCGTGCACCGGCGTGTAGTAGAGAATCCACTCGTCGATGGGATCGGAGCGTTCGGAGAGGCGATCGAGCACGTCGTCGAGTGCTTCCCCGTCGAAGGGATTGTACAGGAAAACGACCAGAGGTCCGCCGGGAAATCGATACTGCCGGACGTCGGCCCGCACCAGCCGGACGTCGCGGCAGCGGGTCGTGAAGTCGTGAGCCTTGTCGAGATTCTCGCGCGCGATTTGATAGAGGGCCGGAGAGATCTCAACGCCGACGATTTGGGCGAACGCGAACTCGCTCGCCAGCATGACCGCGCGTCCCATGCCCGCGCCCACGTCGACGAACGCCGACGATCGAATCACCGATTCGGGAAGACGTGCGATCACGTTGCGAAACGCGGCCACCGGAACGGCCTCATAGTGCGTCGCGTGCGCCCCCGCATCGCCGGTCGAGTCCGGGTCCAGATCGCTCAGGAAGGCGATCGCGTGGGTCGTCACGCCGTGATCCCGATCGAATCGCCTTCCGGCCGCGCGCTCCGGCTTCGCCATACGCGTGCATGAACCGATTCTGTGTGCGCGACCTGCACGGACCGCTGGACGAGCGAACCTTCGCACGGTTACCGCCCGACGCGCGCATTCAGTGGCGAGAGCCGCTGGCGGCGGACGACCTGACGCGAGCGGCGAGCTGGCTGCGCGCCCATTCGGACGCGAGCCTTCGCTTGTATGGAAGCGCTTGTTCGCAACTCGGCGCGCTGGCAGCGGGTCAGTCCTTGCCCGCCCGGCTAGGGCTCGACGCGACGCGGCTTCAATCGAGCCTTCGACCGATGCCGGGAGTCGTCGATCTGACCCTCGACGGTGCCCCGCCGGACGCCCGGTCGATCCTCGCGGCCGTCCCAGCGCTGGAAACCTTGCAGGTGGACTTTGGCGGCGCGGCATTCGATCCGAGCGCTCTTTCCAACGTCGCTCGTCTGCAAAGGCTCTCGTTGGCGAGAACGACGTTGTGCGGCCGCCGCGCGCAATCGTCGCCGGCGCTGCAGGTCCTCGAGTTGCGGGATGTCGGCGCCGGCGGCATCGACGACATGTTGCGCCTTCCGAGCTTACGCGCTCTCCGGCTCCGCGGCATCGCGAAATTGCGGTCGGTCGACGCGCTTGCCGATCATCCCAATCTGCGCATCTTGGCGTTGGAATCGCTCGTGCATCTCGATAGCCTGCGCGTCTTGTCGACGCTTCCGCGGCTCGAATCACTCGACATCGCCGGCTTGTGGCAGTTTTCGCTATCCGACGTGGGCGTCATCACGTCGATAAAAGGATTGCGCCGCCTGGCGATCGACATTGGGGGCCGCCGGAAGAACGTAGAGATCTACAAGCAGATGCGGCTTCCTAAACCGCCACCTTTCGACCTGCGCTACGATTTGACGACGTCGTAGGAGTTCGGCGTGCAGAGTCTGCCGGCGTACTTGTCGTCCGTCACGACCAGCGGTGATGCGCCGGGATTGGTGGCCGAAAAGGGCGGAGAGTAGATCGTCACGCCGGCCGGAAGGCGAGCCGCCGTTCCTCCAGCGACTGCCAGGTCGATGGCAGCAAAGTCCCCGTCGTTAATCGCGCGCCTCAGCGGGGCGCAGTTCAGGGCGATCACGACGTCCCGGTTGGTCACCAAGACCGACGTCGAGGCTTCGACCATCGTGTCGTCCTGCAGCTTGCCTTTATAAGCGGTCGCGACGTGGGACGGCGAGGGGGAGTGACTGCAGCCGGCGGTAACTGCAAGGAAAAGCGCAACGATCGCGCACCTTCTGGTGGTTGGCATGTGGGAAGGTCCGGTTCCGGAAGGACGGGAAAGGGCCCTCTGACCGGCTTGGAGGCCTTGCCAGCGTGCGAGACCCGCCGGTAGACGCGTTTTTAAATTTTTTATCGAGGGCTGCCGTCGCGACGCCGAGCGTCGCCCCACAGTCGTGAGCGATCCCGGGTGAGAGAAGCCCGCTGGGTCGCATCGTGGAGGAATGGAGAGACCGGCGCGCCGCCGCAGCCCGGAAGACAATTGAGGACAAATTTGTCAAGCGAGATATTGATCTCGAGCGACCCGTGGGAAAACCGGGTCGCCATTCTAGAGGACGGCGATCTCGCCGAACTCTACATCGAGCGCGAAGAGAAAGTCATCGGTTCGATTTTCAAAGGCAGAGTACAAAACGTGCTCCCCGGAATGGGAGCGGCGTTCGTCGACATCGGTTTAGGGCGAAATGCCTTTCTGTACGTCGACGACATCAACAAGCAACCGCTGAACATCGGCGACGTAGAAATAACGCAAGGCCACAGCGGATTTACGATCGGCGAAAAAGTCAAGCGCGGCGACGACATCCTCGTGCAGATCGTCAAAGAACCACGCGGCCTCAAAGGGGCGCGAATCTCGACGAACATCTCCTTGCCGGGGCGCTATCTCATTTTGATGCCGACCGGCAAGTATTCGGGCGTTTCCCGCAAGATCGAATCGGTGCAAGAACGCGATCGGCTCAAGGCGGTCATGAAGCGGATCCGTCCCGAAGGCATGGCGTCCGTGGTTCGTACGGCCGCCGCCGGAGTCAGCGAAGCGGAACTCATCGCCGATCTCGGCGTTCTGATCCGCATGTGGCACGGCATTTTGGAAATGTATAAGCGCGCCCCGTCGCCCTCGCTCCTGCACAAGGACATGAACCTTATCTACAAGGCGGCGCGCGATTTCATTACCGCCGACGTCGATCGCGTCTTGATCGACGACGAGGAAGAATATCGCAAGGTTCGAGATTTCTTACAACTTCTCGGTCCGCAGTACCTTAGCCGCGTGGAGCACTACGACTCGGGGCGGGCGCTGTTCGACGATTTCCACATCAACGAAGAGCTGCAGAAGTTGATGAAACCGAAGATTACGCTGCCCTCGGGCGGCTCGATCGTGATCGAATCGACCGAAGCGCTGACGGTCATCGACGTCAACTCCGGAAAATTTACCGGCGGCCGCAACCTCGAGGACACGATACTCAAGACCAACCTCGAAGCCGCGCAAGAGCTGGCGCGCCAAGTGCGGTTGCGCGACATCGGCGGGATCATCGTCGTCGATTTTATCGACATGGCGTCGGAAGTGTCGCGCAGCAAGGTTATCAAAGCGCTCGAAGACGGCCTGCGACGCGATCGCACCCGCGCAACCATTCAGTCGTTCTCGAATCTCGGGCTCTTGGAGTTCACGCGCAAGCGCGTTGGAAAAGACCTCGGAGCGCAGCTTCGCGGAACCTGTCCCACATGTTCGGGCATGGGCAGCGTGATGTCATCGCAATCGGTCGCCATCGAGACCTTCCGGCATATCCGCAGCTCGGTCGACGGAGCGGCGGGAGGCGATGTCGTCGCGTACGTCGCGCCGACCGTCGCGACGCAGATGGACTTCTGGTACGAGACCGAGTGCGAAGAGCTTTCGCGCTCGTTCGGTCATCCGATCCACGTGCGCGTCGATCCGATGCTACATCCCGAAAAATCCAGAGTCGACGTCGTGCCTCATTTCGAAGATTCGCCGGCCCACGTGATACGCGTCGGGGACGAGCACGAAGTCGAGTTGCTGGCGGGACGTTTGCCGAACCCGACGTCCGCGGCCACGGTGGTCGAAAACCGGGTCGTGGAAGTCGAAAACGGCGCGAACAACGCTGGGAATACGGCGCGGATTCGCATCCTCGACGTGGACGACGTGCAAGACTACGTTCTCGCCGAAATGGTCACCGCGGACGCGGCCGCGGCGAAGAAGCGGCGCCGCCGAGGGCGCGGGGCGAAGGCACCGCTTACCGCCGCCGAGCAAGCCAAGCAGCTTCGCGAGCTGGCCGAAGAGGCCGCGCACCAGGCACAAGCCCGGCCGCCGATCGGGATCACGACGAGCACCGAAGAGGAAGAGGCCCAGGACAAGGCGCTGCTCGCCGAGCGGCGCGGAGAAGAGCAGGCCGACGCGATCATCATCGCGCAGGGCGAAGTTCAGCACGGCGATGCCGAGGGCGCAGCCGAGGAGCGCCATAAACGGCGCCGCCGACGGCGTGGACGCCGGGGGCGTGGCGGACGAGGTCCCGAGGTGGGCGCTCCTCAAACCCCGAGCGCTTTCGTGCGACCGGTTGAAGCTTTGGACGGCGACGACGATGAACTGCTTCCGCCGGCTGCGTCGTCCGTTGCCGCCGAGGCGGCCGGACCGGGCGAAGCAGGGCGGCGTCATCGGCGGCGTCGTCATCGCCGGCGCGGGCGTGCCGTGGGCCAGCCGGAGGGAGGCGCCGAGCCTCTGACCGGTTCGCTTCCACAGCGACCGGTGTCGCCGGACCGGCACATCTTTCGCGTTGGCTCCGACGGCGCGGCTCAACCGACCGGGACGACCGCGCCGCGCGAACCCTCGCGGGCGATTGCGCGCGTCCGCGGCGCTCAGCCGCCGGCCGTCGAAGCCCCGCCGCCAAGCCTCGTCGCAGCCGCCGACGAACCGCAAAAAACCAAGCCGGTGCGCCGTCGCCGCGCTTCCGCTCCCGTCGACAAGGCCCCAGCCGAACTGGAAAGCGTGCCGCTCGCGGCGCTGCCCTCGGCTGAAAGCAAGCCTAAACGCGTGCGGAAAACGGCAAAGCCCGCCGCCGAGAAATCGCCTGCGAAGACCAAAAAAGAACCGGCGGCGCGCAAAAAGACGACCACGACGCGAAAGAAAAAAGCGGCCGCGTCGGCCGCTAAGAAAAAGAACTAGGGCGTTCGTCGCCCTCGTGTCTTTTTGTGAAGCCGGTCGGATCCGCACTTGCCGTTGCTATAGCCCCAGCAGATGAGGGCAAATCCGTCGCCGGAGTTCACGTTGCTATTCAAGATCACGTTCGTCGCGCTCGCTTCCGCAAAGGCCGAGCCGCCGCCGCCGCCGGCGCCGGCATTACCGCCACCGCCTCCGTAGTAGCCGCCCCCGCCCCCGCCGCTGCCGTACCGGGTGTCTCCCGATGGGCTGCCGCAGTAGCCCACGCCGGCGCCGCCCACGCCGAGCGAGCCGCCGTTCGTCCCCGCGCCTCCGGTGCCGCCCGCGCTCTGCGTGCCGCCACCGCCGCCCTTGCCTTTAAAAAAGGAGCCCCCGCAGTAACCGTCGCCGCCGCTTTGCCCGGCGAGGCCGCCCCCGTAACCGCCGTACGCAGTCTGAAACGGCGTCGAATAACCGCTGCCGCCACCGCCGCCCGCCACGAGGACGCGGTTTGCCAGCGCGCTGCCGCCCTGGCGGACGTCGGTCGCACCGCCTCCGCCGTTGCCGCCGGCAAAATCCGAGCCCATGGGAGGCGGCCCGGCGCCTCCGCCGTTGAATCCGCCGGCGCCCGCGGAATACAGCGAGCCTATACCGCCGGTGCCGCCGACGAAGATCGCGAGCGACTCGCCCGGCGTCGCCGGAATCGTCGCCCCAGACCCACCGCCGAGCCCACCAGGATTGCTAGCATTCAGTTCCCCGCCCGACGCCGCATAGGCCACGAGATAGACGGTCGTCGCGCAAGTAGGGACGGTGAAGTTCTGTGAGCCGCCGGTATAGTTGAAGCTGGCGAAGCCGGGGCTAATGGTAGCCGGTTTGAATTGGCCGCTGCCGGTAACGCTGCCGGCTTGGGCACCGATCGTTGCGGCGCCGCCCGGGATTGGATTGCCGTTCCACGCGATGGTTGCGACGTCGGAGGAACTCAGCAACGTATCGGATGGCGGGTTATCTTTGCCGCTGGTCGCAATCGCGGTCGCGCCGCTGGTGTCGCTGTCGGAGAGCGTAATCGACGTCGCGTAGGTGCCGAAGATCGTGTAGGTGTCCGCGTCGAATGCGGTCACTGTGAAGGGCGTGGGTGGGATGGCCGCGCACGTGCTCGGAAAGCCCCCGGCGAACAAACTCGCCAAAACGCCCTCGAGCTTGGGTGAAATGCTGGTCGTTTGCCCCGTCTTGATGGTGAACGGCACGCCAGACGCGGTCGACAGCAGATGGGCGTTGAGGGGAATCTGGCCCTGCACCGGCGCGAGATCGTAGAGGTTGACGCCGGTTGTGTAGTCGCCGGACTTCAGGGCGAGGTCGATCGTGCACACGAGCGGTCCCATCACTTTCGTGCAATGCGGATTACCGTGGGTCAATTTGAACGCTTGGGTGCCGTTTGACGGCCCCGTCCATACCAGCGTCATGCCTCTGGTCGCCGGCGAGACGTAGCTCTTGGCACTGCCGCGTTTCTTGGGGATGCTGATTTGGAGCGTGAGCGTGCCCTTGCCCGCAGCTGGCGCGGGGCCGCCGTCGGCGAGCGGGGGCGAAACGGTTTGCGGCGTGCCGCCGGCACAGCCGGCCAGAAGTACCGCAATACAAAAAACCGCAAACGCTCTAACCGTTCTCATCACAGCCCCATTTCTGCCACCGTCAGTCAAAGACGGATGCATCCACACGTTCGGTTGGCATATGGGCGTATCCCGCGGTCGCTCGTGCAACACGTGAGACACCGCTCGCTTGCAATGGTTCGATTGACGTGCGCGGTGCGCCGGGCGTAGCCGGCCGCAAACCTACAAGTCCCTAGACCCCGTTCTCCTGATTGAGTTTGGCGATCTTTTCCGTCAAATACTGGATGGCGCGCTCGAGTTGCCCGTCTTTTGCCGGCGTGCCGTACTGCGGATGCTTGTTCTCGACGATGACGACGTCGGGCGTAATACCGAGATGGTTGATGTCGCGATTGCGCGGCGTGAGATAGCGCGCCGTCGTAATCTTGACCGCCGAGCCGTCCGGCATCGGATAGATCGTTTGCACGACCCCCTTGCCGAAAGTTTTCGTCCCCATGATCGTTCCGACGCCGCTGTCTTGAATCGCGCCCGACGTAATCTCCGAAGCGGAGGCGGTATATCCGTTCACCAGCACTACTAGCGGCAGCGGGTCGATGGCCGTGTCGTCGGCTTCCAGCGTCGTGATGTTCGATGCACGCGATTCGACCGACACGATCGGTCCGCTCGAAATGAACTTCGAACTCACCGCGACGGCTGCCTCGAGGTAGCCGCCCCCGTTGTCGCGCAGGTCGAGCACGATCGCGCGCGCGCCCTCTTGCTGCAGGCGGGTGAGAGCGCTGTTGAGCTCGGCGCCGGTTTCGCGTCCGAACACCGTCAACGCGACGTAGCCGATTTTCCCCGGCAACATTTTCTCGTACACGCTGAGTTGGTGAATCTTCGCGCGCACGATCGTGATCGGCGTCGGCGAAGCTCCGCCGTCGCGAACCAGCGTCAGCGAAACGCTGGTGCCTTCCTTGCCTCGCAGCTTGCTGCTGGCTTGCTGCACCGTCAGTCCCTTGGTCGACTTACCGTCGATCGCGGTGATCAAGTCGTCTTGCGCAACGCCCGCCTTGTCGGCCGGACCGTCGGGAACGACGTTCTCGACGAGAATGTACTTGGTCTGATCGTCGACTTGAATGACGATTCCGGTTCCACCGAAGTCGCCGCCGTCGAGGTCTTGATTGAGCCCCGCGAACTCTTTCGGTGTGAGGAAGACCGTGTAGCGATCGTCGACCGATCGCATCATGGCGTCGAGGGCGATGTAGCTCAACTGGTGCGCGGTGAATTTGGCGTGCGCCTCGCCGGCAGCGACTTCGATCTCTCGATCGATGCTGCGCACGTTGGCGCCGCCCGCATCGCTGGATTTCAATTCGGGTAGCGAAGCGTTGGGGACGCCGGCGGTCCGCATGGCCGAGAGCAGCTCGGATCGCACGGTCGTGAGGACCGTCTGCGGATCGACCTTCTTATAGAAATCGGTCGTTAAGTGCTGATAGCCGTTTGCGATTTCGCCGGCGTCGGCCGGCGAAAGGTGGACGGGCGTCGCAGGAGCCGAGAGCGTACCTGAGGCGGCCGGCAACGCGACGAGCGTGGTGGCGAAGAACGTTCCAATTAACAGAGCAAAGAAGCGTTTCATGCTATCCAAATCATTGGGAGAGGGAGCGTACCCGGGCCTTCGCAGCGGCGAGCTGCTTGTCGGCCGGAGTGTCGATGAGCGATGGATCCGTATCTTGGTTCACCACGATGTCGGGATCGATGCCGCGGTGTTGGATGTCGCGCCCGAGTGGCGTGACGTATCGAGCGGTCGTGATCTTCAACGCGCCCTGGTCGGGCATCGGATAGATGCTTTGCACCACACCCTTACCGAACGTGCGCGTTCCGACCAGCGTCGCCAGATGGTAGTCTTGGAGCGCGCCGGCGGTAATCTCCGAAGCGCTGGCGGTGTATTTGTTCACCAGGATAACGAGTGGCTGCAAACCGCCAATCGCCGTGCCGAGGGCCTCCGAGGTGGTGCGTCCGCCGTCGCGACGAATCGTCGACACGATCGTTCCCTGCGGAACGAAGAGGGACGAGATCTGAACTGCAGTTTCCAAGAGACCGCCGCCGTTGTCGCGCAGGTCGAGGATATAGCCTTTGGCTCCCTTGGCGTGGCCTTCGAGCAACGCCTTACGCACTTCGTCACCCGACGTTTCGCCAAAGTCCGCTAACCGGACGTAGTCGATGCCGTCTTCCATCTTGGCGCGAACCGACGGTACGTGAATGGTCTCGCGGACGATCGTGTACGAGCGCTCTTGCGTTCCGCCCTTAAAGGGATGGGTCGTCAACAGGACGGCCGTTCCCGCCTGGCCGCGGATCATTTGCTCGACGCGATCGAGCGTAAGCCCGCGCACCGGCTTGCCGCCGACCGTGTCGACGACTTCGCCGGGCTTCATCCCGGCGCGCGCGGCCGGCATTTGTTCGATGGGCTGCACCACGACCCGGCCGTCTTTTAGTTGATAAATGTAGACGCCGATTCCGCCGAAGTTTCCGCCGCTGAGCGATTCGTGTAGCCCTTGATATTCGCGCGGCGAGAGATAGACGGTATAGGGGTCTTTCATCGAGGCCATGATGCCGCGCAGCGCCGTCTCGGAGAGATCGCTGCGTCCGGTGGCTCCTAGCTTATCGGCGTAGTGCTGCTGCGCGTACGAAAGTTGACTGGCGACGAGTTCGGCATCCTGTCCGACGTTGCCGCTCGCGCTTTGATCCGGTAACGTGGCGTTCTCGATCTTCTTGGAGTGCAGGTAGCTGCGCAGCGCCGCCTGCTCGCCGACGAGCGGCATTTGCGGGTCGACCGGTTTGTAGTAGCTATCGACGAGCTTGCGCAGTGCGAGTGCCGCCAGCTGCGGGCTGGCCGCTTCCATAGGGTCGAACAAGTCGCGAACGTCGCCGGTGGTGGCGACGTCGAAACCTTGTTGCTGCGCTACCACGGCAGTGCGATGCGCGACGAATATCGCCGCTGCCGCGGCGACGATGACGACGATGAGCGCGGCGAGCAGCGCGCGGATTCGGAGGGTCATTTGTCCTTTACACTACCCGGATTGTCGGGCTAGGGGTTTCTTCCCAGAACGATACTCGATAAGTCTTAATGGAGCCGGGGGGCGGGGTCTACGGGTTTTCCATCAATTCTTACCTCAAAATGGAGGTGAGGGCCCGTCGATGCGCCGGTCGAGCCCACGGCTCCAATCGCCTGGCCGCGCTTGACGCTCTGACCGTTGGAAACGTAGATCGCCGAGAGATGGCCGTAGCCGGTGGAGTACCCACCGCCGTGGTCGATCAAAACGTAATTGCCATAGCCGCCGTACCATTGTGCCATGATAACGTTTCCGCCGGCCGCCGACGTTACCGTCGTCCCGCTCGGGGCGGCGATGTCGAGGCCTTGATGGAACTCCGGCGACCCACCGAACGGGTTCGACCGCCAGCCGAAGGGCGAGGTGATGGTGCCGGTCACCGGCCACGAGAAGCTGCCGGGGCCGCCTGGCGCTTCCTCGCCACCGCCACCGGTAATGCCGGCCGCCCGCCGCTGCGCCGCCAGTTCGCGCTGGCGCTGCTGAATGAGCGACTCGAGCTGGGACTCCTCGGCCGCCGACAAGTCTTCCATTTGGGCCACTTGCGAGGCCACCGTGCGCCGCTCGGCGCCGGTCAGATTAACGAGGTTACGCCGCTCGGCCGCCAGCGTGCCGAGCTGGTTGCGAGCCTCCATTTGGGCCTCTTGCTCCTGCTGCAGTTGCAGGCGCGCGCGCTCGAGATTGGCTTCGACGGTCGCCACCAGGCTTTCAGCTCGCTTGCGAGCCCGAACCGCCCGTTGGTTGGCGCCGATGAGGAGGCGTAAATCTTCCCAGCGTTCGACGAAGTCGCTAAACGAGTGCGCCGAAATGAGGACGTTGACGTAGCTAAGGTCGCCGTTTTCATAAATATCGACCAATCGCCGGCGCAGCATGTCGTCGTGCAGCTTCAACGATCGTTTGGCGGCATCGAGCTGCACGGTATTCCAGTCGAGCCTGCGTTGCGTAGATGCGGCTTGCGCATCCAGTCCGCCGATTCGGTCGTTGACGTTTTGGATTGCCGCGTTGGTTTCGCTGAGCTGGGACTGCAAATCGTTGTATCGCCGAGTGACGGCGTGGAGCTGCGAACGTTTGACGTGAAGCGTTGCTTGAATCTTAGCGGCTTTTGCCCGCTCGGCCTCGATGCGCTGCTGGATCGTCGGCTGGCTGCCGGCGGCCAAACCCGGAAGCAGCACGAACGCCATCGCAAATGCGGCGACCCCGCGGCGTACATCGTTCAAGGGCTGCTACGTCCTCAGATGGCGGCCGACCGAGATCCACGACGCAACGACGCCTACCGCACCGCCCACGGCAAACAGTTCGGCCACGAGGACGGTGGGACTGAGCGCGTTCGTGTTGAGTTGGACCCAGGGCAGCGCTTCGAGGAGCCTCGGCCAGAGTGTGGCGCGCGCGATGGCGAGAATGCCGACCGCGAGCAGCGCCCCCGTCAGACCGTCGAGCAGTCCTTCGCAAATGAACGGGATACGAATGTACAGATTGGTCGCGCCGACGAGCTGCATGATCGAAATCTCCCGGCGGCGAGCGAACACCGTTAGGCGTATGGTGTTCGAAATGATGATGCCGGCGACCGCCAGAAAAACGACGATGACGCCGATGCCGACGCGCCTCAGAACGACCCCGAGCTGCAACAGGCGCGCGACGATGGTTTGCCCGTATACGACGTTCTGGATGCCGTCCAGACGGCGAATGCCGGCGGCTACGGCCGGCACTTGTTCGGGAATGCGAACTTTGACGCGAAACTTATCTGGTAGCGGGTTTTCGGTCAGCAATGCGGTGTCGATTACGCCTTTGGTACGGTCGCGGAGCTCCGCCAATCCCCGCTTCTTGGGTATGAAGTCGACCGACGCAACCCGCGGATCCGCCGTCAAGAAATGACGAATCGACTGCACTTGTGCGGGGGTGGTGTCGGCTTTCAAATACGCCGAAATTTCGATCTGATCCAAAAGGTGCGCGCCCATCCCCGCGAGCGCCGCGCGCACGAACAGGAAGAGCCCCAAGAGAACGATCGTAATGGCGACCGTGCCGATGGCGGTCGCCTGCATGCTGGCGTTGCGCGTGAAGTTGCGCAACACCTCACCCAGAAAGAATCTGACCCTGCCCCAGTCCAAGATAGTAGTAGCCCCGTTCTTCGTCGGTGACGATTCGGCCGTCCTCCAAGCGCACGACTCGGCGCCGCATACGGTCGACGACGGCCTGGTTGTGCGTTGCGACGACGACGGTCGTGCCTTTTAGGTTGATGCGGAGCAACAGCTCCATGATTTCGGAAGTGTTCGATGGATCGAGATTTCCGGTTGGCTCGTCGCACAGTAAAATCTTCGGGTTGTTCACGAGCGCTCGCGCGATCGCACTGCGCTGCTGCTCGCCACCCGAAAGCTCTCCAGGATACATGCGGCTCTTGTGCGAGAGGCCGACGAGATCGAGTACGCGCGGCACTTGCCGCATGATGTCGCGCGTGTGTGCGCCGGTGACTTGCATCGCGAAGGCGACGTTCTCCCACACGGTCTTGTCGACGAGCAGCTTGTAGTCTTGAAAGACGACGCCCAGATGCCGTCTTAACGCAGGCACGCGCGGGCGCCGCAATCGGTCTACGCGAATCCCGTCGAGGATGATTTCGCCCGAGGTCGGTCGCGCTTCGCGATACAACAGGCGAAGCAGACTCGACTTCCCCGTGCCCGAATGCCCGACCAGAAACACGAACTCGCCTTTTGCGATTTCGAGGTTCACGTTGTCGAGGGCATGCACGCCGTTCGGGTAGATCAGCGAAACGTTGCGCAAGGAGATCATCGCTGCGAAAGGAGTTTTCCGCAGGCTGCGACCTATACCTCTGCCATGAACTTCGATTTGACCGACGAGCAACGGGCGATCCAAAGCCTGGCGCGCGAGTTCGCACAGAACGAGGTGAAACCGCGCGCCGAGCAGATGGACCGCGACGAGGCGTTCCCCTACGATCTCGTTGCCAAGATGGGTGAATTGGGCTTCATGGGGCTGCCTTTTCCCGAGGAGTACGGGGGCGCCGGCGGCGACACCGTGAGCTACGCGCTGGCCGTCATGGAGATCGCGCGCGCCGACGCCTCCACGGCGATTACGATGGCCGCGCACGTCTCGCTTGGCGCCACACCGTTCTACCTTTTCGGCACGCAGGAGCAGAAGGAGCGTTACCTGGTGCCGTTGGCGCAAGGCAAGATGCTTTGGGGTTTCGGGTTGACCGAGCCCAATGCCGGAAGCGACGCGGGAAACGTCTCGACCAAGGCAACGCTGAAGGACGGCAAGTGGGTCATCAACGGAACCAAGGCATTCATCACCAACTCCGGGACCGACATCAGCGGCGGCACCACCATCACGGCCGTGACCGGAACCCGCCCCGACGGCAAACCGGAAATTTCCAACATCATCGTGCCTCAGGGTGCGCCCGGGTTCGTGCGCAGCAAGAAGTATAAGAAGATGGGATGGCGTGCGTCGGACACGCGCGAGCTCTCGTTCGCCGACGCAACCGTTCCGGAGGAAAACTTGCTTGGACCACGAGGCGAGGGGTACCGCCAGTTCCTGACGATTCTCGATGGAGGGCGGATCTCGGTGGCGGCGCTGTCGATCGGTCTCGCGACCGGCGCGTACGACGAGGCCATCAAATACGCAAAGGAGCGCCACGCGTTCGGCCGGCCGATCAGCAAGTTTCAGGCTATCTCGTTCAAGCTCGTCGATATGCTCACCGAAATCGAGCACGCTCGGCTTATGATGCTGCGGGCTGCCTGGGAGAAAGACCAGGGTCGCGACTACGTGCAATCGGCCTCGTTCGCCAAGCTCTTTGCTGGAGAACTTTCGCACCGCGTCGTCAACGAAGCGCTTCAGGTGCACGGTGGCTACGGGTTCATGGACGAGTATCCGATTTCGCGAATGTACCGCGATCAGAAGATCAACGAAATCGGCGAAGGAACCAACGAGGTGCAGCGGTTAGTGCTGGCTCGCCTGATGGGCCTATGAGAGTCTCATAGTGAGCGCGGAGCAGGCTTTTGCCGCCGCTTCGGTCGTCGTCTCGCTCGTCGCGTTAGGCCTATCGTCTTTCCTTCTTACTCGCCAGAACAAGCAAATCGAGCACGAGCGCAACGCGCTCGCAATTTTGGACGCTATCGCCCGGCTGACGGATCAGAAAATCGTCGAGGCGTTCGCGCAACTCGACGGAATCGGCGAGCGCTATTCCGACGACGAAACGTTGCGTCGGGATTTCAGCGGTTCGTCCGACGATCGCGCACTCGTGCTGGTCGCACAGTACGTGGAAACGGTCGCGTGCTTGACGCGCCGGCGGGTACTCGACGCATCGCTGCTCGTCGACGCGGTCGGCTTCATGCTGCGCTCGCGGTGGGAGACGATTCGACCGTTCGTCGCAAGGCTGCGGCGCGTCCGCGACAACGAGTTTCTCTTCGAGAACTTCGAATGGCTCGTGATGTACAGCAGCTGGTGGAGGGATACGCCGCGGCCGCCCAACGACCCCAACTACGATCCAGGGCAGTTCGCCGGCGTGGAGTTCAAAGTTTAAAGGTTCCCTAAGAGGCCGGCCGGCTAGCGTTTCCGATGGAGGTCCGGGCAGTCGAAGGGTCCGGAGTAAACCGTTTCGCCGTGCTGGTCGCGTCCGATGACGACGACGAGATGCGACGCAAGGGGGGAGCGGTGACCCTCCGACACGACGAACGCCGAACCGCGCGGCCCCCTGACGGTAAAGGTGACGCGCTCGCGCAGTTCGCCATTCTCCGAGGATGACGAGCCGCCGGTAAAGCCTTGCTGCGCGATCGGCGTTCCGAGCCATCGGGTCGCGGCCGGGCTCGAGCGCACGGCGGCGATTCCGCAGACGTGCGCGTCGCTGCGGTCCATCATGCCCAGGATTGCGAGGGCGAACGCGACGACCGAGGCGACGAACGCAACGAGCACGATCAGCACGGCGATCGCGACCACCCAAATGACGCGCGGGTTGATGCCCGAAGGTCCGGCGGCAGGTTCCACGCGACAATCATAGCACTCATGCATTCTTGCGCGACGGCGTGGTATGCTGGGCGTCTAAACCGGAGGAACTACCTAGAAGATGAAACGTCGATTCACCAATCCGCTGCTGCTCGCCATCGTGGCGGTCTTCGCCCTGACGGCTCCGGTGGTCGCCGCGCTGTCCACCGGCGCCAAGGCACCCGACTTCACGCTCCAAGCGACGCAGGGCGGAAACGTCTTTACTTTCAGCCTGGCGGCGGCGTTGGCGAAGGGGCCGGTCGTGCTCTATTTTTATCCGGCGGCATTTACGACGGGCTGTACGATCGAGGCGCACGACTTTGCCGACGCGATCGATCAATATCACGCAATGGGGGCGACGGTGATCGGCGTTTCCCACGACCAGCTCGACACGCTTCAAAAGTTCTCCGTGAGCGAATGCCGCAGTAAGTTTGCGGTCGCGGCCGACACGCAGCAAACCGTCGAAAAAGCGTACGACGCCGTGCTGGCGCAACATCCGCAATACGCCAATCGGACGTCGTACGTCATCGCGCCCGACGGCACGATCATTTACACGTATACGAACCTGGATCCGTCGCTGCACGTCCAGAACACGCTCGCCGCGCTCAAGACCTGGTCGTCGACCCACCCAAAAAACTAAAGGGGCTCGAGCACGGCGTGCCGGTCGAGTACGCACGCGTCGTGTACGCCGCGCAGTAGCGGCCGTCGCTTCGACGGTCCATGAACTCATCGTCGGCCGCCCGCCCGCCCGGACGCTCGCGTGCGCCGACGGTGTTATAGTTTTCTCAGCTGAACTGAGAGGAGAACTTCATGCACCGTTCATCGACGATTTGCTCGGCGCTCGCGCTGGCCCTTGCCGGATGCGGTGGCCAGCACGCTGCCGGCGGTTTTGCGCCACCACAGCTCTCGGCGACTGGAGTTGCCGCCGATCGAAGCGCCGGCGTTTCGCAGCGACTCCAGCCCGACACGTTTCCGGTATCGCGGAATTCGATACGGATGCCGGTTCGAATCCGGCCATCGCTTCCGACCCCGCGGGGAACCTGGCGGGGAACGAGTTCATCGCCGGCCGCAATCCCAACGGACGTAGCGCTCTTTGGATTCCACGAAACGACGCACGTCTTTACGACGTTTTACTTGCCGCATTCGGACTCGGAGCCGCCGGACGCGCTCGCGCTTAGCTCGAACGGCGGCGAAATGTGGTTCGCAATTCCCGACGCGAGCACAGTCGGCTACATGAACCTGGGGAGCGAAGAATTCCAGCAGTTCCAGGTTCCTACGCAGCACGCCGGGATTGAGGGAATCGCCGCCGGCCCCGACCACGCCATGTGGTTTACCGAAGCGGACGCCGGGAAGGTCGGCCGCATCAGCACGATCAGTCACCACATCTCCGAATATACGCTGCCTACGCCGAATCATCCGGTTGGCATCACGCTCGGAAGCGACGGCGCACTGTGGTTTGCAAACGGTCATGCAATCTCGCGCATCTCGACGAATGGCCACGAGAGCGACTACTCGATCGGCAACAACTATGCGAACGCCGTAACGACCGGCCCCGACGGGGCTATCTGGTTTACCGGGCAGTCAGATCACAACGGTGGTTTGCTGGGACGCATCGACTTGTCGACCCACGTGCGAAAAGTCGTCAAGTACGGCGCAGGCGACGGAGGAAACGCGGGCATCGTAACCCGGGGATCCGACTTATGGGTAACGGCGCAACAAGCGAACACGATAGACCACTATGACCCAGCGTCGAACACGATATATCGGCGGTCCCTGCCGCACGGCTATACCCGGCCACGGGGCATCGCACTCGGTGCCGATCACCAGTTGTGGTTCACCAACGACGGGCCCAGCGAAAGTGCCACTGGCAAGCTTTGCCCCACACGGCCGTCGAGCCAGTGCATGACGAGCCCCTAACGTTTTGAGGGGACGCCGCGTTTGAATTTTCGCTGAAAACGCGGACGGCACGTCGTAGGCCTAGCCGGCCACGTCCGGCCTCAGACGGCGTCGTCGTTGGCGAATAGCTGCTGGGCGCGCGGAACGCGTTTTTCACGCGTGCCGGCGTCGAGCGCGGTGACGCCGCGCGGTACGACGTCGATCGGCGGAATTTCGAACAGATCGTCGCCGCCCAACGACGCTTCGTCTTTGAGCCGGCGTCCCTGCGGCAACAGTTTGGTTTCGTACGAGCCGACCGCGCCGTTGAAGGCGTTGACGGAGCGTTCGAGGTGCCGGCGCACCTCGAGCAAGTGTTCGGAGAATTTCAGGGCGCGCTCGTACAGCACTTTCCCAATGGTGGCGATGCGCTTGGCATTCTCTTCTTGACGTAGTGCCTGCCAGCCCATGGCAAACGTGCGCAGCAGGCTGATCAACGAGAGCGGCCCGGTAACCAGGACGCCTTTGTCCAGCGCGTACTCGATCAGCGCCGGATCGTCGCTACACGCCGCGCTCAGAAAGGCTTCGCCGGGGACGAACAGCACGACGTAATCCGCCGATCCTTTGGCGGTCTGATATCCGCGGCGCGCCAGCGCGTCGACGTGATCGCGTAAGGCCCGCGCGTGTTGTTTGACTAAGTTTCGCCGCGTCTCGTCGTCGGCGGTTTCCAGGGCGGCCTGCATCGAGTCGGTCGGTGCCTTGGCGTCGACGAAGACGAAGCGCTCGCCCGGGAGATTCACGGTCATGTCGGGCCGCACGCGCGCTTCTTCGAGGGCGACCGTCTGCTGTTCCGAGAAGTCGCAATACGGCAGCATACCGGCCTTCTCAACGACGTTGCGCAACTGCATCTCGCCCCATTTGCCGCGCGAGGCGGGATTGCGCAACGCCGTGACCAGGGTCGACGTCTGGGTCGTCAGGCTCGTGGTCGCGGTTTCGAGTTTTTCGGCGCGCCCCAACAGATGTTCGATCTGCGCCCGCAGACTGCCCGCGTCGTGCTGCCGCTTGGCTTCGAGTTCTTGAATAAGCCGGTCGAACTCGTGGAGCTTCTGCGCCACCGGCGCAACCAGTTCGCCGACGCGTTCGCTCGCGCGGCTGGCGGTCGTTTCACGCAACTCGTTCTTGGCCCGCTCCAACAGGGCTTCGATCGTTTTTTCCTGCGCGCGTTTCGATTCGGTCAGCGTCGCGCGCAAGCCGCTGGTTTCGGCGCGCGATACCAGCCAAACGACGATCGCGCCGGCGGCGGCGCCGAGGAAGAACGTGATGGCGGCGGCCAGCGTCATCGTCACGGGGTTGGTGGCCCGGCGTACTTTTCGAGAAACACCAGCGTCCGCTTCCAAGCATCCTCGGCGGCGGTTGCAACGTACGAGGCGCGCTGATCGTCGAAAAATGCGTGACCGGCTTCGTCGTAGATACGCACGTCGTTGGGAACGCGCAGCGCGGCGGCGAACGCGCGGACGTCGGCCGCCGGTATGCTGGTGTCGCGGCCGCCGTAACTGCCGCAGACGGGAACGTGCACTGCGTCGGGCTTCACGCCGTCGACTGACCCGTAGAACGGAAAGACGGCGGCGAAAAGGCGGTCGGTGTCGATGGCCGCCAGCAGCGCGATGTGCCCGCCCATGCAAAAGCCCAGTATGCCGGTTTTGGTGGACGGAAACCGGGCCGTCGAGCCAGGCCGCGGCCGCGCGAACGTCGGCATCGTATTGCGGACGCTCGAGTCGCTTGGAAAACGGCCGAAACGTGGTGGAGTCGGTGCTGCCGTCACCGCTGGGGGCACCGAAACGCGCGTACAGATCCGGTGCGATGGCGGCGACGCCGGCTTTCGCGAAACGCCGCACGACGTCCCGAATCGACGTGTCGACGCCCCAGATGTGCATGATCACGACGACCGACGGCGTTTGCGGTCCGGCGTGCACCGGCCAGGCGGCGTATGCCGGTATCGTTGCGCCGGCGACGCTCACGTCGACGTACTCGGCGGAGATTCCAGGATCGTTCTCCGGGACTACCGGAGAATGCGTTTGACCCATGACGTCGGATGCGGCGAGTCCGCGCGCGGCGGCGCCTATGCCGGCGGTCGCCCCCGCTGCCAGGCCCACGAACGCACGCCGATTGAAGGCGGGCGACGTTGCTCGGGTGGGATCAACGTCGAAACCGTTCATATCAACCCCTTTGACCTGCAGGAGTAACGCTCCTAGAGGATCGACGGCGCGCAGAAGGCATTCGCTACCGTTACCGCGTTAAAACGAGAGCTGAAAGATGCCTGATGGAGAATCCGAGACTTATGAATCGTACCATCTTCTTGACCGCCTCGGCGGGTTTGCTAGCCGCTTCGGGAGGTATTGCCGCGGCACAGACTGTGCCGGGAGGCACGCAGCTAGTCGAGCGTAAGGCCGACTTCGACGAACGGAGTTTCGCCGGCGTGGTTGGCCGGGAAGCGGAGATCCGCCAACTCTACGAAGCGGTGGCCTTTCGGCCGACCGTCTGGAACAACGTCAAGAACTCGTTCAACGGCTTGCAGTTCGGTTTCGGCTACCCCGCCGATAAGATTGCGATCGCCTTCGCCGCCCACGGCCCATCGGCGTCGTACGGATATACCGACTATCTCTGGAAGAAATACCGGATCGCCGAATACTTCGGTTTGACCGACGCGAGCGGCGCGCCGGTAACGTCAAACGGCTACGTCGCGAAACGCGCGACGGTCGATCCGCAGGCAAGTCCCGACGACGATAGAGGCAATGTATCAAGATACCTCGATCGAAATGCTGCAGCAGCGCGGGCTCATCTATCTCACTTGCCACACCGCCGCTGAGGAGCAGGCGCGCGGAATCGTCAAGAAGGGTTTGGCGCCGGCCGGGATGACTGCGGCCGACGTCGCCGTCGACATCCTCACCCACTTGATTCCAGGTGCGATCGTCGTGCCGTCGATGGTGGCGACGATCGCGGTGCTTCAGGCGACGTACCGTTACACCTACATCACGCTGGCGATGTAAGCGCATCATGCGGCTGCCGGCGCTGCGCATTCTTCTGGTCGTCGTCGTCGCACACGCTACCGCGTGTTCGAACGGTGGCTCGCGATCGGTCTACGATCCGCAGGCTTTGCCCACCGGGCCGGTCGGGGCATCGATAGAATACGGACACGATATCATCGTCGACACGCCGCGACTTATGAAGGGGTACGTGCGCGCGAAGATGTCGTGTCAAGCGTGTCACGTCGATGCGGGAACGAAGCCGCGGGGCGGAAGCTTCATCGGCGTCTACGGACGATTTCCTCAATGGAACAAGCGCGCCCATCGCGTCATCACGCTGCAAGACCGGTTGGCCGAGTGTTTCCTTTACAGCATGAACGGCCGGCCGCCGGGCTACGCGAGCAAAAGCATGATCGCGCTGGTGGCCTACATTGCGTGGTTGTCCCGCGGCACGCCGATCGGCGCGCCGGCCAAAGATTCCGATCGATTCATCGAGCCGTTGCCGCGGCGCACGCCCGACGTGCAGCGAGGCGCAGCAGTGTACGCGCAAAAATGCACGAGCTGCCACCAGGCCGACGGCGCGGGCATCAAAGGTGCCTTTCCGCCGCTGTGGGGAGCGACGTCGTTCAACAACGGAGCCGGCATGGCGCACATCGATCGCATGACCGGTTTCGTTCGCTACAACATGCCGCAGAGCGCTCCGGGGTCGCTGACGCTCGACGATGCTTACGACGTGTCGTCCTTCGTGCTCGGTCACAATCGGCCGCATTTCAATCGCCAAACTCTCGTGCCGCCAGAATCCCGAGGGCGGCCGGATTCTTTTGACGAGGCTGCCGGGACTGCTCGCCTGCGTGGCGATCGCGGGCGTCGCGACCCTGCTCGGCAAATGGGCTCCCGTCGTCGGAAGCCCGGTCATTGCTATCGTGATGGGCATCGTTATCGCCGCCTGGCGTCCGCCTGCGTCCGCGTTGGAGCCGGGCACGTCGTTTGCCGCCAAGACGCTGCTCCAGTGGTCGATCGTTCTGTTTGGCGCGAATTTGAGTTTGGCACAAATCGTCCGCGGCGGCGCGGCCGCATTGCCGGTGATGTTGGGAACCTTCGCACTGGTGTTGACGCTGGCGTACGTTTTCGGACGATGGCTCGGACTCGATCGCGATTTGCGCCGGTTGCTCGCGATCGGAACCGCCATCTGCGGCGGTTCGGCGATTGCTGCGTTGTCGAGCGTGATCGACGTCGATCCGTCCGACGTCGCGTACGCGCTCGGTACCGTGTTTTGCTTCAACGTGATCGCCGTTTTGATGTTTCCGCCGCTCGGGCACGCACTCGCGCTTTCGCAGCCGGCGTTCGGGTCTGTGGGCGGGTACCGCTATCAACGATACGTCGTCGGTCGTCGCCGCAGCCTTTGCCTACGGTCATGACGCCGGTAACGCGAGCATCGTCGTGAAACTCACGCGAACGCTGCTGATCGTACCGATCGTGCTGTTCTACGCGTGGAAGCGCGTCGCATCGCAACGCCCCGGCGATCGCGCCATCGACTGGCTCGGTCTTTTTCCCTGGTTCATCCTGTGGTTTCTCGCGGCGGCCGCGGTCCAGTCGTTGGGCTGGATACCGAAGGATTGGCAAGTGCCGCTACACGGCGTCGCACTTTTCGTCATGGTCGTCGCGCTGGCGGGAGTCGGTCTTTGCTCCGACGTCCGGCGCATGCGGGCTGCCGGCCTTCGTCCGCTCGCGTTGGGCGCGATTCTGTGGATTGCCATTGCGTGGAGCAGTCTCGCCATCGCGCACGTCGTCCGCTTCGGATAGCGGGGTCGCGGGGTTTGGTCGTAGGTTTCCGCGAAGGCCGGAGCTAGAATGGTAGGTCGCGCCACCCCGGAGAAGGGGGCGCAGCGCGCAAGCCGAGGAGTTGTACATATTGGAAACGATGGTGAGGGTGACGCTGCCCGAGATGGGCGAGTCGGTCACCGAAGGCTCCATCGTCGAATGGCGTAAGCGGGTCGGTGATTTCGTAGCCGAGGGCGATGCCCTGGTCGACGTCACGACCGACAAGGTCGACGTCGAAGTGCCCGCCACTGCCTCGGGTATCATCACGCAAATCCTCGCGGGCGAAGGCGACACCGTTACGGTCGGCTCGGTGCTCGCCGAAATCGATACAACGAAAACCAATGGTCAAGCAACCGGCAAGACCGCACCCGCACGAGGCGCCGTCAACGGCGGCGGCGCGGCGAGCTCACCGGCCTCAACGGCCGAAGCCTCCCCGTCCGCGCGGTCCGGTTCGTCCGGGCGAAACGCTCGCCGATCAGCCGGCGCGGCGTATGGCCCGCCGGCTCGACGTCGATCTCGCGAGGATTCGCGGGTCGGGACCCAACGGACTCATCCTGCGTGGCGACGTGATCGCGCAGGCCGAAAGTGCTAAACGCCGGCCGCTCGCCGACGGCGCGTCGCCGTCCGCCGCTCCAATCCCGGCGGGGGCGTCGGTCACGCCGCTAAAAGGTCCGGCGGCGGCGCTCGTCGGCTACATGGAGCAAAGCCTGACGATTCCGACGGCCACGAGTTTTCGTGCATTGGCTGTCGACGTGCTCGATGCGCGGCGCAAAGAACTCAACGGCGCGATCAAAGCGGCCGGACGCAGCGAAAAAGTCTCGTTCACGCACGTGGTTGCGTTTGCGTTGGTACGCGCCGCACGCGACCTTCCGTTCATCACCTACTCCTTCCGTCGCGACCAGAAGGGTTCGCCGTCTCGGCTGGAACCCGGAATCCATCTCGGTCTCGCGGTGGACAGCGAGCGCAAGGACGGAACGCGCTTCTTGGTCGTGCCAGTCATCAAAGACGCGGCGCTTCTCGACTTTGCGGCGTTTCGCGCGAAGTACGAAGATCTGGTCGCCAAGGCACGCGACAACAAACTGGTTGCCGACGATTTGCAAGGCGCGTCGTTCACGCTTACGAACCCGGGCGGAATCGGAACGGTCGCGTCGCTTCCGCGGTTGCTCGACCGGACAAGGCGCGATCGTCGCCACCGGCGCGATCGGGTACCCACCGGGATTTGCCAACGCCAACGAACAGTCGTTGCAGCTGTTGGGCGTTTCCAAAGTCATGCAGATGACGAGTACGTACGATCATCGCGTAATTCAAGGCGCGCAGTCGGGTGAGTATCTGCGTCACGTCGACGAACTGCTGCAGGGTCGCAACCGCTTCTACGAAGAGATTTTCGAATCGCTCGGGCTGCAGGCGGCGCCGGTACCGCACATCACTACGGCGCTCGCGCCCGCGCGGCCGGCAGGTCCGGTCGCGGCTACGCCGCCGTCGGACGAAATGCTGCGCGCCGTTGCCGCCGGAATGGCGATCGTGTCGGCGTACCGCCGTCACGGGCACCTAGCGGCCAACCTCGATCCGCTCGGAACGCAGCCGGTGGGCGATGCGTCGCTCGAACCGCAGACCTACGGCCTTACGCCGGCGTTGATGAGCGCGATCCCCGCCGGCGTTTTGCGCGTCAAAGTTCCCGGCAATACCCTCGGCGAGGTGCTTCCGCATCTCAAAGAAACGTACAGCTCGACGATCGCCTACGAGATCGAGCACATTTCGAATGCCGGTCAGCGCGTCTGGCTGCGCGATTACATCGAGTCCGGCAAAAACAAGATCAAGTTCTCTCCGGAGCGGCAGCTCGAATTCCTCACGCGCCTGACTCGGGTCGAAGCCTTCGATCGCTTCGTGCGCAAAGCGTTCCTCGGCCAGAAGACCTTTTCGGGCGAAGGTTTAGACGTGATGGTGCCGATGCTCGAGGAGATGTTGGACATGGTCGCCGACGACGGGGTTCGCAACGCCGTCTTGGGCATGGCCCATCGCGGCCGTCTCAACGTGATCGCGCACGTCGTCAACACGCCCTACGAAGAAGCGATGATGGAGTTCGAAGCCGCCCAGTACCGCGGCGAGCTCGGCGACGACGACGTGATGGGCGACGTGAAGTATCATCACGGTGCGACCGGTACGTTCGTGACGTCGAAAGGAAAGTCGATCGCGGTAACGCTGGCGCACAACCCGAGTCACCTCGAAGCCGTCGATCCGGTCGTCGAGGGAAGCGCGCGCGCTCTCCAGACCGACCACGGGCGCGGCGTTCCGGAATACGACGCCAAGGGTGCGGTTCCGATCTTGATACATGGCGACGCAGCCTTCACCGGTCAGGGCATCGTTTCCGAAGTTCTTCAACTTGCAATCGCTCGCGGGCTACCAAACCGGCGGAACGGTGCATTTGATTGCCAACAATCAAATCGGCTTTACGACCGACGTAGCGGACGCGCGTTCGACGCGCTACGCCTCGGACTTGGCCAAAGGTTTCGACGTGCCGATCGTGCACGTCAATGCCGACGACGTCGACGCGTGCATCGCCGCCGTCCATCTGGCCGTCGATTTCCGCCGTGCTTTCAGCCGCGACGTGCTGATCGACCTCATCGGATACCGGCGTTTCGGTCACAACGAACAAGACGAGCCGGCGTACACGCAGCCGATCGTGGCCGAAAAGATCAAGAGCCATCCGACCGTTCGCGAGTTGTTCGCGAATAAGCTCATCAACCAAGGGATTCTCACGCCCGAACAGTCGCGTGCGATGATCGAGGAAGCAAACGAGCGATTGAGCGAAGCGCGCAAAGCCGTTAAGGGCGTTCTGGCGACGCACACCAAGGGTCGGAAAATGGCGGGCAGCAATACGTTCGACGGCACGGTGCTGGCACCGGTCGGGCGCGAGCGGCTGGTAGCCTGGACGGACGCGCTCGGGCGCGTTCCCGAAGGGTTCACGCTCAACCACAAGCTGGTAACGCAGTTCGACCGGCGTCACGAGACCATCGTCGAAAAGGGCACCGTCGACTGGGGAACCGCCGAAGCGCTGGCATTCGCCTCGCTGCTGACGGGCGGCTCGCCGATTCGGCTCACCGGCCAAGACACGGAGCGGGGCACGTTCAGTCACCGGCATGCCGTGCTTCACGGTACCGACGGCGCCGCCAGCTGGATTCCGCTGCAGCATCTGTCGGAAGCGCAGGCATCGTTCGAAATCCGCAACAGCCCGCTTTCCGAGTACGCCTGCATGGGCTTCGAATACGGATACTCGACGCAGGAACCGGAGGCGCTGGTTCTTTGGGAAGCGCAGTACGGCGACTTCTTCAACGGCGCCGAGATCGTCGTCGATCAGTTCATCGCCGCCGGACAAGCCAAATGGGGTCAAACCTCACGCTTGGTGCTGCTGCTTCCGCACGGCTACGAAGGCGGCGGCCCCGAACATTCGAGCGCGCGTCTCGAGCGTTTCCTGCAGCTCGTCGCCGAGGGCAACCTGCGCGTCGCCTACCCGTCGAATGCCGGCAACTACTACCATCTGCTGCGCATGCAAGCTCGCTCGCCGATCGCCGTCCCGCTGGTCGTGATGACGCCGAAATCGCTGCTGCGCGCGCAGAGCGCGTCCGGCACGCTCGACGACATGGCGGAGGGGTCGTTCGCTCCGGTGATCGACGATCCGCGGCCGCTCGAGCCGCGACTCGATCGAGCGATTGATCCTGTGCAGCGGGAAAATCTATCACGATCTCGTCGGTCACGCCGCCTACGGTGCGTTACGGAAGACGGCGATCGCGCGCATCGAACTACTCGCGCCGCTGCCCGCGAGCGATATCAAGCGGGTCATCACGGGCTACCCGAAGCTCAAGAAGATCGTGTGGGTTCAAGAGGAGCCGAAGAACATGGGAGCGCGCGCGTTCGTCCGAAGGCGCCTGCTCGAAAGCAAACGCGACGGATTCGACATCGAGTATATCGGACGCGGTTACCGCGCTAGCCCGAGCGAAGGCTATGCCGGCCAGCACGCCGTCGAGCAAGAACGCATCGTTGACAACGGCGCTGACCGAATAGCGACGCGATTCGTGGCGTCTCCCGACGAAACGCCTCGCCAGCGAGGCGAGCGGCTGCTCCGCCGGATCGACGGCGACAAGAGTTGCCGACAATTTGTTGCGCGGTTACGAATCGATCGCGCCCGATTTCGTGCGCTATTTGGTCGAGTTTGCCTTCGGCGAGATCTACGCGCGCGAGGGCGACGTGCGACAGCGCGAACTGGTCGCGATCGCGTCGCTTGCCACCATGGGCGGCTGCGACCCCAGCTCGAGACGCACGTCCACGGTGCGTTCAACGTCGGACTGAGCGAGGCGGAGATCGTCGAAGCCGTGATGACGCTGATTCCGTACGTCGGCTTTCCGAAGGCACTCAACGCGATGGCAATCGTCAAGCGCGTCGTCGAAAAGCGTAATCGACCCGTGTCATCCTGATCGGAGCTTGCGCAGCGGTTGTCATCCTGAGCGGAGCGCCGCAGGCGCGCAGTCGAAGGACCAGCGCACCAACTCACTCGACGCATCGATGCGGGAGCCGCGCGTTTTACCCCGTGCGCGGGGACGCTCGATTTTGCGCCTCCGTGCGAAAAATCTGCTCGGCTGGCTCGTGGCTCCCGGCGTCCGTGCCTTCGCTCCTCGTCCAGACGCCCCCGCGCATCGGGGTAAACGCGCGGCTCCGATATCGTCCTTCGACTGCGCTCGCTGCGCGAGCTCCGCTCAGGGTGACTCGCTAACCTCGCCGGCTGCGAAACGCCGCCACCTTGACGCGGTTGCCGCAGCGCTGCATCGAACACCAGCGACGGCCTTTCGCACGCGAGCGATCGAGAAACATGCGGTCGCAATCGTGTGCCTTCGCACGCGCGAAGCTTGGCGGCGTGACGCGCGATGGTTTCGATCGCGTCGCGAGCGATGGCGGCGAGTCCGGCCCGAACCGGCTCGGTCGCGCCCCTCGTGACGCTGCCGTCGAGTCGAAGAACCAGCGCCGGCGGGTCGTCCGAAGCGTAGCTGTTGATGGTCGCTACGTCCCGTTGCGTGAGGGCGATCCCGCGGCGGCTGCGTTGAAGGGCGGCGAACGGCGGCGCACAGCCGCTCCGCATCGGCGACTTCTTCGGGCCGGGCGGCGACTTCGAAGGACAGCGCGCCGAGCCGCAACCAGCATGCGGCCGAGGTCGCCGCGATCGCTCATCGGCTGTGGCGGCGAAATCAAGGCTGAGGTCTCCTAGCACGTAACTATTCTATCAGGTTACGCAACGTTCGTCAGGCTGGCCAAGGTGCTTGACTGTAACCTTTTAGGGAGGTAATTCAGGGAAAATAAGTCAGCAGCGCTTCGATCGACAGGCGCATCGACCAGGAGCCGCCGATTGGCGGGCGGTGACGAACCCCTCGGCGACCATTGAGTCGAAGAGGGCGACGAGATGATCGAAGTAACCCCGATCGTTGAGCAAGCCCGATGGGTTTGTCGTGGATGCCCAGTTGACGCCAGGTCAGAACGTCGCCGAGTTCGTCGATCGTTCCGAAACCGCCCGGGAAGCGCGATAAACGCGTGACTCAGGTCGGCCATGCGCGCCTTGCGCTCGTGCATGCTTGCGACGATTTCTAGTCGCGTCAGACCGTCGTGGGCGATTTCCGCCGTCGATAGCGGCGTGCGGAATGACGCCGATGACCTCGCCGCCGGCTTCGAGAGCCGCATCGGCCAGCACGCCCATTAGGCCGATCCGACCGCCACCGTAGACGATGCCGTAGCCGGCGCGCACGATCGCTCGTGCGACCTCGCGCGCCGTGACCGCGTAGGAATCGTGCGTCCCAGACTGCTGCCGCAGAAGACGCAGATGTGCGCGGTTCATCGCGCACGCCGTTGGGCAGTTGAGCATCGCGCGCCTGCCGAAGCGCTCGCGCATGTCTCGCGATCTCCGTCTGCAACGTCGTCCGTCACTTCCCGACGACGGGGTGGTTCGCATCATGCGGGTGCGCCGGCGAGCGAGTACCGTCAGCGTCGTGACCGGTTTGCGTGCGCCGGAAATCGAGGACGTAGCGAAGTCGCTGAAACGCCATTGCGGGACGGGCGGCACGGCGAAAAATGGAACGGTCGAGATCCAGGGCGACCATCGCGACAAAATTGCAGCATGGTTTGCCGCGCAAGGCCGCACGGTAAAACTCGCCGGCGGATGAGCAAGCGCCTTCCGGGCCCCTCGCAATGGACGACCATGCGGCGCCTCTTCCCGGTGCCGTTTTCGAAGTTCACGCCGTTTCTGCGCGAGATGTCGGCACGATACGGCAATCTGTTTGCATTTTCGGTGCCGTGGAGGCGTTACGTCTTTCTCAACGTCCCGGCGCTCATCAAAGACGTGTTCGTAACCCAGCAGCAGGCGTTTTCGAAGTCTCTCGGAGCGCGTTCGCTGCGCTTTCTGCTCGGCGAAGGGCTGCTCACGAGCGACGAGCCGCTGCACCGGCAAATGCGACGGATCGTACAGCCGGCCTTTCATCGCGAGCGCATCGTACGCTACACCGAGATCATGGAAGAAGCTGCGGTGAAGTTCGTCGACGGTCTCCAACCGGGTGCAACGATCGATTTTCATGCGGCGATGACGGCGCTGACGCTGCGGATCGCGACGACGACGCTCTTCGGCAGCGACGAAAGCGGCTCGACGGAAGAGGTCAGCGACGCTTTGGGATTGATGATGGAAGAGTTTCCGCACGTGCTGGTCCCATTCGGGCATTTGCGGCAACGCTTGCCGCTTCCGTCGACGCGTCGTTTTCAACGCGCGCGAACGATGCTCGACGATATCATCTACGGTCTGATCGCGCGACGGCGCGAAGGGCGGATGGCGACAACGGCGACGCGCTTTCGATGTTGCTGGCGGCGCACGATGCGGAAACTGGATATCGTCCAACCGATCGGCAGATCCGCGACGAAGTCATGACGCTGTTCATGGCCGGACACGAAACCACCGCCAATCTGCTTACCTGGACGTTTTACTTGCTCTCGCAGCATCCCGGCGTCGACGCACGCATGGGAGAGGCGTCGGATAGCGGCGATTTCGCCTACGTCTCGCGCGTCGTGCGCGAGAGCCTGCGCCTGTATCCACCGGCCTGGTTGCTCGGGCGAGAGTCGCTGCGCGCGGTAACGCTCGTCGACGGAACCGTCATCGCGCCCAACACGACGCTTCTGGTTGCGCCGCTGCTGCTGCACCGGCGAGCCGAATACTTCCGCGATCCGGAGTGATTCGAGCCCGATCGCTGGCTGAACTGGGAGCCTTCACCGTTTGCATTTTTCCCATTCGGCGGCGGGGCGAGGCGCTGCATCGGCGACGAGTTCGCATTGCGCGAGGCGGAAATCGTCGCGCGGGCGATCGCGCGACGGTACTCGTTCGCGAAAGATCCGCACGTCGAGGTGGCGACTGCGCCGCTCGTGACGTTGCGACCGGCCGGCCCGGTGCCGCTGCGCGCGGTGCTGCGAACGTTTTCGCAGAAAGAATCCGCTTAAAGGAGTTTCTCCATCGCAGCGACGTCCACGTGCTGCCCGTCGAGGACTCCATGCTGCCGGAAGACGCCGACCTCATCGAAACCGACTCGCCGATAAAGGCTTTTTCCGTGAGCGTTAGCGTTCAAGGCGTAAAGGACGATTTTGTGAAACGCACCATTCTTGGCGATGCGTGCGAGTTCGAACAGTAAGCCCGTGCCGATCCCGTGACCGCGATGCGAGCGGGCAACGTAGACGGAAAGATCCGCAATTCCGTCGTGTGCGCAGCGGTGCGAAAAACGGTTGAGCGACGCCCACCCCACCACCTCGCTACCGTCGGTCGCAACCAGAACCGCGTATCGCTCGTCGTGCTGCGACCACCATTGCGTGAGGTCGCGAGCCGACTTCGGCTGCGCCTCCAGCGTGGCGATCCGATCTTCGATGCCTTCGTTGTAAATACGGCGGATCGCGTCGAGATCGCCGGCGGTGGCACGACGGACCTACGCTTCCAATTACGCTTCAGGGCAAGTCGGCGACGGCATGGGGCTCGACCGACAGCGTCCCAGAGCCGTTTCTCCCAGCACGTCCCGAGCAGCGAACAATAGCACAATCGTAAGTCGACGCGACGCACGTGCGCAAGAACGTCGCTTACCAGGGGCTCGCCTTCGACGCGCAGCAGTTCGAGCTTCGATCCCGCCGGAATGACGTCGCCGCGCACGATCGAGCTGATCGTCAGATTCGATCGTGCGTGCGTCCGCGCTTCTTCGTTTTTGGCGGCGTTTCGCTCGGGTTCGATGGCGATGCCCAGGGCCGACCGTCGCGTTCGGACTGTCCGGAGCCTCGATCGGCCGGCCGTCGCGCGTGACGACCGCGCGGCGAATCAGCGCCGGACCGATACCGGCGTTGCTGACGTCCAGCTCGAAGTACCTGCCGGTCGACGACGACGTGATGAAGGTAAGGTACGGCCAAACCGTCGCGCTGTATTGCTGGCGAATCACGTAGGTCTGGTACGCTGAGGCGCCGGCGGCGACCGCGCTGATGAGTAAGGCGCAGAGTGCGATGAACAGGTCGAACCGAAAGCGCTTCTCGTCCATGTCTCCACTTTCAAGCGGGAGCGAAACCGTTCCGTCCGCATTGCGGTAAGGAAGGTCATGCCGTACGCGGTCGTGCTCGCTCTCGCCTGGTCGCTCTTCGGAAGCGGCGCCCACGCCGAACAGCAGTTTCACTTTGCGACCACGGCGGCAGCCGCACGTGCGCGTCGAAACGGCCAACGGATTTATCGGCGTGACCGCCGGCAAGGCCGGCGCGGGCGTGAGCGTCACCGTGACGAAGCGAGCCGATACCGCCGACGAGGTGCGCGCCCTCGGCGTTGCGACCGACCAGCGCGGGAACGCGATTTCGCTGCGCGCGGTCTATCCCAAAGGGTGCGGCGGCTCGTGCGGAGGCGAAATCTCGTTTGCGGTGACGGTCCCTCCGGGAACCGGTTTGGACTCTAAGAACCAGCAACGGTCACGTCGACGCGAGCGGCATCACCGCCGACGCCAGCCTGGTCTCGAGCAACGGTTCGGTGAGCGCGTCGTTCGCAAGCTTCACCGGAGTGAAGCGCGTGTCGCTCGAGACGAGCAACGGTCAGATTTCGCTCGAGTTACCCGCTGCGGCCAAGATCGGCCGGCTGCATGCGGAGACCTCGGTCGGCAAAATCTCGAGCGACTGGCCGTTGCGCATCGATCGCTCGAACTTCGTGGGAGGCAGCGTGGATCAGACGCTCAATCCGGGCGGCGCGTCCATCAGCCTCACCACAACCAATGGCTCGATCACCCTTAAGAAGATTTAGCATTCGGTAGAAATTGCGGGTACCGCCGCTCGGAATTTCTCGTGGCGAATAATTCCGAGCGACGGTCGCCGGCACTTTCCACCTAATGCCTCTACGCCAATACGAGTTGCTCGTCGCCGATGCCGGCCTTGCGAACGGCCTCGTGGATCATCTGATCTTGAATCTCGCGCACGGCCCAGCGCGCCTGCGCGTCGGCCGATAGCTTGTCGATCGGATCGAAGTAGACGAACGCCTTGCCCGGTTTGACGCTCGGCGCGGCGTAAACGGCGATGCCGTTGTCGCGGTCGTAGTACTCGTATGAGTGCACGTCGCGCTTGCCGCCGCCGCCGGGCGCGTCGCAGACGAAGGTCGGCGTGTTGAAACCGGCGGTGCTGCCGCGGACGAACTTTTCGGTGTCGGTCGCGGTGTGGATGGTCGTGCGCAGATCCTCGACGCCTTTGACCATGTCGTGCATGTAGACGTAGTAGGCGTGAACGTTGAGATGTCCGAGGCGTTTTACGAGCAGTTGCATGCGCTCGCGCGTGTCGTTTACGCCGCGGATCAACACCGATTGATTGCGCGTGAAGATGCCGCGCTCGAAAAGGATGCGCATGGCCTTCTCGGTGATCCACGTGATCTCTTCGGGTGCGTTGAAGTGGGTGTGAAGCACGACTTCTTTCCCCATCTTTCGGCCGCGCTCTACGACTGCCGTGATCGCGTCGAGCCACTCCGCGTGGGTGATGATCTTCATCGGCATGATCGCCGGTCCTTTGGTGGCAAACCGCATGCGGCGGACGTGCGGAATGTCGAGCAGAGCGTTTCCGATCAGCTCGATGTTTCGCGGAGGAAGCTGATACGTATCGCCGCCGGAAATGACGATGTCTTCGAGTTCCGGGCGCTCGGCAATGTATTTGAACGCATCTTCCCATTGTTTAGGCGTCTTGGCCAGCGCGACTTTATCGACGTTGTCGGTGTCCGGGCCGATGGCGTAGCTGCGCGTGCAGAAACGGCAGTATACCGGACAGGTGTTGAGCGGGAGAAAGAGCGCCTTGTCGACGTAGCGATGCACGAGACCGGGAACCGGCGAGTCGGCCTGCTCGTGAAGCGAGTCGAGCGTTAAGCGCGGATGATCCGGCAGCAAGCCGGATCCCAACGGAACGAACTGACGACGAATCGGATCGGCGATCGGGTCGTTCCAGTCGATCAGCGAGATGGCGTACGGCGAAACGCGTACTGCCATCGGCGCGCGGCTGAATCCGTCGGCGGCATCGGCGAAAAATTCGGGCGAGCAGACGTCCTTGATGGTGGAGAGCAGCTCGTCGGAGGTCTTCACCGCATTCTTCTGCTGCCAAAGGTGGTCGAGGAACGTTGCCTCATCGACGTCTTTGTACGCCGGGATGTGGCGCCAGAATTCTCCCTGCTTGAGATTCTTGTACTCGAACTGATCGGGCGGTGCCGGTGGCTTGAGATGTCTGATCGCGGTATCGTTCATGACTGGTTCCTCGTTCTTAGACCTGAGCGTATTTTTCGTTGAAATAGGCGTGCACGCCCGGATGATCGCGCAGCGTTTGCAGAGCCGTATCGGCATGGCCCTTGGTGTAGCCGTTGCCGACGATCATCGTCACGTCGCGACCCACGCCCTCGGCGCCCAGCGCGGCGGCGGTAAACGACGTCGACATCGAAAAGAAGTAGACGATTCCCTCGTCTTTCGCGCAGAGAATCGAGCCGAGCTCGGTGCCCGGCACGTTCACGCAGTTGACCACGACGTCGGCGAGTGCCGGCGCGATCGCGGCCACCTTTTCGCTCACGTCGAGCGCGTTGCGTGCGTCGGCGACGACGACGTCGTCGACGAGAGCGAGGCGCTTCAGTAGCTGCGCCGCGGGCGTCGTATCGTCGGGCACGATGCCGACGACCCGGCCGGTCGCTCCAACCCGAGATTTTGCTTGGGCGCAGGACAGCAGGCCGCTCTTGCCGTCGGCACCGACGATAACCACCGTTTGACCCGGCGAACACAGACGAGCTACTTGCGCGGGTGCCCCGGCGACGTCGAGAACTGCAAGCGCGACGTTTTGATCGATGTCCTCTGGGAGTCTCGCCCACAGAGCGCTTGCGAACAGAACCGCCTGGCCCCGAATCCAGACGCGGCCGGTCGCGAGATCGACGCGGGTGACGGCTTCGATGCGCAGTGGCGTCAAGGTAAGCGATACGAGCGATGCAATGCGCTCTCCGCGGACAAGTCCCACGCGATCGCGCAACGCTTGCCCGACTTCGCGGACGCGTCCGACGAACATGCCGCCGCTGCCGGTCACCGGGTTGTGCTGCTTGCCGCGACGCTCGACGATGCCGGTGATGTGCGCGGCGATCCGATCGGCGTCGCCGCTGCATTCGTCGGCGATCTGCTTGAACGACGCCGAATCGATGTTGAGGATTTCTACATCGCAGAGAATTTCGTTGTCGAGCGCGACCGGCGTATTATCGAGTTGCCACGCGCTTTGCGGCATCGCGCCGGCCGGTTCGAGAACCCGGTGGGTGCCCAGCGGATGGAGGCGGCGTTCGGAAACGGTGCTCACGACTGAACCGTCACTCCGCCGCGGTCGTACGGCGTGGTGAGGACGATGGTCGTGCGGGTACGAGCCATCCCCGGCATGCCTTTAAGGCGGGCAAGCAGGTCGTCCAGGTGCTTGGTCGAGCCGGTGACGACCTTGCAGACGAAGGTCTCCTCGCCGGCTACGGAATGCACTTCGCACACCTCCGGCATCTCGCCGAGCGCGCGGGTGAAGTCGTCGTAGTTGCAGTCTGGGGCGGTATACAGGCTGACGAAGGCGGTCAGGAGCAGGCCGAGACGCTTCGCGTCGAGTTGCGCCGAATAGCGTTGAATGTATCCACGCTGCTCGAGACGCTTGACGCGATCGTGAACGGCCGGAGCCTTCAGTCCGACGATCGATCCCAGCTCGGCAAAGGTGGAGCGTGCGTTGCTTTGCAGCGCATCCAAGAGTTGCAGGTCGAGTTCGTCGAGTTCTTCTGTCGTCGCTACCATATTCGCCAAGGAGGACTATTTGCCGAACAATCTTCGGCTGTCAAACTATAGCACCAACGATTTATTCGGCGCAAGGGGGCGAGTCGTAAGCTTCCTGACGGCGGCCATAATCTTGCTCGGGGGCTGCGGGCGCGTTTCGGGGCCGCCTTACGCCCCGGCAGAAACCATCCGGTTCGCCCTGGCCGCCGACCCACAGACGCTCAATCCGCTGCTTCTCCACCCCGACGCGGCGTCGGTGGAGCACCAGGTCGCCCGACTCTCCTTCGAGCCGTTCGTCGACCTCGACGCGCGCGGGAGGCCCATCCCCGCCCTGTTAGCCGTAATTCCGGCGCGTGCTAACGGTGGCGTGTCGGCGGACGGCAGGACCATCGTTTATCGCCTGCGTCGCGGCGTCAAATGGAGCGACGGCGTCCAGGTAACCTCAGAAGACGTGCTCTTCACGTTGCACGCAATTCTCAATCCGCGCAATCCGGTTCGCTCGCAGGAAGGTTACGACTTGATCGACCACGCGACGGCGCCTGACGCGCAAACCGTCGTCTTTCACTTAAAGCACGCGTGGGCACCGGCGGTGATGACGTATTTTTCGTATGGGTTCGCTCCGCAGTTCGTTTTACCGGCGCACGTGCTGCGGACGCAGCAGCCACTCGCGCAAGCGCCCTTCAATGCGGCACCAACCGTCGGTGACGGTCCGTATCGCTTCGATTCGTGGCGACGCGGAGAAGGACTCTGGTACTCGGCCAACCCGTCCTACTGGCGCGGCAAGCCGGCCGTCGCGCGCCTCGCGGTGCGCGTTATCCCCGATCCGACAACGAACCTGTTGCTGCTGCAATCCGGCCAGCTGGATTGGAATCTGGTCGCTCCGGCTCAGCTTTCGGTGCTGCGCGGTAAGCCCGGCATCGCATACGTAAGCGTTCCTACCGCGGTTGTCGCCGGGCTCGCGTTCAATACGCAGCACGCTCCACTCGACGACGTCCGCATCCGGCGCGCTATCGCGATGTCGATCGATCGTGATGCGATTTCGCGCAAGATTACGCTCGGGATCTATCCGGTCACGAACATGATTCAGCCGCAGTTTTCGTGGGCGTTCGATCGATCGGTACGCGAGCCGGATTACGACCCGGCGGCAGCCGACGAAACGTTCGACGCCGCAGGTTGGCGCAGGGGGGCCGACGGCATCCGCCGCAAAGCGGGGCGCCCGCTGGAACTGCTGTACGTGCAGTTTCCGGAGACGACAACCGGGGTCCGGGTAGCGACCGCCGTGCAAGCGTCGCTGCGCGAGCGAGGGGTAGCGGTGAGCATCAAAGCGGTCGCCAACGCACAGCTCTTCCTGCCACGGACCGGCGTACTGGCGGCCGGCGCCTTCGATCTCGCATACATCCCCTGGACGATGGGTCCCGACCCCGACGACTCCTCGATTCTACGATGCGGCGCGCCGTCCAACTACATGCGGTGGTGCGATCGCCGCGTCGACGCACTCGAGCGCGCGGCATTGGCATCGATCGACCAGGCGGTGCGTAAACGAACGTACGCGCGAATCGGACGGATCGTCGCCGCCGACGTCCCCATTCTCTATCTTTTTAACGCCGATTACGTGTACGCGTATCGCAAGCGGCTTGGCGGTTTTGCACCGAACGCATTCCTGCCGACCTGGAACGCTTTCGCTTGGCAGCTGCGCTAGCAATCCCGCTGGGGCGACGCTGACAAAGGCGGGATCGGCGCTTAACAGGCGGTGGCCCCCTCGCCTGGCGAAAAGCGCGCCCGGGAGCCTGAACTCTTGATCGAAGCCTTCCTCAAACGTCCGCTATTTGCCGGCGTTCTGAGCTTTGTAGTGCTGCTGGCGGGCTTGATTTGCATTCCGATCTTGCCGATTTCGCAGTACCCGCAAATCTCGCCGCCGACGGTGACGGTGACGGCAAACTTTCCGGGGGCGGATGCCGAGGCGGTGGTGCGCTCGGTGACGACGCCCTTAGAGATCAACATCAACGGTGCCGACGGCCTGCAGTATATGCAGTCGTACTCCAGCTCGAACGGCATCGTCACCATCACCTGCACGTTTGCGCTCGGGACCGACCCGACGACCGATCAAACCAACGTGCAACACGGCGTCGACCTCACGCTCGCGCAGCTGCCCACCGCGGTACAGCAGCAAGGCGTGTCCGTGCAAAAGAGTTCGGGCAACATCACCATCGCGGTCGCTATGACGTCGACGAGCTCGTCCGTGAGCGACGTTGCGGTGAGCAACTACGCCGACATCAACGTCATCGAGGATCTCAAACGGATTCGCGGAGTCGGGAAAGTCGAAGTGCTCGGTGACCGTACGTACGGCATGCGCGTTTGGGTCGATCCGCATAAACTGCAAGCCAACGCGATTTCGCTGGATACCGTTCTCAACGCCATCCAGCAACAGAACCAGGACGTCGCCCCCGGCGCCATCGGACAGGCGCCGACGACAGGCTCGCAGCCCTTTCAGATCCCCATTAAGGTCAACGGCCGGCTTCAGACTCCGCAAGAGTTCAAACAAATCGTGGTGGCGGCCCAACCCAACGGCGGTTACCTGCGCCTCGGCGACGTCGCCGACGTCGAACTCGGTGCGCAAAACTACGTAACCTCCGGACGATACAACGGCCGAACTGCGGTCGTCTTGGCGATCGAAGGTGAGCCGACCGCCAACTCCCTTCAGATTTCGACGAACGTGCGCGCGACGATGGAACGCCTGAAGCCGTTTTTCCCGAGCGGAATGGATTACGCGATTGCCTTCGACACGTCGGATTTCGTCCGGGCGTCGATCAAGGAAGTCGTCGTGACGCTTTTGATCGCCATCCTGCTGGTCGTGCTCGTCATCTTCATCTTCTTGCAGAATTGGCACAGCACGCTGATTCCATCGATAACGATCCCGGTTTCGCTGATCGGCACCTTTGCGGCCATGAAGGTGATGGGCTTTACCATTAATACCCTCACCTTGTTCGGCCTTACGCTCGCGACCGGGCTGGTAGTCGACGACGCGATCGTCGTTTTGGAAAACATCGTGCGTCACATCGTCGACGACAAAGTCAGCGGTTTTGAAGCGACGAAGCGCGCCATGAAGGAAATCACCGGCGCGGTCATTGCCACCTCGCTGGTGCTCATGTCGGTTTTCATCCCGGTGGCGTTTCTGCCGGGAACCACGGGCTTGCTGTACCAGCAGTTCGCGCTCACGATGGCCGCGTCCATCGGCATTTCGTTGTTCACGGCGCTGACGCTGGCGCCGGTTTTGACCTACGAGCTGGTCCACAGCGAAGAGCCCAGCAAGAACCCGTTCCTGATGTGGTTCAATCGCCGGCTGCTGGCGTTGAAGGCGTGGTATACGAGCTGGGTCCCCAGACTCGTCGCCCATCGAAGAATCATGGTCGCGATTTTCATCGGCGGTATCGTCTTGCTGGGCGTGCTGTTCCAGATCACGCCGCAAGGTTTCTTACCGACGGAAGACCAGAGCTTGCTGTACGTGATCGTCACCCTGCCGACTAGCTCCTCACTCGATCAAACCACGGTCGTCGTGAAGAAGCTCGAGCGTCTCATGATGAAGATGCCGCAGGTCGAGGCGGTCACGTCGGGCATCGGCTTCGGCTTCGCCAACACCAGCGCCAATCAAGCAACGCTCTTCGTGCAGCTGCATCCGCTGGCGGACCGGCACGGGTTGGCCAATAGCTCGCTCAATCTGCAGTACAACCTGTACAATCAGTTTCTCGCGATTCCCGGGATGACGGCACTGCCCGCAAATCCGCCGGCGATCCCGGGCCTCGGCTCGACGGGCGGCTTCGCGATCGAGATCCAAGACATCAACAATCTCGGGTTACCGGCGCTCAACAAAGTCGGCAACTCGATTCTCGCCAAAGCCGAAAAAGACAAGCAGCTATCGCAAGTCTACATTCCGACGCTGCTGACCGGGCCGTACGTCGTGGCCAAGTTCAACCGTTCGAAAGCGCTGGCTCTCGGCGTCTCCGCATCGAGTTTCTTCGACACGCTCGATGCGACCACCGGCGCCGCCTTCGTGAACTTCTTCGACTATGGAAGCCGCTCGTACAACGTCCTGGTGCAGGCCGGTGCGAAATACCGAACCGTTCCCGAAGACCTGAACCGCATTTACGTCGCCAACGCGAACGGTGCCATGATGCCGGTCTCGCAGCTCCTCGACATCTCGAAAACGACCGCCAACGTTACGATCATGCGGTTCAACGAGTACAACGCCTACGAGATCGACGGCTCGCCCGGTAACAACGCCAGCTCGGGCCAAGCGCTCGACGCGATGGCGAAGCTGGCGACGGACAACATGCCCAAGGGCATGAAATACGATTGGAGCGGTATCGCGCGCCAGCAAGTGCAGAGCGGACCGCAAACCATTCTGGTGTTCGCGATGGGGTTGCTCTTCGTATTCCTCGTGCTCGTCGCGCAGTACGAAAGCCTGACCACGCCGTTCGTCATCATGATGGCGGTTCCACTCGCGTTGGTCGGCGCCGTGGGCGGAATCTACATCCGCCGCCTGTGCGAGCTTCTCAGCATCGTCGTCCATTCGAAGCTGGCAGGTCACCTCGTTCTCGTGCCGCAGACCTCCAGCGATATCTACGCACAAATCGGCTACGTCATGCTCATCGGCCTGGCCGCAAAGAACGCGATTCTCATCGTCGAGTTTGCCAATCAGTTGCGCGAGCAAGGGCGCGAAACGATCGATGCCGTCACGCACGCCGCGGCCGAGCGCTTACGTCCGATTTTGATGACGTCGATTGCGTTCATCCTGGGCATCTTGCCGCTGGCTTTCGCGCACGGTGACGGCGCGCAGTCGCGCATTTCGCTCGGCACCGCCGTGCTCGGCGGAATGATCGTTTCGACGGTTATGAACTTAGCGATCGTCCCGGTGCTCTACGTCATCGTCGTCAACTGGAGCGAGCGCAAGAAGAAAAAAGATCCGACGATTTCACCGCCCCACCCGCCGCCGCCGCACATCGCGGAGCCGCCCCCGCACCTGCCCGAACCGCCGCCAGCCGTCGTGTAAGGCAAACGCCGTGCACCGATAGCGGTGTCATCCTGAGCGGAGCTCGCGCAGCGGTGCCATCCTGAGCGGAGCTCGCAGCGAGCGCAGTCGAAGGACGCACCGTTACGTCAGCCGATATGGGAGGGGCGCGTTAGCACGCACAGGGTAACGCGCCCCTCCCAAAATCAATCGGTTGAGTGAATCGATGTGCGCTCGTCCTTCGACTGCGCGCCCGCGGCGCTCCGCTCAGGATGACAAGGGATTACAGTGCTTTTACTGCGGCGGTCAGCGAGTCGACCGAGGCTTTGGCGTCGCCGAACAGCATCGACGTGTTCGGCATTTCGTACAGCGGATTCTCGATGCCGGCGAAACCGGAACGCATCGAACGCTTGAGAACGACGACGTTGGCGGCCTTGTCGACGTCGAGGATCGGCATTCCGTAAATGGGTGAACTCGGAACGTTGCGCGCCGCCGGGTTCGTCACATCGTTGGCGCCGATGATCAATGCAACGTCGGTCGTGGGGAATTCGGGATTCACGTCGTCCATATCCAGTAGTTGATTGTACGGAACGTTCGCCTCGGCGAGTAGCACGTTCATGTGGCCGGGCATGCGGCCCGCGACCGGATGAATGGCGTAAGCGACTTTGACGCCGCGTTTTTCGAGCTGATCTGCGAGCGCTTTTACGCTGTGCTGGGCCTGAGCGACGGCCATGCCGTATCCGGGGACGAATATAACCTTGCCGGCGTAGGCCAGCATGATGGCTACGTCGTCGGCACTCGCGCTGCGGATTTGCTGCGGTCCCCCGCTACCGGTCGCGACTTCCATCCCACCATGCGCGCCAAACGCTCCGAATAGTACGTTGGTGAGCGGCCGGTTCATCGCGCGCCCCATAAGGATCGTCAGCAGGGTGCCGCTCGCACCGACCAAGGCGCCGCAGATAATCAGCAGCGTGCTGTTGATTTCGAAGCCGGTTATTGCGACGGCTAAACCGGTGAACGAGTTGAGCAGCGAGATCACGACGGGCATGTCGGCGCCGCCGATCGGCAAGACGAAGAGGACGCCCAGCACCAGCGCGCCCACCAGCAGCGCGGCGAAAGCCCATGCCGGCAACGCTCCGAGCGTTACCACGAACCATGCGGCCAGCCCGAGAATCCCGAGCGCTACCAGCGCGTTGACGACTTGTTGGCCGGGGTACGTTATCGGCCGCCCGGTCATGACTTCCTGTAGTTTCAAAAAGGCAACGATCGATCCGGCAAAGCTGACCGCACCGATAATTGCAGAGAGCACCAGCGACACGGCAATCACGTCGTCCATGCTGACCGTGCCGCCGCGTGAAACGTAGAATTCGACGGTGGAGATCAACGCCGCCGCGCCGCCGCCGGCGCCATTATAGAGGGCGACCATCTGTGGCATTGCGGTCATCTTGACTTTCAGCGCGGCATAGACGCCGATGACGCCGCCGACGATCGTTCCGACCGCGATCGCCCACCATCCTACGCCGAGCGTTTGCACGAGAACGCCTACCAGCGCGATGAACATGCCGATCATCGCCAGCCGGTTGCCGCGCCGTGCGGTGGCCGGCGAGTTCAGATCGTGGAGCCCGTAGATGAAGAGTCCGATGGCGACGAGATCCGCTAAGGCGATGGCGAAGTCAACGCCGCTCATTTGCCGCCTTCTTTGCGGCGGAACATTTGCAGCATGCGTTCGGTGACGGCGAATCCGCCGAAGACGTTGATCGCACCCAAGGTGACCGCGAAAACGGCCAGGACCGTCAAGAGCGTTGAGTTCGCGCCTGCGCCGAACAACTGCGCGACGATGACGATCGCGCCCGCCAACACGATGCCGTGAATGGCGTTGGTGGCCGACATCAGCGGGGTGTGCAGGGTCGTCGGCACCTTCGAGATGACTTCGAAACCGACGAAAATCGCCAGCACGAGTACCGTCAGCAGGCTGATGTAATGCGACGCGTCGGTCACGAAGCGCTTCCTCCAATCAAAACATTTCCATTGGCCGCGACGCAGGCGCCCTTGGCGACGTCGTCGTTCATGTCGACGATCAGTTGACCGTCTTTGAGCCAGGGAGAGAGCAACGCGAAGACGTTGCGCGAGTACAGCTGGCTGGCGTGATACGGCATCGTCGAAGGGAGATTGGTCGTCCCGACGATGGTGACGCCGTTGCTCGAGGTGACGACTTGGTCGGCGATCGTCAGCTCGCAGTTCCCGCCGGCTTCGGCGGCAAGGTCGACGATGACGCTTCCCGGCTTCATCGCCGCCACAGCCGCGGCGCTAACGAGGATCGGCGCCTTTCTGCCCGGCACCAACGCCGTCGTAATGACGACGTCGTTACCGCCGATTTGCTCGACCATCCACGCGCGCTGCCGCTCTTGCTGTTCGGGCGTGAGCTCTTTGGCGTATCCGCCTGCGCCCTCTGCATCGGCGCCGAGGTCGAACTCCAAAAACGTCGCGCCCAGCGACTGCACCTGCTCTTTAACGGCGGCCCGAACGTCGTAGCCGCTCACGACGGCGCCGAGACGCCGGGCGGTCGCAATCGCTTGTAGGCCGGCAACGCCCGCCCCGAGTACCAGCACCTTGGCCGGCGGAATGGTTCCCGCGGCAGTCGTAAGCATCGGAAAGAATTTCGGCAGGGTGGCGGCGGCGAGCAGCACGGCCTTGTAGCCCGCAATGTTGCTTTGCGATGACAACGCGTCCATCGACTGCGCGCGTGTGATGCGCGGAATCATTTCCATCGCGAGCGCGGTGACGCCGGCTTGCGCGAGCTCGCGCACGTAGCCGGGATCGCCTAGCGGGTTGAAAAACCCCACGACGACGGTGCCCGGCTTTAGCGCCGACAGCACCTCGGCACTCGGGCGCCCGACGGCCACCACGACATCGGCATTGCGCGCGATGGCGGCATCGTCGACAATGACCGCGCCGGCGCGGTCGTAGAGTTCGTCGGGAAATGCGGCGGCTTCGCCGGCACCGTGCGCGACGTGTACGGAAGCTCCGGACTTTACCAGTCTTGCGACCGTTTCGGGCACGAGCGCGACCCGGCGCTCGTGTAGAGCGGCCTCACGAGGAACGGCGACGATCATAGCCACCCGTGATACGTCCCAAGGAGCCCGACTCCCTCGGAGCCGGAGTTACCAGCCGATCGCGAAGAGCGCCATCGTGAGGATCAGGACGAAAGCGATAACGCCGCCGACGTGCACGCCGTGCTCGCGACGCAGTTTCCGGCCGCCGCCGTGGTAGGCAATGGCGAGATCGGTTAGCGATAGGACCACGCCGGCGATCGCCAGCACGATCAGCAGCGGGACGTCCCTAAAATACACGGCCGCACCCAGCACCGCGCCGATGGCAACGTCGCGAATGCCCGTGGCTCGCGCGAAACCGCGCGAGGCCTGACCGTCGAGCGGTAAGCCGTACGCGTGGGCCATGCGGTGCGGCGCAATCAGCGCGAAGATGCCGACGAGTATCAGCGCGAGCGCAACGATCCCGCCAGCGATCGACAGTGCCGTCATGCGATCGAGATCGTGTTGCGCAGAACGCCGATCTTTTCGATGTCGACTTCCATAACGTCGCCTTCGGACAGAAACTCGGGCGGCCTGCGAGCGTAGCCGACGCCCGCCGGCGTTCCGGTTGCGATGACGTCGCCGGGAAGGAGCGTCATGCCCTTGCTGAGCTCGGCAATCAGACGAGGAATCCCAAACAGCATTTGAGCGGTATTGCTGCGCTGCTTTTCCACGCCGTTGAGACGAAACGCGATATCAAGCGCCTGAGGGTCGCCGATTTCGTCGGCCGAAACGATCCACGGACCGATGGGGCAACAATCGTCGAGGCTCTTGCCTTTGAACCATTGGCCGTGCTCGCGCTGGAGGTTGCGCGCGGTGACGTCGTTGAGCGCGGTGTAACCGAAAACGAAGTGCAGGGCATCGGCCTCGCTGACGTCCTTGCACTTCGCTGCGACGACCACGGCGAGCTCTGCCTCGAAATCGTATTCGGCGGAAAGTCTCGCCTGCAAGTGCAAGGTCGATTCGGGTCCGGCGATCGAGGTCGGTGCTTTGGTAAAGAACGTCGGTACTTCCGGAAGCCGTAGCTCGCGGCCGGCGGCAATCGCGCCCTCTTTGGCGTGGTCGAGATAGTTCCGGCCGACGCAGAACACGTTGCGCGCAGGACGCACGGGAGCTTCGAGCCGCACGCCCGCAAACGGCACCAGCTCCTCCGAGGAATGCCACGCGATACGCTCGTGAGGGGCGAGTGCGATGTAGTCGCGCAACGTCGGCGTCGAGATTCGATGAATCGCGTCACCTTCGACGACGCCGGGCGACGTTTCGCCTTCCGATGTTTTATAGGTGACGAAGCGCATCGACGCGTTCGATACGCCTCAGCCGTGCGGTATCGTGGGAAGCGGACTCGGCGACGGCGTTTTGGCGCCCGTGATGCTGTTGAGCGACGGAAGTTTCGCCCGCTGCGCTTGTTGCTGTTTCGCCGCCGCGTCGGCCTCTTTCTTGGCCGTGTCGATCATGACGTTGGCGGCGCCTTCGTCGTCGCCCCACGATCCGCCGGTCGAGATCAACGAAATCTTCCGCGCGACCGAATGATCTTTGGGGTTGTAATCGTAGGTCACCTTGAAGAGGCCGACCACGGCGCTACCGTCGCCCTTGCGAATCCACATTTGCAGCGCGTTGCCGTACGTTTGCGCGTTGAACGTGGGGTACTTGGTCCCTTTTCCCGATTTGATTCGCACGACTTGCCCGTGCTTGTTCACCTCGACGACGTACTCGGCGTGAAGCGGCACCGGCGGAAGGTGTGGCGGGGGCACCTTGATCGCGTGCGGCGTCGCGCTGGGTGTGGGGCTGGTGCCGGCGAATGCCGGGGCGCACGTCAGTGCCAGCATCGTTGCGAGCGCGACGGCTCCTAGGCATGGACTCTTCATATCCGCCAAGCGCTTACGCGCGCTCGCCGCGCCGACCTCCCCACGCTTGGAGGCCCGAGCCTAGGCGGTCGCCGGGCGCCCAACGAAACTCGGAACGTGTCCCTTCGAGCGTTCTCGATCTTCGCGCTTGCGTTAATGGTGAGCGCGATTCCCGTTCGAGCCGAGCGGCCGATCGTCGACTTACACCGGCTCGACGCGTATTTTGCGTTGTTTGCCGGGGACTCGAACGTGCCGTGGAAGCCGACGACGGTGCGCTTAGATACCTACTCGAGCGCCCCGGTGCAGTTTTCGGTCTATCAAGTCGATCCGGTCGACGTTTTAACCGCCGGCTCGAACGCGCGCCCGCGAGCCATCTCGACGCGCGGACGCCGCCCGGTGGTCTCGTTCAACTTCGCACCTCCCGGCGGCTATCAATTTCAATCGAACGAAATCGACGTACAGCTCGGCTCGCGTGAAGGATTTTTCGTGGTCGAAGCTCGTCGCGGCGACGTCGGCGAGCAGGTTTGGATCAATCGTTCGCGAGTCGGTCTCGTTTCGAAGGAAACGCCCGGAGAACTCGTGCTATACGGTACCGACCTCGGGACCGGCCGTGCGTTAGAGCGCATGCGCGTGCAACTCGTCGTGAACAATACGTTCGCAACAGCGACGACCGACACGCACGGATTGATTCGTTGGGAACGGTCGCCGCGGCCCGTTTTCGCGCTCGCGCAATGGGGCAACAGCTACGCATTCTTGAGCTTGCTGCCGCAGGCGCCGCTGCCGTCGACGATCGTCGTCGTGCGCACGGATTCGGCGGTCGTGCACGCCGGCGACGCGGTACGCGTCGTCGGATTCGCGCGAAGCCGGGCGGGAGACGTCTTACGACCGAGCGGCGGAAGCGCGACGGTGTCGCTTCGATCGGGGGCTAAGGCCATCGCCGAACAACGGGTGGCGCTCGATGGTGCCGGCGCCTTCGGTGCGACGTTCGTCGTCCCCGCCAATGCCGCCGCCGGCGATTACACGGTGCTCGCGCAAACGGGTGGCGGAATCGGCGGCGCGACCGTGCACGTGGATGCGAATTCCGGCGGCCTTTCGCTCGACGTCACGGCGCAGTGCGGCGAGTCGTGCGATCCTGCGCAAGACGTGCCCCTTTCGATCCGTTCCTCGCACGGCGATGCCCTCGTGCACGTGATCGTCGTCCGCTCTCCTCACGTGTACCTCGGCTACGTGCCGGAAACGACGCCGTGGGCAACCACGGTTTGGCTGGATCGATCGGTGCGCACCGGCAGCGACGGTACGGCGACCGTGATGATTCCGCACCCCAACGACGAGCTCGGATCAACGTACGGCGTGCAAGTAGAATCGGGCGGCGCGACGGCCGACACCCGCATCATCGTGCCGACGGGGCGTGCGGTCATTCGATTGCACGTCGATCGCGACGAGCAGACGTTGGGAACGCCGCTTGGATTTGACGTCTATGCAAACGAAGCGGCAAGTGGGAAGCCGTTGACGGGGGCTATCGTCACCGTGCGGCTGACGCACGGTGCGGCCATCGCGCAGCAGCAGCTAACGCTCGACGGTGACGGCCACGCGCGCGGAAGTTTTAGCTCGCCGCAGCTTGGAACCGACTTGGTGTTCGCGAGCGTGGACGACTCGGGACGCGCGATGGACGCGGCAGCAGTGCAGGTCGACGCGCGTGCGACCGGGGCGACGTCACAAGAGGGAAGTCCCGACGTGCACGTTTCCCTCGGCAGGCCCGCCTATCGCGGTGGCGACGACGTGAGCGTCGATGCCGTCGCGCCCGGATCGAGCGGCGATAGTCTGATCACGTTCGAGAGCGCGCAGGGAGCGCAAGCCGCCGTGGTGGCGACGTCGAACGGCCGTGCTTCGGCGCATTTTCGCGCCGCCGATGCGACCGGCGAACTGCGCGTCGGATCGGCTTTCGTTCGTGACGGTGCCATCGAGTGGGCCACGGTCCCCCTCGTGCTCGACGCTCCCGGCCGTCCCGAGTTCGCGCCGCTCGTGTTGGACCACGACGCGAGTTACGCACCTGGACAAGCCGCAACGATCGCTTTCCGGAGCACTCCCTCAGGCGGCGGGACGATCGCCGTGCGCCTTAGCCGCGGCGACCCGTCGGGTACCGCCCTGTTCGATTCGGCGCCGGCGCTGCTTGCAATCGGCGTCGCGGCGACGCAGACCAGCGCTCCGGCGGCGACTACCTGGCACCCGTGGGTCGATTCAACCGGCGACCACGCGCAAGTGCTGGGCTTCGTGCGGCGAACGCAGCCGCCTCCGCAAATTGCGCTCGCGCAGGCGGAATCGCACCCGATTTCGTGGAGCGTTGAGCGAACGACGGGCGACGCGTTCGCCGTGCAGATGCCGGCTCAAAGCGGACGCTATAACTTGTCGGTTCTCAGAATATCAGACGACGGAAGCGTGAGCGCGGGTTCCTCCGGAGTCGTGGTACGCTGACCCAGTGAGGTTGCCGATTTCATGAGTCTGATGTTGCTCGACACCTATGGGCTAGTGTACCGCGCGTTCTTCGCGTTGCCGGGCTTGACCACAAGCAAGGGCGTTCCGATCAATGCAGCCTACGGTTTTACGATGATGCTCAACAAGCTCATCGCCGACGAGAAGCCGACGCACGTGATCGCTGCCTTCGACAAAGGCATGCCGGCGGAGCGCGTCGCTCTTTACAAGGAATACAAAGCCCAGCGTACGGCGATGCCCGACGAGCTGCGAAGCCAGTTTGGACTGGTTCGGCGCATTCTCGACGCCCATCGCATTCCGATCGTCGAGTTCGAGGGACAAGAAGCCGACGACGTCATCGCGACACTCGCGCGGCACGCCGAGGAGGCCGGCGAGCAAACGGTGGTCGTGACCGGCGATCTCGACCTGTTGCAGATCGTCGACGACCGGACGACCGTGTTGACGACGCGTCGTGGCATCACCGAACTGGGACGGTACGACCCGGCCGCCGTGCGCGAGCGCTTTGGACTGGACCCCTCGCAGCTTCCCGACTACCGCGGACTTAAAGGCGATCCGTCCGATAATCTTCCCGGCATTCCCAGCATCGGCGAAAAAACCGCAACCAAACTCCTGCAGGCTGCCGGATCGCTCGACGCTCTTATTGCGGATCCGAGCTTGGCGGGAAGCCCCAAGCTGCAGAAACTCATCGAAACCTATGGCGAGCAGGCCTGTCTGTGCCGCGCGGTGTCGATCGTGCGACGCGATCTGCCGTTGAGCGTCGACTGGGATGCCAGCCGGTACGTCGCGCCCGCCGATAGCGATCTCTACCACCTCTATAGGGAACTCGAGTTCAAATCGTTGGTGGCGAAGTTGCAGGCGCCGGCGGAACTGCCGCTTCTCGAAAATCAACCGCAGCTTTCGGGCAACTACCAGAACTACGTCGCGTCGGTCGATCCGCCCGAGTTCGTGCGGCTGGGAGAGCAACTCCGGGCACTCGCCGCCAGTCCGCAAGTCGCCTTCGCAACGTTGGGCGACGCTCTGGGTGCGAGCGGCCGAGCGGGGACCGGGGTTGGATTCGCAACCGATGCGTTGGTCTACGAGCCCGTACGGGACGCATTACGCGCGATTTTCGACGCCGATGTCTCGACGAGCGCGTACGATGCAAAGCGCGTCGTGCGGTTGCTGCGCGACGGCGGGATATCGAACGCGCGCTTCAACGACGACGCCATGATCGGCGCGCATCTGCTCGATCCGTCGCGCGGATTTGCCGATCTCGAAGACGCGGCTGCCGTATTTCTGAACGCCGGGCTTCCCGGCGAAGCCGCCGCGCACGCCGACGCGACGCTGCAGCTCGTCGAAAAAATCCGACCCGCGTTAGCGGAACGCGATCAGCTGCGTCTCTACCAGGACGTCGAGGTGCCGCTCGCGCCGGTGCTCGCCGCCATGGAAGCAGTCGGCGTCGCGATCGATCCGCGCGAACTGCATGCGATCGGTCGCGAGGTCGACGAAGCGGCCGCGCGCCTGCAAAAACGCGTCTACGATTTTGCGGGCGAGGAGTTCAACATCGGGTCGCCCCAGCAGCTCGGACGAATTCTCTTCGAGAAGCTCCAGATTCCCGGCGGCAAGAAAACCAAGACCGGTTGGGCGACCGGGGTCGAGGTGCTGCAGGTCTTGGCGCGCGAGTACCCGATCTGTTCGCTGGTCTTGGACTGGCGCGAAGTTACCAAGCTCAAGAACACCTACATCGACGTCATTCCCGGGTTGGTCGACGCGCGCGATGGCCGGCTGCACACGGCCTTCAATCAGACGGCGACGGCCACCGGCCGGCTCTCGTCGACCAATCCGAACTTGCAGAACATCCCGGTGCGCGGCGATCTCGGACGGCGCATCCGGCGGGCCTTCGTCGCCCGCAACGACGATTACGTGCTGCTAGCCGCCGACTACAGCCAAATCGAGTTACGCCTGATGGCGCATCTTTCCGGCGACGAAGCGATGCGCAGCGCCTTCGAGGAAGGTCAAGACATTCACGACTTCACGGCCCGGCAAATTTTCAGCGTCCCGCCCGGCGAGCGTGTCGATGCCAACCAGCGCCGCATGGCTAAGAGCGTGAATTTCGGTCTTTTCTACGGCATGAGCGACTTCGGGCTGGCCCAACGCCTGGAAATCGGCCGCGCCGAGGCCAAGGAGATCACGACGGCGTACTTCGCCCGCTTTCCCTCGGTGCGCGACTTCATCGACCGTACGATCGCCGACGGGCGGCGCAATGGATACGTGTCGACGATTCTCGGTCGCCGGCGATACATGCCGGGCCTTACCTCCGGGAATTACATGCTGCGTGCCGCGGCCGAGCGCGAAGCAACCAATGCGCCGCTGCAAGGCAGCGCGGCCGATCTCATGAAGCTGGCGATGGTGCACATCGACGGCGCGCTCGCAACGTCGGGCCTCGACGCGACGTTGCTCTTACAGATTCACGACGAACTGATCTTCGAGGTTGTCGCAACGCAGCGTTATGACGTCGCCAACCTAGTGCGCAATCACATGGAGCACGCCTTCGCGCTGTCGGTTCCGCTGGAAGTGACCCTCAAGTCCGGCCGCAACTGGTACGACGTCGAAACCATGCTCGACGCTGCGGAGGTACCCTCGAGTGCGTGACGGGTTCGGAGCGATCGTCTTCGCGCTGGTTACGACCGTTGCCGCCAATCTCGGCGCCGCCGATGCCCGTCGTGGTCGTCCACGCGCCCAACGCCGATCTGCGTCTAGAAGTCGCAATCACGCCGGCGCAGCAAGAACGCGGGCTCATGGGCCGTACGTCGATGGCACCGCACGCGGGGATGCTGTTTGTCTTCGATCGCGACGAGTCGGTAGAATTCTGGATGAAGAACACGCTGATCCCACTCGACATGGTCTTCGTCGGCGCGGACGGTAAGGTGCGCAGAGTGTTTGCGAACGTGGCGACCGTCCCGCCGGCTCTTCCCGACGACGAGATTCCGCGCGAACCCGGAACGGCGAAGTACGTCATCGAGCTCGGCGCCAACGAGGCTCAACGCGACGGTATCGGGACTGGAGTCCGGCTGGTCATTCCTACGACGGCACCGTAAGGGCTGCCGATGCCCGAGCTCCCCGAAGTCGAGACGATCGTACGCGGCCTGGCCGGAACGATCGTCGGCAAGCAGATCGAACGTGCCGAGGTCAGGCTCGCGAAAATCGCGGTCGCGCCTCCCCGGGTTGCCTTCGTCAAAGCCCTTCGCGGGGAACGGATTGCCGGCACCCGTCGCCGCGGTAAGTATGCCATCGTCGATTTGTCCTCCGGGCGCAGTCTGGTAACGGGATTGCGGATGACGGGCCGCCTAGTCGTGCAAGGCCCCGGAGAGCCCGACCTTCCGGGTACCCACGTCGTGCTGTGGTTCGCCGACGGCAGCCGGCTGAGCTTCGCCGATCTGCGGACCTTCGGCCGCATGCGGCTCGTCGAACCGGCCGAGCCGTGGGACCACCATCTCGGGATAGAGCCGTTCTCTTCAGGCTTTACACCCGAAGCCTTTATGAGTATGCTTGCGGGGCGGACGACGCCGATCAAGGCTTTGCTCCTCGATCAGCGGCGCATTGCGGGCATAGGAAACATCTATGCGTGCGAGGCGCTGTGGGAGGCCCGGATCCGTCCGAGCCGTCCCGCACAGGCGTTGACGAAACCAGCGATTCGCCGGTTACACCTCGCCATCGTCGACGTTTTGCAACGCGCGATCACCTTGCGCGGAACGAGCGTGGACGATTACGTGGATGCTGCCGGCCTCCGAGGCGGATTTCAAAACGTCCTCTCGGTGTACGGCAGACTCGGCAAACCGTGCGTGCGATGCGGCCGTCCGATCGTACGAACGGTCCTGGGGCAACGCGGGACCTGGTGGTGCCGGCGATGCCAGCGGTGACGTTCGCGACGAAACAGTATTACAAAATATTAAATGTAAGGTAGGAATCTCAACATCTCTACGACTGAAATTGCTCCGGTAGCTCCCGAAGAAGACCAACTCGCGCTCGAACAGCAGCTCTACGAAGAGTCGCTTAAAGTCCTGGACGAGGGTCAAGTCCTCACCGGCACGATCGTCCAAAAAGATAAGGACGAACTGTTGGTCGACGTCGGCGGAAAATCCGAAGGCGTACTTCCGTTTCGCGAGCTCTCGCTCGCCATCGATCCAAAACTGCTCAAGGTGAACGATACCCTCGAGGTCATGATCCATCGCATCGATGACATGGACGGGACGCTCTTCTTGTCGGAACGTCGCGCGCGAGCGCTCAAGACGTGGGAGAAAGTGATCGAAGCGCACGAGCACGACGAAGTCATCGAAGCCACCGTCACGCAGGTCGTCAAAGGCGGCGTCCTGGTCGACCTAGGGATGCGCGGCTTCGTGCCGGCATCGCAGATTCGTCGCCAACCGGTCGGCAATCTCGACGAACTCGTCGGACAACGGCTGCGTCTCAAAGTAATCGATCTCGACCACAAGCGGCATCGCGTCGTTCTGTCGCAGCGCCTGGTGCTTGAGGAAGAGCTGCAGGCCAAGAAGCAGGAGCTGCTCGACACGCTCGAGGTCGGTCAAATCCGCGAAGGCGTGGTCGTACGCTTGGCCGATTTCGGCGCGTTCGTGGACCTGGGCGGAATCGACGGTTTGATACACAACAGCGAACTCTCGTACGCTCGCATCAAGCACCCGTCGGAAGTCGTGAAAATCGGGGACGTCGTGCACGTCGAGATCATGAAGTTCGATGCCGAAGCGAAGAAGGTCAGCCTCTCGCTCAAACACGCGTTGCCCGATCCGTGGGACGAGCACGCCGACAAGCTCTACGAGACCAACAAGCTCACGGCCCAGGTCGTGAAGGTGACGCCGAACTATCTGCTGGTCGAAGTCATCCCGGGCATTCTGGCGATGGTTCCGAAGGGTGAGTTTGACGCGGCGGCACAGTACAACCCGGGTCAGGACGTCGAGGTGACGCTGCTGACGATCAATCACACGACGCGACGCATTACGGCGTCGATCCAGCACGTCGCCGACATTCCTCCCGAAGAGATCGAGCAGCTCGTGGTTCCGGAGATCGACGTTATCGCGCCGCCGGAAGCGAGCGACATTGCAACCGACGAGCCGGCAAGTCCGGAAGTTGCGCAAGCGTCGGCGACGGATCCTTCGATAGAACCGCCCGTCGCGGAATAGCGGTCGGATAGGCGGCGACGCGGCCCATGCGCGTGGGCTTGACGGGCGGGATCGGATCGGGGAAGACCGCCGTCGCAAAACTCTTCGAAGAGTTCGGCGCATTCGTCATCGACACCGACGTTCTCGCACGTGAAGCCGTCGCTCCCAATAGCGACGGCTTTCTTGCAATCAAGCGAACCTGGCCCGAGGTCGTGCGTCACGGCGTACTCGACCGTGCCGCGTTGGCCGAGATCGTCTTCAACGACCCGGCGGCGCGCGAGCGCCTCAACGGGATCCTTCATCCCCACGTTCGTCGCATGGCTCTCGAGCGAGAGGCGCGTGCCCGGCCCGGGCAGCTCGTGGTTCACGTCGTGCCGCTCCTCTTCGAAACCAACTACGACGCGCTCGTGGACAAGACCGTACTGGTCGCGGCCCCGCCGGCAGTGCGCCTCGCCCGCATCGCGGGGCGCGATCGTCTCGACGAGGCCAGGATCCGGGCGCGGATGGCGGCGCAAATTCAGCCCGACGAGGCCCGGGCTCGTTCGGACTACGTCATCGAGAACGACCGCGACCTGGCCGGCCTGCGCGAGCGCGCGAGAGAGACCTACGAGCGGCTCACCGGCCAGCCTGCCGGTTCCTGAGAGATTCCTAAGTTTACCGAGCGCTCGGAAGGGAAAGAGTAGCTTTGTATTCACCACTCCCCCCATCCGAATGAGGTCTTAACCATGGCCACGCAAGAATCCGGACAATCCGGCGGCATGAGCGTTCGCGAAGCAGGTCGCCGAGGCGGCGAACGGGTCAAAGCAAAATACGGCTCGGAGTTCTACGAAGAAATCGGGCGCAAAGGCGGCGAAGCCACCAAAACCAAGTACGGCCCTTCGTTCTACGAAGTAATCGGGCAAAAGGGCGGGCAGCGCCCCAAGCGCAAGACGGTTTCAGCCTAGATACTTGGGAAGCACCCAAACGTCGAGACCCTAGGCACCTCTACGTAAGCACCTCCGCAATCCAAATGGCTCGTAAGGACCGATGGCTGAAAAGACGAACGAGGGCGCCGAGGGGCGCGAGATGTCAGTACGTGAAGCGGGAAAAAAGGGCGGCGACACCGTGCGCGACCGCTACGGTTCGACGTTTTACGAAGACATAGGCCGCAAAGGGGGCAAGGCGACGCGCGACCGGCACGGCGTCGAGTTTTACGAATCGATCGGCCAAAAAGGCGGCAAGGTCGTCAAGGAAAAGTACGGCTCGGATTTCTACGAAGAAATCGGCCACAAGGGCGGCCAGAAAGTCAAGAAACTCATCGCGGAAGCTAAGAAAAAACTCCGCGAAGAAAAACCCTAAGCAAGCCCCGATTTGTCCATATCGTCTTCGCCTCAGGCCTCATTTACCATAGTAAACTTCGGCCCTCGGCTCCTCGATCTGGAACAAATCCGAGCTTGCTTTTGGCAGCTATTTGTGGATGTCGACTTGGCCGTTCATTTTGCCCAGGTGGATCGTGTTCGCGTCGAAGTCGACGGTAATTCCGTCGATGCGTAACGTCTGACCGTTGGTGTGGATATAGGCGGGGTGGTCCATGTGTAGCAGCTTCGCATTGTTGGTCCAGGTGACGAGATCGGTATCGAAGGCGCGTTTCTGGGCGTCGTTGATGCGCTCGACGTGCACTTTTCCGATGGCGGTGAAGTCCAGCGATTGGATGTCGACTTGAATGTGTTGCGCGGAGATCCTTAAATAGGGTTTTCCTTTGCGGAAGACGATGCCGTTGCGGACGCCGTCGACGCTGCCCGACATTCCGTCCGGCGACAGATGGGCGGAATCGTAGTCGAAGCTCCAGGACTTCGTCGTAATGCGATTGTTGAGCACGTGGCCGCCGTGCAGATTCATCGAGACCGACGAAGGCGGAATAGGCGGCGTGCCGTAGCCTGCCAAAATTACCTCGACGATCACGTACACGCCGAAAAGGACCGCGGCCACCGTCGCGACGCGTTTCCAAGCGATTCGCTTAAGCAACGCGGTCGCCGCCCTTGCGCGGAACGAACAGCAGCGTAACGTACAACCACAGCAGCGCGAGCGCGATGGCCGTCGGGCCAACGCGCGAGAAAATCGTCGGTACGCGCGGCCCTACTTTACCGGGCACGATCGCTTGTTCTTCCATGTGGCTGCGCGCTTGCCACCTGCCGTCGGGCGCAATCACCCCGCTGATCCCGGTTGCCGCCGCACGCACGACGTAGGCGCCGCTTTCCACCGCCCGGAGCTGCGCGATCTGCGCGTGCATGTAAGGACCCGACGTCGTACCAAACCACGCGTCGTCGGTACTGATTACTAAGAGTTGCGCGCCGCGCCGGACCTGCGCGAAGGCGAGGTCGGCGAACGCCGACTCCCAACAAATCAGCGGCGCGACGCTCAACGCGGCGGTCGGGTATACGCCGTCGACCTTCCCGGTCGAAAATCGGCCGCTCAGTTCGCCGACGTAGGGCAGCCACGAAAGGAACGCGCGGCCGGGAAACGATTCGGCGAACGGCACCAGCTGACGCTTGCCATACGTCTGGTACGTGCCGTCCGGCGCAAAGATGTACAGCGCGTTATACATGTGCCGTCGCCGCAAGCTCAAGCTGCCGGCGACGATGGTCGCGCGGGTCTGCACGGCGAGGTCTTGGAATTGGCGCATTAACTGCGGATCGAGATCGAGCGTCGTGGTAATGACGGTCTCGGGCCATACGATGAGCTTCGGTTTGCGCGGGGCTGCCGCTTGCGTCATCGTGGTGTAGCGCCACACCGCCAGGTCCAGGGCATTCCACTTTAGCGATTGCGCGATATTGCCCTGAATCGCCGCGACCTCTATCGACGGCGGCGGGAGCCGGCGCGCCGGCCAGGCCAGCCATGCGATCGACGCGAGCAACGCAACGATCGCAGCCGCTGCGGCAAGCGGTCGCGGGTTGCGGCGACGGATCGCGTCGGCCAAATACGCACCGACGACGCACAGGACGAACGTAATCCCGTACGAGCCCGCGTAGGCCGCAATCGCCCGCAGCGGTGTGTCGGCTTGCGTGTATCCGAGTTGGTCGAACGGCGCACCGAGCAGGCCGATCGATCGCAGCCACTCGGCAATGGTGAACGCCGCCGCGGCTCCCAACGGTGCGAGATCCGGTCGCATGCGTCGATATGCAATTGCGGCAAGCACGCCGGCGAGCGCAAAGAACGGCGCTTCGATGAGCGCCGGTCCGAACATCAGGAACGGACCGAAAATCCCGATATAGCCGCCGACCGTATGCCCGATCCACGAAAAGCCGATCGCAAAGAAAACGATTCCCGCGAACCAACCGAGCAAAGCAGCCCATTTCAACGAGGCGCCTTGCCAAATCCAAAACAATCCCGCCATTGCGAAGGGAACCAGCCACGCAGCGCCGAGTTTAGGGAAGGCCGCCGCGAGTGCGACTGCTGCGCAGGCGGCGACGCCGGCATCGCGCAGGCGCGACGAGGTAAGCATGATTCGTAAATTAAGTTTTGGTTTAGTGCTCGTAACGGCGTTCATCATTGCGGCCTGCGGCAAGCAAGTCACGCCAAACCCACCCGGCTTGGGTGCGGGCGGCGCGCTTCCCGGCTACATGAGCGTGAAGTTTGACATCGCCGGCCAATTCAACTTTTCGAGCTATCAGTATTGGATGGTTTTCAACACGAGCGGCAACGGCTTGACCCCGTTGACGAATCCTCAGCAAACCAACTGGGCAGCCTACTCGTCGTCGCTGTTCGTCGGCGGCAACGGCGGCGCCACGTATGCCAGTGCGATCCAGTTCGTCAAGAACTCGAACCCGGCCATCCCGCCGGCCTTTGTCCGGTTGATCACGACGCCGCAGCAATTCCAGTACATTCCCAACAGCAACGGAACCGGTTCGGAGTACCAGATGACGTTCCAACGAACGATCTTCACCCCGATCAACGCAACCGCGACGCCGAGTCCTCCCCCGGTCTCTCACATCTGGCAGTTCAACGCATTTACGACGCAGGCTACGGTTCAGAATCAGCTGATCTTTCTGGATTCCATGGGACAGGGCGGCGCTACGGATACGTCGTTCTCGTCGCCGCAGCTCGACATCAATACCTGCTTCGACCAAACGTTCTACAAGCAGCAAGACATCAATCCGCCCAGCGATCCGGCGGCCCAAATCGTCAGCGTCGAGATCGCGAACAATCCTAGCCCCGGCCCGCACTCGAGCCCTTGTCCCTAAGCGAGGCGTCCGGTTATGCACGATCGCGGAATCGAATGTTCGCACGAACCATGCAGCTGCCTGGTGATCGCTCTCGTCGGTTCGGGCGAAGCCTACTGCAGCGACTTCTGCAGTTCGGCCGAAGAGCGTAGTCTCGAGTCCGAAAGCTGCGCTTGCGGCCACCCGCAATGCGACGCGATTTAGTGCTTCCCAATCGACGCAGTCCCGATGAGTTAACGCTAACGCGACAACGTTTTTTTGGGGCGCCCCAGGGGAATCGTTCAAAGCCAAGACGTTTAAGCGCCCCATGGTTTGGGGGCCCCACGAAGTGGGGGGCGCGGAGGCTGGGCCGGAGCGCCTTTCAAATCTCGAACGTTGTCTCAAGCTAGAAGTTAAAGGTCGATGGGATGATCGAGCCGGGTTGGCCGATGGCGAACGTCGCGGTTTGGTTCGGAAAGGCTAGTAAACTCAAGCCCACGTTGACCGATTGAGACGCCTCGCTGTAGAGCACTTGCACTTGATAGCAATTCCCGATGGTGCGCGTGTAGTAGATGACCTTGTTGGAGAAGAGTTCGGGCCCCTTCCATTGCAAGTCGGTAACGAACTGGAGCGACGCGTCGCGCCCGAACGGCGTCGAGAGCTGCAGATTGGTCGTTTCAAACCCGAGCCCGGGGCCCGGTGAGAAAGAACCGCTTAAGAGCACGACCGACCGCGCCGACGGTCGCGCGGTGATCTGATAACTGACCGGTTGCGCCATACCATCGAAGTTCGTCGAAAAGCCTAACGCCACGGTGTACGTGTCGTCGTTGAAAAACCGAATGAGATCCTGAGCGTTCTTGAGATTTTCGGTCGGCTGTTGGTCGAGATACTGAAATGGAACGAGCGCCGGCCCGTTATAGTTCGCCTCATTGTACGTTAGGGAGTTTACGATGTGTTTGCCGATCGGCGTCGTGAGACTCGCCGATTGTTCGACCGTGCCTTTGAAGTCGCCGGTTCCGTACGCATACTGATCGACGTTAACGGTCGCCTCGAAATCGCTGCCCCAAATCTTGGCCAGCGCCGGCCCGAACACGATGCCCGCGTCGCCGCGCCACGTCGCGAGGCTGGTACTGCCCGGAAAGGCTGCTGGGGGCTCGCTGTATTCGCCGATGGTGAGCTGCGCCGACATCGGGATGAAGAAATGCGGAAAAAACTCGTACGGGCGAACTTGAAACTCGGGAATTTTGTCGATTCCAAATCCTTGCTGGGCGTACGTTTTGTCGTATTCCAACTGATAGTCCGCGCCGGCAGTAGTGTAATGCATCAAGTAATCGAACTCGCTACTCGCGTCGTACGACGACGTCCCGAAATTCGACGAACTGTTGGAAATGTTCAAACTGACGGCCTGGTCGAGATTTGGGTTAAATTGCCGGGTGTCGGTAAACGAAAAACTGTTGCTGCTCGATTGCGTACCGACGGAACTATGCGAGTACGAATAGTTCTGCGACGTGTTTTGCGTTTGATGGACTATGGCGCCGCTCAAGGTTTCGTTGGGCGGAATGTTCGTGAGCGCGCCGTAGTTCGACTGGTAGCCGAACTGAAAATTTCCACGTAAATGCTGGGAAAAATTCTCTTGCTCCTGGGCTGCAACGTTGTACGTTCGAGAGCCCTGCAATTTATCGTTCATGGCGTAAAAATTGATGCTGACCGTGCGGCGCCCTCGCTTGCTGGAATAGAAGCCGACGTAGCCGATGCCGAGACCGGCCTTGGTAAAGTAGTTGACGATGTAGTAGCCGTAATAGTATTGGTCTTTCCCAAAGGGCACGTGGAACTTTATCCAGGCTCCCTCGTACGAGTCGTAGCCGACCTCCGGGAAGAACTGCGGTCGCGCGCGCTGATCCTCGACCGTGCGCAGCGGAATGACGAGTTTCGGAAGATAGAAGATCGCGGCCGCTCCAAGCCACAGCACCGCTTTGTTTATCACGATCTTGTCGCCGGGGACGACGTCGATGCTCTTGCCGGTGACGTGATAGCCGGCTCGCGGATTCTCGCACGTCGTAACGAACGGATTGATGCCGTGGGCGGTGCCGTCCTGGTCGGTGTGCAGATCGTCGGCCTTGAAATGCACGAATCCCCGCTCGACGCCCTGCGCGCTCTCGCCATTGCCTTTTACGAGTTTGGCCGTTTCGGACACCGTGTCGAAGGTGATGACGTCGGCCGTGAGCACGGAGTCGTGCGTGTGATTGATCAAGAACGGGTGGCCGGTAATCGTGACCGTCCTCTCGCCGTCGAAATGCGCTTTGTCGCCGACGATTTCTTCATCGCGATAGTAGATGTGAACGTTGCCGATGGCGTCTCCCGGTTCGCCTTTTTTCGTGCCGCCGTTGACCGTGTCGGCAATGACGGCAACGTATCCGGGCGTGAGGGTCGGCGCGCCGGTAGGCGTCGGCGTCGGCTCGGGAGTTGAAACTCCCGCCGGGGTCATCGGTGGCGGCGTCTCGCCGCCTCGAATGAGAAACACGGGCTCGCCCGACGCAACCGGGCTGGTGGTCGGGGTCGGAACCGGCGGGGGGCTCACTTCGGCCGTCGACCCTGGTTGCGGCCGGGGCGTTTGCAAGAGCTGAAAGGTGCCGTTGCCGGCCCCCGGTTGAGAGCCCGGCAAACCTGGGGTCGTCACCGGTCCGGGCGACGCGCTCGGAGACGCGCCGCTCTGCGGCGAGGCGGACGGCTGCGGCGTCGTCTGTGCGACGGCCTCCTCGAGAAAGCTCGTATCGACGTGCCGGCCGCACGTCTGTTTGGCGACGAGCATCAACGCGAGCGCCTGGTCGTTGTCGTCGGCGTTGAGCGAGCTCGCCCAGGTCGGAACGGCACCGGCGGCGAGCACTCCAAAGCACGCGATCGCAGCGAGGCTGCGTATATTCAATTTGCCGAACGGCAATCTAAGTCAGCGCTCTTCCATCCATAGCAACAGCGCGCCGGCCGTCCCCATAATGATGTTCGGCAGCCATGCGGCGAGGAATGGATTGATTGCTCCGTTACGTCCGAAAGCGGCAGCGGCCGAAATCATGAGATAGTAGACGAAAAACATGATGATCGCCAAAGCTATGCCCAGCGTGCGCCCGCGCTTGCCGAAACGCAGCGCCAGCGGCAAGGCCAACAAGATGCTGATGATACAGGCAAACGGCCAGGCTAGCTTGTTTGCGAGGTTGATCTGCAGGTTGCCCAGCGCCGTACCGCCGATTCCCTGTTCCTGCAACGCGTTGACTTGAACGCGCAACGACTTACTGCTCATCGTCCACGGATCGTTATTTACGTTGCTCACGAACTGCGAGGCCGTTTCACCCAGCGGGAGGCCGATCGAGATATCGTTGACGTGCTGCTGACTGGTCATGAAGCCGTCGTTATTGAAACGCGTATCGATAACGTCGTGTAAGATCAGCGACGTTCCGCTGACGGTCGCTCGCTTCGCTTGCAGCGTCTCGTTCCACGGCCCGTATTTCGCGGGCTTGAAGATTTGTACGCCGACCATCGTCTTATTGTCCGGAGCGACTTGAGTGACGTAAAAGACGTTTCCAGTGTCTTGATCCTTACGGAAGAACTGCGGTTCGACCGGAAGCGACTCGGTGTGGTAGATGATTTGATAAAACGTGCGCGTCGACAGTTCGACCGACGGCGGCGCGATCCACTCGTTGGTAGCGTAGCAGATCAGGAACATTGCGACGCCGAAGGCCAACGGCGCGGCTGTGATGCGAAGTACCGGGATGCCCGCCGTACGCATGGCCGTGATCTCGTTGTCTCCCATCACGCGGCCGACGGCAAGCAACGCGGCGAACAAACAGCCGAACGGAAACGCCATTGGGATTGCCTGGGGAATGCGAAAAATGACGAACCGCAGCACCAAGAAGAACGGTGCGTGCTGGTTGATGATGTAGTCCGCGGCCAGAAAGAAGATGTTGAGCGCCCAGAACAGCAGGAACGCACCGAATGCGAACATGAACGGGCCGAACATCTCTCGCAACATATAGCTGTCGAGAATCGGCAACCGAAACGCTGCCGCGCTGATTCGTGGGAGCGGTTGCCGGCGGGTGAGCGTCGCCATCGCGAACGGAACTAGTAGCTTCGGTAAGCCGCCAGCACGCGCGTCACGTAGGCTCGCGTCTCCGGGTACGGCGGCACCCCGTGATAGCGGTCGACGGCACCCGGGCCAGCATTGTACGCCGCGACCGCGAGCCGCACGTCGTTATGGTACCGGACGAGCAGCGAATGGAGGTACGTGGTGCCGCACTCCACGTTTTGCGTCGGGTCGAACGGATTGGCGATCCCGCAACCCGACGACGTGCCGGGCATCAGTTGCATCAGGCCCTGGGCGCCGGCCGTGCTGATTGCCGACGGGTCGCCGGCGGACTCGGCCATGAGGACCGCGTGCACCAGGCCCTCGGGTACGCCGTTGTTATGCGACGCGTCGGAGACCAGCATATGGATCTCGCCGGGTTGCAGGGCGTGTGCGGCATACGGCAGATAGCCCGCGCCGCTGCAGCCGTACAGCAGGCTCATGACGCCGAGAATCCCAAAAAGTCGCCGCATCGTCCCTCAAAGTATCACGTTCGCCGATGACCCCGCGACGGGTCGCCGAAACTTTAACCGCGCTTTCTTCTAACCTTCCCGCCGGGCCTGGCGGTCCGGCCGGAGGAAGTCGAAGCAAGCAGGCAGCTCCCCAACCGCAACTTTCCGATGGCCGGGGCCTGGCCCGCTGCGCTACAGTGATACCCATGTTAGACCACGCACCCTGTTCGGTTCCTGAGCGGATTCAAGAAGTCTGCCGCTACATCGAGCGGCACAGCGACGAGCCGCTGACCCTCGACGACCTTGCGTCGCTGGCCGCGATGAGCCGCTTTCACTTTGCTCGCAGCTTCAAAGCCGTCGTCGGCGTCACGCCCAAGCAATATCTCGCTGAGACGCGCATGAAACGTCTCAAAGGCGCTCTGCAAGCGGCCAAGCCGATCGATGCGGCGGTCTACGATGCGGGTTACGGTTCGGCAAGCCGCGTGTACGAGCAGGCATCGACTCGTTTGGGAATGACGCCTGCGCAGTATCGCGCGGCCGGCGCCGGCGTTTCGATCTCGTATACCTCGCTCGATACTCCCGTAGGATTGATGATGATCGGCGCGACCGACCGCGGCATCTGCTTCGTTCAATTCGGCGATACGACCGAGGCGTTGCGCAAAGCGCTGCGCCGCGAGTACTCCGGCGCAGACATCGAACCGATGAGCACGCCTTACCATCCCGAATTTCGCCGCTGGGTCGACGCGGTGACCGGACATCTACTCGGCGAGCAGCCGCATTTGGACTTGCCGCTCGACATCCGCGCGACCGCGTTCCAAATGCGGGTCTGGCGCTACTTACAGTCCATCCCGTATGGCAACGTCGCGTCGTACGGGGAGGTTGCGGCGGCGATCGGCGAACCGGGAGCTGCCCGTGCGGTAGCGCGCGCCTGCGCGAGCAACGTCGTCGCACTCGTCGTCCCATGCCATCGCGTCATTCGCGGAACCGGAAAACTGGGCGGCTATCGCTGGGGGGTGGGTCGAAAGCGCGCGCTGATCGATCGCGAGCGGAGCCGGCGCGCTCAACCGGCGGCCCGGACGGTTGGTTAGAAATCGCCGACCGACGGTATAATCGCCCGGTGCTTAACGCGTGGGAACCCGGGGCCGGGCATTTTGCTCAACTCCACGGTTTGGACGATCGCGTGCTGGTTCGGGAGGCCGGCGACTTCCTCGCGTGCGGGCTGGAGTCGGGCGAAACCGCGATCGCAATTGCGACGCTCGAGCGTCGCAAGGCATTGCTCGCGGTCTTGGCCGGGAGAATCGATGCCGAAGGTTCGATCGAAAATGGCGCGCTGCAACTCTTAGATGCCGAACAAACGCTCGATCGAATCGTCGTTCGCGGCTATCCCGACGCGCAACGCTTCGACGCCGTCATCGGCGACCGGCTTCGCGCGGCGCAGGCGCGCGGTACCGGCATCCGCGCCTATGGAGAAATGGTCGGCGTTCTTTGGAAAGCGGGACGCTTTCCAGCAGCCATCCGGCTCGAACAACTCTGGAACGGGCTGCGGCGTCACGTTTCGTTTTCGCTCTACTGCGCCTATCCGATCGACGTCTTCGGCAGTGAATTCGACTCCGTTGCTGCGGACGCACTGTTGCGCGCGCACACGCAGTTCTTACCGGCCGAGGCGGGCGGCTCGCTCGAATGTGCGGTCGCCCGCGCAGCCGAAGAACTTCTCGGCTCTAGGCTCGCGGCGTTCCAGCACCATCCTCGCGGTCAAAACTCCACGCTCGGTGCGCTACCCGCCGGCGAGTCTATGATCTTGTGGCTGAAGGCGTGCTGCGCGGATCGTGCCGGCGAGATACTCGACCGAGCCCGGAAGTATTACTACGAAGGCTTCGCGTGATCTTCAGCGATCGTACGCGTAAGCGGCAGCACCGCCCGTAACTCGGTTCCGTAGCCGGGCCGCGAGCGCAGCGTAATGCCGGCGGCCAGCGTGTGTACCAGAAAAATCCCGCGGCCGTTTTCACTCAAAGCGTCGTCCGGAAGTTTCCCCTCGAAGTATTCCAGACCGGGACCGGTGTCGCGGACGGTGAGAATCGGGCGTTCTCGCAGCCACTCGATTCGCACTTCGACCAAACCGGGCGCGTGTTGAACGGTGTTTGCGAAGATTTCCCCAATGACGAGTTCGACCTCGAAGAAATTTTCGGTCGTCGACGCCATGCTGCGAAGATAGGCCATGACTTCTCGGCGCGACGCCTGGGCCGTATGCGCGCTGCTGGAGTGAAATCTCCAGACCTTTTCGGGGGGAAGCGATTCGGCGTGCCGGTCTCCTAGTTGCACGGTGGAGAACTGCATCAAAAGAAGAGCCGCGTCGTCGCTGGGATGCATGTCGTCGAACACGAGCTCCTGAACGGCTCTTGCCGGTTGGGCGATACTCGTGTCGCCGACGAGGAGCGAAAGCGCGGTCGCGAGCTTTCCTTCGACGGTTTCCGCGTCGCGAGAAAACTCGGTCATTCCGTCGGTGTAGAGGGCGATCACGGTGTCAGGGGCGATCGAAACCGTATGGGTCTTGGGATCGAGGTCGAAGCCGATCCCTAAGGGCGGATCGCCGAACGGCAGCGCTTGCGCAGGCTCGAGCCGGTTGCGAGCGATGAGCGGCGGTGGATGGCCGGCCACCGCGTACCGCATGGTCGAATGCGACGCATCGATGCAGCCGACGATCGCCGTTACCATCGTTCCCGGCTCTTGGTGGGTGAGAATGCGATCGGTTTCTTTGAGAATCGTACCGGGGTCGTCGCCGCGCCACGCGAGGGTGAAGATCGCTTGTCTGAGCCGCCCAACGGTGACTGAGGCTTCGAGGCCGTGGCCGGCGACGTCACCGATGGAGAAGATGAGGCGTCCGTCGGGTAGCTCGAATGCGTCGTACCAATCGCCGCCAATGAGCGCATCCTTTTCCGCCGGCAAATAGACGGCGTCGAGTCGCAGATCGGAGTATTGCGGCAGCGCCTTGGGGAGGAAGATCTCGTGCAGCGTCTCGGCGAAGCGTTTGCTTCGCTCCGCCGTAAATTTCTGAGCGTCGATATCGACGATGCTTCCGTACCAGCGCAACACGCTTCCCGCGCCGTCGCAAAAGGGTTCGGCACGCGCCAGAAACCAGTGAAAGGACCCGTCGTGCTTGCGTAAGCGAAACTCCATCTCGAACGGCTGGCCGGTGGCGATGGAGTGCGGCCACCTGCGCATGACCTCGAGAAAGTCGTCGGGATGGTGGGCGGCTTGCCATCCCCAGCCGGCGGCGTCTTCGGTGGTTTGGCCGGTGTATTCATACCACCGCCGGCTGTACCAGTCGACCCACCCTTCCGCGTCGGCGCTCCAGACGATGACGGGTACCGATTCCGCCAGCGCGCGCAGTTGGGCATCGGCTCTGACCCACGTTGGATCCAGCGGCCCCGGTGGAGAAGCTATGTCGCGATACCTCCGACGTGCCACTCTAGTGTACCCCGGGCTCGGGGCGCTTAACGAGAGATTTCGTACCAGGAAACAATTGCTTGCTCGGGTACGTACCTGAGCGCATGAACGCTATTCGTGCTCTCGGCGCGCTTTTTGCGTGCACCGGTGCCTTCGCAGCTTTTCCTCTCGCATCGCCGGCGGCCGCCCCCGACCGCGCCGCCCAAGTGCTGGCAGCATCGCGCGCCGCTTTAGGCGGGTCTGCATTCGAACGGGTTAAGACGCTCGAGCTTCGAGGAACCGTCAGTGTGGGCGGAATCTCCGGGACCGGCAGTTCGTGGCAAGAGGTCGGCGGGGTTCGTTTTTCGGAGTCGTACGATACGCCGCCGCTAGTGGGCGGTGACGGTTACGACGGAACCGACGTTTGGAACCGCGACGGCTCCGGTCTCGTGTGGGTGGACGGCGGTCAAGCGGGACGGGCCCAAGAGATCAGTCAGGCCTTCGCGAGCAACTACGCTCTCTGGGGGCAGGCTCGCGGCGGTGCCACGGTTACCTGGGACGGAGTAAAAACGGACGCGGGTCGCGAGTACGACGTGCTGCGTGTGAACGCTCCGCACTCGGCCGTTCCTTTCGAGTTGTGGTTCGATCGCGGCACCCACCTGCCGGCGCGGTTCGTGCAAACGGTGGGTACGACTACAACCACGACGACCTACTCGAAGTACCGCGCGTTCGAAGGCTTGATGATCCCCTACGCGGGCCACACTCAAAGCAGCGACGGAAACTCGAGCGACACCACGGTTACTCAAGCCGTCGCCAACTCGCCCGATACTATGCGCCACCTCGCCAAGCCGGCATCCGACGTGCACGACTTCTCGATTGCCGGCGGAGCGTCGAGCACGAGCGTGCCGATCGACCTGGCGGACAACCACGTGTACCTCTCGGTGATGCTCAACGGCAAGGGCCCGTATCGTTTCATTTACGACACGGGTGGCGCGAACATCGTGGACGCGGCGGTCGCGCAAGAAATCGGCGCAAGCGGCCACGGATCGATCCAAGGCGGCGGCGTCGGGTCGACGACCGAGTCGGTCAGTTTTGCAAAAGTAGATTCGCTGCAGATCGGCGCCGCGACGATCAAGGATCAACTCTTCGGCGTCGCGCCGACGCGCATGGGCTTCGGTATGTCGAGTGGCCAGCCGGTCGACGGCCTCATCGGTTTCGAAGTGCTGTCGCGTTTCATCACGACCTTCGACTACGCTGCGCGCACCGTCGTGCTAGCGATGCCCGGCAGCGGTCCGCCGCCGCCCGCCGGCGCCGGCGTCCTCCCGTTCGTGCTCGACGGGCGCCAGCCACAGTTTGCGTGCGGCATCGACGGCATCGTCGCGCAATGCACGCTCGACACCGGAGCACGCGATTCGATTACGCTCATGGGGCCGTTCATCGCGGCGCATCCGCAGGTCGTCCCAGCCGCGATGAGTGCGGTCGGCGTGAACGGTTTTGGCTTCGGGGGTCCGGCGCTGGGCAAGCTTGGCCGCGTCGGGTCGGTCAGTTTCGGCGGCTTTACGTTATCGAACGTGGTCGGCGACTTCACGACGCAACAAAAAGGCGCCTTGGCAGAGCCGTTCGTGGCCGCCAACGTCGGCGGCAATATTTGGCGACGCTTCACGCTGACCCTCGACTACGGGAAGCAGACGATGGCGCTGACGCCGAACGCGTCGTTCGGCCAAAACGACGTTTACGAACGCGCCGGACTCTTCTTGCTCAATCGCAGCGGCAAGTTCGTCGTACTCGATTCCCGACCGGGGACGCCCGCCGCTCGGGCCGGAATTCTGAGGGGCGATACGATCGCGACCATCGACGGCAAGCCCGTCGCCGGCATGAGTCTGCAGGCGGTGCGCGAGCTGATGTTCGCAGCTCCCGGCACGACGATCCAGCTGGGCGTGACGGGCAAAGACGGAGCGACGCGCAACGTCGTCCTCACGCTGCAAGACTTCGTGTAAAGGCGACCGATCGAGCTACTTAAGAACCGTGATCGTTGGTGTGCCTACCGGGTTGGCGTTCGTCATCGGATCCCATAGGAGCCAAATCTTGCCGTACGTGTCGCTCATTGCGGCGATGGTCTTCGCGGCTTGATCCGGCGTCATTCCGGGTAGCGTCGCATGCACTTTCGGGATCTCGACTTTATGGTAATGCCATAGCGCTTGCTCGGCCGGCGTAAACGACGCGTATACCGTCGGCGCCACGATCGTTTCGACGGCGACCAGACGCGCGTCGGGAGCATCGCTATCGTAGATCTGGCACTCGGTCAAGCCGCCGGCAACGGGCTTGCACCAGTGATGGGCGATCTCCGTTGGGTGAGCGTCTCCGAAGTGCTGCTCGGCGTCGATGTGAATCGTCCAACCATCGCTTGGGATGCCGGCAGTTGCGGCGTCCGCGGCGCTCGAACGAAACCGTCCCAGGGTCGAACCGAGGACGAACGCGAGAATCACGGCAGCGACGAAGAAGTACTTCATCATGGGTCCACCTCCGCCACCAAACTTTCCGTTCGACTCTGCAGAGCTCCCCTTCATTTCGCCCGGAAAGGTTTATGCCGTCCCGTAACCCACTCGGCTTGCGCTTCCGGTCATGCGCGATCGTTTCGTAGCGTTTGGAAGCTCGCACGAACGTCTTCGCAAAAGAGTTGCGGCTGTTCCCAGGCGGCAAAATGCCCGCCGACGTCGTGCTTTTTGTAATAAACGAGCTTGGGATACGCCTTTTCCGCCCAGCTCCGCGGCGCGGTATAGAGCTCGTACGCAAACGCACTCACGCCGGTTGGAATCGTGACGCCTTTGACGTCGAAGAAGTCCAGCTTATTCTCCCAGTACAAGCGCGCCGAAGGCACTCCGGTATTGGTTAGCCAGTAGAGCGTGATGTTGTCGAGCACGTCGTCGCGCGAAAGCCCGCCGGGGTGTCCATCGAACGCCGGGGCGATCATCTCGTAACTGTCCTTGTCGTGATCGAGCATCCAGGCCGCTAGGGCGACCGGTGAGTCGCTCAACGAGTAGAGCGTTTGCGGGCGATTCGACATCTCGACGGCATAGCCGAGATGATGGGCATAAAAGTCGCTGAGTTGCTCGTAGGCGTGCAGTTCGTCGCCGGTCAGACCGGACGGCGGCTTGGCGCCGGATTTAGCCTGTGCCAAAATGTCGGCGGGTACCGTCCCCGGCATGTTCGAGTGAATCGCCATCACCTGTGCCGGCGCGAGCAGGGCGAGCTCCTGCGTGACGGCGGCTCCCCAATCGCCGCCTTGCGCTACAAATCGATCGTACCCAAGCCGTTTCATCAGCACGACCCAGGCACGTGCGATGCGCACGGGATCCCAGCCGATCGTGGTAGGTGCCGGCGAATAGCCGTGGCCCGGCATCGAGGGAATCACCAGATGGAACGCATCGGATGCGCTCGCGCCGTGGGCAGTTGGATCGGTGAGTGGGCCGATGATCTTCATCTGCTCGATGATCGAGCCAGGCCACCCGTGGGTCACGATCAGCGGCAACGCATTTGCGTGCTTCGAACGAGCGTGGATGAAGTGAATGTCCTGCCCGTCGATCTCCGTGATGAATTGCGGTGTCGCGTTAAGTTTCGCCTCGCACTTGCGCCAGTCGTAATCGGATCCCCAATAGCGCGCTAGCGCCTGAGCCGTCGCTAATTGCACGCCTTGCGTGTCGTCCGCGACCAACTCGCGCGACGGCCATCGCGTTGCGTTGATGCGCCGGCGCAAATCCGTAAGCTCCGATTCGGGAACGTGCTGCTGAGGAAACGGACGAATCGCCGTCGTACCGCTGCCCGCCGGTTCAGCACTTTCAGTCATGCCGTTGGTCCTTTCTTGACATCCGAGAAGACCAAGGGGGATCGCAGCGACGGCTACCGCGGCAGCCGTGCAAAAGCGACGGCGATTGAGGCCGGGCGTCTTCGGCATGCGTATACCTCCCTCTGCTGCACGGTATCCTGCGCGGCCGCACCTGTCTAGTCGCTCGTGCCGGCGAGTCCGAACGTCCGCTTCACAATCGACGGTGCGAATGATGCGAACGAACGTTCGCATTGCAGTAATCGGGCTTTTGCTTGCGCTGATGTATGCCGGGGCGTATAGTGGTGGGAAGTGGTGACTAATGGTGCCACAGGGAGGGCTGTGTGCACGCGGATCTACCGCGTTTTACCGGGTCGGTCGAACATGCCCTTGACGACAAGGGCCGGCTTATCGTCCCCGCGCGCTTTCGCGAGCGGCTGGGCCCCGGTTTTGTGCTCACGGTCGCCCAACCCGATCCCTGCCTAGCACTCCTGCCCACCCTCACTTGGGCAAATTTTTGCGACCGGCTGGAGGCCGCGCCGCGCAAGGACGAAGCGTTTCGGCGATTCGTCCGCCATCTTTTCGCCAATACAGAGGAAGTTGCGTGCGACGCCCAGGGCCGTTTGGTCATCCCGGCGGCGCTGCGGGCTTATGCGGGCATCGTCCGCGACGTGGTCTCGGTAGGATCGCTGACGCGGGTTGAAGTCTGGGCGAAGGAACGCTACCAGGCCCACGCGTCTCCGCAGGGAGAGGTCGCCGAGTTTATCGTCGACCTGGGGCTCTATTGATGTGGCCGGGCATTCATGACGCACGTCCCGGTGCTGCTCGAGACGGCGCTGGAGTTGCTTGCGATCCGAGCGGATGGGATTTACGTGGATGCCACGTTTGGGGCTGGTGGCCATTCTACGGCCATCTTGAACCGCTTGGGAGCGGGCCGCCTCATCGCTTTGGACGCCGATCCGTCGGCCGCCGCTCGAGCGCAATCGATCCACGACCCACGGCTGACGTTCGTCCGCGCAAATTTCCGAGAGCTTACGCACGTCCTAGATCGCTGTGGGGTCGACTCGGTCGACGGCGTGCTGTTCGACTTGGGGGTATCGTCGATGCAGTTTGACGACGCCGAGCGCGGTTTTTCAGTGGGGAAAACGGCGCCGCTCGACATGCGCATGAATCCGCACTCGGGCCGCAGCGCGTACGACGTGCTGGCGACCGCCAGTGAAGGAGAACTTGCGGATATCTTCTTCTATTACGGTGAGGAGCGCTCGGCGCGGCGCATCGCGCACGCAATCGTCGAACGCCGGTCGGCCGGCGCGCTGCCGACTACCACGACCGAGTTTGCCTCGCTGGTTTCCGGAATTCTCCACCGGCCGGGGCGCCGCGAACGGATTCATCCGGCAACGCGCGTCTTTCAGGCGTTGCGCATCGCGGTCAACGACGAGCTCGACGCACTGCGCGACGGACTTAGCGGCGCGTTCGATCGCCTTTGCGTCGCCGGGCGTGTGGTGGCCATCAGTTTTCATTCGCTCGAAGATCGTATCGTGAAGCGCGCGTTCCGCGGCGATCCACGCCTAGAGATTCTCACGAAGAAGCCGCTCGTTCCCGGCGAGCGCGAGATGTCAGAAAACCCCCGCGCTCGCAGCGCGAAGCTGCGCGCCGCCCGACGGAAGGCCAGTTGACAGTGATCCAACCTCGCTCCTTCGATCGCCAGGCTCGCGTGCGTAACCCGCGGGTGGCCCGTGCCGCCACGCAGCGGCGCATCATTCACAAGTCGCGTGCGCGGTACTCGAACATTTCGCGCGTTTCGGCAGCGATTGGTGGTCTGTTGTTCTTGTTCATGATGTACGTGCTGCTGACGTCGATGCTGACCGGGTTATCGTACGCGGTTGCGAAGGCGGAGCACCAGCGAACGGCCATGCAGGAAGAGACGATGCGGCTAGACGACCGAATCGCCGCCCTTCGTTCCGACGATCGGCTATCGGTTCTGGCGGCGCGTTTGAGGATGATCGAACCGGAACGGTTTGCGGTCATCCGGCTAAGCCGGCCCCGGATCGCTCTCGACCGCCCGCGGGTCGCGGTGCTCTCGTCGCTGGCCGGATTCTTCATCCCGGCGGTAGCCCAGCAGCGGTAAGCGCTGCTACGATGCATCAACGAACGTTTGCACGCGTTTCCCCGGTGCGGGCCAATTTCGTCTTTTACGCCTGCTTGCTGATGGCCGTCTATCTCGTGTGGCGCCTTTACGACGTGCAAGTGCTGCACGGCGCCGCTTACGCGCGCGAAGCACTCGCGCAGCGCTCCGACACGATCGAAGTGTTTGCGCGGCGCGGTAGCATCCTCGATCGCAACGGCAACGTCCTCGTTCGATCGCTTCCATCGGAAAGCGTGTATGCTGTGCCGCGCGATTTGTCGGATCCCGACGCGACCGCTGCGAAGCTGCGGAAAGTCTTGGGGAAACTCGGTCCGGCGACGGTTGCGGAACTGCACGACAAAAAGTCGTGGTTCGTGTGGATCGCGCGCAAACTCCCGCACGACCAGATCGAGCGAGTTCGCGCGCTTAACCTCGGCGGCGTCGCGCTCAAAGAAGAGGAATCCGGACTGCGCGTCGATCCCGCAGGAAAGCTTGCGTCGACCGTTCTCGGTTTCGTAGGAACCGATGAAAACGGACTCGACGGTATCGAGTATTCGCAAGACGGGTTGCTGCGCGGCCGCTCTGGAAGCGTGATGCTGGAAACGGACGAGTTCGGCCGCCCGATTCCATTCGGTCGCGAGCGCGTCGTGAAGCCCGCCGAGCCAGGCTCGACGCTCGAGCTGACGATCGACTCCTACCTGCAGTTCGTAGCCGAGCGTGCGCTTGCAAAGCAAGTCGCGACGTTCCACGCGCTCGACGGGACGGCGATCGTCATGGATCCTTGGACGGGCGAAGTGCTCGCGCTGGCGAACGAACCGACCTTCGATCCCAATCGCTTTTGGAAGTTCAGCGACGCGCAACGACGCGACCGGGCGATCATGGACGCGTACGAGCCCGGCTCAACCTACAAGCTCCTGACCGCCGCCGCCGCGCTCGACTCGCACAAAGTCACGCTGGCCACGCGCTTCCCTGCGCACGACCGCCTAGAGGTCGGCGGGCGAACGATTCACAACGCGGAAGATGGCTTCATGAGCGGCACCGGCGGCAGCGAAACCTTGGCCCAGATCGTCGAATACTCGCATAACGTCGGCGCGGCCGAAGTCGGCATATCCATCGGGGCGAAGACCTTTTACAACATGGAGCGCAAGGCCGGCTTCGGCGATCCTACCGGCGTCGGACTTCCGGGAGAGAATCCGGGCATCGTTCCGCCCCCGAAAGATTGGAGCGCGCCTTCGCTGGCGACGATGTCGTTCGGTCAGGGCGTTTCGGTAACACCCATTGCAATGGCACGCTACTACAGCGCCATTGCAAACGGCGGGCTGTTGATGCAGCCGCATATCGTGCGGGCGGTCTACGACCAGCAAGGAAAGAAAATCCGCAGCGTCGCGCCCCAGGTGATTCGCCGGGTCTTCTCCCAGCGAACCGCTGCCGAACTGCGGGGATTCCTTCGGCTGGTGGTATTGCACGGTACCGGCGACCCGACCGCGCAGATCCCCGGATACTCCACCGCGGGTAAGACCGGCACCGCCGAGATGGTCGTTGACGGCGCGTACCGTTCCGGATACTACGCTGCATCGTTTATTGGAATGGTGCCGTACGAGCGTCCCCGCTACCTCGTCTACGTTAAGGTCGAGCGACCCTTAGGATCCTACTACGGAAGCGTCGTAGCCGCGCCGGCGTTTGCCGAGATTTCGCGAGCAGCCATGCTGCACGCCGGAGTCTTGCCAACGGCGCCGCCGCATGGCTGAGCGCGAGATCGAGCTTGCACGGCTGATCGCCCGGTTGCCCGCCGACGCACTCGTAACCGGAATCGCGAGCGTGCGGGTCACCGGCGTTGAAAACGATTCGCGCAACGTTCGGCCCGGTGCGTTGTTCGTCGCGCTGCGGGGAGCGCACGAGGACGGCCATACATTCCTGCCGGACGCGATCGCCAACGGCGCGGTCGCGGTGGTGCTCGAAGTTTCCCCGGCGGTGCGTCTCCCATCACGCGTATGCGTCGTCACCGTTGCGGATTCGCGACGCGCGCTCTCCACGCTCGCGGCCACATTCTATGGCGACCCGTCGCACGCGCTCGACGTGGTCGGCGTTACCGGCACGAACGGAAAAACGACGACGGTCCACATGCTGCAAGCGGTGCTCGATGGCGCCGGCGTACCGTGTGGAACGATCGGGACAATCGGCGCCTCGTTCGGCCCCCGTTCGTGGACGCTGGCGAATACGACGCCGCTTCCCCCGGAACTTCACGGGTTGCTGGCATCTATGCGCGACGCCGGCGCACGATCGGTGGTGATGGAAGTCAGCTCGCACGCGCTTGCGCTCGAGCGGGTCGACGACGTGCGTTTCAGGGTGGCCGTTCTGACGAACGTTACGCGCGACCATCTGGACTTTCACGAAACGCTCGACGCGTACGCGTCGGCGAAACGGCGCCTGTTCTCCCTCGCACGACATACCGTTCTCAACGCCGGCGACGAGCACGGGGCTCGCTGGGCGAGCGAGCTGACCGCTCGTGGAGTTGGGGTAACGACCTATGGGGAGCGCTCCGGTGCCGACGTCGTGCCCTCCGACGTCGTCGCGACCCCGGAGGAAAGCCGCTTTACGCTCGACGGCACCCGGTTCCGGCTTCGTTTGCCCGGCCGTTTCAACGTCCGCAACGCTTTGGCGACGATCGCCGTCGCGCGCGAACTCGGGATCGGCGATGCAACGAGCGCACGAGGACTGGCAAACCTCGAGCGCGTGCCCGGCCGCATGGAGCGCCTGCGCGACGACGGCGTCGACGTCGTCATCGACTACGCGCACACCCCCGACGCGCTTGAACACGCGCTCGGAGCGCTGCGCGAAACGGTAACCGGAAAACTCGCCGTCGTTTTCGGGTGCGGCGGCGATCGCGATCGCGGCAAGCGGCCCGAAATGGGCGCGATGGCCGCACGGCTCGCCGATCGCCTGTACGTGACCAGCGACAATCCGCGGAGCGAAGACCCGAGGGCAATCGTCGAAGAAATCGTTGCCGGAATCGGCAGCCGGCCGCATGTGGTCGAGCTGGATCGGCGTCGCGCCATCGAGCGTTCGATTTCGGAAGCGCAGCCCGGGGATGTGGTGTTGGTGGCCGGAAAGGGTCACGAAACCTACCAGATCGTCGGGTCCGAAATTCTCGAGTTCGACGATGCGGCGGTAGCGCGTCACGCGTTGCAACTGCGCGGGGTCCTGCGATGAAGCTCCCGCTCGATGCAGCGGTGGCAGCTACCCGCGCGACGTTGCTCGACGAGCGTGCCGCGCCGGCCGAGATTCGCGCGGGCACCGATACGCGCACGATCGAAGCCGGCGACACGTTCGTCGCGCTGCGCGGCACAAATTTCGACGGGCACGATTTTACCGCCGAAGCGGTGCGCCGCGGCGCCGCCATGCTGGTAGTCGACCGGCCCGATACGCGCGTCGAAGGCGTGGCGACCATGGTCGTCGCCGACACCTTGCGAGCCTACATGACGCTCGCGGCACTAGCGCGCCGTCTCTTTGACGGCCGCGTGCTGGCAATCACCGGCAGTGCCGGGAAAACGACCTGCAAAGCGTTCGTCACGCAGTTGTTGGCGGCGCGCTACGGCGGCCGCGTCGCCGCCGCACCGGCCAACGAGAATAACGAAATTGGCGTGAGCAAGTTGTTGTTGAATGCCTCGAACTCCGAACACGATGCCATCGTGGTTGAGATGGGTGCGCGTCAATTCGGCGACATCGCGTCGCTGGTTGAGGTCGCTCGCCCCGAGGTTGGAGTCCTCACCAATATCGGCGAAGCGCACGTCGAAATCATGGGGACGCGCGAACGCCTAGCCGAGACGAAGTGGGCGCTGTTTTCGCGCGGCGCGCGCGCGGTGCTCAACGCGCGCGACGACGTGTCGATCGTGCGTGCGGCGAGACTCGCGCAGCCCCCCCATTGGTTCGTCGCGGACGACCGCGGTGATGACGAGATCGGAAGACTCTCGCGGGTTACCGCGTTGATAGGCCCGGACCGGCTCGTCGACGTCGTCGACGGCCGCCGCACGTTTGACGGCCCGGTTGACGTTCGGGTTCCCGGCGCGCACAACCGCGCAAACGTCGTCGCTGCGATCGCCGGCGTGCTCGAACTCGGCGTCGAACTGCCGCCAACGATCGCCGTTCTTCCGACCTTGCGCCTGCCCCCGGGACGTTTCGAGTCGTTCGAGATGTCGGGCGGGTGGCGTATCATCTACGACGCGTATAATGCGAACGCGAGTGGAATGATTGCCGCCTTGGACGCTCTCACGATGGAACGTCCCAAACGCGCCATCGCGGTTCTCGGCAGCATGGCGGAGTTGGGTGCGGAGTCGGCGCAGTTGCACGAGAAAGTCGGAGCGCACGCGGCGCGGCGAGCCGGCGTCTTGCTGGTGAGCGGCGAATACGCCGACGCAATGGCCCGCGGCGCGGAGCGAGAGGGTTTGGCGGCGGCGTCGGTGGTGCACGTAGCGTCGAATGAAGATGCGGCACACTGGTTGCGCGCACACGCTCGCAACGGCGACGTCGTACTGCTGAAGGGTTCGAGGAAGTACCGGCTTGAGGAAATCGTCGCGGAGTTGCAACGGTGAGCGCCGGCGCACGCGGCTTGGCGGTCACCCGTCCGGAGGTGCCGTCCGGATTGGTTGCGATTCCCGTGCGCACGCGATTGGTGCGCGAAGGCGACGACTTGATCGGCATCGTGGGCTCCGCGGTCGACGGCATCGCGCGGCGTGGGGACGTAATCGCCATATCCGAAACCGCCGTGGCGATCGCCCAAGGCGAATACGTTCCTGCCGAATACGTCCGTCCGAGTCCGCTGGCGTACGCGCTTTCGCGCCGCGCCGGTGCGCTGGCGACGGTCAATCAGCCGGAGTCGATGCAGCTCGTTATCGACCGCGCCGGACGGTCGAAGGTGATTTACGCGACGCTGGCCCACCTCGTCGGGCGCGCGTTCGGCAGGCGCGGCGCGTTCTATGAAATCATGGGGGAATCGCTTACGGCGATCGATGGGTATACGGGCACGATGCCGCCGTTCGAGCGCGCGATCGTGTTCGCACCGCGCGAACCGGACGCTTTCGCGGAATCGGTCCTCGAGCGCGTCGGAACGGCGTGCGCGGTGGTCGACGCCAACGACCTGGAGAAAGCCAAGGTCCTCGGCGCTTCTCGCGGGGTCCGTCGAAACACCGTCGAGGGCGCCTTGCTCGACAATCCGCATGGTAACGGGGACGAGCAAACCCCGGTCGTCGTTCTCAAGTGGCGCGGCCAAGGTTCCAACCCGCTGATGGAGAGCCCGACGTCGTGAACGATCCGCATGCAGGGCTCGGCGCCGCCGTCTTCGATCCTCGACTGCTGTTCAGCGTTGCGCCTCTTTGGATTCTGCTGGGATTGATCGTCGCGCTCGTTGCCGGAGCGGTGCTGCTGCCGCTGTTGAGCCGGCTGCAAGTGCGGCAGCGCGCGTACGAGGACGCGCCGCAAAGCCACCAGGCCAAGACCGGTACGCCGACGATGGGCGGCCTGGTCTTCGTCGCGGCAATGGCGGCAACGTTGCCGGCAACGCGCGCGCCGCTGCTTCCGCAGTTGGGGTTTCTCGTGATCGCTTGTGCTGCGGTCGGTGCCGTCGACGATGTACTGTCGATTCGTTCGGGGCACCATCGCGGTCTGCGCGCGCGCACGAAGTTCTTGGCGACGACCTTGATCGCCGTCGTCTTCCTGCGCTCGATCGACGGGACGTTGACCTTTTTCCCGCGCGACGTTCTATTGCACGCCGGGACGTTTTCGCTGACGGCGCCCCACTGGGTGTGGCTGCTGCTCGGAATTCTGGCAATCACCGCCACGATTCACGCCGTCAACTTGACGGACGGGCTCGACGGTCTCGCAACCGGAACGATGCTTCCGCCGCTGGCCGCGTCGATTCCCATTGCCGCTCAAACGCTGGTGCCGGCGGCGCTGATCGGCTCGTCGGTCGGTCTAGGCGCGTGTCTGGGCTTCCTTTTTTATAACCGTCATCCCGCAAAGATGTTCATGGGCGACACCGGCTCCCTGGCGCTAGGCGCGCTGCTTTCGGGGGTCGCGATTCTCACCGGCGAAATGCTGTTGCTCGTTCTGATCGGCGGCGTGTTCGTGGCGGAAGCGCTGTCCGTCATTCTCCAGGTGTCGTACTTCAAGATCACCAATGGCAAGCGCATCTTGAAAATGAGCCCGCTGCACCACCATTTCGAACTCAGCGGCTGGCCGGAAACGAAAGTGACTGCCCTGTTTTGGTTAGGCTCGCTCGTATGCTCGCTGATCGGATTGGCGGTGGTGCGATGAGCGAGATATTCGAGTTCGGCGCGCGCGATACCGCACTGGTGATCGGTCTGGGCCGCAGCGGCCTCGCATGCGTCGAGGTGTTGCGCGAGCGCGGCGTCACGGTCTACGCGACCGACGAAAAAGCGGCCGGCGAGCTGGACGGACCGATTGCGGCGGTCGAAAATTTCGGCGCGCGCTTCGTTGCGCCGTCCGGCGTCGAAGCCCTCGCCCCCGGCGTCACCTCGGCCGTCCTCTCACCGGGCGTTCCGCCGACGTCGCCGGTCGTGCGCGCCGTCAATCGAGCCAACGTTCCGGTCATCGGCGAGATCGAGCTCGCGTATCGCCTGTGCAAGGCACCCATCATCGCGGTGACCGGCACGAAGGGCAAGTCGACGACGACGGCGTTGACCGGTCACCTGTTGCGCGCGTGCGGTTTCACCGTTCGGGTAGGCGGCAATATCGGAAATCCGCTGATCAAGGAAGTGCTCGGTGCCGGCGAGCGCGACTGGGTGGTTGCGGAGGTCTCGTCATTTCAACTCGAAACCATCCGGGCGTTCAAGCCGCGGGTCGCCGTGCTGCTCAACGTCGTCCCCGACCACCTCGACCGGTACTATTCCATGGACGAGTATGCCGAAGCGAAGTATCGCGTCTTCGCCAATCAAGGGTTAAACGATTGGTTTGTCGGGAATCTCGACGATCCGCGTATCGCCCAGCTTCACTGGCGTCACGGTGAAATGCGCGCGCAAGCGCGGCAGATGTGGTTCACGTTACGACCGCACGAGGAATGGGCGACCATGTTCCGCCGGGAAGGGATGTTGACGTACGTGCCGATTGCGGGTGACCCGCGGCCGGTAGATCTCGTCGCGCGTGACGAGATCGCGCTGCCGGGAGAGCACAACGTGCAAAACGCGATGGCGGCGCTGCTGGCCGCGCTGGCCGTCGGCTGCGAGCCCGCAGCGCTTCGCGAGGGCGTTTCGTCATTTCGACCGATGCCGCACCGGCTAGAGACCGTGGCCGACGTCGATGGCGTGATGTTCGTCGACGATTCGAAATCGACCAATCCGCACTCTGCGATCGCCGCGCTCTTCAGCTTTCAGCGGCCGATTATCCTCATCGCGGGCGGGCGCGCAAAGGGGACTTCCTTCGGCGAATTGGGCGCGGCGATACGCCGGCGAGCGAAAGCCGTCGTCGCAATCGGCGAGGCGGCCGACGAGATCGTCCGTGCCGGCGAAGGCGTCCCCGCCTTTCGCGCCTCTTCGATGGAAGACGCGGTGCGGCGCGCGCGGGAGCTGAGCGTTGCCGGGGACGTCGTGTTGCTTTCCCCGGCATGCTCGTCGTTCGACATGTTTACGTCGGCCGAGGATCGCGGCGAGCGCTTCGCCGCGGCGGTCGCCTCGCTGCCGGAGCCGGCCGGTGCTTAGTTCGCGCACGCTCAATCGCGGCCGTAAGTCGCCGCGCGGCGACGCGTCCGATCGCGCACCGGTGCGCTCGTACGTAACCGCGCCGCCGGATGTCGTGCTCTTTGCGGTCGTCGCGACGCTGGTCGGAATCGGCCTCGTCATGGTGTTCTCGGCGTCGAGCGCGACCGCGTATGCGGAGCACGGCGACATCGCCTACTATGTCAAGCGCCAGCTGATCTGGCTGCTCGTCGGGATGTTCGCAGCGTTCGTCGTCTACAAGATGGAGCTGGCACGTTTGAAGCGAGCGGCGCCGTATCTGCTGGTGGCCGCGATCGCCGGGCTGCTGCTCGTGTTCGTGCCTCACGTGGGAGTCGGCGTCAACGGCGGCCGCCGGTGGGTCGGATTTTCCTCGTTGAGTTTCGAGCCGTCGGAGTTCGCAAAACTCGCGCTCGTGATCTATCTTTCCGCGATGCTTGCGAGCCGCGGCGATCGCATAACCTCGCTGGTGAGAGGATTGTTTCCGCTGTGCGTTCCGGTGTTGATCATGGCCGTCTTGGTGCTCAAAGAACCGGACATGGGCACCGCCAGCCTCTTGGTGTTCATCGCCTTCACGATGTTTTTCGCAGCCGGCGCGCGCGTCTTTCATTTGATCGCCATCCTGGCGGTGACGGCGCCGATGGCGGTGCTTACCGTCATCGCCAGTCCGTACCGGCGCGCACGCGTTTTCGCGTTCTTGGATCCGTGGAAAGATCCGCAGAACACGGGCTTCCACATCGTTCAGTCGCTCCTGGCGCTCGGTAGCGGCGGTATCTTCGGCATGGGACTCGGCGCGTCGCGCGCGAAATTTTTCTACCTCCCCGAACAATACACCGACTTCATCTTCTCAGTGTTGGGTGAGGAACTGGGCTTGATCGGCGCGTTTTCCGTGGTCGTGCTGTTCGTCACATTCATCTACCGGGCCGTGCGAATCGCGCTCGCGGCTCCCGATCGCTTCGGCTACTTTCTGGCCTGCGGGTGCGGCGCCATGATCGCGATTCAAGCCTTCATCAACATCGGCGTCGTGACGTCGTCGTGGCCGGTAACCGGCGTGCCCCTTCCGTTCGTCTCGTTCGGCGGCAGTTCGCTCGTCGTCAATCTCATTGCCGTCGCCCTGATCGCCAACGTCGGACGCCATCGCCGGCTGAATGCCGGCTCTTAGCCTGCAGACTCCGTCCGGGCGGCGGATCGTTTTTGCCGGAGGCGGTACGGGCGGGCATCTCTACCCTGCAATTGCGGTCGCCGACGCGTTGCGCGAACGCGATGCGGAGATCGCGTTTGTCGGAACCGCCGACCGGCTGGAAGCGACGATCGTCCCCAAAGCGGGATACGAGCTGCATACGATCGCCGGCCGTCCGTTGGTACGCAATTTATCGTGGGATTTTCTTCGAACCGTCGTCGCCAATGCGGCCGGGACCGCACAAAGCCTCGCGCTTCTACTGCGATTGCGCCCGGACTTGGTGATTGCAACCGGTGGCTACGTGTGTTTCCCAGCGGTCTTGGCCGCACGAGCGTTGCGGGCGGTGCGCGTTTCTCGAATGGCTATAGCATTGCTCGAGCCCAACGCAAAGCCCGGGCTGACGAACCGGCTGCTCGCCCCGCTGGTGGACGAGGTGTGGGGGGCCTTCGGCGATGCCGATTCCCGCTTCGCAGGTAAGTACGTGCGCACGGGTGTGCCGGTCCGTTCGGCGTTGCGGTCGTTGCCATCGCGCGGTGCGGCAATCGCGGGGCTTGGGCTCGACCCAGCCCGAAAGACGCTTTTGGCGATCGGCGGAAGCCAGGGCGCTCGCACGATCAACGACGCTTTGAGCGCGCTGGCGAAAGAGCGCGAGTTGCCGCCAGGATGGCAACTTATCGTCGTCACCGGCGCGCGCGACTACGAACGCGTACGGGCAGAGATGGAAGGCTCGGGGGTGGTGGTGCGGCCGTATCTCGACGACCTGTCGGAAGCCTACGCCGCCGCCGATCTGGTGTTGGCTCGAGCCGGTGCTTCGACGCTGGCGGAGCTGGCGGCCGTCGGAAAGCCGGCGATTCTCGTCCCGTATCCGTTTGCCGCCGACGATCATCAGACGAGCAACGCCGAGCGCTTTGCCGCCACCGGTGCGGCCGTCATCGTTGCCGACCACGAGCTGCAGCGTGGCGCGCTACGTCTTGCTATCGCCGAAGCGACCGGCTCGCCGCGGATCGACGGCATGCGAGCCGATGCCGAGCGCTTGCGCTCGGGCGATCCGATTGCGACCATTCTCGCCCGGGTCGATTGGCTGTTGGCGAGAAAGTAGGACGTATCGATGAATGGAGGGCCGTTTCACTTTATCGGCGTCGGCGGCATCGGGATGAGCGCTATTGCGCGCGTCCTGCTCGCGCGCGGCGAGACGGTATCCGGCTCCGACGTCAAGCCAACACCGCTGCTCGAAGAGCTGCGCGCACAAGGCGTTCGCGTGACGATTGGGCACGACGGCGACAACATCCGCGGCGCGCATACCGTCGTCGTGAGCTCGGCGATCGACCGCCGTAATCCCGAGTACGCCGCGGCCCGGCGCAACGGGACGCCGGTGCTGCACCGCGGCGAAATGCTGGCGCAGCTCCTGGACGAACGCCGCGGCATCGCCGTCTGCGGAACGCACGGCAAAACGACGACCACCGCGATGACGCATGCGGTGCTGCGCTTGGGCGGCATCGACGCGAGCCTCGTGCTGGGCGGAATCGATTGCCTGCTCGAGACGAACGCGCACGACGGGACGTCGCCCTGGTTCGTTACGGAGGCCGACGAATCCGACGGGTCGTTTGCGCTTCTCGAGCCTGCAATGGCGGTCGTTACCAACATCGAGAACGATCATCTCGTCAGCGACGACGATCTTCCTCAGTTAGTGCGCGCCTTCGCGGAATTTCTTGGGAAGCTTCCCGAAGACGGGGCGGCGATCGTCGGCGTCGACAACGCGTTGTCGGCCTCGCTCGTCTCGCACGATTTGCGTACGCGTACGGTCACGTTCGGTCTTTCGGCCGGCGCCGACGTTCGCGCGGCGAACCTCCGGACGGACGGCCTTGCCGCGCGCTTCGACGTCATTGTGGGCGGCGCGTGCCTTGGCATCGTCGAGTTACGCGTGCCCGGCGCCATCAACGTGCAAAACGCGCTGGCGGCTATTGCGGTCGGGCGCGAACTTGGCATTCCGTTTGCAAGAATCGCCGATGCGCTGAGGGCTTTTCGCGGCGTGCGCCGCCGCTTCGACGTTCTCGCCCGCACCGAACGCCTCATCGTCGTCGACGATTACGCCCATCATCCCACCGCGGTGCGCGCGACGATCGCGGCGGCCCGCGAATACCGTCCCGGACCGCTGGTCGTCGCCTTTCAACCGCATCGCTATACCCGCACGGCATTCTTGGCTCGCGATTTCGCCGACGCGCTGCGCGGCGCCGATTGCGTGTACCTGACGCCGGTATACGCGGCCTCGGAGCCGATAATTCCCGGCGTGAGCGAGCGCTCCATCGGCGAGCCCTTGTCCGCGAGCGGCGCCACCGTTCGCTACGTGGCGCGCGTCGAGGATTTGGAGGATCGCATCTTCGACGAGGCGCCGCCCGGCGCGCTCGTTCTGATGCTCGGCGCCGGTAACGTCACCGACGTAGCCGCGCGCTTAGCCGAGCGGGTCGCCCGCTCTGCATCGGTGCGCGCATGAGCGTGACGACGTCGCTGGCCCTGCGCTCGCTGCTCGGCGAAGGCGACCGCGAAGCGCTGACGGCGATCTTCGGCGCGCGCGCGAAATTCGACGAGCCGCTGGCGCAGTACACGTCGTGGAAGATCGGCGGACCCGCCGACGCGCTGGTCGCCGCGGAAAGCGAAGGCGAACTGGCCGCATTGATGCGGTTCTGCCTCAAGCGGCGCATGCCATGGTTTGCCATCGGAGGCGGCAGCAACGTCCTTGTCGGCGACGGCGGAGTGCGTGGGGTCGTGATTCGCTTGAGCGGGGCATTTGCGGATATCGGCGTTCGCATCGAAGACGAGTGCGTGGTCGTCGAGGCGGGCGCTTCGGCCGGGATGGCGGCGATCACCGCGAAGGCGGCGACGGCCGGTGCAGCGGGCGTCGGTTCGCTGGCCGGCATCCCTGGAACGGTGGGCGGATCTCTGCGCATGAACGCCGGCACCGACCGGGAGATCGGGGATTTCGTGCGCGACGTCTGGGTGCAGTCTCCCGCCAAGCCGGTCGCGCATCCCGTGACGGTGCAGTACTTCTACCGTCATTCCAGCCTGGCGCGCGATGCGGTCGTTTCGCGCATTACCCTGGCGTTTGCCAAGAGCGATCCGGCCGCCGTTCGCGCGGAGATGCGGAGGCGGCTCGTGCGGCGGAAGGATACGCAGCCGATCGCGCTCCCGAATGCGGGATCGTGTTTTCGAAATCCCGACGGCGACAAGGCCGCCCGGCTGATCGAGGGCATCGGGGCTAAGGGATGGCGCGAGGGCGGCGCGGAAGTTTCCCCATTGCACGCGAATTTCATCAACAACGTCGGCGGCGCGAGTGCCAAAGACGTCGCGACGCTGCTGGCGCGCGTGCGCTCCGCAGTCCACGACCGGTTCGGCGTGGAGCTGCAACTCGAAGTGCACCTAGTCGGAGTCTTCGTAGACGCATGAAACGTACAGCCAAGATCGTCGTCGTCATGGGCGGGAACAGCGCGGAGCGCGAAATTTCGATCCGCAGCGGCGCTGGGGCGATGCAGGCGTTGCAAACGCTCGGTTACGATGCGTCGTCGCTCGACTACGACGAGCGGTTCGTCGAAGCCATTCGCGAGCGTAAGCCGGACGCCGTCTTCAACGCCCTTCACGGCCCCGGTGGCGAAGACGGTCACGTTCAGGCGTTGTTGGAGTACTTGGCCGTTCCGTATACGGGTAGCGGTTTGGAAGCCTCGTCGCTGTCGATGGATAAGCACTTGACCAAGAAGCTGCTCGCCGCCGAAGGCTTGCCTACGGCGGCGTGGGATCTCTTCGATTTGAGCGGCGGCACCTTACCGCTGCTGCCCGGTTCGCTCGACCTTCCGCTCGTCGTCAAGCCGCGGTTCGAAGGATCGTCGGCCGGCGTGGCGATCGTGCGCACGCACGAGCAATGGACCGCCGCGATGCTTTCGGCATCGAAGAGCTACTCACAAATTCTCGCCGAGGAATACGTCGACGGACGCGAGTTTACGTGCGCCGTCCTCGGCGAAGAGGCGTTGCCGATCGTTGAGATCGTCGCGAATCGCTCGGAATTTTACTCGTTCGATTCGAAATACGAACCCGGAGGCAGCACCCACGTGGTACCCGCCCACATCGACGACGACCTGGCTGCGCGTCTGCAGATGCTGGCGCTGTCCGCACACCGCCTGCTGGGACTGCGCGATTACTCGCGCACCGATTTCATCGTCAGCCACGACCTGCGTCCCTACGTTCTCGAAATCAATTCGTTGCCGGGCCTCACGCCCACGAGCCTTTTCCCCGATGCGTGTGCGAGCGTCGGCATCACCTTCGAAGCGTTGATCGATCGGCTCGTTGGGTACGCGCTGGCACGCGGGGATCTTCGCGACGCCGTCGCGTAGCGGCCGCACCTGAGGTGATCGGGCGAATGTGAGCGCGGCGCTTCCGACCGGTACGGTGACCTTTCTGTTCACCGACATCGAAGGCAGTACGGCCCTTTGGGAGCGCTGTCCGGAAGCCATGCGCGACGCCCTCGCCGATCACGATGCGATCGTTCGCAGGGCGGCCACGGATCGCGGCGGCATCGTATTCAAGACCGTCGGCGATTCGTTCTGCTGCGCGTTCGCGCGCCCCGAAGACGCGGCCGGCACTGCGGTCGACGTGCAGCGCGCTCTGGCGAGCCACGCTTGGCCGGACGAGGTCGGTGAAATTCGCGTACGGATGGGCATCCACACCGGAAACGCCGTGGAACGCGACGGCGACTACTTCGGTCCGACGGTCAATCGCGTCGCTCGCCTGATGTCGATCGGAAACGGCGGACAAATTTTGGTATCGTCGTCGACGGCCGCGCTGCTGCGAGGAACGCTTCGCAAAGGCGTTGCGCTGCGGGATCTCGGAGCGCACCGGCTGCGGGACCTCAGTCAAGCCGAAACGACGTTTCAGCTCGACGCCGAGGGGTTGCGCGTTGATTTTCCGACGCTGGCGTCGCTGGATACGCGACCGAACAACCTCCCATCTCAGATATCGAGCTTCATCGGCCGCGAACGAGAACTCGACGACCTCCAGACGTTCCTGCGGGAACACCGGCTCGTTACGATTACGGGGCCGGGCGGCATGGGGAAGACGCGTTTGGCGCTGCAGGTGGCCGCCTCGACCATCGGAGGTTTTCAAGATGGGGCCTGGCTGGTCGAGCTAAGTTCGATCGGCGATCCGTCGCTCGTTTTCCAAACGATCGCGAGTGCACTCGGGGTGCGCGAGATTCGGCTCGAGTCGATCGAAGAAACGTTGCTGCGCGAGCTGTCGCGCAAACAGCTCCTGTTACTAGTGGATAACGCGGAACATCTACTGGCGGACGTTGCGGCTGCGGTGAAGGCGATCCTGACGCGCTGTCCCAACGTTCGCGTGCTGGTCACGAGCCGGGAGCGGCTGCATTTAACCGGCGAGCAGACGTATCGCCTCCTCGCGATGCCGGAAGCTCCGCCGGAGGTGAGAGCCGGCGACTTGTCGGAGCACGACAGCACGCGACTTTTTCTCGAACGTGCGCGAGCGATCGCGCCCGAATTCGTCGTCGCCGATCGAGATGCCGGTGAGATTGCGTCGCTGTGCCTTAAGCTGGAAGGTATTCCCCTCGCAATCGAATTGGCCGCGGCCCGCGTGACGAGCCTTTCCGTTCGGCAACTTAACGAACGCTTGAGCGAGCGTCTCGTACTGCTGGCCTCGAAAGACAGCACGTTGGGGCGGCATCGAACGCTGCGCGCCACCATCGATTGGAGCTATCGTTTGCTGAACGAGGACGAGAAGCGCGTGTTTCCAGCGCTCTCGGTCTTCGCTAACGGCTTTACCCTCGAGGCGTGCGAACGCGTGGCTCCGGCAAAGGACGCCGCAACCCTGGACGTCCTCCAGTCGCTGGCGGAAAAATCGTTCGTTCAAGCCGACTTACGTTCCGAAGGCGCGCGGTTTCGTCCGCTCGACGTCATGCGAGAATATGGCTGGGCCGAACTCGAGGCGGCCGGTTTGGCGGCCGAAACTCAACGCCGGCATGCGACCTACTATGCCGAGTTTGCGGCTCGCGGTGAGCGCGTATCGGCCGGCGATGCCTCAGCCTGGTACCGGCAGCTCGACGACGAGACGCACAACCTGCGTCTGGCACTCGAGTGGTGCGTTCGCAACGACGCGGTCAAAGGTGCGAGCCTCGGGCTCGACCTGACGGCCTATTGGCGCGTCCGCAGCAACATCACCGAAGCGCGCGCCCGCTTCGCGCAGCTCTTGACGTTGAGAGGAATCGAGGCCCGACAGCGTGCGGCGCTGTTGTGTTGCGCCGCCGGCTTTGCCGCCATGCAGGACGACTTCGCCCAATCGCTGTCGCTTGCCGAGGAGGCGCTGTCGCTGTACCGCGAAGCTGCCGATTCCGAGGGAACGGCCGAAGCGCTCTTTCGAATTGCGGAAGTAGAACATCGCAAGGGGCGTTTGGCGCGAGCCAAGGAGTTATACGAAGATGCGCGCCATCTCTTCGTGACCGTCGGCAAACGGCGCGGCGAGATGCTGTGCATTGCGAATCTAGGAATGCTCGCGCGGCAACAAGGCGATTATCACAGCGCGAAGTCGCTGCTGGAAGACGCACTCGCTCGCGCGCGCGCCCTGGGCGAGCGCCGAATCGTCGGCGATTCGATCATCGCGCTGGGATGGATCAATCTCTATTTGGAAGACCTCCACGCGTCGAAGGAACTTTTCGAACGGGCGCTTGCGGAAAAAGAAGCAGAGCGGGACCGGTACGGCATTTGCAGCGCGCGTCACGGCCTGGCGACGGTGGCCCTGAAAGACGGACGGCTCGAGGAAGCTTTCGAGCAGTTCAAAGAAACCATCAACATGGCGCTCGACTTGCAGCTCCAGGACTATCTATTCCGAGGATTCGACGGAGTCAGCGCCGTGCTGGCGTTAAAAGGCGACGTCGAAAGCGCGGCTCGCTACCTCGGACTCGCCGAGCGGCTCTTTCGCGAAAGTGGACGCGAACTGCGCGACAGCATTGCCTACGACCGCGCGTCGCAGTCGATCGAGTCGGCCCTAAGCCCGTCGCGTTTTTCCGAACTGCTGGCGGACGGAGCCGGGATGCGCGTATTCGACGCTATCCTATGAACGAGTCGATTCGAAGCAGGCCGCCCTGCGACCGGACTATGGTGACAAGATGATCGTTCCGGTGGCGTTGACGGTCTCGTTCGGGTGCGACGTGGTGTCGTCCACGGTTTGGATATCCATCGAGTCGCTAAACTGAAGGCATTCTCCGGGCGGCCTCGGACACGAAGCCGCCGGCGGCGGCAGTGCGGACGCTTTCGTGGTAGTGAAGTCTATGTAGAGGTGGCATTTGCCACTCTGTAAGCAATGAGACGATCCTCCTCGCTTGACTTTCACCAGACCATGTAAGTGACTCCCAATCGGATTTCCATCCTCCGGCTGGGGACAACTCTTTAGGGCGTATCCTACGACGAAAAACACGATCGCCGAGAGCACTCCGGTTACGACCATGCCGCTTCGCGAATTTTTCATTGCCGCTCCTTCGTAGTGTTGGTGGGAAGATTTGCGCCGTTAATGCCCCAGAACGGCCGTTACGGCGGCGCGGAATTCGTCGGAGTTCAGGCATTCGCTGAAGGTGCTCACCTCCGCGTCCATCTGTCCTCGTACGTCTTTAGCGATAGCCTCGCGCATCAACCGCTTCGTTTCGCGCAACGCGATGGGCGGGAGCTCTGCGAGCTTCGCCGCGATCGCGGCGGCGGTTTCGTCGGCGCGTTCGTCCGGGACGACTTTAGTAACGATGCCGGCGGCGAGCGCCTCCTCCGCGCTAAAGAACTCTCCTGCCAGCAGCATCCACGCGGCGCGCGTCCGCCCGGCGATCAGCGGCAAGAGCAGCGACGAGCCCGCTTCCGGTACGAGACCCAGTTGCACGAATGGAAGCCGGAATCGCGCCGTCGCACCGGCGACGACGACGTCGGCGTGCAGCAGCATCGTCGTACCTATGCCGACGGCGTTTCCGCGCACCGCCGCCACCATCGGCTTCGAAAAGTCGCACAGGCGCGTCAGGAAGCCGACGACGGCATCGAGGACTGCCGCTTCTCCCGAGGTCGAAGCCCCGATGAAATCCCGCAAGTCGTTTCCCGCGGTGAAGTCGCTCCCGCCGCGAATCGTAACGACGCGAACTGCGTCGTTCGAATCGAAGGCTTCGAGTGCGTCCGCCATGGCGGCATACATCGCGGTGCTGATGGCGTTCTTCTTCGCAGGGCGGTCGATGCGAATGTCACCCACGGCGGAATTCGTGGAGACGACGATCTCTGCAGCCATTGAAGCGGTGATTCAACGCTTGGTTGGCTGCATCCTTAGGAGATTGCATGGGGCCGGAGAAGGTGCTTCCATGGAAATCGGCTGCCGCTGTCCACACGCGCCTTATTCGCACGCCGTCGTCGCCGAGGCTCGGCGCGTTCTCGGGCGGCGCGCCTTCCTTATGGGAACGGTTGCCGCCGGAACGACCCTCCTGTTACCGTGGCGAGCGCGAGCCGCCGACGGCGTGGTGGTGCTCAAAGCCGCGCGACTGTTCAACGGGCAATCGATGCAGTCGCCCGGCGTACTGGTCGTCGCCGGCGATCGCATCGTCTCGATGCACGCGGGCGATGCGGGAAGCGCCGCACCGGTCGTCGAGTTTGGCGATGCCACCATTATGCCCGGCCTTATCGACTGCCACACGCACGTTGCCGCCTTCGTGCTTCCGTCGTACTACCTGACGACGATGTTCCCCAAGTATCGCGTTGCCGACAACGTCCCGGAAGCTACGATTTACAGCGTTCGCAACGCGCAAGCGATGCTGAAGAATGGATTCACGACGATTCGTGACGTGGGCGGGGGCGCCGGCATCGATTTGGCGATCCGCGACGCCGTCAACGACGGAGCCATCGTCGGCCCGCGAATCTTCGCGGCGGGGCAAGCGCTCTCGATCACCGGCGGTCATGGCGATTCGAACGACGTTCCCGGTTGGGTCGAAGAGGATCCGACGGTGAAGGGCGGCGCGATTGCGTACGGCCCGTACGGTTTTCGCGAACTCGTACGGCAGCACGTGAAGTTACACGTCGATCACATCAAGATCTTGGCCACCGGCGGGGTACTTTCGTACGGTGACGTCTGGGACATACCGCAGTTCAATCTCGACGAAGTGCAGGCGGTGGTCGAAGAATCCACCAAATTCCGGCGCAAGGTCGCGGCGCACGCCCACGGCGACCCGGGGATATCGGTTGCGGTCGAGGGGGGCGTGCACTCGGTCGAGCACGGTACCGGCGTAGGCGAGAAGACGCTGCATTCGATGCAGCAACGCGGCACCAACCTCGTGCCGACGATCTGGGCGCTCGACTCGATCTTACAGCCGGGGAATCCAAACCACATTCCCGCGCAATCGGTGCGTAAGGCCGAATATGCCGCACAGCTTCGCAACGAAGGTATGCATCGCGCCATCGCGGCGAGCGTCACGATGGCGTACGGAACGGATGCCGGCGTTTTTCCGCACGCGCAAAACAATAAGGACTTCGCCCTGATGGTCGGATTGGGAATGCGACCGATCGACGTGTTGCGCTCCGCGACCGTCAACGCCGCCCGGCTCGTCGGCGCCGGCGACCGCGGCGCGCTCGAACCGGGGAAGCTGGCCGACGTCGTGGTCTTCAACGGCGACCCGCTCGCGCAGATCGGCCTGATGGAACGGCCGCCGGCGATGGTGATGCTGGGCGGTCAAAAAATCGATCCGGCGCGACTTCCGAGCTAAGGGGTATCGAGCGGGCGCAGGCTCCATCCGGGACCGGGCTTGGGCGGGGGCGGTCCGCCCCACGAGATTGGCGCTCGGCTGCGGGCTCGCCAGAGTACCCCCTAAGGTGGCACGTCCGCGCGGCGAAAGGGGTTAATAATGGGGACTGAAAACTTTGCGCTCCCCGCACTATTCGCGGAATTTCTATTGGGAGGAAATCTTGCCAACCGTTGTCGATCGGGGCCTCGAGGGCGTCGTCGTAGGATCTACCCAACTCAGTAACGTCGAAGGAACCATCGGGCGTCTCACCTATCGCGGTTACGATATCGACGATCTCGCTCCCAGCGCGACCTTCGAAGAAATCGTCCACCTGCTGCTGCACGGCCACCTGCCGAATCGCGCCGAACTCGAAACGCTCAAGCGCGAGCTGGGCTCGCGCCGCTCGCTGCCGGAGCCGTTGATCAGCGCGATGCAGAACGTTCCCAAGACGGCGTGGCCGATGGACGTGCTGCGAACGATCGTCAGCGGGCTCGGCCTGTTCTCTCCGGTCAACGCTCGCGGCGAGCATCTTTCCGACGTACATACGGCGATCGAGCTGATTGCGAAGATGCCGACCATCGTGGCGGCGTGGGACCGCATTCGTCGCGGGCTCGACGCGGTGGAACCGCGCGCCGACCTGTCGCAAGCCTCCAACTTTCTGTACATGCGCTCGGGCAAGATGCCGCACGCCATCGAGGCGGACGCGCTGGATACCTATTTCGTGCTGCTCGCCGACCATTCGTATAACGCGTCGACCTTTGCCGCCCGCGTAACCGCCTCGACGCGCGCCGATTTGTACGCGTCGGTGACCGCAGCGCTCGCAACGCTGCAAGGGGATCTTCACGGCGGCGCAGCTACCGCGTCGTTCCGGGCGCTAACCGAAGTCGGCGATCCGGAAAATGCGGAGACGTACGTGCGTGAAGCGCTGGCGCGCAACGAACGCATCATGGGTATGGGCCATCGCGAATACAAGGTTCGCGATCCACGCGCGCGTCACTTGGAAGCGATGGCGAAGAAGCTGGCCGAACAAGAAGGCAACACTCGGTGGTATGAGATCGCCAAGGGCCTCGAAGACGCGAGCCGCAAGGTTCTGCAAGAGAAGAAACCCGACAATACCATTTATGCGAACGTCGACTTCTACACGGCTCCCGTACTCGCCGATTTGGGAATCCCGGGCGACGAGTTTACGTGCTTGTTCGCGTGCGGACGAATTGCCGGCTGGACGGGTCACGTCCTCGAACAACTCGCCGACAACCGTCTGATTCGACCTCAAGCCACCTACGAAGGGCCGCCGGCGGGACCGTTCGTTCCGATCGAAAAACGCGATGCCAACGGAGCAAGGAACTAAGGTCCTCTGAAAGCGTCAACCTGTCGAGGCTCCCGAACGTGATCGTAATTCCCGCGATCGATTTGCGCGGCGGGAAGTGCGTGCGCATGCAGCAGGGCGATCCGACGACGACGTCGTCGTACGACGGGGACCCGGTAGAGCGAGCCAAAGCCTTCGTCGATGCGGGGGCCGAGCGGTTGCACGTGATCGATCTCGACGGTGCCTTTGGGTCGGGTGAAAACCTCGCCGCCGTGCAGGCCATTTGTGCCGCGGTCGACGTTCCGGTTCAAACCGGGGGCGGGTTGCGAGCGGTCAAGCATGCCGAGGCTGCGCTGGAGGCCGGCGCGGCGGAGATCATCATTGGCACGTTGCTGGTTGAAGACGAGCGTTTGTCGCGCCACATCATCGGGCGTTTCCCAGGGAAGGTGATCGCGGGCATCGACGCGCGTGGCTCGCAAGTCGCGACCCACGGCTGGCAGGAGCGTACTCCGGTGGACCGCGATGCGCTCGTGCGCCGAGTCGCGCAGTGGGGAATCTCGCGCATCATCTTTACCGAGATCCGGCGCGATGGGATGGGCGAAGGCTACGACATCGATGCCCTCAACGCGGTCGCCGGCGTCGCCGGATTGGCGATCACCGCGAGCGGCGGCGCCCGTAACGTCGAAGACCTGCAAATCTTGAAACGCTCGGTGCCGCCGACGGTCGATTCGTGCATCGTCGGCAGCGCCTTGTACCAGGGGACGCTCGACCTGAAAGATGCCATTGCGGCCGTTGCCTGATTAAGGGCTCCCGGTTCGTTCTCTCTCCAGGTAAATGCGCGGGAGTTCTGCCGGAAGGCGCGCCACGATTTCGTAGTTGATCGTTTCGCACCAGTAGGCCCAATCGTCGGCACCGATGCAGGCGTCACCATCGTTTCCGATCAGCGTCACCTTCGAGCCGGCGTGCGCGTTTGGGGCGTGCGACAGGTCGATTTCGGTAACGTTCATCGCGACGCGGCCGACGATCGGGCAACGGGCTCCGTCGACGAGGAATGCGCCGCGATTGGAAAGCGCGCGTGGCACGCCGTCGCCGTAGCCGGCCGGCACGACGCCGACGCGCATATCGCGCGGCGCGCGGTAACTCGTGCCATAGCCGATCGGCGATCCGGCGGCCACCGGACGCACGACCACCAGCTCCGATTCGTACGAAAGGGCCGGCTCGAGCAGGATACCGTGCGAGTTCGAAGCTTCGCGCGTTTGCTTCGACGGCCATAAGCCGTACAAGGCGATGCCGAAACGCGAGAAATCGAGGCGCGTCTGCGGCCAGAGGATCGCCGCCGCCGAAGCCGCGATGTGGCGCAGCGGGACGATTTGGCCTTTTTCGAACAGCGGCTCGGCCGACGCCAGCGCTCGCTCGAACGTCTCGAGCTGATGCATGGTAAACGGGGAATCCAACTCTTCGGCGGAGGCCAGGTGCGAGAAGACGCCGGCGATGTGAAGTTCCGAAACGTGAAGGTAGTCTTCGACGGCGTCTACGAGTTCGTGCGGCTCGAAGCCCAAACGGTTCAAGCCGGTATTTACTTTGAGGTGCACCGGCGCGCGCGTCTGACGGTTGCGGGCGGCGTTAGCGAGCTTGCGCGCGAACTCGCCGGTGTCCCACAGGGCGAGGTCGAGCTTGGCGGCCATGGCGTCGTTCAGCGCGTCGAGCGGCACCGGCCCCAGCACCAGGATCGGTGCGGTGATTCCGCCGTCGCGCAAAGCGACGGCCTCTTCGAAGGTATACACGCAAATGCGGCGCGCGAAGGGTTCGGCCGCCAAAGCGACTTCCACTAAACCGTGACCGTAGGCGTTGGTTTTGACGACGAAGGCCGCGTGTTTGGGCCCGACCATGTCGCGCAGCATCTTGGCGTTGCGGCGAATCGCGCCGAGCGAGATGCGAAGCCGGCCGATCACGTACCGTTCCGCAGCGGCAGCGCGCGCACGACGTAGGCGACCGGAAGGCCGAAAAATACCGCGCACGCGATGACCGCGTTGATGAACGCGTTGGGCGTCGGCGGATAGGTGAAGTTATTGTCTGCCAACAGAATGACTTGCACGATCGTGTAGACGATCAAACCGTAGACGATTCCCGAGACCATCCAGCGTTGCGTGGCCGCCGGGCGAGTCGCCGCGAGGTACGCGTACCCGCCCGCCCAGCCGATGCCGACGATCGCATGTATGGCGGCTCCGGCGACGGCGTAGGCGGGATTGGCGAGGGCGACCTTGCCGAGCACCGTGGACGCAACCCACTGCCACATGGGCACGACGCCGGTGCGTTGCGGCAGCAGCGTCGTGGCCCACAGGTAGAGATCGATCGAGGTCCCGCCCGCGATGCCCGCGACGACGCCTTGAAAAAGAATGTGGCGCCACGAAATTCGAGGGCGGGAAATCATGCGGTGGCATTCGCCCAGGCGCTCGCGTGGCCTGGGCGAATCGCTCCCGAAATGGAACGCATCGACGACCACGTTCGCTGGATCGTCGCCGCGCCGGTTTACGCGTTAGCGTACGTGGTGGCGGCCGGCGCGTTTTGGTGGATGGCTCGGCGACGAGGCATGGCGACCGGCGCGATCGCTCGCATCATGGGCGCCGGCTTGATCGGCGGACTCGCGGGCGCGAACTTGTTTCAGCTTTTCGCGACGGGCCTTCCGGGCAAAACGATCGAAGGCGGCATCGTCGGTGGCTGGCTCGCGGTCGTGTTGGCGAAGCGCGCGCTGGGAGTGACGCGTCCAACCGGCGACCTGTTCGCACTGGCCATTCCCGCCGGCGAGGCGATCGGCCGGATCGCGTGTTTCATCGGCGGTTGCTGTTACGGCAAAGTGGCCGGCGTGGTTTGGGCCGTGCACGATCACGGTGCGTTGCGCCATCCCACGCAACTGTATTTGGCGTTAGCCGCAGCAACGTGCTTCGTCGTGCTGCTCGGCGTCGAGAAGCGCCTGCGATTGCCCGAGAACGGCCTATTCTACCTGGGCGGCATGCTGTTTTGCATCGATCGCTTTGCCGTCGAGTTCTTTCGCGACGTTGCCGCCACGCCGGCCGGACTCACCCTCGCGCAAATCGGGTGCTGCATTGGTTTTGCGGTGTTTGCTTGGAGGTTCGCAGCGCTCGGGAGCGCCGATCCGCGGCGCTTGGCCGGCGCGACGCGCTAACGCATGGAACCGCCCAAACCATCGGCCGGAGCGCTCATCGGCGGCATCGTGCTCGGCTTGGTTGCGGGAAGCACGCTGCTGACCTTTGGCGTCTTCTTCGTCATAGCCGCGCTCTTCTCGAGCAGTCTTGGGAATCGCATGTGGCCCGTCTTCGCCGTGGGCTACGTCGTCGCGGTCGCGATTGGCGCGTGGGGTCTCGTTCTCGGCCGCGTGCGCTCGAATTTTTGGACCGGCATGCTGATCGGTTCGGCAATCGGGATGCTCGGGGGTACCGCGCTGTGCAACGTGTTGATCGCCGGGATGAGCAACGGCGCCATGCGTTAGGACCGAACCTCTAAGCAACCTTTACGGATCGAGCGATAGAATGGTCTTCATGATGCCCGACCGCTCCCTTGGGGAGCCGAATGATGTCGTCATCTGGGGCGCTTCGGGTCTGCTGGCGCTCCTGCTCGGGCTCGGGACGGCCTTTTTCCTCTGGCTTACGCTTCACCGAAGCGACCAGGCGATCGTCGCCCAAGGCGCCGTCGGCAGCCTGAGCCTCGGCCTCGTGCTGATCGGCCTTGGAGCCGAGCGACCGATGCCTCGGGTTTTCTTCGTTCTGCTGGCAGCGACGCTGGTGTTGGGCTACGCGCTGGGCGGTCCCGAGTTCGCCCGTATCGCACCTTAAGGCAGCCGCCGGGCGCCTTTGCGCCCTTCCAAATCGCGCTAACTATTCGAGCCGTCGGGGGCCTTGCACTCTCCCCTTTGGTCTGCTAAGATTGCACGGCTGGCGCTCTCGCACCGAGAGTGCTAATGCCAATAGAGATAGCTGTTGGAGGTTGTTTTTCCGTGAATCTCAAGCCTTTGCACGATAACGTCGTTATCGAGCACGTCGAGCAAGACGACAAGACGACGGGCGGTATATTCCTGCCCGATACCGCTAAGGAGAAGCCCCAAGAGGGCGTCGTCCGGGCGGCCGGCGACGGCCGCGTGCTGGAAAACGGCACGAAGCTTGGTATGAGCGTCAAAGTCGGCGATCGCGTTCTGTATCGCAAGTACTCGGGCAGCGAAGTCAAGATCGACGGCACCGAGTTCCTCATCATTCCCGAAAAAGATATCCTCGCGGTCGTAGACAAAGTTCCGGCCCGCGTCTAAGGAGTTTTGAAACTTTATTATGGCTGCAAAGCAAATCGTATTCGATGAGAACGCACGTCGCGCTCTCGAGCGCGGCGCCAATATGCTGGCCGATGCCGTCAAAGTGACGCTCGGACCCAAGGGGCGCAACGTGGTTCTCGACAAGAAGTTCGGCTCGCCGACGATCACCAACGACGGCGTGACGATCGCAAAGGAAATTGAACTGGCCGACGTGTTCGAAAACATGGGCGCCCAGCTCGTGAAAGAAGTCGCCTCCAAGACCAACGACATTGCCGGCGATGGCACCACCACCGCGACGGTGCTCGCTCAGGCGATCATCCGCGAAGGTCTGCGCAACGTGACCGCCGGCAGCAACCCGCTGTTGATCAAGCGCGGGATCGAGAAAGCCGTCGACATCGCAGTCGGTCAGATGGAGTCGTTCAAGAAAGACGTCGACACTAAAGAGAAAATCGCGCAGGTCGCGGCGATTTCCGCCAACGACACCGAGATCGGCGATCTCGTCGCACTCGCGATGGAGAAAGTCGGCAAAGACGGCGTGATCACGGTCGAAGAGTCGAGAACGCTCAAGACCGAGGTCGAAACCAAAGACGGCATGCAGTTCGACAAGGGCTACATCTCGCCGTATATGGTGACCGATTCGGAGCGCATGGAAGCAGTGCTCGACGACCCGTTCATCCTCGTAACCGAGCGCAAGATCTCGGCAATCGCCGACATGCTGCCGGTGCTCGAAAAGGTCGTTCAGGTTCAGAAGCCGCTCTTAATCATCGCCGAGGACGTGGAAGGTGAAGCGCTGGCGACGCTCGTCGTGAATAAGCTTCGCGGCACGTTCACCAGCGTTGCCGTCAAAGCGCCGGGCTTCGGCGACCGCCGCAAGGAGATGCTCAAAGACATCGCCACCCTTACCGGCGCGACGGTTATCTCCGAAGAGCTTGGGCTCAAGCTCGACAAGGTGACGACCGAGCAGCTCGGCCGCGCCAAGCGCGTGACGGTCACCAAAGAAGAGACGACCATCGTCGACGGTGCCGGCAAGCCCGAGGCCATCAAAGGCCGTATCGACATGATCAAAAAGCAAGTCGAGGAGACCGATTCCGACTTCGATCGCGAAAAGCTGCAGGAACGCCTGGCGAAGCTTTCGGGCGGCGTCGCGGTGATTCAAGTCGGCGCGGCCACCGAAACCGAGCTCAAAGAAAAGAAGCACCGTATCGAAGATGCCCTCAGTGCGACCCGCGCGGCCGTGCAGGAAGGCATGATCCCCGGAGGCGGCAGCTCGCTCGTTCACGCCATCAAGGCGATCAACAAGTACGAGCCGCCGAAGGCCAACGGGCACGCCAGCACGTGGGCTGACGAGAAGATCGGCATCGACATCGTTCGCAAGGCGCTCGAAGAGCCGCTGAAGCAGATCGCTTATAACGCCGGCTTCGAGGGTTCGGTCGAAGTGAACAACGTCAAAGGCAAGGACGCGCCGATGGGCTTCGACGCCATGAGCGGCGAGATCGTCGACATGTTCAAAGCCGGAATCGTGGAACCGCTCAAGGTGACGCGCTCGGCCCTGCAAAACGCCGCCTCGATCGGCGCGCTGATTCTGACGACGGAAACCCTGATTGCCGACAAACCCGAGCCGAAGAAGGAACCGGCCGGCATGCCCGGCGGCGGCATGGGCGGCTACGACATGATGTAGCTCCCAACGGGGCTGCGGTATGAAACGAGAGGGGCGTGAAAGCGCCCCTCTCTTCATTAATTCCGAGGAAGGGCCGTCGTCGGGTAGGAAAATAGGAGGTTCATGCCTTCGCGCTCGGTCAACGATTTCACCATTCGGGTGGCAACGGTCAACGGCTCCGGCAGCCAATCCTCAAATCTCGTCATCACCAACGCGATTCTCCGTCTCGGCATTCCGGTCGCGCCGAAGAACGTCTTCCCGTCGAACATCGAAGGGTTGCCGACGTGGTTCGACATTCGAGTGACCGCGAAGGGCTATCAATGCCGGACCCGCGACGTCGACGTGCTGGTCGCGCTAAACGCGACGACCTGGCAATCCGACGTTACCGGCGTAAAGCCGGGCGGCGCGGTGCTACACGAAGCAGCCTTTCCCGTCGGCGGAGAGACCGCGCGCGATGACGTGACGTACTATGCCGTGCCGTTCGCGCAGCTTGCCAAAGAGCATTTCGCCGACAAAGGCGACCTCCGCAAGTACCTGATGAACATGATCTACGTGGGCGCGCTCGCGCATCTGCTGGAGATTCCCGAGGATACGCTCGAAGAGGGGCTCAAGGCGCAGTTTCGCAACAAGCCCGCGGCCGTGGATCTGAACATGAGCGCGGTTCGCGTCGGCATGGAATACGGCCGCGAAAACTTCGAAAAGCGCGACCCCTACCGGCTGGAGAGGATGACCGGCAAAACCGAGGGACTGCTGTTCTTGGAAGGCAATCGCGCTTCGGCGCTCGGCTGCGTGATGGGCGGCTGCACGGTGGCCGCCTGGTATCCGATCACGCCGTCGTCTTCGCTGTGCGAACATTTCATCGAGTATTGCGAGCGCTTTCGCGTCGATAAAGAAACCGGCGAGCACAAGTTCGCGATCCTGCAAGCCGAAGACGAACTCGCGGCCGCCGGCATGGTGTTTGGCGCGGGCTGGGCGGGCGCGCGCGCGATGACCTCGACGTCGGGTCCGGGGATTTCGCTGATGGCCGAATACGCCGGCTTCGGGTATTTCGCCGAGGTGCCGGGCGTAATTTTCGACGTTCAACGCGCCGGACCGTCGACCGGACTGCCAACGCGCACGATGCAAGGCGACGTTGCGTTCGCCTATAACCTGTCGCACGGCGACACCAAGCACGTCGTTCTGTTGCCGGCCACCATCCGCGAAGCCTATGAGTTTGCGATGGAAGCTTTCGATTTTGCCGATCGTTTCCAAACCCCGGTGTTCGTGCTCAGCGATCTCGATCTTGGAATGAATTCGTGGCTCGCGCCGCCGCTGCCGTATCCCGAGAAGTCATTCGAGCGGGGCAAAGTGTTAACCGCCGAGGACCTCAACCGCGTGCCGTCCTGGGGTCGCTATCGCGACGTCGACAAAGACGGGATTCCCTATCGAACCCTTCCCGGCACGAAGCACAGCAACGCCGGCTTCTTCACCCGCGGAACCGGTCACGACGAAGAAGCGCGCTATTCGGAACTGCCGGACGTCTGGAAACGCAACCTCGACCGGCTGGTCCGCAAACACGAAACGGCGCGCACCGCGGTACCGGCGCCGATTGTCGAGGGCAAAGGGCATCGCGTTGCCATTCTTGCCTACGGAACGACGCACCACGCCGTGGTCGAGGCCCGCGACCGCCTTCGTGAAGCCGGCCTCGAAGTCGACTATATGCGTGTCCGCGCCTTACCGCTCTCCCCGGAAATCGCGACCTTCATTCAGCGTCACGACCGGGTGTACGTCGTCGAGCAAAATCGCGACGGACAACTCTACGGAATACTGCGTACGGAACTCCCGACGCACTTGGTCCAGCGTCTGGAATCCATACGACACTACAACGGCGTGCCGATCGACGCTCACGCCATCACTGACCCCTTGCTCGATGCCGAACGCGCACCGGCGGTGGTTGCGGAATGAGGCTTCTCTAAGTAATGACGGTTAATCTCATCGGGCTCACGCGCGAAGTTTACAAAGGACTGCCCACGACGCTCTGCGCCGGCTGCGGCCATAACTCGATCACCAATCACCTGATCAAAGCGCTCTTCGATTACGGCGTAGAGCCGCACAAACTCGCGAAGATGAGCGGAATTGGATGCTCGTCGAAGACGCCCGCCTACTTCGTGGAGCAGGCTCACGGTTTCAACAGTCTGCACGGGCGCATGCCTTCGGCCGCCACTGGAGCGAAGGTTGCAAACCGAGACCTGCTCGTGCTGGGTATCAGCGGCGACGGCGACACCGCGAGCATCGGAATCGGCCAATATTGCCACATGATTCGGCGAAACGTCGACCTAACGTACATCATCGAAAACAACGGTTGTTACGGGCTGACGAAGGGTCAGTTCTCCGCGACCGCCGACGTCGGATCCACGCAGAAGAGCGGCAAAGTGAACGAGTATGCCACCATCGACGTCTGCGGCCTGGCCATCGAGCTTGGCGCGACCTTCGTAGCTCGCTCGTTTTCGGGCGACGGCAAGCAGCTCGTACCGCTGCTTCAAGCGGCGTTCTCTCACCGCGGAACGGCGATCATCGACATCGTCAGCCCTTGCGTCACCTTCAACGATCATCAGGGTTCTACCAAGAGCTACGCTTACGTGAAAGATCACGACGTCGTATTGCATACCGCCGATTACATTGCCGGCGGCAAGGAAATCAGCGTCGACTACGAGCCCGGCACCGTTCGCGACGTCGAGCTGGAGGACGGGTCGCACATTCTCTTGCGCAAGCTGGACGTCGACTACGATCCGACCGACTCGATGCTCGCGCTGCGAACCATCCACGATACCGGCGCCCGGGGCGAATTCGTCACCGGACTATTGTACGTGGATACCAAATCGCAGGATCTCTGCGAACGAGAACGGTTGCCGCGCGATCCCCTCGTTCACCTCGAAGAAGAGGCGCTACGGATCGGTCGCGACGACTGGGAAAAGCTCATGCACCCCTGAGTGCCGGCGCGGCAAGGAGACGATCGTGAACCGTTGCATGCGGAATCGAATGGGTGGAGCGCGACCTACGTTGCGGCCTACAACCCGCATTTCAACGGCGGCGTCCCTTACTCGGGCGAGATGAAGAACGCTTTCCAGTGAGGGGACGATCTCGGGGACGGGCACGCAAAAAGGCCGGATGTACAATTTTCTCGCCAAAGTGAAATCGTCGCCTTGACGGCCCGCCCGGCGACGGCCGCCAAACGAGACTGGGTCGCGTTCATGCTCTTGAGCGCGACTTTCTTCATGCTGCTCGTCGACTTTTCCATCGTTTCGATCGCGTTGCCCTCGATGGAGTCCGAGCTTCACCTCAGTGCCAGCCAGGGTCAGTGGATCGTCAGCACGTACGCGATCTTCCTCGCCGGGTTCTTGATGCTGACGGGGCGCTGCGCGGACTTGTACGGTCGCTATCGCTTCTTCGTGGCCGGCTTGGTGATCTTTACCGTTGCCTCGCTGCTGGGCGGGTTTGCGCGTGACGGGACCTTTCTGATCGCCATGCGCGCCGTCCAGGGCCTGGGTGCCGCAGTCGTCAATCCGGCCGCGCTGGCGATCGTGCTGTCGATGTTCCCGCCGGGTGCGCAGCGCTCGCGAGCGATCGCCATGTGGGGCACGATCGGTAGCGCCGGCATTGCCGCCGGGATGCTGTTCGGCGGCGTTCTCGTCGAATATTTGGGATGGCGATCGGTACTCTTCGTGAACGTGCCGTTTGCGATTGCGATCCTTGCCATGCTGCCGTTTTTCGTCGCGCGCGATCATGGAATGGACGATCGGCCGAAGCTCGACATGAGCGGAGCGATTTTTCTAACCGGCGCGCTTGTCACCTTCGTCTACACGATCGAGTCGATACCGTCGCGCGGATTTCTGTCGGCGCCGACGATTGCCGGCCTGCTGATAACCGTCGTGCTGATCTTGATGTTGGTATTGGTGGAACGGCGCGCGGGAGTGCCGATCCTTTCGCCCCGCCTGCTCCGTTATCCGGACCTGCTCTCCGGAGCGGCCGTCGTGATGATGCAGCCGATGTCGTATGCCGGCGTGCTGGTGTTTGCGTCGATGTACGCTCAGCGCGTCTCCGGATACAGTCCGCTCATGGCCGGTCTGGCGTTCTTGCCCTCGTCGTTGATCGTTTCGTTTGTGGCATCGCCGCTAACGATGCCGATCGCTCGCGCGATCGGCGTTCGCACCATGGGAATCGTTGCGAACGCCGTGATGATTCTCGGCGAAGCGATCCTCCTGTTCATGCAGCCGAGCTCGTCTTACTGGGCAGCGATCTTTCCCGCAACCTGTATCGGAGGTTTTGGCGGCATGCTCGCGTACCAAAGCGGCATGATCGCCGGACTCGCGCACGTCGACGATGCCGACGAAGGCAGCGCTTCGGCGGCGCTCAGCTTTGCGTTACAGCTGGGCATCGGTTTCGGCGTGGCGTTTGGCGCCGCCGCCGAGGAGTTGCGAGCGAACCTCTTGCTGCACGCCGGCGGTGCGCCGAGCGCCGCGCTTGCCGCCGGGCTGCACGCCGCGTTTTGGGTCTGCGTGATCTTTGGCGTGCTAACGCTGGCGGCCGTTTTCGGGTTGCGGCACGCCGCCACCGCGGAGATCCCGCGGCGCCACTATCTGGCGTTTGGCAAGCTGCATCATCGCGCGGCGGTAACGCACCCGTGAGGCCGTTTATGCCGGCGCTGGCGCTCGGATTGCTTGCGGTGGTTCCTTCGGCGGCGCAGAGTCCCAGCGCGGCGCAACTGCTGGCAGAGGGTGATTTCAACGCTGCAGGACCGGCGTATGCGGCCGCGCTGTCGGCCAACCCCAACGACCTCGGCGCTCAACTCGGATTGGGCGCGATTCGTTTGTATGAAAACGATGTAACGGGTGCCGAGCCGTTGCTGCGTGCCGTCGTCGCAAAAGAGCCGGCAAACTCGCGCGCCATCAGGTTGCTCTCCGAACTGGAACGTCGCAAAGTCGAGCGCGGTCGCCGAACGATCGTGGAAGGCGGAACGAGCACCATACCGTTCGTAACGGCGGATCCGCTGCCGGTCGTGCGGTTGAAAGCGAACGGACGGATGGGGACCTTCCTGGTCGATACGGGTGGAACGCTCGACCTCGAGCCGGCATTCGCGTCAAACCTCGGCTTGGCGCTGCAGGATGCCGGCACTGGAACGTTCGCCGGCGGAAGGCAAGCCTCGATAAAACGCTCGATGCTGCAATCGGTATCGCTGGGCGCCGCGACGGCGTTCGACGTGCCGGTCCACGTCTTAGAAACGCACGCGTCGACGGCGTTGGGCGGGCTGCACCTCGACGGCGTCGTCGGAACGACCCTTTTCGAGCGATTTCTGGTAACGATCGACTATCCGATGAAGCGGCTCGTCGTACGGTCGCGGGATGCTTCCGTGCAATTCATGACGGCGGCGCAGGCCTCCGGTGCGACGATCGTTCGATGCTGGCTCGTCGGCGACCATTTCGTTTTCGCCGATACGCGGGTGAACGATGGACCAACGGGGTTGTTTCTCTTCGATTCCGGCCTGGCCGGCGGAGGTTTGATGCCTTCGGAGTCGCTCGTCAAGGCTGCAAACATCGACCTCGACCGGGCCCACGCGGGGACCGGCATTGGCGGAGGGGGTGAGGTCGCAATGATTCCCTTCGTCGCAAAGGTTGTCGCCGTCGGCTCGGTGGCGCAACGCGACGTGCCCGGCGTCTATACGCCGGGAAATTCCTTACCGTTTCCGTTTACCGTTTGGGGAATCGTTTCAAACGATTTTCTGAAGCACTATGCCTACACCGTCGATTTCGACGCAATGAAAATCGTGTTGCAGCCGCCGGGCTAGCCGCTTTCGCCCGACCTATCTAAGTGCTGCTTCAGAAGGCCGGTCAGCGTCCGCTCGACGCGCCGTAACGAAGCATTCTCGCCTCGCAGTTCTTCGAGGCTCCTTCGAAGTGCCTGCGCGGTGAGGTGATCGTACGCGAGGGCGGCGGCGCCTGCGAGAGTTCGAAGAATTTTCTCTCGTCGGGATCCAAATCTTCGCCACCGCGATGTCCGCCGTAGAGCGTGATGGCCTCGAGCCGATTCCCCACGGCAACCGGCACGGCAAAGAGCGGTTGCCGTTCGCCGCGGGGAAGATCCGCGCGCGGCCAGCGTAACTCCTCGAGGCGAATCGGGCGCAGCTCTGCCCGCAACCGGACGACGAGATGATCGTCCGCGTCCAGTTCCGAGGCCTCGCCGGCGTTCCAGTCGGCTGCTCTCGTGCGAACGTAACGTTTCTCGTTTTCACTTTGGACGAAGACGGCAGCCGAAGCCAGATCGAGGGCGTCGGCAGGCTCCGCAACCAGCAAGTCGGCGACGAGCTCCGTGGACGTGGCGTGCGGTAGCGTCGCCGCCGTCCGTTCCAACCGGGCTTCGGCGAGGTGCCGCCGCCGAAAGAGAACGACGTCGATGAACCGATCCAGTCGGCTATGCAGAACGTTCAAGGAAAGACCGAGGCCGACGGCCGCCACGATTTCCAAGACGATCGCCAAGCCTCCCCGCTCGAGAAGTTTTCCGAAGAGATATTCGATGAGGGTAAAAACGCTGACCGCAAAGATCGTCAGGATGCTGTAGACGAGCGTACGGCCGACGATGAAGTTCACGTCGATAACGCGGTGGCGAATCACGCCGTACGCAACCGCCACCGCGACCAGCACGGCCGAGAACGCGAACGCGAAGTACAGGACGAGCGTCCACACCGGATTGCTCGTGAGCACGGCTCCGAACTGCTGCGCGGTGGCGGAAACGATCAGCGCTACGAACGTCACCAGCGTCGGCGCCAGCCGGCTGCGAAGGTTTCCGCTGCTGCTCGCATAGGTGGTAGCGATCGCCGCCAGCGCCGCCAAGCTCGGAAGGCCGGCAGCAACGTAATCCTGCACGAACAAGATCCAATGCGGCGGAGGCGCCGGCGAGAACCAGATGCTCAAATCGACGTAAATGTAAATCGCCGCGACGAAGATACCGATCGGCACGGCAAGCCGGTCGATGACGCGATTAGGTCCGCGCGGTACGTCGGTGGGAAAACGGCTCGCGAAGATCAGCATGCCGGCCGTCTGCAAGGCGTAGAGTAACGCTACGAAAATTTCGTACGTAAGCGCCCATGCCGCCGGAGCATGTTGCGACCAGCGCACCAGCATATCGGGCAGGAGCAGCGGCGGAGAGACCAGCGCAAACCCCCACGTCATGCGGCTGGGGCGTAATAACACCAGCGCGAGGCTAACCGCGCACAACGCCAAACCGGCGAAGGCGAAAGATAGGTCGGCCATCCCATAGAGCGAGGGAAGCGCTACCGCCTTCAGCAACACCGAGCGAGGCTTTCCGTGGTGAACGACCTCGAACGGCAACGCCATGCCGGGCACGACCCATTCGCTCTCGATCACATTGAGACGGCCGGCAACCGGGAGGTGCTCGTAAACGATCCGGTCCCCCGCTTCGATGCCGGCCTTCGCAGCCGGTAGACCGGGTTCGACGGCTGTGATGGTGACGCCGTCGGATGCTACGTTGAAGCCGTACTCGGCTGCCGGCCGATCGTAGGTGATCAACGTGGTGATAAAACAGACGGCGGCGTACGCGGCGATGAGTGCGACGAAAACGACTCGGAGGAAACGCGCCGTCACGACGCTTGCGCCCCGCGACGATTACGCGCCGCAAAAATGGCGTACGCCGGCAGACCCGTTAGAAGAATGCCGAGGCCGATCGAGGTATCGACCGGTGATTTAATCAGCACGTCGCCGACGATGCCCCACGCAGCCACGAGGAAGAGTAAAGTCGTCCACGGGTGTCCCGGCATGCGGAAGTACGGGCGTGGTGCTCTGGGATCGCGTGCGTCGCGATTGCGAAACACGATCAGCGCGATCGCCGAAAGGCCGAAAAACGAGTAGTCGACGCTCGTGACATAGTTGAGTATCTGATCGTATCGGCCCGATATCGTGATGACCGCAGCGACGGCACCTTGCAGGACGATCGCGATCACCGGTGCGTGCGTACGCGGGTCGACCCAGGCAAGCTGACGGAAAAACGTCTTGTCCGCGGCCATTTGAAAGTACACGCGAGGGGACGTGAGAATTTGATTCCCCAGGAAACCCAGGGTGGAGAGCGCGACCACGACCGCCATAATCCGCGCGCCGACGGGTCCGAATGCGAGTTGGGCGATGGCTGACGCCGGCGTTCTGGTCGCCGCCAGGCCGGCCGGACCCAACACGCGCAAGCACACGGCGTTGACTGCGAGGTACAGCGCCACGACGCTCAAAACGCCGATCAACATTCCGCGTGGGAGGGTTCTCGCGGGATTTTTTAACTCGGCCGACATGAAACTTGCCGTCTGCCAGCCACTGTAAGCAAAGAGCACCGGCACCATGGCCAACCCCATGGCGGCAATCGTCGCCGACCCGCCAAACGTGCCCGCAGCCGGCACGGCAACCGGACCGCGGGTCGCGAATAACCCAACGGCGACGAAACCTCCGATCGCGGCGATCTTGAGAAACATGAACGCGTTTTGCGTCGACGTTCCCGTTCGTACGCCCAATGCGTTGACGAGCGTAAACGCGGCAATCGCCGCCACGCCTAACACTTTAACCGAAACGTGAAGGCCGGTGAGCGGCTCGAAGTAGTTCGAAAACGTCACCGCCGCGGCCGCCATGCCGCCGCTCTGGGAAACCAGCAAGAGCGTCCATCCGTACGTGAACGCCAGGGCCGGATGAAACGCGTCGCGCATGTACGCATAGAGGCCGCCGTCGTGCGGACGCCGAGCGGCGAGCTCGGCGAAGATGCCGCCGCCGAGCAGCGCAATCGCTCCGCCTGCGATCCATACGATCATGATCAGCGCCGCGGTCGGAACGTAGCGCGCAACCACCGACGGGTTCATGAAAATCCCGGAACCGACGATGCCGCCCATCACGATCAGTGCGGCGTCGCGCGTCCCGAGTCGTCGTAGCAGCTGCGGCATCAGAGGTTCCCGGCCTCTTGCAAGGCCGTCGCGAACACCCGGTGAGCAAAATCGTCGACGAGCGCGGTGAACTCCTCGACGCTCTGCAGCGGAGCCGTATGGGTAGTACCGCGCACGATTCTCAGCCGGGCCTGAGGAAGCCGGTGCAAAAAGCGCCGCTCGTCCAAACGGAAGAAGAAATCGTATTCGCCATTGACGATGTCGACCGGTTTAGCGTAGGAGGCGAGCTCGTCGATCGCTCGGTGCTTGGAGCGAACGATCGCGCTGGTTCTGTAGAAGACGTCGCGGTCGAACGGAATCGCTTCCACAATGTCGAGCCATCGGTGCGGCAGCGTAACGTAGAGCGACAGATGCAACAACCCTTCGGCCCACGGGTCTGGAAGAAGTTGCGTCAAACGAACGCTGGCTCCGTACGGCCACCACTTCCACGCCTCGAAGTCGACCGTGCATCCGGCCAGGAGCAGCCCGCTCGTGCGCTCCGGGAAGCGCGCGGCGTATCGCATCGCGACGAAACCTCCCAGCGAGTAGCCGATTACCACCGGCGCACTCCCAACCACGTTATCGATGACGTCGTGTAAGAGCGTATCGAGACGCTCCTCGGTGAAGGGGATTCCGGCGAGCGCGCCGTGACCCGGCAGATCCAGCGTGACGACGTGATAGCGGCGAGCCAGCGCGTGCGCGTGCGGCTCCCAGATCTCGCGTCCGAGACGGATGCCGTGCAAGAAGAGCAGTCCGGGGTTGCGCGGATCGCCGAATTCCGAAGATGCGGCTCGAACGTCGATCGCAAGGTCTCCTAGGGGAGCGACTCGACGACGTCGACGTACGATTTGAGGACGAACGAAAGGTGTCGCGACGGCAAGTCGAATCGGTCGAGCACGTAGCTGTGCGGATCGTACCACAGCGTTCCGAGTTTCCCGTCGAGTGTCACCGCGATGGAATCGTCGCGAGGTGGAACGCCGGAGGGCCTCGGCGCGGTGGCGGCCGACGCCGCCAACGGCACGGCGTCGTACTGGAGAAAGAGATTGGCGAGCGTTAAGCGAGCGGTCGTGTCGTCACGGAGCATGGTCGGAAGTTGAAAAAAGCTTGCGGCGTACGCGTCGAACACGGCAAACGGCGCGCCGGGCGACGCGACCAACGTCGTTTTCTTTTCGCTCTGCTCGATGACGGCTTTGTCGCCGGTAATCCGGACGGTAGTGAAGGCTCGTCCCCCGATGTCGTCGGCGAATGAAAGCGCGGCGAGGGTGGTCGCATCGTACGTCCGTCGCGTAACCTCGGTGGCCTCCATCGGCTCCGCGTGTTCGTCGATGACGATCTTACCCGCGCCGCGCGTGACGACGATGCGGCTCTTCGATGCGGTTTGGCCGCTATCGATGACGGTGTACTCGTAGGTGCCGGTGGGGAGAATCGCGTTCGCCGCAGTCGCCGGCTTGTACGTTGCAAGTAACGCCGCTGCTAAAAAACCGCCGGCAACCCGGAGTTGCGGCAGCTTGGTGCGAATATTTCCGGCCATGTTTGCAGCTATCGTCCTTTCCGCGCTCACGGTCGCCCAAGCGCAGCCACCCCCGACGTCCATGGCCCCGGTTGTTCCGGGGATGCAACAACCCCTGGAAACCGGACCGTGTCTGGATTCCCCGCGGCCGGTCCCGCGCGTGCTTCAGCCGCCGATCGAGCGCAACATGCAGGTCGTCCGCATCGATCGTGTCGAGTCAACCGCGACCCTGATGCCGGGCGAAGTCATCGGTTATCTCTACACCTTGGCCGACGGCTCCACGTGGCTGGGACAGCGCACGCCCCCGTACATGTCCGGGGCAGCAGCCTCGTCGGTTAACCAGGTGTTGAGCATGACCCACCTGCCGGGCCAGAATATTTCGGAGTTCCCCCCGGAGATGAAGCACGGCGTGGCGACCAAGTACCAGCAGTTCTTCAGGGTCCAGATCGCGCCCGGCATGCTCTCGACCCTGCGAATCCAGGTCGTGCCGTGCGTCGCTTGGCCTGCCAACCGGCCGCTGCCCGACCCGAGCATGTAGGGGCACTGGAACCTTAGCACCCGGCGCATCCGAGTGCTAAGTTTGGGAGTCTAAGCAGAGAATGGACTTCGTACTTCGGACCAGACTCGGCACGTTCGAGCCTAACGCTGACGTCTTCGTCGACGAAGACTCGGGCCGGGTGGTGGCCATTGTGGAGGTAGCCGGCGCCGACCCAGAGACCCTCAGGGTCGGCGTCGACGAGCTGCACCTCTATATCAGCGGCCGCCGGCTCGAAGCGGTGCGTTTACGCAACGGTTCGTTCGTGCAAAAGGAAATTACGTACGGCGAGTTCGCCAAGCGCATTCACCTGCCGGTCGCGGTGGAATACGACGACGTCGCCGCGAGCTATGCCGACGGTCTCCTGATCATCGCGTTGCCGACCGCTGCGACCGCCTACCGGCCTACCTCGCGCACCGAACTCCACATTCTCGTGAAGAGGACCCACTCCAAATAGTTATGTCCCCGCAAAAAAAACCGGCCATCGTCCCCGCGAACCTCATCGGCATTCTGCCGCTTCAGGAAGCGGTATTGTTTCCGCACACCGTCATTCCGCTGGCGGTCGTAAAAAAACCCGGCATCCAGCTGGTCGAAGAGGCGTTGCGCGAAGGCAAACCAATCGGCCTGACCGTGTTGAAAGATCGCGAAATCGAAAACCCCGAGCCCGACGACATCCAACGGGTCGGCACCATCGGCGTCATTCAGAAGATGCTCAAAGTGCCCGACGGAACGCTGCGGTGCATCGTCGCCGGTCAGCAAGTCTTTAAGATCGAGCAGTTCACGCAAACCGCACCGTACATGGTGGCGGCGTACTCGGAGTTGCCCGATGTGACCGTCGAGGACGAGCAACTCGTTGCCATGCAGCGCAATCTTGGGGGGCTCTTTCAGAAGCTGCTCTCGTATTTGCCTCAGGCGCCGCGCGAGATGGAGATGGAGGTCCAAAACATCACCGATCCCGCGGTGCTGACGTACTTCGTCGCCTCGACCATGCGCCTCGAAACGGCCGATCGTCAAGCGCTTCTTGAAGAGCGCGATACCGCCAAGCGCATGCGCAAACTCACGATGCTGCTCACCAAAGAACTCGAAGTCGTCGAACTCGGGCACAAGATCCAGAGCGATATTCAGCGTGAGATGGAAAAGAATCAGCGCGAGTTCTACCTGCGCCAGCAACTGCGCGCGATTCAGGAAGAGCTCGGCGAAGTCGATCCGCAGCTGGCCGAAATCAACGAGATGCGCGAGAAGATCGACGCCGCCGGTATGCCCGAAGACGTAAAGAAGGCCGCCGATCGCGAGCTCGACCGCCTTTCGAAAGTGCCGCAGGCAAGCCCGGAATACAGCGTGATCCGCACCTATCTCGACTGGCTGGTGACGTTGCCGTGGAATAGCGAAACCGCCGATCACATCGACATCAAGGCGGCACGCGTCATTTTGGACGAGGATCATTACGACCTCGAGAAGATCAAGGACCGCATCGTCGAGTACTTGGCGGTCGGCAAACTCAAGAAGAAACTTACCGGACCGATCCTCTGCTTCGTCGGGCCGCCCGGAGTCGGAAAGACGTCGCTCGGCCAGTCGATTGCGCGCGCGATGGGTCGCAAGTTCGCGCGGCTGTCGGTCGGCGGCGTGCGCGATGAGGCCGAGATACGCGGCCACCGTCGCACGTACATCGGCGCCATGCCCGGAACGATCGTGCGTGCCATTCGCGACGCCGGTAAGAAAAACCCGGTGCTAATGATCGACGAAATCGACAAGGTCGGTGCCGATTTTCGCGGCGATCCGCAATCGGCGCTGCTCGAGGTGCTCGACCCCGAGCAGAACAACAACTTCCGCGACCACTACCTCGATCTGCCGTTCGATTTGTCGCAAGTGCTCTTCATTTGCACGGCCAATAGCCTCGACACCATCTCACCGCCGCTGCGCGATCGCATGGAAATCATCGCGCTCCCCGGGTACACCGAGATGGAGAAGCTTCAAATTGCCAAGCGGTATCTCCTCAAGAAGCAGCGCCAAGCCAACGGATTGAAGGAAACGCAGGCGCAGATTAGCGACACGGCCCTGCGCGCGATCATCAACGACTACACGCGTGAGGCCGGCGTTCGCAACCTCGAGCGCGAGATCGGCACCGTGTTTCGGAAGATCGCGCGAAAAATCGCGGAAAACGCGAGATACAAGGCCCGGATCAAACCGGACAACCTCGCCGAGTATCTCAGCAAGCCGCGCTTCTTCAACGAAGTACGCAAACGGGTCGCGTCGGTAGGCGTGGCCACCGGCCTTGCGTACACGCCGGTCGGCGGCGATATTCTCTTCATCGAAACGCAGGCCATGCCGGGCTCCGGCAAGCTCGTGCTGACCGGCCAGCTTGGCGACGTCATGAAAGAGAGCGGTCAGGCGGCCGTGTCGTTCTTGCGCTCACGCTCGAGCGAGCTCGGTCTATCCGAGGATTACTTCGCGAAGCACGACTTGCACATTCACGTTCCCGCCGGCGCGACGCCCAAGGACGGCCCGTCCGCCGGCATCGCGCTCGCAACGTCGATCGCTTCGATTCTCACCGGCCTCAAGGTCGATCCGAATCTTGCGATGACCGGCGAGATTACGCTGACCGGACAAGTCTTGCCGATCGGCGGACTGAAAGAAAAGGTCCTCGGTGCGAAGCGCGCCGGCATCAGTAAGATCCTGTTGCCCAAGCGTAACGAGATGGACCTCGACGACATTCCCAAGGAAGTGCGCGACACGATGACGTTCGTGCCGGTGGAAGAACTTTCCGACGTGCTGTATCAGGCCCTCGGCAAGCGGGTCATCTCACCCGTACCGATGGGCAGAGAAGCCGCCGAATCCAACAACGTGGTTCCCCTGCGGCGGCGCAACGGCGTCGTCAAGCAGCAACGTCGCGCAACAAACGATCGTAAACGCCGCGTCGCCGTCCGCAAACGCTGAATCGCGAAGGAAGCTCTCCCAAACGCGCCGGCTGGGCGTGAGGTAATGCAAGTGCGCTCTGCGCGTGATCGCTATCTAGGGGTTAACGGTTATCGTGCTTTGTCCGGTGTAATAGTTGCTTCCGTAGTAAACCTGTGCCGTTACGTAATACGTGCCCGGTGCCGTGGCGGAAAAGATCACCGCCTTACCCTTGTTACGAATAAGAATCTTTCCACCACTGGTATCCTAGCTCGCAGGAAGCCCAAAAAGATTGGCAGTCTCCCGAGGATCTCAATCGCAAGATAGCCGTGACTCCAAGTTCCTGATGGACGTTAATGGTCTTCATGGGCGGCTCGTCTTGACGTCGTTGCACGGAGCCGTCTGGGATTACGTGGCCGTGTAAAACTGCCGCGGGTTGAAGCGTCTCGCGGTTAGCCGGACGGCGACCTGTCGCCCGATTTCGGCGCTGCGGCCGTAGCTGCTAAACCTCACTCATCGATGGTGTAGAGCCACCACCGCGATGTCTTGTGCCGTGATTCTCGATCGTAGTAGACTTCGAGCTTTGCGCCGGTGGCCGTTCCGAGCTCGTACCAGTGCCGTTTGAGATACACGTCGCCCCGGTCGGCCTTGGTGGACCTCCAGCTCCGTAGAACCACCGTTATCAGGAGAGTCCGGCTACCCCACATGAAAACTTGAGGCACCGGCGGCTCCCGCCCGCTCGCGGGCGTGATGAATCCATCGCTTGCGGGTACGAGCGGAGAGCTGACAAATTTTCGCACGGTTACTGGATCGTGGGGTATTCGACTAGATTTCCTGCTCGACGACGATTGCGCAGAACGTAGCGCTGCCGCTCGGCTCGTTCCCGATCGCCGACTCTCAGCGCGAGGCGACTGGGACGATCGGCGTCTTCTGGTTGCTCTCCATAGGCAGTTCTTGAATCTTGCCTCCAGCGGCAGCCAGCACCTTACGAAGGTCGACACTCCTCAACGTCTGATCGGTGAACGTGCGATAGAAGAACTGCAGGTTCGTCAAGTCTTCTGCCGACGTCCATAACGTGTATTCGTCGACCGCTTTGCCTTGCACGGTGTCGCGCACCGCGCCGACCGGGATGTCGAAGTTGTTGAGAATATGGAAGACCTGCTCAACCGCATCGCCGGCGGTGTTGGGTTGCACGGCGGATTGCTGATAGGCAACTGCCCGCACGAAGCGTGACGGCGGCGTAAAATCGCCGGGTAAGCCGTAGAACCCCGATCCTTGACCGAAACCTGCTACCGTGTAGCCGTTGAGGTTCACCGAAGACCTGATCATCGGCGTCAATCCTACGTAATTGCTGAGATTGGTCAGGTGCCAATCGAACGTCGGTGAGTTCGTGAGAACGCCCAACGGGTCGTCGTAGATCCGCAACTTGCCGTCGATCGGCTCGACCACGACCGCGGCGCCGGTACGATCGACGATGCGAAAGTGCACCGGCACCGCAATCCCCATCTGAGGGAGAACTGTGGGTGCGAGCGTGACGCGGTCGAAGGCGGCTTTCACCTCGGTGACGCTCGTGAAGTTCGCGAGGATCCAGTCGCTGTATTCGTATCCGGCCATGGCTTGGGACGCATTGGCCGGCGTTACGTCGGCGTACCCTGCGTAACCGGGAAAGAAGAACTCGCCAACGTACAGCCCGGCGTCGTTAAGACCATCGACGATGACCGGCAAACCAAACGCGTTTGCGCCGAGGAAACCGTGTTTAGCGGTGTACGTGATGCCTTTCGCGTCGTTCGGTAGCGTCCCCGTAAGGGTCGTTCCTTGCGGAATCGCGACGATCTGTGACTGAAGGTCCAGTCCGAATTCGAGCGTCCTGGCAACGACGACGGTGCCGTCTTTTGCCGTCAGTCGAATGCCGGTGCACGCCATTGCTGCCGTTCCTAGGCCGAACGCGATTGCTAAAAAGAGGACGGTCCAACGCAAACCCATACAATTCTCCTGACGTTTATTCGGTATCGACCGGCCCGTTATCCGGGGCTCGGTGGAGGAAATACGCGCGCGATCGCTTCGATGGAATCGGCGAGAACGGAATCCGCGTTTGGCCGAAATGGAAAAGATTGCCGATGGACGTAGCGCGCGCGTCGGTGGTTCCGAGCGAGCCGAGCTTAAACGTCTGTTCGACGAACTTGAGCACGCTGCCGAACTCGTACTGCGTGTGAGCGATCGAACCGGCAGATACGTACGGCGACACGACGATCATCGGCACGCGGAATCCCAATCCGCCGGCGTCGTCCAAAAATGCCGGCGGTTCGTGATCGTAAAAGCCGCCCCAGTCGTCCCAGAGAATGATAATGACCGTCGAGTTCCAGTATTTGCTCTCGCCGATCGCGTTGACGACTTGAGCCACCCACGACGGCCCGTCATCGACGCCGTGCGACGACCATGGATGATCCGAGTCGTGTGAACTCGGAATCACCCACGACACCATCGGAAGGTTGCCCGAGGAAACGTCGTTGAGGATGTTGGTTTCGGGAGTCGAGATGTTCGTGCTCCACTCGGAGCCGTTTTTCACCGCATCGATTGCGGCAAAAGCGTTCCACTGGACGCCGATGGTGCTGTTCTTATAGGGCGGTGCGTAGTATTTCCACGAGACGCCGCGAGCATCCAGGAGATCGCGCAGCGTCCCCCTGGGATAGGTCAAACACGGAAACGGTCCTTTGTCGAAGCGATACTGGCCCGAAGTCGTTATCAACGATGTCTTCGTGCCCGGCGGCGCGTCGCATCCCCACGGCGAGCCTGAGGGGTCGTCGATCAGGCTGTCGGTCGCATCGATGCCCGTACCCCCGGCGATAAGGTCCTGATGGGCCGTAAAACTCCCGCTGCCTTGCGTTTGGAACACGTGATCGGCGAGCACGTATTGCTGGGCTAACGTCCAATACGGTTGGATCTGTGACGGGTCGACGTACTGGTACGGATATTTGCCGGCTGGGTTGTTCCCGTCGATATGGGAAAGGTCGAAACCGTCCATTTTTCCGCCGTCGTAGTCGGTCACGTACGTGTCGTAGTTGTGATTGATATCGCGCGCGACGAGAGGACGTTTCTGAAGCTGGACGACTTGACCGTTGTGGAGCGTACCGTGCGTCGTGCCGTCGGCGCCGGGAAACGTCGCGAACAGATTGTCGAAGCTTCGGTTCTCTTGGACGATCAGCACGATGTGTCCGATCCGCGCGATTTTGCGGCCGTTGTCGGCGCGCGCAACGGTCGCGCCCGCCTCGGCCGGCGATAACGCCGTTCCCGCGCCATTCGAACAACCGGCAAAAGCAAAGAGCGCTGCCGTCAATGCGCAGGGCAGCCCGCGCGGGACCTTCATGCGGGAGCCTACCGGGAGCGCGTTTACTTTCCTGCCGGCTACGCGTTCCTTTCTCGATTCCAGCTGACCGTTAATCCCGCGCCGCGGCGGCTTCGCCGATCGCGACGGCGAGCAGATTGCCTCAAGCGGACCGAATGAACTCCGTTGCCGCGTGACGGCGCCACGGGGGCACCGAGCCGATTTCACAAAACGCTATAAGCGACCTAACGGATTTGCCTCGATTCCGTCGAATTTCGTCGAAATCCAATGCGATCGTTCTATACCACGGCAGATATTGGTCCAACGTTTCTTCGCGGCGAACGCGGAGATCGTGCGCCTCGGTGTAACTCCACCGATCTCCGTACGCGCGCATAAAGCTTTCCTCAATCTTGACCGGGTCTCGAACGCAGCGAACGAACGTCGGATCGTTAAAGAACTCCAAGTAGTCTGGTAGCAAGTCGCAAGTCCTCGGGTCCTTCCATCCCCAAGGTTTCCCTAACGCGTTTCGTTCGTCTATAAGCGCCGATACGCGCCCGATCCAATCGACGCGCTCGATTCGGCCGAAAGCGAGCGCCTCGTTGACCTCGACGAAATCGCAGTCCTCCCAATGACCGTAGGGATTTGTGCCGTGTGCCGGCACGAATCGCGAGCCCATGAAAATCCCAAGTTCGCGCAGCACTCCGGCCACGCAGCTCGTGCCGCAACGACCTGGCCCAACCACGATTATGGGATCGTATGTGGGCCTAAGCACTGGAGTCGACGGCGGCGTCTTTAATGAAGCCGGCAAGTTCGTTCGAGAACTGGGCGATCCAGTCGTCAAAACTCCGGACGAACCGAAATCGCAACTTCATGGCGCGCTGACGGTATTCCGGACATTCAACCTGAGAAACGACGGTCGGTGAAACGGATTCACTCAAGATCGCTTCTCGTACTTTTACGTAGTAGTCGTCTGAGAAATATGCATAAGCCACGCATAGGCGGTTGAATGCGTAGTTCAGAGCGTCTATGGTAAATGCTCGGTCGTTATTCGTGCCTTTCTTATAACGATGGTAAACGATTACTCGAGGGTCCACGATATTATCACCACCCAAGCAGTAGTTCTGCAACGAGATCTGCACGTCTTCTACTCCCCAGTGTTTTATGACCGAAGCAAATCCTCCGAGAGACGCAAAGTGCCGCTTACGAGTGAACATGAGACCGCCCGGCGCAAGCGGTTCCAAATACGGTTTGTCCGAGTAGGCGTAACCGTAATCGTGCCAGCCCGTGTGCAGATTACAATTCTGAACGATATATCCATACTGATGACCCTGATAGTCCGCCGGAACTTTGTCGTGATCGATATCGAATAACAGCCCGCTCACCAGGGCGCCGTCGGTGGAACCGTCGCACGTCTCGCGCAGATAGTCGAGCCAATAGTCGTGAACCAACACGTGGCTGTCGACGAAGCATAGATAGCGCCCTCTCGCGGCCTTTGCTCCGGTGTTTTTCGCAACGTTTGGCCCAAGTTGTCGACCGCCAGTATGAATGACGGACGTCTTATCGTTACAGGCGATGCCCTTCAGGCTGCCGTCGGTGCAGCCGTCGTCCACAACGACAATTTCATAGCGGAGGTTCGTTGCCGAGCGTAGTATCGATGCGACGGTCTCCCGTAGCCAAGCACCTTCGTTGTAACTGGGAACCACGATCGAGACGTCGACGGGATCGGCTCGACGCCTTCGCGTCGCGTTCCTGACGATCGCCGCCGCCGGAACGTTTGCGTGGGTCCCGTGCAACGACCGGAGAAACATCCATACAACCCTGATCGTAATAAGCGTGAAAGTCACTCCTGCCACGCAGACGATAGACCACAAGAGCCTTAGCCAGAAAGGGATATTTGGCGCCATCGGACCAAGCGTATTGAGCGCATTCATATTTGTCGAAATTTACCGACGGCGTGATTTATCGTCGGCGTGCGGGCGATGCGCGGGACGCTTCGAATTAAACGTTTAGTGCGAGAAACCTCGCCGTCTAAAACGGTCCCGGCCCATCGCCGATTCCCGGTATTCCGGGAGGTCGCGTTATCGGCGCCGGCGTTATTGGTTTCGGCGTTCCCGGCGCCGGCGTTATCGGTTTTGGCGTTCCCGGCGCCGGCGTTATCGGTTTTGGCGTTCCTGGTGCCGGCGTTATCGGTTTTGGCGTTCCCGGAGCCGGCGTTATCGGTTTCGGCGTTCCCGGAGCCGGCGTTATCGGTTTTGGCGTTCCGGGCGCCGGCGTTATCGGTTTGAGCCCAACGCCGCCCTTGAACGAGTCGATTATGGATTGGCCTATCCAGATATAGGTTGCGAAACCAGCTGCAAGAATACTGCCCAGCCAGAGCCAACCACCGACACCGCGCAGCGCCGCCGCACCGATGGCGCAAAGGACGGCGGCTCCGTAAAGCACGCCGATCCACTGATATCGGGTCATGGCGTAGCCAAATGGGCGAACCGAAACTGCAGAGGTGCTGGGGAGAATGGGAGCATGCGTTTACCATTCGCTTTCTCGCACCGTATCGGTACGGCTCCATATTAGCGCGACTAGGTGTTCTCGGCGATCACAACCGAACCTTTTGAACCAGCGCGTTGGGTCGGTCTTCGGATGCGCCGGCGAGGAGGCGTGAGTCGGTGGTGGGCTACGTTACCGAGATACCGGCCCCAGAGCGGACGTCGCCGACGATCGACGCGAGCGCCCCGGCTGCGCGCAGTTCGCGCAAGAGCGGCTCGACGCGTGCGGGAGAGATTGCGATCAAAAGGCCGCCGGACGTCTGCGCGTCGGAAAGACCGATGCGAACGGCCTCGTCCACACTCGGCGCGAAGCTGGTAAACTCCGAATGCGTCTGCGCGTTATGAATCGTCCCGCCCGGCACGACTCCATTTTGAATCAGCGCTCGCACGCTCGACATGAACGGTACCGCGTTTGCATCGATCGAGATGCCTACGCCCGACGCGCGTGCCATTCCGCCGGCGTGGCCGAGCAGGCCAAATCCGGTGATATCGGTCGCGGCATGCGCGCCGCACGACAGCATGGCGCGCGACGCGCCGGCGTTGAGCGCGGTCATCCAGCGCACGGCCTCTTCCAGGGCTGCATCGGAAATCATCCCGCGCTTTCGCGCCGTCGTCAGAACGCCGGTTCCTAGCGGTTTTGTCAGCACCAGTACGTCGCCGGGCCGCGCTTTTGCATTCGTCACGACGCGCGCGGGATCGATCGTGCCGGTCACCGCCATGCCGTATTTCGGTTCGGCGTCCTTGATCGTATGGCCGCCGAGTACGGCAACGCCGGCGTCGTGCGCAACCGCCGCGCCGCCGTCGAGAATCCGCGACAGAATCGTCAGATCGAGGTCTTCGGGGAACGCGGCGATGTTGAGCGCGGTGAGCGGCCGACCGCCCATGGCGTAGACGTCCGAAAAGGCATTCGTCGCGGCGATCCGCCCGAAGTCGAACGGGTCGTCGACGATGGGCGTAAAAAAATCGACGGTCTGGACGAGCGCGATTTGGTTGGTTATCAGGAATACGCCCGCGTCGTCGCCGGTCCGGTACCCGACGAGCACGCGCGGGTCCGCCGCGCCGGTTCGGACGAGGCTCAAAACGTCACGGAGCTCGGCGGCTCCCAGCTTGGCGGCGCAACCTGCGCACGAGCTGAGATCGGTGAGGCGGATGCGCGCGGTGTCCATAGAAAAGGTAGTTCCATGAAGAAGGCGCTGCTTCTCCTCCCCGGCCCAGTGACCGTTGCGCAGCCCGTGCTCGAGGCAATGGCGCGCCCATTGATCAATCATCGCGACGCGGAGTTCGGCGAGCTGCTCGAGCGCGTCAAAAGCGCGATGGCGCCGGTCTTCGGCACGCGACACGACGTGCTCGTCTGCGGTTCGTCGGGGACGGGCGGCCTCGAGGCGGCTCTCGTCAACTGTTTTTCACCCGGCGACGTGCTGCTTTCGTGCTCGGTCGGCGCTTTCGGCGAACGCTTTGCGACGATCGCGCGAACCTATGGTTGCATCGTGGAATCGCTCGAGACGCCTGCGGGCGCGGCTCTCGACCCGAGCGCGCTGGCCGCGCGTCTGGACGCCGACCGCGACCGCCGGATTGCGGGCATTTTGCTCACGCACAACGAGACCTCGACCGGCGTGCAGAACGACATGCGTGCGATCGCCCCCATCGTCGGCCGTCACGGTGCGCTCACGCTGGTCGATTCGATCAGCGGCCTGGGCGCGTCGGAGTTTCAAATGGACGAGTGGGGATACGACGTCGTCGTCGCGGCTTCGCAGAAGGCCTTTGCGGCGCCGCCCGGTGTCGCGATGATCGCGATCGGCGAGCGGGCGTGGACGGCGATGGACACGGCGCGCATCCCGCGCTTCTATTTCGACCTCCGGCGTGCGCGCGAGTCTAAGCGCGCGGGGCAGACGCCGTGGACGCCGCCGATCTCGATCCTGTGCGCGCTCGACGTGGCGCTGATGAGATACCACGCCGAAGGAATGGCGGCCGCGTGGGAACGCCACGAGCGGTATGCGCGCGCCGTGCGAGCGGGCTTAGAGGCGGTAGGTTTCACGATACTTTCCCAGCCGGATGCGCACTCGGTTACGGTCGTCGCCGCGTTTCCGCCGGAGGGAGTCTCCGCAGCGACGTTCCTGAAACATCTGCGCGAACGCTACGGCGTCGTGCTTGCCGACGGTCAAGGCACGCTGAACGGTAAAATCGTGCGTTTCGGGACGATGGGCGACGTGCGCGAGGGCGATCTGCTGGGCGCTATCGGCGCGGTCGAGTTGGCATTGGCCGACTTGGAGGTCGCCGCTAACCCCGGTGCAGGTACTGCGGCCGCCATCGAGCGTCTCTCGACCGCTCGTTCCTTCGACTACGCTCGCTAACGCGAGCTCCGCTCAGGATGACAAGTCGCGAGCGGGCCATATGCCGATGGACGAGCCTACCCAAGTGTGCTGCTTGTTGTGATCGACGCCCATCATTGAGCCGCGTGACAGACGGCAGAGGTTTTGCGCCAAAACGAACGTGGGTCGATCGTCGGGCCGCAAGTAAATCAGCCGCAACTCGACTTTCACTCGCCCGCCGTCGGCCGCCTTGAGCACCGGCCCGTATTGGATCTTTTCTTGCAGGCACCACGCGCCGCGCCGGTCGGAGGGAATCGCGGAAACGTCGCTTGCCGTCGGGGCGACGTTGACGCCGGCGCCGGCAAACGAAAAGAGCGGCTTGAGAACGCAGTTCTCCGAGAGGTTCGGCGGCAGCTCAACGGTTTCCGAAAGAAGCGTAGCCTTTGGAACCGCAGGGTGGTCGAGAAACGGCAGCGAGTACTTCGACCACATCCAAAACCAGTTGGGGTGCGGCGTCCACTCGACGTCGAGGTCGTCGCGAAAATCGAACGGCAGCAAAACGTTGTTGCGTTCTAGTTCGTCGGCGATGACGCGATTATAGATGCGTTCGACGCGCACGTCCGCGCCGTCTTCGCGCTTGCGGTACAAGCGCCGCCCACGTTTAATCAAGTCGGTCGGACACACGGCTTCGATGCCGAAGAGCCGGCGCGAAGCAGTGAAATCGGGATATGTCTTTTGCGCCCTCGGGTGGAGATCCATCAGAATGACGTGTTCGGGAGCGTGGCTTCCTAAAATCACCTGTCGCGCCAACTCGAGAAAATCCGAACGCGTCAGTCCCGAAAACCACGATCGCCAGTCTACGTCGAGCCCGTCGATGCTTCGCAGGGCTTCGGCCCAGGCGTCGTGCTGCATGGTTTGGTAAGCGATGAGCGTGGGAAACCCTTGCAGCTCGATGAGCTTGGGGACGAGTTCTCCGCTCGCATCGACCGTCATCGCAAAATCGATCGCACAAAAAGTCGGCAAGCCGGCGTTGCCCGGCACGTCCCAGCGCGGCGGAACGGCCGCCTTCATGCGCTCGATGCGGACCGGATCGCAGAGCTGCTCTAGGATTTCCCGACCCGCGGTTTCGGCGCGCACGCGTAATTGCGCCGGCAGAAAGACCGGCGTTTGCGCGATCTGCATGTCGACCGGAGCGCCGCATCGGCGAGAAAAGTCGGCCAGGAAGCGGTGGTACAGCGCCTCGGAGTAGCCGGCGTTATAGAGTCGTCGAAATCGAGGGTCCACGGCGTGCTTTGTCGGTGCGAGTGGCATCGATTGCGTCGCGAAGGCCCTCGCGCAGGAGAAATCCGAAAGAATATCCGGCCGACAGAAGCCGGCCGGTTTCGTTATGGTTTTGCCGATGCAGCGTGTCGACAAGCGACGCGCGGCTTTCGTACCAATCGCGAGTGACTTCGCCGCCGGCAAGTTTGCGTTCGAGTAGCGCCGCCAGCTCTAGTGCGTCCGGAATTTCCGGGTGGTGGTTCGAAGCGAAAATGCGTGGAACGCCGTTGGGCTTGCGAGCGAACTCGCACATCGTCAATGCTGCGCCCGCCGGATCGCCTCGACCGGGCGACTCGTACGCGATAGGGGTAATTCCGGGCGGAAATAACCCGGTCGGAATCAGGTCGTAGTGTCGCGAGTCGACGACCGGCAAATGCCGGCCGTCGGGAAGCTGCGCTGCCAACTGGGAGAACCACGGATGCGCCAACGCCTCCGGCGACAAGACGTTCTCGACGATTCCGATGCTGGGACCCCCTTTTTCGGCGGAGCGCACCGCGGGCTCGGCGACGCCCGACCATCGGCACAGCAGACCGAAGGTATGACAAACGCCGTACAGCATCGCGCCTTCGTCGCGGTTGACGGCGTCGTAGAATTCGAAGAGCGGCGCTTCCCAGCCGGCCGATTCGGCGATTTCGCCGGCGTCCACGTCGTCGCGGTGGTTCATGCGCGGATCGAGATGTCCCGGGCCGCCGGTACCGACGTAGATCGCGAGGCCGGACGGTTTCGGCGGGAGCAGAAAGCCGCGGCGTACGTCGTACGAAATCACGCGAATCGTCGCACCGGCCCGTTCCAAACTCGCGTCGGCGTCGGAGGCCAAGCGCCGGACGAGGCCGACGATCGAATCGTGTCCGGCGTTGTGCCACGCGTGATTCATGTCCAACAGGTGCACGTCGATGAAGGCCGCGTCGGGTTGCGGAATCTCGGCGCGCGTCGTGGGCCGAACGAATTCGAAGCGCGGCCGTTTCACGATGCGATGCCGTGTTCGGTTTCGGCGACGATGTAGTCGACGACCGCCGTCAGGCTGCCGGTTTCTTCGAACACCTTCAGTTGCCGGTCTGCGCCGGTTCGCCGCCGCAGGATCTCGTGCACGTAGTCCACCTCGTGGCGCGAGCCGAGGTCGTCGAGCACGTCGTCGATGAACTCGAGCAGTTCGGTGAGTAGCGACTCGGTCGGCAGTTCGATCCGCTTTCCCAAGTCGATCAATTTCCCATCGATGCCCCAGCGCGCTGCGCGCTGCTTATTCTCGGCAATCAGCGAACGCCGGTAGAGGCGCCAACCCTGATTGCGGCTGTACAGCTGCCACAACTTGTAGGTGACCGCTTGAAAGAGCGCCGCCAAACAGATGGTTTCGTCGATCCGCATAGGCACGTCGCAAATCCGGTACTCGAGCGTCGGGAAATAGGGATGCGGCCGGACGTCCCACCAGATTTTCTTGCCGTCGTCGATGCAGCCGCTCACGACCAGGGTCCGCACGAAGTCGTCGAACTCCGCGCCGGACCCGAAGTAGTCGGGGATGCCCGTCCTCGGAAAGCGCTCGAACACCTTCGCGCGGTAACTCTTCCAGCCGGTGTTCGTCCCGCACCAAAACGGCGAGTTGACCGAGAGCGCAAAAATATGCGGAAGGAAGTAACGCCCGGCATTCATCACGTGTATGCGCGTATCCGGATCTTCGACCGCGACGTGCACGTGCAGGCCGAAGATCAGATTGGCGCGCGCTACCATTTGGAGATCGTAAATCAGTCGCGCGTAGCGCTCGTTGTCGGTGATCGGAACGCTCGACCAGTGCGTAAACGGGTGCGTCCCGGCGGCCGCGACGCGCAGCCCGTTTTTGCGCACGAGACCGATGATTTCGGCGCGCAACTTGGTTACTTCCGCGCGCGCCTCTTGGACGTTTTTGCAGATGTTCGTGCCGACTTCGATGACGGGCTGATGCATTTCGCGCTTGATTTGATCGTGCAGGCGCAGTTCGCCCTGCGCAAACATCTCCTCTTGCAAGTGCGAGCGAAGCTCGCGCGTTTCCGGGTCGACGACCTGAAACTCTTCTTCGATGCCCAGCGTGAACGACGGGACCGCGGAGCCCTGCATCATCGCGCCGCGGTCGCCGGCGAGCGATCCAGAAAGGCGGCCGGCCACCGCCCGGTGGTTTCGAACGGCCGCGGTTTGCGCACCCGGTCGATGAGCACCGCAGCCATCGTCTTGACGACCCATTCGAAGTTTTCGTCGCCGACGGAATGACGGTCGGCGTCGGGAGCCGGGTTCATGAAATCGATGGCATACGGCACGCCGTCGCGAACGGCGAACTCGACCGTGTTCATATCGTACCCCAGCGCTTCGCACAGCGCCACGCCGTCGCGCCGCAACCGCGCGTCGAGCTGCGGGTCGATCGAGGGCGCGTTGCGCACGTACCGCTCGTGCATCGGCGCCCCCGGATCGTACGGCATGACCAGGACGTTCGAGCGTCCCAAGACGTAAAGCCGGAAGTACTGCGTGAAAGCGATCGCCTCTTGGGCCATCATGCAAAGATCGCGCGACGCGTCGTAGGCGGCGAAGAAGGCCTCGGGCGAGTCGCACTTATGCACGTCGCGCCATCCGCCCCCGTCGGCGGGTTTCATGAAGATCGGAAAGCCGAGATAGGCGAAAACTTCGTCCCACTCGACGAACCGCATGTTTCGAAACGACTGCGCTTGAGTTCCGCGCGGGCGTTCTTTCGGCGGAAGCAAGACGGTCTTAGGGACGGCGACCCCCAGCGATTCGGCGACGAGGTTGTTGAAAAACTTGTCGTCGGCGCAGGACCAAAAAGGGTTATTGATGACGACGGTGCCGCGAGCGGCGGCACACTTCAGGTACACGCGATAGAATTGAACGTCGTGGCTGATGCGATCGAGAATGGCCGCATAGTCGAAGGTCTGCCCGTCGCGCAAATAGGAAACGTCGACCGGACATCCCACGAACTCGCCGCCCGAAAGCGACGTCACCGCGTTCATCAGCGCCCACGGAAACGTATCCTCCATTCCAAACAGAACGCCGACGTTCTTGGACTCGTTCGTCATTGCGGTTCCCTCCGTTGTTCCGGCTCGCCGGGCGTCTGTGATTCAAGAGGGCTGCGCGTAGGTCCCTCGCAGGGGTGCGGCGTACCGCGCCCTGATGGTCCGTCAACACGAATCGTGGGTGAGCCCTGCGCTCGGGCGTCCCATGGAGTTTCTCCGATTCGGCGACCGAGGCTTTGGGGTCATCATGTTTCCGACATCGATGGGCAGCTTCCACCAGTACGAAGACATGAACACCGTGGGGTGGCTCGCCGATAAGGTCGAAGAAGGCTTTATCCAGCTCTTTTGCGTCGATTCCGTGGATGCCGAAAGCTGGTACAACGAGCAGGTACCGCCCGCGCTCCGCGCGCAGCGCCACGCTCAATACGACCGCTATTTGCGCGAGGAAATGGTTCCGCACGTTCAAGCGGCCACCGGCCGCAACGATCTCGGCGTTTTCGGGTGCAGCTTCGGCGGCTATCATGCCGCGAATTTTGCCGCCCGCTACCCGGGCATCGTCACCAAGGCCGTCTGCTTCTCGGGCATTTACGACGTCCACCAGTTCCTCGACGGATACTGGGACGACACGTGCTATTTCAACTGCCCGACCGCGTACGTTCCGAACATGGACGCCGAGTGGGTTTCCCGGCTTTGCCAAGTGCAGTGGACGATCGCGACCGGCGAATACGATTCGCTGGTCGACGACAACCGCCAATTCTCGGCGCTCCTATCCGGTCGCGGCATCCCCAACTATTGCGAAATTTGGCCGGGAGTCTTCGGCCACGACTGGCGATGGTGGAACGAAAACGCCCGCCGATTTTATTAAGTAGGAGCATCGTATCGCGCTTCTTGCAATGGGGCCGAAGGCCGGGGGCCCCGTCGGTTTTACCGACGGGGGGCGAGGAGCGCGAAGCGCGGATTCGCCTTTACAAAGAGTGGTGCTCGAACAGCGGGACCACTAAGGGGCGGGCGAACTCCGGTATCGTGTTTTCGATCGCGGTGTCGACGGCACCGTCGAACATCGTGAACGACGGTACGAGACGCGAGGCTTTCAGGCTTGACCGAATCGGCGGCGTCAGCGGAAAGAAGAGTGCGACGAAGAGGATGAGCCATACGAGGATTGCCCCTTTGGCAAATCCCACGAGTGCGCCCGCAATGGCATTCCCCGTGCCGAGGATCGGCAACCTGGCGAGGCGTTTGAGAATCGACGCCGCAACGAGAACGACGACGTACGCGAAGATTCCGGTCAGCACCATGCCCGCCACGTGCGCCGGACCGGAGCCGAGTTTCGTGTAAGCCTCGATTTGGGCGTCGGCGCTGCCGTTGTAAAACCACGGCGCGATCAGCGCCGCCGCAATCGCGACAACGCCACCAAGCTCGGACACAAATCCGCGTGAAAAGCCCTTGAAGGTCGCGGCGGCGATCACCAAAACGACGACGATATCCGGCCAGGCGAAGCCGCCGATCACGTTCGGATGATCGCGCCCAGCTCGCCTTGCAACGCGCCGAGGGCGCGGGCGATCGCTTCGTCGGCTTCTTCATCGGTGATGGTGGCATCGAAGCGCTGCAGCGCGATGCGTACGGCCAAGCTCTTGCGGCCTTCGCCAACCTGCTCGCCGCGGTATTCGTCGAAAACGCGAACGCCGGTGCAGGTCGCGCCTAAAGCGCGCGCGATGGTTCGTTCCACGTCGCCGGCGCCGACGTCGAGAGCGACGGTTAGTGCCAAGTCGCGCGACGTTCCCGGATATCTCGACGGCGGCCGGTAGTGCGGCAACGCGTACTCCGGCAAATGGTCGAGTTCGACGCTGCACAGATACGCGGGCAAGCGCGCGTCGAACGCCTTTCCAAGCCGCGGGTCGAGTTGCCCGAGTTCGGCGACCGTCCGTTCGTCGATCGTTAATGCGGCCGTTTTGCCGGGATGAAGACCGCGAGCCGAGCTCGCGCGCGCGTCGGCGCGGCGCCCGGTCACCATCGCCAGCATCGCTTCGCAGTCGCCTTTCAATCGCAAGAAATGCGTATCGTTCCAGGGCGGATCGTCGACCGGCGCGGCGGCAAATCCAAAGGTCACTACCGGACGTTCGTCGATACGCCCGTCGCGCTGAGAGAAGACGTGTCCGATTTCAAAGGCGCGCACCGGTGCGTCGACCACGGCAAAATATCCGAGGAGTCCCGGGACGAGCGACGAGCGCAGATAGCGCTGTTCTTCCGAAAGCGGGTTGAGCACTTCGGCTGGAGTGCCGGCGGGCGGGATCCCCGCGCGCCGTTCGCGATCGAGCGGATCGCGACCGTGGAGCGAATGCGTAACGATTTCACGATATCCCAGCGTCGCCAACGCACGCGCGACGGCCGATTCCTGGTCGAACGCGGCGCTCGAAATCTGATGCGACGGCACCGCCGGAACGACGGCCTCGATGTTGTCGTAACCTTCCATGCGCGCGATCTCTTCGACGAGGTCGGCGGCGTTGACAACGTCGCGCCGCCAGGACGGAGGTACGACCGAAAACGCCGCGTCGCCGCTCGGAGTTACCTCAAACCCTAGCGCGCGCAGATGGCGGGCGACGCGTTGCGCCGGCAGCGAGAGACCCAACAAGCGCGCGACTTCGGCAGCGCGCAGGGAAATCGGCGCGGCCGCGGCGAGCTCGGCGCCGAAGACGTGCGGCCGATACGGCGTCGCTCCAAATTCGGAAAGCAGTTGCGCGGCTCGCGCTGCACCTGCGTCGGCGAGCGCCGGTGCAAGCGTCTTTTCGTGCCGCGCGGCCGCCTCGCTGCGCAGACCGAGCGCCTGGCTCGTTCGCCGGATGCGCCCGCCGTTGAAGTTCGCCGCCTCGAGGACGATCGCGGTCGTCGTGTCGTGGACTTCGCTATTCTTGCCGCCCATCAGTCCGGCAAGGCCGAGGGCTTCGCGCGAATCGGCGATCACCAACGCCTGCGGTGAGATCGTTCGCTCGGCGCCGTCGAGCGTGACGATTTTCTCTCCCTCGCGGCCGTCGCGCACGATCAAGGTCGAGTCACTCACGGCGTCCGCGTCGTAAAAGTGCAGCGGCTGGCCCGTTTCGATCATGACGTAGTTCGACGCGTCGACGAGGTTATTGATCGGGCGCTGGCCGGCCAAGGCGAGGCGAACGCGCATCCATGCCGGCGCCGGTCCGACGGCGATGCCGTCGAAGCGTTGCGCGACGAACCGATAGCAATCGGGGGATTCGATCGAGACGCGGGGCGCCTTGCCGGGTGGTTCGAGCCCTGTGCCTGGATTGTCGAACGACGGCAGCCGCAGCGGCCGGCCGTACGACGCGGCGAGTTCGCGGGCAAGGCCAACGACGGACATCGCGTCGACGCGATTCGACGTGATCTCGACGTCGAGCACCTCGGTATCGAGACCGAGGAGTGCGACGGCGTTCGTCCCCGGCGGTGCGTGGTTCGCATCCATTTGCATGATCCCGTCCTCGAACCACTCCGCCGGTAACGCCAGCTCGTCGGCCGAGATCATCATGCCTTCCGAGGCGATTCCGCGCATTTTGCGCGGCTCGATGGTGAGCTGTGGTAGACGCGCCCCGATCGTTGCGACCGCAATCGTTTGGCCGGTCGCGACGTTGGTGGCCGCCGTCGCTACCGTCAACGGTCGATCGGCGCCGACGTCGACCTGCGCGACCGACAGACGGTCGGCATTCGGGTGCTTCTCGAGATTGAGAATTTTGCCGATGACGACGCCCGAAATGGGCGGCCGCTTCTCGACGTCGTCAACCGGAAATCCAAGCATCGCTAAGCGGTCGGCGATCGTCTGAGCATCCTCGGGCAAGTCGACGAACTCGCGCAGCCACGATATCGGGATCCTCACGATTGAAGCTGCTCGAGAAAGTCGAGATCGCTATTGATGAAGCGCCGGACGTCGTCCACGTCGTAGCGAGAAAGCCCGAGCCGCTCCGCGCCGAAGCCGAACGCCCAACCGGAATAGACGTCCGGATCGTAGTTCATTTCGCGCAGGACGTTGGGATGTACCATTCCGGCGCCGCCAAGCTCGATCCATCCAGACCCGCCGCACATCCCGCAACGGTCGCCGTTTCCCTTGCACTTCGGGCACGTCGTATCGACTTCGGCGCTCGGTTCGGTAAACGGAAAGAAGGACGGCCGAAAGCGAACGCGTTGCGATGGGCCGAAGAGCTCGCGGCACATGCCGGTGAGCATGCCCTTCAAATGACCGAAATGAATGCCCTCGGCGACCAATAATCCCTCGATCTGATGAAACTGGAAGAGGTGCCGGGCGTCGACGGCGTCGCGGCGGTAGCATTTTCCCGGTGCGACGATGGCGATCGGCGGGCGGTACTTTTGCATCGTGCGAATCTGCATCGGCGACGTGTGGGGTCGCAGCAACAGCGTGCCGGTTAGCCAGAACGAGTCGAAGCCTTCGCGGGCCGGATGGTCTGCCGGAATATTGAGCGCGTCGAAGTTGTAATAGTCCGGCTCGATCTCCGGACCGATGACCACCGCAAATCCGTGACGGCGAAAGTACGCGCAGGCATCTTCGACGATTTTTCGCACCGGATTGATCGATCCGGTGAGCGGCGCGATCGCGGGAAACGTTACGTCGACCGATCGCGCGAGCTCGCGTTCGACGTCGCGCGATTCGAAGCGCGCCTGCGCGTCGGCGAGCATCGTCTCCATCGACTCGACGGCTTCGTTGATGAGCTTGCCTGCAGTTGGGCGCTCGGCGGCCGGCAGCGTGCCGATCGCCCGGCGCAAATGCGTTACCTCGCCGTTTCTTCCGAGAAATGCGATGCGCGCCGCCTCGAGCGCGCGGTCGTCCGGAGCGGCGTCGAGTGCCGTTCGAAAGCGCTGCCGAAGATCTTCGAGCGTCGAAGCCAATTCACTCACGATGCTCCCATGCCCAACCTGACCGTCAAAGTGGGTCCCTATCTACACAATTGAAAAACGCCCGGTGTTGATACTATACCGGGCGTCTCGGAAATTGGCTCGGACTTCTCCGGGCGCCGCGCGTCGGGGCGCGGCTCTCCCGAGCGATGCTTCAGGTCGCGCTGGTTGCCGGATGGAGATGACGGTAAGCCAAATAGGCGTCGATCGAACCAGTTTGGGCGAAGAGCTTCCAGAAGAAAGTGGCGGTCATGTTGCGCTCGGTCTCCTTCTAGCCGTCGGCTCCGGGGCGGCCGGGTCTTAAGGAATGCCGTGAGTATAGCATGCGACTTTTACGGCGGGTAGTCTTGACTTTTTGGCTCCCAGACACTCTCTTGACAAGCCGCCTTAAGCCGCCCTCAGCGGCGATTCCGGATCGCCTCGTAGAGGCCGATCGACCCGGCGACCGCCGCGTTCAAGCTCTCGCTCGGGCCGGTCATCCGAATCGACAGGAGCCGGTCGCAGATGGTGGCCCAGCTGCCTAGGCCGTGGCGCTCGTGACCGACCACCAGCACGCTGCGCGCGGGCCAGGAGGCGCCTTCGAGGGGTGCGGCATCCGTCGCTAAGCCGGCCACGTCGAACCCCCCGGCGCGCGCGGCCGGCGCCAAGTCGCCCGCGTCGCCTAGCGCGAGGGCGAGCCGAAACAGCGCGCCCATGGCGGAGCGGACGACCTTTGGGTGATACGGGTCCACCCCGGTTCGGCCGAACACGACGCCCAGAGCGCCAAAGGCGTCGGCCGAACGAACCAGCGTCCCGGCATTTCCGGGATCGTTGAGGTCGGCGAGCACCAGCACGACTCCGTCGCGAACGAACAGGTCGTCGAGGGCGCGAAATCGCGCTGGGGCGACGGCGAGAAGGCCGCTCGGCGTTTCGACGTCGGAGAGCCCGGCAGCGATGCGGTCGTCCACGACGAACGTGGGCGTCCCGGCGCCGTCGAGATCGCGCACCACCGCCGAACTATCGTAGGCGGTCTGCGTCACGTACAGCTCCTCGACTTCAGTGCCGCTGCGCAGCGCCTCGTCGAGCAGGATGGCGCCTTCGAAGGCGAATCGATGCTGCTCGCGCCGCCCCTTGACGGTCCTTAACGCGCGAATGCGGCTCAATCGCTCGGAGTGGCGGCCGAGACGAGTCGCCAAGCGTTACCGCGCTCTCGTACGCGCCGTCACCCAGGCGCGAGTCGCGATCATGACGAGCCCCGCGAAGATGGCGGCCAGCACGATGGCGATCTTGTCGTTGAAGTGATGCGGCACGAGCAGTCCGACCAGCAGATACACGGCGACGACGAAGACCGCGATAAAGTAGGCGAGCCAAGCGACTTCAGCGGCGACAGACGAGCGTGACCGGTTCATCGAGGGCTCATACGAGGCGCGAACCGGCGGTTCCGCCAAACCTTCGAGTCCGCTTACTCACGCGACAGGACACGATGATTTCGATGAACGATGTGCCGCAGTTGCTTTCTTCCAACCGCGTTTTCACCGGCCTGGTCTTCAACGTTCGAATCGACGAGCTTCGCTACAGCGACGGCTCGAAACACCGCCTCGACGTCGTCGAACACGGACCGTCGTTTACGATTCTGGCGACGCCGAATCCGGGTGAGGTCGTCCTGGTGCGCCAGTATCGCCACGCCGCCGGGGCGACCCTCTGGGAGCTTCCCGCGGGGATGTCCGAAGCCGGCGAAGAGCCGATCGCCGGAGCGGCTCGCGAACTGCGTGAGGAAACGGGATATCACGCGGGAAGAATGCGCCCGCTTGCGTCGCTTTACTCGACCCCCGGTTTCTGCGACGAGGTCTTGCATTTCTTCCACGCCGACGATCTTCAAGCGGGCGAACAAGCACTCGACGATGACGAAGTCATCGAGGTCGGCATCTTCGAATTCGATGCTGCTTGGCGCCTGATTGCCGGCGGCTCGATTGCCGACTGTAAAACCGTGTTAGGCCTTCTCTGGGCCCAGGCTCATCGGGACGAAATTGGAGGCGGATTTCGCCGATAAATAGCTAACGTTCGTCATCGACCCGCGTCTCATGCTACGGACGCGGGGCTTCGGCCATGGAGGGAGTCGTGGAAATACCGAGCGACATCGATGCCGTGCTCAAACGATTGCTCGATCCTCGTGAGGATGGCGCAAGTTCGCTGCTGGCACCAGAAGACGAAGCATATTTAAACTCGTTGATCGACTCCGTTCGAGCGGGACGTCGCGCGGTGCTCATCGTGGAAGACGCCGACGAGCGGTTGCGATACATGTTCAGCAATGCAACGCGGGCTGAAGCGGTAACCATGCTCGGCAAAGTTGTGGAAGCTGCTGGCCGCCGTCTCACCGAAGGCGACGATTAGGGCGGTTCGTTTATCCCATATCATCGTCGCCTCAGGTCTCATTTTAGCGTACTAAACTTCGACCTGCGGCTCCTCGATCTGGAATAAACCAACTGCCCTAATAAGGCTCCGGTTTAGTCGGCGAGGACGAGTTCGTCGATTTTGCCGTCGCGCGTGAGAGCGAACTTGTAGTGATACCGCGCGTGCGGGTAGCGGACCAAAAATTCGTAGAGCGTGTTGCCGTTGGTTTCGGTCGAGCTGGATATCGGCTCGATTGCTTGAAGTTTTCCGAGCGCCGCAAAGTCCGAGCGCGAGACGAGGTCGTCGGTGAGATACGTGCTGAACTGCGGCGTGAGTTGCGTGCGGTCGATGTGCTTATCGGCGAGACGCTGCAGCCATTCTTCGGCCCGGGTAACGATCGCGTTATCGAGATGCGCCGTCGAGGGCGGTGCGACGATGTCGAGAATCCGGGCCGCCATCGACGCCGGAGAAGCAGTCCTTCCGCCGTGCATCGAGTCGGCGTTCACGAACACGATCACCGCGAGGTGATTGTCGGGAAGCAGGGCGTTGACCGCCTGATAGCCGGCGATCTGACCCGCGTACCACGCGAAGCGCTTACCTCCGCGTTGATCGATCACCCAGCCCAATCCGTACTTGGTTGGTCCGTTCGATCCGCTCGGCTCGAACATTGCGCGTTCGGCATCGACCCTCAGAAGAATCGGCATCTCGATGTCCCACTTCGCCAAGTCGTAGACCGTCGTGACCAAACCACGGTCGCCGCCGAGCCACGCCGGATCCCAGTTGCGCGCGACGACGAATCCCCGCGGGCCGGCGCCGTGCGTGTAACCGACGGCGCGCGACGGCGATATTCCGGTGTCGCCGGCGAGAAACGTGCGCGTCATCACGAGCGGGAAGAAGATGCGCTGCTGGAGGAAGTCCGAGAGTGGTTCGCCGCCGGCGCGTTCGACCACGATGCCGGCGATCAAGTAGTTGACGGGATTGTCGGAGTACACCGCGGCCGGCGGCGCGACGGGTTTTTGCGCGTTGATTGCGGCGAGGAGGTCGGCGGTTTTGACCGAGCGCGTGAGATCGGCCGGCGGGCTCGCGGTTCTCGGGTTCGGCAAGCCGGACGTCTGCTGCAACAGTTCGGCGATGGTGACGTTGGCGGCGACCGCGGACAACTCGGGAACGTATTTCGTCACCCGGTCCTCGAGCTTGAGCTTTCCGTCTTGCATCAGCATCAAGACGGCGGCCGCGGTAAACTGTCTGGTGAGGTCGCCCACGTAGAATTCGGTGTCGGGCTGCACTGCGATGTTTTTTTGGATATTGGCGCTTCCGAAGGCGCGCGCGTAAACGATTCGGCCGTCCTCCACGACGCCGACGGCTATGCCGGGCGCTCTACCTTCGTGAACCTCGTTGCGAGCGAGTCGATCGATCGTCGAAGCCATTCGCGGCGTAAAGACGGATTCGGCACCGGCGGCTCTTCCCGGCGGCAAGCCGCCGCCTCCTACGAGCGCCAGAAATGCAAAGACCCATAGCCGCTTCACGCGGGTCACTTTGACTCATAGGCCAGTTGGGCCTCGGCGACCACTCGAGGCCCGTCGACTAGCGCCAGCTGATTCATGCGATGGCTGTTCGGCAGGTAGAGCATCGCGACGTCGCCGTGAGGCTTCATCGTTCCGAGCATCGTGCGCGTGCCGTCGTGCATCCAGGCGACGTCGAGGGCGCTGGATGCGCCGTGCACGAGAATTACGTACCAGGAGCCGTTCGGTGCGTACATAACGCGACCACTCGCCCCGCCCGTCATGGCCGTGAACGTCGCGCTGCGCACCGACGTTCCGGCCAAACGGCTCATAACGTCGGCGTTGGCGGTGATGGCGTCGCGCATCGCCTGGTTCTGCGTCCAGAAGTATGCCGATGGAAGTAACGCCAGCAGCAACGTCGCTGCCAAAGCTCCCCACGCGGGCCAGCCGGTGCGGACTCGCGGCGAAGGTGCGCGGAAGCGCCGCAGCAAGGCGGCCGGGGGCTCGCGGCTGGGTTCCGCGGCAACCATCCGAGTGACGTCCTCTTCGGCGGCTCCAAGAAGCCGGCGGCACGGCGCACATGCGGCGGCGTGCGAATCGACGGCGTTCCGGGTGGATTCGTCGAGTGCCCCCAGCGCGTACAGCGCGGCATTTTCACCGACGTGGTCGCGGACGTTCACGTGTGCGACGGCTCCAAGGCTGTGGCGAGCTTGCGTAGCCCGCCGGCGATGCGGCTCTTCACGGTTCCTAGCGGCTCTTGCAGTTCGGCCGAGATCTCCGCGTGCGTCTTCCCTTCGTAATAGGCCAGCTCGAGTGGTACGCGCTGCTGGGGCGGCAGGCCGGCGAGGGCCGCACGCAGCCGGTCGCGTTCGATAGGGTCACCGGCGAGCAACTCGTCATGCTCCTGGGGCTCGGCGGCCAACCGCTCCGCCAAATGCAGTCGCCGCGCTTGCGATCGACGGCGAGAAATCGCCTCGTTGCGCACGCAAACGACGAGAAAGCTGCGGACGAGTCCGCGCTCCCGATGATAGGCGTTGGGCGAGCGCCAAACGCGCGCCAGCGCGTCGTGAACGCAATCGGCGGCGTCCTCGCCGTTCCCCAGCACGTTGTACGCTGCCGAATAAAGCAGCGGCGCATACCGGCGGTACGCCTCGTCGAACGCCCAGCGCTCGTGTGCGGCAAAGCCCGCCGCCAACGTTTCGTCGTCGCCCGAATCGAGCATCGTATCGAGCCTTCGACGCGCCGGACGGCTGTCGCCTGGAAACGCGTGCGCGCCATGCCACGCCAACGCAGTCATCTCAGGAAGAGAACGACCGGGGCACCCCTCTCGGATCAACCTGTCCCGATGAGGCAGAGGATTCGGCTACCTCACTACTTGCCGACGGCGCGCTTGGCCAAGGACATCAACGTGCCGAATGCCGCTCGATCCGAGATCGCGAGCTCGGCGAGCGCCTTTCGGTTGAGGCTCACGCCCGATTTCTTCAAGCCGTTCATGAAAACCGAATACGAAAGGCCTTCGCGGCGAACGGCCGCGTTGATGCGGCTGATCCACAGCGAACGGAAGTCGCGCTTGCGCACGCGACGGTCGCGGAAAGCATAAGCCAGCGATTTGAGGAGCGCTTCGTTTGCGACGCGATAGTTCCGTCGCCGGGCGGCGCGAAAACCTTTGACGAGCTTCATCACCTTGCGGCGATGCTTGAGGCCGTGGACCCCGCGTTTGATACGTGCCATGGTTTCTCCTTAGACTAGGTACGGGATCGTGGGCGCCAGGCGCTTGAGATCGCCTTTGAAGACCGGCTGATCCTTGCGGAAATTGCGTTTGCGCTTGCGCGTCTTCTTGCTCAAGATATGGCCGCAGCCACTGAATTGGTGGCGATGCAACACCTTGCCCGTCGCGGTCACTTTGACCCGTTTAGCAGTTCCTCGGTGAGTTCGAATTTTAGGCACTGGTGGGTTCCTCCAATTTGTGGGTAAATTTCGGCGGGCCGGTTGGCGTCGCGCGGGGCGCCAAAATCATGAACATGTTTCGTCCTTCGAGTCGAGGCTCGCGTTCGATCGTGGCCAACGGCGTCATGTCTTCGGCCATCCGGTCGAGCAACCGACGTCCGAACGAGGTATACGTAATTTCGCGTCCGCGGAACATAATCGTCACTTTGATCTTGCTTCCGTCGAGCAATAGCCGCTCGGCCATCCGCGCTTTCGTCTCGTAGTCGTGCGTCTCGATCTTCGGACGCAGCTTGACCTCTTTCAGTTCGAAGTGGCGTTGCTTCTTCCGAGCGTCTTTGTCTTTCTTCGACTGCTCGTACTTCAAACGGCCGTAGTCGGCGATCTTGCATACCGGCGGCTGGGCCGTCGGCGAGACTTCGATCAGGTCGAGTCCAGCCGCGCGCGCTCGTGCCAGCGCATCTTCAGTCGGCAGAATCCCGAGTTGTTCGCCGTTTTCGTCGATCACGCGGACCGAGCGAATGCGGATTTGATCGTTAACGCGGAGCGGTCGTGCTATGGCATATCTCCCCAAAAAACTTCGTTTTTCGGGGGCCCCCGGTTTGTAAGGCACTCCGCGTTACCGCTGCGTGCCCCCGCTTCGCGGGTCCCCAGAAAAAACAAAAATGGCGCTGCCGGAGCAGCCCCACTGCGCGGAACCGGCCGACGGTCCCTCGAGTGAAGACCGGATCGCCCGCAGGCATCCGGTGAGCGCCCAAGCTTCGCAGCTCGGGGTCGCTACTTCGGCTCGCCGAGCATATCACGTGCGGCGGGGGGAATGTCAACGCCGAGGCGCGCAGGAGCGCCGGATGCCTGCTGAGATCCGGCCGGGCGAACTGGGCGACGCAGCCTTCTTTGCCGAGGCGTGGCGAGCGATGCTCGAGGAGCTCGACCTGGCTCCCGGCGGTCTCGTTCCCGACTGGCGGGAGCGCCTGACCGAGCATTTTTCCACCGGAATCGCGGACGGTTCGCAAGGCTGGCAGGTCGCGACCCTCGGCTCGGAGCTTATCGGGACCGCGGCCGCGTTCGTGCGCTCGTCCGTCGTGAGCGACGTGCAGCGCCGCCGCAGCGCGGTGCTGGCTGGCGTGTACGTGCTTCCGGCCTACCGCCGCGGGGGTGTAGCCCGACGGCTGGTTACGTCGACCATCGCGTGGTGCCGGAAACGCGGATGCACCGAAATCCGATTGCAGGCGTCGAATGCCGCCGAGCCGCTGTATCGCGCGCTGGGATTCGAGGATGCCTCCGGATTCGTTTTGAAGATCGAGTAAATGCGAAGGCTGCTTTCATTCTGGGCGCTCGCCGTCGTTGCAGGCGCGATTTTTTTTGTTCTGCATTCTGCCTGCGGGCGCGCCGCCGACGAGCCGATCGTCTTACTGCTCGACGCGTCTAAAGCGCCGGCACAGAACGTCGTGTTTACGCGCGAGACGATTCCAGTAAAGCCGGGGAAGCTGGTACTGTACTATCCAGAGTGGATTCCAGGTCAACACCAGCCAGTCGGTCCTATTGCGAACTTCGCCGGGCTGACGATCACGGCCGGCGGCGCGGCGTTGGCGTGGCAGCGGGAGCCGCGCGATCTGTTCGCGTTTGACGTCGACGTGCCGCCTGGCGTCACGTCGATCGACGTTGCGGCGACGTATCTCGGGGCGACGTTCGGTCGCTATTCGTCGTCGCGCTTGGCGACGCCGAACATGTTGGTAATAACCTGGGATCAAAACCTGTTGTATCCGTCGACCGGTACGATTCAGAGCACGAAGTTCAAGCCTTCGATCGTGCTGCCGGGAGGCGACTGGCAGTTTGCCACCGCGTTGACCGGCGGCCGCCGCAACGGTAACGTCGTGGCGTTCGACGACGTTTCGCTCGAGCATTTGATCGATTCGCCGCTCGATGCCGGCGTGAACTTCAAACGCTGGCTTCTGTGGCAGGGTGATGGCGCGCAAGCCTATCTCAACGCCGTCGCGGACACCTCCGCGGAGCTGGCTGCGAGTCCCACGACGATCGATCGATACGGAAAACTCGTGCGCGAGATGCTGGCGATGTACGGCGCCCGGCACTGGCGCGACTACAACTTCTTGCTTACGCTCTCGGACGCAATGCCGGGAGAAGGCATCGAGCACCACGAGTCGAGCGATGACGGCGCAGGCGGCGACTACCTCACGAACTTGGAATCGCTCGATCGCGGGGCAGACTTACTCTCGCACGAGTTCAATCATTCGTGGGACGGAAAGTACCGAATGCCGGACGCCCTCTATCCACCGAACCTTCAGATTGCGTACGACGATTCGCTGCTGTGGGTCTACGAAGGCATGACGCAGTACTACGGCAACGTCATGTCGTGGCGCGACGCCATTCGAAAATCGGAAACGTATCCCGATCACATCGCCGCGGTGTACGCGTACTACGACAATCAGCCTGGGCGCCGCTGGCGCTCGCTCGGTGACACGGCGGTTTCCGGTCCGTTCATCTATTCCGCACCGCGGGGTTACGGAGCCGAACGGCGCGGCGAGGACTTTTATTCCGAAGCGGAGTTGATGTGGCTCAAGGCCGATAGCGTGATTCGCGAGACAAGCGGCAACCGAAAGTCGCTCGACACGTTTGCGCGTGCGTTTTTCGGCGGTGAAAATACCGGACCGATCGTCGTCACATACAACCGCCAAGACGTGATCGCCGGCTTAAACGCCGTCGTCCCCTTCGATTGGTCCGGGTTCTTCCACACGTGGGTGGACGAAATCGCGCTCCATCCGCCCGACGGGTTTACGGCTGAAGGCTGGAAACTCGTCTATACCGAGCAGCCTTCGCATTGGGTGCGCAAGGACAACTTTTGGTATTCGGTCGGTTTTTCGGTCCGTGATGGAACGGTGACCGACGTGCGGGAAGGGTCGCCGGCTTGGAATGCCAGCCTCGGTATCGATACGAAGCTGGTCGCGGTGAATGGGCGGGCGTACTCGAGCGATATTTTTTTCGACGCGCTTGCGGACGCCGCGAAAACGCACTCTCCCGTCGGACTGCTCGTGCAACATGGCAACGTCTACCGGACGATTTCGATTCCGTACTACGACGGGCCCCGTTACCCGCACCTCGTGCGCATCGAAGGCGCGCCGGACCGGCTGTCGGAAGTAATTAAGCCGCGCGCTTCGGAGCGCTAGAGGGATTCCATCGCGTCGCGGAAGCGCTCCAAGAAATAGTCGATGGCGGTATCGTCGATTACCAGCGGCGGCGCAATGCGCAGGACCATCTCTTGGGTATCTTTGGCGGCGACGCCGCGCGCGAGCAAGGCGTCCGAGACGCGGCGCGCCGGAATCGAAAGCTCGATTCCGATCAAAAGGCCGCGCCCGCGAATCTCCTTGACGAACGGCGAAGCAGTCGCGCGCAAGCCTTGCATGATTTTCGCGCCCGCGTAGCGCGCTCTCGAGGCGAGCTTCTCGTCGACGATCACGTCGATGGCCGCTTCGGCAACGGCCGAGCCGAGCGGGTTGCCGCCGAACGTACTGCCGTGCTCCCCCGGCCGGAAGAGTCCCATCAACGGTTCGTCCGCTAAAGTAGCGGAGACCGGATAGAATCCGCCGCCGAGAGCTTTGCCGACCAGCAGCACATCGGGCGTTATGCCGTCGTAATCGCATGCGAAGAGGTCGCCGGTGCGGCCGAGTCCGGTTTGAATTTCGTCGGCGATGAAGAGGACGCGATGTTCGCGGCACAGCGCCCACGCACGCTTGAGATAACCCTCCGGCGGAACGTTGACGCCGCCCTCGCCCTGAATGGGCTCGATCAAGATCGCACACGTTTCGGGTTTGATCGCGCGTTCGAGCGCGTCGGCGTCACCGAACGGTATCGACGTAAAGCCGGGAACGAACGGTCCGAATTGCTTGCGATACTCGGGCGTCGTGCTGGCGCTGATGGCCGACAAAGTGCGGCCGTGAAAGTTATTCGAAAAGACGACGATCTCGGCGGCCTCCGGACGGATACCCTTGACGGCGTAGCCCCAGCGGCGCGCTAACTTGATGCCGGTTTCAACCGCCTCGACGCCGGTGTTCGTCGGCAAAGCCATGTCGAAGCCGCAAAGACGAGTGACCTTTTCGAGAAAGCCCGGCATGCGATCGTTGCGCATCGCCCGTGAAGTGAGTGTGACCTTCGCGGATTGCTCCACCAGCGCCGCCCGAATGCGCGGATGGCAGTGCCCCTGGTTGACCGCCGAGTACGCGCTGATGCAGTCGAGGAATCTGTTCCCGTCCACGTCCCAAAGCCACACGCCCTCGGCGCGGGCGACGATAAGGTCGAGCGGATGGTAATTATGTGCGCCGTAGCTTTCCTCGGTAGCGATGAGGTCGCGCGCACGTTCCGAAAGTGCATGCATCGTCGTTTTCCATGGGCGCCGCGTGTGTTTACCGCTCTGGAAGCGGGACCGCGGGGGCGCAATTCGCCCGCGTTCGAGGAACACTTGCAATCCTGACTTAAGGACGCTCCCCTTGGGAACCTCTTGGGATCGAATCGACCGGCTTCTCGCCCGCGACCATCCCGGCGTGAGCGATAAAGGGCGCACGGTCGCGCGTCTTCACGGTGGCCGGCGCCCGCGCGCGGTCGTGCTTTTACACGGTTTGAGTTCGAGTCCACTCCAGTTCGACCGCTTCGCGCACGATTTGTTCGCACGCGGACACAACGTGCTGGTGCCAAGGCTGCCGCGTCACGGTCATGCCGATCGCCTCTCGACCGCACTTGCCCGGCTGCGGCCCGACGAACTCTACGCCGGCGTCGACGAATACATCGCCATTGCCCGCGAACTGGGCGAGCGCGTGACCGTCGCGGGATTCTCACTGGGCGGTTTGCTTGCGGCCTGGACCGCGCAGCACTACCGGATCGACCGATGCGTTGGCATCGCGCCGTTTTTTGGGGTTGCGTGGATTCCGGCGGGATTGATGACGGCGGTGGCCGAGACGCTGCTGCGCGTCCCGAATCAATTTCATTGGTGGGATCCGATTCTGCGGGACCGGCAAATGCCCGACCACGGTTACCCGCGCTACTCAACCCACGCTATCGCGCACGCGTACCGCATCGCGCGCACGCTGTTGCGCGAAGCTTCGATGCGGGCCCCATCGGCCGAGCACGTCGTGCTCGTGGTCAATGCGCGCGAAACGGGAGTGAACAACCGCGCCATCCGGAGGCTGTATGCGAGCTGGCAAGCGCGCCGTCCCGGATGCGTCGACCTCGTGCCGCTCACGGGCTTGCCGCCCTCGCACGATATCGTCGAACCTCTTCGGCGCGGCGATCTAGCCGCGCGCGTCTATCCGCAGCTCCTTGCGGCTATCGATCCTTGACGCGAGCGCGCCACGCGCAGACCTTCGAATGATCGTTCGCCATGCCCACGGCTTGCATGAACGCGTAGCAAATCGTCGGTCCGACGAAACGGAAGCCGCGCTTGCGAAGCTCCTTGCTCATCGCTTCGGACTCCGGCGTCGTCGACGGTAGATCTTCGGAATCGCCGCGGCCGCGAACGATGGGTTTCCCCCCCGTGAATCGCCAGATGAAGGCATCGAAGGAGCCGAACTCGCGTTGAATCTCGAGGAACGCCTTGGCGTTGGAAACCGTCGATTCCACCTTGGCGCGGTTGCGCACGATTCCCGGGTCGCGCAAAATCTTTTCGAGGGTTGCCGGCCGCATGCGCGCGACGCGCTGCGGATCGAAGTCCGAGAAAAGACGCCGGTAGTTTTCGCGCTTGCCCAAGATCGTTTCCCAACTTAGGCCCGCCTGCGCTCCTTCGAGGATAAGGAACTCAAAGAGGCGGCGATCGTCGTGAACCGGTCGCCCCCACTCCTTATCGTGATACCGAATCGACGCTTCCGTCGTCGCCCAGGAACAGCGCTTCAGTGACGTATTGCCGCGTGCCATCGGGGAGGTGATTCGTAGTGGCGCTTTAACGCACCCGTGTGATTGCATCTCCGGTCAGCCGGCCGGCGCAAAGTTACGAAGAAGGCGTGGGCCGCGCCAGCGCGATCATGGCGCTCGACGGTCCCGACATTCTTCCGGCTGCGCGAAGCGCGCTCTACGAGCATGGCGGGCGCAGGCCGCTGGCGGTCGTGCTGCTCCATGGATTTACCAACAATCCGGCTCAATTTTCGGCGTTCGCGCCCATGTTGTTCGCGCGCGGCGTCAACGTGTTCGTTCCGCGCATGCCCGAGCACGGCGATCGCAATCGCCTGACCGATCGAGTCGCCGGCCTCACGGCCGCCGCCGTGCTGCAGCGCGTCGCTGAAGCGCTCGATGTCGCTTGGGGTATTGGCGAGCGGATCGGCGTGCTCGGCATCTCGATGGGAGGTACTCTTGCCGCGTGGGTCGCGCAAAATCGACGCGTTGCGATCGCGGTGCCGGTCGCACCCGACTTCGCTTTGCTCGAACTTCCATATCCGGTGAGCCATTTCGTCGCTCGGGCGCTGTCGGCGCTCCCCAACTTCTTTTTATGGTGGGATCCGCGCGAGCGCGAGCGGCACCATCCACCAACCGCGTATCCGCGATTTTCCACGCGCGCGCTGGCGCAGACGCTCCTAATTGGCGACGACGTGTACGCCGGCGCGCGGCTCCGGGCACCGAGCGCCGAGCGCATCGTTACCGTCGTGAACCGCACCGACCCGGCCGTAAATAACGAAGTTACGCAGCAGGTTTCGCTCGAGTGGAGTGGATGGAATCCGGGCGGCGTCGAGTACGTCGAGTTGCGCGGTCTTCCGGAAAACCACGACATCGTCGATCCGCACAACCCGCTCGCTCGTACCGGTCAGGTCTATCCGCGCCTATTGAAGGCCCTCGGCGTCGCAGAATAAAAAACCGTCATCGTGACCTCCCGTTCCCGCAACGCTTTAAGGCAAGCGCTTGCTTCGTTCGCGGTGCTTGTGCCGACCGCGTGCTCGTACGGCTCGCATTTCGTTTCGCCGCACTCGACGGTCGCGTCGCTCGTTCCCGGCTACGCGAGCGCGGGCGGCAGTTCAACCGGTGCGGGCAAGATCGAGCACGTCGTCATCGTCGTGCAAGAGAATCGCAGCTTCGACGATCTCTTTGCGGGCTATCCCGGCGCCGATACCGTTTCGAGCGGGAAAACGAAGGCGGGGAAAACTCTCGCGCTCAAGCCCGTAAGCCTGACGACTCAATACGACATCGATCACTCGGCGACTGCGATGTTCGCCGCTTGCGACGGCACCGGCAAAGTGCCGGGTACGAAGTGCAAGATGGACGCTTTCGATCAAGAGCAACAGCTCGGAGGGCCGCGGAACGGCCAGTACGTCTACGTTCCGCATAACGAAACCAAGCCGTATTTCGACATGGCGCACGAGTGGGTGCTGGCCGACCGCATGTTCCAGTCGCATTTGGACGAGAGCTTCGTCTCGCATCAATACATCATCGCGGGGCAGGCACAGTCCAGTGTCAACGTACCGTTCGTTCCCGAATGGGGGTGTGACGGGAAGCACAGCTTCGTCCAGACGATTCGCAAAGGTCGCAGGTTCGGAAGCCCCCAGCGAACCTGCTTCGACTACCCGACGCTGGGCGACGAACTCGATAGCGCGAACCGTTCGTGGCGCTTCTATGCGAGTAAAATTAACGATCCGGCCGACGGCGTGTGGTCGGGTTATCAGGCGGTTCGCCACATCCGCTTCGGACCCGACTGGAAGAAGGACGTCATTACGCCGCAGAAACGGTTTCTGCGCGACGTTGCCGGTGGCTCGCTCGCCAACGTCACGTGGATCACGCCGACGTGCGAAGAGTCGGACCACGTCAACTGTGGCGGCGGATTCGGCCCGTCGTGGGTGGCGTCGATTGTCAATGCGGTCGGAAACTCGCCATTTTGGGACGACACCGCAATCTTCGTGATGTGGGACGATTGGGGAGGTCTGTACGACCACGTTCCCCCGGCGCATCTCGACGACGACGGGCTCGGGTTTCGCGTACCGCTGCTGGTTATATCACCGTATGCCAAGAGCGGCTACGTGTCGCACGTTCCCTACGAGCATGGCAGCATTCTGAAGTTCGCCGAGGACGTGTTCGGCCTCGAACGCCTCGCGGCCAGCGACACACGTGCAAACTCTCCCGCCGGCGACTGCTTTGACTTTACGCAGCCGCCCCGCCCATTCGTTCCGATTCAAGCACCGAAGGGTCCGTCGTTCTTTCTCAATCGCGCCGACGATCTTCGTCCACCGGACAGCGAGTAGTCTTTCGACTGCGGCGCGCGTCACTCTGAGCGGAGTCGCGCGCGAGTGTCACTCTGAGCTTCGACTGCGCACCTTCGGTGCTCCGTTCAGCATGACCCACTACATCCCGACACCTTACACGCTGACGCGCTCGTTAAATATAGTGTTTTAGGTCGGGCCATATATCAGAGAGACTCTTCGACGGTCCGCTGCAGACCATGATGGGGATGTCGCGTTCGTACGAAATAACCCACGGGGGATTCGATCGCGCCGCCAGCCGGGCATCGCGGTACAGTCGCTTCGAGGCGCCGCAATCGCCGTTCACGTCGACGACGACGCTTCCCGAGAAGCCATGCGTGCCCCACAGCCAATAGTTATTGTGTCCGGACAGCGCCGGCGGCAGGCCGTAGGCTTTTCCGAAGAAATCGATTGCGGCGGCTTCGCCGTAGTTGTCGGCAACGATCGCCGCCTGCGCGCGGCGATCCGGCGGCAGCGACTGGTAAATGCGTCCCACCGTCGCCACCAGCTCCTGCCAGCCATGCATGTCGGCCCAATCGGATGGCAGATCGGCCGTTTGGTGACGCTCGGTCGCCATCGACGCTTTGTTGAGATGCAGCACGCGTCCGGCGAACGCGGAGTAATCGACCATCGCCCGTTCTCTGAGAACCGGCAGCGAAAATGGCAAGAAGAACAAGCCGGCGGCAACCATCGCCACCGCCAGCGCGGCTTGCAGCGGGATCCAACCTCTCGTCCACGATGCGATTTCGACCGCACCGGCCGCAATGACGATCGGGTAGACGTCTGCCGGATAGTAGTGCTTACCGTGCAGCGCAATCATGAGCGCGATCAAGATGACGTAGGTAAAACCGAGGAAACGTGCGGGGCCGTTTCGGACGAGCAGCAAGATTGCGCCGACAATCCATATCGGCGAGAGAAACAGGTTCGTTAACACCAGCTGCTGGAAGAGAAACAGCGGTGGGCTTGCCACGACGTTCTTCCCGTTTTGTCCGTTACGCAGCAATTCGAGCATCGGAAAGCCGTAATGCGCTTGCCACAGGAAATTCGGCAGGGCGATTAGCGCGGCGACGAGCGCGCCAGCGACGAACCAGCGCGACCAGAGAATACGCCGTTGAGGCGTCAACGCTAACCCGGCAAACAACGCGACCGCGAAGAACACGGCACTATATTTGCTTTCGAGGCTGACGCCGACGGCCGCGCCGGCTGGTAGCCACAACCGCGGGTCGCCACCCTTAGCGATGCGCAACACGTACAACGCCGCCAGCGGCCAGAGCCAGAGGCCGACCATATCGGGGCCGACCTTCATTCCGAAACTCATCAATACGCCGGCAAATAAGAACGCCAAGGCGGCGACGATTTGCGCAAACGCGCCGCCGCCTAGCTCGACGGCCAACAGGCAGGTAACGTACATGCCGGCCGCGGCAAAAAGCGCGGGTACGGCCCGCAGCAGAAATAACGAGTGACCGAAAAGTTGTGAGGCCGCCGCTAAGAGCGGAACGACCGGCGGCTGGTCGACGTAACCCCACGCCGGGTGAAAACCGCAGATGATGAAGTACAATTCGTCGCGGAAAAACCCGTAGTGCGGATTGCCTACCAAGTGGACGACCAGCGCAACGAGCGCGGCGACGAGCGCGATGCGCCGTCCTTCGACGGCGCTGTTTACCGTCAGGATGACACCTCTACGCGGGGTCGAAGGCGCCGGAAAGAATCATGCTTTCGGAGAGATCGCGGGCTCGGCGGTAGCGCGTCCGCGACTCATCGCTCGCATTCGGCGGCAGTTCGTCGAGGATGCGTTCGAGTTCTTTATCGAACATCGTGGCGAGGGACGGCGGCGTGTACGCTCCGGGAAAACGCAGGCGCTGTGCGATCATCAGGCGGTAGATTCGGTCGGTCGCCAGGTCTTCCATGTAGCCGTCGAGCAGGCTGGCGCCCTTGCCCTCGAGGACGCCGTTGCGGTAACGAATGACGGTACGTACGGCAGCCCGCGTTCCCTCGAGCGTCGTCGTGCCGACTCCCGCCGGCGCCGGGCGCAGATCGGGGCGGTCGCCGTCGAGCACCGGTCTTCGCTCGATCTGATTCGGAAACGGGAAGGCCGCGACGGCGATCGCGTTCTGATCGGGGTGACCGGTCCAGGCGCCATCCATCAAGCACGACGCTTCGTTCTTTTTGTCGCGTTCGAGCACGGCCAACGCGCGCGCGTTCAACTCGGCATCCTCGCGGCTGGGGTAGAGCGCGGTCATACCGCCGATCGCCAGTGCGCCGTGCTTGTGCGTGACTTCCGGCAAGATCGTGCGTAGCCGCTGAAAGAAGGGTACGTCGATCGGAATGGTATTTCGGTCGGGAAGCACCCAGCCGGGGTCGGTGAGGTTGAAGTGGATCAGGCTGGCCATATAGTCCCAGCGCCCTAAGTTCAGTCCCAAAATGTAGTCGTGCAGGTTGAATAGGAACTCTTCCATTTGATACGCGAGCGGATGAGATTCAACCAGGGCCATGGCCTTGATCGAGCCGGGTTGCCAGCCCGTCGCCGAGACCAGGGCGTCGAACACGGCTTTCCACCAAAGCGCTTCGTCGGCGGCCTCGGATTTCGGGATGTAGATGCATAACGGGTGTTTGAGGCGCGAAGGCTCGATGCGAAATGCCAGCAGCGCCAGGTCGAAAAGCGACGCACTGGTGAGTTCGTTCTCAAGAATACCGGATTGCGAAAGATGCAGGCCTCGAACGCGATTCCATACGACGGTATTTCCAGGCGCGATGCCGACCGTGGAACCGCGCTTCGCATCGTCGTACGTGAGCTCCCCGTAGAGCGCCGCCACGATATTCGAATGACCGAGCATGAGGTGATCCCACGTGTTGGCCATCGAATCTTCGAGATCGAGCATCACGCCGGGTGCGCCCGAGTTGAGCATCTTGACGACCAACTCGGCGTCGTCGGCCGGCCCGGTCATCTGGTTGCGCTGGTCGGAACACCATGCGGGCAAATCGATTTGCCACGCGCGGGTCGTTGCATCGGAAGGCGGCAAGTACGTGGGCAAGTCGCCGGCATGCGCTCGTGCGAGACGCTCCGCTCGCGCCTGCGTTAACCGTCGCTGCTCGGGGGAAAATCGCGCGTGCAGCGGAGCGTAGAACTCTGCGAACCCGACCGGCAAGTCGCGGTCGAGCGCAAAACCGGCGGGAGCGACGTTCACGTAGCGCTGATGGCGGCTTTGCCGTTTTCGTAGAACTGATCGGTCTCGGTCGAGCCTTTCAGCGCGGTGGTCGAGCTGCGCCCTTCGCCGATGACCGTCGCAACTTCATCGAAGTATCCGGTTCCGACCTCGCGCTGATGCCGGGTCGCGGTGTATCCATCGGCGGCGGCCGCAAACTCATCTTCTTGGAAGTCGGCATACGCCGTCATGCCGCGCGCTTTGAAATCGTGGGCCAATCGAAAGAAACTGTAGTTAAGCGCATGAAAACCAGCCAGCGTGATGAACTGAAACTTATACCCCATCGCGTTGAGCCGTTCGCGAAACGTCGCGATCGATTGTTCGTCGAGTTTCTTCTTCCAGTTGAACGACGGCGAGCAGTTATACGCCAGCAGCTTGCCGGGATACGCGCTGCGAATAGCCTCGGCAAAACGTTGCGCCTCCTCGAGGCTCGGCTCCGAGGTTTCCATCCATATTAAGTCGGCGTACGGAGCGTAGGCTAAACCGCGCGCGATGCAAGCGTCCATGCCGGCGCGCATGACGAAAAATCCCTCGGCGGTGCGTTCGCCGGTGATAAACGCGCGGTCGACCGGGTCGACGTCGCTGGTAATGAGCTTAGCGGCGCCGGCGTCGGTACGCGCGACGACGATCGTCGGTACGTCGAGGACGTCGGCCGCCAGACGCGCGGCCACTAAATGACGCACGGCCTGCTGGGTCGGAATCAGCACCTTCCCGCCGAGATGTCCGCATTTCTTTTCCGAGCTGAGCTGATCTTCGAAATGCACGCCGGCCGCGCCGGCCGTAATCATGGCCTTCATCAACTCGAAGACGTTGAGCGGACCGCCGAAACCGGCTTCCGCGTCGGCCACGATGGGAAGGTACCAGTGCGCGCCGCCGCGGCCTTCGAGCGACTCGATCTGATCGAGTCGCGACAACGCGTTGTTGATGCGTCCGACGAGCGCCGGGACGCTGTTGACCGGATAAAGACTCTGGTCGGGATACATCTCGCCGGCGACGTTGGCATCGGCGGCCACTTGCCAGCCGCTGCAATAAACGGCGCTTAAGCCGGCGCGTGCAGCCTGCACCGCCTGATTGCCGGTGAGCGCGCCCAGCGCGGTCGTGGCATCCTCCCCTTGGAGCATGTCCCAGAGGCGCTCGGCGCCCATGCGTGCTAGCGTATGCTCGGCCACGACGCTGCCTTGAATCCTTACGACGTCGGCGGCGGCGTAACGCCTCTTGACGCCCTTCCAGCGAGTCGCATCGGCCCACTTGCGTTCGATGCCCTCGGCGCGCTCGGTAGTATTCACCTCTTACAGCCTCCATCGTGTTTTTAAAGAAAGATCGTCAAGATTGGATCGGTCTGGCACAATCTTTGGACTAATACATTGGATGGTCCAAAACTGATCGTTGGATGGTTGGTTTGGACCTGATGCCGGCGATTCCTATCGCAGAATCTCGAAAAGCTGGTGATAGGAATCGAGCGGTATCGGCGCTTCCGCACCCGGAACGTCGCGGACCGCGCGCGGGTTGACCAAGACGAACACGCGTTGGGCCTTTGCCCAGGTTCGATACGCGCCGGTTTGTGCCGGATCCCATCCCGACACGATGATGCGATCGGGGAGCGAACGATCCGCGTACGCGCCGTAGGCTAACGACGTCGCGTCGAGCCAACCGTCCACCACCAGCACGCTCCCCGGTGGAACGACCGGTCGTACCGCATCGATGACCCAACGGCCGCCTTCCCGAGCGGCGTGAACGAAAAATCCTCGATGTGCGGTAAACGCGATGCCGGTCCCGACGGCAAGAAACGCCATGAGACCGGCTCGCACCAAACGCACGCCGACGTCTACCGAGGACCGCACGACGGCGATGGAACCGATCAGCGGTACCGTCAGCCAAAGTGCCATCAAGCGATAGCGCCCGACGTCGGCTTCGTTCGGGTAGGTAACGGAGAAGATCAGCGCCGTCGTGCAGGCCGTGCACAGGAATAGCGTCGTGCGCCAATCGCGTTTCCACGCCGCGACCGCGCCGGCCACGACGAGGAGCAAAACCACCGCACCGAACTGTTCGGTAATACCGCCGACGAATGCGCCTACGGCATCTTGGAGGTGTATCGGATTGAAGGATGCGAGAAAAAAGTGCGGCGCGTCCGATTCGGTGCCTGTCAAGGTGCGAAGAAACCCCGCCGGCGTGCTGGGATTGTTGTAGTTCCAGAAGATCCCGCCGTTCGTACCAGCGAGCGCGTGGGTAGGATCGAGTCCGCGCGCGACCACGCATGCCGAACGCAGCGGTAAGTAGAGATACAATGACAACCCGGCGAGCGTCAACGCGAATCCGCCTACGACTTGGCGCAACGCCGGCCGCGGTATTGCCACGACGGCACCGATCGCAAAACCCGGTAGAAGCCACACGGCATTGGGGTGTGCTGCAACCCCCAGACCGAAGGCTGCGAACGCGCCGGCAAACCAACGATCGCCGCTACCCTTCATCCATCGCAGGAATGCGTAGACGGCGACGGCCTCGCAGGCCACGGCGAGGTCCTGCGCTTCGGCGCGCGCGGCGTGCGACCAAACGTCCTGCGTGAACGCAAACCACAAAGTCGCGAGCAACGCGATCGGGCGCCACGCACCAAGTTCGACGGCAACCGCGTACGCGACCAGCGCGGCGGCGGCCACCGCAATGCCGGAAAACGCATTGAGCCGAAAGGCGATCGAGCCGAGCGGCAGCAGATGCGACCACGCGTACCCGAGCAACACGTAGAACGGAAAGCCGGTCGGATGCGTGATGCCGAGAATGTATGGGACGCCCTGCAACTCGGCCGTGTCCCACGAAGCGGGCTCGTGCGACGCGCTCGCAATGTAGACGACGGCCGGAACCAAAAACGCCGCAACGTCGCAGAGAAGCCGCGCACTCGGCGCCGCCTTCTCGTGCAACCGCTGCCACACGATCGCTTAGCGACCTCCCAGCGTCGGCAGCGGCAGCGACGGACGCGTCGAGAGATCCGGGCGCACTTCCGCGTGCCCTTCGAGCGCGCGGTCCATAAGCTCCAACGCCAGATCCAGTTGCGGATCTTTGCCGTCGCGGTAGTCGTGCGGCGCAACGTCGACGTCGTGGTCGGGGTCCGTGCCGTAGTTCTCAACCCGCCAGCCGACGTCGACGAACCAAAACGAAAACTCCGGCTGCGTCGTGAGCGTGCCGTCCACGAGATAGTGGTACGGATCGATGCCGATGACGCCGCCCCACGTGCGCTTCCCGACCAGCGGTCCGAGACGGTACAGCTTGAAACAGTGGCTGAAGATGTCGCCATCCGATCCGGCAAACTGATTGGTCATCGCGACGATCGGGCCGCCGACCGATTCCGGCGGATATGGGACCGGCGCTCCGTAGCGCGGGGTGTCGTAGCCGACGCGCTTGCGCGCGAGCTTCTCCAAGAGAAGCGACGACACGTGACCGCCGCGGTTATATCGAACGTCGACGATCAGTCCTTGGCGATCGAACTCACTGAGATATCCGCGATGGAACTCCGAAAATCCCCACGGTCCCATATCGGGAATATGCAGGTAGCCGACGCGTTCTCCGGTTCGTTGGTGCACCGTACGCCGGTTGGCTTCGACCCAGGCACGGTAACGCAGCGCTCCTTCGCTCGCCAGCGCTTTGACCAACACCGTTCGTTCTTCGTCTTTGCGCGAACGCAGCGTAACCGACACGTCGCGACCCGACGTGTTGACCAAGAGACGATCCGGCGTAACGTCGCGCGACAGGCGTTTTCCGCCGATCGCGACCACGACGTCGCCTTCGCGCACCGCGAGACCGGGCTCGGCCAACGGCGAATCGGTATCGCGATTCCACGAATCGCCGCGATAGATGTGATCGATGCGGTATCCACTGCGGTCTTCGTCCCACGTCAGGTCGGCGCCGAGAAAGCCGCGTTGATATTGCGGCGGAACGCGGTAGTCGCCTCCATATTCGTAAGCGTGCGACGTTCCGAGCTCGCCTTGCATCTCCCAAATAAGATCCGAAAGCTCGCCCCGCGTCCGCACGCGCGGGAGTACCGCACGGTAGCGGTCGTACACGCGGTCCCAGTCGATGTCGCTCATGTCCTCGACCCAGAACTGCTCGGTCTGCAAGCGCCAAGCTTCGCGATACATCTGCGCCCATTCGTCGCGCGGAACGATCTCCACGTCGGCGCGATCGAGGTCGATCCAGCCGCTCTTGCGCCCCGGCTCGGCAGGCGGCTTCTGTTCGTCACCTTCCTCGGGCAGGTCGGCAAGGCCGTCGATGGCGCGCAAACGATCCTGCGTGCGGTAGATGACCGTTCGGCCGTCGGCGCTCAAACGAATGTCGTCGCAGTCCGCGGTAATCGTCGCGAGCCGCTGCTGTTCGAAATCGTAGGCGAGGAGCGAACCTCCGGCCGGCTCTTCACGATCCTCGCGGCGGGTCGGCTTAATTCCCTTGATCGGATAGCGCGTAAAGAGCACGCGATCGCGAAGCGCCACGATGGTATCGTACTCGCCCTCGTCGACCGGAAATCCGAGCACGCGGCCGGCGATCCCTTCGAAATCGATGTCGACGTCGACGGTTTTGAGAGGCTTCTTCCCGTCGTCGCGATCGTGGTCGTGGTCGCGATGGATTGGTTTCGGCGGCGGCACGAACGGGGACGGCACGTCGTCGCGCAGCGTCACGACGAATGGACGTCCGGCTTGCGGAAAGCTCAACTCGAATTGCAGTGCGTCGTACACGGGATTGAAGTCGCGCGTCGAGATGAAGTAGAGATACTTCCCCTCCGGATCCCAGACCGGCGACTGGTCGACGCGCAGCGGCGACGTCACGTCGTGGATTTTTCCGGAGCGAACTTTGACGATCCGCACGATGGACGTTCCCTGCGTGGGCCACCAGACGTATGCGAGAAATCGGCCGTCGGGCGAGAAGGCGACGTCGTGGATGCGATGTGAGGGGCAGGTGTCGAGAACGCGCACCTTCGCGTCGTCCAGATCCAGCACGCACAGTTCGTGACGGTGATTGGCAAACGCAACCACATCGCCGGCCGGCGAGCACGCGAGATCGGTCACGCGTCCAATATCGCCGGTGGTAACGAGCTTCGGCGTCTGCGGTGCGTCGGTACGATAGACGGCGATCTGTTCGTAGCCGCCGGCGTCGGTCACGCACGCGAAGCGCTTTCCGTCGCTCAGCCACTCCGTGAGGCGCAGACGCGCCGCGCTGCCGGCACCGTGGTGCAGGACGGCACCATCGAAGAGCGGCATCGTGAACGCCTGCCCGCGTGAGACGAAAGCGAGACGCGTTCCATCCGGATGCGGCGCGAAATGCTCGAGCGACTCCGAAACGCGTTCGAATCGGCGAACCGTCTGCGGCGCCGCCGAATGCGTCTCGATGCGAAGTTTTCGCACGCCGGCGGCGGCCACGTCGAGGCACCCGATTTCTCCGCCGGCGGAATACACGATGCGACTACCGTCGCTCGAGGGGAACCGAACGTAGTATTCGGTTTCGTCGGTGTGGCGTTGCACGTCGAGGCCGCCGGCGGCACACGAATAGATATTGCCGATGCCTTCGTGGTCCGCCAGGAAGAAGATGCGGTCGCCGATCGGCATGGGCCACGTCGGATTTCCGTCGGGTAGCGCAAGCCGCTCGAACGTTCCAGTTCCATTCGAATCGACCCAAATTTCGCCGGCCGTGCCGCCGCGATAACGCTTCCAGCGGGCAGGATCGGCGGCATTCCGCCCGATCGCCGTTCCGCCCTCGGGCGTCGCCGCGAACGAGCGCGCGTGACCGAGGTTCAGCTCGCGTACGCCGCCGTTCCGGGTAATGGCGAACGGCCGCGTTTGCTCGTCCCACGTGGTCGGGTTGGCGACGAAATAGATCTCGCTACCGTCGCGACTCCAGCCGCTGACGGCCGCTTGGGCCGCACCCAGAAACGTGAGCCGTTGCGGTACTCCGCCGCTCGCCGGCATAAGGTAGACTTCCGGGTTGCCCTCGTCCGTCGAGACGAACGCGATCGATTGCCCGTCCGGCGAGAAACGTGGAAACGAACACATGCCGAAACTGACCGTCAAACGCGTGGCGGTTCCACCGTCCGCCGCGACGCTCCAAAGGTCGTCCTCGCAAACGAAGACGATGCGGTCGCCGGCTATCGTCGGATAGCGATAATATCCCTGGTCCATGTCGAGGACGGTCCTTGGCGATGCGGGAGGCGCCTCCCGCTTCCTACGTGGCCGGGGGCGACTACGGTTTGCGCGGCATCGCACCCTCGACGTGCAGCAAGCGACCCAGCGCGGCGACCAGCTTGCGAGCGTTTTCCAGCTGCGTGAATGCCGGAACGAGGGTCGGCGTCGGCGTGCGGCGTTCGAGCGGCAATACCGGCCCGCCCGGGCTGAACTGCGTCGACGAATAGCCTGCCAGGCTGCGAAAGAGCAGTTCCGCGCCGAGTGCGTTTGCCCAGCCGAACTCGCCGCGCGTGTACCGCCAATAGCCGTCGTCGTAAAAGCTCTCGTGAATCATTCCGGACTCGCCGTCGGTCTCGGCCAGCGTCGTAATCGCTTCGGCGACCTCCTTCGAGCCGGTCGCCGTCAGGGCGCGGCCGATAATGCCGAGAGGCCACACGTAGTTCGGTGGTGTGTGTGGGCTTCCGAGCCCTTCGGCATATCGCCCGGAAAAGTAAAACGGGTTGTCGTGGCTCAGCGTGAAGGCGCGCGTGTTGAGATACGTCGGGTCGAAGGCCGAACACCAGTCGATGTACGGCAAGGTCGTGAGATTCGGCAAGTTTGCGTCGTCCATAAGGTTGTAGCGACCGTATCCGTCCGTCTCGTAAGCATACATCCAGACGCGCCGCGCGGCGTTATAAAAACGGCCGTGGAGCTGAATTCCGGTCTGCACGCGCTCGGCGAGCCCGCGCGCGTTTGCAGCCAGCTCGGCGTCGCCGTAGCCGCGCGCCGCCAGCACTTCGATTTCGTGGAGGGCCACCACGGCCAGCGCGTTTTGCGGAACGTTGAACCGGTACTGAACCGGATCGTCCGACGGCCGAAACGCACCCCAAATCATTCCGGTTCCCTCGGCGTACGCTCCGTTGGTATGAACGTAATACGGGTAAACGTAACTGCTGCAGTGGCGATGGTGCTGTTCGCAGGCATAGGTCGAAACGATCTTTCGCAGCGCGACGTGGAGCTCCTGAGTAAAGATGGTACGATCGCGGCTGACGCGCCAATAGACCCACGTCAAAACGACCGGCCACGCCAGTGAATCCACCTCCCATTTGCGTTCCCAAACGTGATAGTCTGCCTGAAACGCATTGGCGTACGCGTCGGTTGCAATATTTCGTGCGTTGCGCTCGATAACGCCCGCAAAACGGCCTCGCAAAATAGGAAAAGCCGTCTGGAATCGCACGTACGGAATGGCCTGGGCCGACGAGTCTCGCAGCCACATCGCGGGAATGTCGCCGGTTTGTACGTACGTCGTAGCGTCGTCTTCCAAAAAGAAGTCGCTGAACAACGTGTGAAAGAGTCGCTCGGGTTCGACGTCGTGCACCCGCTTGCCGGTCAGCGGTACGACCAGGGCCTGCGCCCCGGCGGGTTGCGGCAGGCTCAACGCCGGCCATACGGCAAGCGCGCAGAAGAGCAACCGAAGACATCTCATTCGACGGGCATCAACGACAAGGACTCGATAGCTTCGTCTTTGCGGTATCCGACGGTTGCCCACCATTGGCCGGACGAAAACGTCAAGCGGTATTTATCGTACGTCGCGCCGCGCGCGGTGGAGCGCTCGATGAATTCCACGGATTGGAGGGCGCCGAAGGAGGCGTAGCGTGTACTCCGGACGACTTCTTTCAACTCGGACGTTATACGCAGATTCTCGTTCTGTGGCGGCTGCGGCGCCGATCCCGACAGGTTTCGGTCTAAGGGTTCGTCCAAAATCGCAACGACGCTCTCGGCCAATGGCGTCAAATCGACCGCTTCTGCGTTCGTGAGAACGGCGATCTCTAACCCGTCCTGTAGCACGAGCGCGTCTTCGGCGGAAAAGCCGGCGACGTATCCCGGATGCTCGGCGACGGTGTAACCGAACCAGTTGGCAATAAAGAACCCGAAGCCGTAGTGGATCGGCGCGCCGTTTGCGAGCTTGCCGGTCGCCGTCATCGTTGCAAACGAGCTCGGCGGAACGATGCGCCCGGCGCGCAAATCCTCGAGCCAATTCAGAAGGTCGGCGGCGTTCGAAACCAGTCCGGCCGAAGCGCAGCCGGCATCGTCGATTCGGCCCTCGTACGGCATCGTTTCCTGCCGGCCGGCATGCCACGTGTAACCCCGCGCGACATTCTGCGCAAAAGGCGAAGGCGTGCAGGCGGTCGAGAGGAGTGAAAGGGGGCCGGTGATCCGGGCGCGCAGGAGCGCCGAATATCCGGAGCCGGTCACGGCGTGTAACAGCGTTCCGAGCAAATCGTAGTTGGCGTTGCTGTAGAGCCACGCAGTACCCGGATCGAAGGCGAGCGTCGCGTGGCTCGCATCGGTTGCCGGCGCGATGCCGCTGGTTTGGTCGAGCAACTGTCCGATCGTCACGGTTGTCGTACCGTCGATCGCCGACGGAAGATACGAGCCTAAGGAACGATTCAGCGCCACCCGTCCAGCCGCCGCCTCCTGCATCACCATCGCTGCGGTAAACTGCTTGGCCAGCGAGCCTGCGCGATAGATCGTGTAGCCGTCGGGCGACTGGCCGGTAGCTGCATTGCGCCGGCCATACCCGCGCAAGTACAAGCGCGTGCCCTTGCGCGCAATTCCCAGCGAAAGACCGGCAACGTGCTGCTCGCGCATCACCCGGCCGACGATTGCGTCGACCTGCGCTCGTTGCGCGTGCGAGAGCGAGAGGGCACCCGCCAACACCAGATGCGTCACGTCTTTAGTGTCGCGAATGCGCCCTGAGCAGGTACCCCAGCGTCGTGTTGAGCTCGGCGGTGTCGTAGAGTTGGGTCGAAAGCGTGGTGATCGTTGGGATCTCGCTCACGTGCTCGAGCGGCACGATGGTCGCGAGCGGCGCAAACGAAATAACGCGGTACCCCGCGACCGTGCGAAAGAGCAAGTCGGCCCAGAAAGCGTTCGCCCAGCCGAATTCTGGGCGCGTGAAGCGCGACGGATCGTTGGGATCGACCGACTCGTGCATCAACCCGTTGAGCGTGTCGCTTTCGTCGAGCATGTCGATGCCGTGGGCGATGTCGCTGCGGCTGCGCGTGGTAATCGCGGCGCCAATGATGCCGAGCGGCCACACCCATCCCGCCGGCGTATGCGGGCTCCCTAAGCCGGTCGCATACTTCCCCGAGTAATAGTACGGATTCGCCGAGCTGAGCGTAAAACTGCGGGTGTCCAGGTAGACGGGATCGTCGGTCGCGCACCAGCCGATGTAGGGGAGGGCCGTGAGATTGGGGATGTTGGCGTCGTCCATGAGGTTGTCGTTGCCGTAACCATCGGTTTCGTAGGCGTACATCCATCCGTGCGTGGAGTCCCACGCGCGTCCGTATCGCTCGATTCCAACCTGGACTTGGTCCGCGAGCGTCGTTGCGCCGCTCGCCAGCTTCGCATCGCCGAAAGCCTCGCGTGCGAAGCGCGCCAGCAAGCGCATGGCGACGACCGCGAAGGCGTTTTGCGGGATATTGAAGCGATAGGTCACCGGATCGTCGGAAGGCCGGAAAGCGCTCCAGATCATGCCCGTATTCGGGTTATAGTTCTCGTGCGTCGGTACCGGCTGCGGCCACGAGTAGTGACTGCACGTCGCATGATGTTGCTCGCATTGCAGCGTCGAGACGATCGTTTGCAGCGCCCGGTGGAAAACCGGCGTGAAGATCGTGCGATCGCGCGTGTTCGCGTAGTAGATGAACGCGAGGGCGACTGGCCAAGCCAGCGAATCGATTTCCCATTTACCTTCCCAAACGTGGTAGTCGGCGCTGAACGCCTCGGCGTGCGGATCGACGAGGACGTTTTTTGCATCGCGCTGGACGACCCCGAAGAACTCGTAGCGCAGCGTAGGGTAGGCACCTACGAATCGTATGTACGGAATCGTCTGCGCCGCGGAATCCCGCAGCCACATCGCCGGGATATCGCCGGTTTGCACGTACGTCGTGCCGTCGCTTTCGTGAAAAAAGTCGGCAAAGAATTCCTGGAAGAGGGTAGCGGTTTGAATTGGCCTGATGTGAGATTCGACCGGGATGTTCAGCGTTTGCGCACGCGCCGGAGATATAGCGGCCAATGCGTACCCAACGCCGAGTGTCAACACGGCTATTCGCCGAGAGACCGCTCTCGTCATGAGATCGAATCGTTCGCCTCGCGACTCCCTTGGCCCCTTGAGCGGTTTGTCGCCGGACTCCCAGGCAGGGCCGTTCGCGGGTCGACAGCAATCATCGAGACGGGACACCAGCCTTGAATCGACAGACTTCCGGCGAACTTTTACGCGACTTCTACGATCGCAAGCCGCGCGCGTTGGCGCGCGCAATTTCGTGGGCCGAGGCCGGTCGCGCGGCGGAGCTGATCCGCACGCTGTACCCGCAAACCGGGCGCGCGACGACGATCGGACTAACCGGCCCGCCGGGCGTTGGGAAATCCACGCTGTCGTCGGCGCTGGTGCGTAAGGCGCGAACGCTCGGCAAAACCGTCGGCGTCGTCTCGGTCGATCCGACGTCGCCGTTTTCGCACGGCGCGCTGCTCGGCGATCGCATTCGGTTGACCGAGCATTTCACCGACGATGGCGTGTTCATTCGATCGATGGCCAGCCGAGGTCATCTTGGCGGCGTCGCCGGCGCTACGGCCGATTCGGTGCTTCTCATGGACGCCTTCGGTCTGGACGTGGTGCTGATCGAAACGGTCGGCGTCGGTCAGAGCGAAATCGAAGTCGCCGAACTCGCGAACACGACGCTGGTCGCGCTGCAACCAGGTAGCGGCGATTCGATTCAGGTGCTCAAAGCCGGGATCATGGAGATTGCCGACGTCTTCGTGGTCAACAAGGCCGACCATCCGATGGCCAACCAACTGCGGCGCGAGATCCGCTCGATGATGGAGATGTTGAGTTTCCCCGGTTGGGTGCCCGAACTGGTGATGACGCAGGCGCTGACCGGCGAGGGTATCGACGATTTATGGGCGGCCGTCGAGCGGCACGTCGCCTATTTGAATTCGACCGGCGAGATCGACGAACGGCGGCGCGAAGCGTTTTTACATCAAGTGCGCCAGCTGTCGCTCGGCCGTCTCGAGCGGCGGCTCGACGGCGTCTTGCAGCGCGAGCCGGTGGCCGGCATCGATCCATACGCGGCGGCCGATCGCGTGCTTGCGACGTTTGGCATACCCGCTACGGAGGAAGTGGGCGACGGCTCCCGGCCGCCTGGGCGGCCGCGTGCCATCGTCAAAGGGCTCACCTGAAACGGCATCCCAGTCGTGGCGGTTGGGAGAATCGAGCGCTTCGTCGAAGCGTATAGGCTTCGACACGTTGAGAGGGCGAGGAGCGCAAAAGCGCGATTCGCCATCTGTGGAAGAGGATCGACTTGGCCAAGATGATCGAGCGTCCAACCGGTTTGGGCGCTCAGGCGAACCCGGAGTTCGAAGAAGAGAAGCAGCGCTGGGAACGGACGTCCGCAAAGGGAAAGCGGAGGAAGGGCCCCGGTTCGGGTGCGGTCGATCGCACCATCTCCGACGTTCCGCTTAAAACCGTCTACGGTCCCGAGGACGTCGCGCATCTCGATTTGGCCCGTGACCTCGCGTGGCCGGGCGAGTTTCCTTACACCCGCGGCATCCACCCCAACGGTTATCGGGACCGTCTTTGGACGATGCGCCAGTTCGCCGGTTTTGGAACCGCCAAGCAAACCAATGAACGCTATCACTTTCTTCTCGAACAGGGGCAGCACGGTCTCTCGGTTGCCTTCGACATGCCGACGCTGATGGGTTACGACTCCGACGCACCGCAAGCGCTCGGGGAAGTCGGCAAGTGCGGCGTTGCGATCGATTCGCTGGCCGACATGGAAGTACTCTTTGCCGGCATCGACATGGCCGACATCACCACCTCGATGACGATCAACGGGCCGGCGGCGATTGCGGTGGCGCAGTACATCGCCGCCGCCGAAAAGAAGGGCATCCCGCGTGCCAAACTCGGCGGCACGATCCAGGCGGATATCCTCAAAGAGTATATCGCGCAAAAGGAATGGATCTTTCCGCCGCGTCCTCATATGCGCGTGATCGTCGATATGATCGAGTTTTGCACGCGCGAAATGCCGAAGTGGAATACGATTTCGATCTCCGGCTACCACATCCGGGAAGCGGGATCGACTGCGGCGCAAGAACTGGCATTTACCTTGGCCGACGGCTTCGCCTACGTCGAGGCCTGCATCGAGGCGGGTATGGACGTGGATGCGTTTGCGCCGCGGCTGTCGTATTTCTTCAACTCGCACGTCGACTTCTTCGAGGAGATTGCGAAATTTCGCGCCGCGCGCCGGATCTACGCGCGCCACATGCGCGACCGGTTCGGCGCCAAGAACCCGAAGTCGTGGCAACTGCGCTTTCACACGCAAACGGCCGGCTGCAGCGCTACCGCACAGCAACCGGAAAATAACATCGTACGCGTCGCCTTCGAAGCGATGGCGGCCGTATTGGGCGGCACCCAATCGCTGCACACCAACTCTATGGACGAAGTTCTTGCGCTGCCAACCGAAAAATCGGTCGAGATCGCGCTGCGAACGCAGCAAGTCTTGGCCTACGAGACCAACGTTACCAACGTCGTCGACCCGCTCGGTGGATCCTACTACGTCGAGGCGCTCACCGACGAGATGGAGCGCCAAGCCGAGGCGTACTTCGCGCAGATCGCCGAATACGGCGGCGTCGTCGAAGCTATCGAAGCCGGTTTCTTCCAAAAGGAAATTGCCGAGGCCTCGTATCGTTATCAGCGTTCGATCGAGAGCAAGGATCGCGTCATCGTCGGAGTCAACGGGTTCGTGCGCGATGGCGAGCAAGTCGAGATGGACTTGCTCAAGATCACTCAGGAGATGGAACGCGAGCAAGCGCGCTCGGTGCAAACGATTCGAAAGAATCGCGATGGAGCGGCCGTGCAGCGAACGCTGGAGCGGCTACAAGTCGCGTGCCGCGATCCCAAGGACAACCTGATGCCGCACCTCATCGATTGCGTCAACGCCTACTGTACCGAGGGCGAAATCGTCGAGGCGATGGTCAAGGTCTACGGGCGCTACACCGAACGCTCGGTGTTTTAGATGAAACGATTTTCAACCGACATCGAACGTCATCGCGCGCGCCGTACGCTCTCGGAGGTCAAGCAGAAGCTTGAGGAAGCGTTGCGTTTGAGCCAGCTGCTCAACGAAAGGGATCATGAACAAGCGACCGCTGCGAATCGTCATCGCTAAGGCCGGCCTCGACGGTCACGACCGTGGTGCCAAGGTCATCGCGCGGGCGTTGCGCGATGCCGGGATGGAAGTGATCTATACGGGACTTTTTCAGACTCCCGAGCAGATCGTCCGTACCGCGATTCAGGAAGATGCCGACGGCATCGGCCTTTCGATTCTCTCGGGCGCCCATATGACGTTGTTTCCGCTGGTCGTCGAACAACTCAAAGCACAGGACGGCGACATCGTCTTTTTCGGCGGCGGAACCATCCCGCCCGAGGACGCCGTGGCCCTCAAGCAGGCCGGCGTTCGAGAGATCTTCACGCCGGGCGCGCCGCTCGCGCAAATCATCGAGTTCGTCGAGCGCGAATGCGGCCGTCGCCGCGAACTCGTTGGCTAGCTCGCCGGTCCGCACTCGAGTCGCGCCGTCTCCGACCGGCGACCCGCACGTCGGCACCGCCTACGTCGCGCTCATCAACTACTGCTTTGCGAAGAAGCACGGCGGCCAGTTCGTATTGCGCATCGAAGATACCGATCGAGCGCGGAGCACGGACGAAAGCGAGAGCGCCATTCTCGACGCGCTCCACTGGTGCGGGCTCGCGTGGGACGAAGGGCCGGACGTCGGCGGACCGCACGGACCCTATCGCCAGAGCGAACGCTCTTCAATCTATCGCCGATACGTCGACGAGTTGCTCGATGCCGGCCGTGCGTTCAAGTGCTTCTGCACTGCGCAACGATTGGAAGAAATGCGCGTCGCCCAGCGAGCCGCCGGACAGCCGCCGCGCTACGACGGACTTTGCTTGACGTACTCCCGGGAAGAAATTGCACGCCGGGAAGCGGCCGGCGAGACCTTCGTCGTGCGCCTCAAAGTTCCCGATGACGGCGTCTGCATCGTCGACGACCTGCGCCGCGGTCCGATCGAGTTTGAGTGGAAGAGCGTCGACATGCAGGTGCTGCTCAAGTCCGACGGTCTTCCGACCTATCACCTGGCCAACGTCGTCGACGATCATCTCATGGAAATCACGCACGTTTTTCGCGGCGAGGAGTGGGTTTCGAGCGCGCCCAAACACCTGCTGCTCTATTCGTATTTCGGTTGGCAGCCACCCAAGCTCGTTCACCTGCCGCTCTTGCGCAACCCCGACAAGAGTAAACTGAGCAAGCGCAAAAATCCGACCGGGATTTTGTTCTACAAAGCGCTGGGGTACTTACCGGAGGCGCTGATCAACTTTCTCGGACTCCTGGCGAATGCCGCGCATGAGGGCGATGGGGAGCTGATGGACCTTGCGACGCTCGTGCGGCGCTTCGAACTGGAGCACGTTCCGACCGGAGGCCCGGTGTTCGACGTGGCCAAACTCGATTGGCTCAACGGCCGGTACTTGCGCGAGAAGCTCGATCCGGCGGCGTTCGCAGACGCGGCCCAACAATGGGCCTCCCTTACTCCGGAACGCCGGATGCGAATCGCAGCGCTCGCGCAACCGCGCGTCGAGCGTTTCAGCGACCTCGGCCCGCTGCTCGCGTTCCTGTTTGCCGGGCGGCTGCCGCTGCGTGTCGAGGATCTGCGGGCCGGGGCAAAACTCGACGACGCGTCGGTGCGCCGGGCACTCGCGCTCGCACTCTGGGAACTCGACGCGCTACCGGAGTGGACCGTCGCCGGCATCGAAACGACGATCAAACGCATTGCCGACGTCGTCGGAAAGAAGGTTCGCGAGGTCGCGCGCCCGTTCTACGTGGCGATCACCGGAAGCCCGACCTCGATTCCGCTTTACGATTCGATGGAGTTGCTCGGGCGCGATATCGTGCGCGAGCGTTTACGCAACGCACTGGAACTGCTGGGTGCGCCGAGCAAGCGCGAGCAGGAAGAGTGGAAGGCCGGCGTATGATTCGAGCGATCCTATTAGCCGCCGGCAAAGGTACGCGCATGAAGAGCGCGCGCCCGAAGGTGCTGCACGAAGTGTGCGGTCGCCCGATGCTGTGGTTCGTACTGCGCGCGCTGCGCGCCGCCGGCGTCGACGACATCGTCGTCGTAACCAGCCCCGACCTTCAGGACCTGATCGGCGATTTGGGAGTCAAAGGCGTCGTCCAACCCGAGCAGCGCGGCACCGGCGACGCGGTGAAGATCGCGCTCGAGCAGCTGACGCCGCACCCGCTCGGTCGCATTCTTGTGGCCTACGGCGACATGCCGCTGGTTTCCGAAGCGGCGTTCGACGCGGTGCGTTCCGCGTTAGAGGGATCGGCGGGACGCGACGCTCCAGCGGCGATGGCGCTGGTCGCCGTGAAAATGCCGCTGCCGTCAAACTTCGGCCGCATCGTGCGCGAAGGGCATAACGTCGCTCGCATCGTCGAAGCGCGCGACGCGACTCCGGAAGAGCTCGAAATCGACGAAATGAATGCGGGCATCTACGCTTTCGACGAAACCGAGTTGCGCGAGGCCATTCCGCATCTGAGTAACGACAACGCGCAAGGCGAATACTACCTGACGGACCTCGTCGATCGCTTCGTCACGCACGGCAAACGCGTGAGTCCGGTGTCGTCCGACGATCATCTCAGTGCCCTCGGGATCAACGATCGGGTCGAGCTGGCACGCGCGCGGCGGGAAATGAACGCGCGCCTGTGCGAACGGCACATGCGCGACGGCGTGACCGTCATCGATCCCGCGACGACTTACCTCGAGCCGGAGCTGACGATCGGCCGCGATACCGTCGTCTACCCCAATACCGCGATTTCGCGACTGACGGAGATCGGCGACGGTTGCACGATCGGCCCGAGCTCCCGGCTCTCGAATGCGAAGATCGGACCGGGCGTCACCGTTCGCGAGAGCGTCGTCATCGATTCGGTCGTAGGCGCCGGAACGATCGTCGGGCCGTACGCGCACGTCCGCGGCGAGTCGGTCTTAGGCGAGGACGTGCGTATCGGGAATTTCGTCGAGATCAAGAAGTCCGACCTCGCAACCGGCGTAAAGGCCGGTCATCTCACGTATCTCGGCGACGCAGTCGTCGGTAGCGAGACGAACGTCGGCGCCGGAACGATCACGTGCAACTACGACGGTTTGAACAAGAATCCGACCGTCATCGGACGCGACGCATTCATCGGTTCGAACTCGTCGCTGGTCGCGCCCGTTTCCATCGGCGACGGAGCGCTGACCGGGGCGGGCGCGGTCGTCACCCACGACGTTCCGCCGGGCGAACGCGTCGCCGGCAACCCGGCGCGGCCGCTGCCGAAGAAATAGCGTCGCGAGCGACGGTCCGCTCGGGCACTTTCCGAGGGCGTGTGCGATCTACGCGTTCGCTGGTTGCTCGATACCGTTGCGCAACTCCTGGAGGCGTCACGCCGCTCGAGCGAGGCGGTGATCGCGACGTTGGATCGCGCCTTTCGTGCGTTCGACCATCGACTCGACAGCGTGCTGCTGTTCGTTCCGGCCCACGCGAGTCTCGCGTGCGTTTACGCCGGCGGCGAGCGGGCCGAGCGTCACCGGCGTCTCGTACTCCCGCTTGACCAATCGTATCGATTACCGGTGCGAGCCGCACTAGCCGGTCGTCGTGCTCTGCTGCCGGAAGACGGCGCCGCGCTCTTACCGGCGGATCGATTCGCCATAGCGGCGCCGATGCTCGATCGGCAGACGCTGCTCGCGGTTGCCTACGTTTCGTCTGTCGAGTCCCTCTCGGCGTCGATCGAAGACGCCATCGTTCCGGCAATCGAGTGCGCTGCCGCACCGTACGCCATTGCCCTCGAGCGCGAAGCCGACCGAGCCGGCGCAATGCACGACGGTCTTACCGGGCTGCTGTCACCGGAAGCGTTCCGGCACCGGCTTCGCGACGAAGTAATGCGGGCCGCCGCCGCCCACGGCCGCCGCGCGCTCTGTCTCTGGTTCGCGGACGCCGATCGCTTCAAGGAAGTCAACGATCGCTTCGGACATCGTGCCGGCGACGCGGTGCTAAAGGCAATGGCGTCCCTCCTAGGGGCGCACGCGATTGCCGGCGTCGACGTGGTGGCGCGCAATGGCGGCGACGAGTTCTGCGCGCTGCTTCGCTGCAGCACCAAAGATCGCGCCATCGAGCGCGCGCGGGTATTCTGCAACGCGGTGCGCCGCCACGATTTCGGATTACCGATTGGCATCACCGTCAGCCTCGGCGTTGCGGCGTATCCACACGATGCGACGAGTGCCGGTACGTTATTGGAAAGAGCGGATGCCGCGATGTATCACGGTAAGCGCAACGGCCGAGATCGGGTTTCCTTTTTCGTCGCATCGGGAGCGTTCGCGTCGCTGCGTGCGGAGGCCGCAAGCGAACTATCGCGAAGCCCTTTGCGGTGCCGTTCGAACCTCGGCGAATGCTCTGCGGAACGCTGCTCGCCATAGCGATATTTGCCGCGGGTTTCGCCGTCGTGATGGCCGCGTCGCAACGGCCCAACCAGCTGGATCGACGAGTCGACGCGCTTTCGGTAAGCGATTTGATGTCGCAGCCGGCGATCGCGCTGGTCGATTCTGCGCGCCAGGCGGCGGCTTTGCGCCGCACCGAACTGACCCTGCCGGGTTGGCTGTTGACGGCCGTCTTGGAGGCTGCCGCGCTTGCGTATTTTTGGAGCTCGGGAGCGGCGGCGGCGCTCCGCGACCGCCTACGCCGCCGCCTGCACTCGGAGTGGAGCGTACGCTTCGTTTTTGGTGCGGTGCTCGCGCTGATCGCACGCTTGGCGGCGCTGATTCCGGCGTTCTATTTGTATCGCGTCGAGCGAATCATGGATCTTTCGGTCGAGCTAACTCGCCTATGGGCGCTCTTTTGGGTCGGGCATACCCTTCTCGCGATGCTCGTCGCGGGCGTCATCGTGTCGATCGTGTTGTGGTTGGTCGATCGCACGCATCAGTGGTACGCGTATACGATCGTCATCATTCTGGGCGTAAGCATCGCCTGGTCGTATGCGAGTCCGCTCTTCGAAGTTTCGGGCGCGAGCGGTTTACGGCCGGCCCGCGGCGACGTTCAAGCCCGCGTCGACGAAGCGCTCGCCCGCGGCCGCGTCCCCGCAGTCCCCGTTTTGGTAGAAACCGCCCCAACGTCGTCGATCGCCGACGCCGTCGTCGTCGGGCTGGGACCGTTTCGCCGCGTGGTGCTGACGCGATCGTTCGTTTCCGGTAGCACCGTTCCCGAAATCGTCTATAAAGTGACCTACGAGATCGGACACGTCCTCCACGCCGATCCGCTCTTCTTTGCCTTGATCGAAGGTGGAATCATCATCGTATTCTCGGCCTTGGCGGTCGTGCTGGCCGATCGGGTCAGATTTCGGCGCGACGACGATCCGCTCTCTCGACTCGCGCTGGTAGGAGCGTTGCTGGCAATCGTGTATCTTGCCGCCGTTCCGGTTCGCAACGCGGCGTTACGATCGTACGATCTGGATGCCGATCGATATGCGGTGAGCCTGACGAGCGACCGCGCCTCGGCAGTGCGGGCGATCGTGCGCGCCGCGGATCAACGCATGGATGAAGCGTGTCCCGAGATGTTACCGAACCTGTTTCTCGACGTTCATCCCAGCCCGGCGTTCCGCATAGCCGCAATAAACGGCGCAGCCACCGGGTGCCCTTAGGAAACGCCATGATTTGTTCCATCTCTTCGTCGTCTCGGGTCTCATTTGCCGTAGCAAACTTCGACCCTCGACTCCTCGATTCGAAGACAAATCATGGCGTTTCCCACCTGTTTGCAAAGCGCATGGCCGGATCGAGGCCTTCCTTCAACCACAGTTCCACGGCGCCGGCCGCGGCGGCGACGATTGCCGGAAGCTCGCGCAACTCGTCTTTGTTGAACGGGCTGAGCACGTGGTCGACCGAGTCGTATTCCGGGCGTCCCACCCCGATGCGTAAGCGCGGAAATCCGTCGCCGATCGTCGCGATGATCGAGCGCAGTCCGTTGTGGCCGCCGTGTCCGCCGAACGGGCGCATGCGTAATCTGCCGAACGGCAAGTCCATCTCATCGACGACGACCAGAACGCCCTCGGGAGGCGTGCGGTACCACGACGAAATCAAGCGGATAGGGGTGCCGCTGAGATTCATGAACGACGTCGGCTTGACGAACGCGATGCGGTTGACCGAATCGAAAGCCTGCTCGGCGCTGTCCTTTTTCTTCCAACTCGCGATCCCGTAGCGCCGCGCAACTTCGTCGACCACCATGAAGCCGGCGTTGTGCCGGGTCGCCGCGTACTCTTTTCCGGGATTGCCGAGACCGACGACGAGCCGCGGCGTTCCTATGTCGGCCAGGCGCTATTGCTCCGTTGGGGCCGGCGTCTCGCCGATGACCTCAGGCTCCGGCGCTTCGGCCGGACCGGCGGCCGCTTCTTCGAGCTCGCGCTCGGTGCGCGACGGCTCGATCGATACGACGGTGGTCTCGGCGGGCGTGAGCATCTTGAAACCGCTGGGAAGTTTGACGTCGCCGGCGACGATATGTTCGTGCAGACCGAGTTCCGAAACGTCGATCTCGATATTCTCGGGAATGCTATCGGCCGGGCCCTCGATCTCCAACTCGTGGGTGACGACGTCCATGACGCCGCCAGACTCGCGCAGACCGCGCGCCACTCCGACCGTCACCACGGCCAGTTTTGCGCCAATACTTTCCTTGGCGGAAACGCGCTGCAGGTCTGCGTGGAGCACTCGATGTGAAACGGGATGGTACTGAACGACCCGAACGAGCGCCGTTTCCCCCGTTTTCGCCCCACCCGCGAGCGTAACGATGGCGTTGCGGCCGCCGCGATGAAGCAACTCCTCGAACGCGTGCGCATCGATGGCCAGGTGTTCGGGAGCGGTTCCGTGCCCGTACAGCACGGCCGGAATCTTGCCGGCATGGCGCAGGCCGTTGGCGCCGGTCGTACCGAGCTTCTCGCGGGGTTCGATAGTGAGCTTGAGCTCCTTGGTAGCCACGTTGTACCTTTCCGAGGACTTTCCGATGTCTGTGGTATCTTCGTCGTTTCGGGCTCCATTTACCACGGTAAACGTCGGCCCCGGCCTCCCAAATCCCGAAAAAGCTACACCCGCTCGCCGGTTAGGCGATGGTTGCGGGTTCGGGCAGCAGCACCGGCCGGTCGAGTTTCGAGGGGTCCTCGCCGGAAAAGAGTTCCGATACCGAACGGTTGGTCGTGATTCGGCTAATTGCGTCGGCGAACGTCTGGGCGATCGAGAGTTGAACGAATTTCGGATGCATCTCGACGTTCTCTAACGGAACGGTGTTGGTAACGATCACCCTTTCGATGCCGGAGTGTTCGAGTACGTCGACCGCGTCGCCGGCAAAGATTCCGTGCGAAGCAACCGTGTAAACCTGCGTCGCCCCCCGCGCTTTGATCGCCTCGGCCGCTCGAGCGAGCGTTCCACCGGTCGAGATCATATCGTCGACGATGACGGCGACTCGACCCGCTACCTCACCGACGATGTCGGTTACTTCGGAAACGTCCGGTTCCGGCCGCCGCTTAAAAACGATGGCCAGCGAGCTGTTAAGCCGCTTGGCAAAAATCTCCGCGCGGTGCACGCCGCCGGCATCGGGCGAAACCACCACGATCTTCTCGTCGCAGAGACCCTCTTTTTTCAAGTAGTTGCATAACACCGGCATCGCCATCAGATTGTCGACCGGAATGTCGAAAAACCCCTGAATCTGCGCGGCGTGGAGGTCCATCGTGACGATCCGCTTCGATCCGGTGACTTTTAAGAGATTGGCGACGACTTTGGCCGAGATCGGCTCGCGGCCTTTGGTTTTCTTGTCTTGCTTGGCGTATCCGTAGTAGGGGATGACGGCGGTGATGCGCGCGGCCGACGCGCGTCGCAGCGCGTCGATCATCAACAGCAACTCCATGAGCGCGTCGTTGACGCTTTTGCCGGTCGGAGTCTTGCAGATCGACTGTATGACGAAGACTTCCGATCCCCGAACGTTCTCGCCGATCTCCACCCGCGTTTCCGCGTTTCGAAATTCGGTAACCAGCGCCTTGCCCACGTGGAGCTTCAAGCGTTTGGCGATCTCTTCGGCAAGTTGCGGATTGGAGTTTCCGCTGAAGATGAGCGGCGGATTCTGGCTCAAGGCTGTTCTCCCCGGGGCGAGTAGCAGCGGAGCGCACAAGTTCACGCGAGGTTCCCTGGCTTCCTGGAGCGTCGCGAAGCCCCGGGCTGCGCAGGGATGACCTTTTCAACCGTCCCCCACGATCGCCGGGCAACCTCCTGAGGGCGCGGGGCGGTTTCAACAAAGCATGCCCCAAAAGTTTGAGCTGGTTTCGCCGTTTGCCCTGGCCGGCGATCAGCCGAAGGCAACCCAAGAGCTGGCGGAGGGGGTCCTGCGCGGCGATCGCATCCAAACGCTGCTGGGCGTTACCGGCAGCGGAAAAACCATGGCGATGGCGCGGACGGTCGAGCTCGTGCAAAAGCCGACCCTGGTGTTGTGCCACAACAAGACCCTGGCCGCTCAGTTGTGCGCCGAGTTCCGGGAGTTCTTCCCGAGGAACGCCGTCGAATATTTCGTCTCCTATTTCGACTACTATCAGCCCGAAGCGTACGTCGCGTCAACCGACACGTACATCGAAAAGGACAGCTCGGTGAACGACGAGATCGAGCGTTTGCGCCACTCGGCGACCCAGTCGCTGCTGACGCGGCCGGACACGCTCATCGTCGCGTCGGTCTCGTGCATTTTCGGTCTCGGCTCGCCGTCGGACTACATGGAGATGTCGGCACGCGTGCGAGTCGGCGACAGCTTCGATCGCGACGCGCTTCTGCGCAAGCTTGTCGATATGCAGTATCGGCGCAACGACATCAACCTCGTCCGCGGCACGTTTCGCGTCCGGGGCGACGTTCTGGAGTTCGTTGGCGTCGACGAAGAGCTGGTACATCGCATCGAATTTTTTGGCGACGACATCGAGTCCATCAGCGTCGTCAATATTCTGACCGGCGAGTACGTCGAAAGCAAAACCGAGCTTCTCATCTTTCCCGCCAAGCATTTCATTACGCCCGACGAAAAGCTGCGACGCGCTGTCGATTCGATCCAAGTCGAGCTCGATGAACGGCTGCAGTATTTCAAGCGGCACGGAAAACTGCTCGAAGCGCAACGGTTGGAAATGCGCACGCGGTACGACCTCGACATGCTGCGCGAAGTCGGCTACTGCAACGGTATCGAAAATTATTCGCGCCATCTCACCGGGCGCGAAGCGGGTTCGACGCCGTGGTGTTTGATCGATTTCTTTCCCAAAGACTGGTTACTGTTCGTCGACGAATCCCACGTAACGCTGCCGCAGGTACGCGGCATGTATGCCGGCGATCGCTCGCGCAAGCAAGTCTTGGTCGAGCACGGCTTCCGGTTACCGAGTGCGCTGGACAACCGTCCCCTCACCTACGAGGAGTTCGACGCTCACCTTTGCCAGGCAATTTACGTCTCGGCGACGCCGGGAACGTACGAGACCGGCCGCAGCTCGCAGGTCGTCGAGATGATCATTCGGCCTACGGGTCTGGTGGATCCGGAAGTCGAGGTTCGCCCTACACGCAATCAGGTCGACGATTTGATGGAAGAGATTCGCCGGCGGGTGGAGCGCCAAGAGCGCGTGCTGGTGACCACGCTCACCAAGAAGATGGCCGAAGATCTTACGGATTTCTTGCTCGAGATGGGTTTGCGCGCGCGCTACCTGCATAGCGAAGTCGACACGCTCGAGCGCGTCGCCATCTTGCGCGACCTACGCATGGGCGTTTTCGACGTTCTGGTCGGAATCAATCTCCTGCGCGAAGGCCTCGACCTTCCGGAAGTCTCGATGGTCGGCATCCTCGATGCCGACAAGGAAGGATACTTGCGCAGCGGCACGTCGCTCATACAGACGATCGGTCGTGCGGCGCGCCACGTCGAGGGAAAGGTCCTGATGTACGCCGACGTCGTTACCGAATCGATGGCGCGCGCCATCGGCGAAACGCGACGGCGCCGCGAGCGGCAGATTGCCTACAACCGCCTGCACGGGATAGAACCGCGTTCGATTCGCAAAGAAATTCACGATATCCTAAGCCTGGTGGGCGCCACCCAAGAGAACGCTGCGAAGTTCAAGCTCGATAAACTTCCCCGCGAGGTCGCCCTAAAAACCGTCGCCGAACTCGAGCGCAAGATGCGCGAGTTCGCCGCCAACCTCGAGTTCGAGAAGGCGGCCGCCTTGCGCGACGAACTCATCGAGCTGCGCAAGCAAATCGGCGGAAACGAAGGCGTGCTCTTTGGTGGCAGGGCGCCGAAAATTTTCGATCGCGCCCTGCAAGAGCTCGTGTCTTCCTGAGCGCAGGCGCACTTCGACTCGCAAGGAGTAGCCGGGACGGTGACCCAAACCTCGTTCGATATGACCGAAGCGCTCGGTGAAATTCTTATCGTTGCCGTATTCGCCGGCATTGCGGTGGTGCTGCATGCGATTTGGCAGCGACGCTTCAAGAGCGAACTTCTCCGCAAACACAACGACGTGGCTGGCTTCCTCTTTTCGGCGGTCGGTGTAATTTATGCGGTCGTCTTAGGGTTCGTCGTCGTGGTCGTATGGGAAAAATACGACGGGACGGTCGCGAACGTGGAATCGGAAATCGCCGCAGTATCGGACCTGTACCGGACGGTAGGCGGCTTATCGAATCCGTCGCGCTCGGAGATCCGTAGCCAGCTTCAGACCTATACCAGCGGAATCATTAACTCGGAATGGCCCCTCATGTCGCAGCGCGCGATGGTTCCAAAAGACTTGGCGCTGCTCGAGACCTTGGCCCACCGAGTCGACACGTACGTCCCAAAAACGTCGGGCGAGGCCGACGCCCAGCAGATGGCGATGACGCAACTCGAGAGACTGTTCGATGCGCGGCGGCTTCGACTGATCCAATCGGCGCCCTCGGTGCCCATGGTCCTATGGTTCGCACTGGTTGCCGGCGCGCTGGCGATGCTTTCTTTTGCCTTTCTGTTCGGCGTAGAGAACCGCGGAGCGCAACTCGTGATGACCGCCATTCTGGCGGGTCTGATCGCCATTTTCTTCATCGTGATATCCGAGTTTGACGAGCCGTTCGACGGCTCGGTGCGCATCTCGGATGACGGGTGGATTCTCTTGCAGCAACACCTTCCTCAAATACCCTGACCCCGCAGTTGCGCGTTCCGAAAGGAGTTTCTGCTCGCATGCAGCGTTTCTTGGCGCTGGCCCTTGGCGCCACACTTTTCTCGACGGTCGCCGTACCGGCGGCCGCGGCGACGCCGGCGGCAAAGGCTACGGCCACGCCGGCCGCGACGCCCGATCCCGTGGTTACGGCAACCGCGAAGACCTTCTATCATGCACTCGCGGCCGGGACGATCGACCGCTCGAAACTGAGCGCGGACGCGAATGCCAAACTGACCGATCAGACGGTCAAAGACGTCGCCGCCAAGCTGGGTCCGCTGGGCGATCCGGTCACCTTCGACTTCGTCAAGTCTGCGCGACAGGGCGGCTCGACGCTGTACGCCTACGTGCTCGCTTTTGTGAGCGGAGACAAGCTCGAGTACGTCGTCGGCATCGACGCGGAAGGAAAAGTAAGCGCGGTGGCGTTGAGGCCCGTTCAGTAGGAACTCGCGACTGATGCGGAGCGTCGACATCGTGTTGTTCGACTTAGACGATACCCTCCACGACGACACGCTTGCGTATCAGAGCGCGGCCGAAGAAGTCGCGCTCGAAATCGCCACGGAGCACGGGATCGATGCGCTGGCCCTCAAGGCGGCGTACGTCGCCGCCGCCGAGGGATTCTGGAAGCGCTTGACGGCCGAAACGCTCCAGGTCGAGCTCGCTCGAGTTCGGGAGAACCTCTGGGGAAGCGCGCTCGAAAGCGTCGGGATCGCCGATCGCGCCTTGGCTCGACGCTCCGCCGGCCGTTATAACGACTACCGCAAGAAGCACTACACGCTTTTTCCGGGAGCCGCCGACCTGCTGCGCGGGTTGCACGCACGCGGGAAGCGGCTTGGGCTGGTGACCAACGGCTTTTCCGAGACGCACCGGGAAAAGATCGCGCTCCTTCGCGTCGGCGAGTTCTTCGATGCGGTCTTCATTGCCGACGAAGTCGGCATGCTCAAGCCGGATCCGTTGCTGTTTGCGCACGCCTGCACCACGCTCGGCGGGTCGCCGTCGCGCAGCGCGATGGTAGGCGACCGCTACGAGCGCGACATTCGTGGCGCCGGCGAGGCTGGGCTGTACACGATCTGGCTGAACTTGCGCGACGAACCACTGCCGGCAGGCGCGCGCTCGCCCGACGCGACCTGCGCGACCATCGCCGACGTCGGACGCGTACTGTCCGCTCTATCGTGAGCGGGACCGAGGGCCGTAACCTTCCTTCCTTTGGAGGTTTTGAGATTCGTATGGCTTCGGGGCTGGATTCCATCGTTATCAAGGGCGCGCGAGAGCACAATCTCAAGAACGTCGACTTGGTTTTACCGCGCAACCGTTTGATCGTCGTGACCGGGCTGTCGGGATCGGGAAAATCGTCGCTGGCTTTCGACACGATCTACGCCGAAGGGCAGCGCCGCTACGTCGAGTCGTTGTCGTCGTATGCCCGTCAATTCTCGGGGCAAATGGAAAAACCCGACGTCGATTACATCGAGGGACTTTCGCCCGCGATCTCGATCGACCAAAAGTCCACATCGCGCAACCCGCGTTCGACGGTCGGGACGGTTACCGAGATCTACGATTACCTGCGACTGCTCTTCGCGCGCATCGGCACGCCACATTGCTACAACTGCGGTCGGGAGATCAGCACGCAATCCAGCGAACAGATCGTCGACGCGATCATGGAGTTGCCCGAAGGCACGCGCTTATCGGTGCTGGCACCGTTGGTACGGGGCCGCAAGGGTGAATACGCAAAGCTTTTCGAGGAGGCCGCCAAAGAGGGCTTTGCGCGCGTTCGAGTAGACGGCGAAGTAATGGAGCTTCGCGATAAGATCGTGCTCGACAAGAAGCGCAAGCACACGATCGAAGTGGTGGTGGACCGGTTGGTGATGAAGCCCGATATCCGCAAACGGCTCGCCGACTCCGTCGAGACGACGTTACGGCTCTCGACCGGCATCGTGACCGTGCTCGCCGAGAACCGCGAGCTAACATTCAGCGAGGCCTTTGCGTGCGTCTACTGCGGACTTTCATTCGAGGAGCTCGCGCCGCGCCTTTTTTCGTTCAACTCCCCGTATGGCGCGTGTCCGGAATGCAGCGGCCTCGGCGAAAAAATCGAGATCGACCCGTGGAAAGTGATTCCCGATCGCAGTAAGTCGATCGCGGACGGCGCGATCGCGCCGTGGAGCCGCAACCTTGGTACCGGCAAGTACCCGTCGATGAACCCGTACTATCTGCAGCAGCTCGAGCGCGTGCTGCGCGGCCACCGCGTCAAAATGAACACACCGGTCGAACAGATGCCCGAGGACGTCGTCGACGCGATCCTTTACGGCACCGATCGCGAGCAAACGTTCGCGTACACGTCGCGCGGCGGGAAAACGTGGGAGTATCGCGCCTCGTTCGAAGGGGTCGTCAACAACCTGCAGCGCCGTTACAGCGAAACGTCGAGCGATTACGTCAAGGAAGACATCGAGAGGTATATGTCGGCCTCGACCTGCAAAGCTTGCAAGGGTGCCCGCTTGAAGCCCGAGGCGCTGGCCGTGACGGTCGGCGGCGAAAACATCGATGCGCTCACCCGCCAGCCCATCGAAAGGCTTGAGGGCTTCTTCAGCGGTCTGCGGTTGACGCCGCGCCAGGAGCAGATCGCGCACCAAATCGTCAAGGAAATCAGCGCGCGTTTGGGCTTTCTCACCAACGTCGGCTTGACGTATTTGACCCTCGCGCGTTCCGCTACGACGCTATCGGGCGGCGAGTCGCAGCGCATCAGGCTGGCGACGCAAATCGGCAGCGCTTTGGTCGGCGTCCTCTACATTCTCGACGAGCCGTCGATCGGGCTCCATCAGCGCGACAACGGGCGATTGCTTGCGACGCTCAAGACGTTACGCGATCTCGGCAACACGCTCATCGTCATCGAGCACGACGAGGACACCATGCGCACGGCCGACGTGGTCGTCGACATCGGACCGGGTGCCGGTGCCGAAGGTGGGGAGATCTTGACCGTCGGGACGCTTGCCGAGGTCGTCGCTAATCCGGGATCGGAAACCGGTGCGTACCTCTCGGGCCGGAAATTTATTCCGGTGCCGCGGCGCCGGCGAACGCCGCGCGGTTGGCTCGAAGTTCGCAACGCCCGCGCCAACAACGTCAATGGCCTCGACGTGCGCTTTCCGGTCGGCGCGTTCTGCTCGGTTACCGGCGTCAGTGGAAGCGGAAAGTCGACGCTCGTTAACGAGATCCTCGTGCGCGCGCTCAACCAGCATCTGCACGGGCAGCCTCCGGGTGGGACCTATGGAACCGTAAAAGGCGCTGCGCAGCTCGACAAACTCGTCGTCATCGACCAAAGTCCGATTGGCCGAACGCCGCGTAGTAATCCCGCGACGTACACCGGCACGTTCGATCACGTTCGCGAGATATTCTCGAAAATTCCCGAAGCGCGCATGCGCGGTTACGCCCCCGGCCGGTTCTCATTCAACGTCAAAGGCGGACGCTGCGAAGCGTGCCAGGGTGACGGCATCATCAAGATCGAAATGCACTTCCTGCCCGACGTGTACGTACCGTGCGAGGTGTGTAAGGGTAAGCGCTACAACGCGCAGACGCTGGAAGTAAAGTACAAGGGAAAAACCATTTCCGACGTTCTTGAAATGCGCGTCGACGAAGCGAACGCGTTCTTCGAGAGCATTCCACGAATTCACAACAAGTTGAGAACGATTTGCGACGTGGGCCTCGGATACATCAAGATGGGGCAGCCCGCGACCACGCTTTCCGGCGGAGAGGCCCAACGCGTGAAGCTCGCGACCGAACTTTCGCGGCGCTCGACCGGACGCACGTTTTACGTTCTCGACGAGCCGACGACCGGGCTGCACTTCGCCGACATTCACCGGCTCCTGGAAGTGTTGGAGCGATTGGTGCAGATGGGCAACAGCGTGCTCGTGATCGAACACAATCTCGACGTGATCAAGACGGCGGACTACGTGATCGACCTGGGGCCCGAGGGCGGCGACCGCGGTGGCACCGTCGTGGCGACCGGAACGCCCGAGGAAGTGGCCGCCAACGATCGTTCCTATACCGGGCAGTATTTGGCGCCGGTGCTGCGCGACCAACGCGCGGTGGGGCACCACGTTCCCGACCAAGCGGAGCTGGAACGTCTCGAATCCGAAAACCTTGCCGTGCTGAGCGATCTTCGCAGCGGAGAGCGTGTCGCCGTCGAGGCGTAACCCGAACCAAACCGGGTCGCGTGCAGGCGGCGATGCGGCCGCGCGGGCTGCGACGTTGCGGGCCAAAATCGAGGACGCGAACCATCGGTACTACGTGCTCGACGATCCGGCCATCGCCGACGCGGAGTTCGACGCGCTGCTGCGCGAGCTCGTCGATCTGGAGGCCGAACGCCCCGAGCTGCTTACGCCTAGCTCGCCGACCCAGCGCGTCGGCGCGGCACCTTCGGATCGCTTCGCGCCGTACCGCCACGCGCGACCGATGCTCAGTCTGGCGAACGCGTCGTCGGAAGATGAGTTGCGGGCGTTTGACGAGCGCGCGCGAAAAGTGGCTGCCGGCACGATCGAATACGTCTGCGAGTTGAAGATCGACGGCCTGGCCATCGCGCTCGACTATAGCGACGGAGTGCTGGCTCGCGGCGGCACGCGCGGTGACGGGCGCGTCGGCGAAGACGTCACTCCCAATCTCCGTACGATTCGTACGATTCCTTTGCAACTGTTGCGGAACGCAAGCGTACCTGCGTTCGTCGAAGTGCGCGGCGAAGTCTACCTGCGCAAAAGCGATTTCGAACGGCTCAACAGGGCTCGAGAAAATGCCGGTTTGCCGATCTTTGCCAACCCCCGAAACGCCGCGTCGGGCGGAGTTCGTCAGCTCGACCCCGCGCTAACCGCGCAACGCCGGCTTTCGTTTTTTGCCTATCAGATCGCCTCGATCGAGGGCGGCGCCGGTGCGACGGCGACGCAGTGGGATTCGCTCGAGTATCTTCGGACGCTCGGGTTTCCGGTAAATCCCAATATTCGGCGCTCGGAATCTATCGACGACGTCATCGCCTTTTGCCGCGGCTGGGAAGCGCGGCGCGACGAACTCGACTACGAGATCGACGGCGTCGTCGTAAAAGTCGACGACGTCGCGACTCAGGAAAAGCTCGGCGTCGTCGCTCGCGATCCCCGTTGGGCAATTGCGTTTAAGTTCAAGGCACGCGAGGGCCGCACCAAGCTCAACGATATCGTCGTGACCGTCGGGCGAACCGGAACGCTCAATCCCAACGCCGTGCTCGAACCCGTGCAGATCGGCGGCGTCACGGTCAAGAACGCGACGCTTCATAACGCCGCGTACATAGAGAGCAACGACATTCGAATCGGAGATACCGTCGTGGTAACGCGCGCAGGCGACGTGATCCCTCGCGTCGTGGGCCCGGTCGTCGCCGAACGCTCGGGCAAGGAGCGCGTTTTTCGAATGCCCGATCGTTGTCCGGTGTGCGGTTCCGACGTCGATCACCCTCCCGGCGAAGCGATGTCGCGCTGCACGAATGCATCGTGCCCGGCTCAATTGTACGAGCGGCTGCGGCATTTCGCTTCGCGCGGTGCGATGGATATCGAAGGGCTTGGCGACGTGCTTGCCGAGCAGCTGACGCAACGCAGTCTCGTACGCGAAATCCCCGACGTGTACGATCTCGACGCGGCGTCGTTGCTCGGACTCGAGCGCATGGGCGAGAAGAGCGTCGCCAAACTCTTGGAGGCGATTGCCTCGTCGAAGAAGCGCGGCCTCGCGCGATTGCTCAATGGCCTGGGCATTCGTTTCGTCGGCGAGCAGACCGCCCAGATTCTTGCCGGCGATTTCGGCTCGCTCGAGGCGATCGCTTCTGCCGATGAAGAGCTACTGCAAGAAAGTGAAGGCATCGGACCCGAGGTCGCCGGCAGCGTTCGTTTGTTTTTTAGGCAATCGGAGAATCGTAAGACGATCGAACGCTTACGTGCGGCGGGCGTCGAGACGAGCGCTCCAAAGCGTAAGCGGGCTGCCGCCGGCGCGCTCGCCGGAAAGACGTTCGTGCTTACCGGAACGCTGCCGAACCTAACCCGCGAGCAAGCAGGCGAAATAATCGTCGCCGCAGGGGGAAAAGTCACCGGATCGGTCAGCAAGAACACTGACTACGTCGTCGCCGGCGACGACCCGGGCAGCAAGTATTCAAAAGCGCAGCAACTCGGCATCGCCATTCTCGACGAAGACGGATTGCGAACGCTGATTCGCTAGCACAGGCTCGGGCGCGATTTACAGTCTCTTCATACGCCGGTATTAGACTCGCCGAAGTCGGGTTAATACTGCAACGATTAAGGAGAGTCTACGAAGATGTTTCAAAGAGTCACTCTGTCCGTGCTGGTAAGCTCGCTCGCACTGGCCGCATGCGGCGGTGGCGGCGGCGGCGCAAGCGGAGGCGGGGGTTACGGACCTGTTCCGAATCCCCAGCCGACCGCGACCTCCGCACCACAGGGTTTGCCGATCAAGCAAACCGTCGGCGGCAGCGCGGCGTGGGTGAGCCCAGCCAATAACCACACGCTCTACTATCTCGACGTCGACACGCCGAGAGGCGGCACGTGCACCGGGGGCTGCCTCAGCGTGTGGCTGACTTTCGTCCCCGCAGCAAAAACGATGGCGCAAGACGGTTTTACTATCGTTTCGCGGTCGGACGGAACGGGCAAACAGGTCGATTTTCACTCGCACCCGCTGTACGCGTACTCCGGCGACAACGGTCCCGATCAATCGAACGGTAACGGCCTATCGTTTGCGGGCGGCCATTGGCACGTGGCGCGTCCGACTCTTAAATAAGCGATCATCCTGAGCGGAGGCGCGAAGCGCCGCAGTCGAAGGACGAAGGACGCCTAGAACAGACGCCGTAGTCCTTCGTCGCCGTCGTCGAGAACCGGAATCGCATCGGCAAGCGCATCGATGACGTCGCCGGCCACGACGCCCACGCTGCGAAACTCCGCTGCGTACTGCCCCGCCAAACCGTGCCAGTAGGCGCCGGCGCGCGCGGCGTCTACGACCGTTAATCCCTGCGAAGCGAGCGTGGCGATGATGCCGGAGAGAACGTCGCCGCTGCCCGCCGTCGCGAGTGCGTTGGTACCGGTCGCGTTGAGGTGCATCGTCGCGCCGTCGTAAACCAACGTGTCGCGTCCTTTTAGCAGCGTCGTAATGCCGGTGCGGTCTACGAACTCGCGGAGGCGGCTCATACGCTCGCCTTCGCGAATCCTACCCTTTCCGGAAAGGCGTGCGAACTCACCCGCGTGCGGCGTCACGATTGCGGCCTTTCCGCGCAAAGCGTCGAGGTTTTTGGCGAGATGAAAGAGGGCGCTGGCGTCGACGACGGCCGGTAGAGTATTGCGCCGCAGGAATTCCGTGACGATCGCTCCCGTGCGCTCGTCGAGTCCGAGCCCCGGGCCGATCGCGACCGAGGTGTTCCGCTGCGAAATCTCGAGAAGCGTTTCGACGATCGATTCAAGCGGCGCATCGTCGGAAAGCCCGACGACGACTTGTTCGACCAAGTGCCCGCGCAGCACGTTCGCGACGGCGTCCGGAGTCGCCACCGTCACGTAGCCGGCGCCGGCTCGCGCTGCGGCGCGAGCGCAGAGCACGGCGGCGCCGGGAAACTGGGGGGAACCTGCGATCACCAGCGGTGCGCCAGCCGCGCGCTTATCGGCCATCGCGGGGCGTTGCGGCAGCAGCCGTACGAATACCGAATCGTCGAGCGCGGCGAACGTGCGCGGCTGCGAGGACAGGATCGCATCGTCGATGCCGATCGGAGCGTACCACAACTCGCCCACGAGCTCGCGCGCCGGATCGAGGAATAGCCCCGGCTTTGCCGCCCCGATCGTGACGGTGACGGTCGCGCGCACGGCGTCGTCGCTTACGGCGCCGGTCAGCGCGTCGATGCCGCTTGGGATGTCGATCGCGAGCACGAACCCGCGTCGGGCGTCGAGCGCACGCGCGAGAGCGCGATACGCCTCCGGCATCGGCAAGCGAGCGCCCGTGCCGAAGAGGCCGTCGACACCGATCGCGGAATCGAGTGCAGCGCGGGCCGCATCCTCGGTTTCCGGCAACGGCCGAATCGAAACGCCGGCCTCGCGCGCGCGAGTCATTGCAGCTTCGCGCGCTTTCGATGGATTCGCGATTGGCGCCGCGTGCACGACGCGCTCGAACTCGGGCGCGAGTTCGGCCAACGCCGCGAACGCGTCGCCGCCGTTGTTTCCCGGACCGGCAAACGCCACAATGCGCTTGACGCCGGCATTGGTGTCGCGGAGACGGCGCGCAATTCGCCGGCCGGCCTCGTGCATTAGCGCATCCTCGCCCACCACGCCGATGGCTGCCGAATCGGCGACGCGCATTTGCTCCGGGGTGAGAACGTAGATCATCGCTCGAGAATGACAACCGCGGCCGCGGTTTTCGCCGTGTGCGTGATGGTGAGATGAATCGCCCGTACGTCGCGGGCCGCGAGCAGCCGCGCGGCCTTGCCGAGGAGTTCGATCGTCGGCTTGCCGCTGCGCTCGTGGCCGACGCCGATCCAGCGCCAGGGGATGGCGTGACCGAAGGCTTTGCGGGTCGCTTCCTTGGCGGCAAAAAAGCCGGCGAGCCGTTCGGGCCAGTTGCGCTTCCGCATCGCGTACGCCATTTCTGCCTCGGTGTAGACTTTACGCGCGAACCATTCGCGCTTGCGGGCGTCGAAGCGGTAACGCTCCACTTCGGCAAGGTCGATTCCCACTCCGACGATCATGAACGATAACGAGTTCTTAACGCGAAGCGCTTTGTCATCCCGTCGATCGGGGAAGCCGAAAGTTTTTCGGTTGCGGATGGCGAAGTGCGACCGGCGAGATGAACGGCCGGATTCGCATCGTACCGATCAATGCTTTAGAGCCTGCATTCCTCGACCGCCTCGCTCTGTGCCTCGAGGAACGATTCCTCGCGAGCACCCACATCGAGAGGGCGCTGGCGGTGACGCGCAGCGCGCTCAACTCCGCACGGCAGCAGCTCTTCCTTTCGACCCTCACCTCGAAAGTTCTGCGGGCGTATCCCGAAAGCGACGGCGTTCGTTTGGTCGTGACGGATTTCGACTTATATAAGACGTCGCACCGGTTTATCTTCGGCGACGGCGACGAAGCGGCCGGCATCGCCACGGTTTCGCTCCATCGGCTTCGTTCCGAGTTCTACGGGGAAGAGCCCGACCCCAACCGGCTTTTTCAGCGCTCGCTCAAAGAATCGGTTCACGAACTCGGCCACGCTTACGGCCTGAAGCACTGTTTCAACGCACGCTGTGCGATGTATTATTCGAACTCGATTTTCGAAACCGACAACAAAATGCCGCATTTTTGCGAAGTGTGCGACCGCCGCATGACCCGAGCTCGTAAGGAGCTCTGATTTGTCCCAGCTCTTCGTCAACGCGGGCCTCCTTTCCCGAAGCAAACTTCGGCCCTCGTTTCCTCGACCTAAAACAAATCAAGAGCTCCTTTCGCTGACCGGTTTAGCGGAGGGCGCGGGCGTCGGCGAAGGATACCGTTTCTATGCCGCCGACGTCGCGTTCGATCTCGAGTCCCCCACCGTGGGCGAGGCGCAGCGCGGTCGCCTCGAATGGTTGCGTCTCCCCGTCTTTGAGAATCCGGTAACGCGCGCCCGGAAGTCCGGCGGCCGCTTCCCATAGCGCGGCCGTACGCGCTGGATCCGCGAGCAGGTCGAGCGCGCGCTCGTATTCACGCAGGACCGTCAGCAATAGCTGGGCGCGATCGACCGTTGCGACATCGTCGCAGAAGGCCGGCGGGGGATTGAGGGCGACCTGCCCGCCGCGACCGCGGTTGACGTTGACGCCGACGCCGCAGGAGACCCACGCGGTTTCGGCGGTGATACGCGAGGTACACAGGATGCCGGCAACCTTTCCGCGCCCTTCGATCAGTAGATCGTTCGGCCAGTGCAACGTCGTCGCGACCCCACGTTGAGACAACGCTTCGCGCACCGCCAGCGCGACCCAAAAGGGCACGGCCCAAACGTGCGCGGCGTCGATGACGCGCGGCAGAATCGTCGTTACGAGCAGCGACGTGCCCGGCTGCGACATCCACGAGCGGCCGTTGCGACCCTGGCCGCGCCGCTGATGCTCGGCAACGATGCTGAGCCCAAGACTCTCCTCGCTACCGAGCAGCCTTGAGGCGTCGGCGTTGGTGCTGTCGGTTTCGGCGACGTAGGTAATAGCCGAGAATGCCGAGCCGGCGAGCTCTCGGGCAATCGGTCCATAGGGGTGCACTTGGCGATCCATCGGCGACGGGACGCCTTGGCCGCGAGCCGCAGGCTTACCCCCGCGGGGAGCCGTATTCGGCGGTGCTATGACTATCGAACGCACCCTTATTCTGTGTAAGCCGGACGCGGTGTCGCGCGGCTTGATTGGTGACATTGCCGCACGCCTGGAGCGCCGCGGGTACCTGATCATCGCGATGAAGATGCTTCAGCTCGACGGCGACCGGGCGCGCGCGCACTACGCCGAACACGAAGGGAAACCGTTCTTCGGGGATTTGGTCGCGTTCATCACCAGCGGTCCGCTGGTCGCGATGGCCGTCGAGGGAGTGAACGCGATCGAGGGATGCCGTCAAATCATCGGCGCGACCAATCCACTTACCGCCGCGCCGGGATCGATACGCGGCGATTTGGCGCAGACGATCGGCCGCAACCTCGTGCACGGGAGCGACAGTAAGGACAGCGCAGAGCGCGAGCTCAAGATCTTTTTCGACGCCAACGAATTCGTTTCGCGCCGCCACGATCTCGAACGCTGGCTCAAGGAGTGACCGCGCCGCTCGAATCGTTGCGCGGGGGCGGCCGTCCCTTAATCGAGGCCGTTCACGCGCGCGAAGTCCTGGACTCGCGCGGTAATCCGACGGTAGCGGTGAGCGTTGCGACGAGCTTCGGATCGGTCGAAGAAGCGATGGTACCGTCGGGTGCGTCGACCGGCGCCAACGAGGCGGTCGAGTTGCGCGACGGCGATCCGCAGCGTTATGCGGGCAAAGGCGTGCTCAAGGCCGTGCGCGCCGTCAACGACGTGCTCGGACCGGCGCTCGAAGGTCTCGACGCGACCGCGCAACGCGCGATCGATGGCGCCCTCGTCGAGATGGACGGCACGCCGAACAAAGGCAATCTCGGCGCGAATGCGATTCTCGGAGTATCGCTGGCGGTCGCGCGCGCTGCAGCGGCGAGCTTGTCGCTGCCGCTGTTTCGGTATCTTGGCGGCCCGTCGGCGTCGACGCTGCCCGTTCCGATGATGAACGTGGTCAACGGCGGGAAACATGCCGCAGGCGCGCTGCAGTTCCAGGAATGTATGATCGTGCCGCTCGGTGCCCGCAGCGAAGCCGAAGCGGTGCGTTGGGGCGCCGAAGTTTTCCACGCCCTCGGGCGGCTTTTGCACGATCGCCACTTGCCGACGCTGGTGGGCGACGAGGGCGGGTACGCGCCGCCTCTCGAGACGCCGCAACAAGCGCTCGACCTGATCGTGGCCGCGATCGACCTGGCAGGCTATCGTGCCGGCACCGACGTCTGCATCGCGCTCGATCCGGCGTCGAGCGAGTTCTATCAAGACGGAAGATACTACGCGCTTTCGAAGGAGCGCGGGCTCGACGCCGGCGAGATGGTTGGGTTGTACCGCGAGCTCTGCGACCGGTACCCCATCGTCTCGATTGAAGACGGGCTGGCCGAAGACGATTGGGCCGGTTGGCGCGCGTTGACCGAAGCGCTCGGCGACCGGGTGCAGCTGGTCGGCGACGATATCTTCGTGACGAACGTCGCGTTCCTGAAGCGCGGAATAGCCGAAGGCGTCGCCAACTCGATCCTCGTCAAGGTCAATCAGATCGGCACCTTGACCGAAACGATGGACGCAATCGAATTGGCGCACAAGGCCGGATACACGACGGTCATTTCGCATCGCTCGGGCGAAACCGAGGACACGACCATCGCCGATATCGCGGTCGCAAGCGCGAGCGGACAAATCAAAACCGGATCGCTTTCGCGCAGCGATCGCATCGCCAAATACAACCGCCTGATGGCGATCGAAGACGAACTCGGACCGGCCGCCCGCTACGCCGGAGCTTCGGCCTTTCGGCGGCGCTGAGCGGTCGCGACTTTTCGGCGCGGACGTTTCTTGGCCGATACGGATTTGACGTAGAACCGTCCTTCGCGATTTGAATCGAACGTTACGCGCGCATGGTCGAGCGCGACGTCGACGAGCCTTTGCACTTGCGGGCGCGCAAAATCGTCGCTCGATGTCAGGCGAATATTGCGCACGACGCGACCGGATCCGCGCAGCATTCGGTGTGGATCGGGAAGGCCTGCACCCTGAAGAAAACAGAGCGCAACGCCGCTCGCGCTTATGGCGATCGACAGTACGGCATCGGATGGCCGGTCGTTGGGCGAAAACCCGGCAACCAGAAAGTTGTAGTTGTCGTAGATCATAACGTCGGCGGACGGCAGACGCGTTCGCAGCCACGCGACTGCTTCGCGCCCGAGGGCGGCAATTTCGGGAGTAAATTCGGCCAGGAACGACTCGAAGCGTGGTTCGTCGGTCGACACGCGCGAGAGGTTCGGTCGTCGAACGGGCGGTCCTAGGGAGCCGCGGCACCTTCCCGGAACCTGCTCGATGACCGCGCCCGGAATGACGGGCCTGTAGCTCAGCGGTAGAGCGGCCGGCTCATAACTGGTTGCGCGTAGGTTCGAATCCTACCAGGCCCACCACGAATCGCTTGCTGATTCGGACTAATCGACGGTAAGCGCGACCGAGCTAACGCCCGACGCTCGTCGATACCGTTTTGAAATCGGGCACCGCTTTGCAAGAGAAGCGAAACGTAACTGTGGCGTAGGCCATGCAGTCGAACCTGCGAGAATCCACCCGCCTCGCGTAGCGCGGTGAAGCGCAATCCAAAACGAACACGGCGCCAAGGCTGCCAGTTCCTTATCGAACACCGGGCCACCACCCGCGCTGTTTACCTGAACGAGGTGCTCGAATCCGCAGACCTTACGCGCGCGCACGAGGGGGTGGCGTGAGAGGCCTAGGCCCGCCGCTGTCGGCGGTTACGACCAGCCTCTGGCCTAGGAGCGAAGCAGCCTGGCCTGATGGAGTCCAAAAAGATTCACGCTAATCGTGAGCACCGCATCCCCGTGAGCTCGGGTGCACGGGGTCGATTGAGAGGTTCGAGGCTCGCTTGCTTTGGTCTTATCGGCTAGCTACAACGAACTCGGCTGTCGAGGCACCTGTGATTAGTCCCCACTTGCATATCGTGATCCAGGTTGTTATACTACCTGTGTTACGGGAGGGTATGACGTGGAACCACTGCAGGCGGACAATGATTACCTCGTCGCCGTGCTCAATGCCCGCGATGCGCACAACGAAGCGATGGCCTTGCCGATGAGCACGGTAATTAGGCAGCTCTCGGACCTGCTTGGAGCGACAACCGTCGCGGCCATCGGGGGTGTCCAAGAGACGCGCGCCGTCCAGCAATGGATGAACGGCGAGCGCGAACCACAGCGACCACACGTTCTGCGCTTTGGACTCCAGCTCGCGCTGATGATTTCCAGTCTCGCTAGCCGCGATCTGGCACGGGCCTGGTTTCACGGCTCCAACCCACAGCTCGACGATCGGGTTCCGATGGCGATGCTGCGCGATGAACCGCTCGATTCGATCCAGGTGCCGCTGATGGCGGCGGTCCGAGCTTTCGCCACTCACAACGGGCATCCATAACAGGCCGTTTCCCGCGTCATAGCGGGGTAATATTCCGCCACCGTAGAGCGCCCACGATCACTTCTTGTTTGTGCAAGACGAGCGCCGTAGTATTTGCATAACCTAGTCTTGCAAAAAAGGGCGTGCGATGTGAACGAACCAGCCGGCATCTCCAAAGACTTAACGACGCTAGCAAAGGCGTTTCCAGCGCCTCCGGCGGCTGATTTGATGGAATCGCAGGTCAGCCATCATAAGGTCGTGATGATATTTGCAAGCGAACTCGACATTTCGTGCAGGGAGGAGTTTGGCGCGGACTTAAAGCGTCTCGTCAACGTCCCAGCAGTTGTGCTGGATTTTACGGACGTTACGTTTATTGACTCAACGATCGTTGGCCAGTTGATTAAGCTTCACAACATTCGTGCGACGCAAGGCTACGACCGTGTGACTATTGTGATCGACAATCCGAACCTCATAAGACTTTTTAACATTCTTCAACTTGATGCTCTTTTTAACTTCGCTGCATCCCTATGCGACGCAGTTCAGCCCGGCGAATTCATTGACATGCAGTACGCAAAATCCGGACTTGGCGGTCCGGTGGACTCACGCTCGTAGCATTGCCACGAAGGTTTGAACCGGAGCGCGTCGGGGCAAAGAGGCAGTCAACCATTCGCCACTACGGGAGTTCCGCTTGAATATTTTGGACGTGATCAAGGGAGAGCACCGCGAAGTCGCCGCTATGCTTGATCGAGCCGACAAGTGCGACCCGGGAGACAAACAGCTGATTGATTTGGCAAGAAAAATCGAGACCGCGCTTTCTACTCATGTAAAAATAGAAGAACGCCTGTTTTACTCGCGTCTGCGTCAGGGCGCTGAGGAAGAGGACCAGCTAGTAGACGTCTACGAGGCGTACACCGAACACGATGTCGCCGATCACATCGTGCAATTGCTAAAATCCGGTCGCAAGCCGGACGAGAAGTTCAAGGCCGAACTCCAAGTCCTGGGCGAGAGTATCCGGCATCACGTCAATGAAGAAGAGTCCACCATCTTTGCGATGGCGCGCAAACTTCTAAGTCAGGCTGAGCAAAGCGAATTGGGTATAAAGTGGACTAAGGCTCGTCAGCGTTTAGACGCTGCAAAGGGACCGAACCCCCCAGGTAACTCAGTCAGAACGTCGCCGGCTCAAAGGAAGGTCTCTTCCAAGAGGTGAGCGGTCAACTGGTTTGTTTCGTCCTTACTCACGAAAGACTGCAAACAATAGACGGGCAAACATCCCGTTCGTGAGGAAACCGGGCGACTCGACGAGTTCCGAGCTATGAAGGATTACCCGCCTGCCGGTCGAGGCCACCCCTATCGTGAAACTTGACTTACGACGGCACCGGCAGGTTGCGAGATTTCACTCGTTAGCGTAAAGAGCGGTGAGCCGCCAGGGAACGAATAGCCTTTCACGTTGCTGTTGTCGTAATCCGGAACGATGACCGCCGCGGTGGAGGCGGAACCGTACTTTGCAAACTCGGCGACCGTCGAACCATGCGGAAGTGATAAGCTGCCGACGATGGTTGCAGTCGAGCCGCTAACCGTAACGCGGTAGATAACGGCGGGATAGTAGAGATTGGCAACGAGGAGCTGTCGCCCGTCGGCCAGCAAGCCGCTGGTAAGCGGGATCGTGCCCCCGCTGACGTTGAGAATCGTAAAGCTTTGGTTGCCATGATGAAGAACGCCAAGTCTGCCCACATTCGTATCGTCGTATGCGTCAACGTACAGGTTGCCCTTGCCGTCGTAGTCGCAAAAGAGCGGCTCGTATAGAGTTGCGTCTGAATATTCGATCGGCGATCCCAACGACGCTGGGTAGACGATGACGTTTCCAGGTTCGGTGCCCGACGAATTCTCGAGATTCGTGACCGCGAGCTCTCCGCTCGCTGCGTTCACCGCGCAGCTGTAAGGAATTCCTAGTGCGTCGCTAATCGTGGTGGTAGGCGTAATAGCTCCGTGCGCGTACTGTTTGATCATGCGTGCGCCGAAATCCACGATGAAAACGTCGCCCTTTGCATTGGTGCATTCACCCAAGGGAGATTGAAAGCCGAAAAGCTCGCCTTCGAGTTGCGGCGTTCCCCCGCTTTTATACGAATAGACCGTAACGCCCCCTGTTCCCGAATTGGAAACGTACAGCAAGGCGTCGCGGTGCGCGTTCGGCCTCATCCACGATTTACGAACGGTTCGATCGGCTTGAGGAATAGCTGCGATGGAGGGAGCGTTGGGTGGATTCGAGCAGGCGGACAAGGCGACGAGCGCGCTGACGGCGGTCAGTCGATTCAGATTCGTCATGGCAGCACCCGGAAACGCGCAACCATGCCTCCCTCAAGATGCACGTTGACGTGACAATGGTAGAGCCAAACTCCAGGATTGTCCGGAATCATATCGGCAACCATCATGCCCATTGGGCCGAGTTGGATGGTGTCCGTACGCATGCCGTTTACGGTCACCGTTTCACCGTGCCAGTGCGGAGCGTGGAAGTCGAAATCGCTCATCGATGCCATGACGTACCAGCGGGTTCGCTGGCCGATTCGAACGTCAATCAACGGCATGTTGCCGTAGACGAAGCCGTCTAACGAATAGAATGCGTTCGCATCGTTGAATTTCGGCGCCGCAGCTTTGATGCCGCGCGGATTGACGAGCTTGTCGGCGAGGTTTTCTCCGAGGAGACGGCTTTGGCTTTCGTCCATTTGCGTAAAGAGCGAATACACTTCGCGGTCGACGTCCGACGGCGAGCCGTCCTCCTTGGCGGCGCCTCGTCGCGTCACCACAATCGGTCCGATCAGTCCCGTATTGACGTCGCGAAGCTCGTCGGTATGCGAATGATACATCCACAGGACGGAACTCGGGTCCATTAGGCCCGGACCGGAGCGCTCCGGTACGTCGAAGTGATAGGTGTAGGCCGCGCCGGGCGCGACCGAATCGCCGGGCTTTTTGGCGACGCCGCTGCCGTCGAGATAAGGAGCTCCCTCGGAGTCTTTTAAGTAGCGGAGTCCGTGAACGTGAAAGCTTAGGCCTAAACGGGAATTGTTTTTGAACACTACGACGAGCGAGTCGCCCACCTCAGCGTGAATCGTAGGACCGAGAAGGCCCATGTACCGGTCGGCATCCAGACGCGGCTTGATCGTGGCGAACGATCCGTCGGTATACTCGTGATACACGATTTTACGATAGGCAAAGCCGAGCTGGGCACCGTCCGGTTTAAGCGGCGAACCGGTGAGAACGTTGGTCCCGGTAGGGGCGTAGTTCCACAGAACTTCGTCGGCGGCAATATAGTACGTGCGCTGAGCTGCCAGAGCCGGCGTGCAACACAGTAACGCGAGGGCGATCCCCCCAAGCGGACTTTTCAACATGCCGCGATCCTATCATAGCGCCGTGCGGTCGACGTGCCGGGCTCAGATCCGCGTTAACGTCCGGCGGCGATGCGGGCATTGACCCCAACGGAGAGGAAGGCGCGTCGCGTTTCGACGTCCACAATCGCGTTGCCGAAATCTCGCAGGCGGTCTCGCGCCTGGGACGCCGCGGCGGCGGCGTCCTCTCGCGCTCCCGCTGCCGCGAATCCCTGGCCGATCGCCCACCAGACGTAGTGAGGCCAGAACGCTCCACCTAGGCCCGATTCGGCAAGCTGCCGTAGTTCGCAAGCGGTGGCGTGGGCGTCTTCGATGCGACCGGCGCCGACGTATCCAAGAATCAAATCCGCGAGGTCGTCGACGAAATCCCTGGCCTCCTGAATCGGCCGCCGGATCTCAACGCCGGCCCGCATGTGTTCGATCGCCGCGTCGAACTCCCCGAGCGCGCGCTCGGCGTTGCCAAGATTCGCGAGCGCCGCGGCTTCGAAAACCGGGTACGCAATTTCTCTTGCGGTCGTCAGCGCCGACGCAGCAAGCGCTCTTGCCGCCGGTGCGTCGCCTAGGTGTAGATTGGCGAAGCTGGCGTTTACCTGGTTGGCGACGACCGTGCGCGCCTCTTGGACGGTTTCGAAGTACGCATTCGATCGCTCGATCGAGAGCAAAGCCTCGCGAAACAGCCCCAAACGCATGAGCAGCAGCGTCCGGTTAGTATGCGTTATTGCCAGTCCGCGCTTATTGCCGATCGATTCGTATGCGTTCAGCGCGAAATCGAATTCTCGCAAGCTGGCTTTGTAGTCGGCGAGCCACGCGGCAGTTACGGCCAGACGTCCGCGGGATGCGGCCTCGCCCTCGCGGTCGTTGATGGCCAGTTGAAGCGCAAGTGCGCGCTCGGTCAGTTCGAAGCACTCCTGGTACTCTTGGCGTAACAGGTGAGCGGTCGCGGCCACCGCGAGAGCGCGCGCCTCAACGGATCGGTCGGCAAGACTCGAAGCGCGCTCTCTCATGCGCGTGAGATGGGCTCGCGACTCCTCGATGTCTCCGATATTCGAGGTGAAGTCCACCAACAAATACAGACATTCGAGCTGACCTCGAAGATCGCCCAGACGTTCGTAGATCGCAAGCGCCGTGTGGGCGGCTGCGAGACCTTCCGATGGACGGCTGCACAGCCCGGCGTGGGTCGCAGCTTCCGCGAGCGTTTGCGCGCGCGCGTCGTCTTCGGCCAGCGACTCGGCAACTACACCCATCTCCCCGATGAGCCGCCCCTCCTCTTCTGACTCCCCGAGACTGCGCGCAAGCAGTACGCGCCTTTTGAGAACGTCAAAGAGGTCGCGCGGTGCGCGAGCGAGCCGCTGTAATGCATCGATATCATCGCGCTGTCCGTTTCGGTCGCCACGCCGGCCTCGTGCCTTCTCGCGCACGTCGAGGGCAGCTGCGCGGACGTCGTCGGAAAGCGCGTTCTCCAGCGCGCGCGTCGCGAGGTCGACGGCATCACCGTAAGCGTGAATCTCCGCCGCCAAGCGCGCTGCTTTACAATACCAATCCGCCGATCGGCCGGTGTCTCCTGACCGCTCGTAGTGGCGCGCGATTTCCCGCACGGGCGCGCCCTCGTGGTCCCGGTAGGTAGTTTCTAGGAAACGCGCTATGCGAGAATGCCGTTGAGATCGCAAGCTGGGGTCGATCGTATCGTACATCGACTCGGTGATGAGATGATGGTTGAAGACGTAGTCGTGTCTCGCACGGGCTCCTGCCTCCCGCAAAATGCGCCGATCGAGGAGCTCGTCCAGCCCCCGCGCAACCGTTGCCGCGGGTACGTTGGAAACCTCGCGGATCATGGAAATAGTGAATCCTACGCCCGCCACCGCCGCGATTTCGGCAACGGTGCGAGCCTCGTCGCCAAGGTGTGCGAGGCGCGCGGCGATGAGACCCGAGACCGATTCCGGAGGAGAATCCGCGAGCGCTCGATCCTTTTCCAGCTCGACGCTGATCGCCTCGTCGAGAAAAAGCGCGTTACCTTCACTTTGGGCGTACAGTGCCTGGGCCAGAACGCTGCCTCCGTTGCGTAACGCTTCGATGCCGTCCACAAGTTCCTCAACGTCCGCCTCCTCAAGGCGTTCGAGTTGGACCTCTTCGACGTAGTCGAAGACCTGCAAGGATCGCTGCAACGTACGCAGGAGGTGATCGATGGGCGTGTCTTCGTCGCGGCAGGTTGCGAGAACGAGTATCGGCACGCGGGTCAACTCTCGCGCGATCGCGCCGAGAGCTTCGACGCTCGCGGAACCCGCCCAATGCAGGTCTTCTAGGACGAGGAGTAGCGGTCGCGGCGAGGCCAGCCCGCACACGGCATGAGAAAGTGCGTCGTAGGTTCTGGACGTTTCCCTTTCGGGCGACTGCTGTGGAAGCTCGACCTCAGAGACGTTCGGATCGCGTAATTCGGGAAGCAACCGCGCGAGCGTCGAACGGCGCGCGCGTGCCGGCGGTCGGGCAAGCAACAGCGGCAAACCGGAACGCAAAGCTTCGATGATTGCTTGATATGGTGTCGATTCCGGTGCTGCCGTGGTGCCGATGAGGACGCGGCCTCCTTCGGATTGCACGACCCGTGCGAGTTCCGACGCCAGCCGGGTCTTTCCGACGCCGGCCTCTCCGCTCAGAAGCACGAAGGCTCCCGCGCCACGAGCCGCTCGCGTCCACGCCGCGCGTAACTTGGCCAACTCTCGCCGGCGTCCGACGAACGGAAGGACGCGCGTCAAGCCTCCCGCGAGGCCTTCAGCGGGGATGGTGCGCTGAAGCGACCCTGGCAGAACGTCGTTTCGCAGAATCGACTGCCGCAGCGCAACGGTCTCCGGCATTGGGGCGACGGCGAGTTCGTCGCGCAGCCGTTTTGCGAAGCGATCGTATTCTGCCAACGCTCCAGCCGTGTCTCCCGACTCGTAACGAAGCGCGACCAGCGTGCGCAACGTGTCCTCGCGCCACGGATCCGCGGCGAGGATTCGATGGGCATAGGCGATCGCCGCGTTGAATTCGCGATTCGCTCGATGTCGATCGATCGATTGGTTCAGAAGGGCCAGGTATCGCGACCGCAAGCGTTCGCGCTCCGCGAGCACCCAATCGTCGTAAACGTCTTCTAGCAGGTCGCCCACGTAGAGGTCGATTGCTCGTGCGTGCGTTTCGGCGTTCGCGCCAAAACGCTCGAACTCCACAACGTCGACGAACGCGTTCGCGCCCTCGTTCCAGCGAACGGTTTCCGAGTCGACGAGGAGCCACGGGCCGGTATCACGCGCCGGAAGCGCCTTGTTCGCGAGGTAGAGATAACGGCGAAGCTCCGCGAGCGCGGCGGCCTCGTCGGCTTCCGGAAAGAGCAAGTACGCAAGGGATTCGCGCGAAATCGGGCGGCCGCGCTGGAGCAGGACGCAGGCTAGCATCGCAAGCGTAGTAGAACGCTTCGCGAACTTGAGCGGCGCGCCGGCGAAGCTGACGTTTGCATGGCCGAACAGGCGAACCTCGAGTTGGCCGTCAACTGCCATGCCCGGCGGCTTCTGCGTGCCCATCTTACCGCACCGATTCCCAGGTTACGATGCCGGCTCCCTGCGGTAAGAAGGCCCGGAACGTCGGTTAGGGCGGGTCATCGAGAGCGTCGTGCTCGTTGAGATGGCCGGCGATATAGTCGGCAATCTCGCCGGGGCCGGTGACGTAAAATTTCCGGCCGCTTACGACATCCTGAATCGAACCGCGCCAAGCATCGCGCCGCGGCGGACTTCGTTCCAACCACATCCGCACCAAGAAAACTCGCTCGTCGCGTCCAGAGGTCACGCGTTGCAGTTTTCGACGGCTCAGAGGTGCGGGAACGCCGGAACGTAGGAGACGATGGTTCCCCCGTGATCTTGGATCACGATCGAACCCCCGGGACAGGTATATTTCACGGCGCCGGACCGTTCTATTCGCGAGCACGATTTAGGCGCATTGGATTGATACCAGAGGTCGACGACATGTACAGAGTCGGTGGTCGTTTGTTGGTACGGAATGCCTTGGGCCAGCGCGTTCGATGGAATGTCTCCCATCCCCTGAGAGGCGATGCCGTGCGGATACAACGGCAGCTGACCGTCGCGCTCGACGGCCAGCGCAGGTTGAGACAGCACGACGCAGCAGAGGGCCAGCGAGGCGGCCGGAATTCCCAAGAGTTTTATCATGCCGTCAGTCTACACCGTCGTCGTGCGCGAGCCGTGCGCGCGTGCGACTGAACCATGGCATGACGATCGCAGTGCTTCATCGGGATGCAGAGGCGAACGCGAAGGTAGAGAAGGCCCTGATGAGAAGATTCTGCTTCTGATGAAAGTGCGGTCGGAACGCGAGAACGTCAACCCCACGGTCGAATGCACGGATTCTCCGCTAGGGTGCTGGACGGTTGCGCGGTGGACGCCGCCGCTTTCTTCGCGACTCTTCTCCCTCGTAGAGCGGATCTGGTATTTCGATGGTACGATGGTGCACGCCAAGGAACGCGTCTTTCCCGACGGTCGCGCCGAAATTATCCGTAATGCTCGACGAGCCGCACCGCGACGGCGACGCGGAGACGCTTCCCGCGTTTCCTGCCGTCTGCATCAACGGACTCCGAACGCGGCCGTCCGTGGTAGTCGCTCCCCCAGGGCGCTGTCGCGTTCTGGGCATCGTCCTCGAGCCGCTTGGCGCGTGCACGCTCCTGCGCGCATCGCTCGCGGACCTGGCCGATGCGACGATCGATCTGCGCGATGCGCTTGGACGAGCGGCCGACGAACTTGGAAACCGGTGTACCGACGGCGTCGCAACCTCGGCCTGGAATCCAGCTCGTAACGGCGTTGCGGTCGTCCGAACTGCGGCCGAATGGGCGCTCGACCGTATGAGTCAAGGAGCTGTGGTCGATTCGGTGATTCATTGGGCAGCGTGCACGATTCGTAGCAATCGCGGCGTCCTATCGGTGAACGGGATTGGATCCACGCTTCGCTTGTCTCGCTCGCAGCTCGCGGAGCGTTTTCGCAGTCGGGTCGGCGTCACGCCCAAGCGCTTCGCTCGCATCGTGCGTTTCCACAACGCCCTCTCGATGCTGGAGCAGGTCCAGAGCATCGCATCGGTAGCTACCGAGCTATCATATTACGATCAAGCGCATATGTACCGCGATTTCGACGACTTTGCCGGCATGACGCCGGGGGCGTTCCTAGCCGCACGCCGGTACGCTGGGTCATCAAGCTTAGCCGAATAGCTGTCATTTTTCCAAGACACCGTCCCAGGCTTGGGTATAATGACCTTATGAAAACTACGGAGACAGCAGTCATGCAGAGAATCTATCCATCCGTCCGCTATAACGACGCGAAGGCCGCCATCGCCTGGCTCAAATCCGCCTTGGGATTCGAGGAGCACGTCATTTACCTGGGCGAGGACGATAGCGTGGCCCATGCGCAGCTAGCGCTCGGCGGAAACCTTATCATGCTCGGAAGCGTGAAGGACGACCCCTACGGAAAGAGCCCGGCAAGTCTTGGCGGTGTCACTGGTGGGGTCTACATCGCGTTCGACACGCCTGCTGAAATCGATGCCTGTTACGCTCGTGCAAAGGCCGCCGGCGCCGAAATCGTTCGCGAGCTCTGCGACACGGACTATGAGTCACATGAGTTCGGCACTCGAGACCCCGAAGGTCACGTCTGGAGCTTCGGCACCTATGGCCCTCAGGCTTCTTGACCGGCAGACGCGCTAATTACAGCACGTGATGTTGCCGGAGATCTTGTTGTGGACGCTGCCGGGTTTTACGACGATCGGGTGACCGGAGTTCGGCAGTACGTACTTCCCCGCCTTATTCAAACCGATCCAGTTGTCGATTACCGACGTGTAGCTGCTCCCCTTGTCTAACGTTACGCCGTTGCCGACATTCCCGCTGACGAGATTCTTCTTGGGTTTCTTTGGATCGGTGCTGGTCCCGCCGATGACGTTGTGGGCGGCATAGGCTCCGACGTAGATTCCGCCCTGCTGGTTGGATAGTGCCAGCTTGCCGATCACGTCGACGCCGATAAAGTTGTTGAAGATCTGATTGTCGTGGGCGCCGTCCACAAGCGCGAGGCCGTATCCGAGGTTGCCCGAGAACGTATTTTGCGGGATGACCGAGTGGTAGTAGTCGCCGATGAAGTTGCCGTGCGCGGTACCGTCGAGAAGCACGCCGTCATTTCCGTTCGGCAAGAGGCTATCGCCCTTCGTACTAAGCCCGACGATATCCGGACCGATCGTCACGCCGGCTGCATCTCCGCCGATTTCGATTCCGTTGTTCATATTTCCGGAGAAGACGTTGGTGCGCGCGAGCTGGTTGCCGCCGGTGGCGGTGACGAGCAGTCCATCGTTTCCGTTCGGAGCGGCACCTTTAAAAGCTAGAAGACCGCCGAACGTGTTGAACGTTATGAAGCCCGCGGCGGTGCCGGCGACCTCGATGCCGTTGCGCACGTTCCCCGCCGAAACGTTTCCGAGCGGAATTACACCGCCGACCTGGGTGTTCTGGGAGAATCCGTCGACGAGAATACCGTCGCCGTTATTCGCAACGACGGTCGAGTTGTTGGCGCCAGTGCCGAAGAAGTTGCCTTGGACGACGACGCCGTCCGAGTTGGTAATGTGAAGGCCGTTCCCCAGATTTCCACTCATGACGTTGTAATACACGAACGGGTTGTTGCGGAACTTACAACCGATCAGCGAGTTGCTCGCGGCGCGAGCGATGCGGACGCCATCGCCGGAATTCGCAATCGCTCCGTCTCCGTCCGCCGTAGTGCCGATGAAGTTGCCGTTAAGGATGTTTCCTTGCGAGCCTTTGTCGATGAGAATACCATTTTTTGCGTTGCCGGAGACGAGATTTCCATCGGGGGGAACCACGAATACCGGAGTGACCGTCCCCTTGCTTCCCGTCGGATTGTTCGCCTGGCCGGTCGCACTATCGACGAATCTCGTTCCACCGATCTCGTTGTCGCTCGACCTCGCCGTTATCCACATGCCGTTTTGGCCGTTGGCAATCGCGAAATTTCCTTTCGCATCGGTGCCGACGCGGTTGGCGGCGATGACGTTACCGGATGACGCGTGAAGGCTCAAGCCGTTGCCGCCGTTGCCGGAGATCACGTTTGCTACGGTACCCGATGCGCCGATTCGATTGACACCGATTCGGTTGTTGGACGAGTGAGCGGAGACGTAAATGCCGTCGGCCACGTTCCCGGCGGCCGCACCCTTCAAGTTTAAGCCGATATAGTTGAGGTTGAGTGTAATCGAGGCGGCATTCAGCGTTACGCCATTGCTCTTGGCGCGGCATATCGCGAGAGCCAGCAGCTTCGAGCCGTCGGAGCCCGTTTCAAAAACTACGCCGGAGTGGCCGTCGGCGTCGATCTCGACCAGCGGTCGCCCGGCGTAGCCCGGCGCGGTCGATCCGTCGATCGTAACGGGCGTGGTGATTGCAGGCAGATCACTTGCCAGCGCTATGGTCCCGGGTACGCCGAACGTGATGACGGCACGCATGGCCTGCCGCGCGTTGACCGTTAGAATCGCCGCGCGCAGCGAGCCGGTCCCGGCATCGTTCACGTTCGTTACCGCGACCGTGATTGCCGGGCGCGTCCTCTTGGTCGAGCTCGTCGCTCCGATAGGCGAACTGAGGCCGCTCGCGACGGGAGGCACCGCATTGAGCGGCGTTCCCTTCGACGCGCAACCCGACATCACCGATGTGCCGATCAATGTCAGCGCAGCCCCCGCCAATACATAGCGAAGCCGCAGTGCGGAAACGATCACGACACCCTCCTCTGAAGGGTAGATGCCACCCAAGGAGTCCCCTTCGACCGACTAACTGTACCGTAAGGTCGCTGCTTCGGCAACACGAAGGAGGGATTTATGGCATAGGGCCGACGACATTGACAGCAGGACCGTCAGCGGCTAGGGTTTTGAGGTCGCGGCGCCATCGTCTATCGGTTAGGACATCGCCCTTTCAAGGCGGAAAGACGGGTTCGATTCCCGTTGGCGCTACCACCGAAAGCCCGTAACCACGGGCTTTTTTCGTTGTCGCTGCACCGACGTTGCACCGCTGTTGCACCGAGGGATTCAAAACGGCGCCTGCGGGAGCGCCGAAGGCGTCGTTCACGGCCCGACCAAGTGCAGCGTCAAGACGCAGCGCGGCGTCGGACTGCAGAGCCTCGATCGCGTGCACATATATACGCGACGTAATCGCCGCCGACTCGTGCCCGAGGGCGCGCGATACCGTTTGCAGGTCGGCTCCGGCCGCCATCAATAGGGTTCCGAAGCTATGCCGCAGGTCGTGGAAACGCACGTGCGGCAGGCGCGAACGTTTGACGAGGCGCGCGAAGTGGAGTGAGAAAGCACCCGGTTCCCACGGCGTCGCATCCGCGCGGTCGAATACCCATCCCTCGTCATTGCGGCCGAGGCCGAGCACGAGGCGCCGTTCGAGGCCTTCCACTCGTCGTTTCCTTACGGGCTCGATGGATCAGCTACGATCGCGCAGCCCGTACAGATGTTGCGGCGACTCGGCGGTATCATTGCACAGAGCGGCGAACGCGGAAGTATGAATGACGTGTTTCTTTCGTCTTTGTTGGCGAGGCTTATCTGCACGTTCAGCCTCGTCGTTTTCTTCACTTCCCAGCTCGCACTCGGGCGTGCTGATTCGGGGTCAGAGTTCACGGGTGGTTGGTTCCGATTGAAGACGCAGTTCCAAGGAGAGGGCAAGTGCCTGGAGGGCAACGGAGCCGGGAAACCTGCTTTCATGGACAAGTGCCAGAACGCGACGGGACAGTTCTGGAAGTTAGTCCCCCAGGCAAACGGATACTATCGCCTCAAAACGCAGTTCCAAGGAGAGGGTAAGTGCCTGGAGGGCAACGGAGCCGGTAAACCTGCTTTCATGGACAACTGCCAAAATGCGACGGGACAGTTCTGGAAGTTAGTCCCGCACGCTAATGATTATTATCGCCTCAAAACGCAGTTCCAAGGAGAGGGCAAGTGCCTGGAGGGCAACGGAGCCGGTAAACCTGTTTTCATGGACAACTGCCAGAACGCGACGGGACAGTTCTGGAAGTTAGTCCCCCGTTGACGCTGCTAAGATGTTATTGTTTACTCGCTAGAAAGAGCCGCCCGTTGTGTGCGAGCGGCTCGATTCCACCATGCTAGTGAGGAACGCACTCCGGATCACGGAGAATGTCGATGAACCCGTTGTGTACGTCATCCCTGTTCGGGAAAGGGTTCCGCTGAAAGTCCACGCGGCAGGCGCCGGGTTCCGCGTAGCTCGACCCGCCTCCACCAGAACCTTCGATGCCCTTATCGTGGTTCGAATCTGGATTGTTGCCGGTGCCGCCGCCGCCGCCAAACCAGCCGCCGCCGCCGCCGCCGCCAGGGTTTTCTAAACGCACATCACGGGAATCTTGTCCCGAACCGCCGACACCCTTAACGCCGGGCTGCCCAGAGTTATCACCAATCTTTCCGCCGGCGCCGCCGTGTGTCTGAGTGCCGCCCTGACCGCCGCCCTCGCCGTCGTATTCCGAGTCGCCGTGCTGACCCGTAAGATTCCCGCCGTCGCCCGCGGGCCAATGGGATTTACGGAAACCGGCAACACCGTTTTGGCCACCGCCACCGCCAGCGACGATCACGCGTTGGTCCAACGTGCCATCGACGCCGCCCCTGCGCACGTCCGATGCACCGCCCCCGCCGTAACCCCAACTGATGGCACACCTCAAAAAAATACATGCATGATGTACTGAACCCCCATCTCCTCCGCCGTTATAGCCTCCTTTGCCTCCTGCACAATGCTCGTGAATATCGCAATCACCGTCGCTTCCTGCGCCTCCCACAAACATGCCTAACTTTTCGCCCGGGTCTACATTAATCGTGGCATAGGTTCGCGCGCCTGGGGCTCCAAGGTAATATGCGGAACCTCGCGCGCCGTAAACCACGATTCGCAGGGCATGGACGCCAGAGGGCACCGTATAGGACTGGGGGCTCCCGGTAAAATGGAAGCGTGCTATCACATCGGACGGAGCAACGCCGTCGTCGCGCGCAGCCGTTCGCAACTGTGGGTCAGCCGCAACAAGGGACGCTGCGCCGCCGGAGAGCGGGCTTGCCGGTAAGGATTTACTGCCGCCGCAGGCGGCCAGGAGCGCCGCGCTCAGGCACGCGACGAGTAGAATGGACGTTCGTTTCATTTGAATTTCAACTCCGTGTCGGATGCCGCGCCTGCTACGGATCGCCTGGAGAGCAGCGTTATCGAAGCCTAAGCCAAGATCGCAGGCTGCTTTCAAGGGGCTGCCACGCCAGAAAACTTGAATGCAAAAACCTAAGCTCGGCGCTTCAGGAAAGCCCCTGGTTGCCACCTTGCAACTTTTCGCTGCTTTTGTCAACGCAAGGCAAGCGCGCAGGGCTCGAATTCGCGACACGTCGAGCTGCGGTGCCTGCCGGGATGATCGCAGGTGGTTTGGGCTCGAATCGGGTTGGCGATGCGGATCGAACCCAAGCGTCCTTACCTCTTAGTAAGCGCAGTAAACGCCTCCCAATGCCTGGGATGCGGAACGCGCGTTCCGGCGCGAATCCGCACAGACCGCGAGCGATGGACCCGAAGCCTTGGCGATCTGGCTTAGCGAATAGCCGTCGAGCCTCGGCACGACTTCGCGCACGAATCACGCTCGATCGCGCGACTCGGATTCGGCGCCTCGCGCCCACTCGCGATTGCGGCGATGCAGCTCGACGTTGGCCTCGCCGCGCTTGCGTCCGGCCCGATCGCTCGCGCGTCTCATTGCGAGCGGATGACGTATCCGCCCGGTAGGAAATGGTAAAAAAAAATTCCATTGTGCCCAAGCTGGTGCGGCTCTGGTTTTGGGGCTCAGTGGGGGCCGCCCGGCAAAAGACAAGCGTTACGCTTGAAATCGGGGCCGGGGCCGGCTTGCTCGCCCGTCGAAATCGAAATGTATGCGCTTCTACAATCCGGTTACTGATCAAGTCCGCGGCAACTTCACGATCGTAGCGGACGATGAGAGCATGACTTGGGAGACCGATCCGCTGGGACGCGAACCTTCGCAGTATGGGGAACCGCGCTTTTTTGCTCGTGAGGGAGGCGGTAAGGGAAAGCGTTTCACTGTGCTTCCCGGCGGCAAAATTCAAGCGACCCCGTAGACGTGCAAGTGAAACTCGTCTTCTTAGCCATCTGGCGCGTCATGGTTGGGATCGCTATCTTGGCGCTTTTCGTCGGCCTCGATGCGCTTGACGGCTACGGCCGCCTTCGGTCGAACTTTGATACTTGGCATGGTGGGACACTCTGCGAGGGCGGAGTTCCTCATGTATCGCTCGGAGACGCTCTCCTCGAACCAGTCGGGTTCGTTACATGCACTCTTCCTGAACGGTAATATCGTCGCAGGCGCATACTCGCGCTTTGACAATGGCCGTGCGCGAGCCTGGCGTGGCCTAGGAGGCCTGTAATCAACGGCGGACGAGCACAGGTCGATGCAGTCGGCGAAAGGCATTGCGCCGTGAACCGACTCGCGGTTGCCAAACGGTTGCCGTCAATGGCAACCACGGGTGCCCACGTGCGACCGTCCGGCCCTGCGAAAACTCTGATTTCATGCGGCTTTTTGACCGTCGGTGACCAGCGACGACCACGCACGGGCGGATTCGAATCCCGCTGGGGCTACCAAGGAAACCCTTCGCAATAGGCATTCCCGAGCATTGCGTGACCTAGGACGCGCGCGATCGGCAACCTGTCTGCGAATATGAGTTGAATCGAGGCACTTCACGCGCATAACGGGTGACGTGCAGCCGGCGTGAGTCGCGCGCGCAATAAGTTTAAGAACTGCCACGGTGACGCAGCATTGCGGGATAGATACCGTATTCCGCGTCAAGCGTAATTCGCATCAAAACGAATGCCAGACCGAAGAATGCCGTAGGCGATGACCAGGAGCTTGCGCATGACGGCACCGATGATCAACAGCTTGTGCTTCCCCGCAGAAGACAGCCGCTCGGCGAAGATCCGAAGAGCTGGATTGAAGCGAAGAGCCACCATCGCCGGCATGAAGAGCGCCTTGCGAAGGCGAGCGTTGCCGGTCTTGCACAGTCGCGGACGGCCATGGATGGACGTTCCTGACTGCCGATCCCGCGGCGACAGCCCCGCGAATGCTGCGATTGCCTTAGCCGACTCGAATCGATCGATATGTGGAATCTCCGAAAGAATGGACGCGGCGGTTACTTTGCCGATTCCGGGAATCGACGTCAAGAGATCGCGTTTGCGGCGCAGATCGGGATGATCATCGAAATGCTGGCGGATCTCCCGCTCGACTCGGGCAATCTGCTCGTCAAGCGTGGCAATGACCTCGCGGATCGAGGCCGTCACGACGGTCGCGTCTGACGATTGCGCGTAAACCGATTGCTGCGCCCGAGTCGTCTTGAGATGCTCATAATGTCGCGCAAGTGCCTGTAGAATACGGATTTCCGGCGCCGGCGGAATCCACGGCTCAGGGCTCTGACTCTTACAAAAACGTGCAATGAGTGCAGCGTCAACCGCGTCGGTCTTGGTGCGGAGCAGCTCGCTCTGGGCGAACGCCTTGATCCGAGCCGGATTGACCACATTGACGCGCTGCTCAAGACCATGAAGATATAACGCTAGTGCTTCCCAATAGGCGCCCGTCGCCTCCATGCAAATGTGCACCTCGACGACTTGACGATTCTTAAGCCAAATCGTCAGCTGCTCGAAGCCCTTCGGCGCGTTCGGAAAAACTTTCTTCGCCCCAGCGCGATCGTCTAAAAGATACGCGTGAAACGTTTCCTTCGACAGATCGATTCCCACGAATGACGCCATGCCGCTCAACCTCCCTGACAGCGCCCTTTCTGGATCGACCTTGTGCATTCGAGCTGACCGACTATGCGGCGCCCACGATACCGTCCGATCTCTCTGGACGCAACGGGCAGGCCGCCTATCTATCCCGCAGAGTTCGAACCCCTAGGAGCTAACCAGCGTGACCTGCCTATCTCCATAATACAAGGAGTTGGCGAGGTCAAAACGGACCCCCCTACTCTAGGCCGGCTGAGCAAAGATACAAGCCGCTGTGATCTGAGCGGATAAGCTGCGAGGCTGCTGCGAGCGAAGCTTCCGCTGTGCGAGGCGCTCGCAGCTTTAGTGGCGCCACGATCGGTGGCGTGGCTGCGAGGTGGCTAGGATTGGGGGCTAACTGATCCTTCGGGTTCGCGGAGCGCAGCGAAGCTACATCTTCATGTCGCAATGCTTCGTGTCATCCGATCCGTGGTCGCGTTGCTGTGCGGCAAGCCAATCGTGGACGGCTGACACCATTTCGCGATCTGCACTACTGAAGGTGATCGCCGCGCCTGTTGGCGTTTCAAAATAGCGAACCGATACCCGCGCCGCGCCAGACTCCAACTTGGCTAGACCCGGCATCATCTTACCGTGAATGTACGCGGGGTCCGAATAGTCGCCGCGAGCGAACTTCGCGGCTTCTGCAAGCAAATGCGAACGTACAAGTGCGATCTGCGTTGGTTCCATGTTGTTAACCATAACTTCGACGACGCCGCCATTGGAGCTTGGTAGAAACATATGCTTAGCGGTACTCATGTTGAAGGGCATGATCTGCGCGCCGTGGATCATAACGGCATTCTGATTCGCCGACGGCGTGTCGGCATAGGCTGGGCTGGTCAAGGCCGCAAACGCCGCGATAGATAGCAGTTCAATTCTCATTTAAAACCTCAGTCAGAATGGATAGGGACTCAAGGACGGACGCCCGCTGGTGCTCTGGTATCGCCGCAAAGACTTTTGAGAACCTCGCAGCGCGCGATGCGGCCAGGCTCCGGGCTACTCTGGAACCAAGTGGCGTCAACCGCAGTCGTAAGATACGCGAGTCATCCTTATCACGTGCGCGTTCAAGCCAACCCCGACTCTCTAGGATTGCTGCGATTCGGCTGACTGTGCTCTTCTCTAGGCGAAGCCGCGCCGCCAGGCCATTCTGTGATATCCGTGGCTCTCGTGATAGTTCAAGAACGGCCTGCGCTTCTGCGACGGCAATTGGCTGGCCACACGGTGTTTGGTCAGGTCTGTGCAGCCCGAGGCTGCGTATGAGCGAAACAATTTCTTCCTGAAAGGAAACCGTCTGCGGCTTGACTTCTTTACGATTAGTTCGACTTTGCAACAGTTCGATAGTACAACTGTTTAGGGCTGAGCGTCAAGCAACCGATCCCGATCAGCAGACGGCCTAGCGGTCGCGAAGCAAGGCGCTCGCAGCTGCAATGGCGCCACGATCGGCGGCGTGGCTGCGGGGCGGCTAGGCTCTCGGCCGGTGTAACGCCTGGCAATCGGCGCGGAGCTCGCGCGGCTGGGGTGCTGCTAAACCTTCAGTGCTTCCTCGACGGCCTGATCTTCGGACCACGTTGTGCCGTCTGCCGCGAGTTGTGCAATCTCGTCTTCGCCGAGCGTCTCTGACAACGCCGCCATGAGTTTGTCGTAGCTCTGTTGCTCTAGTGCGTCGCGTTGCATTTCCAGCGCGGTGTATTGTGCGTCCACGTAGCCGCGCAAGCGCGCACTGCGGCGTGCGTCGCCGCCCAGCACGGCCAGCTGCGCAAGAAGCTGCAGCGCAAAGGTGATGAGTGATTCATGCTCGTACTTGCTCGGGCCAAACGCAATCCCTCGCGCGCGGAGTCGCGGGCTGCGCTGAGGTCGCCAAGCGCGATCTGGTACCCAGCCAAGTTGGCGTAGTCGACGGCTAGGTGGATTGCGTTCTTCCCGCGCGCATGGATCTCAAGTGCTTGGCTTGCGGCTTGCAGCGCCAGCTCGGGATGCCCCTCGGCAAACTCCAGCATCGCTAGATTGCCCAGCACAGTTGCAGTCGCCGCCTCGTTCCCAATGGCCTTGAAGGCCGCCAGCGCTTGCGCGTAGAGCTCGCGCGCTGCGGGAACATCGCCGCGATCCATGACGATGCCCGCCTGTATGTCAAGACAGGACGCCACCTGATACGCTTTTCCACACGCACGCAACGCCGCCAGTGCTTGTTCGATTACGGCTTGTGCTTCATCGAGCCGGCCCATTTGAAAAAGTGCAAACGCCAGTGTCCTCTGCGCATCAGCGGTCCCGCGAGCGTCGCCCACCGACGCATACAGCGCGCATCGCCCGTTCGGCCATGTCATACCTGCGCTGGCCGGATTCAAGTTGGCTCAGCGCGTGCCACAGTTGCGCCGCGACGTGGGGATGTTCGGCTTCGTTCACGCGTTCGAGCGCAAGTGAGATCCAATAGCGCCCCTCGACGGAAAGGCCGGTGCTCCACCAAACATGTATCAGTGCGCCGGCGATGGCCCCGCCCAGCACGGCGTCGTTGCCGCGCGTGAGCGTCCACTCAAGCGCGGCCCGGTCGTTGTCGAGCTCCAGCTCGGCGGCGCCAACCCACGCATACTCTGAGCCCGTGCCCCAGCGTTCCTCGGCGGCGAGAGCCTGATCGCGGAAATGCTCGGCATGACGGCGCGTCAGCGCCTCGCGCTCTCCCGCCGCACCGAGTTTCTCAAGGGCATAGGCGGCGGTGGATTCGAGCAGCCGGTAGCGCTCTGTGTCGCCGCTGGTATCCGCTACGACCAGCGACTTATCGGTCAGCGATGCGAGCAAGTCTAAGATGTCGATTTCATCGAGGTCCTCAGCGCCGCAGATAGTAGTCGCGGCCTCCAAGCCGAAGCCGCCGGCGAAGACACCCAACCGCGCGAACAACAGCTGTTCTTGCGGCGTGAGCAGGTCGTAGCTCCAGTCGATGAGGGCGCTCAGCGTCTTCTGGCGCGGCAGCGCATCGCGGCTGCCGCCGGTGAGAATGCGAAACCGTTCGTTGAGCCGCTGCGCGAGGTTGGGGATTGAGAGCACTTTGACGCGCGCGGCCGCCAGTTCGATCGCCAGCGGAATGCCATCCAGCCGCCGGCAGATCTCGGCAACGGTCGGGGCGGTGGTGTCGGTCAGCGTAAAGCGCGTATCGACGGCCGTGGCGCGATTGACGAACAGCAGGATGGCGCCGTAGCGCATCGCCTGGTCAACTGTTAGGCCGGCTACGTCGGCGGGGAGCGGCAGCGATGGCAGCCGATGCATGGTTTCGCCGGCGATGTCGAGCGCCTGGCGCGACGTGGCCAGTATCGACACCTGCGGCGCGGTGGCGAGAATCGAGGCGACGAGCTTGGCCACCGGCGCTACGACGTGTTCGCAGTTATCGAAGATGATCGAGCAGTTTTTTCGGTTTGAGCCAGTGCGCAATCGCCTCGTCAACGCGCTGGCCCGGCTGCTGGCGCATGCCTAAGGCTTGCGCGGTCACGCTCGACACCAGCTCCGGATCGGAGATCGGTGCCAGATCGACAAACCACACGCCGTCGGGATAGCGATCGAGCAGCTCCGCGCCGACATGCAAAGCCAGCCGGGTCTTGCCCAGGCCGCCCGAACCGACCAGCGTGAGCAAACGGTGGCGCTCGAGCAGTTCGGTGACGTCGGCGATGTCCTGCTCGCGCCCGACGAAGCTGGTGTTCTGGATCGGAAGATTGTTGGGGCGCGCATCCAGCGAGCGCAGCGCGGGGAACTCGGTCTGTAGCGTTTCAATACTAAGCTGCCACACGTGTTCGGGCTCGATAAGGTCTTTGAGCCGGTGCGAGCCGAGATCGAGCAGCTCCGTTTGCTCGGGCATCTCACCGCGCACCAGCGATGCCGTCGAGCCCGAGACGCACCACTTGGCTGCCGTGCGCGACTGCCAGCAATCGTGCCACGCGGTTGACCGTCGGACCGAAGTAATCGCCGTCGCGTTCGTCGGTCGTGCCGCTGTGCAGCGCCATGCGCACCGTCAGTCCGCCGATCGCGCTCCAATCCTCGTCCGCGAGCGCGCGCTGCGCGTCGGCCGCCGCCGTCACCGCATCCGAAGCGCTCGAGAACGTGGCGCAAAAGGCATCGCCGACGGTTTTGAACACGTAGCCGTTGCGCGCTTCGATCGCGCTGCGCAGCAACTCGTCATGGCGGCGCAGCGCGTCGGGCATCGCCGCACGCTGCTGCTCCCAGTGCTGCGTGCTGCCCTCGATATCGGTAAAGAGTAGCGTAACCGTCCCGCTTGGAAGCGGGGCTCTCAGCGCCATGGGCGGACGTTCAAAGGAAGGGCCAACGTGGCCTGGCACCCCAAGCTCTCACGCACGAACCAAAGCGGTCAATGCCTCCCAATGCCTCGGATGGGGTACCCGTGTTCCAGCGCGAATGCGCGAGCAGGCGGCGAGCGACAGTCCCGTAGCCTTAGCAATTTGGCTCAGCGAATAGGCATCGAGCTCTGGTTTTGTGGGTCTCGTGGGGGCCGACCGGGATGCGGCGATGGGCTCGCGCGGGCATTGCGTGGCCTAGGAGGCGCGGGATCGACGGCGGATGACCATTTGTCGTCGCGCGAGCTAGGGCGCGCGGCGGCCCTCGCAACGGCGTTGCACCGTTGTTACACTTACGCGGTTTAACGCAGCGTAACTCAGCTTCACACGGCAGACCGTCATCCGCCAAGAAACCTTACGGGACCAACTTTTTTGCTACGCGCTGTTACTCGTCCGTCTGTTCGGATTCGGATT
>CAWAXX010000013.1:0-141528 GCA_963786105.1 Vulcanimicrobiota bacterium
CGCCGCGCCGATGACGCTCTTCGACGAAGTGGGTGTACCGCTTCCCGTTCGAACGGTTCGCGAGTTCACGAACGGTCTCGCTTCGTGGTTTGTATCCAAGAACTGGCTGCAGCGGATCGGCATTTCCGGTGAGGTTTCGGGGTTGCACGAGTTCGGCAACGGTCACCTCGGCTTTACGCTGAAAGAAGAGCAGGCCGTTCTGGAGTGTATTGCCTGGTCCGATCGGCGTCGCGACCTGCCCGAGTTCAAAAACGGAGTAGCCGTCGTTGCCATTGGAAGCGTTCGAATCCGGCCGGATCGCAGCGGGTATCAACTGTTAGTCGATTCGGTCGAACTCACCGGTTTCGGCGAACTGTTCCTGAAATACGAGCGCCTTAAGGAGAAGTTCAAAAGCGAAGGCCTCTTCGAGCAGGCGCGGAAACGCAGCGTTCCGGAACTGCCACGTCGCATTGCGCTGATCTCGGCGCGTGGAAAGGCTCACCAAGACTTCGTCGAAACGTTGGAGAGAAGCGTTCCGTTCGTAGAAGTGCTCTTTATCGAAACGCGCGTCCAAGGCGTCGGCGCCGAAATCGACATTGCCGTCGCTATCGATAGCGCCTCCAACCGCAATGTCGACGCAATCGTGCTCACACGCGGCGGCGGCTCGTACGAAGACCTCTTTCCTTTCAACCTAGAATCCGTGATTCGTGCGATCGTGCGCGCGAAGTCGCCGGTGCTCACCGCCATCGGTCATTCCGGCGATCACCACCTGGCCGACGGCGTAGCCGACCGGTCCTTCGGCACGCCGTCGCTGGTAGCGGAGTTCATCGCCAAAGGATGGCTGCTTGCGGGACGGCGTCTCCAAACGGCCCAGCGGGATCTCGAGCGCGCAGTTCGCGAGGCGGTTCTTCGTGGGGAACAACGCTTGGAGACTGGTCGCAGCGAGCTCGAGCGGGCCGGCCTGCGGATCGCCGGCGCAAAGCGGGCGTCGTTGGCAACTCGCGTCACGCGCCTCGAACGGCTCAATCCACAACGCACGCTGGCCGACTTTCGCACGCGGCTCGCGCAGGGAAGCGGGCGTCTCGATACCGCCGCCACGCGACTCGTTTCGAATAGACAGCGCGTGTGGGGAGCGACGCGCGAACGGCTCGACCGGGCGGTTACCGCGGTCCAGACGAACGCCGCAAGCCGTCTCGCGCGGCGGCAAGCCGCACTCGATCGGTGCGATCCGCTGGCGCCGCTCGCGCGCGGCTACGCCATCGTCACGACGAACGGTGCCTTTGTGCGTAACGCGGCGGCGTTACATCCCGGCGATCCGATCGAGGCGCGTCTCGAACGCGGGATGCTCGCCGCCCGCGTTGAATCGGTGTCCCACGATGACTGACGTACTCCCGCAGACTTTCGAAGCGAAGCTCGCGCGCATCGACGCCATCGTGAAGGAGCTCGAAGGCGGATCGGTCGAGTTGCAGCGCGCCACCGAGCTTTTCAAAGAAGGCAAGACGTTGACGCGCGACTGCGAGGCGCTCCTAAAGGTCGCTCAGGAGCAGATCGACCGCGCATCGCGCGAAGAATCGCCGCCGGGTTAAACGTTTTCCGCGATGGGCCGATCGCTTCGGCTGGATGAGGCGGTGGCGGAGCAGACCGGAATGACGCGGTCGCAGGCACGTAGCTTGATCATGGAAGGGCGGGTGCGCGTAGACGGCGTCGTAGCCACCAAGGCCGGGCAAAGCGCCAAAGCCTCGGCGACGATTGAAGTCGAGCGTCCGCGCCGCTTCGTTAGCCGCGGCGGTGAAAAACTCGATCGCGCGCTCGACGAGTTCGGGATCGACGCTTCGGGATTAGCGGCACTCGATGTCGGTGCTTCGACCGGCGGATTCACGGACTGTTTGCTGCAGCGTGGGGCGGCCCACGTCACCGCCGTCGACGTCGGCTACGGTCAACTGGAGTGGCGATTGCGTAACGACGCACGCGTGCGCGTCATGGAACGCACGAACTTTCGTCTGCTCGGCGACGACGCGTTTGCCGACGGCTTCGATATCATCGTTATCGACGCTTCGTTCATTTCGGTGCGCACCATCGTCGGACGAGCGCGTAGCTACCTCCGGCCGCACGGCGCGATCGTCGCCCTGGTGAAGCCGCAGTTCGAGGCGGGACGCGAACGGGTGGGAGGCGGCGGGGTCGTGCGCGACGCGGACGTCCATCGAGCGGTACTGCGCGACGTTCGCGACGCGGTAGCTAAACTGGGGCTCGCGCCGGTGGCGCTGACCGCTTCACCGCTGCGCGGACCGGCTGGAAACCGCGAATTCTTCATGGAGCTTCGCCACCGGGGCGTTTCGTTCGACGACGCACGAATCGACGACGTCCTCGCCGAAACAACCGGTCGATGACCTCGACGGTAGCCATCCAAAAGAAACTCGTTGCCCTCTACGTCGACGTAGCCCGCGAACACGCGCGAACGATTGCTACCCGGCTCACCGCGGCCTTTCGCGCTCACGGCTTTGGGGTTGCCCTGTATTGCGGCCAGCACGAGGCGCTTCGCATCGAAGACGACGGCAGCGCCGTCGAGGATTCGTCGCTGCTCGTCACCGTCGGCGGCGACGGAACGCTGCTGCGGGCCGCGCGTCAGGCGGTCGACCGCGACGTTCCTCTTCTCGGGATCAATACCGGCAGGCTGGGATTCCTCACCGAGCTGGACGAGGACGACCCTGCAATCGACGAGCTTCCGCAGGCAGTCGAGCGCGGTCTTTATATCGAAGAGCGGGCCGCATTGGAAGCCGAATACGAAAACCAGCGGTTTTTCGCCCTCAACGATGTCGTCGTTCGCAAAGGCGAAGTTTCGCGCATCGTTCCGTTCGGACTGCAGTTCGACGAAGAAGCCGTGGTCCAAATTCCGGCCGACGGGATCTGCGTTTCGACACCAACCGGATCGACCGCCTATTTCCTTTCCGCCGGGGGGTCGATCATTTCACCGAAGGTCGATGCTTTCGGCGTGGCGCCGCTGTTGCCGCACACGCTGTTTTCAAGGCCGTTGATCGTGCCGACTACCTCTCGGATCGAAATCACGTGCGACTCGGAGATCGCGCAAGCACAACTCGAGTGCGACGGCGACGTCCTGTCGGACGTCGCGCCGGGGTCGAGCGTTCTGATTCGCCGCCATCCGAAGCGCGTTCGCTTCGCACGCCTATCGCCGCTGCGTTTCTTCGAGCGGCTGGAAGCCAAAATGCTGTGGGGAGTTTCCATCAAAGGCCCTCGTCGGTAGTGTCCTAATCCAACGATGTTGCGGCGCCTGGAAATCGAGAACTACGGACTGATCGCGCGCGCCGGTATCGAGTTTGCGCGCGGGGCGACGATCTTCACGGGAGAGACGGGATCGGGAAAGACGATGCTGCTGGGAGCGCTGGGGTTCGTCCTAGGCGCCCGCGCGGGTGGCGACGCGGTGCGGCGCGACGCACCCAAGGCGACTGTCACGCTCGCATTCGACCCAAGCGCGCAATTGCGCGCCCGGCTGGCCGCCGACGACGTCGACCTCGATCCCGGTGAGGAAGCGACGATCGTACGCGAAATGAACGATGCGGGGCGCTCGAGCGTACGGTTGTGCGGCAGGCCCTCGACGGCCGCATACGTCCGCGACGTCGCCAGTTCTATCGCCGAAATCGTCGGACAGTTCGAAGCGCAGCGGCTGCTCGCGCCCGCGTACCATCAGGAGTTGCTGGATCGTTTCGCGGGACGCGACGCGTTGCGAGCGGGCGACTCGGTCGCTCGGGCTCACGGGCAGTTGGTCGACCTCGTGCTGAGGCTCGAGCGTATACGCGGCGACGAGCACAAGGCCCGCGAGCGCTACGGCGACGCGAACTTTGCGCTGCGTGAAATCGAAGAAGCGCGACCCGAAGCCGGTGAAGAACGACGCTTGGACGAGCGGCGGCGATATCTCGACAACCTCCAACGCATTGCCGAATCGTTGGGCCGCGCACGCGAAGCGTTGGCCGGAGACGAATCGGGTGCCATCGCGGCGTTGGGCCTCGCAAGCTCGGCGCTCGGGGGAATCGCGAACATTGGTGCGAGCCTTCGGGCGATGGCCGAGCAGGCAACGGCGTTGCAGAGTCAGGCAAACGATTTGGCCGCGAGCGTCGTAGGATCGCTCGAATCCGGCGAACTGGATCCGGGCGAACTCGACACGATCACCGCAAGGCTCGACCTGCTCGATCGTCTGAAGCGAAAGTATGGCGGAAGCATCGAGGAGGTGCTCGCATACGCCCGTACCGCGCGCGAGGTGGTCGACGATTACGAGGGTCGCGACCGCACGACGTTGGATCTTTCCAAGAAGGTCGCTAGTGCCGAACGCGAGTTGCAAACCGCCGCGCAATCGCTGACCGCACTGCGAAAGCGGGCGGCGTCGGCGTTGGTCAAGCGTATGAGCGCGGAGTTCGCCGATCTGGCCCTTGGGTCGGCACGTTTTGAGGTTGCGCTCGAAACGCTCGAGCGCATTGGCTCCGACGGTGCCGAGCGAATCGACTTTCTCTTCGCGGCCAATGCCGGCGAACCGCTCCGCCCGCTCGCGCGCATTGCGTCCGGCGGGGAGCTGTCGCGCATGTTGCTCGCACTAGTCGTTGCGCTTTCGGAAGCGCGCGACTCGGATGCCGCGTTGGTTTTCGACGAAATAGATACCGGGATCGGCGGAACGACGGGTACGGCCGTCGGCGCACGCATCGGCCGGCTCGCGCGTGACGGTCAAGTCGTGTGCGTGACCCACCTTGCCCAACTTGCAACCTGGGCCGACCGGCATTATTTACTGGAAAAGAGCGAACGCGGGAAAGTTACCACCATCGCGGTGCGCGAAATCTCCGGCGCCGCCGCGCGCGAAGCGGAACTGGCGCGCATGCTTTCGGGTGAAACGCACGACGTCGCGCTCAAACACGCGCGAACGTTGCTCCAGCGGGCGCATCAACCCGAGCGGAATGGCCCCACGATTCCTAGCTGATTTGGTGGATCTTCAACACGTTCGTTCCGCCTGCACCGACCGGCATGCCGGTGGTGAACGCAATCAAATCGCCGGAACTGACGAGTCCCGCTCGCACCATTTCGCGCTCGGTCATGTAGAGAAGAACGTCGATCGAGTTGTACGCGTCGATCAACACCGATTCGGTGCCCCACACCAACGCGAGGCGGCGCGCGACGACGGGGTCGGGGGTAAGTGCGATGATGCGCGCCTGCGGCCGGAAGGCCGCGATGTGGTGCGCGGTGTTGCCCGTGGTGGTTCCGGTGACGATGTAGGGAATTTCGAGTTCGGCGCTAGCGCGCGTTGCCGCCTCGGCAATCGACGCCGCCACTGCGGGTTCGGAGTCTTCCAGACGCCGGTCGCGCAGGGCGGGATGCGGATAGGCCTTTTCCGCCTCGCGGGCGATTTCGGCCATCATCCGCACCGCTTCGGTAGGATATTTGCCGATGGCCGTCTCGCCGGATAGCATCACCGCGTCGGTGCCGTCGAGAATGGCGTTGGCAACGTCGGTAGCCTCGGCGCGAGTTGGGCGCGACGAAGCGATCATCGATTCGAGCATTTGGGTAGCGGTGACGACCGGCTTGCTCGCACGATTGCACTCGGCGATGATGCGTTTTTGCACGATGGGAACGGTCGCGATCGGGATCTCGATGCCGAGATCGCCGCGCGCGACCATGATGCCGTCGGCCGCCTTGATGATGTTGGTCAGATCGTCAAGCGCCTCGTGCTTTTCGATCTTCGCAATCACCGGCACGTGCTTGCCGTGCTGGGTGATGAACGCCTTGGCACGCACCACATCGTCGGCGCTCCGGACGAACGAAAGCGCGACGAAGTCAACGCCGCTTTCAAGGCCGAACGCGAGATACTCGAGATCGCGGTCGGTGACGGCCGCGACGTTGAGCGTGCCGTCGGGATAATTGATCCCCTGAGTCGAGCGAAGGTCGCCGCCGAATTCGACGATCGTTTCGATCTCGGTCGCAGTTTTGCCGACGATCCTCAACGTGATCTGGCCGTCTTGCAGGTAGATCCGGTTACCGATCGCCACGTCTGCCGGTAAATCGCGATAGCTGGTGCCGACGCGTTCGTGCGTTCCCGGAACGTCGTCGACGGTGACGACGAAACGCGCGCCGCGCTCCAGGCGCACCGACGACAATCCCTCGGCGAGTATGCCGGTGCGAACCTTAGGACCCGGCAGATCTTGCAGTAGCGCGGTGTGGATGCCGAGTTCCGCCGATATCGCGCGAGCGGTGCGAATCACTTCGGCATGCTCGTCGGGAGTGCCGTGGGAGAAATTTAAACGGATAACGTTCGCACCGCACACGAACAGGGAACGCATGATCGCCGGGTCGCGCGACGCCGGCCCGATCGTCGCTACGATTTTCGTCCGCTTTTGAATGATCGATTCCATGGGAGCAGTTCCGCTTGCGCGATAGCGGAGGAAGGCTCCTGCGAATCTTTAAGCGCAGTTAACGTACGAAAGTGATCGAGCGCGACCCTCGGGATTGGCACTATCGAGAACGCCTCGCGGCGAGCACGCTCGCATCGTTGGTATTGCACGCGCTTCTCGCGCTGCTGCTCGTGAGCATCATCGCGAGCTCGTCTCAAGAAGGCGCAACCGAGAACGTCGAGGGTGGATCGATCGTGACGCTCGAGCGTCGAACGCCGGCAGTCGTCGCCAATCAGCCGGCAGCCGCTCACGTCGCGCTGCCGATCGTCCACGTACCGCGCATCGCACCGGTACGCCACGCTGCGCTCGCGCAGCCGCAGACGCAACGGCTCCCGCGGAATCGGCACGAGTTGGTGCACGAGATGCCGAGCGCGCCGCCGAATCCGCGCCCGCTTCCACAGCAAACCGTGCAGCCTAACCCGCAGCCGACGCAAAACGTATACGAGGTTCATCCGCGCGCCGAGTTGCCCGCCGCCCCGGCGAGCGTTCCGACGGTAGCCCCGGTCGCCGTCGCGCTGAAGATTACGGCGAGTGCCGCGCCTTCGCCGGCGCCGACCGCCGTAGCGACCGCGCCGCGCTCGCCGAAGCCGAGCGTTCCCACCGCGGCGCCAACATCCCGCGCAACCCCCGCGCCGGTCTCCAGCGTCGCGCCTAGCACGGCTCCGGTGGCGGTGCGCGCCAGCGCGGTTCCGAGCGCGTCCCCAGCGCCTGCCTCGCATGCGTCGGCGCCGCCCGCTCCGCGCTCGGGCGTCCCGAGTCCGAGCGCCACGGCAGTGGCGGCGGTCTCAAAAACGGCAGGCTCCGCTGCCAGCCCCGGTCCCAAAGGTGTCGGCTCCCCCGGACCTCGCGCCGGCACCGGGCCGAAAACTGAGGCAGCTCCGGCGCGGCCGATCGAGCTGCGCCCGACTCCCTCACCGGCTCCCCGCGCCACCAAAGTGCCGTCGACGCCGCCGAACATCAACGCCAAACTACGATCGCTGTTGCCCAACAATCCGGTGAATCCGAAGAGCAAGGAGTACACCCCCGAAATCTCTTTGCATGGGTCGCTCGAGCCCACCCCGCCTCCGAACATTCTGGCGCAAACGAAGTACCTGTATCACTCGCGGCCTGGCGGAAGCGAAGAGCGCGTCGAGATGTGGGTGACCTCGATTCGCAAGGCCGGAATAACCACGATGTGCACCGGGTGGCTCGTCCGGTACCCGTTTAATGCGCCGGCGCCGCACGCTGGCGATTTCGCACCGGCAAACGGCACGCAGGTAACCGTCGGGGGCGGCCGAGGCACACCGGCGGTGCTTCCGCCGGTCGTCGAAGGCGTGGTCACCGAAGCCTGTGAGGGGCGGCTCCTGGTGCCGTACGCGCCGTTGCCTGCTCCGTCGCCGTGAGAGGCCGGCTTTCCCGCTTGAGTTCCGACATTCGTCGCACTACAATTAGCTTTGCCGATGAGGCACACTTCGTCTAACGAAGGAGGGCGGTTGGAACCGCAAGATCCACCGGGCTATCGAGCCAGCGAAGGACGCGCCAGATAGCGGGCTGCACGAAAAGCGCCCACGCAAGCCGGACGATTGCCGGCGGCGCGCGATCGCAAACGTACGAAAAGAACAGACGGTGAGGGGCCGCGCCCACGTGGGGTTGCGGCCCGTCGCTGTTTTCGCTATCATGGGGTTCGGTAATCAGGAGCGTGGGCAGGTCCCGCGCTTCGTTGTTCTTAGGACTCTATCAGGTAATAGGCGTGAGTGAGCTGCAGGGAGTTTTCGAGCGTGAGCTGGAGGCGATCGCACACGACAAAGCATCGTATCCGGAGCTCGAGATCGTCGCGCATCGCGCTCGAGTCGCGCGCGGAACGACGGCATTTGGCGTGACGATCGATCGTCCCGGCGGCGTCGATCTCGAGTTGTGCGAACGCATCGCGGCGCGGCTCAACGCGTTGCTCGAAACGCAAGCCGCGCCGTATAGTTTGGAAGTCGAATCCGCGGGCTTGGAACGGCCGCTGGTGCGTCCGGCGGACTACACGCGATTCGCCGGCAATAACGCGCGCATCGTGACGACCCTGACGGTCAACGGTATGAAGACGCACCGCGGCACGTTGCGGGGAGTGCGCGGCGGGTCGGTCATACTGGACACGCCCGCCGGCGAGCTGCCGCTGCCGATCGAGACGATAAAATCCGCCAACTTGGAATACGATCCGCGAGCGGATCTGCTACGTAACAAACAACAACGGAAGAGGTCCCATGCCGGCCACAGACACGGTAACTGACGAGAAACTCATCGACGTCCTTCAATTCATCGCGAAGGAGCGCAACATTCCGTTCGAGATGCTGCTCGAGGCGCTCGAGGCGGCATTGCTGACGGCGTACAAACGGCACTTCGGCAGTGAGTCGAACGCGATCGTCACGGTCGATCGCCAAAGCGGCGCGTACAAGGTGTACCATCGCCGTTCGATCGTCGAGGAGGTCGTCGATCCGAAGCTCGAGATGTCGGTCGCCGAAGCCAAGCCTCCGTATCAGGTCGGAGATTTTTACGATGAAGAGGTGACGCCTAAGGACTTCGGGCGGATCGCCGCACAGACCGCCAAACAGGTGATCGTTCAGCGCATCCGCGAGGCCGAGCGCGACACGGTATACAACAAGTACGTACGCAAACTCAACGACCTCGTTACCGGCACCGTGCAGCGCTACGAACAACGTAACATGTACATCACGCTCGAAGGCCGCGACGAAGCGGTAATGTATCTCGACGAACAAGTCCCGGGTGAGTCGTATCGTATCAACGATTTCATTCGCGCTTACGTACTGGACGTCAAGAAGTCGCCGAAGGGGCCGCAAGTTATTCTCTCGCGCGTCGCCGAGGGGCTCGTGCAACGGCTCCTCGAGCTTGAGGTTCCCGAAATCGCCGACGGGACGGTCGAGATCATGGCGATCGCGCGCGATGCCGGCAGCCGGTCGAAGGTCGCCGTCAAGAGCAACCGGCCCGAGGTGGACGCGATCGGCGCTTGTCTCGGGCCGAAATCGAGCCGCATCGCCAACGTAACCGACAACCTGCGCGGCGAGAAGGTCGACATCATTCGCTACGACGCCGACCCGGCGACGTTCATCATGAACGCACTCGCGCCGGCCAAAGTGATCGGTGTCGAGCTTTTCGAGGACGACGGCGTCGCCTTGGTCATCGTTCCCGACTATCAGTTGTCGCTGGCCATCGGCCGCGACGGCCAAAACGTTCGGCTGGCGGCCAGGCTCACCGGCTGGCGTCTCGACATTACTAGCGAAACGGAATCGAACGAGGCTCGCGAGCGCTACATGGTGGAGCGAGCCGAACGGACGTCCGAGGAGGCGCCCCCCCAGGAAGCCGAAGCCACGGTCGCACTGGACGGCGTCGACATCGATCCCGACCTGATTCGCAAGCTCGAAGAGTTCCGTCGCGAGCGTTTGGGGTCGGAGAACGGCTAAGGAGGTGCGGTCCCGCGTGCAGCCTATTCGGCAGTGCGTGGGTTGTCGTAAGCGGTACCCACAGGCAGACTTGGTCCGATTCGTCCACGGTTCGGAAGGCTGGAAAGCGGATGAGCCGCCTTCGAAGCGCAGGCAACCGGGGCGGGGAGCCTACTTGTGCTCGCAAGCTTGCGGGAGGGCCGTCGCGAAAAACAAGCGCTACCCGGGTCTTGCCGCGGTCGCGGCCGAATGTGGTTTAATAAGAAGTTCGACGGATGGATAACAGCATGATGATCGGCAATCGTCGGCGACTATGGCCCCCGAAGCGATGAGGGGCGTCAATTGAACGCGTAGTGGGGTCGGTCCCGTAGTCGGGGCGATCCCACCTAAGGTGAGGAATTTTGGCTACGGGAAAAGTACGGATTTTCGAGCTCGCCAAAGAGGTCGGGCTGTCGTCGAAAGAGCTGATTACGCTCTTTAACGAGCGCTTGGGCGGAGTTTTCGAGGCTAAGAACCAGCTCAGTGTGGTTCCGGATCAGATCGCCGATCTGATTCGCAGCGTCCTATTGAAATCCGCGCTCGGCAGCGCCGCGAAAGCGCCCCCAGCCGGTGCTCCCGCCGCGTCACCGAAGAAGCCGTCGCCTGCGGCCCCAGCGGCAGCGCCCCGAAAGCCGGCGACTCCACGACCGCCGGTTGCCGAAGCGCCCGTACCCCGCCTTCGGCCGGTAACGGGAACGACCGTGCGCCCTGCCACCCGTCCCGCGCAACCGCCCGCCGACGGAGCAGCAGCAACCGCGGCTCCGGCCGCTCCAGCGGTCATGGCCGCTCCGCCTCCTGCGCCGGCTCCGCCGCGGCGTCCGGTGGCAAAGCCCGCCCCCGAAGTCATCCCGCAGCTCCGGCCGGTTCCGTCGGGCCAGGCATCGGTCGTCCGGCGCCAGCCGCCACCTCCGACCACCACCGCGTCGGCGTCGCCCGGTCCGCAAACCGGCCTTCCGGGGCGCCCCGGCGTCGCTCCGCGTCCGGGTCAAGTCTTGCCAGGCCAAGGCGCTAAGGCTGCCAATGGGCCCGTACGGCCCGTCGTGCAGCAGTCGGTCGCCGCGCCGCCGCGACGCCACGCCGGTAACGGGCCCTTCCGTCCGATGGGTCCCGGAGCCCGTCCCGCTCCGCGACCGGGCTTAGGCGTCACCGCGACCGACATGCCCACGCCGTCGGCCGGCGGCGGGCGGCCGGGCGATCGAATTCGCTCGCACGAAGACAAGGCCGCGGCCAAAAAGGATCGCGAGACGGAACTGTTGCTCGATAAGGAGCGCCACCGTAAGAAGAAAGGCGATCACGCCGCACCGCCGGTCGCCGCGCGCACGCTGGAGGCAATAGAGATTCCCGACTTGCTTACGGTGCAAGAGCTCGCGACGTCTATGATCGTTCCGGTGAAAGACGTCATTACCGAGCTCATCAAGATGGGCACGATGGCGACTATCAATCAAAATATTCCTAGCGACGTCGCCATTTCGGTCGCGAAGAAATTCGGCTTCAACGCCGTCGTGAAGGAAGCCGGCGAAGAAGTAACGGTCGAGCAGGAAGAGGACAAGCCGGAGATGATGACGGCGCGTCCGCCAGTCGTCACCGTGCTCGGTCACGTCGACCACGGGAAAACCTCGTTGCTCGACAAGATTCGTCAGGCCAACGTTGCCGGTGGTGAAGCCGGTGGCATCACGCAAAAGATCGGCGCGTATACGGTCGAGCAGAACGATCGAAAGATCACGTTCATCGACACGCCGGGTCACGAAGCGTTCACGGCGATGCGCGCGCGCGGCGCCAAAGTCACCGACGTCGCGATCCTCGTCGTCGCCGCCGATGACGGCGTCATGCCGCAGACCAGGGAAGCCATCGCTCACGTCAAGGCGGCTGGGGTGCCGATCGTCGTCGCGATCAATAAGATGGACAAGCCCGACGCCCAACCCGATCGGGTGAAGCAGCAGTTGATGGAGCAGGGATTGCAACCGGTCGATTGGGGCGGGACCGTCGAAATGGTACCCGTCTCCGCAAAAACGGGCGACGGCATTCCGGGTCTGCTCGACACCGTGCTTCTGGAAGCCGATATCCGCGATCTCAAGGCCAATCGAAATCGGCGTGCGACCGGCGTGGTCATCGAGTCGGCGCTCGACCGCGGTCGCGGCGCCGTCGCGACCGTGCTCGTGCAAAACGGCACGCTGCGCGTCGGCGACATCATCGTCGTAGGCGGCACGTTCGGAAAAGTGCGCGCGCTGATCGACGACACCGGGAAGCAAGTGAAAAAGGCCGGCCCTTCGATTCCGGTCGAAATTATGGGGCTGTCCGACGTACCGGCGGCCGGCGATTCGCTTGCGGTCGTCAGCGACGAGCGCGTCGCGCGCGAAGCCGCCGAGAAGCGTGCGACCCGGCGGCGCGACGTGCGCATGGCCGCGACCGGCTCGCAACGCGTATCTCTCGAAACCTTTATGACGATGCCGACGGAAGGCAAGAAAGCGCTCAACCTTATCATCAAAGCCGACGGGCAGGGTTCGCTCGAAGCGCTGCGCGCTCGAATGGAATCGCTGTCGAACGAAGAGGTGGACATCCGCGTGATCCACGGTGGAGTGGGAGCGATCTCCCCCAACGACGTCAACCTTGCCAGCGCGTCGAACGCCGTCTTGATCGGTTTCAACATCCGCCCCGACGAGACGGCGCGGCGGCTCGCCGAAAACGAAGGCGTGGACCTCCGCTTCTATCAGGTCATCTACGAAATCGAAGAAGATCTCAAGAAGGCCATGCGCGGCATGCTCGCACCGGTCATCCGCGAGGTTACGCTCGGACGGGCCGAAGTTCGTCAGGTTTTCAAGGTCAGCAAGGTCGGAACGATCGTCGGTTGCTATATCACCAGCGGCAAGATCGCTCGCAATGCCAAAGCGCGCGTCATCCGCGACTCCGCGGTGGTGTTCGACGGCGAAATCGAATCGTTGCGGCGCTTCAAGGACGACGTTCGCGAAGTCGCCGAAGGCTTCGAGTGCGGAATTCAGATCGCTAAGTTCCAAGATCTCAAAGAGGGCGACGTCATCGAAGCGTACGCGATGGAGCAGATCGCTGCCGAATTGGTACACGCATGAAGCAGCAGCGTATTGCGAAGATCGATCATGAGATCCAGCGCATCCTTGGGACCCTGATTTCGCAGGAGCTTCAAGACCCGCGGCTGGCTTTCGTGACCGTTACTCGCGCGGAGGTCACCGACGACCTGCGGCATTGCAAGGTCTTCGTGTCCGTGATCGGCGACCGGCAAGCGGCGCGCCAGTCTCTCGACGCACTCCAGCATGCCGGGCGCTTTCTGCGCGGAGAGCTGGGACGCAAGATCGACCTGCGTCACACGCCCGAGCTCGTCTTCGTTGAAGACCGGTCGGCCGAACGCGCGATCGCGTTGGCGAAGACGCTGCGCGACGCGGCGCGGAGAAACGAGGCCTCATGATGATTGAAAGCACGCCGCGCATCGCATCGACCGCCGACGTCGTCGCCGAGCTGCGAGCTCGCTCGTCGTTCGTCATGGTCAGCCACGTGAAACCCGATGGCGATACGCTGGGCGCCGGCCTCGCGCTCGGCCTGGCTCTCAAGAAACTCGGCAAGCGCGTGCATTACTTTGGACAGGATCCGGTGCCGCGTAACTTGCGGTTTCTGCCGGAAACGCAGTTCGTCTCCCGCGTCCTTCCGCCCGATTTGTCGCCGGATACCCTCTTCGCGTTCTGCGACATGAGCGACTTCTCGCGTGCCGGTGAGTTTCTGCCCGCGGTTTCCCGCGAAAATATGCTCGACATCGACCACCATCTCGGGAATTCGCTCTTCGGCAAGCTCAATTACGTGCTGGAAACCGAGTGTTCGACCGGCGCGGTCGTGATGCACCTCTTGCGCGGGTTAAACATGCCGATCGATCGCGACATCGCGACGTGCATTCTCACTACAGTTATGACCGATACCGGCGGTTTCATGCACTCAAACGCCTCGCCCGAAGCCCTCGAACTGGCAGCCGAGCTCATGCGTTTAGGGGCGAACAAAGAAGAGATCACCGAAGAAATTTTTCTTCGTAAGCGCGTCGCTGCGACGAAGTTGCTCGGACGAATCATCGAGGAAATGCGCTTCGATCATGGCGGGCATTATTGTTACTCGTACGTCGACGATTCGATGCTCGAACAAACCGGCGCCGACGGTGAAGACACCGAGGATACGGTCAACACGTTGCGCGGCCAAGACGGGGTCGACGTCGCGGCACTCTTTAAGGCGATCGACGGCGAAATTCGCGTCAGCTTACGCTCGAACGGGCGCATCAACGTGCAGGCGGCTGCCAAACGTTTGGGCGGCGGGGGACATTTTCGCGCCGCGGGATTGACTTGCCGCGGAACGCTCGAGGAGTCGTTTCGTGCGGTCGATGCCGCCCTGGTTGCCGAGGGTCTGTGAGGCTTGATGACCGTCGTCGCCGGACTGTTTCTGGCCGCATTCGGTGCCGTCGGCGTGTGGTTTCTCGCGCAACGCTTTCCTAGCGCGCGCTTTCTACGCGCCGGGTACGCGCTGATGTCGGCAGGGGGTCTGCTATTTGTAGCATGGACGCTGTCGAAAGTGCTTGCGATCGGCGTTACCGGCGCCGCGATGTTGGCCGCCGGCGCGATCGCCGGCATGGTCGGTGCGTTGCGCAAGGAGTTACGCTCGAGCCTCTGATGCTTCGCTTCTGATGCTGGGATTCGTCAACGTTTTTAAGCCCGCCGGCCCGACCTCGGCGCAGGTCGTCGCTCGTTTGCGGCGCATTTACGGCGCTTACGCGCGCGAGCGCAAGATCGCCGTCGGCCATTTGGGAACGCTCGACCCGCAAGCAGCCGGCGTTCTCCCGGTGGCGATCGGGCGCGCGACGCGGCTAATCCCGTTGCTCGACGATCAACGCAAGGCGTACGCGTGTACGTTGGTATTCGGCAACTCGACCACCTCGCAGGATTCGCTCGGCGAAATCGTCGACGCCGCGCCGGTGCCGGCGGATTGGCGAAGACGACTGGACGACGCGTTGCCGCCGTTCATGGGGAAGATCGCGCAAATACCGCCGATGTACTCGGCGGTTCACCACGACGGAAAACGTCTGTACGAACTCGCTCGCGAAGGAAAGACGGTCGAGCGCCGCGCGCGCCCGGTCACCGTCTACGCGCTCAACGTCCTGGGAACCGAGCCGCCCGCATCGGCGCGATTGCGCATCTCCTGTAGTGCGGGCACGTACGTGCGCACGCTTTGTCACGATATCGGTATCGCCATGGGCGTTCCGGCTCACATGGGGGCGCTCGTCCGCGAGGCGTCGGGGCCGTTCGTTTTGTACGAATCGCGCACGCTCGAGGAAATTGCCGGCGATCCCGAGTTAGCGTTGACGCCGCCCGAGCAGATCATTCCTTTCCCGATCATCGTGCTCGACCTGCGCGGATCCGCAGATTTTCGCGCCGGTCGCGTCGTTCCGCTTCCACAGGGATCCGGTTCTCGGCACGTCTTCGTCCGCGACGAGTCGCGCACGCTAGTCGGCGTGGGTGAAGCGCTCGGAGCGCTGCTGGCGCCGCGCAAAGTCTTCGTATGAAGATGTTTCACCGTCTCGAGCGTAACGCGGAACGGCCGCTGGCGCTGGCGATCGGATTCTTCGATGGATTTCATCGCGGACACCAAGAGATCGCGCGCCAAACCTTGCGGATGCGCAAGCCGGGATGGCGTTCCGGCGTGCTCACGTTTTCAAATCATCCGGCCTCGTTTTTGCGTCCCGGAACCGAGCCGCCGCTGCTGTGCACGCCGCAAGAGCGCGCGAACCTTTTTGCGGCCGCCGGCTTCGAAGAGTGTTTCTTCATTCCGTTCGACGACAGGATCGCGACGTTGTCGCCGCAGGCGTTTCTCGACGTCCTGGTCGACACGCTCGGCATCCGTGCGGTGGTTGTGGGGTCGAGCTTCCGGTTCGGTCACAAGCGCGTCGGCGACACAGCCTTCATGAAGGAATACTGCGATCGCCGCGGAGTCGGTTTCGCTCCGCTCGTAAACGCGACCGACGGCGGCGAGCGTATCTCGAGCACCCGCATTCGCCGACTCGTCGCCGGCGGCGATCTGGCTGTCGCCGACCGGTTGATGGGCGGAACGGGTTACGAGATTCGCGGTTTGGTCGAGTTAGGAGCCGGGCGCGGCCACGAGTTAGGGTTCCCCACCGCGAATGTGCGCGCACCCGGCAAGCTGCTGCCGAAGGACGGCGTTTACTCCGCAACCGCGCGATACGACGGTCGCGATCGACCCGCGCTGGTTTCGATCGGCACCAACCCACAGTTTGCGGGAAAGAACCGGACGATTGAGGCGTGGGTGCGCGACTTTCACTATACGATCTACGGTCGCGAACTCGCCTTGCGCGACTTTCGTTATCTCCGCGAACAGAAGCTTTTTACCGGCGTCGACGAACTCATCGCTCAAATGCAGCGCGACCTCGAAGCCGTCGCCTTCCCCAGTTATGGATAGAAGTACCGGAACGCTGCGCATCGCCGTGGCGGTGATTGCGCTCTGCCTCGCCGCCTGCGGCGGCGGCGCGAACGGAACGAAAAAACAGGCGTCCGCCGACGATCGAATTGCGCGGGTAGGACAGCCGGCCCCCGCTTGGTCCGAGCCGACCTCACAAGGCACGAGCCTCGCGCTCGCGTCGCTGCGGGGCAAAGTCGTCTATCTGAATTTCTTCGCGTCGTGGTGCCCTCCGTGCAACGAGGAGGCACCCGCGATCGACGCGTTACAACGCGAGTACGGCTCGAAGGGCCTGCAGATCGTCGGCGTCGACGTTTTGGAGAACGCACGCAAAGCCGCACTTTTCCGGGCCCAGCATCGTCTGAGTTACCCGGCGGTGGTCGACGACGGCGCCCTGCGCGACCAGTACGCCGTCAACGGCTTACCAGTCCACGTTTTCATCGACCGCAACGGGGTCGTCCGCAACGTCGTGGTCGGCGAAATATCGCCGGAAGACATGCGCGCGAATGTCCAGCGGCTTCTTCACTAGAGGAACCCTCAGAGGTTCCCTAATCCGTTCTAGCAGGGCACGTATCGTTTCCATGGAGAACAGGGCGACTCTCGTGAAGCGGTCGCTCGAATGGGCTTGTGTTTTGAGCGCAGCGGCCGTCCTGTTTGCAGGGTGTGCAGGCGGTGGCGCCCAGAATTCCATGATGCTGCCCGGAGGCGGGGGTCTTAACCCCGCGGGCAGCGCGCTGGGCGGGGCTCCCAGCGGTGCGACCTTGATCAGGGTTCACGTTCCGTGGACGATTTCCAACGCCGCGCCTTCCGGGAACGGTTCGCCGGCCAGCGCGGCCGCGCCGCTGCCCGTGTTCCCCGGCACGACGCCGACGCCGTTTCAAACTCCGACGCCGCTACCCACGACGGGCGCCGGAAGCCAGCCCGGAGCCGCGCTGGCGCAGGCGCTTACCTTGAGCCTGAGCGGTCCGACTCCGGTGACGCAGACGATCGGCCTGACGCCTGGCTCGTCTGGTTGCGCGAACGTAGGCACGGGCGCCGTGTGCCAGGCGGCTTTGCCGCTGTTACCTGGCGTCTACACCGCGGTCGTCGCCGCGTCTGGATCTCAAAGCGCCGTCGCGGGCGTGCAGACGATCGCGTTCACGGTTGCTTATGGTTCCGCCAACGTCGTGAACCTCGCGTTTGCCGCCGTCCCCGCACAACTCGACGTCGTTCCCGGATCGTCCATGAGTTACGAAAATGCGCAAGGCGGAATCGATTTATACGGCGCTGGGAAGCATCTGGTCGTCGCCGAGCTTGTCGACGCGAATCAAAACATCATCGTCGGCTCGGCATCGCCCACCGTGACCGCAACTCAGATGGGAGGAGCGCTGGCGCTAACGATCGCCCAAGCCGGCCCAACGCTTCCGAACGTCTTTTCCGTCGCTCCGCCGGCGGCGTACGGCGGCGGGAGCGCGACGTTGCGCGTTACCGCGGCGTTTCCGGGGCAGGCGTCCAATCCGTGCGCGCAGCTAAGCGCGAACTGCTCGGGAAGCGTCGGCGTCGACGTCAAGCAAGTGCTGGCGGTCGCAAACTCGAGCAACAATAGCGTCACGCTCTACGCCGGAGGCCAAAACGTACCGGTTGCGACGATTCAAAACGGCGTGACCAATCCGCAGTCGCTCGTCTTCGACGCTGCCGGCGATCTGTTCGTCGCGAGTCAGCCTGGAAGCGTTACCGAATACACTGCTCCCTACAACGGCCTGCCCTCGACGATTGCGATCGGCGTGAATCATCCGCAGGCTCTGGCCCTCGATAGTCGCGGAAACCTCTTCGTGGCCAACGGAAGCGGCAGCAATACCGTCACCGAATACTCGCCTCCCTATGGCGGCGCACCAACGGCGACCATCTCCACCGGGATCGACGATCCGGTCAGCTTAGGACTCGACTTCTCCGGGAATCTGTTCGTTGCGAATCAGGCGTCGAATACGGTTACCGAGTACTCCGCGCCGTATACCGGCACGCCGACGACCCTGTCGAACGGTCTGTATGGTCCGAACTCGCTCGCCATCGACAGCCGCGGAAACGTCTTCGTGTCCAATCTGAACAGCACGCCGAATTCGGTGGTCGAGTTTACTCCGCCGTTTTCGAGTGCCAGCATTCCGGCGGTCGCGATTACCAACGGCGTGAACGAGCAAGGTGCGATCGGCGTGAACTCGTCTGCGAACCTGTTCGTGCCAAACCAAGGCTCGAACACCGTGTCCGAATACTTGCCACCGTACGGCGGAGCGCCGACCACGATTGCCGGCGGACAGAACCAGCCCGTCGCGTTGGCGATCGACGCGTCGGGGAACCTCTACGTAGCCAACTACGGCAACAACACCGTGACGCAGTATTCGCCGCCCTACGCTGGAGCGTCGTGGGTGACGCTGTCGAACGGCGTCAGCAGCCCTCAAGCGCTGGCGCTTTCCCCACCGACGTCGGGCTTCGGGCTTCCCTAGGGAGCAGAGGCTCCCGTAATTTACGCGGCTTTTACGACCAGCGTTCCCTCGTGGAGATCGACGCCGGCGGTGCTGCCCGCCTGCAGCACGCCGCGGAGGATCGCGCTCGAAAGTGGCGTCGACACGTGACGCGATACCGTTCGCTGCACGAAACGCGCGCCGGTACCAGCGGCCATGGATTCGTCGGCCAGAAAACGGCGAGCTTCCTCGGATAACCGTAGCCGCACGTCGCGCGCGCCCAGCCGTGCGGCCAGCGCATCGACGTGAATGGCGACGATCGCTTCGATCTGTGGCAATCCCAACGGCTCGAACGCGACGATCTCGTCGATGCGGTTCAACATTTCCGGGCGTAACGCAAAGTTCAGCTCGTCGTCCTCGAGATTGGTCGTAAGAACGATCAATGCGTGGCGAAAATCGATGGTGCGTCCCTTGGCGTCGGTGACGCGCCCGTCGTCGAGGATTTGCAGCAGCAGGGCGGCGACGTCGGGGTGCGCCTTTTCGAGTTCGTCGAAGAGTACGACGCAGTACGGGCGCCGCCGAACCGGCTCGGTTAGCTGACCCGGTTCGTCGTGTCCGGCGTATCCGGGCGGCGCGCCCAGGAGACGCGAGACCGAATGCTGCTCGGTGAACTCCGAAAGATCGATGCGGACGAGCGCAGCTTCGCTGCCGAAGAGCGCTTCGGCGAGGGTCTTGGCGAGTTCGGTTTTCCCGACGCCGCTCTGACCCTTGAATAAGAAGCTTCCCAGCGGCTTGCGCGGGTCGTGTAGACCGGCGCGTGCCCGGCGAATGGCGTCGGATACCGACGCGATGGCGCGGTCCTGGCCGATAACGCGCTTGCTTAGGACGCGTTCGAGATCGAGCAACCGGTTCGTTTGCGATTCGCTCAACGCGGCCTGCGGAATTCCAGTCCAGCGGGTCACGACGGCCGCGACGTGTTCCCGCGTAACGGTCGGCCGGTCGATCGCGCCTTTGTTTTGCAGCGCGACGAACGCCGCGGCTTCGTCCATCAAATCGATGGCTTTGTCGGGAAGAAAACGATCGGCGATGTAGCGTGCCGACAGCGTTGCGGCCGCGTCGATCGCGTCGTCACTGATGGTGACGCGGTGGTGAACGGCGTAGCCGTCGCGCAATCCGCGCAGAATCGACGTCGTCTGGTCGATGGTCGGCTCTTCCACCATGACCGGCTGGAAGCGACGCTCGAGCGCGGCGTCGGACTCTACGTACTTGCGGTACTCGTCGAAGGTCGTTGCGCCGATGCACTGCAGCTCTCCACGCGCCAGCTCGGGCTTAATCATCGAACTCAGGTCGAGCGCGCCCTCGGCGGCGCCCGCTCCGACTAGCGTGTGCAGCTCGTCGATGAAGAGGACGACGTCGCGAGCGCTGCGTTTAACTTCGTCGAGAATCCGCTTGACGCGCCCCTCGAACTCGCCGCGATATTTGGTCCCCGCAACGAGCGGTCCCAACGAAAGTGCGAGGACGCGTTTACCGCGCAGCGATGCGGGGACGCTCCCCGCCACGATCCGCTGAGCCAACCCTTCAACGATCGCGGTTTTGCCGACGCCGGGTTCGCCCACCAAGACCGGGTTGTTCTTGCTGCGGCGGGCGAGAATCGAAACCAAACGCTCGATTTCGTCGTCGCGGCCGATTACCGGATCCAGCTTACCGGCGCGCGCCAATTCGGTGAGATCGCGCGAGAAACTTCCCAGCGTCGGCGTTCCGCGAAAGCGCTTGGTCAGCTCGTCGAGCGGCGACGTCCCGCCGCGTTCTTTATCGTCGCCCTGGAGGCGTTCGGCAAGCATGACGCTGCCGGCGATGAGACCGGCGGCGGCTAAGGCCGCCCCCAAAAACGGGAGCGCGCCGGTGACCGTCCGTTTGTGCGCGCACGCCGAGCAGAGCGAGCGCCGTCCGTCAAATATCGGAGCCGGGCGCGCTCCGCAGCTTTCGCAAGGAGTATTCATCGAGTCCATCTACCTGCGCCCTTCGCGCATGGTTTCGCGGGGCGCCTTACGGCTGCGCCAAAAACGTCACGCTCACCGAGACCGAGACGTTCACGTTGGATTGGTCGAACTGGGTCGGGGCGCTGGCCGCGGCCACGCGCATGAGCGGCTGCGGATTGACGCCGCCGCCCTGGAGTTCCATGCTCTTAATGGAGACGATGCGCAAGTGCGCTGCTGCAGCAAGCGCCTCGGCGTTCGCACGCGCGTCGGCGACGGCCTTTCGGGTAGCTTCCGCTCGCGGACCGACGGTATCGGCAAGCCCGAACGTCACGCCGTTGATCGACGTCGCGCCGGAACTGGTACATGCGTCGGCGACGCGTCCGGCCTTCCCGATGTCGCGGACTTTCACGTTGAATTCGCGCGAAACGGTGTATCCGTACCGCTCGCCGCCGGAAGTCGGCGGAAGGACGTGCGGTTTCGGATTGTAGTTGACGTTGTACGACGACAGCGTGATGTCGGCGCGGGCTACGCCCGTTTTTTCGAGGGCGGCGACGATGCGGTCGTACGTCGCGTTGTTTTGCCCCACGGCGTCGGCCGCATTTGGGGCGTTGGTTTCGATGTTGGCGTTGACGTTAGCAACGTCGGGCGGCAGCGCGACCGAACCGTTCCCCGAGACGCTGATTTCGGTCGTCCCCGCCGGAGTATCGGCTATCGCCGGCGCAGCCATGGCGAGCGCCAGCAGCATGCCGAGAACGAGGGGTTTCATATCTATCTAACGTCGACGCCGGGTCGATGGTGCCCTGGGTCGAACGAGGTTTAGAGAGCCGCTTCGTTTGGGAAACGGTTGCCATCGAGGGAGGAGGGTTTTCACAAACTCATGGGCATCGTAGCGTGGATTATTTTTGGCCTGATTGCGGGTCTCGTCGCCCGCTGGCTGGTTCCGGGCGAGGGCCCGGGCGGCGTCGTCGGCGACATCATCGTCGGCATCATCGGTGCGCTCCTCGGCGGTTGGATCTACCGCTTTTTCGGTCATTCCGGCGTGACGGGTTTCAATCTACCGAGCATAGTCTGCGCGATCGTCGGCGCAGTCGTGCTACTCTTTATCATCCGCGCCATCCGCGGGCGGCCCGCCGTCTGAGAGAGGGGGGTGCGCCACCGCTCGTCGTAAGGGATAGTCGCTCATGGCCTACGTCATCACCGAACCGTGCATCGGTACCAAGGACAAATCGTGCGTCGACGTTTGTCCGGTTGATTGCATCCACGGGAAGGACGACGATGAGATGCTCTTCATCGATCCCGAGGTATGCATCGATTGCGGGGCTTGCGTGTCGGCCTGCCCCGTCGAAGCAATCTTTGCCGACTCCGACGTCCCGGAACAGTATCTAAAATACACCGAGATCAACGCGGAGTATTTTAAGAAAACGTAACGGCAAATACCGTTGCGGGCCGAGCGACCACGAGATCCGCGTCGTCGAGCAGTCCCGGCGTGGCGTGCTCCTTGCGGACGGCGACGACGTCGGTGACGCGGCGTAGCCGCGCGAGACTTTTTCGCTGGGCGGGATCGCGATAGAAGAGATCGCTCGCGCCGGACGCGGCGGCCTCGCCGCGCAACGCCAGAAACGCGCACGGATGGACGGCAACGCTTTGCAATCGATCGGCGTGGCGGACGAAGCCGACGGCGTATTCGCCAGCACCTTCTAGCCGTAACGGCAGGACTAGTCGCGCGCCCTCGGAGAGTACGCGCCACCAGGCGACGGCCACGTCGTCGCTGCGCGCCGTGACCACGACCCGATCGAACGACGTTCCTTCGCGCACCTCTCGCCCACCGTCAGCAGCCAAAACCCGCACGTTCGCATACCCGAGTTCGCCGATTGCAGCGTGGGCGCGCGCGGCCAGATCGGCGTCGAGATCGGTGGTCGTTACGCTCCCCTCCGGTCCCACCAGTTCGGCGAGCAGTGCGGCGTGATAACCGCTCCCGGTTCCGATCTCGAGAACCCGGTCGCCGGCCTCTGGCGCGAGCGACTGGAGCATGAGCGCGATCATCCCAGGCTGCGAAATCGAAGAAATGATTTCGCCTTGCGATACCTTGATGGCGATCGCGCGGTCGGCATAGGCTTCTTCCAACGGCACGTCGGGAACGAAATGGTGGCGAGGCACCTTTCGCATGGCTGCCGCTACCCGCGCATGGCGTAGAACCCCGGCGTGCTCGAGCTGCGATGCCATCGCCTCGCGAAGTGTCGCGGCACGGTCCATGACAGGCGCTATGATTCGCTCCCGAGCCGAGGTGTGCTCCCAGCAGGTCGGGAAAAGATCGCCATGCCGTCGGAAATCTCGACTACGACCTTCAATCAGTTCTTCGCTTGGTCGCCGCTCGTCGCCGGGCTAGTGATTTATCTGGTTTTGTACGCTGCGAAGCGGCGCGAGGTCGCCGCCGGCGGAGTTCCGATCGGGCAGACGTTCGCTTGTGCCAGCTGTGGCCGGCGTGGCCGGCGCGAGCATATGGTGCCGCAGGAACACGCGGGCGCCACCAGTTGGTACTGCGCTCGTTGCGCAGGCGCGCATTAAGAAGAGGATCCGGCGCCGCTCAGATCTGAACCACCTCGCGGACTTCGGGGACGTCGGCAACGACGATCGCTTCGATCGCGCCTTTGAGGGTCATCGTGGAAGCGGGACATCCGCCGCACGCACCTAGCATCTGCACGTACGCGACGCCGTCTTCGACCTTGATCAGCCACACCTCGCCGCCGTCCATCGCAATGCCTGGCCGCACCTTGTCGATTGCCGCGTTCACCCGCTCCTCGACCGACGCGCTCGCATTATCCGTCATCATAAACTATCCAACCACCCGACCGATTTTGCCCCCGGAATAGTTGCAGTTCCATTTTTACTCCCAGCCTAGCAGGCCGAAAGTCGGTTCTGACGTTGCGCCTGAGGGCGTGGGGACGAGGAGCGGAGCCTGGAGGGCGAGAGCGACGAGCCGCCGAGCAGCGTTTTCGCACGGATGCGAAAACGCGAGCATCCCGAAGGCGCAACGTCAGAACCGACTTTCGGCCTACTGCGCGATCCTACTGCGCCTGGCCGTATGAATTCATGACGTCGTGGATTTGCGACGCCATCGAGAGCGCCTCGTCCCATTTGCGTTGCCACATGTTTCGTCCGAAGATCAACCCGACGCAGCCGGCTTCCATGGCGACGCGCGCTTTGTGGATGGTTGCCTGGTCGCCCATCTTGCTTCCGCCCGAGACGAGGACGAGCGTGCGGCCGGCTGATTTTACGACTTTTCGTAACCCTTCGACGTCGGTAAACTCCAGGGTGTCGTACGGCTTGGGAAGCTTCGATGCATCGTCGGCCTTCCAAACGGGCTCGTTGAGTTTGACGACGTTGGCGCCGATTTCGCACGCAACGCGCGCCGCATAATCGACCGCATAGAGCGAGTCGATTCCGCCCTTGGCCTTAACGGCGGCGCCGCGCGGGTAGGCCCAGATTACCAGAGGCATGCCGTAGCGGTCACATTCGCGGCGCACGTCGTTGCACTGCGCGATGTCGAGGTCTTGCGCCGGGCTGCCGACGTACAGCGTGTAGCCGACGGCGTCGGCCCCCAAACGGAGCGCGTCTTCGACCGACGACGTCATCGGGCTAAAGGCGTCGTCGTCCGATGGTAGGTTCGTCTTCCCGTTGACTTTGAGCAGCAGCGGAACGCGACCGGCGTATTTTTGCTGATATTTCTCGGCCAAGCCGATGTGAAGGGCGATGCCCGAGAAGTTGCCCTCGACGGCCAGGCGGTAAATCCAGTCCGTATCAATCGCCTCCGGATTGTCGAAAAAATCGATCGGTCCGTGCTCGAGCCCTTGGTCGATCGGCAACATCATGAGCGTACCGTTGGCCGGTCCGTGTTCGTACATCAAGCGATGAAGGCGGGTACGCTTGCCCGTCGAGAGATGCATCTCGTCGAAGGTCGGTCGCGTAACGGGGACAGCGGCGATGGTCACGTTCGTTGGTACTCCGGCGGTCTGCAAAATGGTGGTAGAGCAGCTTCGGCTATCCCCCGATGCGCCCCTAGGCACGGCGGGAAAGGCCTAGCAGCACGCCCAAAGGGCCGTGCGTGAGCGAGCGGCGCATCGGATTCGTCGGACTCGGCGCGATGGGCGAGCCGATGGTTCGATCCCTCAGCCGAGCTGGATTTGCGGTTACCGCCTGCGCGCATCGGCGTCGCGACGCGATCGAGCGGTTGCGCGAAGAATGCGGGGTGACCGAAGCCGCAAATCCGGCGGCGGTGGCGGCCGGAGTCGACGTCGTCGCCATTTGCGTCCCGGACGCACCTCAAGTCGAAGAGGTGCTTTTCGCACCGGACGGGGTCGTCGCGGGTGCGCGGCCCGGTGCTTTGATCGTCGATATGTCGACGATTTCACCCGTCGCCTCGCGCCGTTTTGCCGAACGGTTGAGCGAACAGGGCTTGAGGTTCCTCGACGCCCCCGTCAGCGGCGGCCCGGTGCGTGCCGGCGACGGCAGCCTGACGATCATGGTTGGAGCGGAGACTTCCGACTTTGCCAGGGCCGCGCCGATCCTTGCGGCAATGGGGAAGGCGTACCACCTCGGACCCGTCGGGATGGGCGAGACGGTCAAGCTGGTCAATCAAATCATCATCGCGAACGTGATGATCGCAAACGCGGAAGGCCTGCTCTTCGCTAAACGTGCCGGTGCCGATCTCGACCGCGTCCGTGAAGTGCTCGCAACGGCTACGGCCTCGAACTACTTACTGGAGCAGTGGTTGCCTAAGACGTGGCTAGCTGGGAAGCTCGAAGGGGGGTTCGCCCTCGACCTGCTCCGTAAAGACCTGGCGGCGGCCCTGGATGCCGCGCGCGTCGTCGACTACCCGATGCCGGCGACCGCATTGGCTTACCAAATCTATACTTCTCGTTCGGCAATGGGGGACGGAGCGCTGGACTACAGCGCAGTAGTCAAATCGTATGAATGGATCGTTGGAAGCGAAGCCCGCGCGTAGCGCGTTCGTTAAGGCCCCGGACTTCAACAAGAAGATTCTGGTCGTTGACGATGAGTCGGCGATACTGCAAACTCTGCGTTTCAACTTAGAGCGCAGCGGGTACGCCGTGGTCACCGCCAGCGACGGTCGCAGCGCGATCGCGATGGCGCAACGCGAGCAGCCCGACTTGATCGTTCTCGACATCATGCTGCCGGTTCTCGACGGCATCGAAGCGTGTAAGGAAATTCGTAAGTTCAGCTCGGTGCCGATCATCATGCTAACGGCGAAGGACCAAGAGATCGATAAAGTTCTCGCACTCGAGCTCGGTGCTGACGACTACGTCACCAAGCCCTTCGCGCTGCACGAATTCCTAGCGCGAGTGAAGGCGCGGTTGCGCCGCCAGGCGCCAATCCAATCGGGGCACGACGAGGCAATCTCTCTCGGCGGAATCGTTCTCGACCCCTCGCGCCAGCAGCTAACGGTCCGAGGGAAGAACGTTGCCTTGGCTCCTAAAGAGTTCGCCCTGCTGCGCGTGCTCATGGAGAACAACGGCCGGGTCGTCACGCGGCAAACCCTGCTCGACAAGGTTTGGGGATACGACTTCGAAGGCGAGCAGCAGACGGTGAGCGTGCACGTGCGATGGCTGCGGGAGAAGATTGAGGAAGACTCACGCACGCCGCGCCACATTCTCACGGTGCGCAGTCGCGGTTACATGTTTAAGGTGTAACAGGCCGCACTTTCGATGACGTCGCTGGAATGGGCCTTGCCCGCCGCGGCAATCCTTGGATCGATCGGCGGCGTGCTGCTGGCACGCGCCTTCCGCCCCCGGCAAGCCCCGCAGCCGACTCCGCCGTCTCTCGCCGTTGTGCATGCTCCGGTCGATACCGCCGTCGACGATGCGTTCGCGCGACTCGTGCGCGCGCTGCCGATCGGCATCGTGCTGGTCGATCTTCAGCGACGGGTCGAGTTTGCCAATCCCGCGGCCGGCGCTATATTTGGCTTCGATAACGAGCGCGCGATCGGCGCTCACGCCATCGAAGCGATTCCGAACGTCGAGGTCGAGCGTCGCATCACCGATGCGCTGCAGGGCGAATCGTCGGTGGCGCCGTTGACGATTTCTGGCGCGGAAGGCCAGCGTATCTACCGGGTGGCGGTGTATCCGCTCGTGGGTGATGGCCAGGATCCGCGGTGGGTGGTGGTCTTCGCCGACGATCAAACGGCGGTCGCGAGGCTCGATCGTGCCCGTAAGGAGTTCCTTTCCAACGTTTCGCACGAACTGCGCACGCCGTTGTCATCGATCAAACTGATGCTCGAAACGGTTCTCGCGTCGCCCGACGACGAAGCGCGCGAGCTTTTCCTACCCCAAGCGCTCCTGGAAGTCGATCGGCTCGCCGCGCTCGTCCAGCAGTTGCTCGAGCAGGCCCGCACGGAGTCGGGACAGCTGAAGCTGGCGCTACGCGAGATCGATCTCGAAGAAGTGGCTCACCCGATCGTCGCCTCGTTCGAACCCCAAGCCGCCAACAAGGGCGTCGCGATAGAATTGCTGCCGCTGCGTCCCGTTCAAGTCGAAGCCGATCCCGATCGGCTCTCGCAAGTCTTCGTGAATTTGATCGACAACGCGATTCGACATACGCCGCGCGGGGGTCGAGTGAAGATCGAGTTGGATGCGCGCGACAGCGATGCCGTCGTGCGCGTGCGCGATAACGGCGAGGGTATACCGTACCGCGACGTCCCGCATATTTTCGAGCGATTCTACGTCGTCGATCGGTCGCGCCGGCGCGAGAGCGGGGGCGCGGGACTAGGTCTGGCGATCGTCAAGGGCATCGTCGACGCGCACGGCGGCGAGATTTCGGCCGAGTCGATGCTCGGCCGGGGTACGACGTTCACGGTTCGGCTACCGATCATGCGCATCAAACGCGACGTTGCCTCCGCTCGTTAATCAAGTGATAACGCGGGCCTAACCTTGGTGTGGGACTCTGGTTGCATGATACGAGCGGTCGTCCGCACAGAGCCTTGCGCCGAGGCTGCCATGCGGGCCCAAATCCTCGCAGTGCTCGAGGACATCTGCCGCGACGCCACGCTGCAAGACGTCCGCGAGTGGTACCTCGATTCACTCGCCGAGCCGTCTGCGTTACGGACGCCCGGAATGGGCGCCGGCGGCTAGCGATTGGACCCGTGCGGGCACCGGTGCGCCGGCCGCCGAAGGGACGCCGCACATGTTCGTAACCAAGCCCGAGCCGACGTCGCTTTCGACGAAAGTAAAACTCAAGGCCGAGAATCTCAACATTTTCTACGGCTCGTTTCACGCGATCAAAGGCGTGACGCTCGAAATGCGTCAGAACTGCGTGACGGCGCTTATCGGCCCCTCGGGTTGCGGGAAGTCGACGTTCATCCGCGCGTTGAATCGAATGCACGACTTGACGCCGGGCGCTCGCGTCGAAGGGCGCGTCCTCCTCGACGGCGCCAACATTTACGTCCCCGAAGTCGACCCCGTTACGATTCGGCATCGGATCGGCATGGTTTTTCAGCGCGCTAACCCATTTCCGAAAACGATTTATGAGAACGTTGCATACGGCCCGATGGTGCATGGCGAACGGCGTCAGCAGATGCTGGCCGAAATCTGCGAGCGCAGCCTTCGCCACGCCGCGCTGTGGGATGAAGTCAAGGACCGGCTCAATCGCTCCGCCCTCGATTTATCCGGCGGCCAGCAACAGCGCCTTTGCATCGCTCGGTGCTTGGCCGTCGATCCCGAGGTGATTTTGATGGACGAGCCCGCCTCGGCGCTCGATCCGATCGCGACCAGCAAAATCGAGGACCTGATCGAGAACCTCAAGCGCGACTATACGGTCGTCATCGTCACGCACTCGATGCAACAGGCCGCCCGCATCAGCGACTACACGGCGTTCTTCCTCTTGGGCGACATGATCGAGACCGACACGACCTCATCGATCTTCACCAAACCAAGAGATAAGCGCACCGAGGATTACATCACGGGCCGATTCGGCTAGATTTATCCCATCTCTTCGTCGGCGTACGGTCTCATGTGCGAAGCACACTTCGACCGTCGCCTCCTCGATCTGGAATAAATCCGGGGCCCCCGGCCTTCGGCCCCCGCGCATATTTGAAAGGCGAATCCGCGGCGTCCGGTGCGTGCGGCGGGTCATCGGTCGAGGGTGAGAGCCGCTAACTGCCTTAAGGCCGTCTTAAGCTTGACTTAATAGCTGCCCGATAGACTGGTGACGTTAATTCCCTCGTCAGGATAGCTGAAGGAGACTTCACCCGTGCCTTTTCTAGTCGCACGCACGGGCTTTTTGGCGGCGGCATTGGTGGTGGCGAGCGCATCGTGGGCGTCGGCGGAAACGTCGGCAACACCGGCGCCGAAAACGGTCGCCCAAACCAATCCCGTGCCGAGCCCGGCGCCGAGCCCGCTCACCTATAGCGGCTTCTTTCGATCGTACTATTTCACGCGTCAAAACGCGTCGAACAACCCAGGCACTCAGTTCAACTTTTCCCCCGGCGCAAAATACAATTCGAACGGCGTCAACCAGGCCTCATTGAACAACGCGGTCGACCTGCATCTCGACTACAATTTCCCGGGCGGCGGATGGTACGTCGGCGGTTCGTATTTCTACGCAAACCCCATCGCCGGTCCGTGCACCGTCGCGAGCAGCCACGCTAAAGGTAAACCGTGCGTCTCTCAAACGCCGCCGAATACCAATCCCGACGATACGCTTCCCGGCTTCGCGCTGAGCACGTTCCCTGAGGCGTACGTCGCCTACAGGGGATACGGGCTGAGCGGCAAGATCGGCGATCAACTTTTTAACTCGCCGTGGGCGGCGCCGTACGACGGAACGCGCGTCAAGCCGGCGGCGTATCAGGGCGCCGAGGTTTCCTACAAATTGAATGACGCGTGGACTTTCGAAGCCGCGGACATGATTCAATTCGAGAACCGCACGAGCAATACGTTCAACAGCAGTACGTTGCTGACGAGCTTCCCGGCCGGCGGCGGCGGCTTGGCGGCGAACATCTACGTGCCCGGAGGCGGCAGCATCAACACGAACGGATTCTTTTACGGCAGAGTCGGTTATGCGCCGAAAAACAGCGACTACGCCGTCAACGGATACTTGTACACCTTTTCTTCTCTGCTGAACATGTGGTGGTTCGACGGCAAGTACACGATGGCGGAGAACAAGCTCAAGCCGTTTATCGCGTTGCAAGGTGGCTTCGAAAGCAACGCTGGGGCATCGTACATCGGAAAAATTTCGCAGCTCCGACATCGGCGTTCAGATCGGTGCGAACGTTACGCCGAACATCCTGTTTACCGCAGGCTTCGATTCGATTCCGTGGCAGAACGACAATGTCGCTCTGCCGGCGGGCGTGACCTGTAACAATAGCAACTATCAGATTTCGGCCAAGGGGGCCACCCTCGGATACTTCCTGCCCGGCAACGGCGGTTCGTCGGGGCAGGCCGGCGTATGCTTCACCAACCCGAACGGTACGACCAACGTGTACTACGGCGGCTGGGCGTCTCCGTATACCGACAACTACGCGGCCGACCCGCTTTTTACGACGCAGATCACGCAAGGCATGGCGGACCGGCGTGCGCCGGGGACTTCATGGAAACTCGCCGCCGCGTTCACGTCGACGAACAAACGCTGGCTCTTCATCGCCAGCGACGCGTGGTACAACTACGGCGACGCGTTGGTGGGTGAGAACACGAACGAGTGGAATCTCGACGGCCAGTATCATTTCAGCCCGGTCACCGCCGGACGGTACAAGGGGCTGTTGCTTCGCTACCGCTACGCGCAACGCTCGGAGTCGAACACCTTCTGCGGCGCATCCAGTACGAGTTGCCCCGCAGGGGCGGCGATCGGCAGTAGTTTCCTGGGCGGCCTGCCGCTCTTCAAGTACAATCGAGCTCAACTCGAGTACGATTTTTGAACGTCCCTTAAGCCTCAAGCCCCTTTCTAAAGGCGGGACCGTCCGGCTAGTCGCCACCGGACGGTCCCATTTTTTCTTTAGTGACCTAGGTCATTAGTTCCGGCTTGTGTAAAAGACTGCAGTCAACTTTTCTAAAAGGAGACCCCTCTTTTATGCAATCCTTGCTTGCGCGCTTCGGACTTGTGGCCGTTGCGATGGTCGCCGCGAGTACGCCGGCGCCGGCGGAAACGTCGGCAACGTCGGCGATCGTCGCCCAGACGCCCCCGGTGCCTAAACCGAAGGCGAGCCCGTTCCAGTGGAGCGGGCAGTTCCGTTCGTACTACTTCACCCGTCAAAACGCGTCGAATAATCCGGGCGCCCAGTTCAACTTCACGCCGGGCGCTAAATACAGCAGCACCGGCGTCAATCAAGCGACGTGGAACTCGGCAATTTCGCTCCACGGCGAGTACACGTTTCCGGATCTCGGCGGGTTGTTCGTCGGCGGTACGTATCTCTATGCGAATCCGCTGGACGGTCCGTGCTCGTTCGCAGCGTCGCACGCGAAGGGTAAACCCTGCGTCAGCCAAGCGCCGCCGAACACCAATCCGGACGACACCTTACCGGGCTTCGCACTGAGCACGTTCCCCGAAGCCTACCTCGGATTCCGGAACGCGACGTGGTACGCCAAAGCCGGCGACCAGGTCTTCATTTCGCCGTGGGCGGGACCGGCCGACACGCGATTGAAGCCGGAAACCTTCCAAGGTGCCGACGTCGCGTACTCGGGGGTGAAAGACTGGACGTTTGAAGCGGCCGACATGATTCAGTTCGAGAATCGAACCAGCAACACGTTCCAGAGCAATACGCTGCTGACGAGTTATCCGGCCGGCAACTCCGGCTTGCCGGCGAACATCTACGTTCCGGGCGGCAACTTCATTCAGACAAACGGATTCTTCTACGGCAAAGCGGGGTACGCGAACGCGCCGGTGGGTCTGTCGCTCAATGGGTACTTTTACAGCGTGAGCGCCCTTATGAACATGCTGTGGTTCGACGGCAAGTACATCTTCGGCCAAAGCAAGCTCAAGCCGTTCATCGCGATGCAAGGCGGAACGGAAACGAATGCCGGAGCATCGTATCTCGGTAAGATCGATAGCCAAGTCATCGGCGCGCAGATCGGCGCGAACGTAACAAAGAACATCCTGCTTACGTTTGGGTTCGATAGCTTGCCGTGGCACAACGATACGATCACATTGCCCAAGGGCGTAACGTGCAGCAGCAGCACGAATCAGATTACCGCCAAAGGCGCGACCCTTGCGTACTTCTTACCGTTGGTGAATAACGGCACCGGACAGTGCTCCAACAACGCCGACGGGACGACGAACGTCTATTACGGCGGTTGGGCGAGCCCGTACACCGATAACTACACGGCCGATCCGTTCTATACGACGAACGGGTCCCAAGGGATGATCGAGCGTCGCTCGGCCGGCACGTCGGAGCGGCTGGTCGCAACCTTCACGTCGAACAACAATCGCATCGTCTTTCTAGCGGCCTACGGATGGCTCAACTACAGCAATGCCGCCGCGCCGAGCGCCAACACCAACGAGTACGATCTCGACGGCATTTACCGCTTCAGCCAGTACAAGGGCACGGGCCCGTACAAAGGCTTGATGCTTCGCGATCGCTACTTCGTCAGAACGATACAAAACACGTACTGCGGTGCTTCCGATACGACGTGTCCCACCGGCGCGGCCGTGGGCGCGCAGTTTCTCGGCGGACTGCCGCTGTTCAAGTACAATCGCGCGCAACTCGAATACGACTTCTAACGAGGCCCGGCGGCGAAATCGGGCTCCCACGAGCAAGACAGCGACGGCCCCGAGTGCAATACTGGGGCCGTCGTGCCTTCCATGAAAGCGCTCTCAAAGCTGGGCTCTCAGCCCGGTTTTACCTTGACAGACGTGCCGGTGCCGGAGATCGGGCCGACCGACGTGTTGATCCGCGTCGAGAAGGCCGGGGTCTGCGGGACCGATCAACACATTTATAGCTGGGATTCCTGGGCGCAGGCTCGGATAAAGCCTCCGCTCGTCGTCGGACACGAGTTCATGGGGACGGTGGCGGCGGTTGGAGGCGCCGTCCACTCGGTTCGGATCGGCGATCGCGTTTCTGCTGAGGGCCATATCGCGGACCTGACTTGTCTGCTGTGCCGAACGGGCCAGGCGCATATCTGCGAGCGGGTGGAAATCATCGGCGTCGACCGCGACGGCGCGTTCGCCGAGTACATCGCCATGCCGGAGTACAATGTCTGGAAACTGGACCCGGCGATTCCGGACGAGTTTGCTGCGGTCTTCGACCCTCTCGGTAACGCCGTTCACACCGTGATGGCGGCGGGCGTGAGCGTCAAGAGCGTGGTCATCACCGGCGTGGGCTCGATTGGATTGATGGCCATCCCGGTGGCGCGCGCCGCCGGTGCGGCATCCGTGTACGCCATCGACGTCAATCCGAGCAAACTCGATCTCGCCAAGCGCCTCGGCGCCGACGCGACCTTCCTCGCCACCCAGCCGGGACTCGTCGCCGACATCAAAGGCCGTACCAACGGCGACGGCGTGGACGTATTACTCGAAATGTCCGGCAGCGGCGTGGCGATCGATGCGGGACTGCAAATGGTGCGCAACGGCGGTACCGCGGCGTTGCTCGGGATTCCGGGCGACGCCGTCAACCTCAATCTTGCCGAACGCATCATCTTCAAAGGATTGACCGTGCTCGGCATCAACGGTCGCCGCATGTTCGAGACGTGGTATCAGACGCAAGCGCTCGTCAAGAGCGGGCGAGTCGACTTACGTTCCATCATTACGCACGTGCTGCCGTACACGCAGTTCGATCGCGCCTTCGAGCTCATGCGAAGCGGCGAAGCAGCCAAAATCGTGCTCGATTTCAAAGGGGATCTGGCAAAGCCATGAAAGCAAGACCATGAATCAAGCCTTCGAAGCGAAGTTGCGCGGGGATCTCGAATCGCTCAAGCGCGCTGGTACGTACAAGCACCTCCGGCACATTACGACGCCGATGGCGTCGGAAGTTCACATGGAAGAAGCCGGCGACGTTATCGTACTGTCGAGCAATAACTACTTGGGGCTCGCCGATCAGCCCGAGGTCGTCGAAGCCGGGAAGCGCGGCTTGGATCGATACGGCGCCGGCACGGCTTCCGTGCGCTTCATCTGCGGAACGTTCGACATCCACCGCACTCTCGAAGAGCGCGTTGCGGCGTTTTTTGCAACGGAGGCGTCGCTTTCGTACGTGGCGTGTTGGAACGCGAACACGGGACTCTTCGCAACCATCTGCGATCAGGGTTCGGCAATCGTCTCGGACGAGCTGAATCATGCCTCGATCATCGACGGCGTTCGCTTGGCGTCGAAGGCGCGGCGCGAACGTTACAAGCACAGCGACATGCGCGAGTTACGGGAGAAGTTGGAAGCGGTTAAGGACTGTTTTCCGATCGTCGTCGTTACCGACGGCGTCTTCTCGATGGAAGGCGACTTGGCGAAACTGCCCGAGATCGTAGACCTTGCGAGGGAGTTCGGCACGATCGTGGTAGTCGACGACTCACACGGCACCGGCGTAATGGGGAAGAGCGGACGCGGAACGATCGAGCATTATGGCCTCACTGGAAAGGTCGACGTTATTACGGGAACGCTCGGCAAAGCGCTGGGCGGGGCGGCGGGCGGCTTCGTCGCGGGCAGCGCGGCGTTGATCGACACGTTGATACAGCGGTCGCGTCCGCAGCTGTTTTCGAACGCATTACCCGCAACCGTCGCCTGCAGCGCGCTGGCCGCGATCGACTATCTCGATTCGCACCCGGAGTTGGTCGCGAAGTTGCGGGATAACACCGCGTACTTTCGCGCCGGTCTCGAACGGATCGGGTACGACCCGCTGCCCGGCGAGAGCGCCATCGTCCCCATCATCGTCGGCGAAACGGCGTTTGCGATTACGATGAGCGACGAGCTGCTCAAACGCGGAGTCTTCGTAACCGGGTTTGGATTTCCGGTCGTCCCGGAAGGAACGGCGCGCATTCGCGTCCAGATCAGCGCAGCGCTCACCAACGACGAGATGGACCGTGCACTGGCCGCCTTCGAAGACGTTGGGAAAGCCTCCGGAATTCTCGGAAACCGCTAAACCTGCGCGGCCGGCGACCGCCGGGTTTCTTTTGCTGCGCGGCGAAAAAAGGCCGGCATGAATCGCGCGTACAGACTCTTCATCGCTTTGCTTTTGGTTTCGTCGTTCCGGCCCTATATAGCCGTCGCTCAAACGCCCGCTTCCGCACCGGATGCTCCGGCAAGTTACGAGACGTTTGCGAAGGGCGCAAAAGTCTTGCCTGGACTCATTTCGGTTCTGCGCAAGGGAGGGAAAGTCTATCTCGTGCTGCTCAAAAGCCAGCTGGGACAAGACTTCATCGAAACGTCGGTCCCGGCAACCGGCTTGGGTGGTTTCGGGCCGGCACCCGGCGAGCCGTACGTGGCGCCCGCTCGAATCATGCGGTTCGAACGCGTCGACGATGCCGTCGTGATGCGCTGGCCGAACACGTTCGCGCGGGTCGACAAAGGCTCGCCGGAAATGATTAGCGCGCAAGCGTCGCTCCCGAGTTCGGTAGTCGCAGTCGCACCGATCGTGGCCGAGTCGCCCACGTCGGTGGTTATTTCAGCCGCTCCATTTCTCGGCGACGTTGCCGATCTCGGTACGCAATTTCGAGCGTTGACGAAGAACCCGGCGCACGGATACCGTCTCGACGCATCGCGAACGTTCTTTATCGAAGCGAAAGCGTTTCCTCAGAACACGATGCTGCGGGTAAGCCAAACGTGGGCCAACGACGCGCCCGACACCATCGACAACGCCCCCGACGCGCGCAGTATCGAAGTCAAGATGACGTATAATATCATCGCCGCACCCCAGAACGGATACATGCCGCGAATTGCCGATCCTCGCGTCGGATACTTCGAGCAGCCTTTGATCGATTTCCAAAGCGACAAGAACCCGTCGCGCAACGTGTATTACTTAAGCCGCTGGAATTTCATGCCCGAGCATCCCGGCCTGCCGTCTACGGCGAAAAATCCGCTGATCTTCACGCTGAGCAACGACGTTCCGCTTCAATACCGGGATACGGTGCGGAGCGCTCTTCTCACGTGGAACGACGCGTTAGCTCGCGTCGGCATCCTCAACGCCGTACAAGTCCTGCAGCAACCGGACGACCCAAGTTTCGACGTCGACGACGTCCGGCACAACATGGTCAGCTGGTTCGACGCACCGATCCCGCAATACGGTGCCGAGGCCCTGATCATCACCGATCCACGTACGGGCGAAGAAATCAACGCCGGCATCAACGTCGATGCCGTCGTGGGCTTGAGCGGCCGGAACTACCGATACTTCGTGGCGCCCGCTCGCGGCTTACCCGATAGCGAGGAGCTGGAGAAAGCGTTCACGCTTCGGCAGATTCGAGCCATCGTGCTGCACGAGTCCGGACACGATCTTGGCTTACAGCACAATTTCATCGGCTCGATGGGTTACACCGCCCAGCAGCTCCAAGACCCACAGTTCACGCGCACCCACGGAGTGGCGACGTCGGTCATGGAGTACGCGCCGATCAACGTCTGGCCGCGCGGCACGAAACAGGGTGGCTACGAACAGCTGGTGCTGGGGCCCTACGACTTTTACGCCGTGCGATTCGGGTACGAGACCGTGCCGAACGCGACCACGCCGGAGTCGGAAGTCCCCTCGCTGAACCGCCTAGCGGCGCGGTGGTCCGATCCCACCTACCGTTTTGCTTCCGACGAGGATGTGTTTTTCAACGACGGCCATGCCATCGATCCTCGCGTTCAGCAGAACGACTTGACGAGCCACCCGCTTGTGTGGGAACGGACGCAGCTTGCGATGCTCCACGATATTATGAATGCCGTCGACCGGCGCTTTCCAAAAAACGGTGAAGCCTACGACGAGGCACGGCGGGCATTCTTGCTGCCGTTACGCTTTTACGTGCGATATGCCGCCATGCCCGCGCATATCATCGGCGGTGAATACATCTCGCGGGCGAACGCGGGAGACCCCCACGCCGCCACGCCGCTTGCGCCGGTGTCGCGCTCGGACGAGTATCAGGCGTGGCGCGTTCTTCAAAACTCGCTGTTTTCCGATGCCGCGTGGCGTTTCAGTCCGCGGGTTTTGCGGACCCTGACCTACAGCGAGGTCAGCTCGCTGGGTCCCGGCGGGACGTGGATTTACGACCCATCGCCTCGGCACGACGTCGACGTGGTCGCCATCGCCGGCACGACGCAAGAGCGAGTGCTCGACGAGTTGTTCTCGCCGTTGACGCTGGCGCGCATCGACGAGTTATCGACGAAGTATTCTCCGGGAGCGGCGATGACGCTCACGGATCTCTTCGATTGGACGCGGGGCGGAATCTTCGGCGATATCTCAAACGGCACGGCCGCGCGGGCCGGCGTCGTGCTCCGAAACGCACAGGTAAATTTCGCGAAGCGCCTTGCGAAGTTGTGGACTTCGCCAGCGCCCGGCACGCCGCCCGACGCCCAGGCGTTAGCGCGCTTACAACTCGAGTACCTGGTCAACGATTCGGCGAGTGCGCTGGGGCGGTCGAAGCTCGACGAGCTGACTCGCGCGCATCTCGAGGCCCTCGAGGCGTTATCGAAACAGGCTTTGGAAGCGCGAGCGACGATCGCGCCTCCCGCGCAAGCCGGACCGTAACGGATCATGGCTCCTCGGCAACTCTCCAGGTGACTTGGCGAACGTCGGGCCGGTCTGAAAGGTGCGACGCTAGCTTTTGAACGGCGCTGTCGTCGCGATGGAGCGATACGACCTCCGCGCGGATGTCTTCGCCCTCCTCGGTCGTTTCGGTCGAGATGGCGTGCAGGTTCAAGGGCGAGGCGTTGACGGCTTGGACCACCAGCGCGCGTACGTCTGCCGGCGACAGGTCGTTGACGACGATGCGGAGGCGATAAGTCGTTTTACCGCGTCGCTCCTGATAGGCGACGGCTCGATCGTCGATGATGGCTACCAGCGGTTGCATCAGCAGATTGATAGCGATCATGGCTCCTGCGCCCATAACGGCATCGGCGTAGAGGCCGACGCCGGCAAGCGCACCGACTGCGGCACAAGCCCAAATCGTTGCCGCGGTATTGAGTCCGCTGACGTTGGTGCCTTCTTTGAGAATAACGCCTCCCGCCAGGAAGCCTACGCCCGAGACGATGTTTGCGAGGATTCGCGTCGAGTTGGCACCGGCGTAGGCCGTGTCGAGCAGCGCAAAGAGGGTTGCGCCGGTGGTCACGAGGGCGCTCGTTTGCAGGCCGGCGGCGCGTTGGCGCCACTGGCGTTCGAAGCCGATTGCCGAACCGAGCAAAGCGCCGACGAGCAACCGCAACGCGAAGGTCGTGATGGTCATTTTATCATGTGTTCCGTCACCCGGATTGCAAAAATAACGATCTGGATACTCAGCGCCACTTGCAAGACGAGCAGAACCACGCCCAGCAGCGCGAGCGGGAGCCACAGTACGGTGATCAGCGGTTTGGCAAAAAGCATGACGAGGTAATCGATGACGATCACCGCGGTGATGCAACCGAGGATCTGCCAGCGAGCATCGGGTCCCAGCGCCAGTAAGGTGATCGCGATTGCGAGCCCGGCCGGCGTCACGATGTTGGGGAAAGCCAGCGGAAAGATTGCCATCGCCAGAGTCGGAGTCGGAGCGTCGGCCGGGGGCTGCGTATCGTACAAAGCGATTAAATCGCGGAGCGCTACCACGAAGAGCAGGATGCCGGCCGTAAACGCGATCGCGGGCACACTGACCTGCCACCTTCCCATGAGCGCCGAACCCAGCACGGCGCTGACCACTGCCGCGATCAGAGCAGTAACGAACGTTCGCGTGGCCAGTTGCGTCCGGAACGAGGCCTCCGAGTTGCGGGTCAGCTGCGCGAACGAGCGGAGCACCGTAAACGGTCCCAGCGTGATGAAGAGAAAGATGAAGATCTCGCCGAGTCCGAGATTTCCGTTAAACGTAGGTATCATCCGGCCGCGCTCCCCTACCTCAATGGGCTCTCGGCGATTAGTGCGACGGATTCCCTACGGCGCCTGCTCGATTAGTCTGCCCTTACGTAGCGTTACGTCAGGGCTTCGTGCCAGTCGCGAACGTACCAGTTCGCAACGACGCCGTTGATGACGAATGGATCGCCCTGGGCAAATTCTCGCGCCGCCTCGCGCGTCGTGAAGATGGCCATCGCGCCTTCCTCAGGCTTGCCGAACGGCCCGACCATCAAGAGCGTGCCCCGCGAGAAGAACTCTTGCCATCGAGCGCGATGAGCCGCCACGTGTAGCGCCGCCTGCGAGAGCACGTCGTCGTTCGATGACTCGTAGAATAGCACGTACTTCACGTTCGTCCGGTTCCTCCGTCTGGTGCGATGAACGGTTCGGTAAATGCCGGCAAGGCATCCCGTTGGTTTATGCGAAGCTGAGGCCATGAAGGTCCTGCCGTCCTCGCACGCTGTCAGAAATTGGATGGAGACCGTCGCCATCGTGGCGGCCGGCGTATGGGCGTTCTACATTTTTATTTACACGGATCGCATCAAACCGCAGCAGGAGCCGCCGCGGGGGCTCGTCGCCCTGTCGATGGAACGCGCTGGCAGTAACGGGGACTTCATTGCGGTGCGCGTGAGTGCGCGCCTTCAAAACATCGGTGCGCCGCGCGTGCGGATCCTTTCGGTCGAATATCGCATCGACGGTGCCCGGATCGAGGCGACGAGCCACGGCGGCAAACCTTCGGCGACGTTTTCCGGCGATTCGTGGGTGTATCGAGCGGACTACACCTATGCGTCGATGCGCCCCGTGTATGCGCGGCTCGACATGTACTCCGGGACGCGCCCTGGTGTTTCTTCGTACAACTACATCAATTCGGGCGGCATTTACGAGGATCACTTCGTCATTTACGCGCGCAAGGGCCGGTTCGACGTGCTGCGCGGCATGATGCACGTTTACTATACGAAACAGGACGCACGCAGTATACCCTTTGCCGTCGTTCGAAACGCCGATGGGATGAAAGAAGCAATTCCGAGGCAGCCAGAAGACTGCGGGATCGAAGAGACCGATCGTTGTCCCGCGAGCAGCTCGCTTTCGGATGCCGAGCTTCCATTGTGGTGAGCGAAAAAAATAAGCAGGTTCGAAAAACGCTTCGAACCTGCCTGAATTGGTTGCGGGGGATGGATTTGAACCACCGACCTTCGGGTTATGAGCCCGACGAGCTACCGGACTGCTCCACCCCGCGGCGAGAACAACCCTAATACGACGGCTAGGGTTGCGCCCCTTTACCTGGCGGGACCGTAGCACGGGTCCGCGCCGGCGACAACGAATGCGAGCGGACATGGCGTTGGCGCGCGCGATCCCGAAGGTCCATCTCCACTGCCACCTCGAGGGAAGCCTTCGCGGTTCGACTTTCGTCGAGCTTGCCGACAAGCATGGCGTCGCGCTGCGCTACCGTTCCGAGGGCCGGGAGACCGGCGCATTTACCGGCGAGCCGAGCGAGCTGGTCGATCGCGCCGATCCCTATCGCTTTCGCGATTTTCGAGAGTTCTTGCTGGCATTTGCGGCCGTGAGCCGGACCCTGGCCGAACCGGGCGATTACGCGCGGCTGGCGCGCGAGTTTGTCGAGGACGCGTTGGCGCAAAACGTCATGTACGGAGAGCTCTTCGTTTCTCCTTCGGTGTGGACGTTTTTTCATCGATCGCTCGACGTGGACGCGGCCTTCGCCGCAATCGTCACCGAACTGAGAGCCGCGCGTCCGCATGCGGAGTTCAAGCTCATCGTGGATTTGACTCGAAACTTCGGCGACTCCAATGCGATGCGCACGGCGAAACTCGCGACGTCGCTGACCGATCTCGACGTGATCGGTATCGGATTAGGGGGAGACGAGGCGCGATTCCCAGCCGAACTCTTTGTTGACGCGTTCGCCTACGCACGGGCCGCCGGACTGCACTGCGTCGCCCATGCGGGCGAGGCCGCCGGCTCCGAGAGCGTCAATGCCGCCGTTGCGCACCTGCGCGCGGAACGCATTGGCCACGGCATCGCCGCGTTGCGCGACCCGTCCGTGGTCGAACTGCTCGCCAACGAGCGCATCCCGCTCGAAATTTGCCCGACGTCAAACCGGATCACCGGCATCGCCGCGCCGGACGATCGCGCCGCCTTCCTGGAGTTCGACCGCGCCGGATGCATCGTCACCATCGATGCCGACGACCCCGCGATGTTTCGTACGTCGATCGAAGCCGAGTATGCCATCGTCGAGCGCCTTGCCGGTGCCGATACCCTCACGCGGTACGTGCGCAACGCGATCGATGCGAGTTTTGCCGAACCGCTACGCAAGCAGGCAATGCGGGATCGTCTGGCCACGGAACTCGAAGCCGTGCGTCGAAGCAAGGGTACCTCGCATGTCGGGCCATAGCCACTTCGCCGAGTCGATCGAGGAGTATCTCGAAGCCGTCTATCGCCTCGAGCACGAGGGCCCAGGCGTCACGACGTCGGGACTCGCTTCGGCATTAGGCGTCGCACCGGCGTCCGTCTCCGGCATGCTCAAGAAACTCGACAAGGAGGGGTACGTCGAGTACGTGGCGCGCGGCGAGGTCAAGCTCACGCGCAAAGGTTTGGAAGTCGGCGTTCGCGTGTTGCGGCGGCATCGTCTCGCCGAGCGCTTGCTGACCGACGTGCTCGGAATGCCTTGGGACGAAGTCCACGCCGAAGCGTGTATGCTCGAGCATGCGATTTCGCAGCGAGTCGAGGACCGGCTCGTTGCGCTGCTCGGAGATCCGCAAACCTGTCCGCACGGCCATCCGGTGCCGCCTCGCGATTTGAGCGAGCCCGCGCGCACCGGCGTTCCGCTCGCGCAAGTTGATGAAGGACGCCGCGCAGTGGTCAGCGGCGTTACCGACGAGGTTCCGGAGATCCTGCGTTATCTCGGCGAGGTCGGACTGCGTCCCGGCGCGCCTGTTCGGATCGTCGAGAAGGCACCGTTGGGCGGCCCGGTCACCATCGAAATCGGTAACGAACGCCACGCGATTTCGCTCGAGCTCGCTCGCATGATCATGGTCGCGAACGACGGCACGTAACCGCACATGATGACGCGCTTTCTGATCGTGCTCAACGCGATCGGGTTCTTATGGGAAATCAGAGTCGGTGGGCCGGGAATTCTGTCGTTTTCGGGAGGCGGCAACATGGAGCGCGTCCTTCAGGAAGGCTCGCTCTATCCGGCCGCCGTCCTTCAGGATGGTCAGTGGTGGCGCATCATCACCAGCGCATTCCTCCACGGCGGTCTGATCCACATCGCCGTGAACATGGCGTCGTTATGGTTTCTCGGTCGCTTCATCGAGTATGCCGTCGGGCCGTGGCGCATGTTGTTCATCTATATCGTGTCGCTGGTTGCGGCGGGATTGGGCGTCGTCTACTTTAGCGCGCCGCTGGTCCCGACGGTCGGCGCGAGCGGCGCGATTTTCGGACTCTTCGGCGCCCTTTTTGCCATCGGTCTGAAACTCGGCAAGCCCGGCATGGATCTCGTGCGGGCAAATCTCGGCATCCTGGTTCTCAACCTCGTGATCACCTTCACCGTTCCGGCGATCTCCTGGCAGGCCCACATTTCGGGCTTGCTCGCGGGATTCGTGTTGACGTTTGCGATCTACGCGCCGCCACGACGACTTCAGCCGGTCGTCGTCGACGCAAGCACGGGCACGACCCTCGAAACCGAGTACGAAGCGCCTCGCGACCCGCATCAAATATAGCTTAGAAATGAACCAGGCCGCCGTCACGATCGAGCAGGTCTTCGCCGCCGATGGGCCGCTGAACCGCGCGCTGCCGGGTTTCGAGGCGCGGCCGGGTCAACTGCAGATGGCGCACCTCGTGGAACGGGGAATTCTCGAAGGCGTGCACACGATCGTCGAAGCCGGAACCGGCGTCGGCAAGTCGCTGGCGTATCTGGTTCCCGCCATTCGAAGCGGTAAAAAAGTCGTGCTCTCCACCGGTACGATTGCGTTGCAGGAGCAACTCGTGCGCAAGGACATTCCGCTGGTGCAACGAGCGCTCGGCATCCCGGTACGCGTCACGCTGCTCAAGGGGCGCGGCCATTACCTTTGCAAGCAAAAGTTCGAGCGGGTGCGGGCGGATCGTTTGGTGGCATCTTCGCGTACCATGCAGCAGCTCTGGACGTGGGGGGCGCGAACCCGGACCGGCGACCGCGCCGAGTTGCCGTTCGTACCCGGGTCCGACGAATGGGAACAGCTCGACGCCGACGCCGACGATTGCGTCGGCGAGTTTTGCGAGCACTTTCACGACTGCTTCTACTTCAAGAAGCGCGACGAAGCGAAGTATTCCGACCTGATAGTGGTCAATCACGCGTTGTTTTTCCTCGACCTCGCGGTCGGCGGCGGTTTACTGCCCCCCTACGACGTCGCCGTTCTCGACGAAGCTCACCAATGCGAGCGCTGGGCGACCGACGCGCTGACGTCCACCCTCTCGCGCGCGACGCTCGGCCGGATGATGCGAAAGTTTCGTCGAGTTTACGAGCTTCCGCCGGCGTTCGATACGCGGCTCGACGAAGGCGTTCGCGCGCTGGAATCCGCCTTGGCCTGCGTACCGGGCGACCGCTACCCGCTGGCGGCTAACGAGGCGGCATGGCCGGCGCTCGAAGACCTTCGCGACGCGTTGTATCAACTCGAGAACTGGCTTTTCGCAAACTGGCATAGCGCGCTGAAGAACCGCCCCGAGAACGACGCCGAAGCGGAGCGTCGCCGCGATCTGACCATGCGCAGCCTCACCGCCCATTCGGCGACCATCGATCGCGCCGAGGCCGCGTCCGACCATGCCATCGCGTGGATCGAACGAGGCGAAGGCGACGGGCGCTACAGCTTGCATTGCGCGCCGCACGACGTAGCCGACTTCTTGCGCGCGACGCTGTTCGCGCACACGCAGAGCGTCGTACTGACGAGCGCAACCATCGCGCCGTTTGCCTTTCTCCGCCGCTCGTTGGGCCTGGACGACGCGGAAGAATTGGTCGCCCCGTCGCCTTTCGATTTCGACCGGCAGGCGCGACTGTTCGTGGCACCTCCGAAGCTAAACCCGAAGTCGCCGGACTTCGCCCGGCACGCCGCACCCTTGGTCGAAGAATGTCTCGACCGGTCGCGCGGGCGCGCGTTCGTACTCTTTACGTCGTACGCGCGCTTGCGCGAAGTCTACGCGCTCTTGCGCGAGCGGCTCGCTTTTCCCGTTAGATTGCAGGGCGAGCTTCCTCGCACCCAATTGTTGGAGTGGTTTCGCCGTACGCCCAACGCGGTGCTGTTCGCTACCGGTACGTTTTGGGAAGGAATCGACGTCGTCGGCGAAGCGCTGTCATGCGTGATCATCGACCGTCTGCCGTTTCCGACGCCCAACGATCCCCTCGTCATGGCACGCATACGCGCGCTGGAAGCCCGCGGTTTGGACGGTTTCGAGCACTATATGATCCCGGCCGCGACGGTGCGCTTGAAACAAGGCTTCGGGCGATTGATACGCAGCACGACCGACCGCGGCGTCGTCGCGCTGCTCGACGGGCGTGCCGCGTCCACGCGGTACGGAGCGACGATTTTGGGTGCGCTGCCGCCCGCCCGGCGCATCGACCACCTCGACGAGCTCGGGGAGTTTTTCATCGCCGCAGCACGCGACGACGATCCCTCACTCGGCCGTTAGCGATTCAGCCTTGGCGCGCTCCTGAAGCTCGTGCACGATCGACGAATCCGCGAGGGTCGTCGTGTCGCCCAACGTGCGCCCTTCGGCGATGTCGCGCAGGAGGCGCCGCATAATCTTGCCGCTTCGAGTTTTCGGAAGCTCTTGCGTGAACGTGACGTACTTGGGTTTCGTAAATTTCCCAAGCTTTTCGGCGACGTGCTCGCGCAGTTCGTCGGCTAACTCGTCCGAGCCGGGATCGCCCCCACGCAGCGTCACGAACGCGTAGATCGCCTGCCCCGTTACCTCGTCGAGCTTCCCGCACACGGCCGCTTCGGCTACCCTTAGGTGATCGACCAGCGCGCTCTCGACTTCGGTGGTCGAAATCCGGTGGCCGCTGACGTTCATGACGTCGTCGATGCGTCCCATGAACCAGAAGTTGCCGTGGGCGTCGCGCCGGCAACCGTCGCCGGCCAAGTAAACGTGCGGGAACCTCGACCAATAGGTTTGCCGGTAGCGGTCGTCGTCGCCCCAGATGCCGCGCAACATTCCGGGCCACGGGCGCGTGAGCACGACGTAGCCGCCGCCGCCCAACGGAACCGACCGACCGCCTTCGTCGACGATGTCGGCGAAAATGCCCGGGATGGCGTGCGTCGCACTGCCGGGAAGCAGCGTGGTGATGCCCGGAAGCGGAGCGATCATGATGCCGCCGGTCTCCGTTTGCCACCACGTGTCCACGACTGGTATGCGATTTCCGCCGATCCATTGCCGGTACCACATCCACGCCTCGGGGTTGATCGGCTCGCCGACGGTCCCCAAGAGTCGCAGCGTCGACAAATCGTGCTTGGCCGGATACTCGACGCCCCACTTCATGAACGTGCGAATCGCCGTCGGCGCGGTATACAAGATCGTGACTTTGTAGCGCTCGACGATATCCCAGAAACGGTCCTTGTCGGGGAAATCCGGCGTGCCTTCGTAGATGACGCTGGTCGCGCCGTTGGCCAGCGGACCGTAAACGACGTACGAGTGGCCGGTCACCCAGCCGATGTCGGCGGTGCACCAGAACACGTCGCGATCGGGCTTCAAATCGAAGACGAGTTCGTGCGTCATCGCCGCTTGCGTCAGGTAACCGGCGGTCGTGTGCTTGATGCCTTTCGGCTTTGCTGTGGTCCCGCTGGTATAGAGGAGGAACAACAAGTCTTCGGCGTTCATCGGCTCGGGCTTGCAGGTCGCCGGTTGGCCGGCGACGATCTCGCTCCAGCGGTAATCGCGCCCTTCGTGCATGAAGACGTCGTCCTCGATACGTCCGGCGACGATGCAGTGCCGAATTGACGGCGTCCGTTCCATAGCGATGTCGCAGTTGCGCTTGAGCGGAACCTTGTGGCCTCGTCGCCATCCCCAGTCGCACGTAACGAGCGCGATGCAATCGGCGTCGGTCACGCGATCGACGATCGATTCGGGCGAGAAACCGCCGAAGATGACGGAGTGCGCGGCACCTATGCGCGCGCACGCAAGCATGGCGATTGGAAGTTCCGGAATCATCGGCATATAAATCGCCACCCGGTCACCTTTGCGAATGCCGAGCTGACGCAAACCATTGGCAAAACGGCATACGTCGTCGAGTAGCTGTCGATACGTGATGGTGCGGCGGTCGCCCGGCTCGCCTTCGAAGTAATACGCGATTTTATCGCCGTTGCCGGCCCGCACGTGACGGTCCAAGCAGTTCACCGAAGCGTTGAGTTGCCCGTCGCCGAACCAGGAGGCAAACGGTTCGTTCCATTGCAGCGTCGTTGAGAAGGGCTTCATCCACTCGAGTTTTCGCGCCCACGACGCCCAGAATTCCAAGTAGTCCTTTTCGGCTCGTTCGTAAATTCCGGGTCGCGCGTTTGCTTGACTGGCGAAGTCGGCTGGCGGCGCAAAGGTGCGCGTCTCGTCGGAAAACGTTTCGATAGCGTTGGAATTGCTGCTCATGTGCTTTCGTTAACGAGGCTGGGCGGTCGCGCCTGCCGAAACATCGTGCGTGATCAGCTGGAGCTCGCTCGTGCTCGCGGTGTTGACGGCGACAACCGGCACCGGCCTCGCGGGCATCCGGTACAACGCACCACCGCCCGACTTCGCGATTCCATCGCCGCAGGGCACCCGCTATCTGTCCGATTTACGTGGGCGTGTGGTCGTCATCGACTTTTGGGCGAGCTGGTGCCAGGTGTGTACCGACGAGATGAAGGACTTCGTGCGGGCGCAGCAGTCGTTCGGTGACCGCCTCGCGGTGCTCACCGTCTCACCGGACTCGCACGACGTTGCCGCAACCTACTTTCGGTTTTCGAATATCTCTCTTCCGGTGGTCGAGGATTCCGCGGGAACCATCTCGCGCGCGTACGCCGTTTCGAAGATTCCGGTGACCGTGGTCCTGGATCCGAACGGGAACGTGTCCTACGTCTCGGTGGGTGCCCTCGACTGGAACGAGCTGCGCGGCGCGATCGAACAGGCCGAGGGCGCCCCTAGCCTTCCCCGTGGCCCGCAGAATCCTAGCACTCCTTCGCCAAGAGTGCTACAGTAGGAGGCTATGAGGGAAGAGCAGGGAGGGCTCGACAAGCGCAAGGCTTACATCCTGGCGACCGTCGTCTACGAATATATTGCCACCGCCGAGCCGGTGGGGTCGCAGACCCTGACCCAAAAATACCACCTGGGAGTGAGCTCCGCGACCGTTCGGAACGAAATGGCCGAGCTCGAAGCGGGCGGTTACTTGGTTCAGCCGCACACCTCGGCTGGCCGAATCCCGTCGGATGCCGGCTATCGAACCTACGTCGACCAGCTGATGGAACCGGAGGAACTGGCCCCGGACGACCGGCGCCGGATTCGCGAGGACCTGCGCGACGCGAGCCGGCAGCTCGACGATATCATCGAGAGCACCACGCGCCTGCTCGGGCGGCTTTCCAATAACCTCGCTTTCGTGACCAAGCCGCACCAGGAGGCCCAGACCTTCAAGCACGTTCAATTGATTTGGCTCACGCCGCGCACGGGCGTCGCGATCATCGTGACGTCGCTCGGCGTCGCCGCTCAAAGCTTGTTCGAGCTTACCGCCGACATGCGAGCCGACGATCTCACCCGCTTGTCGAACGCGCTCAACGCGCGCTTTGCGAATCGTCCGTTGCGCGACGTTACCGAAGCCGAGGTCGTTCGCATCGCCGAAGAGATCGGCGCGCACGAGGATTTGCGCGGCGCCGTAAAGACGGCCCTTCAATCGGCACGCTCGGACGAACAACCGACCATCGCGTCGGCCGGTGCTCAAAATCTGCTCGACCAGCCCGAATTTCAGGATCTGCGGAAGCTGCGCTCGATCCTTCGAATCGTCGAGGAGCAAAAGACGCTCTACGAAATCGTCGCCGACGCCATGAGCGCCGAAGTCCCGAGCGTCAAAATCGGACACGAACTCGGCAGCGAGGAACTCGCCGACCTGTCGGTGGTGACGGTTCCGTATCGCTTCGGTCAGCACGCCCTCGGTATGCTGTCCATCCTTGGACCACGCCGGATGCCGTACGGGCGCCTTGTTGCGTTGGCTTCCGGCACCGCGCAGAGTCTCAGCGAACGTCTCTCCGACGTCGAGCACTATTAGCAAGCATTGATGTCCACGACGGACTACTACGAGATCCTCGGAGTCGGACGCGACGCAACCGGGGACGAGATTAAGCAAGCGTACCGGCGTCTCGCACGTAAGCATCACCCCGACGTTTCCGACGACAAGTCGGAAGCGGAGTTGCGTTTTAAGAAGATCAACGAGGCCTACGAAGTCCTTTCGGATCCGGCCAAGCGCGCACAATACGACCGTTTCGGGGTCGTGACCAACGGCGCCACGCAAGGCGGCTTTGGTTTCGAAGGAGGATCGTTCGGTGACATCTTCGACATGTTCTTCGGCAACGTTCGCGGCGCCGCACAGACGCGCCGCGCCGGTCCGCAACGCGGCTCGGATCTGCGCTACGATCAAGAAATTACGCTAGAAGAAGCGTTCGCCGGGACGACCAAAGAGATCGAGTTTGCGCACCTCGCGCAGTGCGACGTCTGTCGCGGGTCGGGCGCGCGTCCAGGGACGCTGGTAACCGCGTGCGCGACCTGTCACGGAAGCGGCGTCGTGCGCGGCGTACGACAAACGCCGCTCGGCCAAATGGTAACTCAGTCGGCGTGCGCGCGCTGCGGCGGCGAAGGACACGTCATCGAACATCCCTGTGAAGCGTGTCGCGGTCACGGACGCCGTGAAACGGAACGGCGCTTGACGGTCAAGGTTCCGGCCGGCATCGACGACGGTTCGCGAATTCGTATAGGAGGAAGTGGCGAAGCGGGAACGCGCGGCGGACCTCCAGGCGACCTCTACGTGTATTTTAGCGTCGCGCCGCACTCGTATTTCAAACGCGACGGACTCGACACGTACGCCGACGTACCGGTAAGTTTTCCGCAGGCGGCATTGGGCGGCCCAATCGCCGTGCGGTCGCTGGACGGTGACGTGGAGCTGAATTTGACCGCAGGCACGCAATCGGGAACCGTCTTGCGCTTGCGTGGCCGTGGGATGCCGAGCGTACGCGGGGCGCACCGCGGCGACCATCACGTCACCATTCATGTGTTGGTCCCGACGAAGCTGAACCGGCACCAGCGCGAGTTGCTCGAAGAGTACGCGCGCGCCGGGGGCGACGCCGTCGAGGAGCGTTCGTTCTTCGAACGCGTCAAGGACGCGTTCCGGCCGGAATAAACCGGCAGGCGTAGAGTGTCCGCGCGGCGTTTCTTCGTGGAAGGGGTGTGCGAAACGGGAGCGAGTGTGGAGATCGCAGGAAGCGACGCACGAAAAATCGTGCGCGTCCTGCGTTTGGTCGACGGCGATGCGATCGAAGTAATCGACTCCGCTGGAACGGTGTTTGCGGCGTCGATCGCCATTGACGGAACGCTCGTCCGCGCGACGCTCGACGCGGCGGGAACCTCGGAAGATCCGGCTAGCGGCGCAGATACCGATTCTCCGCGCTTCGATGTGGCGCAAGCGCTTCCCAAGAGCGCGAAGATGGATTTCATCGTCGAGAAGACGACCGAACTCGGCGTCGGGGCCATCCTTCCCTTTCGCTCCGAGCGGACGGTTGCGCGCGATGCCGGCGATGCGAAAGTACAACGCTGGCGCCGTTTGGCAAGAGCCGCCGCGCAGCAGTGCGGGCGGCGCAGCATCCCGCAGATCGGGGCCGTCCTGCCGTCGTTCGACGCGCTGCTCGAACGCTTCGATGACTACGGCGTGGTGCTGTTTGGGTGGGAACTCGCACCGCGCACCCTGCTGCGCGACGTTTTGCCCGACTTGCTGGGAGGCGTACGCCGGGCGCTGATTGTGGTCGGGCCGGAGGGTGGATTCACGCACGATGAAGCCGAGGCGGCGCGCGCGCGGGGGGCCGCGCTGGTCTGGATGGGTCCGCGAATCCTGCGAACGGAAACTGCGGCGATGGCGCTGCTGGCGATCGCCGACGCGTTGACGCAGGGCCGGAACTGCAGCCAAGCGCGTCGTACGTAGGGGACTTCTGATATGGCGCTACCCTTTTCCATCGTCATTCCGACGTACAACGAGGCCGGCGGAATCGAAACGCTGCTGCGAGCCCTCGACGGTATTTTCAAGGCCAACGCGCTCGACGGCGAAATCATCGTGGTCGACGATAATTCCCCTGACGGAACTGGCGCGATCGTCGATCGCCTCTCACAAACGCTGCCGGTCAAATGTCTCCATCGACCGGAGAAACTTGGCTTGTCCTCGGGGGTCATCGACGGCTGGAAGGTCGCGCGGAAGGAGTCGGTCGCGCTTGGTGCCATGGACGCCGATTTCAGCCACGACATCAGCGCTTTGCCGAAAATGGTCGAGGCTCTCGAATCGGGGCGTTACGGTTTGGCCGTCGGTAGCCGCTACGTCGCCGGCGGCGGCATCGCCAATTGGCCGCGGCGGCGCATCGTCACGTCGCGCGTCGCCTGCTGGCTGGCGCGCCCGCTCACGAAAGTGAAAGACGTGACCAGCGGTTACTTTTTGGTTCGGCGCGAAGCTCTCGATGGCGTAACGCTCGACCCGATCGGTTTCAAGATCGGTCTCGAAGTGATCGTGAAAGGCAAATACGGCAACGTGCTCGAGGTCCCGTACGTCTTCAAGGACCGCGTCGTCGGCGAATCCAAGCTCAACCAAAAAGAAATCTGGAATTACCTGAAACAGTTACGCAAGCTCTATTCGGCGCGCCTGCTTCCCAACGGGATAGCGATCTCGAAGGAGAGACTCTAGGTGCCGATGCCGGAGTGGCTGCGCATTCGCCGCAGCAAAGATTCCGAGAATCGCGAAGCCGCGTTGTGGAGCAAATGCCCGAAGTGCGGAGAAGTGCTGTATCGCCGCGATCTGCTGGCGAACGCGTACGTGTGCACGCGCTGCGGTCACCATTTTCGTATGGGCGCGTACGACCGCATCAGCACGATTATCGACGGCGATTTCACCGAAGTGGGAGCGGAGATCGTCGGCGGCGACCCGCTGGGCTGGGTCGATAAAAAGACCTACGCAGCGAAGTTGAGCGGCGATCGCGAAAAGAGCGGCTTGGCCGAAGCGGTCGTATGCGGATTCGGGCAGATCGGCGGCTTCGACGTCGGTCTGGGCGTCATGGACTTTCATTTTCGTGGCGGTACGATGGGGACGGTCGTGGGCGAGCGAATCGCTCAGCTCTTGGAAGAGTCGCGCCGTCGTCGCGTTCCGTGCATCATTTTTACGGCCTCAGGCGGAGCGCGCATGGAAGAAGGAATGCTGGCGCTCGTGCAAATGGCGAAGACGAGTGGTGCCGTAACGCGTTTCACCGACGACGGCAACGTGCTGATCACCGTTCTGACGGATCCGACGACCGGCGGCGTCGCGGCCTCGTTCGCCTTTCAAGGTGACGTCATCGTCGCCGAGTCCAAGGCGGTGATCGGCTTTGCCGGCCGGCGCGTGATCGAGCAGACGATCCGCCAGCGCCTTCCCGATCAGTTTCAAACGGCCGAGTTCTTGCTCGAGAAGGGCGCGATCGACATGGTGGTCGATCGGCGCGCGCTCAAAGAGACGCTGGTGCGCCTGCTCGAATACACGGCGGGAACGCGAACGCCTCGATGAGCAACAATCTCATCGTCGAACGCGAAAAAGGCTTGGTCGAACTCGAGCGCCGCATCGACGAGTTGCGCACCGTCAACGCGACGCAGCCAGTCGACATGTCCTCGGAGATCGCCGCCCTCGAACAAAAATATCAAGAGATCTTACACGAGGTATTCGGCGCACTTACTCCCTGGGAGAAGGTGCACATGGCCCGCCATCCGAGCCGGCCTACGTCGCTTGACTATATTTCACGGTTCGATCGCTTCGACGAATTGCACGGCGATCGACAGTTCCGGGACGATCCCTCGATCGTCGGAGGGTTCGCCCTGCTGCACGGACGTGTCGTGATGGCGATCGGCCAGCAGCGCGGCCGCGACACCAAAGAGAATCTTCGCCGCAACTTCGGAATGCCGGCACCCGAGGGGTATCGCAAAGTCCGGCGGCTGGCGCATCTGGCTTCGCGTTTGGGCTTGCCGATCGTGACGCTGGTCGATACCAAAGGAGCCGATCCCGGAATTTCTTCGGAAGAGCACGCGCAGTCGGAAGCGATCGCCGCCTGTTTGCACGAGTTCACCTCGGCGCGCGTGCCGATCGTCGCAACCGTGATCGGAGAAGGGGGCTCGGGCGGCGCGCTGGCGCTCGCAATTGCCGATCACACGATCATGCTGGAGCACAGCACGTACTCGGTTGCTTCGCCGGAAGGCTGCGCCGCGATTCTCTGGTCGGATGCGACCAAGGCGGAAGAAGCCGCCGCGCGGTTGAAGTTAACCGCCCAAGACCTCCAGCGATTCGGCATCGTCGACGAGATCGTACCTGAACCACTCGGGGGTGCGCACCGCAATGCGAGCGACGTTGTGACGCGCGTGTTAACGGTGGTGGATGCGGCGGTGGCGCGGTTGGCGGCGCGTTCGCCGGAGGAACTGTTGGAGGATCGGTATCTGAAGTATCGCCGGCTAGGGGCATGGCAAACAACGCACGGGGAAGCAATCGGCCAAAGCACGTGACGCAAGCGATGCAGGCCCGTCTCGTCCTGCGCCTTACCGGTCGCATCACAGCGGCGGCGCTCGCGCTGCTCATTTTCACCCTGGTTGGAATACAGTTCGCCCGCGTGATCGGGGAAAACGTCGCGATGGTTCGGCAGCTCTCGTCGGTGCGCGCGGATGTCGCCGCCTTGCGGAAGCACAGCGCCGAGCAGCGCCGCGAAATCGACCGCCTGCGCGACCCGGAAGGCGCGATCCCCGAAATCCACGACCGGCTGCGCATGGTGCGCGCGAACGAGACCATCATTTTCGTCAGCCCCGCGCCGTCGTCGGCCCCGTGACCGAGTCGATCGACGGCATCGTTATCAATCTCAACGCCTACGGCGCGACGGTACGGCTCGAGAACGGCGATCTTGCGACGGCCTCGACGGCCGACGTGGAGGCCCACCGCGCCGAGTACCAACGGTCACTCGTCGCCCGCCGCGAGCTGCCCTTCGAGCTGAGGCGCGAAGGACGCCGGCCGGTGGTAGTGCTCGCACCGCAGATTCGCGACGAGGCGCTCGACGAGCGCATCGCCTCCTATCTCAAAAGCACGCAAGAGTGGGATGCCCCCGACGGGGTCCCGCAGGCGGATCGCCATTTCTTGCACAAGAAGCGCCGCGCGGCGCTATTCGAATCAAAGCATCAGGCGTAGGAGCGTTTCTTGAGTAAGCGGTACGCCGTCATTTCCGTCGGCACCAACTCGACCCGCATGTTGTTGGCCAACGTCGCGCCGGACTTGCCCCATGTCGATGCGGTTGGATCGCTCGGCACGCGGATTGGCCAGGGACTCGACTCCGAAGGGCAGCTGGGCGAGGAGCCCATGCGCCGCACGCTCGACGCAATCGGCCAGCTGTACCGTCAGATACGCGGCCGGTACGTGAAACTGTTCGCCGTCGCAACCAGCGCCGTGCGCCGCGCCGGCAATAGCGACGAGTTTTTGGAGCGGGCACGGGAGATTTTGGGCGTTCCGGTCCAGGTGCTGTCCGGCGAAGAAGAAGCCGAGGCGTCGTACCGCGGTGCGATTACGGCATTGGGTCCGCTGCGGGGCGAACGGGTTGCCGTCGTCGACGCCGGCGGCGGCAGCACCGAATATGCTGCGGGAACCACGACGAAACCCGAGCGCGTTCTTTCGTTCGAGGTCGGCGCGGTTCGGCTTACGGAAGCGTTGCCGGCCATGGCGGGTAGCGGCGGCCCGGTGGACGCCGAGACGGTCGAGCGCGCTCGCTCGATCGCTCGCGAAGCGCTCGCGCCGTTGAACGGAACCGAGCCGGTGGAACGGGTGGCGTTCGTCGGCGGCTCGGCCACGACCGCGGCCGCCATCGTGCGTGCCCGCAAAGGTCCGATCGACTCCTATCGGCTCGCACGCGCGGATCTGCAAAGCGTCGTGGCGCGCCTGTGCGGCATGCCGCTCGACGACCGGAAGAAAGTGATCGGCATGCGGCCGCAGCGCGCCGACATTTTGCCGGCCGGTATCCTCGTGCTCGACACGGTGCTCGAAATCCTGAAGCTCGACGAAGCGACGGCGACTACGGACGACCTGCTGCTGGGCGTGATGCTTCAGCATCGCGATGCCACCGGGACGACTGCAGGAGCTGGGAAGCCCACAATCGCAGGCTCCCGAACTCCGAGGGGGTTCAAGTAATGGACGACATTCAGATCCGCGAGCACATCGAGCAACTCGTGGCCGAAGAACATCGCTTGCTCGAAAGCGGCGAAACGCACCCGCTGACGCCGGACGATCACCGGCGCCTCGAATCGGTCGAAGTGCAGCTGGATCAGTTCTGGGATCTGTTACGGCAGCGCCGCGCACGGCGTAATGCAGGGCAAGACCCCAACGTCGCGCACCTGCGTTCCGAAGACACCGTCGAGCACTACCGCCAATAGTCCATTCGGTGTCATCCTGAGCGGAGCGCCGAAAGCGCGCAGTCGAAGGACGAGCGGAGCGCCGAAGGCGCGCAGTCGAAGGACGATTCGAACGACGGTGGGATGGTGGTGGAATCGGTAGACACAGCAGACTTAAAATCTGCAGTCCGAAAGGACGTCCGGGTTCGAGTCCCGGCCATCCCAGAAAGTTTCGTCTTCATTTTATTGGAGTTTTGGTCTGGTTACCGCGGCGAAGTTATCATTCGGTTGCCGTGCGGCTTCTTGGGGATCATTTCTTAGCGTCTTCTTTCTGAGCACGCCGGCTACAGTCGGGTTCGTTGGGAACGCTAAGCGCCGACTATTTCTTTATACGCTTGACTGAGCATTTCTTGCGCGCCTTGTTTTCTATCGCGGAGCTTATCGACAGCTTCTTGTGCGTGAATCAAAGCATGCCGAGCGAGGTCCGCATGTCCAGCACGTTTCTCGGAGCGGGCCAGCTCGATGTAGACCCACATTACGTCATAGGTGCCACGGTCGGTCGGGGGCGCAGTCTTGATCGCGGCGTCGAAAGCGCTTCGGCCATCCTCGACTCTTGCTTCACCTTGAGTGAAGAGGAACTTCGCATAGTCTCTCTGAGCATATAACTCAAAGAGTCCAGAACCTCGAGCGCCACGGATCGCATCTCGCCAAAACGTTTCTGCTCGTGGATCGTCATACGCTGAAAGGCTACGAGCCGTTATTGAGTTGTCTTGCACGCTAATCAAGTTCGAGGCACCGAGTTTTCGAAGTGTTTTCATAATCGAGGCTGCTTGGGCCGCCGACGCGTAGCGTAACTGTTCCGAGATCATTCGTTTCGTCCTGAGGGGTGGCTCCTGGCTTTTGCTTGTCGCGTCAGAGGCCATCTGAATCTCAGCATCGCGACCGGCTACGTCGGCCTGCACCATGCGCGACGTTGCATCGGCAAGCTGGTTTCGAAGCGTCCATGTGATAGTGGTGCGGGCCGCCACGACGGCGGCGATGAACGAAAGAAAACTAATGATGAGCGCCGCGGCGGGTATGACATCGGTGATTGTAATTGGCACTGGTCGGTAGCCCTTCATCTCCCGGGTTCTCGGTTTTGACGTAATGGCTCCAATTCGCCACCCCGGCCGCGCCGCTGGGTTGCCACATCCTTGGTCGGCTGCGAACATGAGCAGCTCGATGCCACGCACGACGACTTGTAAGTAGAGTCCCTACGTTAGTGCATCTGATAGGGACCACCCGCTTGAATAATCATGAGCCCGCCAACCGCTTACGAGCACCTTTTGAGAGCGCCACCGCCCCGCATCGCCGTGGTCGCGTGGCTCTTCATCGTGTCACATTTTGTCACGGACGGGTCGGAAGCGGTCAGGATCGGGAGGGAGGATCGGGGAACCAGTGGGCGGATTAGTCTGACGGATGGACGGGTTGGACGCGGTCGGGATAGGGAGGGATGGTTCGGGAATGGTGCGGCGGAAAAGCCTGAGGGAATAACACTTTTCGGTAACGGACGGGATCGGCTGGAATCCCTGAGCTTGGGTTCGAGTCCCGGCCATCCCATGAATCGTTCGCCTTATTTGACAACGTTTGCGGCTACCGAAATCGACGGCCGGATGGGGTGTTTCGTGAGAGGCGACCGAGAGGACGTAAGTCGAATCCCATTTTGAAAGAATCAACGCCCGGCCGGCGTCCGATAAATTCGAGGATTTCCTCTTGAAGACGATATCTGGATCAATACTCCGCACGATATGCGTCTGCGTGATTTCTGCGATGCTGCTTGCCGGCTGCGCCGGGTCGCAGTCGGCGATCGGATCGCAAGGGCCAATAGAATCGCTGACGAGGGCTGATGGCCCTTCGCCGCAGGCCACGCCGCTCGCCATGCCTCGCAGCATCCCCAAGCGAACGGGCTGGCTCTCGCCGGCAGCGAGAACAGCGCCAGTCATTTACGCTGCCAATGGTAACCAGGTCCTCATCTATCCAGAGAAAGGTTTTCTGCAGAGCCCAATCGGCATGATAACCGGCATAGGATACGCCTATGGCCTCTGGGTTGATAAGAGTGGCAACCTATACGTCGCAGATGCCACGAACAATGCGGTCCTGGTCTATCCACCCGGATCCACGAATCCATCGCAGAGCTATTCGCAAGATCTTTCGCGCCCGCTCTATCCGATAGTTGATAGCAGCGGCAATCTGTGGGTTAGCAATGCGAACAACGGTACGGTCGTCGAGTATCTCAGCGGATCCACGAACGTCCATCAAGTGGTTCAAACGCCAGGTACAGAGGCCGACGGTCTGGATTTCGACCAGCAAGGCAACTTGTATGTTGCATACCGCGGGAGCTCCGGGAATCCGAACAGCAGTATTGAGGAGTTTACTCCCGGCTCGACGCACGGCCAGAGTCTTGGCATGACGCTGAACCAACCACAGGGCCTCATCGTCGACAATAACCGCAACGTTCTCGTCGTCGAAACCGGCGGGACCAATCGCATCGACCTCTTTCCGCCGGGTGCCGAGCTTCCTTCGGCTGAAGTGCCCATTCAAAACGATACTCCGACCCAACTCGCAACCAAGCTGGACGATACCACTCTTTTCGTCTCCGCTTTGTCAGGCACTATCTATGGGAAACGCTACCCGCTTCACGCTGTTCCACGCCCACCGTACATAAAAGATGAGGCGCAATCTCAAATTCAGGGTACCGCGCTAAGTAACGGTCAACACTTTTAAGGAAGATGCTTTTTGCCATCAATGCCGACCACAAGCGGCAGGCGCAATCCCATAAATCAGCGTCCATGTAAGATAGACGTATGCGAGCTCGATTCACGATAGCCGCGGTTTTTGTAGCTACTCTTTCCGTCTTCGGGCAGTCGAAGGCGCAAGACGCCGCGCCGCCGACCGTCGAAGCCTTCTACTCCACTGCGGTTCAATCGATGCGCGCTTTGCGCCAGCCGCAATATCTGACGTACACCATCGAAGGCGATGGCGCCGGCCTGGCCATTTCGCTTCGAGTCATCCGCCATTTGGTATGGCTCGAGATGACGACATACTCGGCCGCCCGGCCGACCGAACCCACGACGTGGGCGGTGCGCCACCGAACCGACGACTACGCTTCCGAAATCGTTGAAGCGGACGGGCGCCGTCTGGTTAGCACGCGCGCCTTCTTCGACCCCACGTGGTACGGTGCGTTTCGAGCACTCCGCGACGGAATGCTGTTCTATCAAAGAACCGAGCCGCCGGTCTCGGCGGAGGCAACGCCCACGCCGGGGCCTTCGCCCGACTTGCGGACCATCGCCGTCGTACAGGTAATCGGCACGAACATCTATAGCGTCCTCGACAACGGCGCGTCGGCGTGCGCCAACGGCGATGCAGGCCATGCCCTGCATCTCGTTTCTCGCGACGGCAATCCGCGGCACCAACTCGCCGACGTCGTCGTCGACTTGCGGAACATGCACTTCTGCACGATGCACTTCAACGTATCGGAACCGGGCGGATTCAGCGGGTCCGTCGAGCAGCACTACGCCGACGTCGGCGGATACTGGCTGCAAACCGACGGGATCATCGAGAGCAAGGTCCGCGCGCTGGGGTTCATGGTGAATCACGGCGTGTGGCGTTACCGCCTGGACGAAATGGCGTTCCCGGCAACCATTCCTTCCTCGGCTTTCTTGCGTCCTATGGATCAATGACGTCGATGCGCGCAGCGGACCGGATGCGCGGATTGCATGCATTTATCATGAAAAAAGAAAAGGAAAATTCATCAATGAAGATTTCCAACTCGGCCAAGCGGGTCGTTGGCGTATCTGCGGCCGTTGCGCTTCTCGCCGGTTGTACCAGCAGCGGCGGGTCGCAGCTGGCCTCGGGCGGCGCAATGACGCCAAGCGGCGTTCAGACGATGGGCGGCAACCATAAGGTTGACCTCTCGATGACGCTCGTCACGCCCAAGAGCGTGAAGCCCAACCTCCAGCGCAAAATCAAAGACATGGCGCGCGTTAAGCCGAACTGCTGCGCGCTCCAAAAGACCCTCTCCGTAGCCGACGCGTTCGGCGGATCGAGCTTCACCGGCGCCGTGTACCTGTTTGACTACAACACGGGCGCAGCGAGCGGATCGCTCGCACCGCCGCCCGAAGGCTGGTCGGAGGTTCAAGGCGCCTGCAGCGACAAGAACGGCAACTTCTACTTCGCGAACACCGCCATGTCGACGATCGACGAGTACTCGCATAGCGGTACCTACATCGCGACGCTCTCTGACCCGGGTCAGTACCCGGTAGGCTGCGCCTCGGATCGTACGACGGGTAACCTCGCGGTTTCGAACATCATGGACACCAGCGGCGGCCCCGGTAGCATCGTCATCTACAATGGCGGCGTGCTGCAGCACACGTACTTTCCCCCGAACATGAGCCCATATTTCCTCGCTTACGAGGGTGGCACGGGCATTCTGTGGGTTGACGGCTTGGATTCATCGGGAATGTTCCAGTATGACAGCTTCTCGGGCGGCTTGTTCACCCCGGTGACGATCTGCTGCGTAAGCATCGCATTCCCCGGCGCGGTGATGTGGTCGGGAAAGGTGAAGTCTATGGTCATCGGCGATCAAGACACGTTCAGCGCTCCGACGTTCTACCAAGTTTCCGACACCGGCATGATTACGGGTTCGACCGTGTTGCAGTGCACGCAGCAGTCAGACTTCTGCGACATCGTCCAGGCCACCATTAAGGGCCCGGGTATCGTAGGAGCGGATGCAATCAGTCTAGGCGTCGCCCGATTCGCTTTCCCGGCCGGCGGACCACCCATACTGCAATACTCCGCCCCGTATGTCCAGCCGATCGGTACGGCAGTTAGCCCCAACAAAGGCGGCTAAGGCCTCTGGACTCTCGCAATGGAATATCAGAAGGCTGGGTCGACTCCAGCCTTCTGATTGGCGACCTCGTTCGAGCGGTCGTCAGACCTTGTTACTGATGACGAGATCGCTGCCGCCGCCGCCGTCGCCATCGTCGTTGCGGACCCTACGCGTGAAGTGGGCGGTACAGGAACCGGAGGCCGTTCCGGCTGCGACGCTGTACGTGTGAGGCATAGTCTTTGTGATAGTCGCGACGTTGCGAGCGGCGCAGTTGTCTCGTTCGACGATTGTGTGGCGTTCCCGATCGTCGCTCGTGACTCTCACGTTCACCGGCCCTGGATGATTCATATCGAAGGCGATTCGGCATGGCGTGACTTTGATGCCGTCGCTGGTTTGGCAACCCCGATCGTCCTGTGGAAGAAGTGAACCCGCCTGCATCGAGTTGACCGTCCCGGGCACGCCGCCCATGGACGGCGATTGCGCACCACTACTACATCCCGCAACGGCAAATGCCGTTAAAACAAGCGCCGATGCGCTAAAGGTTCTGTGCAGAGTCATAATCGTTGCTCCTTTCTTTATGACCGCTGACGCCACTGTCGCAACAAAACCTAAAGGAATCATGAACCATCACATTCATGAATGTGAGTCTACCGCGATTCGTTCGAAATGTCGCCAAGGTTGCGTTTACGAAACGAAGATGCTCTTGATTCGGCAGTAAATCACTTCGCGCGTGGCGCCGCGATGGACGCCAGCATGTCGGTCGTGCCTTCGATGCGCTCGAGGTGTGGGTAGCGAATGCCGTCGTGATAGTTTAGCGAGAGCGTCTGGAACCAGCCGGTCTGTTTGACGATCAGGGAAATCGGCGCGCTCGAATGCTGAGCGCGCCGCAGCGCGTACTCGAGAACGTCGGACGAAAACTCCTGGCCGTTGACGGCGAGGATCGTCATGGCCGGCGCGAGCCCTGCTTTCCACGACGGCGAATCCACGCGCACGTCTTGCACGACGCCTTTTTCTGAAACGTTCATGCCGTACGAATACCACCCCAAGATGCCGTGATCCGTTGCTTGGTTGGCGGTGATGAACTCGTTGGGCTTCGAGGTGTACACGAGCTTCCAGCCGGCGCGCTCGAGCTCATCGCTAGGCGGATGCAGGGTCGGGTGGTAGACGTACTTCTCGAAAAACGCGTCCCAGTCGTACGGTTCGACGCCGTCGAGCATGGTTTCCACTTGCTCGCGCGTATAGGTGACGACCATCGGGCCGGTCGTCGACGGTTCGGTGAATCGATGCAAGAACGTGTCCAGCGAGCGCGCGTTATGCGAGCGTGCGCGGATGATCGTGTCGGCGTCCAGCCAGACCAGCTCGCCTTCGGTGTAGAAATCGCCGGCATTGCGTCGAATCGACCCGTAGGATCCGCGCGCGAAATAGTAGTACGGGGCGCCGGTCGTCAGATCGATGAGCGGCGTGGTCGTGCGTCCCGGCTCTAAATCCATGTCGGCGTACAGGGTTGCCAAATATTCCGGGTACTGTTTCGACTCGCGAATGCCGGAGCGGAACGAGAGCAGGTCGCCTAGATATTGGTTCATGCCCTCATACACCCACAACAGATCGGTCTTCATCGGCACTTGGAAGTTGGGCGTCGTCAGGTCCGCCGGCCGGCGATATTTACCGTTCCACGAGTGCGAGAACTCGTGGGTGACGAGATCCCCCGCCGAAAGCGACTGCGAAGCATCGGTTAGAAAATCGTCGGGCGCGCGATTGTCGCTGGATTGATGGTGCTCGATTCCTTGAAAGCCGATCTGGTCGCTCAACGCCAGCAGCGCGTGGTAGTCGAGAAAGTGACGCGACCCGTACATCGCAAAAGCCTCGGCCGGCACACGCTGGTATGCCTTGAGCCGCGCTTCCGGGAGATCGAGGTCTTGCGGATAGTCGGCGAACGCATCGAGCTGTACGAAGGCCGCACCATCCCTCCAGAGGTCCCATTTTCTTACGTAGCGGCCGAGATCGAGCGGCGAGTCCACCAGCATCTCGAGTGACGTGGTGGCAAAGTCGACGCGGTTTCCCGTCTTCGCTCCATCGCGCAGCGCGGTAGCGTAGTCCCAGCCATCGGGTAACTCGATCGACGGTTTCACGAAGTAGCTATGCGAGTTGACGCCCTCTTGGTACAACAACACGCGATTCCAATTGACGATGGCGACCGAGTGTGACGACATCGTGTCGTCCGGCGCATTGAGGAGCACGTCGAAATCGACCTCGAGCGTTTGGACGCCGGCCGGTACGTTGACGTGGAATTCGTAGAGGTCCACCGGATCGCGCCGCCAGTCGAGTGCGTTTCCTCCAGCGCTGACGCGCAGGGCGGCGAGATCGTTGAGCGGGCCGCTCGGGCCGTGCTCACCGGGAATCCACTTCGGATACACCAGCGTGAAGCTCCCGGCAGTCACCGGGATCCGCTCGTGAGCGAACATGATTCCCCGCGATGCCTGCGAGGCGTCCAACACCAGCGTCGCGGCCGGCGCCGCGGCGGCGGAATGGGGTACCAGGAGCGTCGCGCATGCCGCAACCGCCGCCGCGAGGACGATGCTGCGTCGATTCATTTCGCCGGGGTTCTCAGCTCGAACGGTCGACCCTCTCGCGCGTATCGTGAGACAAAATCCCAAACCTGAGCGGAATTTTAATGCGGTGCGGCAGGTTCTCTTCGCCGAGGGGACCAATAGCGCCAGGTTCTTTTCCCATCGCCCCTTTCTTTGGAGGTCGGTTAGTCCACGTGAAGATCGTGGTGACGGTCAAACTCGTGCCGGATCCTAATGCCGAGAAGCGCATCGATCCGGAAACGAAGCGCCTCGTGCGCTCGGGCGTCGAGACGGTCCTCAATCCGTACGACGAATACGCGCTCGAAGCAGCCCTCCAGTTGAAGGAACGCGCGGGCGGCGATACAAGCGTCGTCGTTTTTAGCATGGGTCCGGAATCGTTGAAAGAGACGTTGCGCAAGGCGTTGGCGATGGGTGCCGACGAGGCGACGTTCCTAAGCGATGCGGGGCTCGAAGGCAGCGACGTTTGGGCCACCGCGTACGCGATGTCGCAGGCGCTAAAGAAAATCGGTTTCGACTTGTTGATCGTCGGCGGCCTTACCGACGACGGGAGCACCGGGGCGGTTCCCGGCGCGCTCGCCGAGCATCTCGGCTTGCCCTGCATTACCAACGCGCGCAAAGCGGAGATTGCCGACGGCACGCTGCGAGTCGAACGCGAAACCGACGGCGGCTACCAAAGCGTACGGGGACCATTGCCTGCATTATTGACCACCGCGCTGACATTCGGCGAGCCGCGTTATGCATCGCTCAAAGGCATCATGGGCGCGAAGAAAAAGGCGATTACGCCGCTGACGCTCGCCGATCTCGGGTTGGATCGCGCCGTTGGGAGCGACGGCGCGAAAATGAAACTCGAAGCGTTCGCTCCTCCGCCGGCGCGCGGCAAGGGTCGCACGGTCGAGGCCACCGACGCTGTAGCAGGCGCGCAAGCCGTCTTTGATTTCCTAAAAGAGAAGAAGCTGGTTTAGGGTGAAAAACGTCATCGTTTACGTCGAGCACCGTCGTGGCGAAACGCGCAAAGTCACCTTCGAGATGGCCACCGAGGCCCGCAAGCTGGCCGACGCGCTCGGCGGTCAGGCGCACGCGGTCGTCGTCGGCGCAGGCGCGACGGCCCTTGCCGATCAGTTGAAAAACTATCCGCTCGACGTCGTGCACGTCAACGACGATCCGGACGTGGATACCTACCTGCTCGATCCGGCGGTCGACTACGTCGAAGCTGCGGCGCGGGTCATCGGTCCGTCCTTGATTCTCATTCCAAACACGTTGTCGGGGCGCGATCTGGCGGGACGCCTGGTGGCGCGGCTCGGAGCGGGCATCGGCGCCGACGTGACCGAGTTCAAAATCGAGAATGGGAACCTCGCGTGCGTCTCGCCGAAGATGGGTGGTGCGTTGATCACGACGTGTGCGATCAAGCCGGCAGATTACGGCGTCGCGACGGTGCGTCCGAATGCATTTGAATCGGCCGCCGCCGGCGCTGGTGCAACCGTGCAACCGCTCGAAAAGCCGGTGGGCAAGGCGTACGTCGCGGTCATCGAGGACGACGTCGAGGAAGCCTCGGGCGAGCTGGCACTCGAGGAAGCGCCGGTCGTGGTAGCGGGCGGTCGCGGGCTTGGGGGGCCGGAACCGTTCGATACTCTGCTGAAACCCCTAGCGAGTGCACTCGGCGGCGCGGTGGGCGCGTCGCGCGCCGCAGCCGATGCCGGATGGGTGCCGTATAGCTTGCAGATCGGACAGACCGGCAAAACGGTAACGCCGAACCTTTATATTGCGATCGGAATCTCGGGTGCGATCCAACACAAGGTCGGAATGCGGTCGTCGGGCACGATCGTCGCAATCAATAAGGACGCGGCGGCCGCGATTGCGGAGTTCTCCGACCTGCTCGTCGTCGGCGACGCTTTCAAAATCGTTCCCGAACTCACCCGCCTGGTCGAAGCCGCCAAAGCATGAGCACATACAAAGGAAATATGAAACGACTCGTTCTCTCCGTCATCGTCGCGCTCGGTTGCGCGTTCGCGGCGTTTGCCGTGACGACGCCGTCGGCGCAAGCCGGTCTCTTCGGCGGTAAGGCAGCCTCCTCGCCGAGCCCATCGCCCTCCCCGTCGGCGCTGCCTACGGCGAGTCCCGAGCCTCCGAACGTCGCAATCCCGCGGCTCGAAGCGAAGCTGAAGGCGAACCCCAACGATCAGCAGGCGATGTCGGAGTTGGCAGCCCAGTTCTTGGGGATCAATCGTCCAGATCTCACCGCCCAACTCACGCAACACTTGTTGCAAGTCGGCGACAAAACCGCGCAAGTCTACTACTACGACGGTTTCGCTCGCGAGGAACTCGGCGACCTTCGCAGCGCTACCTACGACTTGGAGCAAGCGTCGAATCTCGACCCTACCAATATGGGCGTGCTGGCACAGCTATCCGAGGTGTATCTCAAGACCAACCGTGCCGCGGATGCCGAACGCGTCGCCAAACGCTCCGTAACCTTCAACAAGACCGAGCCGCTCGCATTGATGACGCTCGGCAGCATTTATGCCGCCCAACAGAAGTACGACGACGCGCGCGTCCAATTCGAACTAGCTTACAAGTTGAATCCGAAGGATACGGCGCCGATCTACCAGATCGCTACCACGTACGCACAACAGAACAACATTCCGATGGCGCTCCAGACGATCAACCGCGCGCTGATGGTCGATCCCAAGAGCGTTCAGGCGCTCGTGTACAAAGCCGATTTGTACGGCAAGCAGCACGACGACGCCCAGACGATCGCCGCGTACGACGACGCTATCGTCGCGGCACCCAGCGACGACCAAAAAGCGCAAATCATGGTCCGCAAAGCGAGTTACTTCTTCGGCGAGAAGAAGAATCCACAAGGTGAAGCGATTCTCCAGCAGGCGACCACGCAGTTTCCGAAGGTTGCCGGACCGTTCGTCGCATACGGCAACTACTACGCTTCGATCCATCAGTGGGACAAGGCGGCGGCCAAGCTGCAAGTCGCGCTGTCGCTCGATCCGGACAATCCGGGCGCGCTGCTTGGGATGGGCGAGCTCTCGATGCAGAGCGGGAAAGTCACCGACAGCATCGGCTACCTAAAGCACTACACTCAAGTATCGCCCGACGCGCAAGGATTCGCGCTGCTCGGCCAGGCGTATTCGCAGGCGCACAACTACGCGGGCGCCCGGGATTCGTGCGGCAAGAGTTTCGAAATTCAGCGCTCACCCGAAACGTTGAGCTGCGTCGCCGGTGCCGATTTCGAACTGAGAAACTACAAAGAGGCTGCGCAAATCTTCGACGTGCTCGACAAGAGCGCGCATTCGTTCCTCGATCAAAATCCGACGCTGCTCTACATCGCGGCGAAATCGTATCAGGGCGCGAACCAGTGCGCGAAGGCGGCGGCCGCCTACAAGCGGCTATTGCCGCTGATGCGCAAGGGTACGAACGATTACGCGAAGGTGCAGAAATCGGCGGCCGACCCGTGCGGCTCGAAGCACTGAAGTCTAATCACTGAAGTTCGTCACCGACGCCGTCTACGGCTACCATCTTCGCGGTCTGGGGCATCCGGAGTCACCCCAGCGCGTGGAAGTGGTCGCCGCTCGTTTGCGCGCAAAGGGCGTCATCAGGGAAACGATCGGCGCGCGGGACGCAAGCGATGAAGAGATCCTTCGCGTCCACACGCCGGAATATTTGGAACTCGTCAAGCGCGAGATCGCCGAACTGCGAGGACCGCGTGAGCTTTCAACCGGCGACGTGGTCGTCGACCCGCGCTCGCTCGAGGCCGCCCGCCGGGCGGCCGGCGGGGCGATCGTCGCCGTCGAGGCCTGCATAGACGGTCGTCAGGCCGTATTCGCTTTGGTTCGCCCGCCCGGCCATCATGCCGAGCCCGGTCGCGGGATGGGTTTCTGCCTGTTTAACAATGTCGCCGTTGCCGCGCGGGCCTATCGCGCCCGGACCGGGGGCCGGGTGCTGGTTGCCGACTTCGACTACCACCACGGCAACGGGACCCAAGCGGTCGCGGGGAACGGCCTTTCCTACGTCTCTACCCACGCTTTTCCGGCCTACCCCGGCACCGGCCGAGAGAGCTATGCGCTCGGCAGGGACGCGGTCGTCAACGTGCTGTTGCCGGCGGCGGGAGTCTCGACCGCAACCTTCGCCGATACCTGGGCGGAGCTGCTGCCCCGGGTGGCCGCGGTGGTCGAACCCGACCTCCTGATCGTGAGCGCGGGCTTCGATTACGTCGAGGGCGACCCGGTCGGCGACCTCGGCGTCGGGGTCGAGGCAGCCGGCCGCCTGGCTGCCGTCATCAAGGCAACGGCCGCCCGCCACTGCGAGGGCCGGGTCGCCTACGTACTTGAGGGCGGCTACGACCTTGACGCCATCTGCGACTCCATCCGGCAAATCGCCACAGTAAGCGACGCTCCCTGACCCCCAGTTTTCCTCCTCGGATTCTCAGAGATTCCTCAAGGATGCGAAGCTGGCGTTCCGAACTAGCGTTCTCAGCGGGCCAATTAGGGGGACCCACGCGGGTTTGCCCGTTTTGGCTTGGCCACTAACAACTACCTGAGGAGGTATTAATGATCCGGAGATCATTCCGGCATATCGTTACCGCTCTGGTACTTCTCGTCGCTTTCGTCTGCCAGGGAACATGGGCACTGGCAGGCACGACGGGCGGTCTCACCGGAGCCGTAGTCGACGCCGAAACTTCTGCACCGGTAGCGGGAGCGCAAGTAACGGTGGCTAGTCCATCGCAAACTGCTACCCAAAGTACCGATGCACTCGGTCACTACGTCTTTCTGACGCTTCCGCCAGATACGTATACGGTGACCGTCGCAAAGGGCGGCTACCAGTCGCTTAGTGTTCCCGGTCAGACCGTTTTCGCCGATACCCGGCAGACCCTGACCGTCCGTTTGATCAAGGAACTCAGGACCATCGCCCACGTCGCCGCCATCGGTGCGGGGACGCTCGTTAAGTCCGGTACGACGGCCGACGTGTATTCGGTCAACGCCGCAGCGCAAAAGGCTGCTTCGGCGCTTGGCGGCGGCGGATCGTTGAACTCGGCCTATTCGGCCGTCGCCAGCGTTCCGGGTGCCTACGTTCCGGCTAACCAAACGGGGTATTTCCAAACCGTCACGATTCGCGGCGGCGACTACGACCAAGTCGGCTACGAATTCGACGGCGTCCCGGTCAACCGGTCGTTCGACAACTACCCGTCGAGCTCGGCATCGTCACTCGGCAACGCCGAGGTGCAGGTGTACACCGGTGCTAACCCGGCCAACTCCGAGAGCCAAGGTCTCTCGGGCTACATTAACCAGGTCATCAAGACCGGCACGTATCCCGGCTACGCACAAGGGCAGCTCGGTATCGGCACGCCTCAGTTCTACCATCGAGCGATGGTAGAAGCCGGCGGCGCTACGCCCGACCGTCTGTTCTCGTACTACGTCGGCGTTGCCGGTTACAATCAGGACTTCAACTACGTCGACAATCAGAACGGCTCCAGCTACGACAACTGGGTCGGCGCACCGCTGGCTCCCATCGGCAACATCAGCTACGCCGGAGGCACGCAGTACGCGATGGGACCGTTCAACTACGCGCTTCTTTCCAACATCTCTGCGCGCGACGCGGTGGTGAATTTCCACATTGGAATTCCGCATCACAACGATGCCGGTCGTGACGACGTTCAGCTGCTGTGGGACAGCGAATCGCTCCACAACAACTTCTACTCGACGACGAACGACATCACGTCGACGACCGGTTGTAGTAACGTCACTTCCGGCGCGCAGTGCGCCAACAACATCGGATTGGGCCAACCGCTCTATCTCGACGGCTACCTTCTGAACTCGCAGAGTTCCGTCGGAAAGCTGTTCACGGCGGGCCAGCTCAACGCGCTGGGAAGCACCGTCAGCCCGTATTTCTATCCGAACAGCAATGGCCGGACGGCGCCGTTCATCAACTGCGCCGTAGGACTCGCTCCCGCCACTGCGTGCGCGATTCCGAACACGGCCAGCGACACGATCTGGAATAACCAGGAAATCGTGAAGGTGCAGTATACGAAGAACTTTGGTTCTACTTCGTTCTTCCGTATCTACGGCTACACGTACTACAGCGACTGGCTCCAGAACGGGCCGCAGTCCACGTACGCGGACTACGCCGGTTGCTGTTCTCCCGACTACGAGCTGACCTCGCACACCCGCGGTATCAGCGCGTCGTATCAAAATCAGTTCAACGCGCAGAACCTCTTGAGCGCGCAAGTCTCGTACGTTACCGCGAACAGCGTTCGCGACAACAACACGCAGATGGTGAACTTCGGCGGCGCACGTAGCTACGCCGCAGTGGCGGTAAACGCCGCCGATCCGTACGGCGGTTATTGTTACAATCCCGCCGGACAGCTGTGGACCTGCGCCAAGGGCGGGGGAGCAACTTGGGCGACGTGGGGCAACCTCGGCTCTCCGGGCATCTTCGGACCGGCTCCGTCTCTTCCGGGCCGCTGTCCGGATCCGAACGTCAGATCGACGCAGTGCACCTACTTGCTGGCCGAGAATAGCTCTTATGCCACGTACAACCAAGTCGTTCCGAAGTTCTTCTCGGCATCGTTGACCGACGAATTTCGGCCGAGCGACCGGTGGTTGATCAACCTCGGCGTTCGTCTGGATAGCTTCACGTTCGAAGGCTCGAACACGGACAGTGGCGCCGCTCGTAACTTCTTCACCAACGCTTTCAACATCGACAACTGCGTGAACAACATCACCGGACATCCAACCAGTAAGGCCGCGCTCGGCATCACCGATCCGAGGATGCCGTGTCCTTCGGGTTATTCGCGAGCGAACTTTACCAACACAGCGGCGAACTTCACGTACAACATCTACCAGCCGCGCATCAGCGGAACGTACACGGCGGATCCTTCAAACGTCATCCGCTTCTCGTACGGCCGCTACACGGAAGCGCCGAACTCGGCGTTCGAGCAGTACAACACGCTCCAGAACGACCTGGCGGATTACGTCGGCCAGAACTTCTATCAGTACGGCCGCACGTCGCCGGGTTACCCGATCGTTCCCCCGACCTCGATCAACTATGACATCTCGTGGGAACACCACTTCAAGGGAACGGACATGTCGTTCAAGCTGACGCCGTATCTCCGGCAGACGCAGAACCAGATCCAGCTGTTCTTCCTCGACCAGAAGACGGCGTTCGTTTCCGGTCTGAATGCCGGCGACCAGCGCAGCCAAGGTTTCGAGTTCCAGTTCCAAAAGGGTGACTTCTCGCGGAACGGTTTCGCGGCTGTTCTCTCGTTTGCGTACACGAACTCGTACATCCACTACGGCTCGCTACCGTCCGGTCAATACGGAACGTCCATCATTGCCGGCACGAACCAGGTCATCTCGGCGTACAACGCCTATACCAAGGCGTGCGCTCCGGGCGGCAAGTATGTCGGTCAGATTGGGCCCAACCGTCTCCCACTTTGCGGCGCCACGAGCTCGGGAGTTGCGGCGGCTCCGTGTTACACCACGGCCGGCGCTCCGGTCTATACCTGTACGGCAGCCGACGTCGGCAACCCGTATTGGAATAACCCGCAGCCGTTCATCGATCCGGGTACGGCCTTCCCGACCTTCAGCCTCTTCCCGGGCGGCATCGGCAGCTCGGCGGCGGCTTACGGCGTACCGTATGCGGCGTCGCTGATCCTAAACTACAAGCACGACAAGTGGGCAATCACGCCCTCGATGTCGTTCTCGGCGGGCGGCAAGTACGGTTATCCGCAAAGCAACCCGGGTATCGACCCGGCTGCTTGCGGTGCCGTTCTTCCCGGCGTCAACGGGTTCAACGGCGGTGGCCGCTACAACTCGCTGTCGTGCGGACAGCTGGCGGCGGTACCGGATACCTACACCGGCGTGTTCGATCCGCTCGGCTCGTTTACGCAGCCGAACTTCTTCGGCTTGAACCTGCAGTTGGAGTACGACGTAAGCCCGCGCCTGTCGCTGACCGGCGTATTGGCAAACCTCGTCAACACCTGCTGGGGCGGCACGAAGGCTGCGTGGACCTCGTCCAGCGGTAACGTCTGCGGCTACACTGCAGGCGGATTCGCCGGCGCGATCCTTCCGGTCGGAAACGCTTTTAACCCGCCCGGGTTCAACGGCTCGATCGTTCAGCCGTTGGTCAAGTATCCGTATAACCCACTCTTTGGTCCATTCAACCAAGACGGAAACTCGACCAAGACTCCGTTCCAATTCTTCGTGACGGCGAACGTCAAGATCTAGTCGCAACGTCTCGCAGAAAAACCGAGAGGCCTCCGCACCGCGGAGGCCTCTCTTCTTTTTGACGCGCGGGTGCTGCTACAGCGATGCGGCGATGCGTTGAAGTTCGTCGAGACGGAGATCGCCCACCAGCGCGAATTGCAGCGGTCCGTCGCTCCAGGTCAGCAGCGTGTTGGGTCCCTGCTCGGCGTAGCGCGCGTCGTGCCCCGAAATGCTGACCGGCTGTGGATGCAGCGGCTGCAGGTTGACGGCCACGTCACCGGTGTTTTCGAAGAGCGATACGGTGCGGATGCCGTCGGAATAGAGCAAGTGCAGCGTAGGAACGTTTTTGACCTCGATCATGTGGCCTTCGACGGGGGAAAAGCCGTCGGGCAGAAACTTGGGACCGCGCGCCGCAAATCCGGCGGAGCGCACGACTTGCGCGACGTTTTTAGACGGCTCGCCGAACGTCGGCCCTCTAACGGCCACGAACTGCTTCGGCAAACCGAAGTCGGCTTCGGGAATGTCGGCCGTGTAGCGGATGCTCTCGAAACGAACTTCGTTGACGAGCGAGCCGTCGGATGCGAACTGCTGCTTGTCGAGGACGAGCTTGCTCTGCTCGTCGATCCGCACTAGCATCGTGACGTGACTGGTATATTTGTTGATCAGCGCGACGTTGCGAACTTGGCGGCCGTCGAAGGACTCGGCCGTTTTCTTGATCGCGTGATAGTTGGCGCGCAGAAGAATGTAGTTGTCGTCGCGGGCGATCTGGTCGCTGGCGGCGTCATTTTCGCTTTGCAACACGCGATGGCGGCGGACGTCGATGAAAAAGCTTTGGTCGCCGCGGGTTACGACCGAATCGCCGCGCAGGCGCGGCGGCGACATGTAGACTCGCTCGGTAAGGTTGGGGGCGCGGTGCTCGATGCGGTAAACGGATGCTACCGATCCTTGATTCCCTATGCTGACGTCTTCGACCGTTCCGGTATACGATACCGTCGCCGGTGCGGTCATAGCGTCGAAGACAAAGCCGTCCGCCGGCTCGTCGTTCGGCGCCGCGCTGGCGAGCGAAAGGCTTGCCGCGAACGCTACGGCGCCCGCGAACACTTTCAAGCGGGTCACGGGCTCTGGTCCGACGTCAGCATCGTCGGCAAGGCCGCGCCCTCCTCGAACGGCATGGTACTCGCCAGCGCCGCGTGGTTCTCAATATAATATGCGGCATCGTTTGCATCGCTCTTTGGAGTTCCGTGCCATCCTCCCGCCATGGCGTAAATAGCCACCACGATCGCGACAACGACGGGGACGGCGATTAGCTGGCGAGGCGTCGTCGCCAGCCGCTGCCACGACCACCAGGGGGTAACCCGCTCGCTCGACGCACGGGCGTAGATCGCAGTGGTGAGACCGGGCGGTAACTCGCGCTCCTCCTCTCGAGCGTGGCGTCGCAATAATTCGCCGAGGCGCACTTCCATATCGTGCGCTTCCGCGCAGTTGGCACAGGCGGCCACATGGGCGTGGATGGCGGCATCTTCACGGGCGGAGAGTTCGCCGTGGACGTAGTCGACCAGTTGATCCATGGAGGGATGCTGTTGATTCATGATGATGGCGATTTTAAGTTCCGGGTGACGAGTTTACGAAGCTGGCTGCGAGCGCGATGCAAGCGCGACCGCACCGTACCGACCGAACAACCGACGATTCCCGCAATCTCCGCATAGCTGCATTCCTCGATGTCCGCTAGTACTACGATTTGGCGCTGCTCGGAAGAGAGCGCGTCGAGTGCCTTCGAGACCGGTTCGCTGAGGTAACCTTCGACGTATTCATCAATAGGGTTCTCCGCCAGGGGCCGGTCGCCGGCGAAGGCCCGCGGCTCGTTGTCCTCCGGAATCTCAACAAGATAACGTCCCTTTTGACGCCGAAGTTCGTCGCGGTGCAGATTGGTGACGATTCGGTAGATCCACGAGAGAAAAGAGGTCCCCGGCTTGAAGCTCCGCCAGGCGCGGAAGACGCGGATGAAGGCCTCCTGGGTCAGGTCGCGGGCATCGGTGTCGTTATGGGTCAGACGGAAGGCGAAGTTATAGGTCGCCTTGCCGTACTGCTCGACGGCGCGCTCTAAGAACGCCGTCTGTTCCGGAGTTGCGGGTTCGACCAGCCTGCGTGGTGCTGCCATGAGCTTACAAGCCATTTATCGCCACCCAGCCGAGCGGCCCTTCCCGCAGGGAAGCGATGCGAGTCCGTAACTCCTACGGCTTGGCCCATAGGATACGTGCGACGCACCATAGCGCTCCGGCCACCAGGAACACGATGATGAAGAACAACGCCAGTTCCAGCAGTACGATGCCTGCGAACTGGCTACCGCCGCAAATGGCCACCACATTTGCGACCAGCGAGAGTTTGAATCGTTCGAAAGGATTGCTCGAAAGCCCGGCGATGGAGCGCGCCTGAGCCAACGCCGCTTGAGGATCCCAACTGGCGGTGTCGGCGATGAAACCGATCCGGCCTTCGGAGGTCGCGATGAAGAGCTTGTCGTCGTGCAAGAAGTTGTCGGTTGAAACGCGCATCGAGCTGATGCGAAACTCGTCAAGCACCCGTTGAACGGCCGAGCCCGTGCCGGTGAGCAGCGACCATATCCGGTGGTCGGCACCGTACGCCGCACCGTACCGCTGCAAGACAGCGGGCGAATCGTAGGGCGGGTCTAGTGTAATTTCTACCAGTGCGAAGCGGGCTGGATCGAGATGCGCTTGCAAATACGCGAATTTCCCGCTGATTGCCGGGCACAGCGTCCGGTCCGGGCAACGCGAAAAAACGAACGCAACCAACGTGGTCTTTCCTTTAAATGCGCGGTCGAGTTCGACGATGCGACCGTCTTGATCCACCAAGCGGGCCGGCGGCAACGGGCTTCCCAGTTCGAGCGGAATCACGCGCCCGGGCTCCGGCAGACCGGGCGAAAACGGCCGGGCGGCGGCCGCTTCGCGCAAGCGCCACGGGCGAGTGGAACGGTCGAGAAGCGCGTCGATTTGGGTGCCGGCGGTCGCCGCGCTCGCCGGAGCGACGCGATAACGCCGGGTGGACGACGGCAAGGTTCGCGGAACGGAATCCGTGCGGACGATCGCACTTCCGTCCGACAAACGATCGAGGACGATGCCATGCACCGGTACGACGGTGAGCGCCGCGACGGCCGCAAATACGAACCCCAGCATCACGTTGACACGTCGCGTATGCTGGCGGTCAACGTCGCGTCCGAATCGTCGTCGTTACGAATGGAGCGAATGTTGCCGCGTCCGTCGATCGCATAGATGACCGCCGTGTGGGCAACGTCGTAGTCGTTGGCAAGACGGTGCTTCCCTGGGATGCGTTGCGCCCAAACGTGGTAGGCACCCTCGATTTGGGCGACGTGCGATGGAGCGCCGGTGAGGCCGACGATCGGCCCGCCGAATCGCGCGACGAACCGGTGCAGCACGGGTGGCGTATCGCGCTGGGGATCGACGGTCACCATCGCGATTTCGACCGTGTTTGCAGCCGCTCCAAGCGATTGCGTCAGCCGCGCGAGTTTCGCAAGCGTAGCCGGGCACGTATCGGCGCAATGCGTGAAGCCGAACGTCAATAGGACCGGCCTGCCTGCCTGAGCCGAGAGCGTCCACGGCCGGCCACCATCGGCAGTGAGCGTGAAGTCCGGCGCATTCCCGCCGCGCGGCGCGCAACCGAAGCCGGCGGCGACGAGGAGCGCGGCGCAAAAACCGCGGGTCGATGACATAGCTCTATACTACGCCACCCGGCGCCTGCGCCCGTAAGAAAGAGGTCGTTGCTACCCCGTGGGCGCAACGAAAGGCGCGGTGAACGCCGCCGTTTTCGCGATCCGCTTGATCATCGGAGGCTTGCTCCTGGGCGCCGGTGCTCTCAAGGTCGGTCATTCGGTCGAGTTGGCGGCGGCGATGGCTGGATTTCGCCTGCTGCCGCCTCCGGCGATCGGTCCGCTTGCTCTGGCCTTGCCGTTTTTCGAGATGTTCCTGGGACTGTATCTCGTCGCTGGACTCTTCACCCGAGTTGCCGCGACGGTCGCCTGCGTGCAGTTTCTCGTCTACGCCGTCGCCGTTGCATCGGCCGTGATGCGCCACATTCCGGCCGACTGCGGATGCTTCGGCCCTGCCGACGCGGCGGTGGCGGATTGGCCGCACGTCGCGTTCGATTTTGGCCTGTCGCTAGCAAGCGCGTTCATTATCTATGGCGCCCCCGGCGCCCTCGCCGTCGATCGGAGATTTCGCTCGTCATGAACCAACGTCTGCTCGGGATTCTCTCGGTGGCGATCGTCGCGATCATAGCCATCGCGGCCATCGCGTGGTACGCGATAGGGCCGTCGCATCGTTTGGCGTCGGCCGCGCAGGCGCCGATCGTGAGTAGAGCCCTGGTCGGCCAGCCCGCTCCTGAATTCGCCGTCGCAACGACGGCCGGACTCTTCGAGCTGAAGAAGACGACCAAGCCGGTCTTCCTGGAGGTCTTTGCTACCTGGTGCCCACACTGCCAGCGTGAAACCGCTGTGATCGACCGCCTTTATCGTGCGTACAAATCGCGTGTCGATTTCGTCGGCGTGTCGGGCAGCGACACCGGGATGGATAACACGTCGCCGGCGTCCCAACTCGACCTGCTCAACTGGGTGCAGCGATTTAACGTGCAGTACCCAGTCGCGTACGACGCTTCGCTGAACGTCGCAAACAGTTACCTGCAAGGCGGGTTCCCGACGATCGCGATCATCGGTCGAGACAAGAACGTCGCCTACATCAACTCCGGCGAACTCTCGTACGGCGAGCTCGCCTCAGCCATCCAGAAAACGCTGCGCTAGTAGATCGGGAAAACAATACCGGACGAAGACCGCTCGGTGCCGTTTTCCCGATCTATTGCGCCCGAGGGGTGACGTTAATCTGCGGGCGGGAAAGCGTAGTTGGGAGGCGGGACCACGGGCGCTCCGACCTCTAAGGTGATTTGCTGGTGCGACAAGAGCGGAATGGCCTTGAGGTCGCCATCGTATTTCGCGCCGTTGACGTACGCGGTGACCGGTCCGGTGAAGCCGGCGACGCCCTGAGGACCGAGCGGTTCACCCCAAACATCGAAGAGCATGCCGAGCGTGTAGTGTCCGCCGCCGGGTGCTTGGACCTCGGGCGCTTCCACGTGGATGATGCCGCTGGTATCGTGGGTATGAATCCAGTAGAGACAGCCGCCGCCGGGAAGGGACGGACTCGCGGTGAAGCCGATCAAACGCGGAACTTGAATTTGCCGGCCATTCGCGAACAGGGCCAAGTGCGAATGAATGTGAAGGCCTTGGCCCTCCATGGACGCACAGCCGATTCCGTCGACGGGCTGCCCGGTGCCGCCGGCGGACGTGTTGGCTGGTTTGAAGTGCGGCACGCCTATTGCGCCGCCGTCGGCGAGCGCTACCGGTTTCGTGCTTGCGTTCGGTCCCGGCGAAGGCGTGGCGTACGCGGCTTTCAGGGCGAGGTTTTGTTGCAAGCGCATTCCGCCGAAGATGGCGATCACCAGAAGAATCAGTATCGCAACGCCGATATAAATGGGCATCATTGGGTCGCGGTGGGGCGGCGGTGCGGCACCGCCGCGCGAATGACGCCGGCGCTCGGCGCGAGATTGTTGAGACGACATCGAACCTCTTTATTATGAAGGCGGAGCGTTGACGAGAGGGGTGACTGAAATCGAAGCATCGGCCGGATCGAGGGAACGGCCCGGTACCAAGTAGTTGGTTACGTAGTCCGCGACGGCGTCGCCGAGCGGGGTAAGCGGCGCCTCGTACCCGGTCGCGCGCGTGCGATCGGTGCGCGCGCAGGTCGAGTACTGGTACTTTCCGCGCAACCGTTCGGGCATGTCGACGAACTCGATTCGCTCGGGAAGGCCGAGCGCACGGAAGATCGGGCGTACGAGATCGAGCCACGTTTGGGCACGGCCGGCGCCGACGTTGAACAAACCGGTTGCGCCCGACTCGGCCAGGTGCAGCGTCATGTCGGCGGCGTCCTTGACGTAGATGAAGTCGCGCCGTTGTTCGCCGTCGCGAAAGTCGGGTCGGTAGCTCTTAAAGAGCTTCACGCTCCCGGAATCCCGAATCTGTTCGTACGCCTTGCTCACGACGCTTCGCATGTCGCCCTTGTGATCTTCGTTAGGACCGAAGACGTTGAAGTATTTCACGCCGCAGATGCTGCGGTCGAGCTCAGCGCGCGCCGCGTAGAGATCGAAGAGATGCTTCGAGTAGGCATACATGTTGAGCGGGCGCAGCGTGCTCAGATCGGCTTCGTCGGAGAGATCGTCTTCGAGCCCACCGTAGGTTGCCGCCGACGAGGCATAGACCAACCGCTCGGCGTTCTCGTCGGCCCAGTGTGCAAGGTTCTTCGTGTACTGGTAGTTGTTGCGCATCAAATAGTCGCTGTCGTCTTCGGTCGTCGACGAGCAGGCGCCCAGATGAAAGACGGTCCCGATTCCACCGAAGTCGTCACCGCCCGACGCGCGCCGCTCGAACTCGTCGGCGTCGAGGTAGTCGGCGAAGCGCAACGGGACCAGATGCCGCCATTTCTCCGATCGGTCCAATCGATCGACGATCAAGATGTCGTCGATCCCGCGGCGGTTCAACGCCCAAACGACGGCGCTACCAATAAGGCCGGCGCCGCCGGTGACGATAATCGTGCCGCGGTCGAGATCGAACATGCTGCGAGCCCCTAAATCCCCCGGTTGTGGGCGGGAGTCCTGGGAGGAAGGAGAGTCTGCATGATTTGCAAACTAGTCGCAAATCATGATTTGCAAGAGATTCGCAATTTCGTCTGCCCTCTGTCTGGCTCTGGCGATAACGAGCGGCGTGCCCGGGGCAGCGGCCGGCACGGCCACCATTTCGGGAAAGGTAGTCGACGGAGTTGGAAAGCCTGTTCCGGGGGCCCAGGTGGAGCTGTCGGGGAGCGGCGTGCGGCTCTCCCTGCGCAGCGATGGGGGTGGCGCGTTCAGCTTTTCCGGCCTGGTGCCCGGAAGCTATCGGCTCACGGCCACATCGGGGAAGCGCGAGGGTGCGGCCGCCATCGACCTCGCCGGAAGCGGCATTTCGGTGACGGTGGAATTGCTGTCGACGGTCGGCCACGTGACCTCGACGGGGTCGGCACCCCCGATCAAGGGCTCGGGCACCGACGTGACCGTGAACCAAACACTTCTCGACCGCATGCCATACCAGGGCTCGCTGCCGCAGACGCTTCTACAGCTACCGGCCGCGGCGCGCGGGGCCAACGGCGTCGTGCACATCAACGGCGACCATGGGGACATCAACTACTACGTGGACGGCGTGCAGGTTCCGCAAGAGCTCAACCGCGAGGTCGGCAGCGAGATCGACCCCAACGATATCGCGTTTATGGATGTAATGGAAGGCGCGTTTCCCGCGCAGTACGGCGGTCGCTTCGCGGCCGTCATCAACATCAACACGCGCATCAATAACGGCGCGGCCGGAGCGTCGGGTTACGCCGAAGGCGGTTCATACGCGACGTACGCGTCGTACCTCAACTTGCATTCGCCGGCCGGCAAGGGCCAACTCTCGCTAGCACTGGCGGCGTCGCAAGGCGATCGCTTTCTCGATCCTCCGAACTTTACCGCCGTTCACGACGCGGGCGCGCAAACCAACGCGCTCCTACGCTACGCGGTGCCGTTCGGCAACGACTTCGCGAACGTCACCTTCATTCACTCGTACCAATCGTTTCAGATTCCCAACGACGTCGCGGGCGGCGAGCCGGCGTCGACCGACGACAACGAGACGCAGGACGACTCGTTTCTAACAGCGCAAATTCGTCACGCCCTGGCTTCCGGCGGCGCGTTCACGTATGGCGTCGGTTTCAAGCAGTCGCGCATCCGCGACTTTGGCGACCTGCAAAACGACTTCATCTACGGTTACAATCTGAACGCCGCAGGTGGTGGAACGTCGGCCGATTGTGCGAATGGCATCGTCGCCGCGTGTGCGTATTCCCTCAACGCCGATCGCACCGCGCGCGACGCGATCGTTAACGTCGATGACGTGCTCGACGACGGAAAGCATTCGATTCGCTACGGCGCTTCTTACGATGTAACGACGGTCGAGAAGAACTATGCGGTCACGCTGCAGCCGGGAAATTTTCTCGCGCCGATTCTTACGCCGAAGACTCCGAACGCCGCGTATGCGGTGGTCGACAACGCTCCCAACACCGGTCATACGGCGAGCGTCTACCTTCAAGACTCATGGGCGATGTCGCCGATCTGGCTGCTCGACTTGGGCATTCGCCAAGACGTCTTTACGATATTCTCGACGCAGTTCCGGGAAGGCTTCGCGCAGACGAGCCCGCGCGCGACATTGACGCGGCTGTACGGCCAGCGAGCGAGCGCGTATATTTACTTCGGGCGTTTTTTCACGCCGTTTTCGCTTGAGAACGTCTCGCCGAGCGCCGCCCATCTGCTCGATCTTCCGAATCAACCGGCCCCGGCGCAGTTCGATCTGCGGCCGCAGCGCGACAGCGTGTTTGAGATCGGCGGCCATCTGCCGATTGGGCGCGGCTCGCTCGGACTGCGCGTCATGCAAAAAGATGCCGTCGATTTGATCGACGACACCCAACTCGGGGTGACCGCACTGCACCAAGACATCAACTATGCCGCCGGCAACGTCTCGGTGCAGAGCGCCTACTACCAGCTTCCGTTGGCGGCCGGCGGACGCGCGTACGTGTCACTCACGCATGCCCGCTCGGTAAACGCCGGCTGTGAAACCCAGTTGCTGGCGCCGTGTTTCGGGGCACCGGCCGGCTGGACGCCCGCCGATCACGACCAAAACTGGGACGCGACCGGCGGCATGTTGAGCAACGACCGGCACGGCGGCTGGCTGGCCGTCGACGGCGAGTACGGCTCCGGCCTTTCTTCAGCCTATTGCCTGCCGGTCAGCGACGACTGCAAGGTGCCGCCTCACCTGACGTTCGACGTCGTCAAGGGCATCGGACTGCCCGGACGCACGGCCCTGACGATCGGCATCTACAACATCATCAACGACCGGTATCGCATCACGTACCAAAACGCCCAAGGCGATCACTACGCGGCCGGGCGCACGTTCGAAATCGGTTGGCGCTTCGCGACGGCTAAAACGGAGCCGTAAGGCGGACCAACACATTGGCGCCGTTCGCGATCTGCGTCGTGTTGAAGCCGTTGGCGACCTTGATAGGATATTGGTGGTTTAAGACGTTGGTAACGATGAGCGATACTCCGAGCCCATGGTCTTGCCCGGCTCGGCCGGGCGTGAGGTAGCGGCCCGCCGCGATATCGAACGTCGTGTGGGCCGGCAGGCGTCCGCTCAAGTTGGCGTTGGCGCTTTCGAACGCGACCGGAAACCCGCTACCGTAATTCCCTTGCAGGGTCGCGTACCATTGGCGAGCGTTACCGAAACGCCAGGTGTACCCCGCCGTCGAAACGACCGTTTCGTCGTGGTCCTCCGGTGCCAGTTGCGAAACGCAGGATTGATTGGGCGGATTGACGTCGGGCGGGAAGAGAAACGTCGAACCCGAGACGCAGGCGGCGTACGACCCCGAGATCGTTCCGGTGAAGAACCAGCTATTGCCGTTCGGAAAGCGGTCGGTCAGGCGCACCTCGAGCCCGTTATCCAGGCCGATCGCGTTGTTGAAGACCGCAAAGAGCGGCGTGTTCAGCAACTGGGTCGTGTCGAGAATGTTTGCGGCGGTCTTGCGGAAGACGTTGACCGACCCGTCGAAATTCGGATTGAACGAATGGGCAACGCCGATCTCGAAGTACGAGTCGCTTTCGGGTTTTAAATTGTAGACGGGAGTCGTTGGGCAACCCGACAGCACGACGCAATCCGCGCGTACGTCCTCGAGTAGGGGCGCCGCATAGAAGCGGCCGTAATACGCATGGACGGTGTTCTTGCCTCCGTCCCAGACGTTGATGCCGATTCGCGGGCTCCATTGCCAGCCCGACGTATAGCCGGTCGAGTGATCGTAGCGGATGCCGTAGTTGAGCTGAATTCGATCCGAGATCTGCCACTTGTCTTGAGCGTAGATGCCGACTTGCGAACCAGCCTGCGTCTGTTGCGGCGAAGCGACGAGATAATACGGCTGTTCGTGCACGCCCGAGGCCGCGCAGCCGGGGTAGTAACAGCCGAAGGCCTGGTTAGCGAGCAAGTTCTCCCGATTGACGTCGAGGCCAACCTTCCACGCGTGATTCTTCGTCGCACGAAAATCCGACATCCGTAAGCCGACGTAGCTGGCATACGTATTCGAGAGAAGCCCAACGTTATTGGTTGCGGCCGAGCCGTCGTCGGCGTGCGGGCAGCTCGCACAGACGAGACCGGAACCGAACGACGGCGTCAGGCCCAATACGTCGTTCGGGAGGTCGCCGTCGTAGTTGATGCGCGTAGACCGCCACCAAGGAACGACTTGGAACACACCGTTGCCGTCGCGCGAGGTCTGGGAGTAGTTGAGGTTGGAGAACCGGTCGTACTCGCGTTGCACGTCGTCGGTTCCGGGCGGCGTGAAGATTGGATCGTACGGATTGTTCGGATCGGTATTGATCGGTATTTGAAACTGCGCGAGCTGATTGGAATAGTCGAACGAGAGGGTCGAAAGCGGGGTCAACTGCGTCATAAAGCGCAAGAACTCGTTGCTCTGAGAGGCGTTGTCGTGAATGGCGTCAAACGTTGGTGCGTCCAAACCGCGGACGGTGCTTTGCGTGTTCGCGTTGAGAAACATCTCGCTCGAGCCGAAGCGGGCGGCGCTCTCGAAGCTGCCGATATTCTGCGACTGGTTTCCCAAGCCGCCGGTAATCGTCGCGTAGAACCCCTCGGGAAGATCGGTCGGACGGTTCGTGATGATGTTGACGACGCCGCCCATGCGGTCGCCGCCGTACTCCGCGGGAATGGCTCCACTGAGCAGCTCGAGCGAGTTGATGTTTTTCGGATCGACGATTTCGGCGAAGTTCGAGGTGGTGGCCAGCGGCAGCGGCGCGCCGTCGATGTTGTACATCACGCCGTGAAAGCCGTTGACGACGGGTTCGTTATACGAGAACGGGACGACTCCGGGAAGCGTTCCGATCAGTTTGTCGAGGCTGTTTTGTACCGGCGAGGTCTGAATGGCCGAACGGGTCAGCTGATTGACCGATGCGGGGTTTGCCGAAACGCCGACGCCGCGGGCGGTAACCGTCGTCTGCGCGATTTGACGGAGTTGCGTCGAGAGCGGAACGTCGACCGTGGCCAAGCTGTCGCTGGAAATCGTGACCAACACTTGAAGTTCGTGCGCTCCGGCTGCGCGCGCGACGATCCGGTACGAACCAAACGGCACTTGCGCGAACACGTATCCGCCTTTCGCGTCCGTAGTGGTGGTGAAGCGCGAGCCTTCGCCTTCCAGGATTACGCTCGCGCCGGGAGCCGGCTTTCCGTCGAGGGTGACGGTGCCGCGAACCAGACCGGTCGTTGCGGCGGATGCCTCAACCACCATGGTGATAAACGCGAGAGCCAGGACGAATGCGAAGAAAATGGCGCGGTGCGCCGAGGAAAATCGGGACATGGATCCTTCTCCGATCTAGGGGGAGCTAGTGCGAACGAAGCGGGTCGCGCGTTTACGCGCGGACGTTCGCGATCGGAGGAGGACGGGCGAAGCGGCGTCCCAGCAGTGGCGAGCGCCGGTTCATCGGGACGGGCTGAAGGTGGTGGACCCATAGCAGCGGGCGCTCGGCAAAAGGCGAGCGCGAAGCAGTGATAACGGCGCCGGCCAGCCGCCGGACGAGCCAGCGGCCGATGGCCAGGACCGCCGCCGCGGCGAGCACGACGACGGCAACGGTTGCGAGGAGGCCGGCGTCTGCGTGCCGGCTCTCGATGCGCTCGCCGATCGCGAACCACGCTCCCGTCGACGCGACCAGCGATGGGAGGCCGGGCAGGCGAGTAGCTAGCCGGGCGGAGAGCACGCTCCCGTCGGCAGCCCGACGCGATCCCGACCAGGCCAAGGCCGCGAGCACGAGGGCGAAGCCGCCGCAACCCGCGCCGGCCAGTTGGACCAAGACGTCGTGGTAGGCGCCGCCCATTTCATGCCCCCCGCCAAAAAGTGCGGTGTGGGCGATTAAGGAGGCAAGCAAGCCAAGGGTAAGGGCGCCCGGAATCTCCCGAAGGGTCACCGCGGTTCTTTCTAGGGAGGGATGCGGGGAGGCCTGGGGACTTCGTCGTACTGTCGTGGCCCCCGCCCTCGCCGCTACTGAACTCGGTGGAAATGGGAGTCTGGATATGGTTGAAAACGCGGATACCGTGAGCTTGGTTTGCGCACTGCTCGTGCGCTTTCCGGAGCTCGCTTCAATTCGCTCGTTCCCAGGCGACCGCACCGCGCGGCTCACGTTTGCGCTGCGCCGGCGTCTCGACCGTTCCGCACAGTCGGCGCTGGCCGAAGCGATCGAGGAGCACATTCGCAGCTTTCTCAGCCTTGCCAAGGACGACGCGCAGACCCTGCGGCTGGAATGCGAGGGCGACCGGTCGATGACGTTCGTCCACATCACGCGCGACCTGGAGACCTTCACGAAGGAAGAGTTGGAGCTGCACGTCGGGTTCTTCGGCGAGCGTTTCGGCGACGCACTCGTTCGCAACCCGATGCCCGACGACCACGCCGATACCGACCCGGCAGCCCAGGACGAAGCGGCGCTGTACGCCGTCGAAGCCTTGCGCGACCCCGCGCAGTCCAAGAGTCTGGTCGGCTTTCGAGAAGAGAAGCGCGTGCTCGTGTACTTCTTGAAGTCGCAGAAGAAAGCCAAGGCGTCGGCTCGCCGATAGCCATTCCCGTCGTCCGCGTTTTGCTCATCGGGGACGTTGTGGGCTCCCCGGGGCGCGAGACGCTCAAGCGCTGCGTGTCGTTGGCACGAGAGCAGCATCAGGTTCACGCCTGCTTGGCAAACGGCGAAAATGCCGCCGGCGGTTTCGGCTTGACGGCCCAGACCGCCGACGAGATGTTCGGCAGCGGCGTCGACTTCATCACCAGCGGCAATCACATCTTCGACAAACGCGATTTCAAGGATTACTTGGAATCCAGCGACCGCGTGATACGGCCGGCCAACTATCCACCCTCGACCCCCGGACGGGGCACCGGTACGTTCGTCGTCGAAGGCGTGACGGTGGGTGTCCTGAACCTCATGGGACGGACCTTTATGCCGCCGGTGGACGATCCGTTCCGTTGTGCCGACGCTTTGGTCGACGATCTCCGGCGCCGGACGCCCGTGATCGTCGTGGACGTGCACGCCGAAGCGAGCTCGGAGAAGGTCGCACTCGGACGCTATCTCGACGGCCGGGTGTCGTGCGTCTACGGCACCCACACGCACGTCCAGACGTCCGACGAACAGCTTTTCCCGGGAGGCACCGCCTACATCACCGACGTGGGTATGACCGGCCCCACCGCCGGGGTGATCGGCATGGAATCGCGCGCCGTGTTGGACCGTTTTCTGACCGGCATCTCGGAACGCTTCAGCGTCGAAAAATCGGGAACCAAACAGTTTTGTGCCGCAGTTGTGGGGATCGATACGAACACCGGCAAAGCGACCGAGATCAAACGCATCTTCCAACGAGGAATCGCGTGACGCGACGATGAGCGCCGACGGACCGTTAAAGGTTTCGACGAAGAGCAATCCAAACGCGGTGGCGGGTGCCCTCGCGGCGTCGTTGCGCGAACGCGAGAGCGCCGAGCTGCAAGCGGTCGGCGCCGGAGCGATCAATCAAGCCATCAAGGCGGTCGCCATCGCTCGCAACTATCTCAAGACTGCCGGTATCGACATCGTCTGCGTTCCCGCGTTCATCACCGTTGCCATCAGCGACAACGAACGCACCGGAATCGCGCTCGTCGTCGAGCGGCGCCCCGCACGACAAACTATTGAGGAGGCTACGATCCTGGAACCATCGACGCAAGACGACGGCATGACGGTGCCTGAGTGAAAATAGACCTGCACTCGCATACCAACGTCAGCGACGGCACGCTGGTCCCGCAGGCGTTGGCGGACTTCATGGGCGAGCGGAAGGTCGAGATCTTCTGCATCTCCGATCACGATACGCTGGGGGCCTACGGAAAGTTCGAACCGCCGGCCGGTTCGCGCTACATTACCGGGATCGAGATCAACACGACCTGGCGCGAAAACGAAGTACACGTGCTCGGATACAACGTCCCGCTCGGGCCTTCGTCGATCAACGAACTGCTGGAATTCAACCAGGATCAGCGCCGGATGCGCGCTCAGACGATGGTCAACCAACTGCGCGCCGCCGGCTACGGCCTGACGCTCGATGACGTGCTGCGCGAATCCGACGAAGCGCACTCGGTGGGGCGCCCGCACGTGGCCAAAGCGCTGGTTCGGGCGGGCATGACCGAAAGCGTCAGCACGGCCTTTCGTGATATGCTCGGACGCGGGAAGCCGGGCTACGTGCCGCAGCTTTACACGACGCCGCAACGAGCCATCGAGACGATTACGGCGGTCGGGGAATTCCGGTGCTGGCACATCCGGGACGCTTGCGCGATCGCATCCTGATCGACGAGCTCGCACATCACGGCTTGAAGGGTCTCGAAGTCTTCTATCCGTTGCACGAGCCGAGCGACGTCGCGGAGTTTCGCGCCAAGGCGCAGGAATACGGTTTAGTGATGACTGCCGGGATGGACTTTCACGACATTCGCTATCACACCCAAGGCGTCGGGATGGAGGTCGACGAGGCCGACGTCGCACCGTTCCTCGAACTCGTCGAAGTCTTCGCGTGATCGCGGCGGCGGCACTCGCCCTGGCGATCGACGCGCCTACGCGAACGCCCCGCCTGAAGCACTCGATCGTTGCCGCGGAGGTCTACGATCTCGACGCGCATCGCGTGCTGTTCGCACGCAACGCCGCAAAGCTGATGGTCGCCGCGTCCACCACGAAGCTCTTGACCGAGGGCACCAGTTTAGCGCTGCTCGGGCCTGGCTTTCGCTGGACGACGCCGGTGTATCGCACCGGACCGATCGACGCGCGCGGCGTCGTGCACGGCGATCTGGTGCTCGTCGCCGGCGGCGATCCTAACCTGTCGCAGCGTATCCGCAGCGATGGTACGCTAGCGTTTGAAGACGAGGATCACGCCTACGACGGCTCGGCCGAAACCAGAGCCGTGCCGGGCGATCCGCTCGCAGTGTTGCGCGACCTCGCCGCTCAAGTTTCTAAAGCCGGGGTAACGGCAATCGACGGCCGGGTGCTAGTCGACGGTTCGCTCCTTCCCGATCAAGGTGCGGAATCGGGAACGGGCGTCACCGTCTCGCCGATCGTCGTCAACGACAACGTGATCGACGTCACCGTGACGCCGGCGAGTAGCGCGGGGGGCGCCGCCACCTTGACGGCTTCCCCGCGGACGGCATACGTGACGTTTGTAAATAAGACGACGACGGGCGCCCTAAAAAGCGACGCGACCGTAGACATGAGCCATGATGTAGCCGATGCGAACGGCCGGCATACGGTGACCGTTACCGGCTCCCAGCCGATCGGTCCGAGCGTGCTCTATGCCTATCGAGTTCCCGATCCGAAACGGTTCGCGCAAGACGCGTTCACGCTCGCGCTGCGGGAAGCGGGCGTCGCCGTGTCGTCGCCCGCGAGCGCCGCGCCATCCGGCATCGCGGCGCAGCAGGCGTTCGTCCCGGCGAATCTCGTCGCGCAGCACGTCTCACCGCCGCTTTCCGAAGACGCCTACATCACGTTGAAGGTCAGCGACAATCTGCACGCCGCGCTGATGCCTTACCTTTGGGCGGTGTATCTCGCTCATGCCAAGAACGACTATCTTCGCGCGGGTTTCGCGTTGGAAGCGCAGCTGTTGCGTCGAGCCGGGCTGAACCTCCAAGAGGCAGCTCAGGAAGACGGCGAGGGCAGCAGCGCGTTTTTCACCGCCGATTTCATGGTGCGCTATCTGGCGTGGGCTCGTACGCAAGTCTGGTATCCGTTCCTGTTGCGCGGCTTGCCGATCATGGGCGTCGACGGCACGCTGGCCAACATCCAAAAACACTCGTCGGCGCGCGGAAAGGTGTTCGCCAAGACCGGTACCGACGACAGCGAGAACTTTCTCGGCGGCGGCAGCGTCATCGAAAAAGGCCTAGCCGGCTACATCACCACGCGCGCCGGCCGCCATGTCGCTTTCGCGTTTTACATTAGCGCGTTCAAAGGACCGCACGACGAAGATACGGGCACGGTTGCCGGTCAAATTCTCGGCGCGATGGCGGGAGCGACGTACAACGCGATCTAACGCGCGAGGGCGGCGGCGACGGCCGCGCGCACGCGACCAACGGCGTTGTCCCCGTCGCTTTCGTACCGGACGAGTTTCGAGGCTTGATCGGCGATCGCCGATTCATCGCGCATGAAGCGATGATTGACGCGCACGTTAAGCGCGCATGCGGCCAGCGCGGCAGCGCCGAACTCGGCCGCGCACCCCACATCGCTGGCGAGGTTGCGGTTCGGAATCTGCAAGAGGCGATCGGCGAGGCGAACGACGTCGAGCGCGAGCGCCGCGGTCTCGAGCGGTTCTTGCGCCGCCGCATGTAACGCCGTTTCTAGCGCCTCACGGCGTGCGGTCGTTTGTTCCGGCGTTTCCTTGGGCAGCGCTTGCGCCGCAACGACGCGGCCGAAGGCGCGTTCGTCCCGGTCGCGCGCGGTCGCGAGCCGCAATCGCAGGCCGTCGCCGTCGGCAACGATCTGGCGCAACGCGCCGGCGTGCTCGGCATAACTCGGATTGCGCTCGCAAATGCGCGCGACCATTGCGACTAATGCCGCACCGATCGACGCAACGATGGCCGCGGCGCTGCCTCCGCCTGGAACCGGCTCGGCGGACGCGAGGTTGTGCAGATACAGATCGATGGTTTCCACGTTCGGTCAGTTAGCCGGGCACCGCGTTGCGCCTTCGGTGGAGACCTCGCCGGCGGACCCGGCACCACGGCCGCCGAAGGATGAGGACCGCTAAGCAACGCCCTGCCCATCCCACGAGAGGAAAAAGCGAGTGCCTGTTTTGGATCGAACCGCCGGTGACGTCAAGGATCGCAGCCTAGCCGAAGCCGGCCGATCGCGTATTGCGTGGGCTGCCGCGTACATGCCGGTGCTGGCCCAGATACGCGATCGCTTCGAGATCGAGAAGCCGCTGAAGGGCATGCGCATCGGCGCGTGCCTGCACGTCACGACGGAAACGGCGAATCTGATGCTCGCGCTCCAAGCCGGCGGCGCCGAGCTCGCGCTGTGCGCGAGCAATCCCCTTTCGACGCAAGACGACGTGGCGGCGGCACTCTGCGAGTACGGCATTCCGACGTTCGCGATCAAGGGCGAAGACAACGACACCTACTATTCGCACATCGAATCGGTCGTGGCTACCAAGCCGCAGATGTCGATGGACGATGGTTGCGACCTCGTCACGACCATCTATACGAAACATCCGGCGCTGCTCGCGCACATGATCGGCGGCTGTGAGGAAACGACCACCGGCGTCATCCGTCTGAAGGCCATGCAAAAGGAAGGCGTACTGCCTTATCCGGTGGTGGCGGTCAACAACGCCCTCACCAAGCATATGTTCGACAACCGGTACGGCACGGGTCAGTCGACGCTCGACGGCATCATTCGCGCGACCAACGTCCTGATCGCGGGACGCACGATCGTGGTCGTTGGATATGGTTGGTGCGGACGCGGGATCGCGTCGCGCGCATCCGGCATGGGTGGGCACGTCATCGTCACCGAAGTCGATCCACGCAAAGCCATCGAGGCGCAAATGGACGGCTACCGGGTGATGCCGATCGTCGACGCCGCCAAGCTCGGCGATGTGTTCGTGACGGTTACCGGCAACTATCACGTAATTCGCGAAGAGCATTTCAAGCTCATGAAGGACGGCGCGATCGTCTGCAACTCGGGCCACTTCAACGACGAGCTCGATCTGGACGGCATTAAGCGCATCAGCGTCGGGGCCAGCACTCCGCGCACCTTCGTCGAGCAATACGAGCTGCACGACGGCCGCAAGGTCTGCATTCTCGCCGACGGCCGTCTGGTGAATCTATCGGCCGGCGAAGGCCATCCGGCAGCCGTCATGGATATGTCGTTCTCCAACCAGGCGATGTGCGCGGCGTATCTCGCGCAGAATCACGCAGCTCTCGAAAAGAAAGTTTATGACGTTCCCGTCGAGATCGACGAAGAAGTGGCGACGCTGAAGCTATCGTCCATGGGCGTCGACATCGACGTTTTGACGCCGGAGCAAGTGAAGTACATGGCCTCGTGGTCGGAGGGCACGTAGAGTGGCATACCGCCGGTTTTTCACCAGCGAGTCCGTGACCGAAGGCCATCCCGACAAGGTCGCGGACCAGATTTCGGATGCCGTGCTCGATGCGCTTCTCCGAGAGGATCCGCAGTCGCGCGTCGCGGTCGAGACGTTTGCGATTACCGGCCAGATCCATCTTGCCGGTGAAGTCACGACCAAGACGTACATCGACATTCCGCGGATCGTGCGCGAAGTGATTCGGGACATCGGGTATACGAAATCGGCGGTCGGCTTCGACGCGGATACCTGCGGCGTGAGCATTTCGATCGACGAGCAGTCTGCCGACATCGCGATGGGCGTCGATAAGTCGCTCGAAGCCAAAGGCGGCGAGGACGACGAGTTCGAGCGAACCGGTGCCGGCGACCAAGGCATGATGTTCGGATTCGCGTGTCGCGAAACCGACGAGCTGATGCCGCTGCCGATCGTTCTCGCGCACAATCTCGCGCGCCACTTGGCCGCGGCTCGAAAGAACGGCGACATTCCCTACCTGCGGCCTGACGGCAAGTCGCAAGTAACCGTCGAGTATGACGGCGATCGCCCGGTTCGTATCGAGGCGGTCGTCATCTCGACGCAGCACGATCCCGACATCGCCCTCGAAGTGATTCGAAACGAAGTCACCGAGAAGGTGATCGATCACGTGATTCCGCGATCGTTGCGCGACCGAAACACGCGCATCTACGTCAATCCCACCGGACGTTTCGTCATCGGCGGTCCCAAAGGCGACGCGGGTTTAACCGGACGGAAGATCATCGCCGATACTTACGGCGGAATGGCCCGCCACGGCGGTGGCGCGTTCTCCGGGAAGGATCCGACGAAGGTGGACCGGTCGGCCGCATACGCCGCGCGCTGGGTGGCTAAGAACGTCGTCGCCGCCGGACTGGCCGATCGCTGCGAGATTCAGGTCGCCTACGCCATCGGCGTCGCGCACCCGATGAATCTCTTCGTCGAAACTTTCGGCACGGCGAAAATCGACGAGGAACAAATTGCCAAAGCGGTGCTCGACGTATTCGACCTGCGGCCTGCCGCGATCATCCATCACTTGAATCTGCGCCGCCCGATCTATCGCCAAACGGCCTCGTACGGCCACTTCGGACGCCCCGACTTAGACCTTCCGTGGGAGCGGCTCAATCGCGTCGAAGCGCTTCGCAAAGCGACTGGGTTTACCGGCGAGGCGCTGCGCGTTCCCAACTTTGCAACCTAGTATAAGAGGAGGAGCGATGTTGAAGAAGACGATGGCGCCGGCGCTAATCAAAGCCGCCGCGGTTACGTGCGCGCTGGCGGCAACGTTCGTGGTGGCTCGGGCGGCAACGATCCCGAGCGGTACCAAAATCCTTTGCGTGCTGGGCAAAGGTGTGAACTCGGCGACGCTCAAAGTCGGCACCGACTTCAAACTACACGTCGACGATCCGGCGCAGCCCGGATTAACCGGCGCGGCGATCCACGGTCACGTCACCGACGTGGCGGGTCCCGGCGGAATGACGCGCGCCCGAATCGGCTTCATTCTCGACTACATTCAGTTCAAGAACGGCGCCCGTAGCTCTATTCACGCCAACATCGTGAGCAAGAACGTAACACAAACCAACACGGCGGCCGTCCGTCAGGAGGCAGTCAAGTTCTCGCTCCCTCCTATGCCCAACGGGACCGTTACGCCCGGACCGATTGCGTGGCAAATGCATTTCCGCCGGGATGCCGCCCCATCGGTGTCGCCGCCGCCTGCCGGCAACACTAGCGGCTACGTGTACGCTCAGAAATCTAATGAGAATATCGTTATTCCGCCCGGCGCCCCGGTTACTATTGCGCTAACGAGTGACCTGACCACGCCATAATGCGTTGGTCGGGAGACCACCAACGGGGAATGACGTAGACATGAGAATTCGAAATCGGCTCGGCATGCTGGCGATGATCGCGGCGCTCGCCGTAACGGCAGCGCTCGCATCGGCAGCCGAAAGCATCACGCTATATAACGGCACGGTACTCAATGCGCGACTCAACCAAGGCCTCGACTCCGGTTCGGCCCACGTGGGTGACGTGTTCACGATGACCGTGATCCCGCCGTATCCCAGCGGAAATCCCGCGTTTCAAGGGTCAACGATTAGCGGCGTAGTGACGAAGGTTCAGCCTGCAGGCCAGGGTCGCAATCCCGAGATCGTCATCGTTCCGGAGTACCTGCGGCTCGATGGCGGCAGCACCGCGAACATTTTAGGAAGCGTGACCAGCGTTGCCGCCAACAAGAGCACGGCAGGAACGGCTGGGAAAGCGGCCATCGGGGCGCTTGCTGGCATGTTGATCGGCAACGCGATCGGTCAAACGATCTTCCACACGAGCGGCGGCGGGGCGGTCGGTTTGATCAGCGGCGCGATGCTCGGGGCGAACAACAAGACGAACTTCAGCATTCCACCCGGAGCCAACGCGACCGTCCAGCTTAGTCAGACGGTCACCGTCCGCCGCCAGTCGTCACAGCCCTAGTAAGGGCTATTGGACGACGGGCGTTTTGACCCGATCGCGGAGCGTGGAGACGGATGACCGATGCGCGTGGGCGGTCACCACGGCGATGACCTTCATGCCGGGATCGGAGGCGTTGGCGGCGGCTCCGAGCGCCGAATAGCCGCAAAACGCGATTATGCTGGCGGCGACGAAACTGAGACCGAACCGTACCATTTTGGGGGACCTCCAGGACTCTTAAGGTTTTAGTTGATAGGCCTAGCCTACTCCCGCCGGATGGGTTTGTCAACTAAAAACTTAAGAGAAAGATATCAAAAATCGCCCACTGCGTTGCGGGCCCCTTCGGCCTCGGGGTAAAATCCCGCAAGTCGGTCCCTCGTTCCGGATTAGCTCAGTTGGTAGAGCAGCTGACTGTTAATCAGCGGGTCGCTGGTTCGAGTCCAGCATCCGGAGCCATCTACTCCCTCGTAAATCGATGCATTTGCGGGGGAGTTTTTCTGTGCGGCGATGCCGTGTAGCCCCTTTGTAGCGCTTTCTGAAACGACATGCTCCCTCGCACGGCAAGTCGGTCAGCTCCGATCCGCTAGGTAATGCGTCATCGAAAACCGAGGGCACGGTTACTCGGAAAAAGGAGATAAGGCGTTTCAAAACGAGGCCCCTGACACTGGGCGCGATTTAAGGCTCTTCGAAGCAAGGAGCTCGCGGCTGCAAAGCGAGCGAGGCGTCTAGGTTACGATGGCCTCGCGATCTCGAAGTCGTGCTCGGGGCGGAGCTCTACCTCAGTGCGCCGGAAGTGCGCTGGACGAATGGTTGCGTCAGAACGCCCGTTTCTTACAACCCGTCCGTTCGCGCTGAGTTCTATAGCAGAGCCGTGGTGTGTGATCACAAGGTCTACACGTTTTGCGTCACGCCTTTGCGCGGCGCAAAATGGGCCACTTTGCGATGCTCGTCGAGGGCGCGATCGATGACGTCTCGATCAACCGCGCCCTTGCGGCGTTGAAGAAGCTCGGCTGGACTCAATCAGTCGGCGCCAACTCCTAACGGAGCCGCATTGGCCAGACCAGCCGTAATAGCGTACGACGACTGACTGCCCGCAGGCAAGACGACGACCGACGGCGATGGCGTACCGGTGAAGGGGACGTAGATGGTGCCATCGTTTCCGCGCCCGATGAAGCGAATGCTGGCCCCGTAGTACGTGTCTTTTATCGGTTTGTAGCTGGGCGGAGCGTAGACACTGAGCGTGGCGGCGTTTGCCGCGTAGAGGTTCCCGGCATTGTCAAGCGCTAACCCGGAACAAGCCGCTAGTCCGATGGGATTCCCCGTTGGCTGACCGGCGACGTACTCTTGGGCAAACCCTCCCGCTGAATCGTACATATCGATGAACACAACGCGATTATGCACCGCGACACCTTCGATCGCGAAATTCTCCGGAGCGTTTATTTGAGCGGTCACGGTGTCGGAATCGGGTTTGAATTCTGCGACGTACCCGGATTTGCACGCGGTTTCGCAGTGGCTTGCAACGTAAAGCCAGTTTCGCTCGTCCACTGCCAGGCCTTGAGGTTTGTAGAGGCCATTAGTAATGGTACGCACGAGCGATGTCGCCCCGTGAGAAAAAACGTCGATCGTTGAAGTATTTAGCAGGGCGACGAATACGTGGCCGTTGCCGTCGACGGCGACGCCTTGCGGAACGTCCCCGAGTGGAATCGTTCGAATGGGCGAGGGGTTTAAAACGCCCTCCGGATAGACTAAAAGCTGTTCGTTTTTGGCGTCGCCAACGTAGATGTATTTTTGCGTTGAAGCCGTACTGTATTTTTGAGCTGACGCCGTATTGTAAGACGGTGCCACGGCACCCGTCGTACTCTTAGTCGGAAGGTACGATGTCGCTCCCGAACTACAAGCTGCTAACGACAATGCGAAAAAGGAGTTTACGAGTTTCATTTGTTCCGGTGTGCTCCGTTAAGTGAAGTGATGACACCGGACAATCTAGCGTGGGGCTGAGCGCGGCGTAACGCACAACATTCACAAACGACCTGCACATCTGCGTACACCGCCACACAGGGGTCCACTAACGAGCCTCACGACACGCACAAACGGCCCGCAAGGTCGACGCTTGGCGCCGCTGCCGCCGCTTGAGGATGCTCGCTCCATGTCGGCGAAAACGGGCAGAAAGTGGAAGGAGAGCAAGAACTTCAGGCTCTCCGCCCTTCAGAACGCAGCTTCCGGGTTATCGGCTCGCCGTTGGGATTTCGCAAAGAGGCGGTGGCCGAACGCACCCAAATGAGCGCGAACTGGATCGCGTGGCGACGAGTATGCCGAACCCCCTTGCAGCTATGCTCGAACGGCCCGGTGGCGCCGCACATGTCCCGGCGCGCGGCCGTCGTCGCGGCGCGAAAGGACACCCTCACAGCGGGAAAACACATGACTTTTGTCGTATGTAAAGTGCCGGGCGATCAGCCGCTTTCCCGTAGCCTTACCAGGCCTGAACTTCGGCCATCCCCTGGGCGAAAGGAGCAATTACATGAGCACCCTGCGGTCGGCGTCTTACGCGGTCGGATCTTTGGCGTTCGCAGGCATTTGCGCGGTTTGCGCCATCGGAGGCTTAAAATCGGCGGCGCTCGCTGCGTCGGAACCAGGCCGTCTCTTCGTTTCAGATTCCCAGGCCAGCGTGCTTGGGGTCTTCTCGCTTCCCGACCTCGTCCTCAAGGGGACGATGACGGGCCTCAATGAGCCACGCGGCTTATGCGACGACGGCAACGGCAACGTCTGGGTGGCCAACCACGGAACGCAGCAGATGTTCAAGTACTCGCATACCGGTGCGCTCATCGCGACGTTGAACGATGCTAACGGTTTCCCGTTTGCATGCTCCGTCGACCGAGGCTCCCACCGCAGCCACGATCTGGCGGTAGCGAACCGTCGTAACTTTAGCGGCCCGGGCGAAACCGAAAAATATGGTCCGGGCATGACCAAACCGGGGCCATCCTACGACTTTGCGTCGATGTCCACGGTGCTCGGCGAATCCTATGGCCCAGGCAGCCTCTACATCGACGGACAAACGAAAACCGGAACATTCGTGCTAGCGGAGCTCCGGGCCGGGAGCAACAAGATCACCGGGATCACCGTTACCGGTGGCACCATACACCTCCCGGGGATGCTCCAATGGGACGAGGACGATCATTACCTCGCCGTCGGCGATCGACGATGCGGGAGTCCGAGGACTACCTGCGTCTACCACCTGTCGATTTCCGGGTCAACCGGAACGATTACCGGCAAAACGAAGCTCGAAGCCTACAACGGCCACGTGATCTGCGATATGGCTCAGGGCGTGATCTACGAGTCCGGCGGCGTGACGTATCTCGCCGGAGGCGATGACGAGTCCCCCTGCGGCTACGCTGCGACCAGTGTGAACCGGTGGGCGTACCCAGCTGGTGGCGTACCCACAAATAACAACCATTCCATCCCTTTCGCCCATCCGTTCGGCACGGCGATCTCAAGATAAATCGATTCGTTAAGCGCTTATGCAGCTAAGGTTGGCGGGCAACGCGGCGCGAAGTTCCTGATACCGTGGAAAACGAAGGGCGAGTAGCGACTCCTCCGGATTTCGGAACGCTCTTGCGGCGCTACCGGCTCGCCGCCGAACTCTCGCAAGAAGCGCTCGCCGAACGCGCCCGCATGAGCACGAACGGCGTCGGTGCGCTCGAACGGGGGTATCGGCGCACGCCGCAACGCGAAACGCTCGCGCTTTTGGTGAGCGCGCTAGCGCTCAATGACGAACAACGCGTCGAGTTCGAAGCGGCCGCCGCGCCGTCGAGAGCGCTGCGCCGTGGAGACGGCGAAGCGGTCGCCGCGGGTCCTTGGTACGGTACCGGCGTCTCAAACCTGCCGCTCTGTCTGACGAGCTTCGTTGGGCGCGACGTAGAGCTCGACGAGGTCGCACGACTTGTCCGCGAGCATCGGCTCGTCACGCTCGCAGGCGCCGGAGGCATTGGAAAAACTCAGATGGCGTTGCAGGTTGGAGCCACGCTTACTGAAAGCGCCGAGATTTCCGTTAGCTTCGTCGCACTCGCGCCCGTTGGCGATCCTGGATTAGTGGTTGCCGCGATCGCGTCGACGCTAGGCGTGCAAGAAGTGCCGAATCGGCCGCTGCTTGAGACGCTGACGACATACCTCAGGAACAAGACGCTCCTGCTGATCCTCGACAACTGCGAGCACGTCGTTACGGAGGCAGCAATCGTCGTGGCCGCGCTATTGGTCGGCTGCCGGAGCCTTCGGATCCTCGTAACGAGCCGCGAACCGCTTCGAACCGCGGGCGAGCGCACCTACCGGTTGCCGCCTTTGAGCGTTCCGGCGCGGGAGGCGATTCGCCCGCTCAGCGCGGCGGAGGCGCTCTCATTCGGGGCGATCGTGCTTTTTAGGGATCGCGCGCGCGCCATCGACCATCGCTTCACGCTGACCGACGAGAATGCGTCGGCCGTTGCAGAGATCTGCCGAAACTTAGACGGCATCCCGCTCGCGATTGAACTTTGCGCCGCACGAGTCAACACGTTTCCGATTCAAGTCATTCTGAAGATGCTCGACCATCGCTTTAGCATTCTCACCGGAGGCGAACGCACCGCCCTGCCGCGTCAGCGAACGATGCGCGCGGCAATCGATTGGAGTTACGATTTGCTCGCGGCACGCGAGCAGCGTATGTTCGACCGGCTCTCGGTGTTTGCCGGCGGATGTACGCTGGCAACCGCGAACGCCGTTTGCGCGAGCGACGACGTTGCGGAGGCCGACGTCATAGAACTGCTCTCGTCGCTGGTGGACAAGTCGCTCTTGGTGGCCGATTTCGACGCCGGCGAGGCCCGCTATTCGCTTTTGGAGTCATTCCGGGAGTATGCACGCGAGAAGCTGGCGGCGCGGGGTGAAGCCGACGCTGTGGCACGCCGTCATGCTTTGGCGTGCCTGGAACTGGCCGAGCGACTCGAGCGCGCATGCGATACCGAACCGGACGTGATCTGGCGCGCGCTCGCTCAGGACGAGCTGGACAACTGGCGGGCGGCACTGCAATGGGCAGTCACGGATCGGAACGATGTCGTCTCGGGGCAAGCACTCGTCGGGGCTCTGCACGTTGTTTGGGCATACTTCGCACCGCAGGAGGGTCAACGCTACGTTGCCTCGGCGTTCGAGCTGGCCGACGAAAAAACGCCAACACACGTGCTCGCGAGACTCGGGTACGCGGATGGGATCATCGCAATGCAGCATCGCGCGTACAAAGTACAGCTTTCGAGCAGCGAGCGCGCCATCGAGCGCTTTCGCGCCGTGGGCGATCCGCTTGGCGTCGCCCGTACGCAGGATCTCGCTGGTCAGGCGCTCGTGTCTTTGGGGCGCGTCGTAGAGGCCAAAACGTTCTTACGACAAGCGCTAGCGTCCGCTCGTGCTTTGGGCAATCGCCGGCTTATCGCTTGCGTCCTACGCAACCTTGGGTATGCCAGCTCCGTCGAAGGCGACTGCGACACGGCTCGCGACTACGTCGCCGAAGCCGTGCCGATTTATCAGGCCCTCGGTGCAGGTCTGGGCGCTGCATTAGCGCGCGACGACCTTGGCGAGTGTGAGTTTCGCGCGGGCAACGCCGAGCTGGCATTTCAACTTGCCTCGGGCGCGCTAGCTACCTTCCGAGCGGTCAACAATCAGCGCTTTGTCGCCTCCGTTCTCAGCAGCCTGGCAATGTATCTCATCGCGTTGGGCCGGTATGATGACGCCGAGGAGCGGGCATGCGAAGCACTAGCCCTTGCACGGGAGCAACAGCAAGACGTCCTCGTCGCCTGGACACTCCAACACCTCGGAGCGATCGCGGCCTTACGTCCTCAAATCTCCCACGAAGGCGCGCTCAATGCATACACCCAAGCCGCGCGGATCTTGGGTTTCGTCGACGCTCGACTCCAAGCGATAGGATCGGCGAGAATGTACATCTACGAGCAGGGATACGATCGAGCCGTCGCCGGTCTGCGCGAGGCCATCGGCGCCGATGCGATGGCGAGCTTCATGGCCGAAGGTGCAACGATGACCGAGGAGCAAGCGGTCGAGGAGGCGTCGAAAAGACGATGCCTAGAACGATCCACGTAAATTCGCGCGCCCGCCGCTAGGTCAACATTTCGTTACGGCAGTACTACCGCTCCCGGTAAATTAAGAACCGACGGTATTTAAACACAAATGTTGGTAGCGCCAACAGGAGTCGAATTTGATGCGGCGGCACGGGATAGATACCGTATTCCGTGCGATGGTTGATCAGCGCCGTAACCCGCTCTTTGGTTCCATCGAGCCACTGCACTCGTTCCTCATCGCTCGCTTGTCGCCTTGGGAGATGAGTTAGATCCTCCGACGTCGGCTCTGGTGGCTCTCCTGCGAGGTGCTGCACCCCACGAGCGCCAATTGCCCGCAAGCGGGGCCGGGGCATTTGCCGCTGACCGAGCCGGACCGTGAGTGCGGTGATCTGTCCACTACACTCAACCGCAGATCCACTAACAACTAGCGCCTCATTCGTTCAAGTCGAAGCGCCGTCGGAAGCCTATAACCTGACGATTAATCTAGGAGGTAAGCATGAAGAGCATTGTCCTCCTAGGGACTCGCATGAGAGCTATCAGGCTGTTGAAATACGGCGGGCAATTGGTGTTTGACGAGATACCGGCGCCAACGATTGCGCGCGACGAGGTCTTGGTCAAGGTTAGAAGCACCACTGTCAATCACTTGGATCTCGTTGAAGCGTCCGGAACCTTAAAAGAGATACTTCCAATCGACCCGCCGTGGATAACAAGAAGAGGCCGCGGCGCACCGGGTGTCGGGCATGATTGATGAGGCTCGATCCATCGGGTGACATGCTCGGCAGAATCGGAGAACTGTTGGAGGGTGGGACGATACTACCAGACGTCGCGACGGTGTACGCGTTTCAAGATGTAGCCCACGCCTGGAAAGACATCGCAGAGAGCCTGCCACGAGTTCATGGGATATCATCGCCGGAAGCGGCAAGACACAAGTCACACGGCAAGATCGTGCTCCGTGTGGCCTAGACTGTGAGGACAGCTATGACAAGCGATCGAACGATTCTCGTCACCGGAGTGACGGGCCACCAGGGCGGAGCTGTCGCTCAGGCGCTTCGAGGGACAGGGTTCCATCTACGCGGCCTGACGCGAACGCCGGACAGCGAGCGCGCGGCGGCATTAGCAGCCCAGGGCATCGAACTCGTCAAAGGCGATCTCGATGACGAGGCGACCTTACGCCAAGCGTTAGCCGGTGCATGGGGCGTCTTCAGCGTGCAGAGCGCACAAGAGGCGGGCCCTGCGCGAGAAGAAATTCAAGGCAAGCGTCTCGCGACGCTCGCCCGCGAAGCCGGTGTCAAACACTTTGTCTATACGTCCGTGGGATCGGCGGACAAGAAAACAGGCATCCCGCACTTCGACAGCAAGTGGCGCATCGAGGAAACCGTGCGGGATCTCAGTTTCCCGTCGCATGTGATCCTGCGTCCGGTATTCTTTATGGAGAATCTGGTGGCGCCGTTCAGCCTACAGGGCTCCACGTTGGCCTTGGCGCTCAAGCCTACGACGATGGTGCAGATGATTGCGGTGGATGACATCGGCTGGTTCGGCGCGCGCGCGTTCTCCGACGCTTCCGCCTTGAACCGCCGCGAAATCGATCTCGCCGGTGACGATCGAACGGTGCCGGAGGCGGCAAAGATTTTGACGGAGGCGCTAGGGCGGACGATAACATTCGCGCAGACGCCAATCGAACAGGTCCGACAGTACAGCACCGATACCGCCGTGATGCTGGAGTGGTTTGACCGCGTCGGTTACAGCGCCGACATCGCCGGACTGGAAAGCGAGTTCGGCCGGGCGCTCACGAAGCTGCCTGAATGGGCACGTCGCCACGCGCCGCCGGGCTAATCGTCCGGCACGCGAACGTTCGCAATATCTTCGTCCGTGACGAAGAATCAGGCCTGCAATCCGCTGCGGAGTTTTCCGTGCGTCGATGCTGCGTAGCCCCCATAAGCCGATCGCCTGGAAGCGTCCGAAAAATAGAAGGACGCGGTCTTGAGACCGCGTCCTTTGTGTTGCGTGAAGGCGTTTGTTAGGCAGGCGGCTTTTTGCCGGAATCCTGCTTTGAACCGTTCGCCGGCTTTGAAGCGTTCTGCGGCTTCGCGGCGTTCTGCGGGTTCGCGGCATTCTGCGGCTTGGCGGCATTCTGCGGCTTGGCGGCATTCTGCGGCTTCGCGGCGTTCTGCAGCTTCGCGGCGTTCTGCGGCTTCGCGGCGTAATGCGGCTTTACCGCATTCTCCGGCTTAACGACCGTCGTCGAGTTGTGAACGACGACGGGCCTGCCGTGGTTTACGGTTTCGAGGTTGTTGCGATTCCTTGCAGCATTTTCGACGTGCAGCCGTTGCGCGGGGGTGATGGCGTAGTGTCGCTGGTTGGCGTACGCTAGTTGCCGCGCGTCGGGGTGCATGATCACGCCGCCGCGTCCACCGTTGTAGCTGACGTGGTTGACTCTGCGAACGATGACCGTTCTATCGACGTAGACGTTTCTGATGACGTTGGGGTTCACCATCGATACGGCCGTGTTGTAGCGGAACATGTTGCCCTGCCAGTTACCGCCGTAATACCCGTTGCCGGAATAGCCGTAACCGTAGTTGATTCCGCCGTAGTAGCCAACTTGCTGGCCCCAATATCCTTGGTTGTAGTTGTATTGGTTTTGGTCTTGATTGTAGCCCCAGTATCCCGGGGTGTAGAGAAGGCCGGCCTGCGGAGGCTGCTGCCAACTCCCTTGAACCCAATAGTATCCGCTTTGACCCATGGCCCAATAGCCGGGTGTCCAGATGTAGTTTTGGTTAGAAAGCTGCGGCTGTTGGTACTGCGGCAGCAGTGGGGGTGCCATAAAGCTCACATACACTTGAGCGCTTGCTGTCGCCGGAACGCCGATGGCGGCTAGCGCGATCAAAAGTGGTAGCAGGAATCGAAAAATACGCATTAATGCTCCTTTGGATGCACTAAGCGTACAGTTAAACGCGAGAAAAGAGCATAGCGGAAAGCACGGTTTACGCCGGCGCCTCTTCCGAAGCGCTCTCCCACCCGAGCACGCGCGCGATAAGTTCGGTCCGATTTCGGCTCTCGGTCTTGTCGACCATGCTCTTTATGTGATCTTGAACGGTCGACGACGTGATGTGCAACTGCTCGCCGATTTCCTCGAGTTTCGCGCCGTCGAGCAGAAGCGCCAGCACTTGCAGCTCGCGTGGCGTGATGTGATAGCGCTCGGCGGGACCCGTGAGCGAATTCGGCGGATGATACCGATCGACGCGCACGCCGATAAAAAGCCCGGCCGGTCCTTGCATCGGCTGCGTGCGGACGACTAAGAACGGAACGGGGCGCGCGATACCCGATTCCTGCGTGACGGGGTCGCTGCTCCAGCCCGCGATGAGGGCGCGTACCGTTTCTTCGAGCACCGTGGGCAAACGATCGGCGAGGCGAGTGCGCAGTCCCGTCAGCGCGATGCGGCGCTGGTCCTCGGCCGACCATGCAAGGACGATTTGCAAATCGTGGTCGAGAACGTAAAACGCTCCTGCCGAGTCTTCGGGGATCATGCCGGGCGCGTCGTCGCTGCGAACGGGCGCCTCGGGTCCCGGAAACCTCGCCTGCGGTGCGTTCAGGCGCAACGCGGAGAGCTGCTCCGACGCAGTATCGAGTGCGAGCGAGAGCATGCTGATTTCGCTCGAAGTAAAGGGCCCGAGCTCGTGCGTCCGCAGCAACGTGAGAATACCGAAGTTTGCGTGGGCATCGGCGAACAACAGGGTGACGCCGCTTTCAAAATCGCCGAGCGGACCCAGCGTCGCGGCTATGCGCGGACCCGTCTTGGACTTGGCTCGCTGGCGAGTGAATTCGTTTTTCAGTTGCGACCGCTCCTCGCGGTTCGTTCCGAGAAGCCGGCCAAGTTCGCCGTCGGCTTCCAAGCGGGCAAACGCCCATCGCGAGGCCGGAACCACGCGCAGGATCGCGGTGATGATCGGGAACGCGGGGTCAGACTCCGGAACGGAGTCGACCATGATCTTCGCCGCGCTGCTCGTGGTGCTATCGTCCTTTTTCACGATGTTCGTGCCGTCAGCTCGATGTTATGCTTGGAGGCGCTCCCCATCCGACGGTATATCTTAGGCATTCTTTTTCGGGCGAGGAGCCTCCGCTCGTCCGCCGTTCGGCGAGTCGTTCACCGCTGAAAGCGTTAATCTCATGGCCCGAATCTGCTGCTTAGGCGCCGTCGATCTCGAGGGAGTCGCACTTCTCAGTGCCGCGCTCGGGCGCGCGGGAGAGGAGGCGTTAGCGTTGCTAGGCGGCCTCAACGTGCCCGAACTAGCGAAGCTGGCGCCCGATATTTTGATCGTCGATCTCGACCGCCTCGACGTCGACCCGCTCGAGATGCTGCGCCGTCTGCGTTTCGTACTGCCCGGCTGCATCATCATCGTTTATACCGCGATATTGGAATGCAATTGGGCTCGCGACTGCCATCTCGCGGGCGCAAATGGCCTTCTTTCCAAAGCGTCGGGCGAAGCGGAACTGGTATTGGGGCTCGTTCGGGCGATACGAAACGGGTGCTGGACCGATCCGAGGCTTGTCGCCTAGCTATCTACTTCGTTCTACACCGGCTGGATCGCACTGCTAGGGGCGACGGTTCCGGCTATTGCATTCTCGAATATCTCGGCGCTGTCTAGTAGGCGTGGGCCCGGGCGGTTCACGTAGGCGTTCCCGTCCATCGCATAGGCTCTTCCGGATCTAACCGCCCGGAGCGCTACCCATGCGGGATGATCGATCGCGCACGCCGCGTCTAAGGAATGAGCGAGGTCGTAGCCGCAGGGTACGACGATCGCGACGTCCGGATCGGCATTGGCAATTGCGTCCCAAGACAACGTCTGCGAGTTTACACCTGGGTTCGCGAGGATGGGTTCGCCGCCGGCCAAATCAACCAGACCGGGCGTCCAATGGCCGCCGCTCATCGGGGGGTCTGTCCATTCGAGCACGAGCGTACGAGGTCGCTCCCGGCCGGCATTACGCGAACGCAGCGCCGCCTCGCGAGCGCGCAGCGTCGCAAGCAATTTCTGAGCGCCCGCTTGCGCACCGACTAACTCACCGATCCAGACGATATTCGCGTAGACGTCGTCGAGTGAGGATGGCTCGAGCGAAACGATACGCCGATCGCCGCGCAAGCGCTTTGCGGCTTTCGCCACGATCTCGTACGACACTGCGCAGACCGCGCACAACTCTTGAGTGACGATTAGGTCGGGCTTTAGCGCGGCTAGTAACTGTTCGTCAAGAGCGTAGAGGCTGGAACCGGCGTGGACATTCGCACGGACGTGACGATCGATCTGCGCCGGCGTCACGGCATCGGTAGGGAGAAGTGAAGACGTAAGTTTGGGCAGACCACGCGCCGCAGTAGGGAAGTCGCATTCGTGGGTGACGCCGACAAGCTGATCGCCTGCTCCTATTGCAAACAGGATCTCCGTCGAACTGGGCAACAAGCTGACGACACGCATCGCAGATGTCTGCGCGCAGCGGGAAGCGATCCCTGCAATCGCGTGGTTGACGTGATCGGCCCTACAATGCGTTCAGTTTCAGGCGGCCGATCCGGTTGCCCGCGCCTTCGACGAACCAGAGCGTGCCGCGTAGACCGGCCGTGATGCCGAGTGGGCCGCTGTCGGCGCTCAAGCCCTTGGAGAACTCGGTGACCTTGCCGGCGGTCGTAATGCGAGCGATCTTATTGGTGGCCGTTTCGGTGAACCACAGGTTTCCGTCTGGACCAACTGCGATGCCGTAGAGGTTATAGTTGCAACCGCATTTGCTTATGCCGGCCGAGAACTCGGTGATCGTACCGGTTCTTGTTATTGTGCCGATCTGATCGGGTCGGCCACTCTCGGTGAACCACACGTTGCCGTCTGGACCAGCCGTGATGCCTTGCGGATAAGCCCCGCCGCTCAAGCCGGACGTGTAGATGGTCATCTTACCTTCAAGCGTGCTCCGGCCGATTGCGTTGCCGGCATTCGCCTCGGCGATCCACAGTTTGCCGCCCCAACCGAGCGCGATGTTTTGCGGGTTGCTGTTGTATGCAGTCGGAATTGAATACTGCTTGACGATCGTGCCGCCGGTCGTGATCTTGCCGATCTTGATCCCGTACGGGGCTTCGCCGACTTCCGTGAACCACAGGGAATTCGTACCTGCCGTAATGCCGTTTGGGGAACTGTACGCACTCAATCCGTTGGAGAACTCGGTGATTTTGCCGGCTGGCGTAATCCGGCCGATGCGGCCGGCACCTTCCGTGAACCACATATTGCCATCCGGACCCGCCGCAATGTCGACCGGCGAACTGCCGGCGTGCGGCAACGCGAACTCAGTGATGGCGCCCCCGAACGTGATCCGGCCGACGCGATTGCCGGCAATTTCCGTGAACCACATGTTGCCATCCGGACCCAAAGCGATGTTAAAGGGCACGCTGCCGTCGTTCGGCAGGGCGAACTCGCGAATTGGTACGTGGCCCGTGCTGCGAGGCCTCAGCGCGAGGGCATCTGGTTGAGCCGGCGGATTGGCCGGGGTGAGACTCGATTGGCTTGCGCCGGAGCATCCGGAGAGCGAAATGCCGAAAAGCATAATAACGGTAAGGGCGGCAATCGATGCGCCTTTTCGTGCCTGCATGTTTCCTCCGCTTAAGCACAACGGCACCGAGCCCGTTTAAGGGTCCAGCGTGGAAAAACACGATTGCCCTTCCACGAACCTGACCGGCACCTGGTTGGCTGCTTGCAGTGTAGCACCCGACGCCCGCACCAGCAAGCGTAGGGGGCACTATGAGGCGTGCTTACCCGCAGGCGCGTCGCGGAACGCGGCCTGCGGGGGCGTCAGCCTTTGGAGTGCTTCAGGAAGTCGGGTTCTTCGAGAAGCTGATGAGCTTCATCTGAACCGTATACTTGTTGACGGTTAGCTGTGGAACGAAGCTGAACTCCTCGTCGAGGTACACCGGCATCTGCAGCTTGGGATCGAAAAGCAGATTTGCCTTTTGGTTGACTTTAATGTACCGGCCGCCGGTCTGTTTCATGGAGCCGGTCGAATGAATAACGTTGACCTGATGGGTATGGTTATCGCTGGGGGCCGTCCCCTTTCCGGTCAGCGTGTACGCACAATTCCACGTGTAGACTTGACCCGCAAACCCGGAGGTGGCACTCGGGACGAACGTCGCGCGGACGTCGTATTTCTGCTCCCAAGTTGACTCTGCTCCCGCGGACAACGCGCTAAAGTAGTGTCGTCCAAGAAGCGGAACGACGGCGATTTGAATGGGGGACATCGCATAGGGGGGTTGCGCGCACGTGACGCCGCCGCTGGGGTGGACCTCACACGTGTAGGTTTGGCGCGGCCGTACAGTATTCCACCAATCGTCGGTAGCCTTCACGGTCAGCCCGCCGTCGGGCGCCAATCCCTCGATGTCTATGGTGGTCGTGCCGGTGCCGTTTCCGGCTTCCTTCGCTGGAGTGTTATAACCAAATCGGTAGACGAGGTGGCGGATCGCTGGAAGCCCGGCTTGCTGTGCCGGCGCCGGTGACGCCGCCAGCGCGACGGCGGCGATGAACGCGGCTGCTAGTAACCTCTTCATGAACGACTACCTTTCGTTTCTTACATTATTCGTGCAATTTTTTCGAACGCGTGTGCGGGCGCCTTCCGGAGGCTTGCTTGTACCGTTTTTGCGTGACGCCTGGCGTAAATGCCTCTAGAAGTCCGTAGGAGCGCCGCAGCCCGGCCACGGGGGGCGACCATCCCCGGCAGAGAGCGGCAGCCAAGCGCTCGCTAGCCTCTCTGCCATTCTCGACTTCCGCCAAACATGAGTTTGCGCCGGGCGCGAACGGCAACGGCAGCGCGAGCAACGGACCGCTGCTTACGCTCGCGTGCGCTAGCGTCGCTTGCAAACGTGTGACGCTTTGCTCGTGAATTCGAGGACGAGCGGCGGCACTTGTTGAAACGATGGTTTACATGAAGCCTTTTAAGCTGGGCGTGTTTTGTATTGCCTTTTTCGTATTGCTGACGGCGCAAACGCCTGCGCCGCAGACACCTGCGCCGCAGGCATCACCATCTTCGGCGAAACCTTTTCGCCATCTGGAGTACGCGCTACAGGTCGAGTACGTAACCAACGGTGAGGGGCACGGCAGTGGTATGAGCGATGGTGGGGAAGGCGGCAACGGCTCGGGCGTCGGTTCGCTGTTGGGCGCCGGCGGCCGCCGAGGTACGATCGACGTCGACATGGTCGGATTCACCAATGATGGTGCGTTGATCATGATCGTCAATGAAATGCTTGAGTCTGCACCGCGGCCCGGCGAGCGCTTCACGTGCAGCGTCTACGGCGACGGCCACGTGATGTGCCCAAAGGCCGATGGCCCTTTGAGCGACGCCGAGAATCTTCTGCTCAGCTTCCTCGGGCGCGGGTTTATCGATCCAAGCGTCTCTGCGACGAACAACCACTGGCAACGGAACTACGAGGGAAAGGAAGTCACCGTCGTTACCGATTACACGGTGACCGACGCGGGCAGCGGAGGTTCCATGAAGATTGCGAAACATTCGAAAATCACGTCGCGCACGCAAACCGTTGGCAATAGCGTGGAAGACGGTCAAATTGTCTACGACCGGACGCTCTCGGTACCCGATGTCATTCACGACTCGGTATATGAAACTCAGGGAAGCGCTTCGCTCCAGTCGACGTTCGATCTGAAGCTCGCTACGGATTCTTTCGCCAAACAGTAATTTCTGACGGGTCGAAAAGGTTACGGCTGAACCCGTGTGAATGGTTCGCAGATGCCGTGGAACGTTCGATTCGTGACTTTGGTGCTATCTTCGCTTTTGATAGCGTTCGGGCCGATCGCGACGGCTCGGCAGTTCACCCACGTTCCGAATTCGCATCGCCCGGCGACCAACGACGAGCCGTTCCCGTCACCCGACGGCCGAGAAGTCGTCATTGAGTCGAATCGCACCGGAAAGCAACAGCTGTACGTCGTTTCGTCGTCGTCCGGGCAGCTCGTGCGCAGACTTACGTACGATGACGCGGCGGACGATACGCCAACATGGTCCCACGACGGTAAGAGGATCGCTTACGTGGCCATTCGCGGCGATCGCTCGGCGATTTACGTTGTGGACGCCGATGGGCGTCATCCGCGCGCGCTGACCTCGGATGGCCGCCTCGACTATCTGCATCCAACGTGGTCGCCCGACGACCGACTCATCATGTACGACGTGAATTCGTTAACCCGGAAATCGGTCTACGAGCTGTGGACGATGCACTCGCCCGACGGTGCGGGAGCTCGCGCGGTCACCCACAATAATGCGAGCGAGACGACATACGGTTCGTGGTCCCCGGACGGCGCTCGAATCGCGTACCGCCGCAAACTCGCGCCGCATCGCTCGCAGGTCTTCGTAGCAAATGCCGACGGGTCGCACCCGCGAAATCTCTCGAACAACGCCGCGTACGACGGCTGGCCGTCGTGGTCGCCGGATGGCCGCAGCATCGCGTTCAGCTCGAACCGTCTGGAACCGAGCTCGGCGTCGCCCAACGAAGAGGTCTTCGTAATGTCGTCCGACGGCACCGGCGTCCGCCTCGTTTCGAGGACCGGTGCACGCAACACCGAACCTCGCTTTACCCCGGACGGACGATCGATCTACTTCAGCCACTGCGCTCGTTACGCGTGCGAAGCGTACAAAGGTACGCTAGGTAACGCTCCGCCTACGTAAGCCGGCGCAACGAAACGACCCCCTACGAGTTTGATATGGGGAGGTACCATGGAATCCACCGGAGACGTCATCATCAAAGTCGACAGAGTGGCTGAAAAAGCGCGTCTCATCGCCAAAGGCTGCACGCTCGTAGAGGAAGACCCGACGCTTCCGCGCCTTTACCTACGCAATCCGTACGGGTTGGTGTTCAACATTACTCGAGCGTGACGTTCGCGAGTGCTGGGCCGCGTCGTCGGACGTCAATCGTAGTGTTTTAGAAGCGGCCAAAGGGTCTGCAAATTCGGTCTGATCCCGGTGCACAAGTAGATCGGGATGCCATCTTCGTCCGGCATGCCCATGGGGTTTGCGTACGTTGCAAGCAGTCGAACCGAACTGCAACGCTTACGGAGCACGGCGGCATTGCCGTTGATTCGCATGACGACCGCACCGTCATACCCGCGCGGGCCCCAGAGAAAGTACTGGTTGTGACCGCTGAGCGCCGGCGGCAAACCATATGGCGCTCCAAAAAAATCGATCGCCGCAGCCTCACCGTAGTTGCTGGTGAGGATTGCCGTGTGCGATCGCTCTTCGACCGGCAGGCCGTCGTACGCAGCGGCAACCGTCCGGGCCAACCCCGGCCAACCGTGCATGTCCGCGTATTCTTGCGGCAAGCTCCCCACCTTTCGATGTTCGCTCGACGGCACGTCGAGGTGGAGGAAACGGGTGTAGCCGATGTAGCTTTCCGCGGGAAGAATGGGAAGATAAAGCGGAAGTGTAATCAAGCCGGTAACTACTGCCCCCGCCACGATGGCCCTTCGCATAACGATCGTGCGCGCGATCCACTCTTCGACGGCGACGCTGCCGAGAGCGAACAGCGACGAATAGATCGGCTCCGCGTAGTAGTCTTTGCCGTGCAGGGCGATCAACACGGAAACGAGCAGGACGTATGTCCAAAAAAGCCAGCGTAGTTCTCGTCGAACGGCCGCAAACACCAGCCCACAGACCCAGACGAGTGAGAGTACGACGTTGTTATTCACGAGTTGGCGCTCGATAAACTCGATCGGAGTGAGCACGACGTTCTTGCCGGCTGCGTCGTTACGAAGAAGCTCGATCATCGGGAACCCGTGCAGAGCCTGCCACGTTACGTTGGGAAGCGCGAGCACGGCGGCGATTGCACAGCCGTAGAGAAACCACCGGCTTTTCAAAATCGCGCGCTCGGGACCCAACGCCAGTCCGCCGAACAGCGCGGCCAAAACGTAGACGACGCTGTATTTCGTTTCGGCCCAGACGCCGGCGGCGGCCCCCGCGAACAGCCATAAGCGCAGGTCGCCGCCTTTGACCATCCGCAGAACTAAGAGGACGATCAGTGGCGACAGCAAGCCGGTGGGCGTGTCGGTGCTCAGTGCGACCGAGGCCGTTCCGAGCATGACGCATATTCCGGCGAGAAGTTGTGCAAAACGCCGGCCGCCCAGGTCGATGACCGTCAAGCATGCGACGTAAACCGTGCCTCCCGCAAAGAGTGCGGAAACCGCGCGGATCGCTACCAGCGACGGACCGAAGAGCTGAGATAACGCTGCAAGCAATGGAACGACGGGTGGCTGATCGACGTATCCCCAGGCCGGGTGCCGTCCGGAAACGATAAAATACAGTTCGTCGCGAAAGAAACCGTAGTGCGGTTCGCCGAGTACGTGAAGTGCGAACGTGACGGCGGCCAGAACCCAGGGAAGGCGCGACCTCACTGACGTAGAGCGTTGGCCGGCCGGCCCTGAGCCGTATCGCGGCGGCGCTGCACGTAATCGCGCACGCTATCCGACAGCAGACGCTGATCCGCCGCGTCCGGCGCGTCGAAGTTCGCATGTTGCAACGCGGCGGCGTAGGTGCGCGCTTGGCCCGAAAGCGCTTGCGGCCGCGCGTTGAGGCGATCGAGCGCGATGGCGCTGGGCAGCGCAACGTACGGCCGAAGAGCGGCGGTGCTCAGAGCGAACGGTTCGACGATCGTATTCGCGTTCGCGTCAAACTGAGTGAGTGGGCGTAGCCCGAGAATGAGTTCGATCGTCTTCAAAATGCTCGTCTGGTTGTAAAAGCGTGACGACACGAGATGTGGTCGGCTATGCGCGCTGATTACCAGCGCCATGGTGCGATGTCCGTCGACGTGATCGAGCCCGTTTTGAGCGTCGTCTTCGACCACGAAGATCGCCGTATCCGCCCAGTAGCGCGAATGCGAGACGGCGTCGACGATGCGGCCCAGCGCGAGGTCGTTGTCGGCGACGGCGCTGTCGGGAACCGGATATCCCGCGGCCGTTCCCGCCGTGTGGTCGTTTCCGAGTTGCATTAAAATGAGGCTCGGCAGCTGGCCCGTTCGCTGGAATCCACGAAACTCGCGCAAGAACTCGTCGGCGCGCGCCTGATCGGAGATTCGCAGGGTGAATCCGGGATACGCCGGGTCGACGTATTTCGCCAGCGCCTCGATGCCCACGTCGTTCTTGAAGCTGACCGTATGCGTTCCCAGAGCGCGATCGCGATAGAACTGCGACCAGGTGGCGTTGTGCGGTCTAAAGGTTGGCTCTGACGTTACGAACTCGCCGTAATCGCGAAACGTTAGACCCGCGTCGAGGACACGCTGCCAAATGAACCCCGTGGATGCAAACGCCAGCGGATCGGTTCCGTCGCTCGGATAAGTCCGGGCCCACGACGCAGTGTTGCGTTCCACGTAGTCCGTCGCCATCGCTTCGTCGGTCCACTGGTGTCCGTCCCCACTCATGGTCCCGTTGACGTAGAAGTTCGTAAACAAACCGAAGCGTTCGGCGAGCGCGTGCTGGTTGGGGGTGATGCGCCGCGGGAACGCGCACAGAGCCGGGTCGCCGTTGCCTCGCGTCAGATCACCGAAATAATCGTCGTACGTATGGTTTTCTTTGATGATGTAGATGATGTGCTTGAGCGTCGCGCGTTGACCGGCACGCGGCGCGGCCGGAACGTACGGTCCAACGAAGGCCGTCGACGACGCGGTCAACGGCTCGGACCGCGCTTGGAACTGTAGCAAACCGGAATAGTCATAAACGTTGTCGCCGGTTTTGCCAAGGGGCACGAAGCCAAGCTCCCTGCCGCGGCTTCCGATGCCTTTGAGACTGACGACGTAGGTTGCTCCGTTCGGCGCGAATGCCACGCCGTCGGGATACCATCCGGTTGCAATCTGTGCGATTGCGGTGAGACGCTGTGAATCGAGAACCATCACGCGATTGTCGCCGCCTTCCGCAACGTAGAGATTACCGTCAACCGGCGACACGGCGATCGCGTTCGGCGACGCGCCGAAACCGGCTTGCCATGGCAAGGCGACGGTGCGGGAAGGTTCTCCGGTTGCGACATCGATGACGGCGATCGAATCGCCGTCGGCATTCGTAACGAACAGCTGCGCTCCGTCGCGCGACAAGGCCATCGCCGTAGGATGAGCGCCGACGGCGATCTGCTTGGTCTCTCTACGCGATGCCAAGTCGATTACCGACACGCTCCCCGGCTCTGCAATTCCGGTGCGCGGGTCCACACGAATGCGCGTGCCGCCCGAATCGGCGCTCGTATCGGTATGCGCGGGTTGGGCGCCGCCCATGTTGGAAACGTAGAGCTTATCGCCGGCCGTCACGACCGCGAAGGGCGCCGCTCCGACCGGAACGGTATATCGAATCGCGCGCGTCGCCGTATCGACCGCCGCGACCGCGTTGTTGCGGCTCAGAGCAACGAAGACGGTTTTTCCGTCGTCGCTCAACGCGACGCCGGTCGGAACCGAAACATCGAGTTCGTGCGTCGTCGCCGATCGAAACGCGCCTGAAGGTCCGGGAAGCTGCACGTCCGGGTCCCAAGCGAAGGTTCCGTCTTTCGTTCGGCTCGCCGATCGCAGCAGCCCAAACCCATCGGCCGACCACACCGTCGTTCCGTTGCGATTCCAAACGATGCCGGTCAAGCCGTTCCCGCCGAGATTGAGCGGGTATTGCATAGGTTCGCGCGGCAAGCGCAAATTCTGTACGATCCGCGTGGCATTGCGGTCGACGAAGAGAATCCCATGCGAGTTCTTGATGGCGACGGTGCCGTCGGGGGAAACGGCAACGTCGAGCGGGCGGCCGAAGAAGTGCAACTGCGTTCCCGTCGGAGCGAGCCGCTGTCCGGTCGGCACGAGCGCTCGTCCGACGCGGACGCCGGGATTGCTCGCACCGAGTGACGTCAGTTGAAGCAGCGCGGCGAACGCAACGCAAATCGCGATCAATCGCAACGCACCTGAGGTGCGCCGGAGATCATTGAGATTCATGTAAACACGTTTGCGCTTCGCGCGTCATATCAAATCCTAACGCGACAATAACGCGGAAATGCTCAGTCTTTCCTTTCACCGGCATTCCCGGCGGCGTGGACCCGCAGGCCCAGCCGCCCGCTGGACGCCGGCTCACCCATGTCACTTTGCTGGCGCAATGTGACATAAGAAAAACCCCGCCAGTTGCTTGGCGGGGTTCTTGCGGTCGAGCGATTCACTACTGACTGAAGCTACTGACTGAAGTTGAAGGCGTTCGAGAATGGATCCGCGTTCGCGTCGCGGCTCCGTAGTGGTCTGAGGTTAAAGCGGTGCTCGATGAGCGCGAGAATGGAAGCGGTTTCGTACTGCGTGTGATCGACGAAGTGCCGCTTGGCAAAGGGAGATACGATGATGGCCGGGACGCGGGTTCCGGGGCCCCAGCGATCGATCGAGGGCGGCGCTATGTGATCCCGGCGGCCGCCGTTTTCGTCGTACGTGACGATGATGACGGTGCTCTTCCAGTAGGGCGTTCCGCGCAACTCGTTGATGAGTTCGGCCGTCGCCGTTTGACCGCGCAACAGCGAGCTATAGCCTGGATGTTCGTTGTCTTCGCCGATTTGTTTGATGAACACCACCGACGGCAGTTTTCCGGCGGTAAGATCCTTCTTGAAATTCTTTAAGTCGGCCAGATGCTCGGCGCGAAGTTGCGTACCGTCACCGTAGTTCTGATAGTACGCGAAGGGCTGATGGTGGAACTGAAAGAGCGGGTTAGGATTCCCGGCGATTGCGTCATCCCAACCGCCCGAATACCACTTCCAGCTAACCCGGGCCGCATTGAGCCGATCGCCGATCGTCGCATTGGTCAACGGCGGAACGAGGTCCTCAGACGGAATGCCTGACGGATGCGGCTGGTACGTCGCGTAGGACGTATTGACGACGTGGCCGTCGGGCGTCACGTGATTGTCGTTCAGCTTTGCCGGATTCTTGCTCGGCACGGAAATGTAGCTTGAGGGAGCGTTCGGCCACATCGGTGCGCAAGCGCAAATCAGAAACTGATGGTTTAGAAACGATCCGCCGAAGGCGCTGTGGAAGTAGTTGTCCGCCAACGTGTACTGGCTCGCAAGCTTTCCTTCGGGCAGCGGCCTGACGTCGTACTCGCTGAGAACGAGCCCGCCGTTATCGCTGTAGTCGACGAACTTATCCATCTGCCCGTTATCGATTTGATATTGCTCGTGGTAGAACCGATGGATGATGTCGCCGGTCTTGTCGTAGTCCGGCACGTACTTGGAAGTGAGATAGGTCTGGAGCGGAATCGTCCCCGGAAAACGCTTGTCGGGATTCCCATTGCTGTCCAGCGGCTGAGGAGCGTTTTGCAAGGGCGGACCGTTCCACGCGTTCTGGGCTACGGTTATCCCCGGGCCGTAGCCGTTCGCTCCCGGAAACTTGCCGTAGAGGGAGTCGAACGACCAGTTCTCTTGATAGATGACCACGATGTGCTGGATGTCGTTTAGGCTGCCGACTTTACCCGAAGCGGACATGCCGCTCGCGGCCGAGCTCGCGCCTTGCGGCGACACCGAACCCGCCGGTGAGTTGCAGGCCGACAGGCCTAATGAAATCATGATAATAGGCGCAAGGGCACGAAGCCCGCGCAGGCGCTGTAGTTTGCTCATGTCGCAATTCAACCAGGCGCACAATAACTCAAGCTTAGCGGCGCCTTGTCCCTTGCTTAACAGTTCTGGTCGGTTGCGCCACGCAACTTGTCATCCTGAGCGGAGCGCCGTAGGCGCGTAGTCGAAGGACGCCGTCATCAAATTACCCGAATCGTCGCCATCATGCCCCCGTCCTCGTGATCGAGGATGTGGCAATGAAACACGAACGTTCCGCGCACGATCGGGTTTCGGAAATCCATCAGCAGGGTGGCGCTGCCCGGGGTCGCGCTGACGTGTGTGTAGCGCTTCGGCGGCACGGTCACCGTATCGACCCAATGAAGCGGCGCGACGGGTTTCCCGTCGATCGTTTCCACCGCAAAATGCACCTGATGGATGTGAAAATCGTGGACTTCGTCGGTCTGATTAAGCAACGTCCAGCTTTCGATCGTGCCGGCGCGCGCGACGATCGCCGGCGGATTTTCCATTCGATACTTCTTTCCGTTAATAAAGAAGCCGCCGGCGTTCTCGGTAAAAACGATCCGGTGCCATGCCGCCGGGGGCGGAAGGCCGGCGCCTTGTGATGCCGGAGCCCGAACGTCGCCCAGCAAACCTGGCGCCGCTACTTGCGGTGCGTTGCCGTCGGGGCGCAGATCGGCCAGCACGACCGGAGGGTCGCGATCGCCGGCGTCACCCGTAACGTAACAGCTCGAGCGCAAAACGGTCGGTCGCGCCGCTCCGTTGACGACGAACTCGGCCCGGCCCGCCGGCGCAATAACGATGTCGCGCACTCGTTGCACGGGGGGCGCGCCTGGGAACGCATCGAGGGGTACGCCGTCGAGCGCGACCAAATCGAGCTTCTCGCCGTCGACGCTCAAGTCGAAGTACCGCCCGGCCGACGCGTTGACGACCCGAAACAGCTCGCGCTCGCCGGGGTCGATCCCGATGACGGTTCGCGGCGCACCATTGATCGTCACAGTCATGCCTGGCAACGGTGCGCAGTGCTCACCAACGGCATCGTCGTCGTCCACCGCCGTGAATCGCCCGGCGCGCCTTCGCGCCGCAAGAACGTTGGAGCGAATCGGTTCGGGTCGAGCCGCAATCGGAATCGTCGAGTAATCCGCCGGCGTCTGTATATTTCTCAAGACGATGATCCGCTCGCGTAAATCCGCGAGCGCCGGCATACGCAGCTGAAGGCCCTCGACGACCAGCGCTCCCGCCATGCCGCTGGTGATTTGCCAGTAGGTTTGACCGTGAGCGTGCGGGTGATACCAATACAGCCCCGGTGGTTGGCTGCGGGGAATCCGCACGTCGTAGGCGATCGCGCCGCCCGGCGGCGCCAGCCGCATCGCGTCGTCCGAAGGGGCTTGCGGCGAAACTTCGAGGCCGTGAAAGTGGAGGTTCACCTCGTTGGGCGCCTGCGTTCCCTTTGGCAGGTGGTTGTGAACCGTCACGCGGATTTCGTCACCGGGAGCGACGCGTATGGTCGGCGCCACGCCGACTGCGCCCCGATACACGAACGCGGGTGCGCCGGTGGCCGGATCGATGGCCGCATCGAGATCGAACGCCACGCGACCGCCGTGCGCCCGAACCTCGGGGATCGAGGCCAACGCCCCTTCCCCCGGCGTAGTTGTGGGCGGCGGGTTGCAGCCGGCGAACAAAAGACACGACGTCAAAGCCGCGTTGACGAGCATGATGAGCGATCGTCGCACGCCATGATTATGATACGGGCGCGTAGCTTCGTGGTTAAGATCGTCTTATGCGCCGATTAATTAGGCGGCTGCAGCTGGCCGACCAGATTTTCGCCACGCGCAGCTGTCCGCGGTCCGATCTGCGGACATTACGAATGCTCTGCGTCAATCGCGGCCAGCGCCCTACGTCTGCGAACAATGGCCACACGTCTACGACGTTCTCCCTGCAATTGTGCTGATCGCGTCGACACAGGGAATCGCCTCTGCTGAGAGCGCGCCCTCCTCATTCCGAACCGGCTGCAATACATCTTCTACATTAATACGGGCTCAGTAAATACCACCGACGCTCGCGAAAATTCGCTAGACGATGCATTTAACTAAAATTCATGCGGTCAAGCAGGCTGGACCATGATGCGGTCGAAGGGGCCGCGATGAGGTTGGGACTAGTCGTCGCGGCTTTGGTACGGTCGCGAGTGTCCGCAAGTATCTAATGATGCATTTTAGGCCTTGCATTCTGCGGCGAATCCATACCTGTCTCTTTTACATGGCAGCTCTGACACTAGGCGCTTGTTCCGTGCCAGGCAGCTCCTTAACAGTAGCTTCGGGGGCGAGGCCGTTATCGGAGACTCGCGCCACCAGCGCAGTCGCAACCGAGGCTGGGAGCTCACACTACATTAAACACGTCGTGATCGTGATTCAAGAGAATCGTACGTTCGACGATTTTTTTGCGACGTATCCGGGTGCGGACGGCGCGACGAGAGGTAAGCTGCATAACGGCAAGATCATTCCGTTGAAAAAAGTTCCGCTTTCGGGGGTTACGTTGTCGAATGGCTGGTCGTCGTTTGCGACCGCCTATGACGGCGGGAACATGGATGGCTTCGATTTGGATCCCTGGGGCGGTCCGGGCCGCGCGGGCCAACGCCCGTACACGTATGTTGATCCGAAACAAATAAAACCATACTGGACCATGGCGCAGCAGTACGTGCTCGCTGATCACATGTTCCAAGGCGAGGGCAGCGGAAGCTTCACGGCGCATCAAGAACTCGTCGCCGGCGGCGAGCGGGTCGACCCAACAAATAGTTTGGTCAACTGGCCGGCACCGCCCACTCCAGAACCCCATGCGTGGGGTTGTGACGCACCGCGAGGGTCAGTCACATCGCTGATCACAAAGGACAATCACTTTGAAGGCAAGGCCGGACCATTCCCCTGTCTTACATATGCCACCCTTGCCGATCAGCTCGATAACAAACATCTCTCCTGGCGATACTACTCTGGAGAGCTTAAATTGGGTGGCGCTGGTTACATGTGGAACGCGTTCGAGGCGATCAAAAGCGTGCGTTATGGCTCCGATTGGGGTTCGGACATTTCTACGCCGTCGACTGCAATCTTACAAGACATCGCTAAGGGAAAATTTGCCGATGTCACCTGGCTGACACCTTCGGTTCCCGACTCAGATCATGAGTATCGGGGCCGCGATCACGGACCCTCGTGGGTGGCACAAGTGGTCAATGCCATCGGGCAGAGCCCCGAATGGAAGTCGACGGCGATCATCGTCGTGTGGGATGATTGGGGCGGCCATTACGACCATGTGCCCCCGCCCCAGTTCGGATACGGCGAACTCGGTTTCCGCGTTCCGTTGCTAATCATTTCACCGTACGTCCATCCCGGACATATCTCTCACACTCAATACGAGTTCGGCAGCATTCTGAAGTTCGTTGAAGATAACTGGGGACTCGAGCCGATGCAGGCTGGAGATCGGCGCGCGGCCAGCATCGCCGATGTTTTTGATTTTACCCAAAAGCCGCGTCCATTCAAGCCCATTCCTGCGGAAGAGCCAAGGTCGTTCTTCGAACGTGAACTTCCGTCGAATCTACCCGGCGACGGCGAGTAAGGACCCACTTCGCGCGATCGCTGACCGCCATAGGTTCACCTAACCGGAAGCAGTCGCGGTCCGGGGCCTTTTTTCGCAAGCTCGTCCATCGGGTTGCGCATCGGGCAGCTATCCAACGACAAGCAGCCGCACCCGATGCAGTCGCCGAGCTGATCGCGAAGCTCGGTGAGCCGCGCGATGCGATCGTCGAGATCGCTTTTCCAGCGCCTCGAGAGTCGCCCCCAATCTTTGGCCGTGACCGCGCGTTTTGCCGGCAGCGTGGCCAAGGCGTCGCGAATCTCTTTGAGTGGAATGCCGGCGCGCTGCGCGACCCGGATGACGGCGATGCGCCGCAGCTCGGTCCGGTCGAAGCGGCGCTGATTTGCCGCCGTGCGCTCGCTGCTAATCAAGCCTTTTGATTCGTAGAAGTGGATCGTCGAAACGGGGACGCCGCTGCGCTTGGCGATTTCGCCGACCGAAAGGAAATCCCACATGGTATTGACCTCAACCATACTTGAGGTTGTATGGTTTCATTCATGAACGATTGGTTTGAATCAGGTCACGTCGCGATCGTCACCGGCGGCTCGCGCGGACTCGGAAAGGCCCTGGCACGCGAGCTGCTGACGCTTGGCCTGCAGACGATTATCGACGGTCGCGATGGCGCCACGCTTGACGCGGCCGCCGAAGAACTCCGCCGGTTCGGGTCGGTGATCGCGATTGCCGGCGACGTCTCTGAAAAGAATCACGCGCACGCGCTCGTCGCGGCGGCTCGCAAACTCGGGCGGCTCGACCTGCTCGTCAACAACGCGTCGACGCTGGGCGAAACGCCGCTGCCGCGCATCGACGAGCTCTCGCAAGCGACGTTCGATGAAGTCTTCACCGTCAACGTCTTCGCGCCGATCCACCTCATCCAGCACGCGTTGCCGCTCATGCAGAAGCAGAGTCTGGCGACGATCGTCAACGTAACTTCGGATGCCGGGGTCGAAGCGTATCCCACCTGGGGAGGCTACGGAGCGTCAAAGGCGGCGCTCGAGCACGTCTCACGCGTGCTCGCCGCCGAAATCGAAGGGACGAGCGTCCGCGTGCTCGTGGCGGATCCAGGCGATATGAACACCGACATGCATCGCGCGGCGGTTCCCGATGCCGACGTCGCTCAGCTGCGCGATCCCGCCGCATCGGCGCACGCGCTCGTTCGAGCGATCGCCCAGATGAAGGCACCGTACGAGCGCGTGCGTCTCGCCGAGTTGGTGACGGCATGACGGCTGCACTCGCCGTTTCGCAAGGGCTCGTCGAAGCGAACGAGCCGCCCGAGTATCGCGGCGTCGCGCGCGACGCTGTCCGGCTGCTCGTGACCGATCGCGGGTCGCGCACGCAAACGCACGCCAGGTTCTTCGAACTACCGTCGCTCTTGCGCGCCGGCGATCTGCTCATCGTCAACGACTCGGCAACCGTACCGGCGGCGATCGTCGCAACGCGGGCCAACGGACAAACCGTGCCGCTGCACGTCGCAACGATGATCGACGCGCGCGTTTGGACGGCCGAGCCGCGCGGGCCGGTGCGGTTCGGTGAAGAGTTGCGCCTTCCCGGCGGCGGGTCGGCGGTGGCGATCGCTCCCGTCGAACCGGAGCATCCGCGATTGTGGTACGTGTGGTTCCAGCTGCCGCTCCCGATGCAACGCTATCTCGCAAAAGCCGGCGAGCCAATTCGTTACGGCTACGTCACGCGCCGGTTTCCGTTGAGCGACTACCAAACGATGTTCGGGCGCGAGCCGGGTTCGGCCGAGATGCCGTCGGCGGCGCGGCCGTTTACGCCGCGAGTCGTTACCGCGCTGCACCAGCGAGGCGTGCGAATCGCTACCATCACGCTGCACAGCGGCGTGTCGAGTTTCGAGGCGCCCGAACGACCGCCGACCGAACGCTTCGCCGTTCCATACGAAACGTCAGAAGCGGTGAACGAAGCGAGGAGTCAGGGCCGGCGAACGATCGCCGTCGGCACGACCGCGCTTCGCGCGCTGGAAAGCGCGGTCCGAGGTGACCGAATCGTCGCGGCGTCGGGGTGGACCGATCTCGTCGTCGATGCGAGCCATGCAATGCGTTCCGCCAACGGAATGCTGACCGGTTTTCACGATCCGGCCGCAACGCATCGATGGATGCTACAAAGCCTGCTCGATAGCGAACTGCTCGATGCGGCCTATGAAACCGCAGCTGAACAAAACTACCGCTATCACGAGTTCGGTGACGTGCACCTCATCGTGTAATCAGCAGGCGATCCTCCGATGTGCGGTCCAGTCACGTCTACCCAAATGCCCACCATAAATCGCGTCAATATGCATCTTCAATAATCGGGTTCGATTCCCGGCGAGCGATTTACATCGAACGTACAACCAGTTGTTGCGATGCCGCGGTCCAGCGAGATAGACTGACTCGTCGGAAGAGCTTCGCCGCCTGCGCGAGCGGCTTTTGAGTAGCGATGTGATTCGCGCATTTGGCAAAACAGCTACGAGATCAGCGGACCGTTCCGAGCCAGCCGTTGCACCATTGAGTCACCGATTGGGATGCTTATATTACGAAGCCCTAACGTTGCCAATGCGGATCTCGGCAGGTCTGCCGGCCCCATTGCCTTCGGTTACTGGTGATTTTATTGAAATTCGATAAATAACTTGCCGAATATCAATAAGTATGATATTGTTTATCAATAATTCAAGCCCTGGAGGTGCCCCCGATGCCTCGTCCTTCATCTACCGCGCTGCCGATCGCCGACGTCGCCCTGCGCATCCTGATCGTCCTGAACTGGTTCTACGGCGCCGTTGTCCTTGCGATTCTCGTGGGGGAGTTTGTAGACGCACAATGGATGATGACCGCTATCGGCGTTCCGCCCTCGGCGCAATCCGGTCCGTTCATTATCGGCGTGCGCGCGATCGCAGCGCTCGGACTCGTTGCCGTCCCGCTGAATCTCGCCGTGCTCAAGCGGCTGGTGGCGATGGTCCAGTCGGTGCGCGCCGACGATCCGTTCATCGCCGCGAATGCAGACCGCCTACAGGCGATCGCCTGGTTTCTGCTCGGGCAGCAGATGCTCAGCCTCGTCATCGGGCTTATCGCCAAATCCGTTTCGACGCCCGGACATCCGCTTCACTTAGATGCCGGCTTTTCGCCCAGCGGCTGGCTGGCGGTAATCCTGACCTTCGTCCTCGCGCGCGTCTTCGCCGAAGGCGCGCTGATGCGTGAAGACCTCGAAGGGACGGTGTGACATGGCCATCGCCGTCAAGCTCGACGAGCTGCTCCACGAGCGCCGAAAGACACTCACCGAGCTGGCCGAGTGCATCGACATCACGCTTGCCAACCTCTCAATCCTCAAAACCGGCAAGGCCCGCGCCATCCGATTCTCGACGCTTGAAGCGATCTGCGGCGCGCTCGGCTGCCAACCCGGTGACGTTTTGGAATTCGTCCCGGAGTCCATTGCTGGCTCCGAACAAATTCGCAAAGCTTCATAGCAAAGGAATTCACCATGATCTCGATTACTCACGACACCGCTACGAACGAAACCGAGCTGGCGAACGTCGCCCAAGAGGTTTCGCTTGTCCGCATCTATGTTCTGCGCGCGACCTATCTGCTGCTCGTGATCGGGCTCGGCGGGATGATCGTGCCCGACGTGCTGAGCCATCCGGTGATCAGCCGAGGTGTGATTCCGAGCCTGCTCGGCGCCGTGTGGCTGCTGGCGTTCGTCGGCCTCAAATACCCCCTCGAGATGCTTCCACTGCTAATGTTCGAGTTCGCGTGGAAAACCATCTGGATGGTGGCCTATGGCTTGCCGCAATGGTCCGCCGGGCACTTGCCACCGACCTTCGCCGCTGATTCCTTCAACATCGGGCTTGGCGTCATCCTTATGCCGCTCGTGATCCCATGGGGCTACGTTTACCGTCATTACGTAAGGCAGTCAGGCGCACGCTGGCGCTGACTGATGGTCCCAGGCGATCGTCGCACACTACTGACCGCCGACGCGGGCGACTAAGGGCCGATCCGATCGCGATTCAGGTTTTGTTCATCCTTGCCCCGTACGTTCGTCGCATAACTTCACCCGGTCGCTTCACGGAGACACCCATGCATCGTTTGGCCCGGCCCGGCATTGCCGGCCTCGGTACGTTCGTCGTCATTGCTATGCTTGCAGGCTGCTCGGGAGGCGGCGGCGGACAGGGCGGCGCGTCGCTTCCCGGCGGCCCGTCCCTCGCGGGAATGAGTCACGGCGCGACGCGGGGCACGGTCGGCCTCGGAAAGGTCCTTTCCAGCAAGGACGGCGGCCAGATCTACGGCTTCGACATCAATCAGAACGGCGACGACGGGGTGCTCGCGTCGGCCGCCGACACGTCGCAGCCCGGCGTCTTCAAAGTCTCGGTCGAGACGTTCGACCAGAACACCGGCAAAATCACCAAGTCGTTTGCGCAATTCACGGGCACAAAGAACTCTTACGCGGTTGACGGCATTTATGCCGGCGATGTCGGTCTCGTCACCCACTTCATCGTGCCGAAAGGTCAGATTTTTGCCAACCGCAAGTACCAAACGATGAATCCGGTGACCGCGCAGAAATTCACCGGGAAGTGGACGCCGCCCATCGCGGACGTCGACGTCCAGCAGGGCGCCGAAAATCAGACGACGACGACCAGCGTCCTCTTCGCGATCGAGCTCAAGAACCAAGACAAGCCCGACTTGTTCGTCTCAAACATCGCGGCCAACACGTTCAGCAACGTGATCCATTTGGATCCGAATAAGTTTGGCGGCGCCAACGGTCCCCGCCTTGGCCAATATACGGCGGCGAACGAGGCCGTCTTCGCGCTCTCTCCCGACGGCGGCAAAGTCGGCGGTTTTCCGCCCGTCAACATTTTGATCGATCTCCAAAGCGGCAACCAGTCGCAGTTCACCGGCTACAACAATGGGCCGTTCGGCGCCGGCTACGTCAACGGAATGGCGGTCGACCCCAACACCGGCGTAGAAGCGACGACCACCGAGTTGAATGCGCAAGTCGAGTTCTACGACGACAACAAGAAGCTCGGCATCACCGCCGTGCAGCTGCCGTGCACCGGTAATGCGAGTCAGAGCAACAGCGGCGCCGGCGTTACCGTCGACCCCGTAAACAAACTCTTTTTGGTGACCGATCCGTTCTATTGCGATGGCAGCCAGGGCAGCGCGCTGGTTATTTACGACGAGAAGGGAAATCTGGTCGAAACCATCACCGGCTTCAAGTTCGCAATTGCCGAGCCGCCGGTGGTTCTCAATCCCGGCAAACGGATGGGCTGGGCGTTTGGGCCGCAGTTCAGCCAACTGCAACAATTCTTCTACTAGGGTCCTAGGCTCCGCGACCTTCCCGCCGAACCGCTCCGGTTCGAGGCTAGCCTCATAAGGAGCGGGGAAGATGATACGCCTGGGTTTGCGCGCGGCGGCCGTTATTGCCGCCGCGCTGGTGTGGTCGGTCCCGGATGCGGCCAGAGCCCTGGAGCGCATTCCGTTTACCAGCGACGACGGAACGATCAAGGTCCAGGGCACCGTTAACGGCCAGGCCGTCCCGATGCTCGTCGACCTCAGCGCCGGCGTCGACGTGCTCTCCGAAAAGGTGGGTTCGCGCGCGGTCAACGTCTCCGGCAAGTTCGTGACCCTGAGTCTAACCGGACAGCGGGTCGATCTTCCCATCGGCACCGTCGTATCGATGGCGCTAGGCGAGTTTAAGGTGGATAGCCGGACCGTCGGAATCTGGAACGGTCTCGACGGGACGGGCGTCGACGGCTTGATTTCGGCGTCGGCATTTCGCGACGTTGCGACGACGTTCGATTTTCGTGCCCACGAACTGCTCCTGGAAGACGCGGTGACCTATGCCGAACGCAAGCGTTTTGCTTCGCGTGTTCCGTTATTTCTGCAAGACGAACTCGGTATTTCGGTCGGCGTCTTCGCACGTTTCGATTTCGGCAACGGACAAACCGGCCTCTGCGTGATCGACACCGGCACGAAGGACATTATGATCGATCGGCGCTTTGCAGCGAAGCTCGGGGTAAATCCCGCCGATCCGGGGCTCAAGCACGTGAAAACGCCGCTCGGGCAAGGCGTTGCGGCCACGATCCCGTCGCTCACCCTCATCGGGGCTTCCGACTCGACCATGCAGCGCCCGAACGTCGTTTTCGAAGATTTGGTCTACGATTGCAACGTCGGCAACGAATTTTGGGCGAATAAAGTCTTCACGCTCGACGTTCTGCAGCGCGTCATGTACGTCGCGCCGCCGGCGTGATCGGGGATCACTTTAGAACGACCTTCGGAACGCACGTCGTCGATCTGATCCGTTTGGATGCGAAAGTGCGCGAAGGAAACGACCCCGAAGCGCTGCACGAAGCGCGCGTAGCGGTACGCCGGTTACGTTCGTATCTGCGGACGTTTTTGCCGATCCTCGATCCGGTGTGGGGGAATACGCTGCGCGAGCGCTTGGCGTGGTTGAACGAGCTGTTTGCCGAGGCGCGCGATTTCGACGTTCTCGTGGCGGCGCTCGACCGCTGGGCGGACGCTCCTCCCGACGGGGCGGCGCTTCCGGAGGGTCTGCTCGAACGGCTGCACGCCGAGCGCGACCAACGCCACGCGACGGTCCAGGCGGAGCTGCGAGGTGAGCATTATCTTACGCTGCTCGAGGAAATCGTCGCAGCAGCTCGCCACCCTCAGCTCAACCAACGTGCGACCGAACCGCTGCGCGAGAGTATGCGCGAACTACTCGCGGCGGTGTGGGAGCGGGCGCGAAAACCCATGCGCAAGTACGGCCGAGCCCCCACCGACGCCGAGCTGCACGAGTTCCGAATCAACACCAAGCACGTGCGCTATGCCGTGGAATGTTTCGAGCCGATAGCCGGAAAGCCAGCGAAAGTTCTGGCTCGTCATGCTGCGCGCTTGCAGACCGTACTCGGGCGCCGGCACGACGCGGTGATGGCGGTGGCGCACTTGCGCGGATTCCCCGGCGCACCGCCGGAGCTTTTCGACGCGTCGCCGGCGCGCTGGCGGCGTATTTGGCGAAAAATGCGGACCGCTTACCGCCGGCTGAGAAAGGCCGATCGTTGAAGGCGAATCCGGAGCGGGAGCGTTTGCTCGAAATAGGAGCGCACGCCGACGCCCCCTGGCGCCGGTTCGGGCCTTACCTTAGCGAGCGCCAATGGGGAACGGTGCGCGAGGACTACAGCCGTGACGGCACCGCGTGGGAATACTTCCCGCACGATCACGCGCGCTCGCGCACGTATCGCTGGGGCGAAGACGGCATCGCAGGCATCTCCGACATTCACCAGCACCTATGCTTCGCCTTAGCGCTCTGGAACGGTGAAGATCCCATTCTCAAGGAGCGCCTTTTCGGCCTTACGAGCAACGAGGGCAACCACGGCGAGGACGTTAAGGAATACTACTTCTACCTCGACAACGTGCCGTCGCACGCGTACATGAAGATGCTGTACAAGTATCCGCATCGCGCGTTCCCCTATGCAAATCTCGTCGAAGAGAACCGTCGCCGCTCGCGCGCTGATCCGGAATACGAGCTGCTCGATACCGGCATCTTCGACGATGACGAATATTTCGACGTGACCGTTGAGTACGCCAAGCGCGAACCCGAAGATGTGTTCATTCGGATTAGTGCGACCAATCGCGCGGCGACGCCGCACGCCTTGAACGTGCTGCCGACGCTATGGTTTCGCAACGACTGGGCGTGGAAGCCGGGCATCGAGCACCCCGAGCTCAAGCTTGAGGAGCACCTGGAATGGGGAAGTGCGATCGACGTTCGCCACCCCAAAATCGGGAACTTCAAGTTCTACACGCAAGCGCAAGACGAGCTGCTGTTTACCGAAAACGAGACCAACAACGAGCGCCTTTACGGTTCGCCCAATCCCGGCCCCTGGGTAAAGGACGGTATCAACGACTACGTCGTCGGGGGCAAGGCCGACGCCGTGAACCGGGCCGATTTTGGAACCAAGGTTGCGTCGCGCCACACCTTCACGCTGGAGCCTGGCGAGACGCGTGTCGTGCGGCTGCGGTTGTGCCGGGAACCGTACGCCCAGCCGTTTGCTTCCGGCTTCGACGGGCTTTTCGACCGACGTCGCAGCGAGGCCGACGCTTTCTACCTCGCCGTCAACCCACATCCGGTCGGCGACGAGCTGCGCGCGATACAACGTCAAGCGTTTGCCGGAATGCTGTGGACGAAACAGTTCTATCAGTTCGTCGTGGCCGATTGGCTCAACGGCGATCCGTTGAAAGCCCCGCCGCCGCCGGAGCGCCTGCGCGGGCGCAATCGCGATTGGCCGCACGTATACGCGGTGGACGTGATTTCGATGCCCGACAAGTGGGAGTATCCGTGGTTCGCCGCCTGGGACCTCGCTTTTCACGTGGTCGCGCTCGCGATGATCGACCCCGAGTTCGCCAAGCATCAGCTCGTGCTGTTAACGCGCGAATGGTACATGCATCCCAACGGACAGCTCCCCGCCTACGAATGGAACTTCAGCGACGTCAATCCACCGGTCCACGCGTGGGCTGCCATGCGCGTCTATCAAATCGAGAAGAAGATGTACGGAGGTCACGGCGACCGGGCGTTTCTCGAACGCGTCTTTCAAAAATTGCTGCTGAACTTCACGTGGTGGGTCAATCGTAAGGACGTCGAGGGCAACAACGTCTTTCAGGGAGGCTTCCTCGGCCTCGACAACATCGGCATTTTCGACCGGTCGGCGCGACTGCCGACGGGCGGTCACATCAATCAATCCGATGGTACCAGCTGGATGGCGGTGTATACGCTCAACCTGCTGGCGATCTCGCTCGAGCTGGCGCAGCACAATCACGTGTACGAGGACATCGCGTCCAAGTTCTTCGAGCATTTTCTCTATATCGCGCACGCACTGAATAATCTCGCCGGCGACGAAGGACTCTGGGACGAGGAGGACGGCTTTTATTTCGACGTCCTCAAGCTCGACGACGGTACCGCCATTCCGCTCAAAATCCACTCGTTAGTAGGGCTGCTGCCGCTGCTGGCGATTGCCGTCGGCGAGCGGGGCATGGGTATGCGCATTCCCGGCTTTCGCGAGCGCGTGATTTGGTTCGTGGAAAACTCACCGCAGCTATGCTCGAACGTTGCGGCCATCGATCGAGAGGGTTACGACGGCCGGCTGCTGCTGGCGGTCGTCGGACAAGACCAACTCGAACGCATTCTTGCGCGCGCTCTCGACGAGGCGCGCTTCTTGAGCCCGTACGGAATTCGCTCGGTGTCGAAATACCATCGCGACAATCCGTACTCGCTGGAAATCGACGGCGCCACGTATCGGGTCGACTACGAGCCGGCCGAATCGACCACGGGGACGTTTGGAGGAAACTCGAACTGGCGCGGACCAGTATGGTTTCCGATCAATTTCTTGCTGGTCGAAGCCTTGCAGAAGTTTCACTATCACACCGGCGATGACTTCAAAGTCGAGTGCCCGACCGGCTCGGGAAAGATGCTCACGCTGTGGGAGGTCTCGATGGAACTGTCGCATCGTCTTATAAGCCTGTTCGTTGCCGATTCGAACGGAAGGCGTCCGGTTTACGGCACCAGCGAGAAGTTTCAGTCCGATCCGCATTGGCGCGACTACATCTCGTTCTTTGAGTACTTCGACGGGGACACCGGCGCGGGCTTGGGTGCCAGCCACCAAACCGGCTGGACCGGCCTGGTGGCCAAGCTGATCCAGCAGCACGGAGAATACTGCGACGCGGGCGAGCATCCGTTCGCTCCCGGCCGGCAGAAAGTTACCGAGTCGCAGCGGGGCGATGACGCGCAATGAACGTTTTGAGCGTCGACGTCGGTGGCACGAACGTGAAAATCCTGGCCACCGGTCAGACGGAGCGGCGCGAGTTTGCCTCCGGTCGCAGCCTTACGGCGCAACAAATGGTCGACGGCGTGAAAAAGCTCGCCGGTGACTGGAGCTATGATGCGGTGTCGATCGGATTCCCGGGGCCGGTGCTCCATGGCATGCCCGTCGCCGAACCGCACAATCTCGGTAAGGGTTGGGTCGGCTTCGATTTCGCGGCGGCTTTTGGGCGCCCGGTAAAGTTGGTCAACGACGCGGCAATGCAGGCTCTTGGCAGTTATCGCGGCGGCAAGATGCTGTTCTTGGGGCTGGGGACCGGGCTGGGCACCACGTTCATTGACGACGGCGTCGTGGAACCGATGGAGCTCGCCCATCTTCCATATAAAAAGGCGACGTACGAGGATTATGTGGGAGCGCGCGCGCTCAAACATATGGGCAAGCGAAAATGGCGGAAAAGCGTCGCCGAGGTGGTTGCGGTGCTGTTCGCGGCCTTCGAGCCCGACGAGGTCGTCATCGGCGGCGGTAACGTAAAAAAGCTCGGCGATCTCCCTCAGCACGCGCGAGCCGGCGACAACGCCGACGCATTTGCTGGCGGATTCCGCCTTTGGCAGGAGTCGACTTGTCATGCTGAGCGGACCGCTTGTCATCCTGAGCGGAGCGCCGCAGGCGCGCAGTCGAAGGACGGGCACATCGTTCGCTATTCAGGCGTTTCCTAGGACTCTGTCGTGAAGGACGAAAGGACGCCGCATATATGACGACCGTACCCGGCGCGAGCGCCCAAACGCCGGCATGGGCCGCGCTCGCCAAAAATTACGAAGCGATCCGCGACGTGCACTTGCGAGACCTCTTCGCGCAAGACCCGTCGCGCGGCGAACGCATGACGCTCGAGGCCGCCGGCATCTATCTCGATTTCTCGAAAAACCGGATCACCGACGAAACGCTACGGCTGCTCGTGCGGCTCGCGGAGGAGGCGGGGCTGCGCGAACGGATCGACGCGATGTTTCGCGGAGACAAGATCAACGTGTCCGAGCGCCGCGCCGTGCTGCACGTCGCGCTGCGGGCTCCAAAAAGCGAATCGATCGTTTTAGACGGGCAGGACGTTGTGCCGGGCGTTCACGCAGTTCTCGATAAGATGGCCGGCTTCTCGACGAGCGTGCGCGGCGGAACCTGGCGAGGCCATACCGGCAAGCGTATCCGCAATGTCGTCAACGTTGGGATCGGCGGCTCGGATCTCGGACCGGTCATGGCCTACGAGGCGCTCAAACACTACAGCGACCGCAGCATGACGTTCCGTTTCGTGTCGAACGTCGACGGCACCGATTTCGCCGAGGCCGTCCGCGATCTCGACCCTGCCGAGACGCTGTTCGTCATCTCGTCGAAGACCTTCACGACGCTGGAGACCATGACCAACGCGCACACCGCGCGCGCTTGGGCGCTGGCCGGTGTCGGCGGCGACGAAGCCGCCGTCGCCAAACACTTCGTCGCCGTCTCGACCAACGCTGCGGAGGTTTCGAAGTTCGGCATCGACACTGCCAACATGTTCGAGTTCTGGGATTGGGTCGGCGGCCGGTATTCGATGGATTCGGCGATCGGTCTTTCGACGATGCTCTCCATCGGTCCGCAGAATTTCCGGGCGATGCTCGCCGGATTTCACGAAATGGACGAACACTTTCGCACGGCGCCGTTCGAGAAGAATCTCCCCGTGCTCATGGGTCTGTTGTCGATTTGGTATAACGACTTTTTCGGCGCGCAGACGGTGGCCGTACTTCCCTACGAACAATACCTCAAGCGGTTTCCGGCGTATTTGCAGCAACTCACCATGGAGAGTAACGGCAAGCACGTGACGCTCGACGGCGCGCCGGTCGATCATCTGACCGGACCGGTCTATTGGGGCGAACCCGGCACCAACGGACAACATTCGTTCTATCAGCTCATCCATCAGGGCACGCGTCTGATTCCGTGCGACCTCATCGGCTTCGGCAAGTCGCTCAATCCGTTGGGAGCGCATCACGATATCTTGTTGTCGAACGTTTTTGCGCAGGGCGAAGCGCTGGCGTTCGGCAAAACGGCGGCCCAAGTAAAGGCCGAGGGATCGCCGGATTGGTTGGTGCCGCACCGCGTGTTCGAAGGCAATCGGCCGACCAATACGCTGCTGCTCGAGAAACTCGATCCCGCTTCACTCGGAAAACTCGTCGCGCTCTACGAGCACAACGTCTTCACGCAAGGCGCCGTCTGGCACATCGACTCGTTCGACCAGTGGGGTGTCGAGCTCGGAAAAGTCCTCGCGCAACGCATCATCCCCGAGCTCTCGGGCGCTGCAGAATCCGATCTTAAACACGACAGCTCGACCAATGCGCTGATACGCCGCTATCGCCGCCTCAAGTCGTAGAAGGAGAACACAAACGCATGCAACTCGGAATGATTGGGCTCGGGCGCATGGGCGCGAACATGGTGCGCCGCCTGATGCGCGATGGCCACACGTGCGTGGTCTACGATCGAAACCAGGACGCGGTCAAGGATCTAGCGTCGGCCGGTGCGCACGGCGCCGCCTCGCTCAAGGAGTTTACCGGTAAACTCGACGCGCCGCGATCGATCTGGCTGATGGTGCCGGCGGGGGTGGTCGACGGCAGCATCGGGGAGCTCACGCCCCTGCTCGACAAGGGCGACGCCTTGATCGATGGCGGTAACTCGTACTACGTCGACGACCTTCGCCGCGCGGCGGCCTTACGCGTTAAGGGAGTCGACTACGTCGACGTCGGTACCAGCGGCGGCGTGTGGGGGCTGGAACGCGGATACTGCATGATGATCGGCGGCCCCGACAACGCCGTGAAGCGTCTGGATCCGATCTTCAAATCGCTCGCGCCTGGTTTAGGCACAATCGATCGCACGCCGGGTCGCGACAAAGTCGGCGGTACCGCGGAGCTGGGATACTTGCATTGCGGCGGCAACGGCGCCGGCCACTTCGTCAAGATGGTGCACAACGGGATCGAATACGGCCTCATGGCGGCCTATGCCGAGGGCTTAGGCATCCTCAAGTCGGCCAACGTCGGCAACCAAAAACAAGAAGTCAACGCCGAGACGACGCCGCTCCGCGACCCCGACCTGTATAAGTACGATTTGAATCTTCCCGACATTACCGAAGTGTGGCGGCGTGGAAGCGTGATTGCTTCGTGGCTGCTCGATCTCACCGCGGCGGCACTCTTGGAAAGCCCCGAGCTCTCGGAGTTCGGAGGGCGCGTCTCCGATTCAGGCGAGGGACGCTGGACCATCAAAGCCGCCATCGACGAAGCCGTGCCGGTTCCGGTGCTGAGCTCGGCGCTCTTCGAGCGGTTCGCTTCACGCGGCGAAGCCGACTTCCAAGATAAGCTCTTGTCGGCGATGCGCTACGAGTTCGGGGGACACCTAGAACAGAAATGACCCAACAACACTCCGACGCGCTGGTCTTTTTCGGGGCGACCGGCGACCTCGCGTACAAGAAAATCTTTCCGGCGCTGCAGGCGATGGTCGAGCACGGGACGCTCGACGTGCCGGTGATCGGCGTCGCCAAGGCGGGCTGGAATATCGACCAGCTCAAAGTCCGGGCGCGCGACAGCATCGAAGCGCACGGGGGCATCGATACCGACGCATTCAACAAGTTATGTTCGTTGCTGAAGTATGTTGACGGAGACTACGCCGATCCGGCAACGTTCGCGCAACTCAAAACCCAGCTCGGCGACGCGAAGCGTCCCGCGCACTACCTGGCGATTCCGCCGCTGATGTTCGAGACGGTCATCGAGCAACTGGCAAAGTCTGGTTGCGACGTCGACGCGCGGGTCATCGTGGAAAAGCCCTTCGGCGAAGACCTGAAATCTGCGCAGCACCTTAACGGCGTCCTGCACCGTTATTTCGACGAGTCGGCGATCTTTCGCATCGATCACTTCTTGGAGAAGCGGCCGGTTCGCAACATGATCTTCTTCCGGTTTTCCAACCCGCTGCTCGAGTCGTTCTGGAATCGCGAGTTCGTCGAGAGCGTGCAGATCACGATGGCCGAGGACTTCGGCGTTCAAGGGCGCGGCATTTTCTACGACAAGACCGGTACGATTCGCGACGTTATCCAGAACCATCTCTTCCAAGTCCTTTGCAACGTGGCGATGGAGCCGGCATCCCGCAACGATAGCGAGTCCGTCCGCAACGAGAAGGTGCAGGTGCTCCAAGCGATCGCCTCGCTCGACCCTAAGGACGTGGTGCGCGGTCAGTTCGACGGGTATCTCAAAGAAAAAGGGGTGGCCGCCGACTCGAAAACGGAAACGTTTGCGGCCGTGCGTCTGTTCATCAACACGTTCCGCTGGAACGGCGTGCCGTTTTACATTCGTGCGGGCAAAGATCTGCCGGTTGAGGCGCTCGAAATCGTGCTGCGCCTACGAAAGCCGCCGCAAATCTTTCCCATCGCTCCGACGTCCGACTACGTGCGCTTCCGCCTTAGCCCGGACACGACGCTGGCGATCGGGATGACCGTCCTGTCGGACGCAGAGGACGCGGCCGTACCGGTCGAACTGATGGCGAGCCGTCAAAACTCGGCTGAAGACGAAGATGCCTACGAGCGAGTACTCGGCGACGCAATGGCCGGCGATCAGGCAATGTTCGCACGGCAGGATTACGTCGAAGAAGCGTGGCGTATCGTCGATCCGATCCTCGACGACGTAACGCCGGTGTACCAATACGAAGCCGGCACGTGGGGGCCGAAAGAGGTCGACCGCGTCACCCCGCCCGGCGGCTGGGTAAATCCGACGGTCGAGAAACAAGCAGTGTCATCCTGAGCGGAGCTGCTTGTCATCCTGAGCGGAGGCGCGCAGCGCCGCAGTCGAAGGACGCGCGAGTTAGGATTGATGCTCGAGAAGCAGCAACTAACGTTAACAGCTGTACAGCGCCTTCGCCCTTCGCGGGTTTACTGCTGCTCGCGTCTCAATCAACCGATGTCGGCGATCCACTAACCCGGCAATCGAAGAAAGAGCACGACCACATAGATCAACGTCATCACCATTGCTTGTCCGGTGATCCATTCTTGAATTCGGCGCGATTTCGAAAGGTATGCGGCGGCAATCATTACTTCGAAGAACAACAGAAATCCAAAATTGATCGGCGACGCGATGTGGCCGGTCCTTGTAAACTCTTCCGCGAGGCTCGCAGCTGGCACGAAGAATAGCACCGCGAAAAACCAAGCGCGATTGTGGAAATACCACTCGCCGAGGTCGAGTTTTCCATTCTCCTCGCGTTCCGGCAGCACGAGTGCGGAGAGCAAGAAGAGCAAGACCGGGACGAGTAGCTCCAACCAAAATGTCCCGAAGTTCCATTCGCGGGTGTGGCGTACGCTCCACTGCGCCCACCAGTGCTGCACCGCGACAAAAAAGAGCCAAATCGCCCACGCCAGCGGGGGCCAGTAGAAGTCAACGCGCTCGCGCGCAGTAATTACCACCGAAAGGCGCGTTAGGACGTTGGCGATCGCTAACCCGATCACGATCGAAACGAGGACGGTCAGATAATCAAACGGGCTCATCTGTTCGCGATTGGCAGGTCCAGCGGCGGCGATGGGTAGCTGTCAACCACGCTTCCGCACGCCACCTTTGTATATCTCGTTCATTCGCACTACGGCGTCGTTGTACGCTCGGCGCGCGGCCTCATCTTCCGGAGTATCGATCTAGGCCACCTATCGCCAGTCTAATGTCGCCGGCAGGTTGAAACAAGCGCCTAACCCGGTCCGACTTCGTGCGCGGGTGAAGATGAAGCCGAACCCGTCAGAGGACGGCGCACGTCCCCTTTTAGGATGCCTGTCCGGCGGCATCAAGGCCCAGCGCAGGTAGGCCGCCAGACCGTTCAAGAAGGCTCAGAAGTGCGATACCTATCGCTCCATAACGTCTGGTTCAACGTCACCGTCGTGTTGGCAGTCTCGGCGGCGAATCGGTACGCGATCGGACATCATCAACGGTGGGGCGACTGGCTGGCAACGGCACTGTTCGGATTTTACGCGGTCTATTGTGCGCAGAACTTTCTGCGATGCCGCGAGGTGCATTGCGCTATTACGGCTCCCGGATTCCTGGTCGCGGCTGTGCTTATGGTGCTTCGGCTAACTGGTGCGGGACACTACGACTACGGGTTGCCGTGGCTGGTCTTTGTCGGGAGCGCGGTCGTGGGCTTCTGCATCGAATGGATTTACGAAGCTCGCACGCGTAGCAGCCTCCTAAAGCACTAGTTCCTTAGACGTACCGCGCAATCGCCGCTTGCGCAGCACGGTCTTGCGGTTCTATGCGGCTTTCAGTTTTAATCCCAGTGACGACCAGGCTATTCCGGCGAATATGAAGTTCAGTCCAACGGCGAATCCGATGAACCAAAACGCGGAAACGGGCCACTGCATCCAGAGCAGGACGCCCAAAATAAAGGTGACGGCTCCGCTGGCGGCCACCCAGCCGTACTGCGGGAATTGCAGCCATAGTGCGGAGATAAAGCGGAAAACGCCGCCAAAAACAAAGACCGCTGCCAGCAAAAGCGTGATGGTCAGCGCGCCCGCGACGGGATGCTGCAGCAACATCAGGCCGACGATAATCTCAAGGGCGCCGGTAAGCAGCAACAAGATTACGTGGCCGGCGCCGCGTGCCATAAAAGCGCCGACGAGCTGGGCGACGCCGGCAATAACGAGGACGGCTCCCAGCGCAACCACGGATGCGAGTGTTGCGAAGGTTTCGGCCCAGAGGGCGTAGATCCCAAGGAGAATCAGGGCGACCCCAAGGGCTAGGTACCAACCCCAGAGTCTGTGGGCTTCATTGATGGACCCGGCCACGTCCGCAGCGATTTGCCTCATAACGTTACTCCCCTGAGAAAAGGCTAAGATCCCTCTTATGCTAACGCTTGCCTGCCGTTGAATCAAGGGGCCTGGCACACGTCGCTTCCCGTTGGCTAACTGGAGGTTGGCGATGGACGCCTTGGGTAGTCCGTCCCCGGCTGCGGGGGGAGGCCCGCTCGCAATAAGTTGACTATGAAATAGTCGCGCATGCGGCGTCGAAGATACGTGGCATACGTCGGAAAGGTCGCATACGTCGTAAAATGCGCCGCGTTTGGCGAAAAGATGAGATCGAAATCCTTGTTCGCTTTCATCAACGCATCGGCAAACTGCAGCGTCGAAGCCGCGAAGACATTTTCATCGAGCTCGCCGACGAGCATCAGAAGATGTCCCTTGAGCTTGGAGGCGTCCAACGCACTGTCGAGCGGCGCATAACTCTTCGGGACCTCGTTAGGCTTTGGTCGAATCGTCGTTCCGTCGCTGTAGAGCGGCACGCCGATCCACGGTTCGGTGCCTGCATAGATCGAATGCTGTCCGCCCGCTGGGTCGGCCGCGACAGCGACCTTGAAGAAATCTGGAAACTCCAGCATCGCGCGCGTCGCCGCTTCGCCGCCGAACGACCAGCCGACGATTCCGACCCGATCGATGTCGATGTACGGATATCGAGCATGAAGTTGCCTGATCGCCGAAACGTGATCTTCGATCCCCATCGTATTCCATCGGCCGTAGCTATAATCGAGGAAGGCCTTCGACCGGTTTGGCGTGCCGCGTGCGTCGATCCCGACAACGACGAACCCCAGCGCCGTTAGCGACGCCGGATTGAGTTGCGACGGCGGTCCGAAGATCGCCGACATGAAGTCGCGCGGCGTAGTGGCGTATAGCGGGCTCGTGTATTCACTGTCGATCACCGGATAACGCTTTAGGGGATCTACGTGCTCCGGCTCGTAGAGAACGCCCCACAAATCCGTCGCGCCGTCGTCCGCTTTAACATGAAACTCTCGCGGAGGCCGATAGTCGGCCGCAAGCAGCGCCGAGGGGTCGGCCTTTTCGACTGTTGCGACCAGGGAGCCGTCCGACGTGCGGCGCACGACGGTCTGCGGAGGGCGTGAAGGTGTCGAGTACGTGTAGACGGCGTACTTTCCGCTCGGCGAAATAACTTGGTAGATCTTCGCCTCTTCAAACGGATAGAAATGGAAGCCGGCGCCGACGATCAAATGGTCGGCCGCCTCGGGTGAAAGCAGCGTGAGGCCGCTACCGTCGAAGTTCACGCGATACAGATAGCGATAGTATGGATTTCCGGGCTCACGGCCGCTTATGGTAAGGTAGACGACTCGCTTGCTCTCGTCGACGTGCACCATGTCGCGCACAACCCAGTTACCGGACGTGATCGGGTTCTTCAGCCGGCCGCTCGCCGTGTCGTAGAGGTAGAGATGTCCCCACCCGTTGCGCTGCGAGAACCATATGAACTCTTTCCCGTTCTTCATGACGTAGACGTTGGGTGGATTGTAGTACGCGGTATTGAGGTCGGCGCGCGGCGCGAGATGTTCCCTAAAAACGACACGCACCGCCTGCGTGCCGGGCGAAATCTCCAGGAGGGCCGCGGTCGCGAGGTAATCCGACGTCGCGATGACGTAGCGTTTTCCGTCCGCAGTCCACGCCGGCTTCCACAACTCGCTGACGTTCATACCCTCTGGAATGTCGACGCGTTCTTTCGCACCGGTCGCGACTTCAATGGCGAAATATGCCAAGGTCGGATCCTTCTCGCCCAACAGCGGAATACGGTCGAGATGCAAAATCGGCCGAAAACTGCCGTCGCCGGGAACCGTTTCGACGAACGGGTACTGCCCGACGTGCCGTTGGTCGACGCGGGTGACGAGAATCGTCAGCGAGTCGGGCGACCACTCGATGCCGAAGGGTGGTGGCGCATATCCGAGCGCAGCGTATTTTTCGCGCGCGATCGCGTCACCACCCGGATGAACGCCGTAACCGTAGTCGGGGCCTTCACCATCGGCCGTGAGCTGCTTTTCGGTCGAAGCGTGAACGTCTCGCACCCAAAGATTCCCGTCGCGAACCAAGGCGACGAATTGGCCGTTGGGCGAACGAACGACGTCGGTGGCCGCCTTCGCCGCCGGCTCTTCGGAGCAGGTTGCGTCCTGGCAAACGTACGTTTTTGTGCCAACGGCAAACGCGAACGTCTGCGAGCCATTCGCTTGGACGAGCGCTACCAAGTTCAGATCGCCAGGTGGGAGGGGCGTGCCCGCAGCCTTCGCAAGCGATTCCGCCATTTCTTTCGCATCGAATGCCGGGCGCCTTTTACCCGTCGCTGCATCGACGATGACGTACTCGTGACCGCCGCTTTGCGCGTCGCGCTTGTACCAAAACTCGTCGGTCTCGCCGAGCCAATGTGGAACGACGAAGGCGTTTTTCACGAGACTCACCAAAGCTGCGCTATCGGAGAGCTGCTCCGAGCGGGCGTAGGCCTTCGCATCCATGACGGGCTGCATCGCGGGGGCACTCCTTCCGGTCATCCAAGCAGTTGCGGCGATCGCGCAAGCAAAGCGACGCAAAAACGCAGACGCACGCCCCTTCATGGTACTCCTACAAGCCGAACCGTTTGGGCGAGATTGATGCCGGCTCGACTCTGTCGCCGAGGATCGTATCCGCGACGAGTCTCGCGGTGACGGGCGCGAGCGTGATGCCCAGCGGACCGTGTCCCGCGGCAAAGGCGAGCCCGGCGAGTCTCGACGACCGGCCGACGATCGGCAAACCGTCGGGCGTGAGCGGCCGAAACCCGGCCCAGGCCGGAGTCTCGGAAACGATCGCGACGCCGTCGAGATACTCGGCATATGCAGTTCGAATCAGATCGACCCGTTCGGCGGCGACGGTCCTATCGAAGCCGTGAAAGTCGAGTCCGGTCGTAGCGCGCACCATGCCGTTCATCGGTGTCGCCGAGACGTGGCGTTCCGAGAAGAGCATCGACGTTCGGGGCAGATGGGCGAGCGTAAAGTCGACGCTGTACCCCTTCGCCGGAAGAATTGGTACCTGCAGCCCAACCGATCGCGCGACGTCGGCGCTCCACGCGCCGGCGGCCACGACGACGTAATCGGAAGCGACGACTTCGCTCGCGGTCCGAACGCCGCAAACGCTGCTTCCCTTGCGTTCGATGCTCGATACCTGCTCTTTCCGTACCGTCACGCCCGCTGCGCGGGCGCGATCGGCGATGTAGCTTACGTACTGCAACGGTTGGAGGCTCGCATCGCCGGGATACCAAAGCGCGCCGGCAATCGACGGCGAGAGCGTCGGCTCTTTTGCCCGTGCCTCTGAAGCCGTCAACGTCTGCGAAGCGATGCCTACGCTCGCGAGTTCGCGCGCGAGTGCAACGCTCTCTTGCAGGCATGCGTCGGTGCGCGCGACGTAGAGCGTTCCGTTTGTCTCGTACGCAACCGACGGCGGCGCGCCTGAGAGGAGCGTGCCGTACAGCTCGAGGCTCTCCTGCGTCAACGAAGCCAGCGTTTCGAGTCCTCGGCGTGACGCAGTCTTGCGTCCTGCCGCCGCAAAACGCGCGATCCATCGCAAAGTATTGAATGATGGCGGGAGCTTAACCTCGACGGCCGAACGCGCGCCGAAGATCGAACGCACGCCTTCTCGCAGGTTCGCAAACGAAGCGAGCGGCGTACTGTAGCTCGGAACGAGAAGGCCGGCGTTCCCGTACGACGCGCCGTGGCCCAAAGCATCCATCTCGAAAAGACTGACGCTGACTCCGCGCAGGCCTAGTTCGTACGCGGCTGTGACGCCGATCGCACCCCCGCCGACGATTGCGACGCGCAACGCCGTCAGCGCCACACCTCTCGAGCGACCCGGAGGAAGTTTTCGCCGAGGATTCCTCGCACGTCGGCATCGGAATATCCCGTATGCAGCAATTGCTCCACAATCTCGACCAGACCTTCGGGTGGAAAGTACTGCCAGGGCGGCGTCGGGTAACCGTTGGGGTACATGAGGTCTCGGTTCGCACGATACACGGACTGCATGTGCGCGTCGTCGATTACGAAATCGAGTCCGAGCGCCACGTATTGCGGCCCGATCGTCTCGGCGACGTGGTCGATGTGGCGCACGACGGCTTCGCTCGTCGCGTGCCCATCGGCGTCTAGCATGAACCCGATGCCGTTGATGCCGATCACGCCGCCCGTGCGGGCCAAGGCTCGGATTTGGTCGTCGCGGATGTTGCGCTCGTGATCGACCAGAGCGCGCGCATCGGAATGTGAGAAAATACAGGGTTTCGCCGAGACCTCCATCGCCTCCATCGTCGTGCGATAGCCGCTGTGCGAGCAGTCGACCAACATGCCTACACGATTCATTTCAGCAATCAACGCCAAACCGTACCGGCTCAGTCCCCCGTCCGTGCGCTCGTGGCAGCCGTCGCCCACAAGATTTTTCTGATTGTACGCCAGAAGCGCATGCCGTACGCCCAAATCGTAGTAGGCCTGAACCATCTCGAGGCGTCCTTGAAACGGATTGGTCCCTTGAAAATGGAACCCAAGGGCCAAACGGCCGCTGTGCTTGGCCGCTTCGATGTCGGCCGTGCTGCGGACGACCGCGTAACGCTCGGAACGCTCGATCGCCTGTGCAAGCGATCTCAGATACGGTACCGTATCGCGTATCCAGTTAATGTCGTCGGCGACGGTAAGCGAGACGAACGTGAAACCCGACGCCTGGTAGCGTTCCCAGATGCCCGACCGCGCCTGCTGCGGTAAATCTTCCTCCCATGGAAGGGTGAGATCGCAGATGATGCTCTCAGCGAGAAGTTGCTTCGCGCTAACGGCCGCGTCGTTGTCGGAAAGGGGCGCGCCCTTCATGCGATGACCGCGCCGTCGACGGCGGCGACTCGCTGGGCGATCGCCCAGTCCTGCGCCGCTATTCCGATCGACTTGAAAAGGGTTATGCCGCCTCCCTTTGCGACCGTACTTTTACGCAGCAGCTCCCCGATGAGCGGCACGCGCTCGCGCGCGATCCGGTTCGCCGCGATCGCTTCCGCGAGTTCGCCTGCATCCGAGAGCGCCGCAAGTTCGTCGACACAGACGAGTCTCGCCGCACCCACGACGTCGGAGCCGAACTCGCGCATCGCCGGGCTGAACGAACCAACGGCGTTGATGTGCACGTTGGGCAGGATGTCGTTGAGGGAGAAGAGCGGCGACCGCGCGGTCGTCGCCGTGCAAATCACGTCGGCACCCCGGATCGCCTCGACGACGCTCTCGACGCCCTCGATCGTTGCCTGCGGGAACTCGGGTGCCAGCGTACGCGCCAAGGCTCGCGCTTTGGCGGCATCGCGACCGGCGATCGCTATTCGGCGGATCTGCCGTACGGCGCAGACCGCGCGAACTTGGTCGGGCGCGATCGCGCCCGTCCCCAAAACCGCGAGCGAGCCGGCATCGGGTGCCGCCAGAAGATCGGTTGCGACCCCACTGGCGGCTCCCGTTCGCAGCGCGGTGACCGCCGCACCGTCGATGCTGACTTGCGGCCTACCCGTACCGCCATCGAACCAAAGTACGACCCCCTGCACCATTGCACGCCCGTGTTCCGGATTTTCTTCGCGATACGTGACTATCTTAACCGCTTGACCGCAACGCCCGTCCTCTTGCGGCTCGCGTTCGGCGATCATGACGAACAGCGTCTGGCTCGGTGCGGCGATACGTGGAATCGGGGCGAAGGCGCTTTCGGCGTAGGCCGCGTAGGCCTCTCGCACCGCGGCGATCGCGTCCTTCATCGGCACGAGCCGGCGAAGTTCTTCTGCGCTCACGACGCGCATTACGGCTTCCACACCGCACGGGCGACGCGAAGAAAGTTCTCACCCAGCACTCCGCGCACGTCCGATTCGGAGTACCCACGCAGGAGCAGCCCGTCAACGAGCTCGATGGTCCGTTCCGGCGGCCAGTACTGCCAAGGCGGCGGCGGATAACCCTTTGGAAACATGAGTTCCTTATTGTCACGATAGACTTGCATCATGAGATCGTCGAAGTACACGAAATCCAAACCGAGCGCGACGTGCTCGATACCGATAAGGTTCGCGATGTGATCGATGTGGCGGCAGATCGTTTCGGTTGTGGCTTGCAAGTCGGCGCTCATAAAGAAGCCGATGCCGTTGACGCCAATCACTCCGCCCGTTCGGCCCAGAGCGCAAATCTGCTCGTCGTTGATGTTCCGCTCGTGATCGTTGAGGGCGCGCGCCAGCGAGTGCGAGAAGATGCACGGTGCCGTCGACGCCTCCATGGCGTCCATCGTCGTGCGGTATCCGCTGTGCGTGCAATCGACAAGCATCCCCACGCGGTTCATCTCGGCGACGAGCGATAGGCCGAACCGGCTTAGCCCTTCGTCGGTGCGTTCGTGGCAACCGTCGCCGACGAGGTTTCGCTGGTTGTAGGCCATAAGCGCGTGTCGAACGCCGAGGTCGTAGTAGACCTGCACCATCTCCAGGCTGCCTTGAAACGGATTGGTGCCTTGGAAGTTCAATCCAATTGCGAGCTTCCCATCGCGTTTAGCGGCCTCGATGTCGGCAACGGTTCTGACGAAGGCGAGCTTCGTGGCTTCCTTTGCGATCGTGGCACGAACCGCGGCGATGGTACGAATCGTCTCGTCGATCCAGCTTGAATCGGTGGCCATCGTTAAGGAAACGAAATCGAATCCTGCGTCGGCGAACCGTGCCAGCACGCCGTCTTGGGTTGGATTCGGCGCTCCCCACGGCAGCGTGAGGTCGCAGACCAGAGCCTCGTTTAGAACGGTGCGAGCGCGGACGGATATCTGCATTACGTTCGTCCATTCTAACGAATCGCCGGAGGCGGGAGATGCCCAGCCCATGGGCAACAAAAGGCCGCGTTCGCGTAATTTTTTTCCCCCGAGCGGCCTTCCGAATCGAAACCGATGCCCTATCATCGAACCAGATGCGCCTGACTCGTGCGATTTCCGCGGTCGCGTTCCTGGCGTTTGCCGTAGCCACGGCTTGCGTGTCGCATCGCGGCTCGACGCGAACCGATGAGCTCAGGTTTGGCGTTCCCTATGAGATAAACTCCATGAATCCGCTCCTGATTTCGGGAGCGGACCGGCTCATTCTCGGGCCGTTGCTCTACTCGCAGCTCTTTCGTCCGTCGCCGTCGGGTAAGACGCTTCCATGGGTGGCCTCCGTCGTCCCAACGCTGAGAAACGGCGGGATCTCCGCCGACGGCATGACGATCGTCTATCACCTTCGCCACGACGTAAAGTGGGCCGACGGAGTGCCGCTCACGTCGCGCGACGTCGTCTTTACGCACGAAGCCGATCTTAACCCGCATAACAACTCTATCGAGACGATCGGCGACCGGGAAATCGCCTCAATTACTGCGCCCGACCCTTACACCGTCCGCGTCCGGCTGAAGCGGCCGTTTTCGCCGTTCGTCGACTTCGACTATTTCGATCGGCCGCTTCTCCCCGCTCACTTGCTTGCAAAGTACAAATCGCTCAACGAGATCCCGTTCAACGCATACCCGGTTGGCTCGGGTCCATATCGCCTGGACAAGTGGGTGCACGGCGATTATATGACCTTCGTTCGCAGCGAAACGTACTGGGGACCCCCGGCGCGGATTCAAAAGATCGTGTTGAAGGTTATCCCCAACGCCGACACGCTCGTTGACGAACTCAAGAGTGGCGACGTCGATGCCGCCTATGCAATGGACGCCATACGCGCGAGGTCTTTCGACGGCGATCCTCGGTTCGTCGTCGTCCGAACTCCCGTGCCGCTCTTTCAGTTGATTATCTTCAACGCCGCCGACCCGCGGTTGGCCGACGTGCGGGTACGGCGCGCATTCGTCATGGCGCTCGACCGGCCGGAGATCGTCGGCAAGGCGACGCTTGGGTCGGAGGATACTGCGCACGCCGACAAAGGGCTCTTCCGGTGGGCGTACGACCCGCGTATCGCGCCTCTTCCGTACGATCCGGCCGGCGCTCGCCGTTTGCTCGAAGGAGCGGGTTGGAAGGTTGGCTCAGACGGCATTCGAACGCGCGACGGCCGTCGCCTCGAGTTTACGCTGGCCATCTTGGCCGCTGAACCGATTTTCGCAACCGAGGCGGTGGAGGTCGCGGAACAAGCGCGCACCGTCGGCATTCTCGTGAACGTTAAGGCCTACATCGCGCAGCAGTACGTGCTCCTCACCAAGCAAGGCGTTCTTTGGGGTGGGAACTTTCAGGTTGCGCTCACCACGTTTGTGGGTGCGAACGATCCCGACCCCGAGTGGCTTATCGGCTGCGACGATCGTGGAAATCCGATCCCGTATAACTTCAGCCATATGTGCGTTCCCGAGATTCAGTCAGCCATGCGCGCGGCAGTCTCGACGTTCGACCGGGAGAAGCGCAAGCGTGAATACGCCATCGTGCAAAGAGTCCTCAATGCGCAGCTGCCGATTGCCGTCCTCTCGCAAAACTATCAAAACACCGTCATCCCAAAACGACTGCACGGCTTCGGTCCGTCGATCGCCGGAGGCAGTTTTTGGAACGTCGTAGATTGGTGGCTATCGTGAAAGGTGTTGCTTCGTGCGCTCTGGCGCTCGCCTTGGTAAGCGCGGGCTCCAGCGCGGCAACCGCCGCCCCTATTCGGCCCGACGAACTCGTCTTTGGCGTGTCCTTTGAGTACAAGACGCTCAATCCGCTGTACATGTCGGGAGCGGACCGCTTGGCCATCGGCGGCCTCATGTACAACCATCTCATCGATGCCAACGCTCACGGCGACCTAACGCCGAGCGTCGCGCTCGCGGTGCCTTCACAGGCCAACGGCGGAATCTCGAAAGACGGCACGACCATCACGTATCATCTGCGGCGCGACGTGAAGTGGGCCGACGGCCAGCCGCTGACGGCGCACGATGTCGTCTTCACCCACGAAGCCGACATGAACGCAAAGAATT
>CAWAXX010000014.1:0-305481 GCA_963786105.1 Vulcanimicrobiota bacterium
CGTGAAAATCATTAAAGAGAACAGATGTAGATTCATGTTCAACACGACTGGGCAATCATGACGCATCAAAAGAGTAGGCACATTAGGCGTTGATCAAATCATGTTTTCAATCGATAGCATAGATAGCGACTTATACAAAACGATGGCACAACAACTTTACCCTTAAGAGATTGATGAATAATCTACAAGGGTTGGAACGAGGCGAAGTCTGAAGCCGGCTCCGAACTACCGTTATTGGGCTGGTACTTCGTTGCAAGTCGGTCGAATATCGGAGGGTTCCCGCCGTCATCGAGCGGGCCGCCGAACTCAACTTTGCGTTAATGTATATTCTGGTCTGAACGCGCCAACGCGCGAGCAGTGGAGGTCCTATTTCGATTACTATAGGGAAGAGAACTTAATGAAAACGGAAGAGGACCGCTCTGTCTTTCGCGCAGCACGCTGCAAAGATCTAAGGAGCTTTTCTTAGTCAACCGCAACGGAATACAACCTGATGTTTCGTTCGTCCGTTAGTTTGCGAGCTTGCAGCAGTGCATCGCGAAAGACAGAGCGGTCCTCTTCCGTTTTCATTAAGTTCTCTTCCCTATAGTAATCGAAATAGGACCTCCACTGCTCGCGCGTTGGCGCGTTCAGACGAGATATATACATTAACGCAAACTTGAGTTCGGCGGCCCGCTCAATGACGGCGGGAAGTTCTCCGATATTCGACCGACTTGCAACGAAGTACCAGCCCAATAACGGTAGTTCGGAGCCGGCTTCAGACTTCGCCTCGTTCAACCCTTGTAGATTATTCATCAATCTTTCAAGGGTACCGTTCTTGTGCATCGTTTTGTATAAGTCGCTATCTATGCTATCGATTGAAAACATGATTTGATCAACGCCTAAATCGACCAGCGCCTTACTCTTTTGATGCGTCAGTAGTTGCCCAGTCGTGTTGAACATGAATCTACATCTGTTCTCTTTAATGATTTTCACGAAAGTCATAAAGTTCTTGTTGAGTATCGACTCGCCGTTTTCATGACCGACAACCAGCATGGCGGTACGCAGGAGCGGAACGATTTGTTCAAACGTTTCCATTGACATGTGGCCCAGCTGATACTGCATATTGCTGTGATAGACAAAGCATTTGGTACAACGCATATGGCACTCGGAACTCAAATCTAGGACTATAGCGACGGGCTTACTACCCAGCGTTTGTTTGCCTTTCTCGTATTCCCCAAGCGCGTGATAATAATTATCAATCTTATCAATCTCAAAGACTTCGAGACCGTCGCCGAGCGGCGTTAAGTGATCTATTATTCGCGTTCTGTCGTTGTGGCACGCGGTGCAGGCGACACCCAGATTCTCCTCGCTACGGACCTGTGATCGAACCTCAGCGAACGATGGGCCGTTCCAGAAGGCTTCCAGATCGACACCCTCGATGGGGCCAAGATTTTGAGGCCCTCGAATACAGGGCCTCGTGAGTTTGCCATCCCATTGGACGTAAAGAGTGCTCCAGGGTTGGCTGCAAAAGGGCTGTGTGCGTTCAGCTTCCACGTTCGCCTCCAGATCTAATAGGGCCAATCAACGCGATCCAACATGTTCGGGGGTGTAACGCAAACTTCCGGTCTAGCGGATCGGGCGCGCAGCAAGAGACCGGCCAAGAGCTCGTGTCCTTGAAGTCGCGTGCCCGAGGGAATCGCTCTTATCCCCTCGAGAATTCCGACGAGGATTTTGCGGCGGGGCAATGGCTTGCGATTCGGCGCACCGGCAAGGCTCGCGTGACGCAGCTGAGTACCTGGTCGATTGGCAGAGCGGCGCGCTAACTACACGGAGGCTCGAAAACCAAAAGCGCCGCGTAGGCGATCGCTTTCCAGACTTGGAATCACGCTCCCGTCGGCCCCAGGTCCGGCAGCTATAACTGGCGTTGAGCGACGTCACGGATTCGGAGTTCATCGGGAGCTGGAACCCGGACTCGCTCAACGACGCAGTGTCGCGCTTTGTACGTTGCGCGAAGAATACGAGGCGACAGAGAAGGTTCCAATGCTCGGCGGACTTCGTAGTCGCGCCACTAACCGGATGAGGCGGGTTTTTTTGTTCCCTGAAGAACCGAGGCTCCAAGGCGCGATGCGCCTGGAGGGTGTTGTGCGCAGCTTCGTCACCGTGGTCCTGTTGATTGTGTTGTCCGCTTGCTCCGCTTCAGCCGGGCGCGGATCCGTGGTAAACGGCTTCCTTCCAGCGTATCGAGTTCAGCCGGATTCGTCGCCCATCAAGCACATCGTCATAATCGTTCAAGAGAATCGAAGTTTCGAGAACATCTTTGCCGGCTTCCCGCACGCCTACGCACCCACTTATGGCTACAATCACAAGGGCGTCAAAGTTCCGCTGCATGAAATGTACTTTAAGACCGGCGTCGGGGTTGACATCGGTCACGACTACCATCAAGCGCTAACTGAGTGGAACAACGGCAAAATGAATGGGTTCGATGAGGACCAGTTCAACAACGGCAAGCCTGCCGGAACATATCCGTACGCGTTCATTAGTCGAAAGCAGGTTCAACCGTACTGGGACATGGCGAGTCAGTACACGCTCGCCGATCACATGTTCCCGACCGTTTGGGGACCGAGCTTCACCGCACATCTGGACCTAATTGCCGGAACGACCGTGTATTACAATTTCGCAAGGCACGATCAAGAGCGAGATCGATACGCCGTACAACCAAAAGATTCCCAACTGGACGTGCGCTGCAAAGCCGCAGCCTCCGACGTACATCCTGACGCATAATAATGGCGGTACCACGTGGAGCGGCGGCGGCCCACATCCGTGTTTTACGCAGTTCAAAACGATGGCGGATACGCTCGATGCCAAGGGAGTGTCGTGGAAATATTACGCGCCTTCGATCGGAAGCGGGAGCGGTCAGCTGTGGTCAACCTTTGGGGCGATCGATAAGGTCTACAATGGTCCGGACTGGAAGAAGGTGGTGTCTCCGGAGGCCACAGTGCTGACCGACATAACGAGCGGCAATCTCCCGGCTGTCTCGTGGGTCATCCCAGACAACGCGAACTCAGATCACGATGGAAGCGGCTCTGATACGGGGCCGTCATGGGTGGCGGCGGTCGTGAATACGATCGGCCAGAGCAAGTATTGGGACAGCACCGCCATCGTAGTGTTGTGGGACGATTGGGGCGGCTACTACGACAATGTGCCGCCTCCGCAGAAAGACTTCATGGGCTTGGGTATCCGCGTGGGGTGCATCGTCATTTCGCCGTATGCTAAGCCGCGAACTGTAGTTCACACGGAATACGAGTTCGGCAGCATCCTAAAGTACATCGAGGGCACCTTTGGCTTGCCGTCCCTCGGCTATACAGATTCGCGAGCGACCAGCCTGTACTACGCCTTCGACTACCACCAGCGGAGGATAGCGTTCAAGGTAATTCCGGCCAAGTACCCTCCGTCATATTTCAAGGGCCAGCGCCCTTCAGGTCTACCGCCGGACGACGAGTAGGGAGAGCGACGACCGCGGGGATGTGTAACCCGTCGTCGACCGGACCACTCATCAAAGAGTACCGACGCGCGTCTCGCGTAGATCGAACGAGGTTTGGGCATTCGGTCGGCGCCGCCGGGTAAAATAAGGTGCCGTGAAACCACGCAATTCAGGCCTGCGTCTATTGCCGCGGTCCGTTGCCGCTGCGATAACCATTTGACCTGATTCGCCGCGACAACGTTCGAGGGTTTATCCGGCAGCCAGAAGCTGCCCGCGGAGCCGCGGGCAGCGCAACATTCTTTTGTTATCAGCGTGCTTGTATGCTGGCCACCGTTAGGACGATGCAGCGGCCGCCTCCAAATGGGATCCGCAGCTGCATCGCAACGGATGGGTGGGCACCGAGCCTTCACCTTCGATAAAGTGGAGACTGGAGGGGATAACCGCTCTCCTCCAAAACTCAACAGGTTGTTAGAGGAGGTACTGAAATGTACCCCAAGCTGGCTGGAACAGCGCTTTGCTGTCTTCTAATCATCGCGTTCGGAGGATGCTCCTCGCCTGGTTCCGCGACAGGTCCGGTCACCGACAGAGCACAGCGCGCAAGGATCTTCGATAATATTCATGTCGCGTCCAGTAGCAAGATCCAGCACGTTGTCATCATCGTCCAAGAGAATCGCAGCTTCGACAACATCTTCGCCGGGTTTCCCGGGGCTGATGCACCAACATATGGGTACGAGCACGATGGAACCCAGGTGCCCCTCGGCGCCGTAAGCTTCAAGGGCCCGGATCTAGAACACAGCTACAAAGCGGCAATCGTCGATTGGGCCGGTGGACAAATGAATGGGTTCGACCTGAGCAGCCCAAGCTCACCAACCTACCCCTATTCCTTCGTGACTCGCTCCGACGTTAACCCGTATTGGTCCATGGCGAAGCAGTACGTTCTTGCCGATCGTATGTTTCCGACAGAATTCGGAGGAAGCTTTGCCGCCCACTTAAATCTCATCGCTGGCACGGATAAGCTGAGCTCGACACTCGCTGAAGCCGACAACCCTAACAATACGCCTTGGGGCTGCGACGCCCCCAGCGGCACCACCACCACGACGGTTGACTCGAGTCGAAAAGTACACAATGATGGGCCGTTCCCATGCTTTACGCAGTTTCAAACGATGGCAGACACGCTCGACGCGGCCGGTGTCACCTGGAAATACTACGCCCCGCAAACCATCGACTGCCCGAAACGATGCGACGGCGGCGGGCTAATTTGGTCGGAGTTCGACGCAATCAGCAACGTGCGAAATGGTCCGGATTGGGAGCGCAACGTCATCTATCCGCAAACGACGGTGCTTGACGACGCTCAGAATGGCACCTTGGCGTCAGTTTCGTGGGTAATGCCAGACTGGAAAGACTCAGACCATACGGGAACAAACAGCGACACCGGACCATCATGGGTGGCGGCGGTCGTCAATGCCGTTGGCAAATCTCAATACTGGAATTCGACTGCAATCATAGTGCTTTGGGACGACTGGGGCGGCTGGTACGATGATTCATCGCCGCCTCAGCTGGACTTTTTAGGATTGGCGATCCGGGTGCCGTGCATCATTATCTCGCCGTACGCCAAAGCACACTATGTTTCTCACACACAGTACGAGTTTGGAAGCGTTCTGAAGTTCACGGAAGAAAGCTTCAATCTTGCGTCGCTCGGTTATACCGATGAGCGTGCAGTTAGCATCGCTGACAGCTTTAATTTTAAGCAGAGGCCGCGCGCCTTCGTGCCCATTAAGTCGAAGTATCCTCCGCCACAATTCTTGCACGAACGCCCGTCGCTCAGGGCGCCCGATAACGAATAAAGGCTTGCCGGAAACGGCCCGCGCGGGGCGGTAATCCCCACCGTCGGGAGCTAGCCCATCCGCGGGACTCACTCAGTATCGGGGGGGCGCGGGTCGAACGGTTCGTTCAAGAAATAGGCCTGTTTAAGGTAAGTGGGTATCGGCGAAAATGGACGCGGGTGCGAAAAATCGAAACAATCCTTGAGGCCGTTCGCGCGCGAGTCGCTGCTCGCCAGCGGGCAAGCCCAAACCGATTTTCGATGAACTTTAGAATGCTGCCGAATTCATATTGCACGTGAGAAACGTAGCTCTTCTTAGCGAAGGGCGAGATGACGATTAAGGGCACGCGCACGCCAAGCCCGTCGTAATCGGCGAACGGAGGTGGCACGTGGTCATACCATCCCCCGAAGTCGTCCCACGTCACAAAGATCGCCGTAGAGTCCCAGTATTTAGATTGACCAATCGCATTGACGAGCGATGCGACCCAGTGTGGTCCGTGGACAGAGCCGCACCTCCCGGCATGATCGGAGTTCAGGCACGTTGGGGTAACCCAACTCACTGACGGCAAGGCTCCATTCTTAACATCGTCGAAAAATTTCGTTTGGGGACCTATAATATGCGTCTTCCAATCGGGACCGAAACGGATGTGTTGAACCGCCTGATAGGCGTCCCATCCATTGCCGCTCCCCGTCAGAGTTGCCGTGTAGTATTTCCACGAAACGCTAGCCGCGTCCATTTCGTCGCCCAGCGTTGTGTAATTGAAACATGCCCGTATGTATTTTCCCGAAAGTTGTCGTTTCTGCGTGAACGTCTCAATTGTATCGTACTTATTTCCATCGCAACCCCAAACGTTCTTTGGAAAATCTACGGTAGAGTCTGCTTGAGCCGCGATCAGGTATTGATGCGCAACAAAACTGCTAGCGTCTATGTTCGACGCAAACATTTTATCGGCCAGAACATACTGTTTTGCCATTGCGAAGTACGGCTGTGTGTCGCTCTTTTGTACGTAGCTATACACTGGGTACTGATTTGGACACGGTGGCGCTCCGCTCTTCCCGCAGCCGTACCACACCTTGTCGAAGCCATCCATTTTGCAATTCGAACCCGGAAGGCTACCCTGTCCGTCGCAGGCCTGCAAAAACCCGTTCCAGCCGTGGCCGACATCCCATCGGCCCCCGAGCCCAATGGGTTGAAGCGTTACCTTCTTGCCCGTCGACGTGTAGCCGTACGATTGAGTATCGGCGCCGGGAAAACCCTGGAAGAGAGTGTCGAAGCTACGATTCTCTTGAACGATGACGACGATATGCTTGATTTTGTAGAAAGGACTGGAAGATTGGCCAGCGGATATTATTTCTGGAGGCATGCCGGCCATCCGGCCAAGCGAAGCGGGCTGCGCGCATGCCGAAACGGTCAAGGCGAGCAGAGCCATAAGGGACACCCGCCGACAGTTCTCTTGCATGAAAACCCCCAAAATCGCTGGCCCACCGACGCTTCTACGGTGCCGCGTGGCTTCCCCTTCTGCCGCCGACGACGTAACCACTCACGATCGCTTATGAAAAGAGTTTGTAGAGCGAGAGTTCTATGTCGTTCGGTTCCTGACCAACATGTGTAGGGGAGCAGCGTGCGCAGTACATTTGCTCCATCGCTCTCTTAATAGCCTTACGCTGAAGCAATTCGCCGCCAAGCCGAACAAGTATCTGACGCGTGATCAGTCTCGGAGCTGGGCTGAAGGAACCATCATTAATGTCGGACCATTAACGATTCATGGGGAGTCCAGGATCGGGGGATATGCGCGCAACGACTCGAGCGGGCCTTCTCTTTCTTGTCGGGGTTTGCGGGTTCTGTAGTTGCTCCACGAACGCGCACTGGAACGCGCCGGGTGCTCCACCCGCCGAGTCGCCGGCGTTCCACGGCGCGCGCGGCACTTCCGAATCCGTCATCAAGCACGTCGTCATTATCGTGCAGGAAAACCGCACCGTCGACAATCTCTTCCAATTTCTTCGGGGTGCAAACACGCAATCGTACGGCTTGAACTCGCAGGGTCAGAAGGTTACGTTACAGCCGCAGCCGCTGAGCGTACCCTGGGATATCTCGCACGTGCACAACTACTGGCTTCTCGATTACGCCAACGGCGCGATGAACGGGTTCGACTTGGAAAAGTGCAGCATTGGTCAGTGCCCGGCCGACGCCTCTTACTCGTACGTGCCCGAAAGCGACGTTGCACCGTACTACGCGCTTGCAGAAACTTACACGTTCGCCGACGAGTTGTTCGAGACCGATCAGGGGCCGAGCTTCGCCTCTCATCAATATCTCGTCAGTGGAACCTCGACTGTGAGCGACGGATCGCCTGAACAAGGCTTCCGGCAATCCGAGTTCGCCGTCTCATAAGCCGACGGGCGGGTGTGATTCTCCCGTGGGATCGCTGGTCAACGTGATCAACCCGCAAGGCTTCGAACCGAAGTCGTTGCAGTCATATCCATGTTTGAAGCGGCAGTCGCTCATGAACGAGATGGACACCGCCGGCGTTACGTGGAGGTACTACCAAGACTCGCGGGGCCCCGGGCTGTGGCACGGCGTCGACGCGATCTACTCCATCTGGTCGAACCCCGCCGAGATGTCTGCAAACGTCGTCACGCCGCCTTCGCAAGTGCTCACGGACGTCGCCAACGGAAATCTCGCCGACGTCGTCTGGGTGATGCCGACCGGGAAGGCTTCCGACCATGCTGGGGGCACCGATGGCTCCGGGCCATCGTGGGTTGGCTCGGTGGTCAATGCGATCGGAGGGAGCCGGTACTGGGGCAACACGGCGATTTTCATAACGTGGGACGACTGGGGCGGGTGGTACGACCACGTTGCGCCGCCCATCTACAACTCGTTCGAGCTGGGTTTTCGCGTGCCGCTGATCGTCGTCTCGCCGTATACCAAGGCTGCCCACGTCTCACACGTGCCGCACGAGTTCGGCAGCATTTTGAAGTTTACCGAGGAGAGGTTCGGCTTACCCTCGCTGCGGACAACCGATCAGCGCGCAGACGATCTCTCCGACTGTTTTGACTTCGCGCAGAGGCCTCTGCGCTTCCACCGGGTACGTACGAAGTACCCGGCGCGGTACTTTTTCACCGCGCCATCTACCGTTCCCGTCGACGACGACTGAGTAACCCGCGACCCCTTACGGACGGATTCACATCCCGCGAAGTCGGTCCAACCAGCTCTTCAGCTTCCAATAGGAGCTCGACTTTACGGTTTCGATAAACATCGACATCCGGGCGTTATCGGTTTGCGTGGTCGCGCACAATAATTGAGTCTTCATGAGGCGCTCTTCAATTTCGGCGAGACTCTGCTGCAATGCCGCATTCGATCGCTTCTCCTCGGTTAGCTTGTCTTCAAGCTGAGCCTCCTGCCGAGCCGCGCGAGTAATCTGATCTTCTAGTTGTGCTGCCGTACGTTCCAGTTCATCGGCGCTATCAACATCGCGCTGCTTTGCAACTGAGTTAGCCTTTACGAACTCTTCCTCATGTTCTTGCGAAATCCGGCGTGCTTCTGTTAGGTCTATTTCTAGCTGTTTTGCATGCTCGCCGATCCGAGAGGTTTCTTCCTGAAGGGCATGCTTTCTCAAATTGGTAGCGGCATTATCGTATTCGAGCTGCTTCGCTCGCCGAGATGCTTCCGCGAAGTCTGTTTCCAGCAGCTTTGCATGCGAACTTAGGTCCAAGACTTCTTCCTGAAGCGCGCCCTCTCTCGTAATGGCGTCGGCGAGATCAATTTCCATTTGCTTTGCGTGCTCGCGAATAGCTTGAAATCTCTTCTTGAAGTGCGAGCTCCCTTGCCGCGACATCGCTAAGATCGCTTTCGAGGTGCTTCTCACGTTCGCGAGCATCCGACAAGCTCCTCTTGAAGCGCTTGCGCGTGCTTAAGAGTGTTTGACAGATCCACGTCCGAGCCGTGTTGCCTGTTCGTCGCTGGCCGATGCCTGTTCGCTGACGCGCGAAAGTTGTTCTTCGAGAGCTCGATGCGCCTCGGTAGACCGAGCGAGGTAATCTTCGAGCCGTCTGGTTTGTTGAGCCAGTTGTGAAACCTGGGTCTCCAAGAACTCCGCGTGCTTTTCCGACTTGAATGCTCGCACTCTCAAAGCAGGAAGCTCGGCCGTTTGAGATTCGAGCGTAGCGATCTGGGCCGACTGAGATTCGGTGCGCTCTCTGGAGTCGTTGAGCTCCGCACGCGCAAAATCGAGCGTTTTGCGTAAGTCGGCAACGGCTCGATCGGCGTCGCGCTGTCTGATCGCGAATTCGTCGTTCGCCCGGTAGAGCGCGCTCTGGGCTTCGTGCAGCTCCGCCTGCGTTTCGTCGAGCCGCGACTGCACGCTGGTCCGAGCTGCTTCCAGCTCGGTAATGCGAGCGTACATTACGGCGGCATTCGATTTGAGGTCTGCAAGCGAGGCATTACGTTGCGCTAGTGAACTCCGCGCACTAAGGAATAGCAACCTCGTCAGAGCTTCGTTTGCCTGAAGGTTGGCGATGTTGCGGGCGCGTTGTTCCAAAACGGCGCATGCTTCGTCCAGCTGCGCTTGCAAGATCGAACGCGCCAGCTCGAGTTTGTGGATTACGGCTGACCGCCGCTCCAGCATCGCATGCGCGGTTTCAAGCTGGAGCCGCGTTGCTTCTTGCGCGGTCGCGACCTCGCCGAGTGCGGACTGTATCTTCGCGACGTGTATGGCGCGCCGCTCGAGCTGGGCTCGTGCCGAATCGAGTTTTGCCTGCGTGCGTTCTAACTCGGCTGCTCGGTCGCTTAGGGCGCTCCTTAGCTCTCCTTTTTCGCGTTGTGCCGTATCGCCGGCTTCCTCGAGCTGCGAGATGCGCGCAACCATGTCGCCGCGTCGCGCCTCGAGTTCCTCGACCAGCGCCGTTCGTTCGTCGAGTGCGGCACATAGCTCGCCCTCGCGTGCCTGGGCGACCCGCTCGATGTCCTCCAGTTGCGTAATTCGGGCGACCATGTCACCGCGCCGCGCTTCGAGTTCGTCGACTCGCTGTTTCAGGCCATCCGCCTCGATCTGCGCGCGCGCAGCAGCGGCGGCATTTTGTGCGGCCTGCCGGCGCGTGCCTTCCAGTTCAGCCAGCAAGCCGGCATGTTGTTCGTCGGTAACGGTTGCGTCTCGAGAGCGCGCTTCGGCCGACTCGGCTGCCTCGAGCTCGGCGATCCGCGCCGACATCGCGACGACGCGCGATTTCAAATCGGCGAGCCTATTCTCGGCGGCGAGTTTTCCCGCATTGGCTTCTATTAACGAGTAGTCGAGCATTGCGTCTTCTCCTCCGATGATTGCCAGGCGCGCGTCGTCCTTCATGGGAACGGCCTTGACGATGAATTGGAGCGTTTGCGAATCGGCATCGGCGCCGACTTCATCAGACCGGGATGCGCGATGCTTTCGATCGCCTCGATCTCGTAGCCGGCGCGCAGGAAGAGCGCGTACGCGTCCTCCAGCGAGAATCCGTCGCTTGGTAACAGGCCCACCGTGCATCCGCCGGGTCGAAGCAGCTCGCGGGCATTTTCGAGAACGCGCCAGGGCTCGCGCAACGATGAATGCGTCGCGTCGAAAACGACGGCGTCGAAATCTAGACCCGGAAACAACTCCGGCAAGGAAACCTCATCGAGGTCCGCGAGCGCGACCGTGGAGGAGTGAACTCGAGCCTCATCGCCGTTCGCGTCGTTCGGCAACGCGAATGCTAGAGTGCATCCGCCCGCCTCGAGGAGTTGCGGCAGCGACGATGCCGTGCCGCCGATCGAGGAGGATGTGCTCGGCGTCGCCGAGCAGACGAGCCGCGCTTGCGGCCGCCGAATTCGCTTCGCCGTGCGATGACTCGCCGACGATGGGATTCTGTGCTATGGCCTTTAAGATCGCCATCGGCCGCTTCTACGATTTGCAGCGGCCGGTAAATTTTTTGCCCGCCATGACTTGATCGTCACTGGCGACTTCAATGACGTTCTCGTCGGTTGAAGTTACCAAACACGCGGTTCCGTTGTTGACTTTCATAGTGAAGTCGTCGCCGCGCCGGTGATAGTATCCGTCCGGCCACGGGCACGGTGGAGCGGACGGCTTGCCCTTTAAGAAGTCCACCGAGTCGCTGACGACGTGAACGCTCTTGTGCGTCGCGCCCAACGCCTTCAGGTGAGCTTCCGAGAGAACCGCGCAGATCTTTCCGTCGAGCACGCGGTAGACGGTCGGGTGATCCACGTTGCGATAGAAGCCGGACTCCAACTGCGAGCCCGACGTAACGCCGGTCGTATCAGTGACGGCCGCGATTCCGCCGCCGGTGGTTGTACCCGCGAATGCTAGCGCCAATGCGTACGAGCACAAGCGGGCGGATCTATTCATCGTCCGGTGGCTGTCCGTCCGAAAGTTGATGGAGGAAGTACTCGGTCTTGAGCGGCGCGTTGATGTGATGGAACTTGTGCGGCGGTTTGCGAAAAGTCGAAGACATCGACGATACTCGTCGCCCGAGAGTCGGTGTGATTGAGCGAGGGAAGATGGAAAGCTTGCTCGACGAATTTCAGGATGCTGCCGTACTCGTACTGCGTATGCGACACGTAGTGCACCTTCGAGTACGGTGAAATGATGATGCACGGTACGCGAAAGCCGAGGCCGACCCAATCCGGCTGCGGCGGCGGCACGTTGTCGTACCAGCCGCCCCAGTCGTCCCAGAGTACGATGATGGCGGTGTCGTTCCAGTACTTGCTTCCGCCGATGGCGTTGACGATCGACGAAACCCACGACGGGCCGCCGGTGTTGCCGACGTCGTGATCGGAGTTGGGCGACTTCGGCACGACCCACGACATCGACGGAAGTTTCCCATTGGCGATGTCGCTGAGCACGGTCGTTTCGGGCGAAATGACGTGGTTCTTCCAATCGGGACCCTCGTATACGGCCTTGATTGCGCGGAACTCCGACCAAACGCGCGAGCCGAAGTCCTCGGTTAGCGAGGGCGCGTAGTATTTCCACGACACTTTCGCGTGATCGAGCGTGCCGGCCATCGTCGTGAACTGCGTGAAGCACGGGTACGGTCCCCACGGCGCCGGGTTTGAGGGAGGGTAGCCCGACCAGTGATGCTGTGGGTCGAGGATTTGCGTTTTCGTCGGCGGTCTTAGGTGCATCGCAGCCCCAGGGCGTTTGGTCGGAACGGTTACCGCCTGGTTGCTGCTAATCTGCGTCGTGCCCGCGATCAAATCGAGATGTGCCGAGAAGCTGCCGCCCCATGCCGTCGGAAACATTTGGTCCGCAAGCGTGTAGTTGTATGCCATGTCCCAGTACGGCTGGATCAACGTTTTCTTGAGATAGGCGTACGACGCGTGGCCCGACGGCTGGTTCGGCGGCTTGTCGAACGGCACGAGATTGAACTGGTCCATCTTGCCCTTGTCGAAGGCCTTGAACGTCCACTCGACGCCGTGATAAATGGTGGGCGCGTTCCAATCGATGGCTTTCAGGTTAACTTTGGTAACGTGACCTTGCGTATCTTTCGCATAGCCGTACATCGGCGCATCGGCACCTTTGAATCCGGCGAACAAGTTCTCGAAGCTGCGATTCTCTTGCACGATGACGACGACGTGCTTGATGTAATTCGAAACTGGAACGCCCGGCTCGATGCTCTCTTGGAGAAGCGGGTCGCTTAGCGGCAACGCCGATGGAACGCTACTGTGCGAGCCCGGCATGGAGCACGCCGGCGTCATCAAGGCGATGACACAGGCGAAAATGCCTATCCGTTGAGTACAGATCCGCTTCACCTGTGAAAGACCTCCCGACGCTCTATTTGAAAGAGGGACGTTCGTGAGGCCGCCGGCCTCTCTCCTACCCTTTACGCCGACGCAACCAAGCGCGCACGTCGCGCATCGTCGCCCGCAGGCCCGCCCCGAACGTGAGGTAACGATTCCCCAGGAAGCCGACGACGGCACTTGGGGGAATCGAAAGCGCCTTGGCGACCAACGGGGTGAGATGGAAAACGTGCGTTCCCGCTTCGACGAACAGCAAGGCCACGAGCCAGTTGACGAGCGTAACCACGAGGTAGGTTCCGGCTTGAACGACGGCCGCTCGATCGAAAGCGCGAAACGTCCAGTGCCGGTTTAAGTAAAACTGCAGCGCGGTTGCAAGCCCGTATGCCAGGGTCACCGCCGCCGGCGTCGGCACGTGCAATCGCAGCAGCGCCCAAAAGAGACTGAGGTCAATCAACGTGCCGATCACGCCGACGGCGGCATACGTCGTGAATTGCCGAGTCAAGGCGTCTTTGGCCGGCGGCATCGGGCAGGAAGCGGCGCCGCGGTATCCGCATTATTTCCGGGCACACGCGATAAGGGGTAACCATGCGCGCCAAGAGCATTGCCGTATTCGGTCTGGCATTGTCGATAGCGGGCTGCTCGGCGAGCCGCGCGCCCGGAGGCCTGCAGGGACCGGGCGCAGACGTCGTTCCGGCGCCGTTGCACCTGGAGCGCGCCGCCGTTGACGGTCTTCCGATCGGCCATTACATCAAGCACGTCGTCGTCATCATTCAAGAAAACCGGAGCTTCGAGAACATCTTCGCGGGCTTTCCGAAAGCCGACGCGCCGATGTACGGCTATTTGCACAACGGAAACAAGATCGATCTCCACTCGCAGGACTTTAAGGGTAACGATTTGCCGCACGGTTATGCGGCGGCAATCTGGGACTATAACGGCGGTGCCATGAACGCCTTCGATACGGCCATTCAAAAATGGCCCCGTCCAGGCGAGAAGCCGACATATCCGTACGCGTACCTCGATCGCAAGGACTCGGCGCCGTACTGGGCGATGGCGAAGCAGTACGTGCTCGCCGATCACATGTTTCCGACGGAATGGGGACCGAGCTTCACGGCGCACATCGATCTCATCGCCGCCACCACCTTTTTGAACGACCAGAAGACGCTGGCGCTGGTCGACACGCCGTCGGTCGGGCCGTGGGGCTGCGATTCACCGAAGGGAGCGACGACGCCGACGCTCGACTCGCAATTGCACCGAGTGTTAAAAGGGCCGTTCCCATGTTTTACACGTTTCGCAACCTTGGCGCACCCGCTCGATGCCAAGGGCGTTTCCTGGCGATACTATGCGCCGATCGTCCACGGGCCTGGCGGAATCTACTCGGCGTTCGATGCGATCAAGCAAGTACGCGACGGACCTGATTGGACCCGGAACGTCATCAGCCCGCAGACGCAAGTGCTCCAAGATGCCGCTAAGCAGGGCGGTCTGGCGTCGGTGACCTGGGTGGTGCCCACCGGAATCGATTCGGATCATCCCGGCAGCAAGAGCGACACCGGTCCGTCGTGGGTAGCGGCGATCGTCAATACCATCGGCAAGAGCCCTTCGTGGCCTTCGACCGCCATCATCGTGCTGTGGGACGACTGGGGCGGCTGGTACGACAACCTGTCACCGCCGCAGTTGGATTTCCTCGGCTTGGGCGAACGCGTGCCCGCGATCGTCATCTCGCCTTATGCGAAGCCGGGATACGTGTCGCAAACGCAGTACGAATTCGGAAGCGTTCTGAAATTCACCGAGTCGGTGTTCAATCTGCCGTCGCTGGGCTTCAGCGACGAGCGCGCGACCGGCATCTCGGACGCCTTTGACTTTAGCCAGAAACCGCGCGCATTTAAAGTGATTCCTGCCAAGTATCCGCCCAGCCATTTCCTGCAGCGCCCTCCGACGTTCTTACCGCCGGACGACGACTAACGGCTACGTTGCGACGCTGAGGCGATCGCAAAGCGCGCGCGTTTGTGCTTCGAAGTCCTCGTAGCGCGTGCCGAACAGCCGCTCGTAAAGCAATTCACCGGGGTGCGGCCGCCGGCAAAGACGAGCGACGTCGAATGCTACGACCGATTCCCGATGCGCAATCGCGCGTTCGTACAAGGCTCCGGGAAAGAGACCCAGCCACGTGCGCCGCTGCGACCTGTAGTGCCGGCACGCGAACGCGGCAGACCATCGCGTCCGCAGCGGCATAGTGGCTCGGCGTGATGCTTTTGCGGTCGGAAGCTGTCGCATCGTCGCAAAGAACGGCCGCGGGCAGCGGTATGCATTGTACAGCGAAAAGTGCCATGACTCGTTTATTATGCCATGGTTATTCGCGATGACGGCGGCGACCAGATGGGCGGCGTCATGATCGGGATGACCGCCTTCGTAGGACGGCGCGTACAGCTTCTGAGGTGCGAACGACGAACGTTCGATCCAACGTTCGACCGCGTCGACGGCTTCGCAAGATCGAGCGGCGAGCTGGCGGTCTGCGATGCGCCCGCGATCGGTCCGAACGATCGCGATGCTCTCGTCGCGAACGCCCAGCGACCGTAAGACGGTCCGGCTTTCCTCATCGCGCACCTCCGGATCCACTCGGCTTCCGCCGTCGGTTAGGTACAAGCAAGCGATAGCCGTACCGCGCGCGACCTCTTGGAGGATCCACGGTATCGCGGCGTATTCGTCGTCTTGATGCGCGAAGACGAAGAGCGCACGCGTGACCGTCGGCGAGGGCTTAGGGCTGGAGGCCACGGTCGATACGTGCGGCGCCTACGAAGCCATCCCCCCCTGGGGTAGGACAGCCGTTTGATTGGCGGCGAAACCATCGTTGCTCGGAATACGGCGAAAGGAGAACTCCGTCGTGAGAAGGCTCGCTATCCTGCTCGTCGCAACGTTGGTCGTTGGGTGTAACGGTCCGTTGTCGCAAGGTTCGGCGGTGCCGGCGGGGCCGGTGCTCGGCTCTATGCGTGCGCTCCAGGCGGCGAGAGTTGCTGCCCGATCGACGAAAATCCAATACGTCATCGTCATGGTGCAGGAGAATCGCACTTTCGACAATTTCTTTTACGGGTTCCCCGGCGCCGACTATGCCAAGTCCGGGATGGGTCACGGCAAGGTCTATCCGATGCAGCCGGTCGGCTTAAAATTTAAGTTCGTTCTCAATCACAGCCACTCGCAGTTTCTCGAGGACTACGATGGCGGCAAGAACGACGGCTTCGAAGACATGATCTCCGGCTGGTTCCACGGACCCGGTTGCAAAGACTATCGTAATCATCCGGCGTGCTGGGACTTCTATCCCGAAAAAGAAATTAAGAAGATGGCGTATTCTTACGTCAAGCAGGCCGACATTCAGCCGTACTGGACGATGGCGCAGCAGTACGGGCTCGGCGACCACACGTTTACGTCCAACAGCGGACCGACGTTTCCGGCCCATCAGTATTACATTGCCGGACAGTCGGCCCACGCGTCGGAAGTACCGGCCGGGAACCCGTGGGGCTGCGACGGACCGCCGAGCAACAGCGTGGTGAAGCTGATCTACGGGTATCCGTCGCCGCCGCACGACTTTTCAAAGGCCACCGGCCACGAAGTTGATGGTCCGTTCCCGTGCTTTGACTACATGACGATTGCGGATTTGCTCGATGCAGCGGGCGTGTCGTGGCACTACTACGTCTCGAACCCGATCGACTCGTCGTTAAACGGATTCGCTGCCGTAAGGGCGGTGCGCTACGGGCCGGATTGGGCAAATATGGAGACCAACACCGACATCTTCAAAGACATCACCAACGGGAATTTAGCGCACGTTTCGTGGGTGACGCCATCGCCGCCCAACTCCGATCATCCCGGTCCGGATAGCGGCTCGGGCGGACCCGACTGGGTCGCATCGGTGGTGAACGCCGTCGGCGAGAGCAAGTACTGGAAGAACGCGGCGATCGTCATTATGTGGGACGATTGGGGCGGCTGGTACGACCACGTCCCGCCCCCGCAGCTTCCCGATCCGAAGACCAAAGCGTACGAAGGCCTCGGTTTTCGCACGCCTTTAATCGTCGTCTCGCCGTATGCGAAGAGGCACTATATTTCGCACCACCAGCACGAACTGGCCGGCAGCATGACCTTCATCGAAAAGATGTTCGGTCTTCCGTCGCTCGGGCTGGCGGATGCCCGCGCCGACGCTTTTGGCGACATGTTCAACTTTGCGCAGAAACCGACGCCGTTTCAGCCGATACCGACCCACCTCGACGCGAAGTATTTCATCGACCATCCATCTTCCGGGCAGGTCGACGAAGAGTAGACGGCCGGCCGTTAGTGGTCGAAGACGATTTCGTCGACGCGGGGTCCGACGTCGCGGATGTCGCCGCTGATTCCGAGATCGCTGTGGTTCACCGTCGCCGAGGACGTGATGCGCATGGTGGTCGACTGACCCTTGGCAATGCGCCGGTCGCACCGCAACGTGATTTTCCCGGCCGACGCCGGGGCGCGCGCGACGACCTTTCCATCGACTTCAACGGCGACTTCGGTGTTGGCGGGCATGCCGGCTGGAACCGTCGCTTGGACGACCCAGCTGCGAATGTCGCGCAGCGGCTCGAGCGTGAATTCGAGGGCGCCGTCGGTCCAGCCGTCTTCGTAACCACCCTTGATCTTGCCGGTCTGGCGGACGTATCCGACCAGCGGCAAGCGCAGCAACGGCAGCATCCCGGCGAGGCGCGCGCGGTAAAATTCGACCAACGCCGTCGCCGATCTGGTGCCGTCAGGTCCGTTGCCGGCGAGGGCGTCCGCCACCGGCTTGCCGCTGACGGCGCGACTGTAGGCGCGAATCACGTCCATGCGCTCGCCGAAGGCCGCGACGCGTCCCTTGTCGAGCCAGAGCGCGACGTCGCAAAGCGATGCCACCGTCGACGTGTCGTGGGTCGCGATGATCGTCGTCTTGCCGCGGCTCTTGAAATCGTCGAGCCACGCCATGCACTTTGCCTGAAAATGTTCGTCTCCCACCGCGAACACTTCGTCGATGAGAAGGATCTCGGGGTCTACTCGAATGGCGGCGGCGAACGCCAGCCGCATCGCCATGCCGGTGGAGTACGTGCGAATCGGGGCGTCGATAAACTCACCGAGCTCGGAGAATTCGATGACGTCGTCGAGCTGAGCCTTTGCTTCTTCGCGGCTCAATCCAAGGGTCAAAAGCTCGATAAGCGCATTTTCCCGACCGCTGAAGTCCGGATAGAAGCCGAGGCCGAGGGACAAGAGCGGCGCGACGCTGCCTTGTACTCGCAGCTCTCCCTTGTCCGGCTTGGTGACGTCGGACAGGATGCGCAGGAGGGTGGTCTTGCCGGACCCGTTTTCACCGATCAAGCCGAGCGTCTGGCCGCGCTTAAGGGTAAACGTGACGTCCTTGAGCGCATCGACCACGCCGTAGCGGCCCTCGAAGTGGACGCGCTGCAGAACCAAATCCTTCAGCGTCGTTGGTCTCGCGGTCGCCTGAAAACGGAAACGCTTCGAAATCCCGGTCGCTTCGACCGCGTCGTTCGTCAAAGTGGAGATCATTGCGCTAATATTCGTTACGCGATGATAGGAGGTCCCCCCGGCCCTCCGGTAAGCATCGTGTTGTGACCCAGCCAAGCATCAACGCCGAGCTTGCGGCACGGCTGAACGACGAGCGGCAACGCCTCGACGACCTCCGGGCCGATTACGAGTGGATTATGCGAAGCCGCTTTCACGCGCTTCGGGTGCTGTGGTTTTCGCTCAAGCAAGTCCTTGGCATCGCGTCGCCCGACGACGTCTTCGCCACCTGGTCCCCCGGCATGGAGCAACGCCCGACCGCCGGCGGCGCAACTAACGGCGGCGCGGCGCTGCGATACGCGGAGACGTTGCTCGTAGAGGGCTGGAACGAACGCGTGGCGGCGCGTTCGATGGCGGATCCGCCGACGGTCAGCGTCGTCATTCCGGTCTACAACCATCGCGACGTTACCGTGCGGTGCCTTCAATCGATCGCGGAGTCGTGGTTCGAAACCCTGAACGTGCAGTTCATCGTCGTCGACGACGGATCGTTCGACGGCACATCCGACGTCGTCACGGCGCTGGCCGGCGTCGACTACGTGCGCAGCGGAAAGAACGAAGGATTCGTTCGAGCGTGCAATCGCGGAGCCGCCATCGCGCGCGGTAAGTACGTGTGTTTCCTGAACAACGATACGACCGTAAGCGGCGGCTGGCTGGAACATCTCGTCAATACGGCCGAAACGGATCCGAAGGTCGGCGTCGTCGGATCGAAGCTCATCTATCCGGACGGCCGGCTGCAGGAAGCCGGAAACATTCTTTGGCGCGACGCCACCGGGTGGAACGTCGGCCACTCCGAGAATCCGGACGACCCTCGATACAACTTCTTGCGCGATGCCGATTACGTTTCGGGTGCGGCGCTGTTGATTCGCAGGGAACTGTTCGAACGACTGGGCGGGTTCTCCGAAGCATACCGGCCGGCATATTACGAAGATGCGGATTTATGTTTGGGCGCTCGATCGCTCGGCTATCGCGTCGTGTATCAGCCGCGCTCGGAAATCGTGCACTACGAAGGCGTTACGTCGGGTGACGAACGCTCGGGCGTCAAGCGCTTTCAAGAAATCAACCGGCCAAAGTTCCGCGAGAAGTGGGCGGCCGTACTCGGAACGCATTTTGAAAACAACCATGCGAACGTCGTGCCGGCATGGCGGCGAGGCAGCCCCGGCAAGACCATCCTGATCGTCGACTCGTACGTTCCGCTTTACGATCACGAGGCCGGTTCGCAGCGAATGCTGCACATCGTCAAGATGTTGCGCGATGCCGGCTATTCCGTCGTGTTTCCTTCCCGACAACTACGCACCGTTGCAGCCGTACACGCACGAGTTACAGCAGCTCGGCGTGGAAGTGCTCCACCACATCGACGGCGGCAAAACGCTGCAAGAGGCGCTCGCCGACGTCCTCCCGCTGGTGGATATCGCTTGGATTAGCCGCCCGGATCTCTTTCAAAAGTACGCTCCGCTGGTGCGCGCGGCTCCGCGAGTTCGAATCATTTACGACACCGTCGATCTCGGCCACGTCCGCCGTCGGCGGCAGGCCGAGTTGTTGGGCGAAGACGACGCAGGCTGGCGCGAGATGTTGAACGTTGAGTCCGACTGCGCTCGAAACGCCGACGTAACCGTCGTCGTTACGGCCGATGAGAAGCTCGTTCTCGAGGACCTCGGCTTCGGAAACGTCTTCGTGATTCCGACGATTCACGATGTGGTTGCCGGCGAAGAGCGCCGGTTTGCCGACACCGCCGGGCTGCTTTTCATCGCGAACTACAACCATCCGCCCAACGTCGATGCCGTTGCGTGGCTATGCGAAGCCGTCATGCCGGTCGTTTGGCAGAAACTCCCGGACGTCACGCTAACGCTCGTCGGGAGCAATCCTTCTCAGGCCGTCCTCGCCTTGAAGTCGGAACGCGTGCGAGTGACCGGATTCGTCCGCGACGTCTCGCCGCACTTTTTGAGAAGCCGCATCTTCGTCGCCCCGTTGCGCTTCGGCGCCGGAATGAAGGGCAAGGTCGGTCATGCCCTTTCGTACGCTCTACCGGTCATCACCACGCCGGTTGGCGCCGAAGGCCTCGGTTTGCGCCACGACGAGAACGCCGTGCTTGCCGAGGCGGACCCGGAAACGTTTGCCGACGCGATCGTTTCGCTTTACGGTGACGAGCAGCGTTGGAAGCGGATCTCGGCCGCCGCAGCGGCCACGCTGCAGCCGTTTTCTTCTGAGGTGGTTGCCGTTCCGCTGCGATCGCTCCTCGAGCGTTTGGCTCTATGCCCACTTAGAGCGACTGCAGGACGTCGTCGAGTCGTTGCGCGACCGCGCTCGGCGTGAATTGCGCGGCGATCGCGCGGCCGGCCTCGGCGAGAGCGTCCCACGATGCGGCGTCCTCGTGAAGGCGCACGATGCGCGCGGCCAACCGCTCCGGCGCGTCGTCGATCGCATCGTATTGTCCGGAATCGAAGATGCCTTCGGCACCGACCGCCGTCGTGACGACCGGGATGCCGCGCGCCAGCGCGTAGATGATTTTTCCCTTCAGGCCCGCGCCGAATCGAATCGGCGCGGCAAAGACGCGAGCCCGTGCGAGCAGCGCGTCAACGTCGGCAACGTAGCCGGTTACTTCGACGTCGGGCTGCGCCAGCGCGCGCACCGCGCGCGTCGGATCCGCGCCCGCAAGCGTCAGGTGCACGCCGGGCAAGCCGCTGCCACACTAGCGGCATAATCGCCGTAGCGAGCCACCAGGCGGCATCGACGTTTGGCGCGTGCGCGTAGTTTCCAAGAAACACGATGCCTCGTCGCGATTCCCACCCGGGCAGCTTCTCGGTAACGGCGGGTTCGATCACCGGGATTTCGCAGACGTGCGCGATGCCGTCCGCGCGGAGCCGATCGCGTTCGGGGGCGCCGGTCGCTACCGTAACGTCGGCTGCGCGGGCGAGGTGCAGTTCTCGTTGCTGCATCGACTGCCAGCGCGTGCGCGTGCCGCGTATCTCCTGTTCGCGCCGGAGACGCACGTAGTGAAGATCGACGGTGTCGAACACGATTCGCGGGTTGAAGTCTCGGCGAAACGCCGATAAGACGCGCGCGGCCGGTCCCTGCCGGCATAACCAGACCGCGTCGACGGCGATGTGGAGCCGTTTCAATGCAGAAACCGAGCCCGGGCCGAACCCGCAGATCAACTCGACGCCGAGATCGCGAAGAACGTCGGAATAGGGCTGGTAATCGTTGCGATCGAGGCTGCCGAAGATGACGTGCCATCCGCGCTTGCGTAGGAGCTCGATCAGGAAGAAGATGCGGCGCGATCCGGCGTCGCGGTCGGTAAACGGCACGTGCTCGTCCACGACGACGATCGTTCGCGTGCCGGACAACCGCCGCGCGGCGCGCTCGATCTGATCTGGATTCGGCTCCATGTGGTCGCCCAACGCGTCGTGCCATTTGGCGGCGAATCGCCGGCGGCTGAGCTCCTGCATCGCGCGTGCCTCTGCGCGCAGGTTACTGCCGTAGCTCGCGCCTTCCGCATGACCGACGATCGACCGAGGCTGATACCGTATCCGGTAGCCTTTTGCACGTAGAGCGAAACATAAGTCGGTATCTTCGTAGTAAGCCGGAGCCAGGTCGGATGCGAATCCGCCGGTTTCCGTAAACGCACTCGTTCGCACCATCAGGCTGGCGCCCGAGCCGTAATCCACGTCGCGGGGGCTGCGGTAGCGCCAATCGCCCGGCGAGTCGCCGCGTCCATAGTTCGACCCCTGCGCGTCGCGCCATATGACGCCGCCGGCATCGGCGAGCGAGCCGTCGGGATACCGAAGCTGCGAAACGACGGCGCCGACGCGCTCGTCGCTTTCAAACGCATCGAGCAGCGGGCGCAACCAGCCGTTTTCGACGAGCGCATCGTTATTGAGAAAATGCAGGTACGCACCACGCGCCGTCGCCGCGCCGGCGTTGCACGCGACGCTGAATCCCCCATTACGCTCGAGGCGAACGACGCGAATACCGGTGCATTGCTCGAGAACCTCCGCCGTTCGATCCGTTGAGGCGTCGTCGACCACGATGACTTCTGAAGAGATAGTGGAATCGTTTGCGCGCGCGAGCGCTCGCAGACATCCGTTCGTGTAGCGCCATTGATTGAAAACCGGAACGACGATCGAGACCAGCGGAGCGTCGGCAGCGCCTGGGAATTCGACCGGAGAAGGAGTAGCGGGCAAGCGCCAGGCACGGCGAACGGCGCGCGCGCGACGTAACGTCGCAGCTTTCGCGACGGCGCGCCCGCGCAGCCACCGCTGCGCGCGTTGAAGGAAGACGAGGGGACCGTGCGCGACCCCGACGTTCCAAGCTTTTCTAAATATAGCCCACTCGGATCAGCATAATGCTGAGTTCGCGCCGGTCGTCGTTGAGGCCGATGTTCTTCGGTACCCATTTTATCGACATCGCCAACGACGCGGGGAGATGGCGCTTCCGGCGAAGCGGCGCCGGTATCGTGACCGTCACGTCTTGCATGCCGGGCGATAGTTCGGCCGGCGGTCCGGCCGGTTTTCCATTGAAGCGAACGACGACGCGTTCGTGATTCTTCGTTAATGGTTCGACCGACGGAATGTAAAAGGTAAAGACCGCGAGTTGCGATCCGGGTGGATTGTCGAGCACGAGCAGTGAGGTTCCGGCGAGGAAGCAACACGTCTTGGGCGTATCCGACGGATAAATTCCCGCTCGTCGCGAGCCTGCCCAATCCGCGGGCGGCACGAGCCCGGCCGGATAGACTGTCGCCGGCGCAGCGGCGCCGCTACTTCCTTCGGCCGTCGCATCGCTGCGTTCGTGCGAACAGGCGGCGAGAAGCGCTATCGAAGCGAGCAACGCGGCGCGGAGGCAAGTGGCGAGCGCATTCGTCATCGGTAGCCGCCTATTTGAAGTAGAGGTAGAGAACGACGACGCCGAGATGCCGCGTGTCGCCCTCGCTGTCGGCCGATCGCAGGCGAAGGAGCGACAGCAGTGAGCGCGAGGGCGGGTTGTCCCGGCTGGGAACGTAGTCGACGGCGCTCGCGACCGCAATCGGTACTAATCCCGTCGCGCGGCGAAGTTTTTTCGGAAGCGGTATCGCGACCGTCAGCTGCTGCCCGGGCTGCAGACTTCGGCGTAGCCGCGGCGCGGCGTCGCCGGGAAGAGCAATCGTCACCATTTGGCCGCCGGAAAACCGCGGGACGTTAGGGACTCGAAAGCCGCCGACGAGTTGTTCTGCAGGGCCGCGTTTGCGCACCAAGAGCGTCGCGCGCGGCGCGATCCAGCAACAGGAAAATGCCTCCGAGCCTTCCAGATATAACCCATTGAACGCTGCCGGACCGTCGCCCACGTTGGTGGGAACGGCAACGTCCGGCGGTGCAATCGTGCCGTGAAGATGAAAAGACGACGTGTCGTAAACGGCGTCGCGCGGCCCGCAAGCGGAAAGCAGCGCCACGCCGGCCGCGAGCGCAAACGAGCGGGAAGGCTTCCATAGCGCAGCCGCGCAAAGGGCGAATCGATGCTTGCACTGACGCATTTTGTAGTAGGGCTCGCCATCGCACATCTAACGTTGCTCGTCTTCTTTTTGATTGGCGCGGCGGCCTTCCCGTGGTGCGATTCGGTGGACGATGTGGAACGTCCGTCGCGCGTCATGATGCGCGTAGCGTGTACCTGCGCGCTGGGAATGGCAATCGCCGGTCTGGCGCTGTTCCTCGCCGGCACGATCGGACTGCTCACGATCCCGGGGATCGCCGCAACCCTCGCGCTGGCATTTTCCGTCGCGTGCGTCGCCGGGCGGCGTTCGCCGTTACGTGCGGCGTTTTGGCGAGCTCGCGTTCGCGCGCTCACGCGCTGCTGGAGTTGGCCGCTGGCTGCGGTATACGTTGCGCTGATCGTCATCGCCACGCGAGCCGTCATTCCCGAAGGCACCGGATACTCGGACGCGATCTTCTATCACCTCGCGTACGCGCAGGATTGGGCCAATGCCGGCCGCCTGGTCGTCGATCCGTACATGGCGTTCATCTTTTATGCCAATAACTTCTTGTTGCTGTTCGCCGCGTGGATCGTGGTGGGCGCCGGCGCCTACGCGCAGTTTTTAACGTGGTCGACCGGCCTGTTGATGGCGCTCGCGCTCTACGCGGCCATCGACGACTCGAACTATTCGCAAAAAAATGCCGGTTGGCACGCGATCGTCGGCCTGCTCGCGGTCTTTTCCGTCATCTCCGCCGCGATCTTTCTGGACTATTCGGTGCTGGGATATATCGACGTTCCGATCGGCGCGATGGCGCTGCTCTCCGTCGTCGCCGTCGTGTTGGCGATACGCGACCGCAAACCCCAATGGCTGATCGCGGCGGCGACGATCGCCGGATTTCTCGTCGGTATGAAAGCGTCGTTCGTTCTGTTGACGCCGATTTTCTTCGTCGGGCTCGTGTGGGGCGGACTGGCAATCGGCATGCGGCGGACGGCCATCGCCGGTGTGCTGGCGGTCCTGTGCGCCGTCGCCGCGCCGTGGTACGTGCGCAACTGGATCTTGGCCGGCGACCCCATCGCACCGGCGCTCAACATCGCGCTGCACGGGAACGACGGCCTTTGGAGGGTCGCGGAATGGAACGGGCTGTGGCAAGACATGGCGACGTCGAGATCGCCGCGGGCCTTTCTCACCCTCCCGTTGCGGGCGTATCTGCATCCGCTTTCGGCCGACTTCCGCGAATACGGCGCATCCGGGCTCGTGCTGTTCCTCTACATTCCCGCTATCGTCGCGATTGTGGTGGTCGCGTTTCGGCGGCGACTGCCGGCCGAACTGGCCATCCCGATATTCATCGTGTCGGCCTTCGCGCTGTACTGGTTCGGGACGACGTCGTTGTTACGCTACGCATTGTTGTTCTATCCGCTTCTCGCACTGTGCGTGGGCATGCTGCTGGTCCAGTTAATGGCGTTGCGCCCCAGACTGGCGCCCCTCGCTCTCGCACTGGCCGTCGTCGCCGCGCTCCCCGTCTTTTCGAGTCTCAGCCCCGACGGCGATTTTATTCAGAACGACCTTTTGAGCGACGCGCACGCATTTCTACACTACGCCGGCGAGCAAGCGTTTCTCAACCAGAACGACGAGGGCTACCCGGACGAGCAGCTGGCCGCGGCCTGGATGCGGCGCCATGGATATTCGGGCAACGTTTTCGTGATCAGCGATAACGCCTTCGATTACTATTTTCGCCGCAACGGCGTCACGAGCATCGGCAACTGGACCGGGCCCGCCGGCTGGTTTCGATTGCTTCAGGCAATCGATGCCGGCGAAGCCGCCGAGTTTCTCAACGGCCTCGGTACGCGGGCGGTATTTCTCAGCCCGCAGCAGTTGATCGACGCGGGGGTCGAGCACGTGCTCGTCGAGCAGCTCGAAAGCGCGGGCTACCGCGAGGTTCCGATGACCCCCGGCAGCGTGTACCACTTTTACGTGCGCGCTGCCGAGGCTAATCTCGGCCGGGTGAAACCTTCGTCATACGAGGAAAACGCCGGTAAAGGTTGACCAGCAGTTCGTGGCTCGTCTTTTGCGCGAACTGGACGTCGTACATCAAGGCGTTGAGGATCAGCTGGAAACCCATCAGGAAGGGGAGGACGGCGAGCATGACGGTTCCGGTCGAGCGCGATTCGTGCGTGACGGAGCTTACGATCCACTGATACGCTCCCCATCCGCCGCCTGCCAGCAACAACAGGATGCCGAACACTAAGTAAATCGAGCCCAGGTTGACGTCGAAGATGAAGTATTGCAGCATGATGCGCCGCAGCATCAGCCTGAACAGCTTCGGCGGAAACTCCCCAAGCACGGCGGGGATTGAAAGCGAGCTTCGCGCGCCGTTGTAAATCGTCGGCATCTCCAGCTCGAGGATCGGAAGCCGCTTCAACCCGAGCTCGCAGAGCACGGAGATCTCGAAAAAATACGAATCGGCAAACGACTGCCAGGGGAGTAACGCCAGCAGCGCGGCGTTAAAGGCGATGTACCCGTTGGTCGGATCGATGACGTTCCAGTATCCCGACGCGAACTTTGCGAGAATCGAAAGTACCGCGTTGCCGAACAAGCGCCGCCGCGGCATCCGCAGGACCACCGAAGAGTCGAAGAAGCGATTTCCCTTGATGCACACCAGCGTCGCGTCGGCCTCGAACAGATCGCGAATGATGCCGATGAACGACGCATCCATTTGCCCGTCGGCATCGAGCTTGACGATCAGATCGGCGCCGTTATCGATGCAAAATGCGATGCCGGTCTTCATGGCCGCGCCAACGCCGCCGTTGCGATCGCGCCGAAGCACGCGTACGTTTTCGACGGTGTGGAAGGCCGCTTCGGCCGCCGAACCCGAGCCTTCCGGACACCCGTCGTCGACGACGACGACCTCATCGGCGTATTGGAGGGCCTGCCCGACGACGTTGGCGATCGTATCGGCGGCGCGAAACGCGGGAATGACGCAAAAGAGCCGCTGCCGGCCCGCGCCTTCCACCCTCGGAGCCTACCTACCTCGGCGGCGGCGAACTAGCGGGCGGGTTCGCGGGCGCGGGGCTCGCGAGCGGAACGCTTGCCGCAGCGCCGAGTCCGAGTTTTGCGCACATCTGCACCATGGTTGTGGTAGCGGCCGCGCATCCGTCGGTCAACTGGGCAAAGAGCGCGTTCACGACCCGATCGAGCGCGTCGTTGGTCGTCGTCGCGTCGTTCACCGGCGGTATCGCGGACGCACCGGGGCCGGCGGCAAAGGCGATGGAGGCATAGTCGATGGCAACCGAGCTATGCGGATTCGCCGCGAGAATTCCGGCGACGGTCGTTTCGATACGGAGACCGTTGCGCGAACCGTAGCCGGTCAGATCGCTCGATATCCAGGTAATGGTCGGTTTCCTGAAGCCCACGGCTTTACACGAAACCACTTGCGCGTTGCTCGAGATCTTCGCCCATCCGTGCTCCCAGACGACGAACGGATCGTTGCTCGTATAGGTGTTCGTGCTTTCGAGAATGATCCCACCGATGACTTGCGGGCCCTTGGAGTTTTCCAGCCCGGGATCGTTCAAGCATTGATCGCCAAGGTCGTTCGGTCCCCAGGCGAGCCGGGAAACCACCCAGACCGAACCCTTCCCGCTGGCGTGATCGAAAAGCGCCTGCATATGGCCCGCTACCTTGTGCGCCAACGCGGCAACGCTTGCGTCGTTGCCTGGAACGAGGACGTAGAAGGTTGGAGCTGCGCTGGCGAGTTCGTTGTCGGCCCGTGCGGGCAGACCGCCGTTGATAAACAAGATTAACGCCATCATTATGGCCGCCCCGGTACTGCCGTAATGTCTCATCGGCTCTAAGGTTAGCAGGCGTGAGGAAACTTTCCTGTGCGACGGGGGCAAGAGCTCTGCAGGCTGAAATTACGTTTCATGCATGCGAAGCCGCCCGAAAGAACGTATGCCGGACGTCTCGCTCAGGAGCGCCACCGCTTCGATTTGGTGTCCGAGTTCGACGACTTGCCGCCGATCTATCACTACTGGTCGAACACGTTCGTGCGCGCCATGCTCGAACGCCTGGGCTGCTCGTCGCCGCCGAGCTTTCTCGCCCATTATCTGAAGGTGAGCGCCGAGCGCTGTGAGTCCAAACGTCCGGTGTTCTTGAGCATCGGTTCGGGGGACGGCAATAACGAGCTGGAGATCGCCCAACTTCTCAAGCGAAGCCGGCCAGGACGACTTCCGAATCGAGTGCTTGGAACTCAACCCGACGCTGATCAAACGCGCGGCCAAGGAAGCGCGAGATGCCGGACTGGCTTCGCACCTCTCGTTCGTGCGACAGGACTTCAACAAGTGGCGCCCGAGGCGCACGTATCAGGGCGTCGTCGCGAACCAGTCGTTGCATCACGTAACGAATTTGGAAGGTCTCTTCGATGCCGTACGCCGTGCGCTCGCACCGCGGGCGCTGTTCGCGATCAACGACATCATCGGCAGAAACGGACATCAGCGCTGGCCGGAAGCGCAGCATTTGGTCGAGCGGTTTTGGAAGAAGCTGCCGATATCGCACCGGTTTCAACATCAATTCAAACGCTACGAGGAGCGTTTTCGCGACTGGGATTGCTCGGCGGTCGGCTTCGAAGGAATCCGCGCGCAAGACGTACTGCCGTTGCTTCTCGAGCGATTTCACTTCCACGCGTTCGTCGGATACGGAAACGTCGTCGATCCGTTCGTCGATCGGGGGTTCGGGCCGAACTTCGATGCCGGCGCGCAGTGGGATCGCACCTTCATCGATTGCGTGCACGCCTGCGACGAACGCGCACTGCAAGAAGGGTATCTCACGCCGACGCACGTGTTGGCGGTCGTGGCCAACGAGCCAACCGAATCCCCGTACTACGCGCGAGGACTCACGCCGCAGGCGGCGGTGCGATCGCCCGATCGCGTCGTCGGCGACGCGGACGTCGAAGCGATGGACCGGGCGCTGTCGGTGTACTTCGATATTCCACCGGTCGCGACGGAATCCGGTGGTCTTGGCGTGCGGCTTCCGCTCGTCGGTTGCGTCGTGCAGGACGGCGACGCCGTAGGCGCCTTCGAGGACGGATGGGCCTCGTCGGCGCTGACCTTTTCGGTGGTTCCGGAGCGAGACGTTTCCGGGGTGAACCTTCACGCCACCGTTGCCGAAGGGATTGCGCCGGGCACGGACTTCTCCGCCGACGTCAACGGATTTCGAACGAGCATTGCTTCCACGGCGCGGAACCTCGCACTGCACTGTCCCGTACGGCTGCCGCGAGGGGTGCGGGCGAGGATTCAGCTAACCGTCGGTGCGACGGCGAATCTGAAGGAGCTCGGATTGGGCAGCGACGAGCGCGAGCTCGGTTTTCACGTGGACGATGTCGTTTTCGAGCCGTAGCGAGGTGCTAGACGTACTCTCCTAACGAGTCGCGGTGACGGTTGAAGTAAACCAGCGACAGTAGCAGGATGACGATGGCGAAGCCGGCCGAGAACGCCAAGTTGCGCCAGCCCGGCATGGTCCCGTAGTAGAAGACGTCCTGATAGGTCGCAATCATAGCGGCAACCGGGCTATATTCCACCAAGAACTGTAGGCTCGGCGGCACGACAAAGCGCGCGTAAAAGATCGGTGTCAGAAAGAAGACGGCGAGCAACGCGTACCCGATCAGTTGCTGGAGGTCGCGATAGAATACGTTGGCCGTGGCAACAAAAAACGAAAAACCCAGCGCCATGCAAAGTTCGATCAGTGCCAAAAGCGGTAGGAACACGATCGCCCAGATGACGTTCACGCCAAACGCCATACAAACCGGTACGAGCAGGACGACGGTGATCAAAAAGTTGAAGCCGTTCGAAAGCACCGGGACCATTACCAAGAGTTCCGTAGGCAAGAGCGTTTTCCCGACGTATGCTCGGCCGTCGAGAATCGCGGTGACGGCCTGCGCGATCCCGCCCTGAAACCAAATCCAGGGTATCATGCCGCTGAGCAGGTACAGCGGGAACAGGCGTATCGGCGACTTCAGGTAGATCGAAAAGACCAGCGTGTAGATGAGCATGAAAATGATGGGGTTGAGCAGCGTCCACACAAACCCCAGCGCGGAGCCGCGATAGCGCACGAGGACGTCGCGTTTGACCAGCTCGTAGAGCAGCCAGCGATAGCGAACCACGGAGCGCACGCTCGAGCTAATGCTCAAGACACGCCAACTTTACGAAGGCGCGGGGCATTCTCGACGCGCGACCGCGCCACCAGCGTACCGGCGCGGAATAGCGATTCAAACTGTCCGGCGTCCGCCCACCAGCCTTCGAGCACGTCGTATTGCAGCTCGCCGGCTTGAATATAGGCGTTGTTGACGTCGGTGATCTCGAGCTCGCCGCGTTCGGACGGTTTGAGACGGCGGCAGAACTCGAAAACCTTACTGTCGTACATGTAAATCCCAGTCACTGCGTAGCGGCTTTTCGGGTGCGATGGTTTCTCTTCGATTCGGACAATCCTGTCGCCGCTCAACTCCGGGCAACCAAAGCGCTCCGGATCGGTAACGTCCTTTAGCAGGATTCGAGCTCCGGTTTCCTGCGCCGCGAACTTTCGGACGTACGGTGCGATCGAATCCTGAACGATGTTGTCCCCCAGAATCACCACGACGCGGCTGCCGTCGACGAAGTGCTCGCAAAGTTTGAGGGCGTCGGCAATCCCGCCTTCGGTATCTTGGTAGGTGTAGTGAAGGTCCTTGAGACCGAACTCCTTGCCGTTGCCGAGCAGGCGCAGAAAATCGCCGGCCGAGTTCCCTCCGGTCACGATCATGATATCGTCGATACCGGCGTCGCACAGCGTCTCGATCGGATAGTAGATCATCGGACGGTCGTAAACCGGCAAGAGATGCTTGTTGGTGACTTTGGTAAGCGGACGCAATCGGGAACCCAGCCCACCCGCGAGAATCACACCCTTCATGGTTGTATCCGGCTACCGGCTCGCGTACTGGCGTTTATAGTAGTCCATAAATTCGCTTCCCCGCAACGGCCTCCACCACGACTCGTTCGCCTTGTACCATTCGATGGTGTCCCGCAAGCCGCGATCGAAACCAATCCGCGGCGCCCAGCCGAGCGCGCGCGCTTTCGCACAGTTGACGGCGTAGCGCCGATCGTGACCTGCCCGGTCTTCGACGTGCTTCACGTGGGTATCCATGGAGCGGTCGCATCCGGCAACGAGCCGTTCGGTAATCTCGCGATTCGTGCGCGCGTTGCCGCCCCCGAGGTTGTAAACGTTGCCGATCTCTCCCTTTTCGAGGACGTGCAGGATGCCCCGCGCGTGATCCTCGGCGTGCAGCCAGTCGCGAACCTGAAGGCCGTCACCGTATACCGGAACGGGTTGGTCGTCGATGAGGTTCGTGACGAACAGCGGGATGAGCTTTTCGGGATGTTGGAACGGTCCGTACGTGTTCGACCCGCGCGTAATCAACACCGGGCTATCGAAAGTCGTCCGGTATGCCATGACCTGAAGATCGCCGCCGGCTTTGCTTGCGCTGTACGGGCTGCGCGGCCGCAGCGGGTCGGTCTCGAGCGATTCGCCCTGCGCGACGTCGCCGTATACCTCGTCGGTGGAGACTTGGAGGTAGCGGCCGACGTCGTGCTTACGTACGGCTTCCAGCAGCACGTGGGTTCCCAGAATGTCGGTGCGCAGGAACGCTTCCGGCTCGAGAATCGATCGATCGACGTGCGTCTCGGCCGCGAAATTCACGATCGCATCGACGCCGTCGCGAAGCGCTTCGCGAACGGCGGACGCATCGCAGATGTTCCCGTGAATGAAGGAGTAGCGAGAATCGCTTTCAACGCCGGCGAGATTTGCGCGATTTCCTGCGTAGGTCAGCGCGTCGAGATTGACGATCTGCGTCGCCGGCCGCTCCTGGAGGACCATGCGAACGAACGTCGAGCCGATAAAACCTAAGCCGCCCGTCACGAGAATACGAGATAGCACCGTCGTAGCACCCGCACTTCTATTGAAAAAAACTCAGCGTAAGGGCGTCCTTAGCCGGGCAGCATGCACGTCCCTGTCGCCGTGGCCCGCTCGATATTCGTTAAGAAATCCGTAATCTGACCGTCTATCGGCTCGAGTCGCGGCCCATAATCGGCTCGCATCGCCCGCAGGCCCAGCAGATTATCGCGATCGATCGGAAGGCGAATGCGCAGCAGCGACGCCGTTTGCACGGCAAGGTCGGCCGCCCAAAACGGAATAGGGACGAATGCGACGCTTGCTTCGAGGCGCGCACACAGCGCTCGATAGAACTCGCGATATGGGACCGGATCGCGCTCGGCAGCAGTAAAGGTGCCGCGCAGGTCTCGAGAAAGTGCGCCGTAGATCGCTTCGGTAAGATCGTCCACAAATACGGTTTGGAGCGGCTGGTTTCCGCCGTCGATCAAGGGCACGAAGCGATGTTGCCGCAGGTACGCGCACATCGACGCGAACAGGCCTCCGTCGCCGAGAACGAGGCCGGGCCGCACGACTAACGCCCCGCGGCTTTCGAAAAGCCGTTCCAGAGCGTACTTTTGCCGTCCGTATTGTGACGCCGCTTGCTCGTGCGCGGCCAAGCTCGAAAGAAACACGATCTGTTTGACACCACGCCGCTGCGCCGTTTCGAGCAGCAGCGTGCTTCCCGCAACGTTGAGTTGGAGATTCTCTCTGACCACGGCCGCATGCACGAGCGCGTCGATGCCGTCGAACAGTTCGTCGGGCAACGCCGTCCAGGCGAGATCGTAGGAGCGCCACTGCGCATCATCGGGCGCGTTGAGGGGTTGCCGCCGGCCGGCTCCGACGGCGCGCCAGCCGTGCGCCGTAACACGGCGAACGAGCGCCGTTCCGATGAATCCGCCACCGCCGGTGACGAGGACGGTCGATCGTGACGGCTGCATCACGTCGCGGGCGTAGCGGCGAGGAGCCGCAACGCGATGCGCGTTGGCCATGAGCGACAGCGTCAACGGTTTTGCTGGCAGAAACGTAAAGCCGGAGCCATCGGCGACGAACACGCCTTCGGTGCCGTGCAGCCTGCCGTCCGGGCTTAACGTGAGCGGTTTCTCTTCCCGATCGAACGGCAGCGTTCCGGCGTAGTGAATGCTGGATCCAAGCGGCGGGTGAACGCGTTTGATCGGCCAAGCTCCCAAAGTTCGCAGCGCGCGGCGGAATCCGCCCTCGCGCGCGACATGGCGGCGTTGCTCGTCGGCAGTGAGAGCGTACGCGATCGCTAGCCGGTCCGACGTGGGCGACGCCGGATCGCTCTCAATCCACAGCGCTTTGCCGTCCGAACGCGCCTGGGGATGATCGAATCCCGCAATGATGAATCCGGAGAGCAGGTACTGCATGAGGATTCGCGCGTCGCGCACGTCGAGCGGCATCTCGCGCAGCAAACGAAAAAGCATCAACGAGCGATACGAGAAGATCGTTCCGACTGCGACGTCACTGCGGTGGCCGTCGGGGTCGTGAAAGAGCGCGAGTTGCGTGAGGCTGTTGTTTCGTTCCGGCATCGATCGGCCGATTCGCGACGGAACGAGGCACGGTACGTACGTATAGTCGTTGCACAGCAGCGGTAGCCGCGCCGAGGGAGCGATGGAGCGCAGCACGATTCGCGCCGTTCCGAGGACGCCGCATGCCAGCACTAAGCGGCGGCACGAATAGTGCCGTTCCGGTCCGCCGTCGAGATCGAGAGCCGTGACCGCGACTTCGCCGGCGCGGTTTTCGAAGCGCGTCGCGAGCGCGTTACCGGCGTAAGAAAAGTTCGCATGGCGTCGCAGTGCCTCGACGACCGGAGCGGGCCGCCACGCAGCTCCGTCGCCGTCACTGTAAAACTCCATGTCGCGCAGATCGGTCGCCGCGCGATCGCCCTTCGCCCGGCTCAAAAGCGCCAGCGCCGGCCGGCCGACGTAGTATCCTCGGGCATTCATTGCGACGCGTCGCTGTTCGTAGTTGGCGTAGAGCAGCTCTGCGGTTGGATCGAGCGGCAGCGGTGGCTGGACGTGCATCAAATTGCCGATGGTGAAGGGCCGCGCGTCGTCGCCGGCACCGGAGATGCCGATACGATCCGCGACGACTTGGTATGCCGCGTGCAGTTCGTCGACGGGGAGCGATGCGCGTTCCAGCTCCGCGTCCGAATACACGCCGCACATCAGTCCCCAGCCGCTAGCCAGTCCGCCCAGCGCCAGGCTTTCCAGTGGTGCGAAGTTCTCGGACCGCACTTTGAGCAGTTCGTCGACGCGATCGACGATGAAACGCCGAGGCGGCGTCAGCTGCGCGCCAGCGCCGATTTTCCGAAAAGCGGCGCTCTCGAAGCGCTCGCCGAGCAAATACCGGTACTGCTCTTGCTCGCTGCGCCGGATTTCCACGAAGCTCTTTGCTGGGATGAGCTTCGACAGGTGGTCGTCGCGGCGCCCGGCGTCCAGCATGTGCACGCGCGCGCCGCCATCGACGAGCGTTTGTGCAGCCGTCGAACCGGTTGCGCCCGAACCGACGACGATGAAATCGAAGTCGGTCACCGTACGAATCGCAGCAGCAACAAGCCCGCGGCCGCGAGCACTACGCCGCGAGCCACCGCGACGGCGACGGAAAGAAGGTCGCTGAGCGGTCGATCGCGTGGTAAGAAGGCGTCACAATATTCGGGTTGCGATTCGAGAACGGCAGCCATGAGCAGGACCTTCTTGCGCAACAAGGCGCTCGGGTCGATCAACGCGAGCGCCCCGTCGAGTGCGGGCATCGACCAGGGGCGGGTTGACGCAAAACGCGTCACCGGGTCGTCCGTGTCGTAGTTGAGTTCGCGTGAAGCACGAACGTACATCTCTCGCGCCGCTTTACTGAGCTCGCTTCCTAAGAGATATCGCCCAAAAACTCCGGCTTCGTCTTCCGACATGAGATGACGTTTTTCGAGAAGAATGGGACGCTTGCATGCCTCCGCGCGCAATCGCGACCTTCGTCTTCGCCTTGCTTCTGTCCGTATCGACGTCGCACGGCGTTGCAACGGCCGGCTCGCCGCGCGCCGGACAGACCTGGCTGGTCGTCAGCGACATCCATCTCGATCCGTATCTTCGCGGCCCGAATAAGGCGCTATTCGGCAGCGATACGAACCGGGCGTTGTTCCGTTCCGCGCTTGCGGCGATGAAGCGGACGGCCCCAGATCCGGCCCTGGTTCTGCTCCCCGGCGACTTTTTCGCGCACGATTTTGGAAGGCGAGTTTCGCGCAACGCGCGCACCCGTTCGGTCGCCGAAGAGGGCCTCCGCACGGTGCGACTGATCGCCGCTGCGTTCGGGAACGCTTTCCCACGCGCCCGCTTCGCGATCGCGCTTGGTAACAACGACGCTCCGTGCGGCGACTATCGCACCGTGTTCGATACCGCTTACATGGCTGCGGTCGCGCGCGCTTGGGCACCCCTCGTCGCGCGCGGCGGCGACGCACCGGACTTCGAGACGTCGTTCGCTCGCGACGGACACTACGCGATGTCGCTGCCGCTACGCGGCGTGCGGTTGGTCGTGATCGACGACGTCCCTTTGAGCGTCTTTTATGCAGGTAATTGCGGCAGCTATCGTACCAATGGCGCCGAAGGCGAGCTGCGGTGGCTGCAAACGACGCTGTCCGCGACTCCCGCCGGCGTGCGTAATATCGTCATGATGCACGTACCCCCAGGCTACGACGTCACGACGACCGAGCGAACCCGAGGTCTCGTGCCGTGGCGGTTCCTCGAAGCCTCAGTCAATGCCCGATTGCTTTCGATTCTGTCAGCGCCGGCGAACCGCGTCGCGTACGCAATAGCCGGTCACGCTCACCGGTTCGACTTCCGTCTCGACGACGATGTGCCGATACTGGTGTTCGGCTCCATCTCGCCGATCTATCACAACAACCCGGCCTTTTATGCTCTCGACGTGCGCGACGACGGATCGATTCGCGATATCCAGGTTTCGGCGTTCGACGAGTGGACGCAGACGTGGCAACCGTCGCGAAGTTTCGACGCCAAGTGGGGCACGGCGACGATCGATGCGGCATCCTTGGCCTCGTTGCACGCGCGTCTGGAGAACCAACCGAAGATGCGGCTGGCCTGGGACGCTGCCTCCAGCGGCTGGCCTTCGAACCGGCGCCTGGCTTGGGGCTTATGGGGCAGTTCGTGGCGCATTCCGTGGTGCGCGCAAACATCGCTGGGCGACGGCTTTCCGTGGTGCGCCGGACTGGTTGGTCGCGTTTGGCTCTTCCGAAGTGCGATCGCGCTAACGGTACTGTGTGCTGCGGTGCTGGTTGCGATCCTGGCGCGCCGCATCCGGCGCGCCCTTCGACGCCGCCGGCTTCTTGTACCCGATCGTTAGCGCCAACCAGGACGGCAATCGCGCGTTGAGTTTCGAAAGCGCGTGAGCGCGTAGATGCTGGGGCGGATGCGCCGCTTTGCGGGCGGCGATAGGCGGGCGTGGAACGGGAACGAACGAACTACCGCTCCAAACGACGGCGCCGATGATGAGAAGCGCGAAAGCCAGTACGGCGGCTTTCAGCGATGGCCGCAACGCCGTTCGGGAGTCGATGCCGTCCATGTAGCTGTTGCGCAGCATCTGGTCGGTGTGGTAAGCCGAACGCCCCGTCACGCCTGAGAAGAAATCCGAAAACGCGTGGATCACGGCGAAGAGTCGCGTGAATTCGAGCCGGAACAACTTCGGCGCGATGGAGCGCACGGCAAAGTATCCGAAAGCCGTCGGCGCAGCGATCGGATAAAATTTCCAGACCAATCGGAGCATATTCCGGACGGCGTAATAGTCGTGCACCGGGCTCTTGAAGCCGATCGAGTGCGACTGCTTGTGCCAGACGGTCGCTTTCGAGCAACAGTATAGCTTCCAGCCGGCACGGCGCATCCGTATGCACCAGTCGGTCTCTTCGCGGTAGAGAAAATACGACTCGTCGATGAGTCCGACGGCGCAGATCGCTTCGGCGCGTACGAGAAGGCTGGCGCCAACGATGTGATCGAGCGGGATCGACTTATCTCCGACGGCTGCAGCCTTCTCGCCGCTATGCAGCTGCGTGTCGTGACATAACACCGGAATGATGTGTCCGCCACCCATCGCCTGGATCGTGTCGGGAGCGTCGAAGCGGAGAAGCTTCGATCCCACGATCCCGATCGACGCATCGGCGTCGGCGACTTCGAGCATGCGCTCGAGCGCGTCGGCATCGGCGACCGTGTCGTTGTTTAAGATCCAAACGTACTCTGCGTTCGAGCGATCGATGGCATAGCGAATGCCGATATTATTGCCGTACGCGTATCCGCCGTTCTCGGGTAACTCGATCAAAACCAGCGGAGCGTGCGCGTGTACGCCTTCGAGAGCTTCCTGGGGATTGCGGAATGTGACGAAACCTTCGTGGCTCGCGCCCCAGCGGCGCAGACGAGCGACCGAATCATCGCGCGACCCGTTGTCGCAGATGACGATCTGATGCGGCACGTGTGTTGACGCGAGGAGGCTTTCGACACAGGCGATCGTGTCGGACCACGCGTTCCAGTTGAGAACGACCGCAACCACGCGCGAAGGGAAACCGAAAGTTTCTCGGCCCACACCCGGTCGCACACCCACGACGGACGCCAACGCTGCTCCCCCTGACATAAAATCGTCCCGTCTACAAATTGCTCGAGGGAATCGACCGGTGGAATTGGCCCTCCGCTCGCCTAGTCCTGCTACTGGAACGAGCGTCACCAGCCGACATTTTATAATTGATTTAATGACTTAAGTTATCGATTAGGGATTTGGCGCCCGGCGAATCGCGAGGAAAGGTTCCGTTCCGAGCCCGCCGTAAGTTGCTGACGGTTTGAACGCTTCGAGTAGTTCCGCGCCCCTTCGCCGGCGCGTCGTCGTTACGGGCCTGGGCGCGGTCACTCCCATCGGCAACAATCGCGCCGATTTCTGGCAACGCCTGGTCGCCGGCGAATCCGGCGTCGCTCCAATCACTGCCTTTGACGCCGCCGATTTCGCCACGCGCATCGCGGCCGAGGTCAAGGATTTTAGGCCGGACGACCTGCTGGGGCGAAAGGACGCGCGCCGGATGGACCGCTTCACCCAGTTCGCGGTGGTAGCGGCGAGCGAGGCAATCGAAGACGCGAACCTGCCCGACGACGAGGCTTTCAAGGAACGCACCGGCGCGGTCCTCGGGACGGGAATCGGCGGAATCATCACGTTCTGGCTCAACTCAGTTAAGGCAAACGAAAACGGAACGTGGTCGAAAGTCACGCCCTTCTTCATTCCGATGCTGATGGCCAATGCCGAAGCGGCCCACATTTCGATGCGGCATCATTTCAAGGGGCCAATTTTTCGGCCGCCAGTGCCTGTGCGAGCGCCAACGACGCGATTGTGACGGCCTACAACTACATCGCCTACGGCGACGCCGACGCGATGATCACCGGCGGCAGCGAAGCGACGGTTTCGCCGCTGGCAATCGGCGGCTTTGCGTCGATGCGCGCGATGTCGACGCGCAACGACGACCCCACGCGCGCCAGCCGCCCGTTCGATCGCGAGCGCGACGGATTCGTACTCGGCGAAGGCGCGGGCGTGCTCGTGCTCGAGGAGCTCGAAAGTGCAAAGGCGCGCGGGGCGAGGATCTACTGCGAAATCCTCGGATACGGGCAGTCGGCCGACGCGTACGATTTGGTAGCGGTGGACCCCGACGGCAGCGGCGTCATGCTGGCATTGACGCGTGCGTTCGCCAAGGCCGGCATCGAACCAAAAGACGTCGATTACATCAACGCGCACGGCACCTCGACGCCGATCGGCGATCCAGCCGAATCGAAGGCCATTGAAATGGCCTTCGGCGATCACGCTACCAAAATGGGCGTCAGCTCTACGAAATCCATGCACGGACACGCACTCGGGGCGGCCGGCGGAATCGAGGGCGTCGCCACCGTGATGGCCGTGGTTGAAGACGTCATGCCGCCGACGATCAACTACGAATTCCCCGATCCGGAATGCACGCTCGACTACGTCCCCAACGTAGCTCGCAGCGCGCCGGTTCGAATCGCACTTTCGAACTCGTTCGGTTTCGGCGGCCACAACAGCGTCATCGTCTTCGGCAAAGTACGCGATTCGTAATGGCGGGCGAGTCGGGACGCCGGCGTTTGCGCGCCCTTCTTCGTCTGGCCGGCGTTCGCAGCGCGGGCGACCTTGCGATCACCGAGAAGGCGTTCGTGCACGAGAGCCACGCGAAGGAACGCGGCGGCGCTTCCAACGAGCGGATGGAGTTTTTGGGCGACTCGGTGCTTGGATTCATCACCGCGAGTTGGCTATTCGAGTGCTTCGGCGAGGAGCCCGAAGGTTTGCTCACGCTGCGCAAAGCGGCTATCGTCAACGACGTACAGCTCGCAATGACCGCGCGGCGTTTGGGTTTTTCCGACCTGGTGCAGCTCGGTACCGGTTTGCGCAGCTCGGGGGGCGCCGACAACACGTCGGTTCTGGCCGACGCGTTCGAGGCATTCGTCGCCGCCGTCTACCTCGGGTACGGGCTGGAGAGAGCGCGGAAATTCGTGATCGCCGAGCACGTCGAGCGACTCGATCACTCGACCGGGGCGCCAATCGATTCGAAGTCGCGCCTGCAGCATTACGCCCAAGAGCATCTGTCGGCGACGCCGGTCTACCGCGAAACCAGCCGCGGCACGCCGCAGCAGCCTGCCTTTAGCTCGCGCGTGACGGTAAAAGGAAAAACGTTAGGAAAGGGCACCGGTCCCTCGAAGAAGGCGGCGCAGCAGGCGGCCGCCGAGGCGGCGCTGACGTCCTTGCTGACGCAATCGCAACCGTGAAACTCAAAAAGATCAAGTCCTTCGGGTTCAAGACGTTCGCCGATCCCACCACGCTCGAATTCGGCGGGGGCATCACCGCCATCGTTGGACCCAACGGCTCCGGAAAGTCGAATCTCGTCGACGCGTTTCGCTGGGTGCTCGGCGAGACGTCGAGCAAGAGTTTGCGCGGCGGGAAACTCGAGGACGTGATCTTCGCCGGCAACGATAACCGCAAGCCGCTCGGTCTTGCGGAGGTGTCGGTGCTCTTCGATAATACCGACGGCCGCTTGCCGATTGAGTTCTCCGAGGTCGAAATTACGCGCCGGGCCTATCGTGTCGGCGAAAGCGAATACTTTATCAACCGCACCGCCGTGCGGCTGCGCGACATTCTCGATTTGCTGATGGGCACCGGCTTGGGATCGGGATCGTACGCGATCGTTTCGCAGGGGCAAGTCGATGCGATCCTCACGAGCAAGCCCACCGATCGCCGCGCGTTGTTCGAAGAGACCGCCGGCATCAACAAGTTCCTCTCGCGCAAAGCCGAATCGATGCGCCGGCTCGATCAGACCGAACAGAACGCCATTCGCATCAGCGATTTGATTTCCGAGTTGGAACACCGCGTCCCCGAACTCGAAACCCAGGTGCGGCGCGCGAAACGTTATCGCAAGGTCAGCGGGCGGGTTCGCGATCTCGAAATCCTCGGATACCTTCGTGCCGGGGCGTCTCGGCGAGCCGAACGCGAAACGCTGCGTTCGGCTCTGGAGAAGAACGAGGAGACGCGCAGCATCGCTGCGGCCAAAGCTGCGACGTTGGGAGCGCAGTTGTCGGACGTGCGAACGCGCGTGTACCGTCAGGAGCTGCAGCTCGAAGAACTCCGCTCGAACGCCCAGAGCAAGCGCGCCGAGCTGGCGCGCATCGAAGCGGACTACGCGGCGACGCTCGCCCGGCGCGAAGCGCTCGAACGTCAATCCACGCAGACCTCCGAGGACGTCGCCCGCGTCGCCCAAGAACGCGACGCGCTCACGGCCGCCGTCGGCGGTTTAGACGAACGGCTGGCGCCGCTCGCGAGCGAGATCGAGGGCGCGCGTGAAGGCGAACTCGCCGCTCAAACCGCGCTTGCTCAAGCCCGCGCACGGCTCGATGCGGTTTTTACCGAGCTGCGCCAGGTGGAATCCGGTGCCGCCGAACACGCAGCCAAGAAAGCCGAGCGGCGCGTGCAGGCCGAGAATCTACGCTCTCAGGCCGAGCGTTTCGACGAAGAGCTTCGCAACGCGCGGGAGCGCGCGTCGCAGGCCGAAATCGCTGCCGGCGGCGCGGCGCATCGCCACGCGGAACGCAAGCGACATATCGGCGCGTTGGACTCGGCCCAACTCGACGCCCGCGGACGCGTCGAAGACGCCGAGCGCGAAGTTGCGCTCGCGCAAGAAGAACTCTCGCACGCCCTCGCCGCCCACCGCGATCGAACCGCCGAGACGACCGGCGCCGAATCGCGCCTGCACACGATCGAAGAGTTGGAAAACTCGCTCGAAGGGCACGTCCCCGGCACGCGATCGATCGTGGATGCGTGGCAGCGCGGCGAGTTGAGAGGCATCGAGGGCATCGTTTCCAACCTCATCACCACCGACGAGCGGTACGCGCGCGCCATGGACGTGGCATTCGGTGCCCGTCTCTCGAACGTCGTGACCCGAACGTCGGAGGACGCAGAGCGCGCCATCGAGTTCCTCAACCGCAAGGAAAGCGGGCGCGCAACGTTCCTTCCCCTCGACACGCTGGCGAATCGAGAAGGCCGGCATCTCGGCGGCGACCTCAGCGCGATGCCGGGCGTCATTGGGTACGCGCACTCGCTCGTCGGCACCGAACCGCAGTATCGCGGCATCGTGAACTTCCTAGTCGGCAACGTGCTCATCGTCGATCAACTCAAAACCGGCATCGACTTGGTGCGCGAACGCGGACTGCGCGACACGGTGGTGACGCTCACCGGCGAACAAATCACCGGCGGTGGAGCAATTACCGGCGGACGCTTCCAGCGCGAGCGCTCGATCCTATCGCGGCGAGTCCAGGCGCAGGGCTTGCGCGAAGCGCTGGTGGAGTTGCGCGCGAAGCTTCGTGAAAGCGAAGGCTCGTTGCACGGTGCGCACCAGCGCACCGAGGCGGCGATCGTCAATCGCGACCGCGAGCGCGAGGCGCTGGCCCGCGTCGAGCTCCAGCTGGCGCAAGCCCGCACCGAGATTTTGGCGCTCGACAACGAGGTCGTGCGGCTGCAAGCGGAACTCACGGCCGCGCGCGGACAGGTAACCGACCTCTCCGACAACGCGCGCCGCGCGCGCGACGCCGAACGCGGCTTCGAACAGGTCGAGCCGCAGGAAGCGCGCAGCGATGCCGATCGGACGCGGCTCGAGGAAGATCTAGCGCGAGTACGCGGCGATATCGCGCGGGCCGAAGCGACGCAACTCGCGGCCAGCGCACGGGCCGCCGACTTGCGCGAACGCGCCGCCGGGCTGGCGGCCGAGCGGGATGCGGCCAAGGCGCGGTTGGGAATGCTCGACCAAGACGGCGAGCGCGCGCGCGTGGCGCGCGAAGAAATGCTCGCGCAGATCGCCTCGCTGGCCGGGCAAACGCGGACGTCCCACGCGCACGTCGAAGGTTTGCGTCGCGGCGTCAGCGATCTCGACGCCCAGCTTGACGCCGCTCGCCGCGAACGTGAAACGCTGGTCGATCGCCAAACGCAACTCGAGTCGGACGTGCGCATGGCAGAAAACGAGGAGCGCGATGCCAATGCCGGCGGCGAGCGCCATCGCATGCGCCTGGCCGAGATCGAAGCCGAGCTCGGAATGCTGGTCTCGCAGTTCGCGCAGAATCCGGCAACCGACGACGAGTGCCGCGACGTCGAAACGCGCTACCGCGAAGAACCCGACGGCGTCGTGGACGATTTGCCGCGGCTCCGCGACGAGCTGGGTCGCCTTTCAGCCAACGTAAACCTGAACGCCGAGACGGAGCGCCAGGAAGTGATGGAGCGCGAAGCGTTTCTGCGCGCGCAGCTCGACGATCTCGCGCGGGCTCGCGAAACGCTGCTCGAATCGATTCGCGAAATCGAGCAGCAAACGCAAGTGCAGTTCAACGAGATGTTCGAGAAAGTTTCGCGCGCGTTCGCCGAGATGTATCCAAAATTGTTCCCGGGCGGCCAAGCCAAAATGTGGCAGACCAATCCGGAGAACCTTTCGGAGACCGGCATCGAGATCGCCGTGCAGCCGCCGGGCAAAAAACAAATGCCGCTTGCCGCCCTTTCGGGCGGCGAACGGGCGATGACCGCGGCGGCGCTGATTTTCGCGCTGATTGCGGTCAAGCCGTCGCCGTTCTATCTGCTCGACGAAGTCGACGCGGCCCTAGACGATGCCAACGTCGAACGCTTCTCTGAAATGGTCAAGAGTTTTGCGGCGGACTCCCAGATGATCATCGTTACGCACAACAAGAAAACGATGGAAATGGCCGACCGGCTGTACGGCGTCACGATGGGCGAAGCCGGTATCAGTACGATCGTGTCGGCCGAGCTGTCGCCGCGGGAGCCGGAGCTCGCGCTTGCCTGACTCCCGCAGGGCGGCTGAGGCTGCCCTGTTTTCACTCTCCGACAAAACCGGTGCCGCCGATCTCGGGCGAGCCCTGCACGAGCGCGGCACGGTCATCTACGCGACCGGCGGAACTCGCGCGTTTTTGGAAGAGCACGGCGTGCCGGCTCGCGACGTCGGAGACGTCACCGGTTTCCCCGCGCTGTTCAGCGGTCGCGTAAAAACGCTGCATCCGAAAGTCTTCGGCGGAATTTTATACGATCGCAACGACATCGAACATCGCGCGCAAGCCGAAACGTACGCGATTCCGCGCATCCACACCGTCGCCGTCAATCTGTATCCGTTCGAGGCGACGGTCGCTAAGGAGGGCACGACGCTGGCCGAAGCGATCGAACAGATCGACATCGGCGGCGTAGCACTGTTGCGCGCGGCCGCGAAGAACTTCGAGCACGTCGCGGTGCTGACGCATCCGTCGCAATACGCCGAGTATCTCGCGGAGCTGGGAGACGGCACGGTATCGGTAGGCTTGCAGCGCCGGCTTGCGGTCGCGGCCTTCGAGCGCACGGCCGAGTACGACGTTGCGATTTCCCATTACCTCGCAACCTCCGGCGAAGTATTGCCGAGCGCTCTGCCGGGTGCCCTGGCGCTGACGCTGCCGTTGGCGAAGCGGCTGCGCTACGGCACCAATCCGCAGGAGCGCGCCGCCTTCTATCTCGATCGGCCCGATCGCCTCCCTGAACAACTGCACGGGAAGGCACTGAGTTATAACAACCTGCTCGATCTCGACGCGACCCTGCGGTTGCTGTCACGCGCGCCACTGGGCGCGGAGTTCGGCAGCCGGCGCGAGCGCTACGTGCGCGCAGCCGTGGTGAAGCACACCGTCCCCTGCGGGGTAGCCCAGCGGTCGCGCGTCGGTATTGCGGTGCACGATGCGCTGGCGGCCGATCCGATTTCGGCCTATGGCGGCATCGTGGCGACCGACGCGGCGATCGATGGCGATTCGGCCGCATCCTTGGCGAAATATTTTCTCGAAATCGTAGCGGCGCCGGGTTTCGACGACGACGCGCTCGCGCTGCTGCGTAAGAAGAAAAACCTTCGCATCATGCGCTTTGCAGCGTCGCTGCCCGACGAGCTTGCGCGCGAGCTGCGCGTCCGCAGCGCGCTCGGCGGCGTGCTGGCCGAAGACAACGATCCGGCCGCTCCGCCCGAGCACTGGAGCGTCGTCAGCCGGCGCCAGCCCACCGAACAAGAGTGGCACGATCTCGCGTTTGCGTGGGATGTCGTGCGGCACGTCAAGTCAAACGGCATCGTGGTCGTCAAAGGCGGGACGACGCGCGGCATTTGTGCCGGTCAGACCAATCGCGTCAGCGCGGTGCAGATCGCCACCGCACGCGCGGCCATCACCGGCGGTGCCTGCGCGAGCGACGGGTTTTTCCCGTTTGCCGACGGCCTCGAAGCGGCCGCCGCCGGCGGCTGCGCGGCGATCATCGCCCCCGGGGGCTCGGTGCGCGACGAAGAAGTCGTCGCCGCGGCCGATCGTCTCGGCGTTGCGCTCGTCTTTTCGTCGTACCGCTACTTCTTACACTAAAAGCGCCGCTTATTGGTTGTCGGGTGGGCGGTGATCGACGGGTTCGCGTTGGAAGTACGCCGCATCCAAGCGCGCGGGGATTGGAACGAATTGACGCGGCGGCTTCGAAAAATCGAAACAGTCGCCGGCAGGCGAAGTCGCACGCGCGTCAGCTGCCGACAGTCTCGGAAGGCCGAACCGATCCTCGACGAATTTTAGAAGGCTGCCGTGTTCGTATTGCACGTGCGAAACGTAACTTTTTTTGGCGTACGCCGAGACGACCAGCAACGGCACGCGGATCCCTAGTCCGTCGTAATCGGCGAACGGCGGCGCAACGTGATCGTACCAGCCGCCGTACTCGTCCCACATGATGAAGATCGCCGTCGACTGCCAATACTTCGAGTTGCCGACGGCGTTGACGAGCGAAGCGACCCAGTGCGGACCGTGGGTCGCGCCGCAGTCCGCGTGATCGGAGTTCGGGCATGTCGGCATGACCCAGCTGACCGCGGGCAGTTTCCCGTTTTTGACGTCTTGAAAAAAGCGCGTTTGGGGACTGATGACGTTGTTGTTCCAGTCAGGCCCGTATCGGATGTGTTTGATTGCCTGGTAAGCGTTCCACAAGTTGCCGCTGCCGTCTTCCAGGCTCGACGTATAGTACGCCCACGAAATGCCGGCCGAGTCGAGTTCGTCCCCGAGCGTCCGATACTCGAAGCATGCTTGGATTCGGCCGCCGTAGGAGCGGTCTTGCGTAACGGTTCCGACCGTGTCTTTCGGCCCCCCGTCGCAGCCCCACGTCGTAGCCGGGTAGTTGATGGTCGAGTTCGCTTGGGCGGCGATGATGTATTGATGCGAGACGAAGCTGCTCGCATCGAAGTCGGATGGAAACATGCGGTCGGCGAGCACGTACTGCTGCGCGATGGAAAAATACGGCTTCGTTTCGCTTTGCGGAACGTAGCCGTACTGCGGATTCGGATTCGGGCAAGGAGGCTCCCCACTACCGCCACAGGTTACGCTCTCGCGGTTGAAGCCGTCCATCTTACAGTTCGTACCGGGCAAGCTGCCTTGGCCGTCGCAGGCAGCGTAGTACGAAACGGAGTTGTGCCCGACGTCCCAGTTTGCACCGAGCCCGATGGGTTTGAGCGCGATTTTCTTGCCGTCGGTCGCGTAGCCGAACGACTGCGTATCGGCTCCGGGAAACCCTTGGAACAGATTGTCGAAGCTGCGGTTCTCCTGCATGATGATGACGACGTGCGAGATCTTGCCGGCGACGCTTTGCCGTACGTCTTGATGGCTTTCAACCGGCGGCGCACCGGCGTTTCCGATGCAACCCGAAATGGAGAGCCCGAGTGTCACGGCGATCGCTCGACCGGTGTCCGAAAAGATTCGCATGGCTCCCTTTTAATCGTCGTCCGGCGGGCGGCCGTCGGGAGCTTCGTTTTCGAAGTCGGCGGCCTTGAGGCGGCTGGGAATCGGAGCGAACGGTCGCGGCAGCTGTGAGAAATCGAAGCAGTCTGTTTCTGGGGAGTTGGCGCGGGTGTCGGAAGTGGCCAATCGTGGAAGCCCGAACTGGTCTTCGACGAATTTGAGAATACTGCCGTTCTCGTATTGCACGTGCGAGACGTAGCTGCTCTTCGCGTAGGCCGAGATGACGATCATCGGCACGCGCACCCCAAGTCCGTCGTAGTCGACGAATGGCGGAGGAACGTGGTCGTACCAGCCGCCGTAGTCGTCCCACATTACAAAAATCGCGGTCGAGTCCCAATACTTCGACTTGCCGACGGCATTGACGAGCGACGCTACCCAGTGCGGCCCTTGGTCCGTATCGCAGCCGGCGTGGTCCGAGTTCTTGCAAAGCGGGGTTACCCAGCTTACCGAAGGCAACGTCCCGCCGTTGACGTCTTTGAAGAACCCCGTCGGCGGGCTGACCACGTGCTTGCTCCAGGCCGGGCCGTCGCGGATGTGTTTGATTGCTTGGTACGCGCTCCAGATGCCGCCGTGGTACACTTCGTTGATATTCGCGGCATAGTAACGCCATGAAAGCCCCGCATCGTCGAGCTCGTCGCCCAGCGTGCGGTAATCGAAACATGCGGCGATCGGGCTCCCGTACTTGCGCTTGTGCGTCACGGTACCAATGTGGTCTTGCGGTCCTCCGTCGCAGCCCCACGGAGGGTGCTGCGGATAATCGACGGCGGAGCCGGATTGACCGGCGATCAGATACTGGTGCGAAACGAAGCTGCTTCCGTCGAAGTTTGAAGCAAAGGTCCTGTCGGCCAACACGTACTGCTGCGCCATAGCGAAATATGGCTGCGTCTCGTTGCTTGGGACGTACGAATACTGCGGATGCGCGTTGGGACACGGCGGCTGACCCGCGCCACCGCAGCTGACCTTCTCTTGGTTGAAGCCGTTCATCTTACAATGCGTGCCGGGAATGGGTCCCCACCCGTTGCACGCGGCGAAGAAAGCCTGCGAATTATGGGCGACGTCCCACAACACTTGGAATCCGACCGGCGCCAGCGCGAGACGCTTACCGTTGCTCGAGTAACCGTACGGCTGCGTATCCGCCCCCGGAAAGCCCTGAAACAGATTGTCGAAGCTGCGGTTTTCTTGCACGATGATGACGATGTGCTTGATCTTTCCCGAAGCCATCGAACCAAGGTTGCCAAGCAAGGCAGGCTGCGCCGGGTTCGCAATGGGAACGTCCACCGCCGGTGAGCCGCCGCTCCCCCCGCAGGCAGCCAGAAAAACCGCCACCAATGCGACGGTTAGGGCTCGGCAGTTGACGGGGACCCTGTACATGCTATCTCCGTTCGATCCTTAGCAGAAAGAACGTCTTCGAATCGTTCCGCAGCAGCAATTCCGCGGCCTTCTAGTCTGCGGCGCGCGGCGGCCGAAGGTGGAAGACCATCGTACTTCCGCGAAGAGAGCCTCGGAGCAACTCATATGCGAACGACTTTCTTACCCGTGGTTCTCTTTGCGTTTGCAGCGGCCGGCTGCGGTCGCGGCGTGGTGACGTCGTCGATCCCGGCGTCGGCACCCAACGCAACCACGGTGCAGTCGCCGGCCACCAGCCCCTATCGAATCCTCTACACCTTTAAAGGCGCGCCGGACGGTGCGATGCCGGAGGCCGGGCTGCTCGCCGTAAACGATGCCGTATACGGCACGACGTCCGGCGGCGGCAGAGTCTCTGATTGCAGCAGCGGTTCGGGCGCGGGGTGCGGGACCGTATTCCGAGTGCGTCTGTCGGGCATCGAACGCATCATCCACCGGTTTGGAAGCGGTGGTGACGGGGCCAATCCTCGCGGCGATCTGATCGTCAGGAACGGCTTGCTGTACGGCACGACCGAAAATGGAGGCGCGAGCGGAAACGGGGCGATCTTCAAGGTGAACGCGTTCGGCGCGGAAAGCGTGCTCTACAGTTTTAACGGAATTCCGGACGGCGCAAAACCGCAAGCTGGACTCAGGGACGTAAAAGGTTTGCTGTACGGCACGACGTTCGGCGGCGGCAATACCGGCTGTTTCAACAGTCCGAGCGGGTGCGGCACGGCGTTTCAAGTCAGCACGTCGGGAAGCGAGCGCATTCTCCATCGGTTTGGAATACGTCCGGACGGTTCGTTCCCGGAATCGAATCTTGCCGTGATGAACGGCGTGTTCTACGGTACGACGCTGAAACGGACGTCGAATGAAGGTGGTGCGACGTGCGGCACCGGCGACGGATGCGGGATCGTGTTCCAAATGAGCGCGTCCGGCCAAGAAAGCGTGCTCTACCGCTTTTTAAAGAAGCCCGACGGCTCGAACCCGGTGGCGGGTCTCACCGCCTTGGGCGGAAATCTTTACGGGACGACTACCACCGGCGGTGCGGCCGGCAAGGGAACCGTTTTCGAGGTGAACACGTCGGGCGTGGAGCAGGTGTTGCATGGTTTTAAGGGCTATGGCGACGGCGCGAACCCGTACGGTGGTTTGCTCGCGGTGAACGGCCTGCTTTACGGCACGACCTACAACGGCGGGAAGTACGGTAAGGGGACGCTTTTCAAGATCGACACGTCCGGTGTCAAAACCGTGCTCCACGACTTCGGAGTCGGCACCGATGGCGCGCACCCCCACGGAAATCTCATCATCCATGGTGGAGTGCTTTACGGAACCACGGAGCTCGGCGGCGCGAACAACTCATGGGACGGTCTTTTCGCGATTACCGTGATGTCTTTGCGAGTTCCATCGGCGCTTGCGGCCGCCGTGTCCCTGGCCGCCTGTAGCGGCGCCTCCGTTCCCGCAACCGCGCCGCAAGCTCTCAGCCAGCGATCGGCGATCGACGGCACCGGTGGCGACGCCGCGCCGGGGTGCCGCACTCAAACGTGTATCTACGTCACCAATAACGCCTTCTACGGACACTATCGCCAAGGCAATAAGGTGCTCGTCTTTCCTCGCGACGCCGACGGAAACGTCGCGCCGATCGCCAAAATCGAAGGCACGGCTACCGGCTTGAAATATCCTCGTGCGATTGCCCTAGATCGCGGGCGAAAAGTGTACGTCTCGAAATTTCACGCCGTCCGAAAGCGGCAGCAACGTCACCGTTTACGGCGCCGGCGCGACCGGCAACGCCTCGCCTCTCCAAAATATAACCGGCGCGAGCACCGGCCTCTACGCCCCTACGTCGGTGTCGGTCGATGCGGACGCCAACATCTACGTTACCGACATGTACGGCGTCGCGTCCGGCTGCTCTAATCCGACGCAGGGATGCTGGGACATCAACGTCTACGCTGCCGGCTCGAACGGCAACGTTGCGCCCGTCCGGAGCATCCGCGGGCAATCGACGAAACTCTACTACGTCTACGGTTCCGCGGTCGATGCCGGCGGCAACGTGTACGTCGCCAACGGCTATCATTCCGGCTGCTGCATTACCGTGTACGCACCCGGCGCTACGGGCGACGTCAAACCCATCAGGAACATCAGCGGGGCGAAAACGCAGCTGGCCGTACCGGTTGGACTCGCTCTGGACGCGCGCGGCGACATCTACGTCTTGAACGCGGAGGGAAGCCCCACCCGCAGCGTGACCGTGTATGCCGCCGGAGCGAACGGGAACGTCAAGCCCATTCGCGCGATCGTCGGTCAAAAGACGGGATTGTACGCCGCCCCCGACGCCTTAGCCGTTGACGGGAGCGGGCGGGTATACGTGCTTCAGTCGGGGGCTGCCAATTCGATTGCGGTTTTCGCGGCCGGCGCTAACGGCAACGTCGCGCCGGTTCGCGTGATCCAAGGGAACAAGACCGGGATGACGAGTCCCTGGGGCATCGCCGTTCGTTAGGAGTTATATGCCACGATTTTTGCATACGTCTATCTTCGTCAACGACATGAACGAGTCGATCGATTTTTACACCGACAAGCTCGGGCTAAAACTGCTCGACGGACCGCGTCACTATCCCGGCAACTGCGACATGGCATTCGTCGGCACCGATTGGAATGCGTACGTCGAGCTGGTGTACGATCTCGAAGAACATCCGCCCTACGAGATCGGCAATCGTTACGAGCATCTCGCGCTGGAAGCCGACGGCGATCTGGGAGAATACGTCGATGGCCTGAAGAAAAAAGGCGTAAAGATTCTCAAAGACGTGTATAAGTCTCCGGGCGGAACCCGCGCAATTGCCTTCGTCGAAGATCCCAACGGCATCCCGGTGGAGCTGTTGGAACCCCGGACACACGCAAGCCGCGCCGTCAGCGGTAGATAAACGGATCGGCGGGCGGAGCGATCCGCTCGATGCTGCCGACGACGAGCCGCGGGTCGCCGGCGTGAACGTCGATAGCTCCGCCGGCGCGCAACCACGTGCCGGCGGGAAATGGTGGCGGCTGCGCGAGCCGCACGGCCACCGGAGCCGCGTCGGCGCGGCAGCACGTAATCGCGTAGCGCACCAAAGCGGCGTCATTCGCATGACGCACCAGCGTGCCGGTGAACGTCAGGCGATCTCCTGGAAAGAGGTCGCTTAGCGTCGTTTCCGTCGCGCGATACGCCGGCGGTGGCGCCGCGACGAGCGCGCCGAGCAGCATGAGTGCGGGAGCCAGCCGCGCCCGAGCGTCGCGTCGTGAGCGGTGAATCGACGCGAGAACGAGCGCGACGACGCCGCACGCGAGCAACGCGCCGGCGATGGCCGGGTGCACTAAAGCGCCGCCGTGCCGCCAACCGACGATGCCGAGCGCACACGCGAGCAAAACGTACGCTAAAACGTCGTGCATTGGCGCGTGATGCGTTCGGCGCGAAACGACCGTACGCAGGTCGGCGATTCCGGCGATGCAGAGAAACGCCGCCGCGGCCAGCGGCGCCCGCCCGTGCAGTGCGCCGGCCACGCCGATCGCGCCAATTCCGCACGGCGCGGTCGCGAAGCCGAACAGCGCGCCGCCGAAAATCTGCACGGATGGCGCCAATCGTCGCAGGTCGGCCAACATTGCCAACTGCGTCACCGCGCCGGCGATCGCCGCCGCGGGCACGATGGCGGCCAGTTCGTCGAGCAGTTCGGGACTCTCGTGCGGAGTTTTGACGCCCGCGAATCGAGCGACGACGACCGCTGCGAGGAAACGTGCGATCGCAACGAGTGGGCCAAAAACGAGCCAGGCGGCTGCCGTCGCCGGCAACGATCGCTCGGATGGACCGGCTCCTCAGCCGCACCCGAGATACGCCGTCACGTGCCGGCACCGTATGATTCGCGCCACGGCGACGCCCGCCAGTAAGAACGGCGTCGCTTCAAAGAGCGAGCTCGCCGACGTCGCCAGTGCGGAACGCAGCGTGTCCGGTGACGAAAACATTGCGACCGCGACGGCGGCTGCGACAAAGAGCGTAACGCGCATGCCGGCCAATCCCGGCCAGCGGCGATCGTCGCAATCGCGGCTGCACGTCCGGGAACCCCCGCGGCGTCCGCGAAGTTCCGCTCCATGCAGCGAATTGCCGCAAAGAGCGGCAGAGCATTCGAAGCGGTGGTCTGGATCGTGGCGGCAATCGCGGCGTGCTATCTGATCGCCGGCGCGTATTACGGGTATCTGGTGGGTCGCACGATGCACGAGGCCAAGGCCTCGAATCCAATGATCGCCATGGTTGCCGGCGCGGTCGGCCGCCATGCGTCCGAACAGTTTGCAATCGTCAGATTGAACGTGCCGGACTACATCGTTAAGGCCCCGACCTTCTGGGTCGTGCTGCGCATGAACGAGTGATGCCGGCAAAATATACGGCACCGCGCGGAACGCAAGATTTCTATCCGCCCGACTCGGTGCGCTGGAACGCGCTCGAAGCACGCATCCGCACCTTGGCCGAGCGATTCGGCTACGGAGAAGTCCGCACGCCGCTGTTTGAGTCGACCGAGCTCTTCGTGCGAGGCGTCGGCGATACGACGGATATCGTCGAAAAAGAGATGTACCGGTTCAAGGATCGGGGCGATCGCGATATGGCCTTGCGTCCCGAATGGACCGCTCCGGTGGTGCGCGCCGCGCTCGAACACCATCTCTTCGCGCAGGGTCCCTTGCGGTTGTACTACATCGGGCCGATCTTTCGATACGAACGTCCGCAAAAGGGCCGTTACCGCCAGTCGCATCAGTTCGGCGTCGAATGCTTCGGATTTGCCGGGCCGGAAGCCGATTTGGAAGCGATCGCCCTGGCTTGGGAGCTGACGCGTGATTACGGCATCGACGATGCGGTGCTCAACGTCAATTCGCTGGGCGACGACGCGTGCCGCCCGCGCTACCGCGAGGCGCTTCTCGAACATTTTCGCCCGAATCTGGCAAAGTTGAGCGAGGATTCGCGCCGTCGGCTGGAACGCAATCCAATGCGGTTGCTCGACAGCAAAGATCCCGCCGACCTGCCCTACGTCGAAAGCGCGCCGACCTTGGAATCGACGCTGTGCGACGCGTGCCGCGAACACTTCGAGGCGCTCAAAGCGTATTTGGATCTCGCCGGGATCCCGTTCGTCGTGAATCCGCGCATCGTACGCGGCCTCGATTACTACAACCGAACCGTGTTCGAAATTACGTCGAACGTGCTGGGCGCGCAGAGCGCCGTTTGCGGCGGCGGCCGCTACGACGGATTGGTACGCTCGCTGGGAGGGCCGGACGTTCCGGCCGTCGGCTTCGCACTCGGGTTGGAACGGTTCTTGATGATGCTCGAGGCGATGGCACCCGCCGGCGACCCTGTGCGGCGAGGAGTTCAGGCGATCGCGCTGGGCGCGCAAGCCCGAGCCGCCCTCGTTCCGATCGTCGCCGAACTGCGGCGCCGCCTCGACGAACCGACGTTTATCGATTACGAAGAGCGTAAGCTGCTGGCTCATTTGAAGATCGCCGACCGCAATCGCGCGCGCTACGCGCTAATTCTCGGCTCGCAGGAGTTGGCCGCCGGCGAACTGGTGCTGCGCGATTTGGAGAACCGCACCGACCGCCGGCTGCCCATCGGCTCCGGAAAAGACGTTGCCGCGGCACTCGTAGAAGGCAGCTAACTATGGATGAAGAGCCCGATCGCGAACGGCAAATCCTCACCGATTTGCTCGCGCTTATGCACGAGCACGATCTCGATCGCCTTAAGATCAAGCTGGAGGACGCGGTCTACGAAATCGATCGGCGCGCTCCGGGACAGCCGCCGCTCGCCGCCGCGGCGCCCGGAACGGCCGCTGCCGGCGGCTCGGATTCCGAGCCGGCTGCCGCCGCCGGCGCCAACGTCAAGCGGGTGACCGCGCCGCTAACCGGCGTCTTTTACCGGTCGTCGTCACCGGATGCCGAGGCATTCGTCGACGTCGGCGATCGCGTTGAAAACGGCGACGTGCTGTGCATTCTCGAAGCGATGAAGCTTTTCAACGAAATTCAGAGCGACTACGCCGGAACGATCGCGCGAATTCTTCCCGAAAACGGCGAGCTGGTCTCGCAGGGTGCCGATCTCTTCTGGATCGAGCCGTAAGAGGCGCGACGATGACCGACGTCATGGGGAAGCGCGGCTTCGACGAGTTACTCACCGACCGGCGCGGCCTGCTCGAGGCGCCACACTACCGCGCGCAAGTCGAAGCCATCGCCGGCGCGATCGTGGATGCGTTGCGCGCGCAGAAGAAGGTTTTGTGGTGCGGCAACGGCGGCAGCGCGGCCGAGGCGCAGCACATGGCCGCCGAACTCTCGGGCCGGTTCTTGCGCGAACGGCCGGGACTCCACAGCGAAGCGCTGTCGGTCAACTCCTCGACGTTGACGTGCATCGGAAACGACTACGGATACGACCGCGTCTTCTCGCGTCAAGTCGAAGCCTTCGCTCATCCTGGCGATGTCGTGATAGGAATGACGACCAGCGGCAGCTCACGCAACGTCGTGCTGGCGCTCGAAGCGGCCAAGAAGTGCCGCGCGGTAGCGGTGGCGTTCACCGGCAACGGCGGCGGTCGCGTTGCAGAGATCGCCGATCTAACGTTGATGGGCCCGGACGGTTACGCCGCCATCGTCCAAGAAGTTCACCAAGTCATGGCTCATATCGTATGCGATTTGGTGGAGCAGCGATTGATCTTCGAGGGTGGCCTTCACTAGTGCTGCGCTCATGCCGGCGTTGAAGCCCGGCGTCGCGCGTGCGCTTCTAAAACGCATGCGCGAGCGTAAAATTCTCGTCGTCGGCGATCTGATGATCGACGAGTGGATTTGGGGAACGGTCACCCGCATTTCCCCCGAGGCGCCGGTGCCGGTGGTAGCCGTCAACGCGCATTCGTTCACGCTCGGTGGAGCGGGGAACGTCGCGAACAACTTGCGCGCGCTCGATGCAAGGGTCTGGCTTGCCGGCACGGTCGGAGACGACGCCTTTGCCGAGCAGCTGCACTCGCTGCTGCGCGAACGGAAGGTCGACGGCCGGGGAGTCTTTGCACTCGCCGGCCGGCCGACGACGCGCAAAACGCGCGTCGTCGCGCATAACCAGCAAGTCGTGCGCGCCGATTGGGAAGCGGTTGCGCCGCCCACGTCGGCGGATCGCGAGCGCGTTGCCGCCTTCGTTCGGAGCCGGGCACCGAAATGCGACGCGGTCATTTTTAGCGATTACGGAAAGGGCCTGCTGTCACGCGAAATCGTGGAGGCGTCTTTCGGATGTCCGCTCGTTCTGGCAGATCCCAAACCGCAGAACATCGACCTCTTTGCCGGCGTCACGTGCATTGCGCCCAACGCCGCCGAGGCGGCAGCCGTCACCGGCATCTCCTTGTCGGACGATTCTGCGCTGGAAGCCGCCGGTCGCAGTTTGTTCGAGAGACTGCGATGCCAGTACGTCGTCATCACGCGCGGCGAGAGCGGAATAGCGTTGTTCGCCAAAAAAGGACGGCGGTTGCAAGTGCCGTCGGTGGCGCGCACGGTATACGACGTGAGCGGCGCGGGCGACACGGTCATCGCGACGCTGACGCTCGCGCTGGCCGCCGGCGCGCCCATCGAACAGGCCGTTGGGCTCGCCAACTTCGCTGCCGGCGCGGTCGTTGAGAAACTCGGGACCGCGACCGCCTCCGCCGGCGAGATTCTCGCGCTGGTCGATCACGCGCATGCCTGAATTGTTCGGCCGGCTACTTGGCGTCGACGAAGCCGTCGAGTGGCGAGAAGCATTGCGCGCGGACGGGAAGACGGTCGTATTTACGAACGGATGTTTCGACGTACTGCACGCGGGGCACGTCGAGTATCTCAACTGGGCGCGCGAGCAAGGCGACGCGCTGATCGTCGGGTTGAACGAAGACGCCTCGGTGCGCGCGATCAAGGGCGACGCGCGGCCGATCGTCCCGTTCGCTCAGCGCGCCGGCATTCTGCTGGCTTTGCGCAGCGTCGACGTGGTCGTCGGATTCGGCGAACGAACCCCGGAAGTGCTTCTCGATCGAATTCGACCCTCGGTTCACGTCAAGAGCGATCAATACGTCGCCGAGGAGCTTCCGGAACGAAGCGTCGTTCTCCAGCACGGCGGCCGGATCGTCCTCGCGCCGCACGTCGCGGGAATCAGCACCACCGATACGATCGCACGCATTCTGGATGCGTATAGCCGTCACGGCTAACGGCCCCGGCGAAGTCGCCGGCTGGCTGCGCCCGTTGTTGCGCGCGATCTACGAGCGCGCTCCCAACGCACAAGCGCACGTTTTTTTGGTGCCCGACGACTATGCGACCGGTCATGAAGCGCCGACCGTGCGCGCGTTCTTTCCGCAGGCGTCGGTCTACGACCCGAAGACCTACCTGAAGTTTGCTTTAGGCCGCAGCGTGGCGGGCGTACCGGCCGGCGTCGACGTCGTGCAGTACATTGGCGGAGACTTGCTCCACGCCGCGCGGCTGCACGCCCGATTGAAAGGTAAAACGGCCACCTACAAATTCTCGCGCCGGCGCTATCGCTCGCTTTTCGACCGCGCGTTCGCGGTGGATGGCAAGAACGTCGAGCAACTCGAAGCCTGGGGTACGCCCAGTGGACGCATCCGGCGCGTCGGCAACCTGGTCGTGGACGGCGCGCTGCTCGAAGCGCAAGCTCCGCTGGAAGCGGGAACGCCCGAAGACGGCATCCTCATCATGCCGGGGTCGCGGGCATACGAAGTCGAGAATTTGATTCCGTTCTATTTTACGACCGCATTACGCATTCTACGCGAGCGTCCGGGCCTGCCGATCGCCTTCGGCATTTCGCCGTTCACCGCGCTCGCCGAGGTGCGCGCGGCGATCGAGCGGGGCGGCGATCCACGCGTCTTCGCGCAACGCGGCCGGCTGGTGACCGAAAACGAGCGCACGTATCTCGAGTCTCTCGAGGGAGACGTTCGCGTGCCGGTGTTGTTCAACGCGCTGGCGGCGGCCAAGCGCGCGCGTTTGGTGCTGACGATTCCGGGAACGAAGACGATCGAGCTGGCGGTGCTCGGCAAACCGGCGCTGACGATCACGCCGCTCAATGCGCCGGAAATCATTACGATCAACGGTCCGCTGACCTATCTTCACCGCGTTCCGCTTATCGGCGTGCCGCTCAAACGGGCGGTGGCCGTCGGCGTGTCGCGCCGCTTCGAGTACCACACCCAGCCGAATATGGACGCCGGCGATATGGTCGTGTGCGAGGTCCACGGCACGGTTACGCCGGGGCGGATCGCGCGCGTAGCGCTCGATCGTTACGACGACCACGCCTGGATCGCGTCTGCCGGCGATCGGTTGGCCGGGTTATACCGCGACCACATCGGCGCGGCCAGTCGCATGGCTGAATCGCTGCTCGACCTGGCCGGGTAATGGACACTGTGATGCCGGCCGTATCCGTCGTGATCGCCACCAAAGATCGCGCGCTCTTCCTCGACCGCGCGCTCGCATCGTTTGAAACGCAAACCGGCGCGCCGCCTTTTGAGGTCATCGTAGCCGATAACGGATCGACCGATCAAACGCGCGATGTGGTCGAACGCCGGCGGGCGAGCTCGCGCTTTGCGATAGAGTACGTCCACGAACCCGAGCCGAACCGAGGGAAGGCGCGCAACCGCGCCGTTGCATCGGCGCGCGCCGATCTGATCGCGTTTTGCGACGACGACGTTCAGGCGCCGCCCGGCTGGATTGCGGCCCACGCGGCCGCGCATGCGGGAGCGCCGGAGCAGATCGTTAACGGGCCGATTCTCAACGTCGCGTCGTACGACGAGAAACCCAAACCGACGCTTGCAAACTTTTCGCGCGCGTCGCTCTGTACGTGCAACGCTTCGGTGCCGCGACGCGCGCTCGAAGCGGCCGGCGGATTCGACGAATCGTTCGATCTGTACGGCTGGGAAGACAGCGAGCTCGGTATTCGCCTGCGCGACGCGGGCGTGGGTTGGAAGTTTGCCTGGGACGCGCCGATTTGGCACGTGAAGCCGCCCGAATACAATACGCTGGAGGTCGAGGCGCGCAAGGCGATCGAGAAGGCGCGGATGGCGCGCCGATTTCTCGACAAGCATCCGTCTAAACGGGCGAGGCTGGCCACCGGCGCCCACGCGTTCAACCTGATGCGCGCGCGCCTGCTGCCGGATCGCTGGCTGGCGCTACTAGCCGGCGTAGCATCCGACGGCCGCGCTCCATCCTGGGTTAAATCGCTGGCACGCGCGCAGTTTCTCGACGCGACGTACGCGCGCGAACTGGCGGACGCCTTGACGAAAACGCGCGGGGATGCGGTGTCGTGAGCCGGGCGCTGCTGTACTGCGCCGGCGGCGGCATCGGCGACTCACTGGTTGCCTCGGTGGTCGGGCGCGCGCTGCGCCAACGCTTTGCGACCGTCGATGCCCTCACGCTGCCCGGTCATCGCGAAACCTTGGAACGCGTCCCGGATTTGGACGCGGTGCTCGTCGACGACGGCGGCGACGAGCGCACGCTGGCCGCATCGCTCGCCGCCCGCCGGTACGACGCGTGCGTCGTCACGTGGGCGACCGCGCGCACCGCGCGCATACCGCAACTGGCCAAAATTCCGGTTCGAGTCGGCCAAGCACGGCGTCTCTACTCGCATCGGTTCACCAACCGGGTAGTCGTGCGCAGCGAGTTGGGCAACGTCACCTCGCACTGGTCGGATATTCTTCTCGACTACGCTCGCGCCATCGGCTGTGACACGAGCGATCTCGCCTATGCTTTCGTGCCGACGCCCGAAGACGAGCGCGTCGCCGAGACGGTCGCCCGATCGGCCGGCCTGACGCCCAACGGCTCTTTAGGAAACTTCGTTATTCTCAACCCGTGCAACGCCATCGCATCGCGACGGGGACGTTGGCCGGTCGAAGGCTGGGCCGCGCTTGCGGCCGCGCTGCGCGAGCGGTTCGCATCGTCAATCCTGATCAGCGGCGGACCCGCCGACGTCTCGATCGTCGAAACGGTCTTGCGCACGGCGCGCGCGACGGATTCGCCCGCGTCCGGCGCGGGCGAGAGCATGACGTCCGTCGCCGGCAAACTGGGTATCGGCGCGTTCGGCGCTTTGGCTCGGCATGCGAAAGCGTTCGTGGGCATCACGACCGGATCGATGCACGTCGCCGCGGCAGTCGGCTGCCCGACCGTGGGAATCTTCCCGTTTCAAAGCGATTTTCCCGAACGCTGGGCGCCGCTCGGCGCGCGAACGGCGGTGGTGCGGCCGTCGTACCCGTGCCACCGCGGCGATACGAAGGAAGCGTGTCCGGACTACGCGTGCGTTGCCAATCTCGACGTTGCGCGCATCCTCGCGGCGGCCGATGCCGTCTGAGCGACCGTAACGTGCGCGCGACCATTCAGCTGTGCACGTACAACCGCAGCGAGCTTCTGGAGCGCGTGTTGGACGGTTGTCTCGAGCAGACCGTTCCCGACGACGCCTACGAAGTCGTGCTCGTCAACGACGGTTCGACCGACGACACGGCGGCGACCATCGAACGGGCCGGAGCGCGTGCCGCCTGCCGTTTCACCGTCGTCAGCCAGCCGAACTCCGGTTTGGCCAAAGGACGTAACGCCGGCATTGCCCGCGCGACCGGAGAGCGGATAATCTTCATCGACGACGACGTGCTGGTGCTGCCGAACTTCGTCGAGGAGCACTTGCGCTCGCACGCATCGCATCCGCAATCGATCGTGCGCGGCGGCGCGATCGAGGTCGAAAGTTTCGACGACTTGCCGCCGCCCGTATGGAGCATCCGGAACTACAGCGGGAACTATTTCTGGACGACCAACGTGTCGGTGCCGCTGGCCACCATGCGCACGATCGGCGGTTTCGATGAATCGTTTTCCGAATACGGCTGGGAAGACATCGACGTGGGCCTGCGGCTCCGGCGCGCCGGCGTAAAGGCTGCCTTCAATCCTAAGGCGCTGGCCTACCACCATAAGCCGCGTCTGCGCAGCGGCGGCGTCGAGAGGATGGTGCGCCAAGCCCGCGCGCAGGCTCGCACCGCCGTGCGCCTCGCGAAGCTCCATCCGCACTGGCGAACGTATCTCGCGACCGGGATCAATCCATTGCAACGACGCTTTCACGAAGTTACGCGGGGCTTGAATTTCGCCGGCCGGTTCCGCGCGAGGATCGGCGACGTGACCTCCGACCGGCGGCTGGACGAGCGGGAACTCCGCGCCGCGCGAGGGCTGGCTGCCGAGGCGTACTTCGAAGAGTTGGAACGAGCGCTCCAATCCGAGCGCCGATGACGCAACGAATTCTCCTATCGCGCACCGATCGCATCGGCGACCTGATTTTGTCGACGCCGGCGATCGCGACGGTGCGCGCGTCGTTTCCCCACGCGCACGTCACCATGGTCGTCAGCCCGTACAACGGCGTGGTGATGGAACGGAATGACGACGTCGACGAACTCGTCGTGCTGTCCGAAAAGGCCGGCCGGCGCGGATTGGGTCGCGCGCACGGCACGTTCGATATCGCAATTGCGCTGGCGCCGCGCGCCGTCGACCTGCGGCTCACCGGCGCGACGGGCGCGGCCATTCGGGTCGGCTATACGTACGAGCGCCGGTGGTTCGCGCGCCTCACGGCGCCGTTGTACGTCAACCGGCTGATGATTTCCGAAGCCGACCCCGAGCTGTGCGAGCGCGAACCGAATCGCATCGTCCGCCATGAAGTCGTACAGTTGCTCGATCTGGTCGGTATTGCGGGAGCGCATCGGCGCGTCGACCGGCTGCGCCTGGACATCACCGAAGAGGATCGCGTCGTGGCGGCAACGCTTCCGCCCGACCCGATCGTCGTGCATTTGGGTCAGCGATGGTTTCGCAACGGAAGCACGCTGCCGACGGCGCTGGCGATCGTGAAGCGGTTGGCGTCGTTCGCTCCGGTGGTCATCACCTGTGCCCGCGAGTGCGAAGACGTCGCCCCGGCCTTCGAGGCGGCCGGCGACGTCAGCCGTCTGCTTCGCCGGCTGCCGTTCCACCAGTGGGCGGCCGTGTTCGAGCGCGCGCGCATCGTGGTGACGGTCGACACCGGTGCGACACATGTCGCAAGTGCCGTCCGAAGGCCCACGGTCGTCGCTTTCGAACACCGCTACTTCCGGCTGAATTCGCAAGAGTGGGCGCCCTACGGCGTCCCTCACGTGCTGGTTCGCAAGCCGGCCGGCGAGGATACCGCGTCGCTCGCGCAGTTCTGCGGCGAAATCGAACGCGGCGTCTCCACCTTGATGAGCGCGTGACTCCCGTTTTCTTACATGCTTGATATTTCCGTCGTCATTCCTACGTACAACCGCCTCGACACGTTAGAGCACGTCATCCCAACGTTGCTCGCGCAGGATCTGCCGCGCGATCGGTTCGAATTGCTGGTGTGCGATTCGCGCTCGGTCGACGGCACGGCGGAGTACCTCGCGCGGGTTGCCGCCGAGAATCCCAACGTGCGCCATCTGCCCGGTTCTTACAGCGGGCGCGCGGCCGCGCGCAACGCCGGCATCGCGGCCGCTCGGGGCGACATCGTGCTGTTCAACGACTCCGACATCCTGGCGTCGCCGGATTTGCTTTCGCAGCATCTGCGCCGCCACCGCGAGCGCGGGGGCATCGCCGTAGTCGGCTGGGAAGTGCAGGTGAAGGACCTTGCGGACTACGCGCGCAAACGCGATCGACCGGAAGAACGCGGCCACCTTCACCCGCCGGCGCGCAAACGGCTGTCGTGGCTGTACTTTTTGACCGGTAACGCGTCGGTCCGTCGCGACGATCTTCAACGGGTGGGCGGCTTCGACGAGAGTTTCACCGGTTACGGACACGAGGATCTGGAACTCGGCTACCGGTTGGCGAAGGCCGGGCTCGAAGTCGTGTACGAACCGGGCGCGATAAATTATCATTGTCAAGACGTCGGTCACGACGATCAGAAGGAAAAGATGAAACTGGCCGGCCGGTCTACCGTGCGGTTCTACCGCAAACATCCCGACTTTGCGGTAAAACTGAATCTCGGCATGACGCCGGTATCCTTGGGTTTGCACTCGGTGTTGACGCGCGCGCCGCTGCTCCTCGGCTATTTCGACAAGCGGGCGGCGGACTCGAAGTTCGCGCGCGATCTCGTGCAACAATACTATTACGTGTCGGGCATCAAAGAGGCGCTGGCTACCGGCCAAAACGAGGGCGATGGATAAGATCAGAACGTCGTGCGGAGCGTTGCGGGCATCCGACGAAGGCCGGCGCGCGGAGCTATGCGGCTGGATCAATCGCCGGCGCGATCACGGGGGGCTCATCTTCGTCGATCTTCGCGATCGCGACGGCGTGACGCAGATCGTGTTCGACCCTCAGAATCCGAGCTTCGGGGATGCCGAACACTTGCGGCACGAGGACGTCTTGCAAGTGCGCGGAAGCGTGCGGCGGCGTCCGGCCGGCACCGAGAACGTGCGGCTGGCGACCGGTGAGGTCGAGATGGCTGTCGAGGAGCTAGAGATCCTCAATCGTTCCCAGGTACCGCCGTTCCAGGTAAACGCCGACGATGCGGTGGACGAAAATCTGCGCCTGGAATATCGCTATCTCGATCTGCGCCGCAACCGCATGCAGGAGAACTTGCGCGTCCGCCATCGCATCGTCAAAGCGATGCGCGATTTCTTCGACGCCCGCGATTTCGTCGAAATCGAAACGCCGATGCTCATTAAATCGACGCCGGAAGGCGCGCGCGATTATCTGGTGCCCAGCCGCGTCCATCCCGGAACCTTCTACGCGCTGCCGCAGTCGCCGCAGATGCTCAAACAGATCCTGATGATCGGCGGTTTCGGCCGGTACATGCAAATCGCGCGCTGCATGCGCGACGAGGACCAGCGTGCCGACCGTCAGCCGGAGTTTACGCAGCTCGACGTCGAGATGTCGTTCTGTACGGAGAACGACGTGCTCGAAACGATGGAGTCGTGCATGCGTTACGTGTGGAAGGCGGCTCTCGGCATCGACCTGCCGGCGTTCCCGCGCCTGAGCCACGAGGAAGCGATCTCAAAATACGGGCTCGACAAGCCGGACTTGCGTTTTGGGCTCGAACTCGTCGACGCCGGCGGTGTATTCGACGATACGGAGTTCGTGGTGTTCCGTTCCGCGCTCGAGGCCGGCGGCGCCGTGGTCGCTTTACGATATCCCGGCGGTGCGTCGTTGTCGCGCCGCGATTTCGATGCTTTGACCGAAACGGCGCGAGAGTTCGGTGCCAAGGGCATGGTTTGGATAGCCCTGGGTAACGACGGCGTGAAGTCGTCGGCGGCCAAATTCCTGAGCGACTCGACCGTGAAGGCGTTGCGCGCGGCGGCTGGAGCGGAAACCGGCGACGCCATCTTGCTCTTCGCCGACCCCCGGTCCGAGCTAGCGTATGCGGTTGCCGGCAAAATGCGCAATGAGGTCGGCGAGCGTTGCGGCCTGCGCGATCCCTCGCAATACGCATTTTGTTGGGTAACCGGCTTTCCATATCTCGAAATCGACGAGGCGACCGGCAAGCCCGCGCCGGCGCATCACCCGTTTACGGCGCCGGCACACGGACAGTGGGAGCTCATCGATACCGATCCGACCAAAATGCGCGCGCAGCATTACGACATGGTGCTCAACGGCTACGAACTCGGATCCGGATCGATCCGCATTCACAAGGCAGAGTGGCAGCGGAAAATTTTCGAGATGCTCGGATTGACCCCGGAGCAGATCGAGGACCGCTTCGGGTTTTTCGTGCGCGCTCTCGAGTACGGCGCCCCGCCTCACGGTGGAATGGCGCTGGGCGTCGATCGCATCGTCATGTTGGCATGCCACGAAGAAAACATTCGCGACGTGATCGCGTTTCCAAAAAATCAGGTTGCGCGCGACCTCATGATGGACGCACCGTCGGTCGTGCCGGAGAAATTGGTAAACGACTTGTACCTGCGAAGCACGGCGCCGAAGCCGCCGGAGTGATTTCGAGTACGCTATGCGGACGTATGCGTTGCTCGCGATAACGCTGGCCATCACCATCGCCGGCTGCACGAGTTCGCGGCACGTTACGTCGGCGTCAAAGCCGGCACTGTCTGCGCTGGCGCCATGTGAATCCCGGGAAGTATCGCTCGACGGGGCCGACGCCGTGGTGACGAGCAACGCCGACTCTACCTTGGCCTCGGTACACTTCGTCGACGGCGCCAGCGTCGCGGCGCGCCGGCAAGCACTGGTCACGATGTACCGCGCGTTCGGTACCATCCACGTCGATACCGGCCTGGTGGCACGATCGTCGAAGTGGGGCCTCGCGACCTGGACCGACCGGTGCGGCCGGCCCGTCACGTTTACGATCCCGCTACGTACGCCACCGGTGCGTTAACGGCGCGTCGCCGGCACCGGCGGCTTTCGTCTCGGCATGTGGGCCGAACGTCTCATTTTTGCGCGAAAAGTCTCCGCCGCGCGGGAAGCGACGCTGCCGGCGGCAGAAACTACGATAAATGTCACGTTATTATTTTTGGTTTCTCTGTTGCATCTCCGCCGCACTCGGCGCCTGCAGCAGCAACGATTCAATCCTCCACACGCAGTCGAGCTTACCGGTTATGCCGGCGTCGCAAAAGCACTCGTCCGACGGAGATTACATCAAGCACGTCGTGATCGTCGTGCAGGAAAACCGCAGTTTCGACAATCTCTTCGCCACCTTTCCAAATGCCGACGGTGCGACGCGCGGCAAAAACAGTTCCGGCCAATGGGTCAAACTCAAATCGGAGAATCTGCACAGCGGGCTGGAGTTGGAGAACAGCCGCGCGGCGTTCCTGGTGGATTACGACGCCGGAAAAATGGACGGTTGGAATCTGGTTTACGTCAATTCCGCTCCGTGCCCGCGTTGTGCCTACGCGTACGTCAATCCCGCACAAATCCAGCCGTACTGGTCGATGGCACAGCAATACGTCCTCGCCGACCACATGTTTCCCTCCGAATCGAGCGGCAGCTTTTCCGCCCATCAGGATCTCATCCGAGGGGACAGCACTCTCGATCAGAACGATACCCTCGTCGATTTCCCGTCGCACGGGCCATGGGGATGCGACGCGCCGTCGGGTACCACGACGCCTTTGCTGAACGCACAAGGCCAGTACACCCTAAACGGGCCATTCCCGTGCTTCACGTACGAAACGCTGCGGGATACCCTCGACGCAAAGTCCGTTTCGTGGAAGTACTATACGCCAGCCCTGTTTACCGGAGGTCTCGCGGGCGCGTATTGGGACGCCTTCGACGCCATCAGCGCCGTTCGCAACGGACCGGAATGGAAGAAGAACATCTCTTCGCCCGAGAAAAAGATCTTCAACGACATTTCAAAGGGTTCGCTCGCATCCGTTTCTTGGGTCATTCCGGACGGACAGAACTCCGACCATCCGAGCTTTGCAAAGTCGGATACCGGTCCGGCGTGGGTGGCTCAAGTGGTCAATGCGATCGGTCAAAGCAAGTATTGGAATTCGACCGCGATCGTCGTCGTGTGGGACGACTGGGGCGGGTGGTACGATCACGTAGCGCCGCCTCAGCTCGACTACGCCGGTCTCGGGTTTCGCGTCCCGATGATCGTCGTTTCGCCGTACGCTAAAGCCGGCTACGTGTCGCACACGCAGTACGAGTTCGGAAGTGTCGTGAAATTCGTGGAAGACGTCTTTGGCCTCTCCCGGTTGGGAACGAGCGACGTACGCGCGGCGAGCATCGACGACGTTTTCGATTTCACGCAGCAACCGCGTCCGTTCAATCCCGTTCCCGCGAAATACTCGAAGTCGTACTTCGAGCGTCAGTTGCCGTCGAATACTCCGGTCGACACGAACTAGGCTGCCGCGGCGGGGTCGTTGGAAACGACTCCGCCAAGCACTTGCTAAGTAGTTCAATCGCTCAGTGGGTCCAAAGTCCCATGCTCTGGGACTTTGGACGCATGAGTCTTGACCGGCCGGCACGAACCCTCGCCTCGACTTGGATTACAACCAAGCGCCCTAGCTGCCGGCGGGATGCGGCATCGAGGCAAATGTGGGTGTGCGCGTATTTCCGATTCGACTCGCCCTCGCGGTGGTACTAACCGCGGCTGGGCTCACCGCTTGTTCGGGTGGCATGCCACCGGAATCGAACGGCCGGACATCTCCGGCGAGCGCCGGAAGCCTGCGCGTACGGCATTCCTCTATATTTTACGGTTGTCCGGTCTTCAAAAACACGTACGCTGTTAAGGTAGCGAGTTGGGCCCTCGATCCGAACAGCGCTGCGTACATTAGTTCCGTCATCCAGGCCGGCGACACCATGGGTTTTTACGCGTCGACCGGCGTCGAGAAAGCGAATCTTGCCAATAACCAAACGCCGTTGGTCACCGTGCACCAGAAAGTCCAATGGCATCAATTTCCCGTCCCGTACCCGTGGCAGTCGGGATTCTATATCGAGCCGCTGGGCGACGCGCACGCGATTGTCGTTCAGACCGATAGCTGCCATCTCTACGAGTCGTACTCCACGACGTACAGCAACGGTACGCTGAGCGCATACAGCGGCGCGAACTGGGACATGACGATTCGGTTCGTCCCGCTGGCTCCGGGCAATCCGTCGGCCATGGCGTCGGGCCTCTCGCTTTTTGCGGGAATGGTAAAGTGGGAAGACTACGAATCGGGCTCGATCGATCACGCACTCGACTGGTCGGCGATCGCGCATACGGTTGCGCAGACCGGGTTCGTTTGGCCGGCAAGCGATACGGATCACTTGCAGTTCAACGGAAAGAGCCAATACCAGTTGCCGTACGGAGCGCGGTTGCGTCTGAAAGCCTCTTTTAGCACCTACGGTTGGGGACCTCAGGCGACGATGGTCGCTAACGCGATGAAGACGTACGGAATGTATCTGTCGGACACCGGCTCGAGTGCGAACGGCCTCTACTTTGCAAATGCGAGCAATGGGAGCAATCCCTGGAATTCGATCGACCTCTCGGCGTTAGGGCAAATTCACGTCGGCGACTTTGACGTGCTCAAGCTTCCGCCAATTCAAAACGCTCCCTAAAGACGTCAGCGGAGGCGCTTAGTGGCCGGGTACGCGCTCGATGGCTCCCAGCGAGAGTACGTCGAAGTCCGTTATGTGGATCGAGCCGAGCGCTGCCAGATCCGGTCCGCTCCAATGGTTCGACCCGTCCAACGCCAGGGCGTCGTACAACTCGTCCTCACGTGCGGTGTCTGCCAAGTAGATGCCGTAGGTTTTCATCGCTCGAGCGATGGCCGCACTTTGCGGGCCAAAATGGGAGGTATCGAACGACGCTCGCAGCCGGAGACGAGCGCCGTACGGCAGCTGATACCGTCCGTTTCCTTTGAACGGCAATCCGTCGGTATCGCTGGCCGGGCGAACGAAACTCCATTGCGCGACGGTCCCCGCCGGAGCCGCCCAGTTTAGCGCGTGACCGATCGAGCCGCGCGCGACTTCTTCCCAACGAACCATCCCCGCATACAGCGAAAGACCGGATGCCATCGCCGATGGCGTGCCCGGCCCCAGCGGAACGAAGGGACGGCGCAGGTTCCAGTGCGCACCGCTGTACGCCGAGAGCACGCCGGCGGAAAACGTCGTCTGGTACGTCTCGTATAGCTCGCACGATAGCGTTTGAACCACCATCGCGTGCGCGTCGCTCAGCGGCTCGATGTAAAAATCCGGGCGCCACGGATACGGCACCGGAAACTGATGATACCGTACCTTTTGACGAACCGGAAACGCCGGCGTTGCGTCGTCGGCGAGGTTGACGCGCTCGGCTGGGTCGGCGGCCATCCAGAAACCGCCCCGATCGCCAGCGTCGACGATCGATCGTACGTACCGCTCGCTATTAGGGTCGACCGAAGCGTTGAGAACGGAATTCGAATAGTAACCGCCCGCTCCAAACAGTCCGCACGCAGTCAGAGCCGTTGCTAGAACCGTCGAACTTCCTAACGCCACGAGGACCTCGACTTCTCCGCGAACCTCCCGGTTGCTTCTAGCGGGATGACAGGCGCTCCGCTCAGGATGACACGCGAGAACCGAGTCCGGCCTAGTGTCCGCTAATAATCGTGGCGCCGAATCCGATCAGCATCGCGGCCGGCACGAGGACGAGTTGAGATAGAACCATGCCGACGACCGCCGTCATCGAGAGTCCGGTGACCAGCGCTTTGACGTCCTCCAACGAGCGCTCCCCGCGAACTGCGCGGTCGGTAATCAGCGCCGAGGCCGGATCGACGATGATGTTGTAGGCGATGGTGGCAAAGCCGTTGACCAGGCCGCTGGAAAGAACGGCGGTTCGCGCTGCCGCCGGGTTGAGTACGCTGGCGTAGGCGGCGGCCGCGATGCCCGCGCCATATACTGCCGTAACGAGCACGTTCAGAATGAGGACGTCTTTCGGAACGCGCCGGAACGGAAGATCGCGCCACCGCGTCGCCACGCCGAACTTCACCTCTCCCATCACGGCGGCGATCGTGGCCGGTCGAAACATCGCAAGCGCGGCCTTGGGAATGCTGCCGTTGCGCTCGAGCGATCGAATCGCGCGCAGATAGAACATGACGAACGTCGGTATCGCCAGCGTTCCGATAACGGCTCCGACGGTCCCCGAAAGAATGATCGAGCGCAGCTGCCATTGATAGACGCCAAGCGTCGCCGAGACGGCGCGGTCGGAGAGAGCGCCAAGCATCGGTGTGTAAAACATCTGCGCGAAGCGGCTGCTGGTCGCAAAGATGTTGAAGAGCGAAATAGCGGTGGCCACTCTGCCGGAGCGCGCGCCGGCCAGGCGAGCCGCGTACGCCGCGATCGCCAGCGCCTGGACGGCGCAATTGAGAACGATGGCCAGCAATAGCTGCCACGACCAAAAGTGGGGGGGCACCTAGGTAGTCTAAAGCGCGCGGCGGGCTGGGCAATCTATCCTTCGCCCCTGTCGGTGGGACTTTCGCTTCTCGACGCCGCGGCACACGTACCGTATATTCGAAGAACCCGGATGGCCACATCAACGACGACGCAAATCGAGCCACGAGCCGCACTCGCAGCCATCGCGCTCATGGGCGCGGCCGCCTTCCTTTTGCTCGTCGGCAATACGGGGGCTGGTGCGCTCGTCTGTGCGGCGGTCTTAGGAACCGCGGGGATCTATGCCGCGCTGCGGTGGCCGCTCGACTCGTTATTCGGCCTGTTCGTCTTGCTCGTTCCCTTCGACAACGTGCTGAACACCGGCTCGTTCGGTACCTTAACCAAGCTCCTCGGCGTGGTCGCGGGCGCATTTTTGTTATTCTGGGTCATGCGCCGGCGGCGTTTCAGCTTGGCGAGCAAGCCGGTGCAGGTGTTGTGCGCGCTCGTCGTTTGGATGCTCGCCAGCTGCCTGTGGGCCGTCGATCAGAAAGCCGCGCTGCAAATGATCCCGACGTACGCCGGGCTGATGCTGCTTTATTCGGTGCTCACGATGGTTCCGATTTCGCGGGCGCAGTTTCGGATGCTGTTGTTTCTGATCGTTATCGGCGGCGTGTGCGCGGCCGCTTACGGCGCGAATCTCTTCTATCACGACCCGTCCTTCGCCCAACAAGCCCTTACGATGCGCCGGCTCGTCATCCAGGTCGGCGACTATCACATCGACCCGAACCACTTTTCGGACGCGCTGTTGTTCCCAGTCGCGATCGTCTCGATGTGGGCGCTGCGAGCCAAGGGATTCTTCACCAGGATCCTGTGCGTTGCAGCACTCGCCTTGCTGGTTGTGGCCATTCTCTTGAGCGGCTCGCGTGAAGGCCTGACGGCAATCGGCGTCATCGCCGCGTACTATCTTTGGCGGTCGCGCTACCGGTTTCGGCTGGCGGCCGGAATGGCGGTCGTGCTCATCGTCGTCGCCACCGTACAGACCTCGGTGTTCCTGCGCTTTTCAACCGCATTGCAAACCGGCGGCTCGGGGCGAACGTCGATTTGGGCCGTCGCGATCGAGGCCGCGAAACACCGGTTTCTGCAGGGTTACGGTATCGGGAACTTTACCGAGGCATTCAACATCTACTATCTCAGCATTCACCAGCCGTACCCTTATGGGTGGGATAGCCCCGCGCACAATCTCGTGCTGCACTATCTCGTCGAGCTGGGCATCGTCGGCGTCGTTCTGATCGCCGGATTTTTCGTCGCACAGTTTCGCTCGCTGCGCGAGATCGATCGGAATGGCGAGTTTTATGACTACCGCGTCGTGATGGAATCGAGTTTGCTCGCTATCCTCGTCGTCTCGATGACGATCGATCTCTTCCAGTACAAGTACGCGTGGCTCGTCTTTGCGATGGTTGCGTTGCTGCGAAACGTGGCGGTCGCTCAGCAGAGCGCCGCGATGCGCCCGGCCAGATCCGCCATGATATCCGACCTATCGGCTCGTCTCAAAACGAGCTCCTTACCCTTATTGCCGAGTTCGCGCAGCGCGACCTTATCGAGCAGCGAGATCTGACGCAGCGCGTCGGCTAACGCTCGCGCGTCTCCAGCCGGCGTACATACCGCGCCAAGCGAAGCGCCTTCCGACTGGGCCTCTCCGCCGGCTGCCACGATGACCGGGCAACCCACCGACAACGCGTCGTAGAGCTTGGTAGGGATGCTTTCCTCGATCCCCTTGCGCAGCGGAATGATCGAAACGTCCGCGTTCGCGACCTTCGCCATGGCGCCGGCGCGGGACAAACTTCCGGTGAGGCGGAGATTACGTATTCCTTCGGTGCGCACGCGCTCGTCGAGGCGCGTCCGCTGGGCTCCGTCACCGACGATTTCAATGCTAATGTCGTCTTTTGCGACCAGCTTGGCCGCATCGGCTAGGACGTCGATGTCGGTGGTGAGGCCGAGATTTCCGGCGTACACGGCGGTGAAGCCATCCGCGCGCGGAGGAAGAGCCTGCACGTCGGGGACTCTTTCGGCAGCATTGCGCGCGAGAACGAGCCGGGACGGCTCGACGCCGCGCTGCGCGATTTGAGACAGTGCCGTCGGCGTCACCACGGAGACCAGATCGGCGCGGCTGTAGAGAAAGCGAACGAATCGCTCGATCGTCCGGGCGAAAAAGCCGTCGGGCTTCCAAACGCCCATCGCAATGGCGATGTCGGGGAATACATCGCGAACGTCGACAACGAACCGCGCGCCGTGCCGTGCCGCCCCGATCAAACCGGGTACCGTTACCGTAATCGGTGGTGAACTGACGATCACGACGTCGTAGCGCTCGCTCGTTCCGATCATGTAAAGCGACTCCGAAAGCGCGGCCGTGAGCCAATGCAGAAGCCGCCCGCCGGGCATGCCCGGAACCAAGATCGAAAGAAGGCGGACGATCCGAAACCCGTCGCCTTCATCGACGCGTTTGATGGGTCGCCGCCGCTCGGCAAACCGGCCGCGCGGAAACGACGGATAGCTGGTGACGACCGTCACGTCGTGCCCCGCTTGTGCAAGAGCTTTCGCTAGCGTACCGACGCGCAGCGATCCGGCCCCCGGCTCCGGCGGAAAAAAGTGGGTAATCAGCGCGACCTTCACGTCGTAGCCCCTCCCGAAACCGTGTCGAGTTTGAAGAACCGTTCGGGAAGACTGCCGAGCGTCTCGCCCAGGAGCCTTCGTCGGCTCGCCCGCGTTTCGGTGTAGGCCGTCCATCGCTGGGCCGCATCTTCGAATGAGGACTCGTCGAACATTTTGGAAAGGACGTGCATCTGCGCGATGTGAAACTCGTGATACTTCAAGGTTGCGACGTGCGGCCGGCGCGTCGAGCTGCGCAAAAGGCTATACAGCGTCCACCAGCCGGTATCGAACCGCGGCAACCATCGCGCAAGCGTTTGGACGCACCGTTCGGAGAGTTCGCCGAGCCAGGGCTCGCCGGTGAGTTGCCATAGCTCCCAAATACCCCACAGCGCGTAGATGCATCCGTTGAGAACGTGCGGTGCGTGCCGGTTTGCGATCTCTTCGAAGAAGACGTCTTCGCCGCTTTTCCAGACGACGCCGCCGAGGTCGATCTCGGCTCGAAACGGTTCGGCAGCGCGAAGCGCGGCGGCGTCGAAGCCCGCACCTTTTTGCAGCCCATGCGCCCGCAACAGCACCGAGATCGCTTCTCCTTGCGCCATCGCCGAAGCCCATCCCACCCCCGCGCCGTACTTGTGCCACGGAAAAGCAAACCGGTACGTACCGGCGATGCCGTCGTTCTGTTGGCAATCGCGAAGCCACGCGGCCTGCGCGAGAAAATCCATGCGTGCGGTGAGATCGCCGGTACGGCGCCACACGCCGAATCGGTGCAGGGCAAACTGAGCGATGCGGATGGCGTGATAGTACCGTTCGGGTCCGCTCAGCAGCACGCCGCTCGAATCGCGAGGTGCGCTCGTCCAATCTTCGCCGTACACGCCGTCTCCCGGATCCCACTCGATGAAATACGGAGATCCGCCCGGATCGCTCAAGGATTCCAAGCCGTACGCGCGGCGGTGCGACCACGTTAGTGGGAAGCCCAACGCCACCCGGCGCAGCACGCTCACGCCACGGCCTGCCGGACCAGCGGGGCGAATTGGCGTCCCAATAGATAGCATTCGAACCCACAGCGCTGCCACTCTTCGAGGGCAAAAAAGTTTCGCGTATCGATCAGGCGTGCGGTGCGCATCAGCGGCGCCATCTCCGCCGGACGGATGCTTCGGAACGCCGCGTGCGGTGTGACCAAGACCAAGGCATCCGCGTCGGCCGCGGCGTGCGCGAGCGATTCGGACAGAGGCTGGGTAAATCGCGTGACGAGCGGGTCGTAGACGGCGGTCGCATAACCGCGTTCGTGCAGCAAATCGGCGATCCGGGCGGTGGGACTTTCACGCGCGTCGTCGACATCGGCCTTGTAGGCCGCGCCGAGCAGCGCGATCTTGCGGCCCCGCGCCGGGCCTACCATTTCGGCGATCCGGTGCACGATGTGGTACGGCATGCGATCGTTGACGCGCCGCGCAGATTGGATGAGTTCGGTGACGAACGGGCTGGCATTGGAGAGAAATTGCGGATCGACCGGAATACAGTGTCCGCCGACCCCGGGGCCCGGATTTAAGATGTTGACCCGCGGATGCTTGTTCGCGAGCTCGATCGTTTCCCAAACGTCGACGCCGAGTTCCTCGGCGATGATCGAAAGCTCGTTCGCAAATGCGATGTTAACGTCGCGAAACGTGTTCTCCACGATCTTGACGAACTCCGCACCGGCCGTCGACGCCAGTGCGATCGGACCTTCGCAGAACGACGAGTAGAGATCGCGGACGATTTCGCCATCGCGACGGGTGCGACCGCCGACCACCCGAGCGTTGCTGCGCAACTCTTCTATGATTGCACCCGGGATGACGCGTTCGGGACAGTGCGCGACGTGATAGTCGTCGATCGATTTGCCGGCTCGGTGCAGGGCTCGCTCGAAAATTCGTTCGGTGGCACCGGGGGGCACCGTCGATTCCAGCACCAGCAGCGAGTGAGGTTCGGCCACCGCCGCGACCGCCTCGGCCGCCGCCTCCACGTAGCGAAGGTCCGGTTTGCCCTCGTGCGTCGGCGTGGGAAGACACAGAACGAATGCCCCAGCGGCCGGAACGCGGTCGACGACGTGCAGGTTGCCGCTGGCGAGGGCTTCGATCACGGCTTGGCGCACGGCGCTTTCGTTGGTGGCGATTTCGCCCCGCTGTAAACTGCGCCGCAGGTTTGGATTGGCATCGTAGCCGTACACGCGGTGCCCGCTTGACGCAAAAAGCGCCGCCGTCGGCAGCCCGATATACCCGAGGCCGATAACCGCTACGTTCACTGTTGACCCTTTCGTTCGAAGGCAGATGCTAGCTCGCGCATTTGAGTGCGCACGTCGTGGCGCGCCGATACGAGATCGTACGCGCGCCCCGCGCGATCGCGGGCCGCGTCCGGATTGCGATAGACGTCTGAAAGCGCTGCAGCTAACGCGTCCGGATCGTCCGGCTTCACGAGCAATCCGCAGCGGTCGTCGAGCAACTCGCCGACGCTGCCCGAATCGGTTGCGACCACCGGCACGCCGAGGGCCATCGCCTCGAGTAGCGCCGAGGGTACGCCTTCCATCATCTTTACACCGGCCGAGCGGCTCGCCAGCACGACGGCCGAGAACCACCCGAGCCGATACGCGTTGTGCAGCGCGTCGCGGGCGATGAATCCCCCGAAACGCACGGCGTCTCGAAGTTCCAGAAAATCGACCTCGGCCTCGAGTTCGGCTTGCATCGGTCCGGCGCCATACAACGTGCAGCGAACCGGGACGTTGGAACGGCGCAGTCTCGCCAGGGCGGCAAAGAGAACCTTATGACCCTTCACGGGAACGAATGCCGCCGGGCAGACGATGCGAAACTCGGCGTCGTTGGCACGCGGCGGCTTCACGCGATCGGGCACGACGGTCCCAAGGCGCAACCGGCGAATGCGTCCGTTCAGCGCCGGCATCCTGGCTCGCAGATCGCGTTCTCCGCGGTCCGATATCGCCCGGACGAACGAAACGCTACGTTGTTTTACGTCGAACGCGTTGCGTTCGTAAATATCCCATCGGTGGGCCGTCGCGCTCCACAGCGCGTCGCTTGCGAGTGCTGCCACCATTGCGACCGTGGAAGGCGTCGACATCCAATACGCGTGGATGTGGTCGAAGCGATGTTCTCTGGCCCACTGCGCCAGCGCCAATGCCTTCACCAGCACCGTAGCGTTCTTTGCGAAACCGGGATCGCGCGAGGCCATCAGCTGTCCGATTGCCCCAATCGTGGCGGCCGGCCGTTCGACCACGGTTCGTGCCGCCCGCCGCAGTAAGCTCGCGTTGACGAGCGGCCACGCGAGAACTTCGACGCCCTCGGGAACGCGATGCCGGGCCGGCTGCCGAGGCGGCCGAACCGGCGCCACCACAACGCGATCGAAATACCGCACGAGCTCTTCGAGTTCCGACGTCAAATACGCTTCCTGAGCTCCAAACGGAAAGCGTGAGGTGACGACGATCAAGCGTTTGGCGCGATGGCTCACGACTTGGATCCACACAAACGCAGGTACATCGTTCGGTGCGCGTCGGCGGTGCGCTTGATATCGTATGCCTGGCGTGCGTGCCGTTCGGCGCCCTCGGCAAGCGTGCGGCGGAGACTCGGATTCTCGCGAGCACGCTCGAGCGCTGCGGCAAGCTGTTCCGGCGCAAAGCCGTCGGCGATGAGGCCGTAGCGTCCGTGGTCGAGCATATCGGAGGCGCCTAGCCACGGTGTCGTGACGATTGGGACCTTTGCAAGCATCGCCTCGATCAACGCCAGCGGCATGCCTTCGAACCACGAACTCATCAGGAGCACGTCGGCTCCGGGCAAGATCGATGCGACGTCGGTACGGTAGCCGAGAAAGCGGACGCGGCCGGCAATGCCCAACTCGGTCGCGAGATCGCGTAGCATGGGTTCGTTTTCGCCCGCACCCACGAACAGCAATACCGACCGCTCGCGCGTCGCCGGAGAGAGCGCGGAAAAAGCTCGCAGCGCGAGCGCGTGATTCTTTTGATATTCCATTCGCCCGACGAGCGCGATCGCGAACTCGTCGTCGCCGACTGCCAGCCGTTCGCGAGCGAGGGCCCGGTCTTCGTGGCCGTCGACCATCGTTACGCCATTTTGAATTGCGAGCATCTTGGCTGGCGGCAGGCACTCTTGGCGGCTTAGCGCGGCAACCTGCTCGCTAAAGAACGTCACGACGCGCGCGGTCATCCGATGAAGGAGCCAATCCGCCGCGCGTTCGAGCCGCGTGCGACGCACGTCGCAGGGGTTGTGCTCGGTGTGAACGATGCATCGCGCGCCCGCGAGTAAAGCCGCAAAGCGTCCCCAGTACTTGCCCACGTGGGTGTGAGTGTGCACGATATCCGGTTTGAAGCGCCGTATTTCGCGCGTCATTTGCCAGATGAAGGCTCGGTCGCGGCGATCTCTGCGGCCGGCGTGTATCAACGGAAAAGTCAACCTTTGCCGCAATTCGGCGGGAGGCTCGTAAATCGTGAGCAGTGCGGCATCGATGTCCGGCGACGACAAGTGTCCGAGGAGATCGACGATCAGCCGCTCGGCACCGTAACCGCGGATCGACGGTAGGATGTGGAGGACGCGCACGGCCGCGGTCATGCGGCTCGATGGAAGAGAAATTCGCAGAGCGTTTGGAAGAGCACGGCGACGTCGAGATAGGGCGACCAGTTTTCGAGATATTGGAGATCGTAGGCGAGACGCTCGCCGGCCGCCGACGTATCGACGTTGCGTTTCATGTGGACGTGCGACCAACCCGTGATTCCCGGTCGCACTAAGTGGCGCTGATCGTAACGCGGCAGCGTCGCTCGGAACAGATCGACGAACATGGGCCGCTCGGGACGGGGGCCGACCAGCGACATGTCGCCGCGCAACACGTTGAACAGTTGCGGAAGTTCGTCGATGCTGAAACGGCGCAAGAACGCACCGATGCGGGTTTTTCGCGGATCGTTGTCGGTGGCCCATACGGCGCCGATCGTGCTCTCCGCGTCTTGCCGCATCGAGCGAAACTTCAGAATTTCGGAAAGCCTTGCCGCCCATGCCGGCTCGCTCTTGCGAATACAAGATCGGCCAGCCGGAATCGATGACGATGGCGACTGCGGCCGCTAACATGACCGGCGAGAAGAGAATCAGGGCGAAGGTTCCAAACGCGACGTCGATCAACCGCTTAACCAGCTGAGCACGTGGCGAGCACGCGCGCAAGCGAGCCGGAACGATCAGCACTTGCCGTCCGTCGGTCTGAAGGCTGAGGTCGTAACAGTAACGGATGACCGTAGGCGGCGCGAAGGCCAACCGAATTCGCTCCGACGCGGCAACCTCGAGAACGTGCGCGAGCAGGTGCGACGGAATCATCTCGGTCAAGATGAGCGCGTCGCAACCCCACCTGCGCGCGTGGTTGAACCACTCGATGCGTTGGAGTTCCGGATCGCGACTGAGGTCGATCTGGCCGATAGCCTCGCCGATGTCGTCGACGACGATGAGTTGGGTCTCCGCATCGTCGGGCAGCTCCAGGCTTTCGAGCACCCGGTCGATGTGGTCGGAGGTTCCGACGAGGCTAACCCTGCGGCGGCTCCTGAACCATTCGTTGTGCCGGATGCGGTGAAGCATCGCACGGGACGACCCGACCAGTACGATCGAAAACCCCAGCGCGAAGACCAGCGCGATGCGCGAGGTCGAGATCCCCGGATAGATCGTAAAGAGCACGAGCTGCGGAATCGTTCCCAGCATCAACGCCGCGGTCGTATAGTAGAGCTCGTCTTTCATCGATAAGGCGTACGTGCGCCGATACAAACCCAAACGATCGAAAACGATCACCCACAGCGCAACGTACAGAACTTCGGCGATGAGAAGGTGCCCGACGATCCGCGGCGATTGCCAGTGATGGAAGCCGATCAGAGCGCCGAGACACGAAGCGACGACGAAAAGCGAAACGTCGCTGATCACCAAGATCGCGACCCACCTCGCCGGGAATGCGCGAGGAGCGCCTCGAGTAATCGATTTCGGTTGGGGAGCCGGGCGCTCGACGATGCGGGTTGCCATGAATGTTCAAATGATACGCGCCGGAGAGCCGGGCTCGGAGTGCCGTTAGCACTACGCGGCGTGACTCACGGAGAAAAGGACTCAAGTCCCTCCATCGAAGGTCCCAAGCTTTGAGCAGTGTCGTCCTTATGGAGCGGCCTCTTCGCAGCGTACTATTTTAACACGATGCCAAATATAACGCGGTTCGGGGGCCCGGCCTCGTTGACGCAGTACGAAGCGCAACCGGACCGGACCGACGACAGACGCGACATTGAACGCCTGTATTCCGCCCTCGTAAAACGTTGGCGCGTGTTTGCCGCGGTGGCCGGTGGATTCGTCGCACTCGTTGCGATCGTCACTATTTTAACACCGAAATCGTACACGACCACGGTACGAATGCTCGCCGGCCGGTCCGATACGAACGTTGCGACCTCGGATAACAGCACGACCCTTCCGGTCCTCAACGCCCTGGTGCTGCAGAGCGGGGTGCAGTCGGCCGAAACCTTCGCTGCGCTGGCGCAGCAGCGCGATATCGCGTCGACCGTCATCAAGCAACTCAACCTAACGATGACGCCGAAAGAGCTGCTAGGCAGAGTAAGCGTGCGCCCGATCGCTAATACCGCGCTCCTCAACCTCAACGTCAGCGGGAAGACACCCGACGAGTCCGCGCAGGTCGCCAATGCGTTCTCCGGCGCCTTCGTCGACGAGGAACGCGATTTCGTTCGTTCCGAAGCGGTTTCCGCGATCAGTTACTTGTCTAAGGAGCTGCCGAGCGCTCGCGATCACATGCGAGCGACCGCTACCCAACTCGCACAATTTCAATCGGCCCACGGTTATATGGACGCGACGTCACACGAGCAGGACGTGGTATCGCGCGTCGGCACCATCGATCAGCGCATCGACCAGTTGACCGTCGACGCGAGTGAGGCGAAGGCGCTTCTCAACAGCTCATCGAGCCAAATGGGCGCGCTCTCCAGCACCGTCGACAGCGCCCAGCAAGTGCAGCGCAACCCCGTTTCTTCCGACCTGCGGTCAAAACTCGCCGACGTCGAGACACAGCTCGCAACGGCGCAGCAAAAGTATACGCCGGCGCATCCAGCCGTCATTGCGCTTCAGCAACAGCGCGCGGCCATCATCGCGCAAATCGCGGCCCAACCGTCGGCCGTCATAAGCGAAACGACGGTGGCGCCCAATCCACTCTATCAGTCGTTGCAGCAGCAAGCGGCGACATATCGGGCGCGCATTCAAGGCGATCAGGCGCAAGTGCGGTCGCTACGGACGCAGCGGCGCGCCTATCGCGCCGACGTCAAGTCCCTGCCGCAACAAGCCGTGCAATTTGCCGCCATACAAGAGGAAGCAAAGCGCGCCGCCAACGTCTACAACGCGCTCGAACAAAAGTATAGCGACGCGCTGGTTGCCGGCTCGACGGCGATTAGCGACATCGTCATCGTTCAGCCCGCCAGCGCCGACGCGGCCATAAAGCGTCCGAGCTTGTCCATGAACCTGGCGATCGCGCTCGCGGTCGGTCTCCTTCTGGGGCTGGCGGTCGTCTACGTTCTCGACGTGATCGAACGCCGGGCCGCAGGCGCCAACGTCGCGGGTCTCCTGGGACTGCCGGTCGTCGCGCGCATTCCCGAGTTTGAGGTCAAGAATCCGCGTATGCTCCCGTCGGTCCAGGCGATGACCGTCGAAGCGTTCCTGCATCTCTGCGTGACGCTGCATCACACGAATAGGCGCCGTTTGAGAAGTCTCGCGGTTCTGAGCGCCCGTCGCGGCGAAGGCAAGTCTACGGTCGCGCTCAACCTCGCCAAGAGTTTATCGACGCTGAACCCGGGCGTTCTGCTGATCGACGCAGACCTTCGCCAGCCGACGCTGCACGAAAAAGCCCAATGCCCCAATACCGCCGGTTTGAGCAACGTGCTCGACGGCTCCATGTCGATGCACGAAGCGGTCCAGCATCTCGCGCCCGGGCTCGACATCCTCACCAGCGGTCCGGATTCACTCGCGCCGGTGCGGCTGCTCAACTCGCAGTTCGAAGCCCTGCTCGGCAAAGCGCGGATGGCCTACGAGACCGTGATCGTCGACACGCCGGCTCTCTCGGCCGTATCCGACGGCCTGATGGTCGCCGCGCACACCGACGGATCGCTCCTGGTCGTCGCCGCCAACGGAACCGACGAGAGCGACGCGCGCAAGGCCGTCGATCAGCTCAAACTCTTCGGTATCGATAACGTGCTCGGCGTCGTCGTGAACAAGGACGTGGTGACGATCAGCGATTACGACGACTATTTCGTGCGCATGCGCGCGCTGATGGCCGGGGCGGTATGAACGGCGTAACGGTCATCGTACCGGCATACAACGAAGGCCCCGAACTTGCCAACGCACTGACGGCGATGGCGACGTATTTCGCATCGCACGGCGGGACGTACGAGTTCTCATACCTCATCGTCGACGACGGTAGCGACGACCACACTTATGCGGTGGCCGAAGCATTCGCGCGGCGGCAAAGGCGAGTTCGCGTTCTCAGACACGAAGAAAACCGCGGTCTCGGCGCCGCACTGCGGACCGCCTTCGATAACGTTTGCACCGACCTCGCGGTCGTCTTGGACGCCGACCTCAGTTATTCGCCGGCGACCGCCATGCAGCTGATCGAGGCTCTGGCAATCGAGCGCGCCGACATCGCGCTGGCGTCGCCATACGCCCCTGGCGGAAGCGTGCTCAACGTTCCGGTAATGCGCCGACTGCTGAGCCGGGAAGGCAATCGCTTCTTGTCGCTCGCGACCAACGGACGCTATGCGACCTTGACGTGTATGGTGCGCGCGTACCGCGTGGCGGCTTTGCGCCGTCTGGAGTTTCGCAGCGACCGAATGGTGGCCATCGCCGAGATGCTGCTATGCGCGCTGCGGCAGAACATGAACGTCGTCGAAGTCCCCGCAACGCTCGAGTGGAGCGAAGCGCGTCGCAACGGCGGCCGGCGCATCAACGTCGCCCGGATTTCGTCGCAGATCGGGGCGACGGTGCTTCTAGGGTGCCGCTACCGTCCCGCGCTCTGGCTCGCGCTTCCCGGGCTATTTCCCGGATTGCTGCCGCTGGTGGTCGCCCTGCTGCTCGCTTTTCGCGTAAGCCGCGCCACCTTGGCAATCGGCACTACTGCAACCATCGTCGTCCAATACACGAGCCTCGCGCTCTTTACGGGTCAAATTACCGCGTTCATCCGACAAAAGTTTAACCAAAACCGCCGCTACCGATCGAATGGAGTAAAGAACAATAATGGCCTTAACGTTCCAACCCACACCGCATAGAGCCCTACCGTCCGATCAGGACGCGTCGGGACGGACTCTGGGCGACGAAGAAATTGCCGCAGTCACCGCCGCCCTCCGAAGCGGAACGCTCACCAGCACGAAAGGCCAGTTCGTTTCGCAGCTCGAGTCGCGATTTGCTTCCATGATGGGTGCAAAATACGCGTACGCGTGTTCGTCCGGGACTGCCGCCATCCACTGCGCGATAGCGGCGCTCGATCTCGAACCCGGGGACGAAGTGATTACGACGCCGATTACCGACATGGGCGCGCTTTCGCCGATTCTCTATCAGGGGGCGATTCCGGTTTTCGCCGACGTCGATCCGCGCACGTGCAACGTGACCGCCTCGACGATTGCCGATCGCATGAGCGATCGAACCAAGGCCATCGTCGTGACCCATTTGTTCGGGAACCCTTGCGAAATGCCGAAGATCGTTGCGCTCGCCAAGGACGCCGGCATCCCGGTAATCGAGGACTGCGCTCAAGCGTTTCTCTCGAGCTACAACGGACAGTTCGTTGGAACGATCGGCAGCATCGGCTGCTTTAGCCTCCAACAGGGCAAGCACATCACCACGGGCGAGGGCGGCCTCGTCGTCACCGACGATCCCCAGCTCGCCAGGCGGATGTTCCTGTTCATCAACAAAGCGTGGGGCTACGGCGATCAGCAGCCCGATCATTACTTTCTGGCCTTGAACTACCGCATGTCGGAGTTGTGCGGAAGCGTCGCGTGCGCGCAGCTCGACAAGCTTCCGGCCGTCGTCGCGCGTCGCCGGATGCTCGCCGGAATGCTGACCGAAATGCTGCGCGACGTGCGCGGCATCGTGACCCCGACGATTTTGCGCGGCGCGCAGCACAGCTACTGGAAGTACTGCATTAGGACGGACGCCTCGCTGCCGAAAGATGCGGTACTCGAGATGGCAAAACACTTGAAGGAGCGCGGCATCGCCTGTGCGCCGCGTTACATTCAGAAACCGGCGTTCATGTGCGAGGTCTTTGCTCGCCGTAAGACCTTCGGCAGCAGCGGATATCCGTTTAACCTCGCACGCCCCGAGGCGCTCGACTATAACCCGGAAAGCTATCCCGGGACGCTGGCCGCACTCGAGCGCATCCTCGTCGTTCCCTGGAACGACCTCTACGACGAAGACGACGTGCAATACATCGCTAACGCAATCTCATCGGCCGCCGCCGACCTAACCTGTGAGGTAGCCTCGTGAAGAAAAAACGTTTCGCAATCGTCGGCGCCGGTGCGATCGCGCGCGCCTACGAAACCGCCTTCGCGTCCGTGGAGAACGCCGCCATCGTGGCGGTGTGCGACGTGGAAACCGCGGCAGCCAAGGAATACGCGCGGCGCGTAGGCTGCCCGGCCTATCCCACGACGCGGCATTTGCTTGCCGGCGCGGAGTTCGATGCGGCGGTCGTGTGTACGCCGCCGGTATCGCACGAAAGCATTACCTGCGAGCTCCTTCAAAACGGCAAGCACGTACTGTGTGAGAAACCGCTCGCGGTGAGCGTTGCCGCCGCCCAACGCATGGTGGCGACGGCGCGGCGTAGCGGCGCCATTCTCACGATGGCTTCGAAGTTTCGGTACGCGGCCGACGTCCGTAAGGCGCGGGAGCTGCTGGCGTCGGGCGCCATCGGGGAATTGGTTTTTGCGGAGAACGCCTTCGCATCGCACGTCGATATGCGCAATCGTTGGAACTCCAACGCCGCGGTGAGCGGCGGAGGCGTGCTCATCGATAACGGCACGCACGCGGTCGACGTCCTGCGGTATTTCCTGGGCAATCTGTGCGACATTCAGGTCGTCGAAGGGCGCCGCATGCAGGGTCTGGCCGTCGAAGACACCGTGCGGCTATTCGTCCATAACGACGACGGCGTCGTGGGGACCTCGGATCTCTCGTGGAGCATCGATAAGGAACTCGAGACCTTCTTGAGACTGTACGGCAGCCTCGGCACGATTCTGGTCGGATGGAGGGAGTCGCGCTTTCGCCGGCGCGGAGAGAGCGACTGGCACGTTTTCGGGAGCGGCTACGACAAGATTCAGGCGTTTCGCGACCAACTGAACAACTTTTGCGACGCGATCGACGGCACCGACCGTCTCGTCGTAACGGCTGAGGACGGGTTAGCCTCGGTCAAAGTGATTCAGGCCGCCTACGCGGCCCTGGAAAGAGCGCGCTGGGAGCGCATCGGCACGCACCTCGAAGATCTCGAGATCGTTCCGCTGCGGCTCAAGCGCGAGGCGGCGGCGTCGTAGCGCATGACCGTCCACCCTACTGCGAACGTCGAACCGGGCGTCGTCATCGGACGAAACACGGCCGTTTGGGACAACGTCCATATCCGCCACTCCACGCGCATCGGCGCCGACTGTATCATCGGTGAGAAGTCCTACATCGCCTACGGCGTCGAAATCGGCGATCTGGTAAAAATAAACGCGTTCGTGTACGTCTGTACCGCGGTAACGATCGAGCGAGGCGTCATGATCGCGGCGGGCGTCGTATTTACCAACGACCGGTGTCCGCGGGCGACCAATCCACAGTTGGATCGCTTGTTGTCTTCGGATCCCGACGAGAAGACGCTGAAAACGTTGGTGTGCGAAGGCGCTACGATCGGCGCTCAGGCGACGATCGGACCCGGTCTGAGAATCGGGCGCTTTGCAATGGTGGGCATGGGTTCGGTCGTAACGCGCGACGTTCCGGATTTTTGCATCGTTGCGGGTAACCCGGCCAAGCCGGTCGGATTCGCCTGCACCTGTGGGCGCACCCTGGTACGCCTGACGACTGCAGAGGGCCGCCGCGAACTGCGGTGCCACACGTGCCTTGCCGAATACGTGCTCGAAGGCACGAAAGTCACCGAAGCGGCGCTGATCTAATGCGATTCGGAATCGTCGGCGGCGGCTTACTCGGAATGACCCTCGCGTGGGACCTTTCGAAAGCCGGTCACGAAGTAACCATCCTGGAAGGAGCTCAGCGTTGCGGCGGGCTCGCCGGCCCATGGCAAGTCGGCGACGTCGTCTGGGATCGGCACTACCACGTGACGCTCCAAAGCGATCTCGCCCTGCGAGAGCTCTTAGACGAGCTCGACCTCGAGCCGGATTTGCAATGGGTCAAGACCGGCACCGGCTTCTTCGTCAATGGAAAGATGCACTCGTTTTCGGGAGCGGCCGACTACGCGCGGTTTCCGCCATTGTCGCCGCTGCAAAAGGTGCGCCTGGCGGCGACCATCCTCAAAGCCTCGCGAATCAAAGACTGGCGCCCGCTCGAGCGACTCACGGCGGTCGAATGGCTCACGCGGCATTGCGGGAAAACGACCGTCGAGCGCATTTGGCTGCCGCTTCTGCGCGCGAAACTGGGACCGCACGCGACGCGGGCGTCGGCTGCGTTTATCTGGGCCATCATCGCTCGCATGTATGCCGCGCGCGGAAGCGGACCAAAACGCGAGCTCTTCGGCTACGTTCGAAACGGTTACGACCGAACGCTGCGTCGATTCGAAGAGAGGCTCTTGGCGCGGAACGTCAAGATTCGGACGTCGTGCAGGATCGAGCGGATCGAAGCCGCCGCGGACGGCATCGCCGTCGTTTCCGCGGGCGAAACGAGCGTGTTCGATCGCGTCGTCGTCACGTTGGCGGCACCGCTGGCCGCACGGTTGTGTCCGGGCCTAACCTCCCGCGAGCGCGTACTTTGCGAAGGCGTCGAGTACCAGGGGATTATCTGCGCTTCGCTTTTGACCGATGTGCCGCTGACGTCGTATTACATCACCAACATCGCCGATGCCTCGATTCCGTTCACCGCCGTCATCGAAATGAGTGCTCTGGTGGACCGGAACGAGTTTAAGGGCCAGTCGCTGATCTATCTGCCAAAGTACGTGTCGTCCGACGACCCCGCATTTTGTATGACCGACGACGAAATCGAGAACGCGTTTCTGTCGGCCTTGGAGCGAATGCACCCCGCGTTTCGCCGCAGCTCCGTTCGTGCATTTCGAGTCTCTCGAGTGCCGTTCGTTTTCCCGATTCCGACTCTGGGCTACTCGGAACGCCTGCCTCCAATCGAGACGACTATCAAAGGATTATTTATGGCGAACAGCGCTCACATCGTCAATGGAACGCTCAACGTTAACGAGACCGTCAAACTCGCTCACAGCTTGGTGCCGTCGTTACTCGCGCAAGTGCGACCGCTCGACCAGCCCGTGGCGGTCGCATGAGGGCCTCGCTATCGCTCGACCTCGACAACCAGTGGTCGTACATGAAAACCCATGGCGACCCCGCTTGGAAATCGTTTCCGTCGTATCACAACCTCCTGGTTCCGCGCGTGCTCGACCTTCTCGACAAGCTGGGGTTGCGGATAACGTTTTTCCTCGTGGGTCAAGACGCCGCGTTGGCCGAGCACGCCGACGTTTTCGCCGAGATCGCTCGCCGCGGGCACGAAATCGGCAACCATTCGCACCATCACGAGCCGTGGATGCACCAACGCAGCGAAAGTGCGATCGAAAGCGAGCTTGCGTGCGCCGAGGAATGCATCGAAAAGGCGACCGGGCAGCGGCCACGAGGTTTTCGCGGACCCGGCTTTACGCGGTCCGACTCGATTCTGCAGACGCTCGTGCGACGCGGATATCTTTACGACGCGTCGTCGCTCCCGACGTTCATCGGCCCGCTGGCGCGCGCGTACTACTTCCGAACTGCGAAGCTCAGCGAAGCCGATCGCCGCGAACGAGAGGACCTCTTCGGTGGGTTCGCAGACGGATTTCGGCCGAATCGGCAGCACACGATCCGGCTTCAAAACGGATCGATTACGGAGATTCCCGTCACGACGTTTCCGCTCTTTCGCGTCCCGATTCACATTAGCTACGTCCTGTACGCTTCGACGATATCGCCCGCGGCGGCGCTGGCGTACTTTCGAGCGGCGCTCCTATGGTGCAAGTTGACTCGCACGGAACCGTCGATTCTGCTGCATCCGCTCGATTTTCTGTCGGGCGACGAATGCCGGGACCTGGCTTTCTTCCCGGCCATGGGCATGAATCCCGAAACCAAGCGCCGCGTGGTAGTCGAATCGATCGAGGCGCTGGCGAGCGGTTTCGACGTACGGCCGATGATCGATATGGTCGGATCCGCAGGGAACCCTCAGGGAACCAATGGTACGCTTGCAACCGTTTCCTACGATAGAGGCATTACGACGAACGTCGGATAGGGGATGGCCCGGCCGGCCGCATCGGGTTGCCTTACAAGCGGCCGTGCGTTAGAATGCCGGTTGGTGTCGGAAGCCCGCGAAGTATTTCGCGACTCAGGGGACGTGTCGATGGCTGCAAGGACGGTCGGAGTTTCTCCGGTCGCGGTAACGGGTTTCGAAGGGCTCGATCGATCGCGGAGAAAGCGTATCGAGGCGCTCCTTCGGCGCGTGCTCGGATTGGCGAACGGCAAGGGCTGGGCCCTCGGGCTGTTCGACGTCGAGGGTGACCTTCTCGATTACGACGTTTCGCGATCGGAAATAGGCGGGCGCCTCGCCCTTTCGCTCCTTTGCAAGGTGCCCTTTCCGGTCACTCAAGGACCGGTCGTGCTGCAGGCCACGATACCGCCGGCCGCAAACGCGCCGTCGGTGATCGGCGTCGCGACGCCCGCGGGCACCGGCAAATCCCTCGCGTTGATCGTGCAGCTCACGTCGCCTCCCGGGCCCGCTCCGGGAGAACTCGCCGACGAACTTCAGCGGCTGACGCACCAAATCGCACTCCAGATCACGGACGGGCCGAGTCGCGACGGCGAACGGCGGTCCCCAGCGCGAAACGGCTTTCACGGGTTCTATCTGCTGGATCCGCGCTTCAACGTGGAGCGCGCGTGGCACACCAGCGAACCGCTTTCGTGCGATTTTGCCGATCTGATCGAACCTCGCGACCATCGCCTGCCGCCCGTCCTCGAGCGTGCCGTGCGCCGGCTAACGGCATCCTGGAACTTCCTGAGCGTCGGGGCCTGCGCGACCAGCGTGGCCTATCCGCTGCCCGATCTCATGCTCAAAGTCGTCCCTATGGCGGCGAGCGGGCCTGAAGTCTACATCGGCGTGTTCGCGGAACAATGCGACCCCGCGCACGCGATCGAGCGCGCCGCAGCGACCTTCCGGATCTCATCTCGCGAGCGCGAAGTGCTGCACGCGTTGCTCGACGGCAACTCCATCGCCGAGATCGCCGCCGCCCTCAATTTGGCCGAATCGACCGTGAACGACCACATCGCCCGCATGATATCGAAAACCAACGCTCGCAATCGAATTGAAATGGCGGCGATGCTGCTGGGTTGGCCGGACATTGCGGAGCGCAACGCCGCCGCACCGCGGAACGGGCGCAGCGTTAAGTCGCGCGTGCGTTGTGCGTGGCGCTACAAAATCGCCACGACGCCGATGGGACCCGAACCGGTTAGCTAGTATCGCGGACGGACGCAAGCGCCGCCCCACGGCGTATGACAAGTTCTTACTACGCGCGCAGGCCGTTCGTACCGCAAACGCTGCGTAAGTCTCGTAGAGACCTAGGACCACCGGACCAAAAGACTCACGGGAAACCCGGGTTGTCGAGCCGCCCGCAATAATGTCAGACTTAGGTCCTGAAGCCCGCGTAAGACGACGCGGCGCTCTTTATTAGCACTATGCCGCCGGGTGGGTTTTCTCTAGATGGAGTTTCATAACAGGATGTCTGTAGTAGCAACGTTACCCCTTCGCGTGCTCGTTATCGAGAAGCAAATGCTCTTCGCAAAGGCCGTGGCCCAGGTGCTGTCGGCCGATCCCGACATCAAAGTCGTGGGTATCGCGAGCGGACGCGATTCGGTCGTTCCAAAGGATGTGGACATCGTCGTTATCGATATCGACACGGAAGAAATCGACGATGTGGTCGAGCACTTTAAGGCTAAAGCCCCCGGCGCCCGCATTTGCGCGCTATCGGCGCACACTCAGGGCGAACTCATGCAGCATTGTTTGAGCGCGGGTGCGGACGCCTACATCGTTAAGGACTCATCGCTTCAAGAGCTCGTTACCGCCATCAAGACGATCGGCGAGGGCGCCAGCTATGTCGATCCGCGAGTAGCGGCATCGCTGCTGCGGCGCCGCGGTCCGTCGAACCGCTCGACGAACGAGTTGTCTCCGCGCGAGCGTGAAATCATCCGTCTGATTGCCCAAGGCCTGTCGAATCGCGACATCGGCCGCCGTCTCGTCCTATCGGAGAAGACGATCAAGAATCACGTGAGCCACATATTTTCGAAGATTCACTGCACCGCGCGCTCGCAAGCGGCGGTTCACGCGATCAGGATCGGCCTCGCATAGTCTTGGGCCGGCAAGGAAGGGCTCGCGTCGGGCGGACGAACGGCCGTCGCCACCGCCGACGCGAGCAGCCCGAAGAGGCCTAGCCAGGCTGCCAGTTGAGGCGCAAAGACCGGCCGGGTCAGGGCAACGGTCGCGCGAAGGTATCTCGCCCACGCAACCGGCGAGAACTCGTCCGGCGATGCGTTAAAGGCGTGAGTAACGATTTGGCCGGCGGACGGTCCGGGCGCAACGTGCACGACGAGCACGACGCACACCGTCGTGACAAGCGCACCGATCGACGCCACGGTAAGGCGCCGTCCTAAGCTCCCGCCGAGTACCGCAAAGAGCCCTCCGAAAACACCAGCAACGTCGAGCGCGACGGTAGCGCGCGAGATCTTCTGAGTCCAGACGGCGATCAGAAGCGCCAAAGCGGCCGCTCCGATAACGCGAAACGTTCTTCCCGGCACTCGCGCTGCGATCGCAAGGGCGGCCGGAAGAGCGATGAGGATCTGAATGTCGTGCAGGTAGATGCCGAAGAACAGCACGGCGGCGGGCGGCAGCAGCGGCACGAGGATATCTTGGCGGCTCCGAGCCGAAAGCACGCCGGCTAATGCAACTCCGAAGACCGCCGCGAACGTAAACCAAATCTTTCCCAGCAACAGTGCAAGCGGCGGCGCTACGCCGACCATGAACAGCAGCCGGCTCAGACTATACTGATCGGACGCGACGAGTTCGGCGTTGGCCATCAACGGAAGCACCTGCGCGAAGTACTCTTTGTTTTCCGCCAACCCAAGTGCGGCGAGACTCAATAGGGCCAGGGCCGCCACCGAAACGATGACCGCGGCGCGCGACCGGTGCACGAACAAGAACATCGCGACGACTGCCGGAACGCCCACGTTCGGTTGCAAAAGGGCCAGCGATGCTGCACACCCGGCGGCGATCCATCGGTGCTTGGCTAAGAAATACGCGGCAGCGCACATCGCGAGCATCGCGAGTGGCGCGGTCTCCCCGTACGCGACGTTGAGCAGGGTGAGCGGCGCAAAAGCAAGCAGGATGGCCGTATCGGAAACGTGTATGGCCGCCGCCAAACATCGGGCGCTTACGACGGCCGCCAACGCGAGAATAATGCAAAAAAGTTCCGCGGCTAACTTGGGCGGCAGCTTTGAGAAGACTGCAAACGGGAGCAGGACGTAACCCGGAAGGGGCGCCGGTTCTACGTAGCCGGCAGGCATCGCCGTGCGCTCGAGGCCGCGTTCGCAGGATCGCAAGGGCTCGACTCGATACGGATCGTGACGTTCCCGGACGGCGACGCCCGCGCAGTAGAACGCCTTGAAACTCTGGTGCTCGACGTCTCCTCGCGCGCCTAACGCGAACGCCGCGAGCGTCACCAGCAGTGAGACTGCGGCGAAGGCGACGTTTCCGGCGGATCTTCCCACGACGTCGATCATAGCGGACGGCCGGCATTGCCGGGCAGAGGCCGTGGGGCAAGCTTCTAGTCGAACGGCTCACATTTCCAACCGGGACCTTCGGTTCACGCAATGATGGTTCGGACTTACGTTGGCCGGGGGAGGTTCCGAGAGTATAATCGGCCCGGTGACTTCAGCAAGACAAATTTCCGAAGTGAAAGCCAACCGTCTGTGGTTCGCGTTGATGGCGCTCGGGGTGAACCTCGTCGTCACGCTTCCCCTTGCGGCCGTACTGAACATTTGGCAAGACGAAGCCTATACGCTGCAAACGACTAGCCGCGACCTCGGATACGCGTTCGCTCAAGCCATAGGTTTCGAGCAAAATGCGCCCCTGTATTTCGTTGCGATGACCGTGTGGCGGCATGCCGGCGACGGCATCTTTTTCTTGCGTCTTTTTTCGGTGATTTGCATCGCGGCAACGATCCTGCTTATTCCGGGACTCGCGCGCCGATACGTTCCTCACGTCGACGGCGTGCTCGTTGCAGCGGTCGTGGCCTGCAATCCTTTCGTCGTCTGGGCGGCCGTCGAACTGCGCGTCTACGCGATGATCGTTTTGCTGTCCGCACTGCTGCTGCAAACGTTTTTCGATGCCTTCATGGAGGAAAATCCCCGCAGAGGGGCTGCGATTGCGTACGCGGTCTGCGTCGGAGTCGCGCTCTATACGCAGTATTACCTGGCGTTTCTGATCGCAGCACAAGGCGCGACGCTTTTGCTTTACAACCGGCGCGCGGTGCTCGCGTTCGCCCTGGCCGGAGCCGCTGGTGCGCTCGCGTTCGTGCCGATGCTCGCCATCGTCCCAGCTCAGGTGCAGAATTTCAAAAGTATCTTCGCGCCGCCGTCGATCGTTCAGACGTGCATCAATCTCGCCGGCATTGGATTGCGGTACGTTCTGCCGCTGCCAATTTTGCACGCAAAGAACGCTTACGTGGTGATCGTGATCGTTGCGGTGCTCGCGCTGGCCGTTGCACGACCGTCCCTAAGATCGATCGGGAGGAGTCCGATCGTCGCCACGACGGGGTTCGCGTTGGTCTTGTTCGCCGTCGGTACGTACCTGTCGGGGGTCCACGTCTTGGATCGCCACGCCGCCGCGCTGTACGTGCCCGCCACGCTGACGATCTTCGCCGTGCTCACGACGGTGCGGCCACCGAACGGACGCCGCGCCGTACTCGTCTGGTCGGCTCTGGTGATGGCTTTCTCGCTTTTCACGCTGGTCGGAACCTACCGGCACCTTGCCAAACCCGGCGATTGGGCGCGAGTTGCCGCCTACCTTCGAACTCACGAGCAGCCGGGCGAGCCGATCGCAGTCTTCGAAGCCGAGAACGCGTTGCCGCTTGCCTACTACTACGGCGGCCCCAATCAGATCGTTCCGATCCCCCACGGGGTCGATTTCCACCGGTACGATATTCGTCGGTTCGTCGTCGAGAACGAGGCGGAGCTTCAATCGACGGTCCCGGCGGGGCGGCGGCTCTGGCTCGTGACGTCCGGCGAGTGCACCTCGGCAAACGTGCAGTTTGGCTGCAACCGGCTCGAGGATTTCGTCGCCCGGCACTACCGAATCGGCTCGGACGCCCAATTTTTGGGCACCCGAATTCGCCTGATCGACCCGATCGGGAGGCCGTCCCGGGGCCCGACCGACCATAGCCCCCTAAAAAATTAGGCTCTTAGCGCTAGAATATTCGCCCGATAAGGAGTAATCTGGACTCCCCTGGTCAATAATAACTACGGCCTATTTGTATGCGTGAAAGGTGAGCTCGGTGGCGTTTTTATTCGCGATTATCTTATTGTTTGCAAACATGCACCCGGCGGATACGCCGGGCGGTCCCCTCGATACGCCCGGCGGACCGATCGCTGCGGCGTCGGTCCCGCTTGGGTTGGGAGCGCCGCACCAGTAAATAGGCGCCGACGAAAATTCGAACGAGACCTCAGGGAGGTCTCGTTCCGTCTTTACGTTACTCTGAAAGGACCCTCGGTTCTCGGGTGTAACTAGCGGACCTTAGATTCGGGTGCGATCCGCGGTGCAGTATGTACCGTGGTTAGGAGCAGTTTACTACTTGGGACCGCGCGAGTTATTTAGTACGGGTGAACTTTCCGCATGCGTTGACGCTACCGCCCGAGCTACGTTTATGCCGGAGCGAGTCTTACACGTTCGCGCGCTGATGCGCTTGGGCCGGCATCGCGAGGCACTAGAAGCGATTGCCGATACTCGCGCGACGACGTTCGAAGATGAGGCTCTCTTTCGAGCCCTAGAGTCATCGTGTCACGCTTTTCTCGGATCGGTCAATGTCGCGCGCCAGGCCCTGCTCGGCATTGGGAACCGCGCGTATAGTCTGGATACGCGGTACGAGATCGCCCACGCGCGCATGCTCGCCGCCTGGGTAAAGGGCTCGCCGGAAACGATGGAGGCTGCGCTGCGCGAAGTCGACGTCAGCTCGGCGCCGCACCTATACGGTCACTGGCTGTTCTCGCTTTCCTGGGTCGCATCGTTGCGGGGTGATTACCTCGAACAATTGCAGCTGCTCGAGCAGGCGGCCCGGCACGTCGCCGCCGTCCCAGCCGCGCAAGACGTGAGCCTGCTGGCCAACGCGACGCGATCCATGATCCATCTGGTACGCGAGATTTCCGCGAACACCACGCTTGAGTTTGCGATAAAGATGGCCGAATCGATCCCGTGGACGCACGATCTCGAAGTGGAGCGTTTTCTTACCTTCCGGGGCCTCGCGTGGGCACATGCGCTGCGCGGAGAACACGCGAAGGCCTTTCACTACGCGTATTTTGCGCGCGACATCGCCCCCTCCCTCATGTGGATTACGGCCTCCTACGCAGACCAAGCCTATCTCGCGAGAATGGCCGGCGAGAACTCGAGCGCCGATGCGCTGCTGCGCCATGCCGTTGCGTGCGCGCGCGAAACCGACTGGTCGACGATGGGTGAAGAGCGCGTGGCGCTGCTCAATCTGATCGAACTCCTTTCCGACCGGGACGTCGAGGCCGGAAGCGCGCTGCTCGCAATCTACGACGGGATTCCGATGCCGCTCTCGCCACGCTTCGCGCTCGCGCGAGATCGACGGCTTCGGGCGATGGAAGAGTACGCGCGCGGTAGCATGCTCGCCGTCTCCGGCGATCGAAATGCGGCGATCGATCTCCTGGCCAGCGCCTATTCGACGTTTCAATCGATTCACTATGCGTGGCGAGCGGCGGCCGCGGCGTTGCGCATTCATGCGATTACCGACGATTCTTCTTGGATGCTCCGCGCCAGCGAGTCGGTCGTCGCATTTCCTGAGAGCTCGGTCGCGGATCAAATTCGCAAGGCGGCCTCGGTAGCCGAAGACGAGCGCATCGCTTCGCTCACCCCGGCGCAGCGGCGGGTTTTCGGGCTCATCTGTCAAGGGCTGACCGACAAGCAGGTGGCTCAAAGTCTAGGCATCTCGCCCGAGACGGCCAAAAATCACGCCGCCCGCGTCCGGGCCGCATTTGGAGTACACTCCCGAGCCGCGCTCATTGCAGCGGTTCACCGCCAGGCGGTGTAAGCAGGTTCGCCTGCCCTTTCGCCCCCTAGCCTGAAGGACTCCCGGACCAGAGCGGCTGTGCCTGCCGGGACTTCTAGTTTGGGGGGCGGCGCGCTACCATCGAACCATGTCCCGAGCGTTCGCTGCCGCCACCTTCTCCCTGCTATGCGCTTTTGGCGCGCAGACGGCGCTTGCCGCCGGTGCCCCTGCTGCGGTTACCGCTCAAACGGTCATCCACCCCGGCGATCAGCTCGGCGTCCTCGTTTTCGGGGATCAGTCCCTTACGCAGAACGTCATGGTGCTTTCCGACGGAACGATCGAGTTTCCGCTGGTGGGTCGCGTCGCCGTCGCCGGAAAAACGCCGAGCGCGGCATCGGCCGTGCTCGCCGAGCGCCTCAGCCGTTACGTTCGCCATCCCGTCATTACCATTTCGATCGCACAGCTCGGCCAGCCAAACGTGCTCGTTCTTGGCGAAGTGAAATTGCCGGGCAAGTATCAGCTTCGTTCGGAAGCAAAGCTCACCGATGCCATTGCGGCGGCCGGCGGCATCGCCGATAGCAACGGTGCCTTTCCCGATGCGCGCGTTGCCGATTCCGCCGGCAAAGTGACGGTGGTTTCCCTTCAGAATCTTCTTCAACGCGGCGATACCTCGCTCGACATGCCGCTCGGGGAGGGTTCGGTCGTCTACGTGCCCGGTCCGATACGCTTTACCGTCAGCGTTGCCGGCGCCGTCGACCATCCCGGCGACGTTCAAGTGAACGAAGGCGATCGTCTATCGATGGTGATCGCCAAAGCCGGAAACAGCCAAAACGCCCAGGCCGACCTCAACCACATTCATTTGATTCGCATGGGCACCGACGGCAAACAGACGACCACCGAAGTCAATCTCTACCTCGTCCTCAAGGGCGGCGATCCAAACGCGGACGTCGCGCTGGAGAAGGGTGACGTCGTCTACGTTCCTCAGGGCGTTCGACACGCCGACATATTCTCTGGGATCGGCAGCGGCTTACTCTACGTGCTCACTCACTTCATCCCGTAGCGCCGGCGAGAACGGCGCGCGCGCGCGAAAAGATCGCGTCGAACATCGCCGCGGTCAGCACCCCGGTATTCGTGTTCTGCCGGCTCGGGTGATACGAAGCGATTGCAACGATTTGCCGCCCGCTCGAAGGTCGCCACCACTTCTCCCGCGTGCCTGAAAGCCGGTTTCGGCGGATCGAGCGACCAGCCGCGCTCCCGCAAGACTTTTAGGATGGCGAGAAATCCTATCGATCCAAGCCCGATGATGACGCGCAAGCGTGAGAGCGCCTCGAATTCTTCGAGTAAATAGGGAAAACAGTTGCGCAGCTGTTGGGGCGTCGGTTTGTTCTGCGGCGGCGCGCAGCGCAGCGCCGCCGTGATGAGGCAATCGACGAGTTGCAATCCGTCGCCGAGATCGACCGCGCGCGGCTGCGTTGCAAAACCGGCGCGAAATAGCGCGGGATAAAGAAAGTCGCCGGACGCGTCGCCGGTGAACGGACGTCCGGTGCGATTGCTGCCGTGCGCACCGGGGGCGAGGCCGACCAGCATGACGCGCGCACGGTCATTGCCGAAAGCCGGAACCGGCTTTCCCCAATACGTGCTGCCGGCGTGCGCGCGCTTTTTCTCACGCGCGATCCGTGCCGTGTACGCGCGCAACTCCGGACAACGCGTACATTTTACGACGGCGCGTTCGATCGACTCCAGCGACCTTTTCATGAAGGCGAGACTTCGCCGTATGTCATGATAGGCTTTCATGGGCGACACTCACGTTGCCGAAGGCGTCGTACCGGCGTCGCTCGATCGTGCGGGCGTTGCGCTTCTTTCGCTGGCGCACGTTGCGAACGACGCCAATCAGAGCGTCTTGCCGGCGATCATTCCTTGGCTCATCGCGCATCGCGGGCTCTCGCTGACGGCCGCGGCAACGCTGGTGCTCGCGATGAACCTCTCGTCGTCGGTCATCCAGCCGCTTTTCGGTCACATCTCGGATCGCAAATCGCTCGTGTGGGTTATCCCGCTATCGCTATTGCTGGCGACGTCCGGCACCGCCGCCATCGGCTTTGCACCGTCGATGCCGTTCATGTTTTTAGGCGCGCTGATTTCGGGGATCGGCGTTGCGGCGTTTCATCCCGAAGGCTCGCGGTACGCGAACTACTTCGGCGGGTCGCAGCGCGCGACCGCGATGAGCTGGTTCACGACCGGCGGATACCTGGGCTTCGCCATCGGCCCGATCATCGTGACGCCGCTGCTTCTGGTGTTCGGCCTGCACGGAACGGCGTTTCTCATGATTCTCGGGGTGATTCTGGCCGGATTGCTCGCGCGCGAAATACCGCGCTTCGAGTGCGCGCGTTTGCGCGCACATCAGGCGCGGCGCCACCGTCGCGGCGTCGACGACTGGCGCGCCTTCTCGATCATGACCGTCCTGGTCGCGCTGCGGTCGACGGTATTTTTTGCGATCGTCACGTTTATGCCGGTCTTTGCCATCGCCGTTACCCACGTAGACAAAGCCCTGGGCTCGGTCGCGCTGGCGGCGATGCTGCTCGGCGGTGCGGCCGGCACGCTGTGGGGCGGCCGTCTTGCCGACCGCCTCGACAGACGCCGCGTCATTTCGATCTCGCTGTTTTTCACCACGCTCTTCGGCGCCGCCATCGTCCTGGCCGGAACGTACGCGCCCCAGTACGCGGTGCTGGTTCCGCTTGCCGTGGCTTTCGGCGTTGCCATCGGGTTGTCGGCGGGCGTCATCGTGGTGGTGGGCCAAGAGTATTTGCCGCAGCGCATCGGGATGGCCGCCGGTGTGACGCTCGGCTTATCGGTGACGATCGGCGGATTTGCAGCGCCGTTGTTCGGCGCGATCGGCGACCGGCACGGTTTGATTCCCGTGTTTGCGACGGCGACGGTCTTCGCCGTGCTGGCGCTCGCCGTGTCGTTCGCCATGCCGAAACCCGCGCAACTCTCGCGCGCGTAGCGTTTGGTTCGCCTAAACGAGCCCCGGAAAGCTCAACTTTTCTAGAGCCGCGTAGGTCGCGATCCCGACGGCCGTCGAGAGGTTGATACTCCGCACGCTGTCTTCGCGCATCGGAATGCGCAGCGTGCAATCCGGATAGCGTCCGAGCAAATCGCTTGGCAAGCCCTTCGTTTCCTTACCGAATATCAGAACGTCGCCGGCGGCGAACGGCGCTCGAGAATACACGCGGCGCCCGCGCGTTGAAAAGAACCAGCGCCGACGCGATGCGGTAGCCTCCAAAAAAGCTCCGAGCGAGGGATGCACCACCAGCTTCACGTGATGCCAGTAGTCGAGTCCGGCCCGTTTTAGTTCGCGATCGTCGATACCGAAACCGAGCGGCTCGACCAAATGCAGCGCGCAGCCGGTGGCAGCGCATAGGCGCGCGACGTTGCCGGTGTTCGGGGGGATTTCCGGCTCGACCAGCGCGACGTGCAACGGCACGTCACCCAACGACTCGAACGGCCGAACGTTAGGGTGAGGCAAGCACGCTCGCGTAGTCGATGCCGCCGGGAGCTACCACGTAGGCAACGCCATCGTTGCGCTGCCAAATGCGTTCGATCGCCTCGCGCGGATAGACGACGCGGACGTTGGGTGCCGCCGGATCGTTCATCGCACAATCACCGTCCGACGTAAAGCCGCACAGCACCGCAAGGTGCCCGTCGGAATGCTCGAGCGGGGCGCCGGGCAGCTCGCCATCGCGCCACGAATACGAAATGGCGACCGGGAGGTTTCTCTCGATCAGCCGTTGCGCGTGATCGAGGTTCTGCAAGTGAGCGACCACGCCGCGCAAACCCAGACTGCCGCTATACGCCACGTTGAACGTCCAGTTACCGGTACCGTTGTACGACCGGTCGAAAACGGCGCGCGCCGTCTCGTCGACCGGAACGTCGAACCCGTGGTAGGCGTTGATCATCGACAGGCTAGCCGGACTGCACCAGCCGCGCTCTCCGGCATGCACGTATTGCGAGCGCGCCGGTACGTCGAGGATCAGGGCGCCCCGCGCGTACGGAAGCGATGGGCGAGCTCGTGCCGGCGAGGAAAACGCCATCAAATTAAAATCCACGTCCCAAGCGCGCACGTCGATTCCGTCGAACGGCTGCTCGGCGCGAATCACGTCGACGTCGACGCGCACGCCTTCGTGTTCCGGGCTGAAGGACGTCGAGCCATTCGGGTGCCAGAGCGCATAGTCGATCCAGGGCGTGGCCGGCAGGTGCGCCCGCAGCAGGCGAAACGCGATGGTACCGCTCGCCGCATACGTGTTCCAACTGAGGACGCCTCCACGCGCCGGTTCGAAGAGGAGCCGCGCCGACTCGCGCACGTTCAACGCTTGCGCGAAACCGGCCAGTGGTTCTAAATGCTCCACTGCCACGAATTCCACGTGTCGCCGATGAAAGCGGCCGGTATGAAGTTCTTGACGTCACTATTCATCGCCGTATAGCCGGTCTCCCAAGTAAATACCACCGCGGGGACGAGCTCCCGCAGGCGTTCTTCTTCCCGCTGGTACAGCGCTTTGCGCCGAGCTTGATCGAACGTGCGCTCGGCCGCCGAACTGGTGGCGTTCACGATCGGGTCGTCGAGCCACGACGTGTTGGCACCCTTGGGTGGGATGAACGCACCGTTCCAACTGCCGGCGTTGTCGGGATCGGGTCCGTTGGTTTCAATCGACCACTCCAAATCGTACTTGCCGGTATACAGCGGCCCGTTTTGGGCGAACATCAGGTTGGCCGGATAGTTGCGTATTTGCAAATCGATCCCGAACGGCTTGAGCATCGACTGCATCAGGACTTCCGACTGTTCGTTTTCTTGATGTCCGACCGTTGCGGAGATGGTCACGTGCATGGCTGCGTCGCCCTTGTGCAGGACGCCGTCGCTCTGCAACTGCCAGCCGGCGACGGCGAGCAGGTGGCGAGCGTCGCGCGGATCGTAACGGTACGCCGGCAGTACCGGCGCCGCCCACGACTCCGGAAAGATGTCGGACACGGCCAATCGGTTGATCCCGTGGTAGACCGTATCGTCGATACGCTTCCAATCGATGGCTTCGGCGATCGCGCGGCGGACGCGGACGTCGTGCAGCAGCGCCCGGCTCGTATTGATGCCGAGGTGTCGCCAGTTGGCCAGGAGTTGTTTCTTGATGACGATGCCGGTCACGCTGCCGAGCTGGGGCACGGCGTTGGCGTTGACGCTGGGATACACGTCGATCTCGTGCGTGCGGAGTTGATTGAAGAGCGTATTGACGTCCGGAACGATCTTCCAGTCGATTTCTTTGAGTTTCGGCGCTCCGCGAAAGTACCGGGGGTTCGGCACGAAGACGAGGGACGTTCCGCGATTCCAGGCTTGTAGCAGATACGGGCCGCTCGAGAGCGGCCTGCCGTTGAACTCGGCGGAGTTGAGGTCGGGAAGCTTTGCGAGCAGGTGCGCCGGCAGCGGCGGATAGCCGGCGCCGCCCATGGCGAGTATTCCGAAAGCCGTAACGTCGGCGCGCTTGAGATGAATGACGATCGTGTGCGGGTCGCGCGCGTCGGCCGAAGCGATCGCGTCCCAGCCGTAGCGCGTTTTGACGTTGTTGCGCGGATTGGTCGCCGCACGATAGGTAAAGAGCCAATCGGCTGCGGTCAGCGGCTCGCCGTCGGCCCAAACGACGCCTTTACGCAAGTGCACCACGATGGTCTTTCCGTCACGACTGATTCCGCCGTTGCGAAGCGACGGAACGACGCTGGCGAGATCCGGGACGTAGTTGCCGTTCCGGTCGTAGCGAAGCAAGAACGAAAACAGCAAGCCGGAGATCTCGTCGGATGCCGCGCTGTGCGCGTACATGAGGTTCAGGCCGTCCGGCTCTTCGTCAGCGCCGACGCGCAGCACGCCGGGAACCGTCCACGAGTTGCGTTCGCCGATGCGTCCGGAGGAAGCGCCGCGCTGAGCGCACGCGCTCGCCGATACGGCGGCCAGCAAAACGGCGGCGATGAAACGAATCGGCGTCGGGTTCACCTACGCATGGCTGCCGAGCGGAGCGCGTTTGACGATGCGTGGCGCGATTTCGCCGAAGAAACGGTCCGCGCCGAAACGCACGACGTCGTCGGCGGGCAGCCCCGTTTCCGTGCGTGCCCGCGCGATCTCGTCGCGCGCCTCCTCGTCGGACAGCCCGCGCGTATTGAGGGCGACGCCGATGATGCCGGCGGGCTTGACCGTTGCCAGCAACGCCTCGTGAAGGTCGATGAGCGCCCGGTAGGCGAGCGTCGGGGTCGAGTATTCTTCGATCTGCCGGCGACGCGGGTCGCACACCAACACCAGCGCGTCCGCAGCACTTCCGAACATGAGCGCGAGCGTCACCGGCGCGTACGCGGGATGATTGATGGCCCCTTGTCCCTCGACGACGATCAAATCCGACCCTTCGTGAGCGGCATACAGCACCAACTGCTCGGCAGCACCGGGTGCGAAATCGGCAACCACGCGATCCACCGAAATGCCCCAACCTGCAATCATGATGCCGGTTTGTCCGGTCGGGACGAAACGAGCGTTGGCTTTTCCGGCTTCGCGAGCTGCGCGTACGAGCTCCAGGGCGACGCTCATCTTCCCGACCGCGCAATCGTTGCCGACGGTCAACACGATCGGCGCCTTGACGCCGTAGACATCGCCGCTGAACAAGGGGACATCGGGCGGTTTGCGGACGTCCCAAATCGTCGCGCCGGATCGCATTGCGGCGGCGTGAAACTCGAGATCGTTGTCGAGCATGTCGTGTAAACCGCTCACGATTTCGAGCCGCGCTGCGATAGCGGCGAGAATTTCCTGCCGCCAAGACGCCGGTAACGCGCCGCCGCGCGGAGCGGTTCCGATCAACAACGCGGTTGGTTCCAACGGCAAAGCTTCGGCGACGCTCGCGACGATCGGTGCGTCGCTACCCAGATGCGGAAGCACGTCGCGCACGCGTTGACCGGCGCACGACGGGTCGACGACGGCGACCACGTCGTCGGCGCCGTAGCGAATCACGCCGTGCGCGGTCTTCGCGTCGATGGCAAACCGCTCGGGTGCGAGGATGAGATATCGCCGGCGGGTCACGCGGGAACGACTTCGTGGACTCCCAGCCCGGGAGTGTCGGGCAGGATCAGTTTCCCCCGATCGTAGGTTACGCCGGCGAAGGGATCGCGGGCCGTGAGGAACGGTCCATCGATGTCGGCCCAGTCGACCAACGGCGAGATGTGTGCTGCCGCGGTGGCGCAAACCGCACTTTCAACCATGCAGCCGAGCATGATCTTCAGGTTCATCGCGCGCGCGGCGTGAATCATGGCCAGCGCGCCGCGCAAGCCGCCCGTCTTGGCCAGCTTGACGTTGACGCCGTCGACGCAGCCGTACAGCGCCGGCAGATCGTCGGCTACCAACGAGTCTTCGTCGGTCACGATCGGGATCGAAACCCGCTCGCGGATCGCCCGAAGCTGTTCGGGATGACCGGCCGGCACCGGCTGCTCGCAAAATTCGATCTCGAAGCGTTCGAGTTCTCTGAGAATTCGGACGGCGATTTCCACATCCCAGCCCTCGTTTGCGTCGATTCGAATTATTCCGCGATACCGTTCGCGAATGAGGGCGATCGTTTCGATTTGCTCGTTGGCGGTACCGCTGCCGAGTTTAACTTTGAGGATCGGATGATCGCCGACTTCGGCTACTTTGCGCAGAGTCGTCTCGGGATCGGCGATGCCGATCGTAAACGAGGTCACCGGCGTCAGCTCCGGATCCAAGCCGAACAGCTCGTACAGCGGTTTGCCCAAGTCTTTGCCGATGAGGTCGTGCAGCGCGAGGTCGAGGCCCGATCGGGCCGCCGGCGGAATTCCGGAATGCAGTAAGGCCTCGAGCCGATAGGGATCGCCGGTTGCGAGGGCGTGCGTTGCAAAGTACTCGATCACGCTTTCGACGGATTCGCCGTAGCGATCGGTGGGCGCAGCCTCGCCGAGGCCCTCAAGATCGCCGGCGCGCACGCGGACGAGTGCGGTCCTTGCGACGGTTTCTTCACCCCGAGCGATTTTGAAAGGATGGACGAGCGGCAGCTCGAGCGGCGCCACCGTCACCGTCAGATCGGACATGCTAGGCGCTTTCCACCCGCCGTTGGCCGTTCCTCGCCGTTAGGGAGCTCTAAAGAACTGCATGCGAGTGGGTGAAGCGACGTGATAACAGAAACCGCGGTGATCGTAGCGTATGCCTTCGCCAAGCGTGTTCGCGGCGTGCCGTTCCGAACCGGTGATGACGCGCCGTTCCTCGGCGGTGTCGTACGGCCGGCTCCATCGATTGGCCAGTGCCGCTTCACGCGAAGGCGATTCGACGGCGTGGTCGACTTCGTGTCCCAATCCGAGCGCCGGCGATTGGCGGCCGCCGTTCGTCGTGCGGATCGCCGAATGCGGATCCCACGCGATTGTATCGGTAACCGGGTCGAAGTGGTCGTCGTTTCTATGGTCGATCTTTAAGCAATAGTGGCGTGCGCGAGAGCGTTCCAGGCGATCGAAGAGCGAGCGCTCGACCGCGTCGCGCGAAAGATACGCCTTCGCGGTGCAATAGTCGCGATCGGCGTCGCGCGGCACCGAAAGCGACCCGTGACGAACGTACGCGATACGCGCCGCTGCGATCGTCGTAACCTGCATGATATGCGACGATCACGCGTTCCCGGTGCGGCGGCTAGGACCGTTTTGACGTGAGGCGTTCGCGTAGCTTCTCGCGGGCCTTTTCGATGCGGCGGAAACGGGTTTCAGGTTTCTTCGCATCCTCGATCCATTGGACGTACTCTTTACGATGCGTGTACGACATGGTATCGAACGCGCGGCGCTCGGCGGCGCGCAAGGCCTTTGCGAAATCCGCCGGCACGCCGACGGTACGCTCATGGGTGTCGCGCTCGACGTCGAGAGCTATCCAGTCGCCGCGCTCGATGCCGGCGGCTTTGCGCACTGCTGCGGTGACGCCGATCATCGGGCCTGCGCCCATGTTACAAATCGTCGTGCGCCAGCTTATGCCGTTTACGGTGACGCGCACCGGAACGCGCGTCCGTCCTTCGAGCGCGGCCATGGTCGACGCGGGGACCAATGCGTACGTCGCCGCCGACTCGTCGCTGCCTTCGAGCTTGGTACGAAAGCGGTGAGCCATTCTCAAGACCCTCTAGCACGAACTGAACCGTAAATCAAGGTCTTGACCGGGGGTGGTACGGTAGAGGGGCTCGACTGCGCGTGGCGCGCACCGCTTTAGGTGCCGAGCCGATAGTGATACATAGGGAGCATCAGCTCCGGATACGACGGGAAAGCTTGGGCTCGATGCCTGCCGACCCTGCGCCCGGGCCGCACCCACCTGCGAGACGCGGGTTCGAATCACCATAGGCGGCAGACGCTACGTGCGGTTGAGTACTACTTTCGACAACCCTCGCGGCGCGTCACTATCGACGTTTCGCGCGCGTCCGACGAAAAGCGCGAGCATTTGCGCCGCAACCAGCCACGCGAGCGCTGCGAACGTGCCACCAACCACCGGGCCAAGAAGCGGTATGCCGTCGAGGGGTTCGCCAATTACGTAGCACCGGCTGCCGGCTCGCACGGCCGCGCGCATCGGTCGCTCCACTACGCGGCGCGATGCCTCGTCCGCGATCCCGATCGCCGCGTACGAAGCGTCGAGAATTGCCGCGCTTCCGTGACCGAATTCGCCGGCCGCGAATCCTTCGGCATGAAGGTAACTCGCCTCTTTGATCTTGAGCGCGCACTCGAGCGCCACCGGTACGCCGTCTCCGCTTCCGACGACGATCACGCTACGTTGCGGAGCGACCTGCTGCCCCGCTTCGCGAACGACCGCGAGATCTGGGCCGTCGAGCCATTCACCCACGCGCCGCGCCGTCATGGTTAGCGTGAGCGCGCAGTCGCCGGGCGACGGACCGAGTACGTCTGCCGTCCATAGCAGCACGGCCGCCGTCGCGCTAACGCTCTTGCTGGCCGGTACGGCGAGTTCGGTTCCGGCACCGACGTCGACGACCACCGTGGCGCGCTTGCCTAGCGTCGAATGAGGGCTGTTCGTGAGGGCGACGATCGTGGCGGGTCGGACGGCATCGAGCGCAGAGAGCACGTCCTCGGATTCGCCGCTCTGCGAACACACGATCGCGACGGCGTTGCGGTATGCGGCGTAGTCGTGCGGCGCTTCGGTCGCTGCCAGCGCCTGCGCGCGCACTCTTTGGCGCCGCAGCGCGAGCGCACCGAGCTGCGCGACGAACAACGAGCTGCCGCTGCCGAGCAGGACGACGTCGCGATTGCGGATCGCTTGCGCAAGCTCCGCCGCTGCGTTTGATCGGGCGAGCCGGCACCACGCGTCGGGCTGCTCGCGGATTTCGGTTTCGAACCGTGCACCCAGCATCGTACGAACGTTACGTGCGGTTGAGCTCGAGCGATGCGAGCGCGATGCGCCACGAGCGCATCGCAACGCGCACGTCGGCGACGCTTGCGTCGCCGGAGGGTTCGTCGAGAGCCAGGTGGCCTCGAAACGACGAAAAGCCATGCGTCACGTCACCAATCGAGCGCTCGGATTCGTCGCCGACGTTACTCCACAGCAACACGCTGTTGGCGGCCAGTTGCGCGGGGTCGCTGGCGGCGTCGAAAACGCGCGGCTCCGGCCCGAAACGCAGCCACGCGGAATCGGCTTCCTTTGAAACGCGCTTGCAGTCGTGCGTCGTGGCGGCGAACGTACCCGGCGCGTTGCGAATCGCCAGGGTGACGTTGGCCGCTTTCGCCAACGACGTCGCGACGTTCAAACGCGCCAACTGTTCGCTCCAGGCACCGTCGATCTCGCGCGCCAGTTCGCCGGAAAGCACCGGCGCGCCGAGCGCTGCCGCGAGTCCCAGCATTTGGGTCATCGCACGCTCGTCGGATCCAAAAAACGCCGCACCGGCAACCGCCGCGACGCTGAGTCCCCGGTCGACGGCCATCTTCTTGACCTGCGCGAGGTAGTCTTCGTCGGTGCGCGGAAAGTGCCGCACGTCTAACACGACGCCGTCGCAAGCGAGCTCGTGCGCGCAGAGATCGATAAACTCGAGTTGGGTGAGATCGCCGCGAACGAACGAAGAGTGGAGCGCGCCGCTCGCACAGGCTAGCTTCATCGGCGTCCGTCGTTCGACCGCCCGGTGCGCGCTTCTTGCTCGACGAGGACCCCGACAAAAATATGAAAATAGCCGTTGGCGCCGATCACGCCGGTTTTGAATACAAGGATCGTATCGCACGAGTCTTGCGCGACAAGGGCCACCAGGTGCTGGATTTCGGAACCGGAGACCCCACGCCGGTAGACTACCCGCAATACGGGTATGCGGTTGGTGAAGCCGTTGCCAGCGGGCAAGCCGAGCGCGGGATCCTCGTTTGCGGCTCGAGTCTGGGGATCGCCATGGCCGCCAATAAAGTTCCCGGCATTCGCTGCGCGCCGGTTTCCGAACCGTATTCGGCCGAACTCGCGCGCCGGCACAACGATTGCAACGTCATCGCGTTTTCGGAGCGCCTCACCGGGTGGGAAATGATCGAGCGGATGCTCGATGTCTACTTGGATACGCCGTTCGACGGCGGACGTCACGAGTACCGCATCGAACAGCTTTTCGAGTTCGGCGATAAACAACGCGAGCGGACCCTCAAAGACGTCGAGCAGGGTGCCGTGACCGACGCGCAAACGCCGGCCGATCTCATTCCGAAACCCTAGGGACGGGCACGCACATGGATATTCTCGCACGCAGTCACGTCGAAGCCGAAGATCCCGAAGTCTTTGCGGCGATCGCCGGAGAGGAACGCCGGCAACGAGACAATCTCGAACTCATCGCTTCGGAGAATTACGCCAGCCCGGCCGTGCGCGAAGCGATGGGCTGCGTGATGACCAACAAGTACGCCGAAGGCTACCCCGGAAAGCGGTACTACGGCGGATGCGAGTTCGTCGATCAAGCCGAACTTCTTGCGATCGATCGCGTAAAACTACTTTTTGGCGCCGAGCACGCCAACGTGCAGCCGCATTCCGGCGCACAGGCTAATATGGCCGTCTTCATGGCGCAGCTCCAGCCGGGCGATACCGTACTGGGCATGTCGTTGGCGCACGGCGGGCACCTCACTCACGGCACCAAGGTGAGCTTCTCCGGAAAACTCTACAACGCGGTCGCCTATGGGGTAAACCGCGAAACCGAGTTGATCGATTTCGACGAAGTGCGCGCGCAAGCGCGCGAACATCGGCCCAAGATGATCGTCGCCGGCGCCAGCGCGTATCCGCGTACGATGGAATACGTACCCTTCCGGGAGATCGCCGACGAGGTCGGGGCGACGTTGCTGGTGGATATGGCGCACGTGGCCGGCTTGGTGGCAGTCGGACTGCATCCGTCGCCGGTGGGCGTGGCCGATTTCTCGACGTCGACGACGCACAAGACGTTGCGGGGTCCGCGCGGAGGCATCATTTTATGCACGCAAACGTGGGCTCAGCGGATCGACAAGAGCGTCTTCCCCGGCATTCAAGGCGGCCCGCTCATGCACACGATCGCCGCCAAGGCAGTCGCTTTCGGCGAAGCGCTGCGCCCCGATTTTAAAACCTACCAGCAGCAAGTCATCGACAACGCACGCGCGATGGCCGACGAGTTCGCACGCGGCGGGTTGCGGTTGGTGGGCGGCGGTACCGACACCCACTTGCTGCTGGTCGACGTCTCGGTCAAAGGTCTCACCGGAAAGGCCGTCGAGGAATATCTCGACGAGGTCGGCATCACCGTCAATAAGAACGCGATACCGTTCGACATGCAAAAGCCGATGGTCGCCAGCGGCATCCGCATCGGGACGCCCGCCATTACCAGTCGAGGGTTCGGAGTCGACGAGTGTCGCGAAGTCGCCCGAATCATGGTCGATGCGCTCGCCGACATCGAAACGCGCGCGCGCGTTGCCGCGCTCTCCGGCCGGGTGCGCGAACTGACTTCCCGCTTCGACGTTCCATAATGAGGAAACTCGCGGGAGCTTCCACATAACGTGCGCCCCGGCTGGGACGAATATTTCATGCAAATCGCGCTCACCGTCAGCACGCGGTCGACTTGCCCGCGTGCGTCGGTGGGTTGCGTGCTGGTGCGCGAACACAGGATTCTGACCACCGGCTATAACGGCGCGCCGCGCGGCGTCGCGCACTGCACCGAAGTCGGATGTACCCTGGTCGCCGATCACTGCGTGCGCGCGACGCATGCCGAAGCCAACGCCGTCGTGCAGGGCGCGCTGCACGGCGTCAGTCTTGAAGGTGCGACCGCATACTGCACGCATCAACCGTGCGTGAACTGCTCGAAGTTGCTCATCAGCGCCGGCGTGCGGAAGATCGTCTACGACGGGGTGTACCCAGACGCGGTCGCCGGAGCGCTACTAGCCGAAGCGGGTGTCGCCTCGGTGCAATACGCGGCGCTGGAGGGCACGCGCGGGTGAATACGATCGGCTGGACCGCCGCGGCAATCTACTTCGCAACCTTTGCCATCGCGGCGCTGGTAACGTCGTTCGCGACGCCGCTGATCGTGCTGCTGGCGACCCATCTCGGCGTGATCGATCACGGCCGCGAAGAGCGCCGAGTGCACGATGTGCCGACTCCGCGAATCGGCGGAGTCGCCGTGTTCTTCGGATTTGCCTGCGCACTGTTCGCGGTGCTCGGTTTCGCGCTCGCGTCCCCTTTCGCGCTGCTACCGTCGGGAACGCACGACACGCACGCCAAACAGCTCGAGCTGCTTACCGACCAATTCGCGACCGTCCACCAGCTCGTCGGATTGCTATTCGGCAGCCTGCTGGTCCTCGGCATCGGCGTCTGGGACGACATCATGGGAATGCGGCCGCGCAACAAGTTCGTCGCCCAGGTCCTGGTCGCACTAATCTCGCTCTTTTACGGCTTCATCATCACCGGGGTTACCAATCCTTTCGACCACAATCCCAACACCAACTGGATCGAATTTCCGCTCTGGTTGGGAGTGCCGATTACGCTGTTGTGGTACGTCGGAATGATGAACGCCATCAACTTCATCGATGGGCTCGATGGGCTGCTGGCGGGCGTTACGGTGATCTCCAGCATCTTTATCTTCGCGATTTCGGTCCTGCACGCCAATCCCGTTGTCGCGCTGGTCGTCATCGCGCTGGCGGGCTCGGCGCTCGGCTTCCTTCCATATAACTTCAATCCGGCGCGCATCTTCCTAGGCGACGCCGGATCGCTCTTCATCGGGTACGTCTTCGCCACGGTCTCGATTATCGGTGCGAGCAAACAGGCAATCGCCATTAGCGTGGTCGTACCGCTGTTCGTGTTGGCGCTGCCGGTGCTCGATACGGCGGCCGCGATCGTGCGGCGCGCGCTGGCGGGCAAGCGGATCACCGAGGCCGACCGCGGCCATTTTCACCACCAGCTCATCTTCCGTTTCGGGCTGAACGTCCGTCAGGCGGTTTTGTTAATCTACGCGGTGTGCTTCGTGCTGGGCGCGGTCGCACTGGCGTTGTCGGGAGAATTCACCCACGTGTTTCGCCATAGCAGTTAGAACGATAGAATGACCGATAAACTCAAAGTGATGACGGTATTCGGAACGCGTCCCGACACCATCAAGATGGCGCCGGTCGTACACGCACTCGCCGCACACCCGGACATCGACGACCTCGTTTGCGTGACCGCACAGCACCGCAAGATGCTCGACGATCTTTTGGCGTTGTTTGCGATAGAGCCCGACTACGATCTCGACATCATGACCGACGACCAAACTTTGACCGAAATCACGACGCGCGTGCTGATCGGGATGGAGCGAGTGCTCGTTCGAGCGCGCCCCGACGTCGTGCTCGTCCACGGCGACACGACGACCAGCACCTCGGCGGCTCTGGCGGCCTTTTACCAACAGATCCCGGTCGGCCACGTGGAAGCGGGCCTGCGGACCAACGATCCGTGGCTGCCCTACCCCGAAGAAATGAATCGCCGGCTCACCGGAACGATTGCGTCCTATCATTTTTCTCCAACGTCATTGGCGCGCGAGCACCTCCTGCTCGAAAACGTCGACCCCGGTGACATCATCGTTACCGGAAACACCGTGATCGACGCTTTCCTGGAGACCGCGCGCCGGCCGGATTTGCCGTTGCCGCCGCGCTGGGAGGAGCTCGAACCGAACCGTCCCATCGTCGTCGTTACCGCGCATCGCCGCGAGAACCACGGGTACATGCGCGAAATGATCGAGGCCATGCGAGACATCACGCAGATGCCGATGCGTCCGCAATTGTACTGGCCGGTTCATCCCTCGCCGCGAGTCGCTCCGGTTGCGCACGCCGTCCTCGACGGCGTTCCGGGCGTCGTCCTGGTCGACCCGATCGACTACGCGCAGATGGTCTGCGCGGTGCGGGAGTCGGCCTTCGTGCTGACCGATTCGGGCGGGTTGCAAGAAGAGGCGCCGTGCCTGGGCAAGCCGGTCTTGGTGATGCGCGAGGAGACCGAACGTCCCGAGGGGCTCGATGCCGGAACGCTGGAGCTAGTCGGGCACGGCCGCGAACGAATCGTGCGGGCAGCGCGCCGCTTGCTGACCGACTCGGCGCGCTACGCCCAGATGTCGCGAGCGGCCAACCCGTACGGCGACGGCCACTCGGCCGGGCGAATCGTAGCCTGGCTGCTCGCGCGCCTCCGCGGCGGAACGTACCCGGCTCCCTTCGACGTCGCCGCGGCGGCTGTACGGGCGGCCGCCGGCCAGCCGTGAATGCCGTCGTCCCGGTATTGGCCGCCGGCGGAACCTTTGCGGCGGCTACCCTGATAGGGCTGCTCGCCGGAGTCTGGATTGGTCGCGCAACGGGGCAGCCGCTCTGGGCGGTCGGGGGATTGGTCGGGGGGCTCTTGCTGGGCGGCTACTCCGCCTTTCGCCTCCTGTTGCGCTCGCTCTAGCGTCCCGTGGACGAGCAGGATAACCTCCCTACCCGGCGTAGCTACAGCGACGCTGAAGCGGCGGCCGATCTCGCGACGTACCAAGCGCTCAAACGATCGGTGTCGATTCGCAGCCTGCTCGTCGTTGCTCTTCTCGGTCTGATCCTCGTCCGCTGGCTGCCCCATCCGGTCTTCGCGCTTTGGGCCGGTGGGCTGTGCGGAGTTCTCAACACCCTTTGGACGATGCGCAGCGGCGAGCGATTAGTGGATAATCGCGGCGTCGGCGGCTTCGTCTTAAGTAGTTTCGTACGAATCGGCCTCTTCGGTATAGTCCCGGTGGCGTTCGCCGTGCTCGGCCCCTGGTGGTCCATGGCCTGGTACTTCGCCGGATTCTTTCTTCCGCTGGCGATGTTTGCGTACGGCGCTCAGCGCGCATTTGCAGCAAAATGAGTAGGTAGTAACCGGCGGTCCGGTTGTTGGAGTAACTTGCAAGAAAAACTCGGAGAACACATCCTCTGGCACGTTCCCGTGCTCGGGGCGGTGCATGGGGATACGATCGCGACGACCTGGCTCGTCATGATCGTAGCGCTCGCTATCTTCGCGTGGGTCGGCGCCAGCTATCGTTCGGCGTACCAGTCGAGGCGCCAAGTCGTCGTCGAAGGCGTCGTCAACTACATCGCCGATCTCGCCACCGGCACGTTGGGCAAGCGTGGCGAGCCGTTCGTCCCGTTTTTCATCGCGCTCTTCGTGTTCATCTTCTTGCTCAACCAGTTCGGCGTGCTGCCGTTCAAAGCGTTCGGGCTTCCGTTCGGCGGGTCGCCCACGGCCGATCTCAACACGACGGTCCCGCTCGCGCTCATCGTATTTTTTCTCACGTGGATCGTCGGTTTTCGGCAGAACGGCATCAAGCAGATCGGGCATTTGTTCAAGCCGTTCTGGCCGCTCGCACCGATCAACATTCTCGAAGAGCTCGCGCGGCCGGCAACGCTGGCGGCGCGTCTGTTCTTCAATATCTTCGTCGGCGAGCTGCTCTTCATCATCATCGCGTCAATCATCCTCGCCCACGTGACGCTGGGACCGGTCAACCTGTCGTTTGCGGTCGCCGTCATGCCGTTCTTCATTCAGTTTTTCAACTTTTTCGTCGGTACGGTGCAGGCGTTCGTTTTCACGCTGCTCGGGATCGTCTATCTTTCGCTCTCGATGGGCGAAGAACATTAGGAATCTTGTGACTCCATGGAAAGGATAAGCTCTTGACATCTCAAGCGTTAGTTGCAGCCTTCACGCTGCTGGCATTCGGCCTCATCGTCACCGGCGTCGCGTTCGGGTCGGCGATCGGCGACGGCATCGTCGCGAGTAAGGCGGTCGAGGCGATCGCTCGTCAGCCGGAAGCGCGTCCGAATATCTTCGTGTTCCTCTTCCTCGGCGTCGGCGTTCTGGAAGCGTTTCCCATCATCGGCTTGGGTCTGGCGTTTTACATGCTGCTGGTCGTGGTCGGCGTTCCGAGCGGCTTGTACGCCAGCCTAGCGGGCCATTAGCGTAGCGACCGGACGATGTTTCTTTCACTCGACGGGACGTTTTGGGTCCAGCTCGTCAACTTCGCGATTTTCTTCGCGCTGTTAAACGCGCTGTTCTTGCGTCCGGTCGGGCGAGCGATTCGCAAGCGGCGCGAGTACATCGACGGCGTCGTTTCCGACTATGCCAAGTACCAGGGCGACGCGAAGGCGCTGCGCGAGCAGGCCGAACGCATTCGAGCCGAAGCGCGCCGCGAAGCCGAGCAGAAAATCGCCAAGGTCAGGGCCGACGCTTCGAACGAGACGGCCGAGATGGCATCCCGTTTTTCGGCCCAAGTGCAATCGATCGTGGCGGAGGCGCAACGCAACGCCAACGCCGAACTCGACCGCGCTCGCGCCAACGAGGACCGTCTGGTGAAGCAGCTCGCCGACGCGATGGTCGAACGGACGCTCGGGGTGGCCGCCAAGTGAGTCAGAACTCGATTTACGTTCAGATCGCAATCTGGAGCCAAGTCGTCTCGTCGGTTCTCTTTCTGTGCGTGCTGGTATGGCTGTGGTTTAAGTTCCTTCAGCCGGCGATCTTGGCCGCGCAGGAGCGCTACAACAAGCAGGTTGCCGAAGCCGAACGCCATCGCGACGAAGCGAAAGCGACGCTCGACCTGCTGCAAAACGAAATCGAGGGTGCCGCGGCCGACGCCGAGCTCATCAAAGCGCGCGCCGACGCTCAGGCGGCTCGCGAACATAACGCGATCGTCGCCGAAACGCGCGAGGCGGGCGAACGCGCGCTGCGCGACGCACAGGCGGAGTTCGCGCGTACGCTGGCGACCGGGCGCGAACGGCTGCGCGAGGAGCTGCTCGATAAGGCTCTCGGTGCCGCGCGGGCCGAGGCGCTGCGCCTCGTCGACGCGACCGTCAACGCGCGCCTGGTCGACCGGTTCGTCGGATCGTTGGAGCGTAACGATGGTTAATGAAAAGCTGGCGCGCCGCTACGCGACCGCGGTCTTTGCGCTGGCCGGCGAACGAGATGCTGCCGATCGGGTCGGCGACGATTTGGCCGCGATGGCTTCCGCCCTGGGTTCCGGTATCGCGCAAGACTTTTTCGTCGCGCCGGTCGTCGATCGGAGCGAGAAAGAACGCGTGCTTTTCGAAACCTTCGAGCCGCGCGTACACGAGGTCGCGCTCCACACGCTGTTGCTGCTGGTCCGCAAGCGCCGCGAACCCCTCTTGGGCGCGCTCGTGACCGAATATCGCAAACTGCAACTGGCGGCACGCGGCCAGGAAACGCTGCTCGTGACGTCGGCGCGCGAGCTTTCGCACGACGAGCTCGAAGCCTTGGTATCCCGTCTGGAGTGCTTATACGCAAGGAAGTTCGACGTCACCCAGGTCGTCGATCGCGATACGATCGGCGGCGTACGGATTCTCATGGGCGACCGCCGGATCGACGGCACGGTTGCCGGCCGCTTGGAAGCTCTTTCACGAACCCTTTTCGCAACGCCCTAGGATATGAATGAATGATCAACGCTGACGAAATCGCCGGTATTCTCAAGCAACAAATTCAAAACTTTAAAACCGACCTACAAGAGGACGAAATCGGTACCGTCATCGAGGTGGGCGCAAACCTGGCGCGCGTGTACGGTCTACGCGGCGTGCGCTCGTCGGAGCTGGTCGAGTTTCCGAACGGCTTGCAAGGCGTCGCGCTGAATCTCGAAGAGGACAACGTCGGCGTCGTGATCATGGGTCCCGACAAAGACATCAAGGAAGGCGATAAGGTCCGCCGCACCGGCCGCATCTCGTCCGTGCCGGTCGGTGAAGCGCTGCTCGGACGCGTCGTCAATCCGCTCGGCGAGCCGATCGACGGCAAAGGCCCAATCGAAACGAATCGCTATCGCACGATCGAAAACGTTGCGCCTGGCGTCGTCCAGCGCCAGTCGGTCAAGCAGCCGCTGCAAACCGGCATCCGCGCCATCGACGCACTCATTCCGATCGGCAAGGGCCAGCGCGAGCTGATCATCGGCGACCGCTCGACCGGCAAAACGGCGATCGCGATCGATACGATCATCAATCAAAAGGGACGAAACGTCTTCTGCATCTACGTCGCGATCGGGCAGAAGAACTCGACCGTTTCGGCGATCGCGCAGATTCTCGAGCAGAAAGGCGCGATGTACTACACGACCATCGTCGCGGTCAGCCCGGCCGAAGCGGCGGCGTTACGCTGGCTGGCACCGTTCGCCGGCTGCGCGATGGGCGAAGAGCTGATGTATGCGGGCAAAGACGTGCTGATCATTTACGACGATCTCACCAAGCACGCGCAATCGTATCGCGAAATGTCGCTGCTCCTGCGCCGCCCGCCGGGCCGCGAAGCGTATCCGGGCGACGTGTTCTATCTGCATTCGCGCCTGCTCGAACGCGCCTGCAAGCTTTCCGACGATCTGGGCGGCGGATCGATGACGGCGCTGCCGGTCATCGAAACGCAAGCCGGCGACTTCGCCGCGTACATTCCGACCAACGTGATCTCGATCACCGACGGTCAAATCTACCTCACGCCGCAACTGTTCTTCCAGGGCATCCGCCCGGCCGTCGACGTCGGTCTCTCGGTGTCGCGCGTCGGCGGCGCGGCGCAGACCAAGGCGATGAAGTCCGTAGCCGGACAGTTGAAGCTGGAGTTGGCGCAGTACCGCGATTTGGCGGCGTTCGCCAAACTCTCGAGCGATCTCGACAAGGCAACTCAGAACCAGCTGATGCGCGGCGAGAAAATGACCGAGCTCCTGAAGCAGCCGCAATACCAGCCGCAGGCGATGGAGGATCAAGTCGCCGTCATCTACGCGGCGACGAAAGGCTACGTCAACGATATCGCGACGTCGCGCCTGCAGAACTGGGCGCGCGGGTTCGTGGCGTTCCTGCACGAAAAGCATCCGGAAATTCCCAAGGCGATCGCCGATAGCAACCAACTTTCGGACGACGTCAAGAAGCAGCTCGACGATGCGATCGTCGAGTTCAACAAGAGCTTCTAACATGCCGTCGGTAAGAGATCTTCGCGACCGGATACGGTCGCTGAAGAATACGCAGCAGATCACCAAGGCGATGAAGCAAGTCGCCGCGGCGAAGATTCGGCGCGCGGAAATGGCGCAACGGCAGGCGCGCCCGTACGCCGACACGCTGGCCGAGATGCTGCACGATCTCATGCGGGCAGTCTCGCACGTCGATCATCCGTTCATGAAGCCCGGCAATCAAGGCGCACCAGCCGGGATCGTGTTAATGACGGCCGACAAGGGTTTGGCCGGGGCGTTCAACTCGAACATCGTCCGAGTCGCCGAGGCGTACGCGCGCGAGCGTGGTGACGTGCGGTACTACACGGTCGGCCTCAAGGCGCGTAACGCGGTGCGTCGTTGGGGCATCTCCGACCAACCTACCTGGCCACTCGGCACGTCTTCGAAACTCGACACGGCTCGTGCGGTGGCCAAGCAGGTATCGGACGATTTCACTCAAGGCGCCATTTCGAGCATAACGCTGATTTCGTCGAAGATGGTCTCGATGATGTCGCAGAAGCCGGAAACGCGCGAACTCGTGCCGATCGTAATGGACGCAACGTCCTTCGGCGACGAGCGCGCCGCTCGGCGTCGGCTCCGCCGAGGACGGTCCCCGCGGCGCCGTCGAGTTTTCGCCGTCGCCGGAGTTCGTGCTCTCGCGGCTTCTGCCGAAGTATCTCGAGTTCACCATTTACTCGGCGATGCTGGAAACCGATGCAGCCTTCTTCGCCGCGCAGCTCGTCGCCATGAGCAACGCCACCGACAACGCGTCGAAACTGATCGACGAGCTGACGATCGCGATGAATAACGCGCGTCAAGCCGCGATCACCAAAGAACTGCTTGAAATCGTCGCCGGCGCCGAAGCGCTGGGCGTCGAATAACCGTGGAATCCAAGAAAAGGAAGTTCGTGCAATAATGGCCACTCCCACCGGAAAAGTCGTGCAAGTGCTGGGTAACGTCGTGGACGTGGAGTTCTACTCCCGAAACGTTGCCGAAGATCAACGATGCGCTTGTCGTGCGAGTCAACGACGATGCGCACGCGTCGAGCAACGGCGCGCACGCGTCGGTCGATCTCGGCGGTACGGCGATGCAAGCCCGCGACCTCACCTTGGAAGTGCAGGACGAACTCGGCAACAATCAGGTGCGCTGCTTGGCGATGGGTTCGACCGACGGTTTGGTGCGTGGCGCGCCGGTCAGCAGCGTCGGCGGCCCGATTCTCGTGCCGGTCGGCGAAGGCACGCTCGGGCGCATCTTCAACGTGCTCGGCAAAACCATCGACAGCGACGAACCGGTGCAAGCGGCGGCCATGTGGCCGATCCATCGGCCCGCGCCGGAGTTCAAGTATCAAGATCCGACGCCGCGCATTTTCGAAACCGGGATTAAAGTCGTGGATCTGATGGCGCCGTACACGCGCGGCGGCAAGGTCGGTCTCTTCGGCGGCGCCGGCGTCGGCAAGACGGTGTTGATTCAAGAGCTGATTCGCAACATCGCTTACGTGCACAAGGGATTCTCGGTCTTTACCGGCGTCGGCGAACGGACGCGCGAAGGCAACGATCTCTGGATGGAAATGAAAGAGTCGGGCGTGTTGGCGCAGACGACGCTGGTGTTCGGCCAAATGGACGAGCCGCCGGGCGTGCGTTTCCGCGTCGCGCAGACGGGCGTGACGATGGCGGAGTATTTCCGCGACGAGCTCGGCGCCGACGTGCTGCTCTTCATGGACAACATTTTCCGTTACCTGCAGGCGGGCTCGGAAGTCTCGGCCTTGATGGGCCGCATGCCGTCGGCGGTCGGATACCAGCCGACGCTCGGAACGGATATGGGCGTCCTCGAAGAGCGGATCACCTCGACGCATAAGGGCTCCATCACGTCGGTGCAAGCCGTGTACGTTCCGGCCGACGATTACACCGATCCGGCCGTTGCGGTCACGTTCGCGCATCTCGACGCCACCACCGCACTGTCGCGTCCGATTTCGGAGTTGGGCATTTATCCGGCGGTCGATCCGCTGGCGTCGACGTCGCGCATTCTCGATCCGCAGATCATCGGCGAAGAGCACTACGCGGTAGCGCGCGGCGTGCAAGAAGTTCTGCAACGCTACAAAGACTTGCAGGACATCATCGCCATCCTCGGCGTCGAAGAGCTCGCCGAAGAGGACAAGGTCATCGTCGCGCGCGCGCGCCGTATCCAGCGCTTCTTTTCACAGCCGTTCTTCGTGGCCGAGCAGTTTACGGGCCGTCCCGGCAAGTACGTGAAGCTCAGCGAAACGATCGCGTCGTTCAAAGAGATCCTCGAAGGAAAGGTCGATAATCTGCCCGAGGCCGCGTTCTTCTACGCCGGTACGATCGACGAAGTGAAGGAAGCCGCCGAGAAGATGGGAGCCGCCGCGTAGGCGCGCGGAAACATGGCCAACGCAATTCCGTTCAAACTGATTACCCCGAAACAGGTCGTCTTCGACGGCGATGCCGAGTTGGTGATCGCCGTGACGACCGAGGGCGAGGAAGGAATTCTTCCCCAGCACGCTCCGTTTTTGGCCGCCCTGAAGCCCGGCGTGTTGCGGGCCAACGTCGTCAAAGAAGGCGCGGCATCGCGGCTCGAATTGGCGACCGGCGAGGGCTTCATGCAAGCGCTGCCCGATCGCGTGACCGTGCTGATCGACGAAGCCTTCCGCTTCGAGGACGTCGACGTCGCCAAGACGCGCGAAGAGCTCGCTTCGGCGGTCGACCGTCAAAGGGCCGACGCGGGCGATCCGGCGGCATTCGCTCGCGAACAGTCCGTCATCGACTTTGCCAACGCGAAGCTGCGCCTGACCGGGAGCCACTAAGAAGATTCCGGCGACCCGGTCGGCGAACCCGAGACGCAGCAATATGCTCGATCGGTTAGAGACGACGCTCCGCGTCCGAGGCGGCGCGCGGTTGGAAGGTTCGGTGGCAACCCACGGGGCGAAAAACGCCGCGCTGCCGATCATGGCGGCCGCGTTGCTGGCCAAGGGCACGGTCACGCTCGGTCGAGTCCCGCGCATTACCGACGTCTCGGTGATGTGGTCGTTGCTTGAAGCGCTGGGCGCTCGCATCCGGTACGAAGGCGACAACACCATTACGATCGATGCGGGCAACGTCGCGTCATACCGCGCACCGTACGCGCTGGTTCGTAAGCTTGCAGCCTCGTTCGATATCGTCGGTCCGCTGCTGGGTCGATTCGGGCGTGCCGAGGTACCGTTGCCCGGCGGATGCGTGCTCGGCACCCGCGCGACCGACATGCACGAGCAAGCCTTCGTCGCATTGGGATGCGAGGTGCGCAACGCGCACGGATACTTGATCGCCGAATCGAAACACCGCCGTCTGCAGGGGAGCACCGTCGACTTTCGCTTACCCAGCGTCGGCGCGACGAAGAATGCGATGCTGGCCGCGTCGGTCGCCGAAGGCGTGACGACGTTGAAGAACGTGGCAATGGAGCCCGAAGTCGTCGATCTCGCGAACTTCTTGGTGGCGATGGGCGCGAAGATTGCAAGGCCAAGGAACCGACACGATCGTGATCCATGGCGTCGACGAACTGCACGGCACGGAGTATGAAATCATTCCCGACCGGATCGTCACCGGCACGTTGCTGCTGGCGGGCGCGATCACGCGCGGCGACGTTACCGTGACCGGTTGCCGTCCCGAGCATCTACGCAGCACGCTGGACAAGTTCGTCGAATGCGGCGTCGTTACGACCACCGGCGAGGATTGGATTCGCGTGCAGGCCGACGGTATCACCGGCGGCACCGACGTTCTCACCGCTCCGCATCCCGGCTTCCCCACCGATCTTCAGCCGCAAATGGTGGGATTTCTCACGACCTGTCCGGGCACGAGCGTCGTCGAAGAGTCGATCTTCAACGCGCGATTTTCGTATGTGAACGAACTGGCTCGCATGGGCGCCGACGTCAAGGTCACGATGGAAAGTAACGCGGCCGTCATCAAGGGCGTCGCCCAACTCTCCGGCGCTCCGGTCGAAGCACCGGACATTCGTGCCGGAGCCGGCCTCGTCGTCGCCGGTCTCGCGGCTGCGGGCGAGACCGAAATCATTGGCCTCGAATATATCGATCGCGGCTACGAGCGGTTGGAGGAGCTGCTTTCGGAACTGGGTGGCCAAGTGCAGCGCAGCAGCGGCGTCACCCCACTGGTCGAACCAACCGGCTTTTTCGAAACAAGCGCGTACCCACGCGTATCGGCAACAGGATAGGAAACACAGGAACCGCAGATCTATTCCAGATCGAAAGACGAGGGTCGAAAGTGTTACGACGGGGTAAATGAGACTCCGCGACGGCGCAGCTAGGATGACGTGCGATTCCTAAACGGGAGTGACTTTTGGATATCGGAATAGACCTCGGAACGGCTAACGTGCTGGTGCACGTCAAGGGCAGAGGCATCGTATTGCGCGAGCCTTCGGTCGTGGCCAAAGACATGAATACGGGCCGAGTGCTGGCCGTCGGCGAGGAAGCTCGCCTGATGTTGGGCCGGACGCCGGCCCACATTCAAGCGATTCGTCCGCTGCGCGACGGCGTCATCGCCGATTTCGAAGTGACCGAAGCGATGCTCTCGTATTTCATCAAGAAGGTGATGAAAGATCGCTCGTGGTGGTCGTCGATCGTCAAGCCGAAACCGCACGTGACGATTTGCGTACCGGCGGAAATTACGAGCGTCGAAGAGCGTGCGGTCAAAGATGCTGCCAAACTCGCCGGTGCGCGCGACGTGGACATCGTCGAGGAGCCGATGGCGGCCGCAATCGGAGCCGGGCTACCCATCGACGGTCCTTCGGGCAGCATGGTGGTCGATATCGGCGGCGGGACGACCGACGTCGCGGTGATTTCGCTGGGCGGCATCGTCGTGTCGCAATCGATTCGCGTCGCCGGCAACAAGATGGACGAAGCGATCGTACGGTACATTCGGCGCGTTTACAACTTGATGATCGGCGAGCGAACGGCCGAAGAGATCAAAATTAAAATCGGATCTTCCTACAAGCTCGAGCAAGAGCTGGCGATGGAAATCCGCGGACGCGACTTGATCAACGGCTTACCGAAGACCGTGAAGATCACCAGCGAGGAGATTCGCGAGGCGCTTTCGGAGCCGATCGGCGCGATCGTCGAAGCGGTGAAAGCGGTGCTCGAGAAGACGCCGCCCGAGCTTTCGGCCGACATCATCGATCGAGGAATCATTATCACCGGCGGCGGCGCGTTGTTGCGCGGGCTGGACAAGCTGCTGTCGGAAGTGACGGGAGTCCCGGCGATCGTCGCCGACGATCCGCTCTCGTGCGTCGCCATCGGAACGGGATCCCGCGTTCGCGTGTGAACGGGGTCTCTTAGGATGAGCATCGGCACGGTTCTCGACGCGCGCACTGAGGCGATGGCTGACGTTATCGAGGCGGTCGCGCGAACCGTCTTCGCCGGCGGAACGGTGATTTTCCCAAACGACACCAGTTACGGGATCGGGTGCGACCCCTATCGCTCCGAAGCAATCGACCGCATCTATGCGGCGAAGGGCCGCCCGGACAACCGCCCGCTCACGATGCACGTGGCGATCGGCTCAGGAGTTCCTAGAGTACGCCGGAGATAATCCGTTGGCTGTGATCGCTGCCAAACGGCTCCTGCCGGGTCCGGTTATCCTACTGGTCGGCAAGCCGCGGTTTATCAGCGACGAGCTCGCCGCCGGATTGCAAACGCTCGCGTTTCGCGTTCCGGACGACCCGTTCGCTCGAGCGCTGCTCGAGCGCTGCGGGCCTCTGGCCGGAACCACGGTGAATCGAAGCGGACAGTCGCGATATCTGGGCGACGACGATCGTTCGATGCTGCCGCCGGCGGATCTGTTGGTCGAGCACGGACCGACTCACTACGACAGCGAATCGTCCATCGTCGATCTCACCGGTTCGCACGCGCGTTTATTGCGCGAGGGTGTGATCCGGGCGGGGCGCCTCGCGGAACTCTTGGGCCCGATCGAACGTCCTACGATAAAGGTGCGCAGCCGACCATCATGATTCGCTCCATTTCCGGACTCGTTGCCGCCGTGGGCCTTGCGACGGCGTTTGCATCGGCAGCGTCGCCATTGCCCGCGCCCACCGCGGCCCCGCGACAGAGTCCACCGTCCGTTGCACCGGCCGCCCGCACGGTTGCCCGCACCGGCGGCCCCGGCCGGCGCCGGCGCGGCGTTCGACTTAGGCGTCTGGACGGTGCACGCGAGTTCGGTCGATGCGAACTTCAAGACCGGCGACTTCTCGACGCCCGCTAAAGTCGTCATGACGCGCGAAGGCGGCGACGTCACCGCCGACCGCGCCAACGGCAACTACAAGACGCAGATCGTGAATCTCGTCGGGCACGTCGTGATGCACGACTCGCAGGGCAGTTACGGCGGTATCGGCGCCGGAGGCGACAACTCCAACGGTCCTTCGACGCTGACCGCGGACAAAGCCGAAATCGACGGATCGGCCAAGGTGTACAAAGCGATCGGCAACGTGCACTACGTGCAAGCCGATACGATCGTCGATTCCGACAACGGTACGCTCAACGACGCCACTCACGACTTACTCTTGCAAGGGAACGTCCGCATCGTGCAGGGCATGCGCAAGGTGAACGCACAGAACGTCGTGTACAATACCGTCACCGATAAGGCCCACGCCTCAGGCAACGTCACCATGCAGTTTCCCGGACAGCTGCACCGCGGTCTGGCCACACCCAAGCCGCTCAACGTGCCGAAGAATCCTCTCACCAAACCGGCGGCCGCAACACCGGCGCCGCCCCGCGCTTGAGGAACCTCTGACGCGGTCGCTCTTCGAGTCGCCCGACTCGATGCCGCTGGCAGCACGGATGCGACCGCGGACGTTCGACGAGTTCGTCGGACAAGACGACATCCTCGGTCCCGGACGAGCGCTGCGTCGCGCGATCGAAAACGACGCGGTGCCGTCGATGATTCTGTGGGGACCGCCCGGTACCGGAAAAACCACGCTTGCCGAGTTGGTCGCGCGCATGACCGGCTCGCATTACGAGCGCATCTCGGCCGTCAGCGCCGGCGTTGCCGATTTGCGTCGCATCGTTAGCGAATCGCAAGTGCGCCGTCGTGGCGGACGCCGTTCGGTGCTGTTCATCGACGAGATTCACCGCTTCAACAAAGCGCAACAGGACGCGGTGCTGCCCTACGTTGAGGACGGTACGATTACGCTCATCGGCGCGACCACCGAGAATCCGTCGTTCGAAGTCAATTCCGCGCTGTTGTCTCGCGCGCGCGTTTTCGTTTTAAAGCACCTATCGGACGAAGACGTGGGAAGAATCGTCGATCGCGCGGTGGCCGATTCCGAACGCGGTCTCGGGCGGCTGCACGTGCGTCTCGACGACGCCGCCAGAGTCACGCTGACCGGACTGGCCAACGGTGACGCGCGGTCGGCGCTCAACGCTCTCGAGTTTGCCGCCGCTTCGGCGCCCGAGCGCGACGGGATTCGAGACGTTTCGAAGCAGCTGGTTACCGAGGCGATGCAGCGCCGGGGTTCGGTTTACGACAAAGGCGGCGAAGCGCACTACGATACCATCAGCGCGTTCATCAAGTCGGTGCGAGCCAGCGATCCGGACGCCGCCGTCTATTGGCTCGCACGCATGCTCGACGGCGGCGAAGATCCGTTCTTCGTCGCGCGACGTCTCGTGATTCTCGCCTCGGAAGACGTCGGTCTGGCCGATTCGCGCGGCCTGCAGGTGGCGATCGCCGCGCAACAGGCAGTCCACTTCGTCGGAATGCCCGAAGGCTTCTTTCCGCTCGCGCACGCGACGCTCTATCTGGCTGCAGCGCCCAAAAGCAATAGCGTCGGCCGCGCCTACGGGGCGGCGATGGAAGACGTGCGGGAAACCCGGAACGATCCCGTACCGCTGCACTCTGCGCAATGCGCCGACCGGATTGATGCGCGGACTCGGCTATGGCAAGGACTACCACTACGCGCACGACGATTATGACGTCGTGCAGGTCAATCTTCCGGAAAATTTGAGCAAGCGCCGCTACTATTCGCCCGGCAAAACAGGCGACGAGTCGGCCATCGCCGAGAGGTTAAAAAAAAGGCGGGTCGAGTAATCTCGAACCGCCTCTTTTCCCGTTGCTACTTCTCGGAGTTGTGCGTTGGAGCTTCGCACGAGAGTTATGATAAAACCCCACGCTGGGAGCGCCCTGTGAGTCGAAAAAATTTGGAGCGAATCTACCTCGACTACGCCGCCACGACGCCATTGAGGACCGAGGTCATCGATGCGATGCAAACCGCCGTTTGCGATGCCAACTTCAACCCGAGTTCGCTGCACGCCGAAGGCCGCCGGACGCGCGCACTACTCGACGACGCTCGCGACCGCGTTGCGTCGGCGCTCGGCGCTGTCGCGAAAGGAAATTACGTTTACCGGCAGCGGGACCGAGGCCGACAACCTGGCGCTGTGCGGCGTCGTGCGTGCGCTTGGCGGCAAAGGGCACGTCGTGGTGAGCGCGATCGAGCATCACGCGGTTTTGCATGCGGCCCGCGACCTGCGCGAAGCGGGCTGCGACGTCACCGTGTTGCGCGTCGATTCGCGAGGCCTCGTCGATCCGGACGAGTTTGCCGCGGCAATTCGCAAGGACACGTTGGTGGCTTCGATCATGTACGCCAATAACGAAATCGGGACCGTGCAGCCGATCGACCGCTTTGCCGAAATCGCACGCGAACGCGGCGTCGTTCTTTCACACGGACGCCGTGCAGGCACCCGCCTGGTTACCGATCGACATGCGAGCGCTCGGCGTCGATCTGCTATCGTTGTCGAGCCACAAGTTCTACGGCCCAAAGGGCGTCGGCGTGCTGTACGTGCGCCACGGCACGCCGATCGTGCCGGTGATCGCCGGAGGCGGTCAAGAGTTCGGACGGCGGTCGGGAACCGAGAATGTCGCCGGTGCCGTCGGTGCGGCCGCCGCGTTGGAGCTGGCGACGACGGAGCGGGCGGCGAAGTCGTTGCGGATCGGTGCTCTGCGCGATCGCCTCGAGGCGGGCCTGACGGCCGCGATTCCGGACATCGTCATCAACGCGAGCGCAGCGTTACGGCTGCCGAGCATCTCCAGCGCGAGCTTTGCCGGCATCGATCCCGCAGCGTTGCTGATGCGGCTCGACCTGGAAGGCGTCGCGGTTTCGGCGGGCAGCGCGTGCACGTCGGGCACGCTGGAGCCGAGTCACGTGATCGCCGCCCTTCGCCCCGGCGTCGATTCGGAGGCCACCATCCGCTTTTCCCTGGGCGGGCCAACGACCGAGGCCGAAATCGACCGGGTCTTAGCGATCCTGCCGCCGGTCGCGGCCGCCTTGCGCCGGCCGGCCGAAACTCCTGCGTAAGTATTGGCACGAGAAAGGGGATACTGAGAGGGAGGCCCGAATCGGCAGCGCTCGGTTGCCTGACGCTTGCGCGCGCAAATGGAGAAATTGGCTGTGAATTCGACGGTAATCGGGGTCCTTGTGCTGGATGTCTTAGCCGGGGTTGGGGTGCTGCTCGCCGGCATCGGCGTTCTCATCGGCATGCTGGCATTGGCGAAGACGCTCTCGCGCGTGAACGTCACCCTCGACGGCGTCGACCGGCAACTCGAAAACTTGGGCGAACCGGTCGCGAAGACCCTCGGTCACGTCGACGGGATCGCCGATACCGCCGACCGGACGCTGGCGCGCTTGAGCGGCGTTGCGAGCTCGCTCGAGGACGTTGCGGGGAGCGTTTCGCAGACGGCGCAACTCGCCAAAGACGCGCTGACGCCGGCAATCGTCAACGTCGGCACGACCATTACCGGGATCAGCAGTGGTTTGCGGCGTCTGGTAACGGGAAAGAAGGCAACTGACCAATCCCAACAGGAGTAGGTTTTTATGGCTAACGGCAGAGGCGGAGGATTCTTCGCCGGTTTTCTTTTAGGTTCGATCGTCGGCGGTGCGGCGGCAGTGCTTCTCACGCAGGAAGAAACGCGCGACTTACTCGTCGGCAAAGCGCGCGAAGCCGGCAATCTCGCCAAGGACGCGACCGACGATTTGCGCGGTAAGGTCAACGACGTCACCTCGCAGTGGCAATCGAGCGCGTCGGATCTCTACGAACGTGGAAAACACGTGGTCGATAGCGCACGAGCGAACGTCGATGCGGCCGTCGACGAGGGGAAGAGCAGCGCTGCACGGGCGCACGACGAACTGACGCAACAGGCCCGGGAGCAGTGATCTTGGATATCAAAGTGCACGTCCGCGAGGCGCCCGGAGACTGCTATGTGGTCGATTTGAGCGGAGAAATCGACGTGTACACGTCGCCGAAGGTAAAAGATTCGATCGGCGAGCTCATCGATCGAGGAGTGTACCATCTGGTCATCAATCTCGAAAAGGTTCGCTACATCGATTCGACCGGTTTGGGCGTGTTGATCGGCGGATTGAAACGCGTGCGCGAGCACGGCGGCTCGGTGAATCTCGTGTGCACCAATCCGCAGATCAAGAAAATCTTCGACATCACCGGTCTGGTCAAGATCTTCGGTATCTTCGATAGCGAAGAGGCGGCGATGAAGGCTTTGGTGTGAATCCGGCCATCGAACGCCAATCGGTGCGTGAAATCGTCGAGTTGCGCGTTCCCAGCAAGGCGGAGTGGGTAGCGCTGATTCGCCTTGCGACGGCCGCCGTTGCCAACCGGCTCAAGTTTTCGATCGAAGATATCGAAGACGTGAAGCTCGCCGTAGCCGAAGCGTGCACCGCGGTAATCCAGCACGACGGCCACGGCGAGTTTATCGAAGTAACCTGCGAGGTGTCGGCTGACGCTCTGTACCTGCGCGTGCACGACGCGGGGCGCCAGGTGCCGCACACGGATGCGAGCCGTAGCATGGATTTCGACGAGGCGCGCGTTGCCGGACTCGGCGTGTTTTTGATTCGTACGCTAATGGACGAAGTGAGTTACGACGTCCACCCGGAATTGGGCACCGACCTGCGGATGGTGAAAAAACTCCCCGGTCGCCCCGGCTGAAGTGCAGGAACGGATTGATTCGCGTCCGGATCGCGAACGCACGCGAGCGCTCTTCACGCGCTTTATCGCGGTGCGCGAGCGGCTGGCGCAAGACGGTGGCGAGCCGGACTCCGAGTACGAGCGGTTGCGCGACGAGCTGGTCGTCGCGCACTTGAACCTGGCGCGATTTCTTGCGGTGAAGTTTGCGAACCGCGGCGAGCCGCTCGACGATTTAGTCCAAGTAGGGACGGTGGGGTTGCTCAAGGCGATCGACCGTTTCGATACGGAGCGTGGGGTCGAGTTCACCACCTACGCGACGCCGACGATCGTTGGCGAGATCAAACGCTACTTTCGCGATAAGGGTTGGGCGGTCAAAGTACCGCGTCGTCTGCAAGAGCTCAACCTCGCAGTGAATCGCGCCGGCGACAAGCTGGCGATCGAACTCGGCCGCAGTCCGACGGTTGCCGAGCTCGCCGCCGCGCTATCCGCCGGCGAAGAAGAAATTCTGGAGGCGCAGGAACTCGGACAGGCATACAACCTCCTGTCGCTCGACAGCGAAGTCTCCGGCGAAACGGACCGGAAGACGCAAACCCTCTCCGACACCGTCGGCGTGTCGGATGCGCGGACTGGAACTGCTCGAAGACCGGGCCAATCTCGAGCGCGCATTCGGCGTGCTGTCGGGCCGCGAGCGCGTGATCATTTACCTGCGCTTCTACGAGTCGGTCTCGCAAACGGAGATCGCCAAGCGGTTGAACGTCTCGCAGATGCACGTCTCGCGTCTCCAAGCAAAGGCGTTGGAGAAGCTCCGATCCGTCCTGGCGGAGTAAGGCCCCGCGTCCTCGTGAGCGGAGCGCCCGCGTAGTCGAGGGACGCTAATCCGACCAAGGCCCAGGAGCGGCGGCCCGGTTTCTGCTATCATTTCCCGTTGAAATGAAAAGTCAGGAACTCCGCCAAGCCTGGATCGATTTCTTTGTGGCCAAGCAGCACCGGCTGCTGCCGCCGGCGAGCCTCGTCCCCCATGAAATGTCGACGACGCTCTTTACGATCGCGGGCATGGAACAGTTCGTCCCGATTTTTCTTGGGGAGCAGCCGGCTCCGGCGCCGCGCGCAGTGACGATTCAGCGCTGCTTGCGGGTGGCCGGCGCCAAAAGCGACATTGAAAACGTCGGACGAACCGGACGTCATGGCACCTTTCTCGAGATGCTCGGCAACTTCAGTTTCGGCGACTATTACAAACGCGAAGCGATCGCGTGGGCGTGGGAGTTCTCAACGACCGTGCTTCGTCTGGATCCCGCGCGTCTGTACGTCACGGTCCACACCGGTGACGATGAAGCCGAGCAGATTTGGACCCGGGACGTCGGACTCGAGAGCTCGCGCATCACGCGTTTCGACGACGACAACTTCTGGACGATGGGCCTGACCGGTCCGTGCGGGCCGTGCACGGAGCTCTTCTACGATCTCGGCGAGCGGTACGCGAGCGGTCCCGATGACGACGGTCCGAACAAGGGCAATCGTTTCGTCGAGTTTTGGAACGTGGTGTTCCAGCAATACAACCGGACCTCGGACGGTACGCTCGGCGAACTTCCGCGCAAGGCGATCGACACCGGAGCCGGTTTCGAGCGCATGCTGGCCATTTGCAACGGCAAGGCCTCGATGTACGACACCGACCTTTTTACCGATTTGGTGGCGGCTCAACCCGCCGTCGGACAAACCTCGTTGCTGGAGGCCGAACGGCACGTGCGGCGCAACATTATCGCCGATCACGCTCGCGCGGTGACGTTCTTGATTAACGACGGCGTCTATCCGTCGAACACCGAGCGCGGCTACGTGCTACGCTTTCTCATTCGGCGTGCCATCCGCAACGGACGATTGCTCGGGTATCCCGACGGCTTTCTTACCAATTTGGTTCCGGCGGTCGTCGCATCGCTCGAAGCCGGGTATCCCGAACTGCGCCAGAACGTAGCGCGGATCGCGTCGGCGCTCATGAGCGAGGAGCGCACGTTCGATCGTACCCTCGAGCGCGGGATGACGATGCTCGATCGGCTGATCGACGATGCGACCGCCGATGGGACGAAGGCGCTTTGCGGCGACGCGGCGTTTCAACTTCACGACACATACGGTTTTCCGATCGAGCTGACGCGCGAGGTCGCGGGCGAACGCGGCGTCACCGTCGACGCCGCCGGATTCGAGCGGCTCATGGACGAACAGCGCGAGCGCGCGCGCAGCGACGCCGCGTCCAAGCGAGCCGAGGTCGCCGTGACCGACGTACCCGCGATCGAAAGCGAGTTCACCGGCTACGAAGGGCTCGAAGGCACCGGGAACGTGGTGGCCGCGCTCGAGGGCGAGCGGCCCGTTGCGGCGTTGAACGAAGGCGAAGAAGGCACGCTGATTCTCGATGCGTCGTCGTTCTATGCCGAACGCGGCGGGCAGATCGGAGATCGCGGAACCATCGTCGGGCCCGACGGCACGTTCGAGGTGCGCGATACGCAGTTTCTGGGCGAGGCGATCGCGCACCAAGGAGTCGTCGCTAGGGGAAGGATTGCGAACGGCGATCGGGTTCGCACCGCCGTGCACGAATGGTGGCGCCGCGAAATCCGACGCCATCATACGTCGGCGCACCTGCTCCAGCGCGCCCTCAAAGACGTGCTCGGCGACGACGTCAACCAGGCCGGCTCGTGGGTGGGAATCGATCGAATGCGATTCGACTTCCGATGGGGCGGCGGCGCGCTGAACGGCGAACAGAAGCGCGCCGTGGCGCGACGCGTGAACGAAATGATCCGCGACGATTCGCATCTGGTGACCCGCGTTCTGCCGTTGGAAGAGGCCAAGCGCACCGGCGCGATTTGGATGGCGGGGGAGAAATACGGCGACCAAATTCGAGTCGTCAGCGCCGGCCCGTCCGTGGAGTTCTGCGGCGGTACGCACTCGCACTCCACCGGCGAGCTCGGAATGTTTGTGATTCTTTCGGAGTTTTCGATCGGCAGCGGGATTCGCCGCATCGAGTCGTGCGTTTCGCAGGCGGCCGAGGAGTTCGTCGAGCGACAAAGCGATCTGGTGGGGAGCCTGTCTTCGTCGCTTGCAACCTCTCCCGACGAGTTGGGCGAGCGCGTCGGAAAGCTCCAGCGCGAAGTGCGAGACCTGCAAACGGCGCTCGGGCAGCTCAAAGCGCGCCTGGCATCCGCCGACGCGCAGGCGTACGTGGAAAAAGCCGAGCGCAAAGGCGGGCGCACGTTCGTGGGCGCGATCGTGCACGAAGCCAACGCGGATGCGCTGCGTCAGTTGACGCATGCGATTCGCAGCCGGCTGCCGAGCGGGGCGATCGCGCTCGCCGGCATCGATGGGGACAGCGTCAACCTGCTAGTCAGCGCGAGCGACGATCTGGTGAAAGCGGGACTGCACGCCGGGAACTTGGTGAAACTAGCGGCGCCCCTGATCGGCGGCAAGGGCGGTGGCCAGCCAGCGCAAGCGCAGGGCGGCGGAAAGGACGTCGATGGTGCCGGCGCTGCCTTGCAAGCAATTCGCGAGGCGGTCTTGGCGTGAACCGCTTGCGACGCTTCGCGGCGTTGGCCGGCGCGAGCGTTTTGCTCGGTGCCGTCGCGCCGCTTGCATCGCCGCTCGACTCGCAATACGTTCTGCAGCGATACGCGCTCGCCATCGACGCCGTGCCGATTCCTAAGAACGTCGTCTTTACGTACACCGTCTCGCAGGTAGGGCCGAGCAATATCGAGCAGCGGCATACGATTTTTCGAAGCGGGCCGGAAGTTCGCGACGAAACGCTGGCGGTCGACGGGATAGCGCTCGCGCGAAAAATCGTGCGCTTCTCGCGTCGCGACGACCGCTACCTGGTTGCCCGTTTAGCGCCGCGATCGGGTGAGTACCAGATACTGTTCTTGCGCTCCGCCAAAGAAGGTCAGCGTTTCGACTATATCTACGAGGTAACGCCGCTGGTGCGGCAACCTGGCGCGTCGGTCGATCGGATGACGATCGACGGTTCGCGGTTCTTGCCGCGAGTAGTGCACTTTGCGACGATCGGGCCGGATGCTAAGGGAACCGGCGAAGTCGTTTACGCACCGTTCAAGCAGTATTGGCTGCCGGTGCTGGCAACCGTCGACGCCAGCGTCAAAGGAAAACCGGCTCGGGAGCGCATCACGTGGGGTGATTACCGGTTTCCCGAAGCACTGCCGCCCTCGACGTTTCAGCCGCCCAAACCGCTTCCGGCCGCCAGCCCGCCCCCGTGATGCGCGTCAAGCCTGCCTACATTGCCGGCTTCGCTGCCTTGATCGTCACCGCGCTCGTTTCGCACCTGCGTGCGACGCCGTACGACAACTTCGTTCTGCTGTCGCAGGCGTTCTTGCACGGACGTGCTTGGATCGATTGGCCGGGTGACTACATCGATGCGCTGGGGTACGGCGGCCGGCACTACGTTATCGAAGCGCCGCTGCCGGCAATCCTTTTGCTGCCCTACGTCGCGCTCTTCGGCGTGCACGCGAATCAGACGCTGCTGTCGATCCTGCTGGCCGGCGTGGCCATCGGCGCGGCGTGGGAGCTCGGCGAACGATTTGGTTTGCCGCCGTCGAGCAACGCGTGGATCTGCGCATTTCTGTTGGCGGGCACGGATCTGCTTTGGTGCGCGATGCTCGGTGACGTTTGGTTTATCGCGCACGTTTCGGCGGTGTGCTTTACGTTGCTGGCGCTCGTCGAACTGGCCGGCGCCCGGCGGGCGTGGCTGGTCGCGCTGTGGGCGGCCTGCGCGTTCGAATCTCGCTTTTCGCTGATCTTAACGCTCCCGGTCTACGCGTATCTTTGCGCGAGGGATCCGGACAAACCGCTCGCGATCGGTCCGCAGTGGCGCGCGACGCTCGCCGGCTTTGCGGCGGTTTTGGTTCCCGTCGCCGCGCTCTGGGCGCTCTACAACCGCGCGCGTTGGGGCACGTGGACCGACATCGGCTACACGACGTGGTACCACCAGGACCAGGCGGGATTGCCGACCGGTTCGCCTTTTCGGCTAGCCTATTTGCCGTACCAAGTCACGTCGTTCTTCGTGCAGGGCGCGACCCGCTTGCCGGAGTTTCCGTATCTTCGTCCGGAGTATTCCGGCGTCGCGCTCACCTGGACGTCGCCGGCACTCGTGCTGGCGTTTTTCGCGCGTAATCCGTTGCGCTGGGTCCTAGCCCTCTGGACCGCTGCGCTGGTTGCGGCGGTGCCGAACTTTCTCTACTACGTAAACGGGTTCGCGCAGTTCGGCATGCGCCATGCGCTCGACTTCGAGCCATTCCTGATCGCGCTCATGATGCTGGCAGTGCGAAAGCGGTTTCCACCGTGGGGATACGTTCTCATCGCCTATTCCGTAGGCGTGGGTTTCTGGGGCTGCTGGTACTGGAACGCCTACGTTCGAACGTAAGAGCGTGACACCGCGAGTCGACTGCGCGCCTGCGGCGCTTCGCTGCGGATGACGGAGTAATACTAGCGGGTGGTCATCGGTAGGCCGCCGATGTGGGAACGCGTGCGCGTCGGTTGCGGGGCGGCGGGCGGCGCGGGCGGTTGTTCGTTGGTGCGCGCCTCGTAGGGCCAGTAGCGAAGCGCGAGCGAGTACGCGATGCAGTCGTTGTACGACTCACACTCGTTTTGAATGGTGAAGCAGCGGACGATCCACATGGGGATCGTCACGAAAAGGCCGACGCCGGTGAACAGCGCCAGCGACATCAGAATACCGCGCACGTAGTTGCCAAGGTAGTACGACTCGCCGCCGACGATGCCCAGAACCAGGGTCAGCACGAACGCCAAAGTAGGATCCTTCGCGTAGCGCTGATACTCGTAGGCAAACGTTGCCTGGGCCTCGGGGCGCATCTGAACGGCGATCATCTGGGCGTACGGTGTCACGTTGTTGTCCTCCACCGTTCCATACGCGCCGAGGGTCGCCGTGTTTCAGCGTTTCTGGGCGGCCGCGGTGAGGCGGTCGTAGGCCTCACGCAGGCGGGCTGGATCGCGAACCGGTTGCCCGCAGGCCGTACCCGCGCACACGTAGGCCGCCGGCTGCGGCTCCGCCGGCAGCCCGAGAAGCTCGGCCGCCTGCGTGGGCACGCTCCGAACGACCACGGCCGGCGAGGGCAGGCGCAGGGCGGCCTCGCGGAACGCGTCGGTAGCCGCCGCCTCGCCGACGACTCGGACCGATAACTCGGGCGAGAGCCAGCGCCGCAGCGCCCGGCCGTAGGTGGCGGCAAAAGAGCCTGCGGCCGCATAGGTTCGAGCGTACAGCGTGAGGACTCGCCCGGCATGGTCGCGGTACTTCGGCTCGTTCGCGAGAACGCTCAGGCGCAGGAGCGATTCGGCCAACAGCGCGTTCTCGACGATCGGGCGGTCGGCAATCTCGAGACGCCCGAGCTGTGCCTCGACGGGAAGGTGATCGTAAAAACCGCCGTCGGCGGCTTCAAACCGTTCGAGGATGCGCTCGGCCAACGTTTGCGCGCGCGCGAGGTAACGCGCCTCGCCCGACGTCTCATGCGCGTCGAGTAGGGCGCGCAGATAGGCTGCCTGATCGGCCAGCAGTCCGCGCACCTGCGGTTCGCCTCCCGGCACGACGAAGTGATACAGGAGGCCGTCGGCGTCGGCCAAACGATCGTGGACGTTGTCGAGCGTTTGACACGCTTGCGCGAGCATCGCATCGTCGTCGAGAGCTCGCGCCGACAGAAACCAGGCGCCGGCGAGCGCGCAAGTCCAGTTGGTGTACGACGTGCGGTCGACGAAGGGCGTTTCACGTTGCCGGCGCTCCTCGAGCGGTAACCCAAAATACTCTTCGTCGGCATCTTGGCTACCGGCATAAAACCCGGTCGCCGGGTCGCGGAGCACGTCGCGGACGTAGCGCGCCGTGGAAACGAGGGTCGCGCGAACGTCGTCCGTCGGCGCGAATACGGCGAGCTGCGCGAGGACGCGCAACAGCCCGGCATGGTCTTCCGCCATCTTTTCGAAATGCGGAACCGACCAATCGCGGGTGGTGGAGTAGCGAAAGAATCCGCCCTCGACGTGATCGTACATGCCGCCACGCGCCATCGCAAGCATCGTCGTCGCGACCATCGCGTAAAGCCGTTCGTCGCCGCCAAAGCGCCACTCCGCGAACAGAAATTCGAGCACTTCGGGCTGCGGGAACTTCGGCGCGTCACCGAAACCGCCGTATCGTTCGTCGTACGTCTCGGTGAGTTGCTCGACTAAGCGCACGATCATGCCTTCGCGCAGGTCGGTGCGCGAGCTCGGAACGTAGTCGGTACGCCGCGACTCCACCTGCGAAACGTGCCCGGCGATGTCCGCCTTGTTTTCGGCGTAAAACCGGGCGATTTCGTCCAGCGCCCGCCGCATCTGGTCGGGCGGCAGGTAGGTGGCTCCGGTGAGCGTCGTGCCGTCGGGCGCCAAAAACGCGGTGGTCGGCCATCCACCCATGTTGTAACGCGCGTTTACGTCGGGGCGGCGATCGTTGTCGACGCGAATCGGAACGAAGCGTTCGCTGACGGCGGCGATCACGTCCGGATCCGAATACGACGTTTCGTCCATGACGTGACACCAATGACACCACACCGCCGAAATCGAGAGCAGTATGGGCTTGTCTTGCGAGCGCGCGCGTTCGAACGCCTCGGGCCCCCACGGCATCCAACCGATCTCGGCGGCACGATTTGCGCGCGGAGAGAAGCGAAACTCACTCATCCTCGTCCGAAGCTCCTCGCAGGAATGAAGCGATGTAGAATACGGCAATCACCGCATACAGCGCCAATCCGGCGACGCCTGCCGAGTCGAGTCTCAAAACGAACGTCGTCGCAAAGAAGGCGCCAAACGCCAGGCTGGCGAGCGCATAGCCGCGATGCGTGCGAGCCGTCATCGCATAGATCTGGGCGTCGTAGTAACCGCCGCTGCTGCGGCGGCTGCGCTGCCACGCGATTGCAGCGACGACGATGGCGACGAAGAGACCGATCAGACTCCACACGTTACGCGGTTGCCGGTTCGACGCGAGGCCGGATCGCGCTGCAAGGGTGGAGCGGGAGCCGAGCGTCGAACGTGCCGGACGATGCCGCCTTCGTCAAAGAAGCCAAGCCGGCCGCCCGGCGAGCTGGATACGTACAAGAAAAAGCGCGACTTTGCGCTGACGCCCGAGCCTAGCGGAAAAAAAGTCGAGCCCGGCAAGCGGCTGCGCTTCGTCGTGCAGATGCACCGTGCGACGCGCCTGCACTACGACTTTCGTTTGGAAGCGGGCGGCGTACTGGCATCGTGGGCGGTGCCCAAGGGACCGACGCTCGCGCCGCTGGACCGGCGGCTTGCCATGCACGTTGAGGACCATCCGCTCGATTATCGCGATTTCGAAGGCAATATCCCGGCCGGTCAGTATGGCGCCGGCAGCGTGATCGTCTGGGATAAAGGCACGTACACCCTGGCCGAAGGCGACGACCCGGCCGCCGAGATTGCCGGCGGAAAAATTAAGTTCGTCCTGCAAGGCAAGAAACTGCGCGGCGAGTTCACGCTCGTTCGAATCAAAGGCCGCGAGGGCGAGCACGGCGACCCTTGGCTGCTGGTCAAAGACCGCGATCAATACACCGACCAAAAATACGATCCCGCCGACCATCCCGAGTCGGTGAAAAGCGGCAAGACGCTCGACGACGTCGCACGCAATCCTCGTGCAAAGATTTGGAACTCCAAGCAAAAGGCGCGACACGCGACCGCGCCACGGCTGCCGCCGCGCGTAAAGCGCGACCCGCTGCCAAAGCTAAAATCGGTCATGCTCGCGACTTTGATCGACGAACCGTTCGACGACGACGATTGGCTCTTCGAGATCAAGTGGGACGGCTATCGCGCGATCTGCACCATCGACGAAAAAGGCGGTCTGACGCTCGCCTCGCGCAACGACATCGATTTTTTGGCGCGCTTTCCCGATTTGGGCGGCCTCGCCGACGCGTTCAAGAGCGTGCCGATCGTCGTCGACGGCGAGATCGTCAGTCTCGACGCCGACGGGCGGTCGGAGTTTCAGCGCCTTCAAGGTTCGCAGAATACCACGGCGGCGCTGACGTTCGCTGCATTCGATCTGATCTATGCGGACGGACGCGACTTGCGCAAGACGCCGCTCGAGGAACGCAAAGCGCTGCTCGAGCGGATGATTCGCGACGACGATATCGTGCTCTACTCTAAGCACGTCATCGGTAAAGGCACTTCGTTGTTTGCGATCGCAAAGAAGCGTAAGCTCGAAGGAATCGTCGGGAAGAAACGGTCGTCGGCGTACCAAGAACGGCGTTCGCGCGATTGGGTGAAGATCAAAGCGCAGCTCGATCAAGAGTTCGTGGTCGGCGGCTGGACTGAACCCCGCGGAAGCCGTACGGGTTTCGGCGCCTTGCTGCTGGGGGCGTTCGACGGCCCCGCGTTTCGCTACGTGGGTCACGTCGGCACCGGTTTCTCGCAAAAACTCTTGCGAGATTTGCACGCACGTCTGGTGCGGCTTGCGCGTAAGACGTCGCCCTTCGACACCTCGATAGAAGCCAACATGGAGGCGCACTGGGTGAAACCCGAGTTGGTCGTCCAGGTGCGTTTTACGGAATGGACGCGCGATTCGCTGCTCCGCCACCCCGCGTTCGTCGGCCTGCGGCCCGACAAGGCGCCCAAAGACGTGACGCTGGAACTACCCGCGCGCCGGAGAACCTCGTGAGCGCGCCCGAGCGAACGGCCGTGGCGGTCGGCGCGCGCCGTCTTTCGCTTTCAAACCTCGACAAAGTGTTGTGGCCGCGCGACGGATACACCAAGGGCGATCTTATCGACTACTATCGATCGGTCGCCGGCGTCATCCTACCGTATCTCAAAGACCGGCCGTTGACGCTGCAACGCTACCCCGACGGCATCGACGGATTCTCATTCTTCGAGAAGCACCTCCCCAAGGGCGTACCTGATTGGGTCGCGCGAGTGACGGCCTCGTCGGCCGAAGGCGGCAAGAAGGTCACCTACGTCGTGTGCAACGACGAACCTACGCTGGTATACGTGGCGAATCTAGCGTCGATTCTGCTGCACGCCTGGACGTCGCGCGTAAAAACCCTCGACGAGCCGGACTTCGTCTTCTTCGACGTCGATCCGGGGGAGAAGTGCACGCTCAAGACGCTTGCCACCGTTACGCTAAGTATCCGCGACGCTCTCGCGGCAATCGGACTGCAATCGCTGGTAAAGACCTCTGGCGGGATGGGACTGCACGTTTTCGTTCCGCTGGCAGCCGGTTATACGTACGAAACTGCGAAACTATTTGCCGAACTGCTGGCTCGTCACGTTGCGGGCGAGCTCGGCGACGATCTGGTGTCGCTTGCGCGTTCGGTCGGTAAACGCAACCCGGCGGCCGTGTACTTGGACTTCGTTCAGGTCGGCCGCGGGAAAACGTACGTCGTGCCGTATTCGGTACGGGCTCGCGACGGCGCGCCGGTGTCGACGCCGTTGGAGTGGCCCGAGGTCGAAGCCTTCGCGCGTAAGCGAGGTGCGGCTGCGCCGTCGGACGAGTTCGGCAAGTACACGATCCGGACGACGGGCAAGCGCCTCAACGGCCGCGGGGACGTGTGGGCGGGGGCTGCGTGGAAGAAGCAGCGGCTCGAAGAGGCCATCGCCCGCGCCCAAACGCTCTGGGCGTAGCCCGCCCCGGCCGCCGCCGGGACACGGGCAGCCAAATCGGGTAGAATAGGCAGACTATGGCGCATGCAATTTGGTCTGGGGCCATCAACTTCGGGCTGGTCACGATACCGGTGAAGCTGTTTACGGCCGTGAAATCCGACGAACTGTCGTTTAACATGCTTCACAAAAAGGACGAAGGACGCATCAAATACGAGCGCGTCTGTAGCGTCGACGGCAAGCCGGTGCCATGGGACGAAATCGTCAAGGGCTACGAGTACGAAAAGGGTCAGTACGTCATCTTGACCGACGACGACTTCAAGAAAGTCAATCCGGAAGCCACGCAATCCGTGGACATTCTGGAGTTCGTCGAACTCGATAGAATCAACCCGATGTACTTCGACAAGCCATACTACCTCGAACCCACCAAGCAAGGCCGACATGCCTACGCGCTGCTGCGCGAGGCACTTTCGACGAGCAATCGCGTCGCCATTGCGCGCGTCGTCATCCGTACCAAAGAGTACATCGCCGCGGTGAAGCCGCTCGACGACGCGCTGGTCCTCGAGCTCATGCATTGGGCGAGCGAGATCATCGAACCCGGTACGCTCGAGCTCCCCGATCGCGAAAACCTTCCCGAAGCCGAGATGAAGATGGCGAAGATGCTGATCGACACGATGAGCGTCGACGCGTTCGAGCCCGATAAGTTCGCCAACCGTTACCACGACGAAGTGTTAGCGATGATCGACGCGCGCGCGAACGGTCAGGAACTTCCGAAAGCCAAGAAGGTCGCGCCGCGCGCCAAGGTCGTCAACCTCATGGACGTGCTCGCGCAGAGCCTCGAAGAAAGCAAGAAGCGGCGCGCATCGTCGAACGGGCGCACCGCCTCACAGGACAAACCGGCAACAAAACGCCGCAAAAAGACCGCAGCCTAGAGAACTACCGATTTATTCCAGATCGACGACGAGCTGGGATAAATCAGGGGTTCTCGGCTTTCGCGGTTTCTATTTCGTTGGTAAACAGCGGCTCCTCGCCGGGCGGCACGTTCGTGCGCCCCTCGCCGCGGGCGTTGGCCAGACCCATGGCAAGCGCGAGCGTTACGAACGTCAGCGACTCGACGCCTGCGTATGCCGGACCGAATCCGGCCAGCAATCCGGTGGAGACGGGCGGAGCGAGAATTCCCGACAGCGAGTCGAGCGATGAGCTGGCGCCCAACACGATGCCTTGTTCTCGATCCGAGGCGGCGTTGCTGATGAGGGCCGTGATGCCCGTATTTACCAGCGCCATTCCGAACGAGAAGAAAATCATCGTCAAGCTCAGGATCGCCAGGTCGTGCACGAATGGGAGCGACGCGAACGCGCCCGCTAGCGAGACGAGGCCGACGTTGGACATCGTGCGGTCGCCCAACCACGCCGAGATGCGCCCGATTAGGAAGACGTTCACGAATACGTTAAAGATGGCAAATCCCGAGAAGAAGTAGTCGGTTTGCGTCAGTGAAAAGCCCAACTGGCGCTGCAAATAGAGCGCGATGACCGCAAACCATCCGTAGAGGCCCAACGATATCGCAAGCTTCTGCCAAAGGATTCGCGACAGGCGCGGCTTCTGAAAGCTCGTCATAACCTCGCGTAGCCCGACGCGCTCTTCACTCGCGCCGCGCGTTCTGGACTCGGGCAGCATGACGATCGTAATGACGAGCGTCGCGAGTTGTAATGCCGCGGCGGCCAAAAAGGGAGCGGCGAAGCCAAAACGCGCGAACAGAATGCCGCCGCCGAGCGGTCCGAAGATCATGCCGGCGCCGAACATGGCACCGATCAGCCCGAACGCCCGCGAGCGATCCTTTGCTTCGACGAGATCGGCGACGTACGCTTGCGTGATGCTGATGTTGCCGCCGGAAATGCCTTCGATGATACGGGCGACGAAGACCAGCCCGATCCCTGGTGCGAATGCCAGCATCGCCCAGCCTATGGTCGCACCGATTTGCGACACGATCAAGACTCTCTTGCGCCCGAATCGATCCGAAACGTGCCCCCACAGCGGTGCCGTTACGAGTTGGCAGAGCGAGAACGTCCCGAAGAGCACGCCGACGACGAACGGCGACGCACCGAAGTGGGTCACGAAGTACGGCAGCATCGGGATCAGCATGCTGAAGCCGATGATGTCGATGAACGTGACGCCGAGGATCGGAAGAAGTTTACGGATCATGTGGCGACTCAACCGGCAAGATTATCGGTGCGAGTCGCTCGCTCTTGCGAAGGACGTCGAGCTTATACGGCCGGCTCAAGTCGATGCTCGTGAGAATCTTGTGCAGGGCGTCGAGGCCCGCCAGGCGTCGGCCCTCGAACGCCAGCAGCAGGTCGCCCGGCTTGATGCGAGCGGTGTCGGCGGGACTGCCGGGCTCGACCGTGTTCACCATGACCGCCCGGCGGTCGTCGAGGCCGAAACGGCGAGCAGCGGCGACCGCCAAGACGATATCCTGGCCGGCGATGCCGAGGTAGCCGCGGCGCACTTTCCCGTCGCGCATCAGCAGCCCGGCGATGTGCTTGGCGGTGTTGACGGCGATCGCAAAACAGAGCCCCTGGCCCGGAAGTACGGCCGTGTTGACGCCGATCACTTCGCCCGCCGCGGTCACCAACGGTCCGCCGGAATTGCCCGGGTTGAGCGCGGCGTCGGTTTGAATGATGTTGTCCATCAGACGACCTGACTGCGAGCGCAACGTGCGTCCAAGCGCGCTGACCACCCCGGCCGTCACCGTGTACGCGAGGCCGAACGGGTTGCCGACGGCAACGACGAGTTGACCGGGGCGCAACGCGGCGGAGTCGCCTAGCGCAACGTGGGCGAGGTCGGGAGCGTCTACGCGCAGCACGGCTAAGTCCGTATGCGGATCGTCGCCGGCGAGCGTCGCGCCGAGTTCGCGCCCGTCGAGTAAGGCGACGCCGATTTGCTCGGCGCCGTGCACGACGTGACTGTTGGTGAGAACGAAGCCGTCCGGCGTAAAAATGAAGCCCGATCCGTTGCCGCCGTGGCGACCGTTGCGCACTTCGATGCACACCACCGCCGGGCTCACGCGTTCGGCTGCGGCGGTTACCGCTGCGGAGTACGGATCGAGGATCGCGGGCGATTCAATTTCTACGAGGGCAAGGGCCATGTCGGTCCTTCAAGACCCTGCGCCCAATCGGCCGGTTGCGACTCGCGTCGAGCGCTCAGGATTGGGGGAGGGGCCTACCGCGCCGGGACGAATCGGGTCGGGTCCCGCGCCCAGATGGCGGAATTGGTAGACGCGCTGGTTTCAGGTATCAGTGGTGGCAACACCGTGGGGGTTCGAGTCCCTTTCTGGGCAGAGAACGGCGGCACGCCAGTGCGGGTAGCGATTGTCGGACCCGCGAACATTTCGGATACGCCACGTTCCGGAGGTATGGTATGGCCTTGAGGCCGTTATCGATTGCGCTCTGCGCTTCTCTGGTGGCCGTTGCAGCCGCGGGATGCTCTTCGTCCGGCTCGACGGCGGTCGCCCCGATCGCCGGCCCGGCGCAACGAGTTTCGTTGCCGATCCGCTTTCATTCGGGCTCGAGCAACAAGATCAAACATATCGTCGTCATCGTTCAGGAGAATCGGAGCTTCGTCAATATCTTCTCCGGCTTCCCGGGTGCCGACGCTCCGACGTTCGGATACAAGCACGATGGAACGATGGTGCAACTCGGCCCGACTACCTTCAAGGGGCCCGGCTTAGGTCACGGATTCTCACCGGCAATCGTCGATTGGGACAACGGCAAAATGGATGGGTTCGATGTGAGCAACCCGTCATTTCCAACGTATCCCTACTCGTATCTGAACCGCAAACTCGTCAAACCGTATTGGACGATGGCGCGTTCCTACGCGCTCGCCGATCGTATGTTTCCGACGGAGTTCGGCGGCAGCTTTTCGGCACACTTAAACCTCATCGCCGGAACTGACAAAGTCAGTCCAACGACCGCGATCGTCGATTGGGCTACCAACACCCCGTGGGGATGCGATGCGCCCAACGGCACCAAGGCTTGGACCGTAAACTCGAATCGAAAGGTGAGTAACAAGGGCCCCTTCCCTTGCTTCACGCAGTTCAACACCATGGCCGACACGCTCGACGCGGCCGCCGTTTCGTGGAAGTATTACGCGCCGAAGGTCGTCGGCTGCTCCGGCTCTTGCGACAACGGGGGATTGGAGTGGTCCACGTTCGACGCTATCAGCAACGTGCGAAACGGACCGGACTGGCAGCGCAACATCATCTCTCCGCAAACGACGATTCTCAAGGATGCTCCAAACGGGGCGTTGGCATCGGTTTCGTGGGTAGTGCCCGATCTCAAAGACTCCGACCATCCGGGCTCGAAAAGCGATACCGGCCCGTCGTGGGTGGCGTCCGTCGTCAATGCGATCGGCCAATCTCAATACTGGGATTCGACGGCGATCGTCGTCGTGTGGGACGATTGGGGCGGCTGGTACGACGACGCTCCGCCGCCGCAGTTGGATTTCTTGGGATTGGGAATCCGCGTGGGCTGCATCATCATTTCGCCGTACGCCAAGAATCAAGTCATCCACACCCAATACGAGTACGGCAGCATCCTGAAGTTCATGGAGCAGACGTTTGGGCTGGCATCGCTCGGTTATAGCGACGCGCGCGCCAACAGTATCGCCGACAGCTTCGATTTTACGCAGTCACCGCGTCCGTTCGTGCCGATTCAGGCGAAATATCCGCCGTCGCACTTCCTGCACGAACGTCCGTCGCTCCAGCCGCCCGATGACGAGTAATCGAGCAGGGTATTACGTTATTACGACCAGCGCTCCGCGCAGATAAAGTTTCCGCCGACCGACGGCCGCTTCACTTGATTGCCTTTGTAAAAATACATCGGATGCTGGTCCACCGGGCAATAGTGCGTCACGAGGCTCTTACGCGTCCGGCTCTCATCTTCGATCGGCGAGCCGCCGTGCATTAATTCGGCCGCCCAAATGAGTGCGTCGCCCTTTTTCGGTCGAAACTGCGTGAACTCCAGGTTGGCCGCTCGGGCCATCGCGTGCAGCCTCCCGGAGAACCCCTCGAGCTCGGGGTTTCCCGGCTTAACCCAGCGATCGGTGCCCGAGAAAAGGAAGTCCGGAAGGGCGTGGCTGCCAACGTAGTATTCGAGCTCGCCCGAACCGGGAGAAACGTCTTCCAGCGCTATCCAGGACGCGACGAACTCCTGAGACGAGCTGACGCGAACGAAGGCCGTGTCGCGGTGCACTCCCTGCTGCGAGCCGCGGAGAAATCCAAGCGATTGGAACGCGAGCGCCGGTCGTTCGAAAACGAGGTTCAAGAAGCGCGAGATTGCGGGAGAAAAGATGATCCGTTGAGCCGCCTCCGACGCTTCGTGCATGTCGAGGATCTTCGCCTCTTTTTGCAGCGTGTTTTCGCGGGTCGCCGTTTCGATGTGGTGTCCGGTCGAGTCCCAATAGGATGCCTTCCGTTCGATCTTTCCGGCGGTGATGCTTTCGATATCTTCGAGAACCCGGTCGACCAAATTGAGATCAACGGCTCGCGGCAGTAAGACGAACCCTTTCTTCATGAATTCGGTGACGAGACGTCCCTCCGACGGAGAGATTTCGCCGATTGCGACCTTGCCTGCGAGCACGGCGTCGGCGTTGCTCAAGTCCGTCCACAAGCCGCCAAACTGGCTGCGAAATCGGGGACGGACCGGCGGATTAACGTCGTGCGGATCGTACGGAGGCAGCTGTTGATTTACGAACTCGGTCATCGTGCCGGCTTCGGCCTGGTTATGCAAGATCGTGACACCTCAACTACGCACATCAGGAAAATTCACGTGGAGGTTCTCTGCGCCGGAGTTCATCCCTTTAGCGCAGCGCCGGCGTCGGTTCGTCCGTTCGGGTCCGGCACGAACGGACGACGAAGAACAACGACGAGAGTAGGGATTGGTAAGCGTCGCGTGCTAGCTGACGCGGAAATGGCGGCGCTGCTATGCAACGAGCGATTCTGATCGGCGCGCTCGCAGGGGTCGCGTTCTGCGCGGGCTCTACGGTTCGAGCGCGAGACTTGCCGGCGTGGATCTACGCAACGCCAGGCACTCGCGCGCTGTTGGGGACCGACGGCGAAGACGCACCCACGGCGATCGTCTGCAATTCTCCGGCGGCGTACAAGGCACAGACCGAGGGTGCGTGTTTCCGTCGCAAAGAGGGTACGGTCGTGGTGATCGACGCCATTGCGCCGCAAGGCGCGAACTACAACCAGCTTCACACGCTTCTAAGAGTGCACGCGGAAAACGGATCCTGGCACGGTTATGCGGATATCGGCGCAGTCTATCCGATGATCCCCCCAAGCACCGTCCTCACGCTCAAGCCGGTCGACAGCCAGCGCGCGACCCTCGCGAATCAACGAGCGGTCAACCCCGACGGTGGAACCGATCTCGAAAAATCCGCGACCGTCAAAGTCGTCGCGTTCGATCCGACCTACGAGGACCGCGATCTTCTCGTGACCGTTCTTTCGGGGACACATGCGGGAATGCGCGGTTGGACCTACGCGGTCCAAACCGTCGTCGGCGGCAGAGAAGCAAACGTCAGCCTCTGCCCAAAGGAAATGAAAGTTTGATTTTGCGCATCGAACCCGGGGCGGCGTGCCGGCCGCGTGCACGGCGGCGCCGGAGGAAAATGTCCGCCGCAGAGTCGCTCAAACGTCTAGTCCTCACAAACACCCTTGTAGGAGGCACACATGAGCGAATTTCTCTATCTCTACCGCGGCGGCCAGCGTGGCAGAACCCCGGAGCAGTCACAGCAGATCATGCAGAAGTGGCTTAACTGGATGAAGGACTTAACGGCGAGCGGCAACTTGAAAGATCCCGGCCAACCGCTGGAAGGCGAAGGTAAGGTGGTCAACGGCAAAGGCACCGTCACCGACGGTCCTTTTGCCGAAGCCAAGGACCTCGTCGGCGGATTCACCCTGGTGGAAGCCGATACGCTCGCGCGCGCGGCCGAGCTTGCCCGCGGCTGCCCGATTCTCGAGGTCGGCGGTAGCGTCGAGGTGCGCCCGATCATGAAAATGGACATGTAACGTGGAACCCAGCGACCATCTCTTCCGCCACGAAGCGGGACGCATGGTCGCCGCGCTCACGCGCGTGTTCGGACTGCACAACCTCGCGCTGGCAGAAGACGTCGTCCAAGACGCCTTCTGCCGCGCATTGGAGGTCTGGAAGCTTCGCGGGCTTCCGGATAATCCGTCGGCGTGGTTGATGAAAACCGCGAAGAATCGCGCCCTCGACGTGCTGCGCCGCGAACGTACCGCCCGCACCTTCGCGCCGGACCTCGGACGGTTGTTACAAACCGAGTGGACCGTCGCTAATGCGGTGGAAGAGATCTTCGATCCAATCGGCATCCCCGACGATCAGCTGCGCATGATGTTCTCGTGCTGCCATCCGCGGCTTCCGGAAACGGCGCAAGTGATGCTCGTCCTTCAACTCGTCGGCGGATTCGGCGTTCAGGAAATCGCTAATGCCTTCGTGAGCTCGCATGCAGCCGTCGAAAAGCGGTTGACGAGAGCGAAGAAGTCGCTGGCGGGGTCCGGAGGGCTTTTCGATATCGCCGGCGCCGCCGACTTTTCACGCCGGCTATCGGCCGTACAGCGTGCCCTCTATCTGGTTTTCAGCGAGGGGTATCACGGTGCGTCCGCACGCTCCGTCGTGCGCGCCGACCTGTGTCGCGAAGCCATCCGGCTGGCGCGCTTGCTCGCCGAACATCCGCTCGGCGACACGCCTTCCACTCGCGCCCTGTGCGCGCTAATGTTTCTCGACGCTGCCCGGCTGCCGGCACGGCTCGACGCATCCGGAGAACTGAGCTCGCTACTCGATCAGGATCGTACGCGTTGGGACCGCAAAATGATCGAAACCGGCCGCGCTTGGCTCGAGCGTTCGGCATTTGGCTCGGAACTAAGCCGGTATCATGTTGAAGCGGGAATTGCGTCCGTGCATGCGGCTGCAGCGCGTTTCGACGACACCGATTGGAGCGCGATCGTGTCGCTGTACGACACGCTGATGACGATTGCGCCGTCGCCGGTCGTCGCCCTCAACCGGGCGATCGCGGTCGCGCAGTTGCGTGGGCCGCAGCGCGGACTGGAGGCGATCGACGCCATCGGAGATCGCGATCGGCTCGTGCGCTATCCGTTCTACCACGCAGCGCGCGGCGAACTCGAGTGGCGTCGCGGAAGAGGGGCCGTCGCGCGCGAGCATTTTCAAGCGGCCCGTACGCTCGCGCGCAACCCTAGCGAGCGGCGTTTTCTGGAAAAGCGCATCGCTGCGTGCGCGGGGTAACTCAGCGATGGTTGTGCGCGATAATGTCCTCGAGTACGCCGCCGGCGACGGCATCGGGACGGCTGAAGTCCAGCCGCGCGCTCGCGTTTGCTCCATAAGCGACCTTACTATTGCGGAGCGTAACGTCAATCATCGGCGGGATTGCCGCATACGGGCGCAGGTCGGCCGTCAAACCGAAAGCTCCGTAGAGCGGCACGGCCATCGCATCGTAGGTTGACAACGGCTGCATGCCGAGCAGGATCTCGATCGTGCGCAGGATACCGACCGTGGCGTAGTGCTCGTGCCGCACGCCGCCGCGTGCGTAGGGTGAAATCACGAACATCGTCGTGCGCTGATCGCTGACATGGTCGGGACCATCCTGGGCGTCGTCTTCGATGACGAACATCGCCGACGATTTCCAAATCGTCGAGTGTGAGAGCGTGTCGACCATCTGGCCAAGTGCATAGTCGTTTTGCGCCACGTACGAGGCGGGAGTCAATTTGCCGGCTTTGCTGCCGTACGTGTGATCGTTGGGCAGCCAAATGAACTCCAGCTGCGGAAGGTTTCCCGCGGCTACGCGTTCGGCAAAGTCGCGACGCCACTCCTTAACGCGGTCCAAGTCGCTGTAGTCGAGATCCCATCCCGCATACAAGGCGTCGATGCGGTCATTCAAACTGGGGACGTCGGCAATCCAATGTCCCGGCCGGAACGCCTCGGGATCAACCAACTCGCCATAGTCGCGAAACGATACGTTTGCCCGGCTCGCGGAATCCCACAGGTACCCATTTGCGGGTACGCGCGGACCGCTGCCGACCGAGAGATCGTCGACCTCCCGCCTGCTGCCGTAGGATGGCGGCCAGAAGCGCTCCACGTAATCGTTGGCGAAGGCGGCGTCTGCCCACATGTGCCCTGGGGCGCTGACCTCGCCGCTCGTATACGCGTTGTCGAACAGGCCGAAGCGCGCCGCAATGGCGTGTTCGTTCGGCGTGACGCTGCGGCCGAACCATGCAAGGGATGCGTCGCCGTTGCCGGCGCTCACGTCGCCGAGAACCTGGTCGTACGAACGGTTTTCTTTTAGGACGAGGAATACGTGCTCGATTGGGCCGCCCGGTCGAACCATCGAGTTTGGGGGTGGCGCGTTCTCCCAACCTTTCGAGCCCTGACGACTGGTTGCGTTAGCCGAGCCTTCGCGCGGGAGATCGTATGCGCGCAGCGAGCCGAACTCGATCGCGCCGATGTAATCGCGATCGTCCTTGCTGCGCATCTGGTAATTTGGATTGGGACGCGCGCCCTCGCCCTTCCCGTCGAGGACGTAGAGCGTGTTTCCGATCGGCAGCGCGTCGGTGGGATACCAGCCGGCCTGCACGCGTCCGGCGAGCCGATCGTTTCGAAGGATCGCCACGGAGTTCGCCGCGCCGAGGCTGACGAACTCGGTGTTCCCCGCCACGATCACGGCATTCGGCGATACGCCAATCTCGCGGGGCCGTGCCGGATCGTCGCCGACGAAAATGTTCGCGGCGCGATGAAGGTCGCGCGCGTCGTAAATTCCGACGCTGTCGGCGTCGCTTTGTGCGACGTAGACTTTTGTCTCGCCGACCGCCACGCCGCTAGGATGCAAGGCGGTGGTCTGCCGCTGTATCGTTCCGGCCGCGACGTCGATTTTCAGCAGCTCGCTGGTAGCTCGCGAGGTCGCGAACACGCTCTTGCCGTCGACGGCGAAGGCGAGCCCGCCGGGATGCGCTCCGATCGGGATTCCCGGAGCGTTGCCGAGGGTCGCCAGCGTGCCGACGCGCACCGCGCCGTCGCCGTCGGTGGCGACGGCCAGGGTATCGCCGTGGGCCGCAACGAGCACCGGATACGAAGCCTTTGGAAGCGCGATGCGCACGAGCTGTTGCGACCGCACGTCGACGTCGAGCAACGCGTCCGAATTCGCGCCGGGTACCAGCACGTGATCCGCGTCGACCCACAGCGGGCGGCCGAACGCGCCGGGCAACGGGATCGACGCGACCTTCGTGAGATCCGGCACGCGATAGAGTCCGAGGGTCGGGGGAAGATACCCCGACTCGACGACGGCGATCGTTGCTCCGTCGGGCGACGCCGCCATGCCCTGTGGCATCGTCCCGGTTTCCACGCGAGCACCCGGCGGCGGGCTCAGTATCCAGCCGTTGGGCAACGTGACGGGCGACGGTCCGGCGGCGGCCGAGATTGCGAGACCGCTACCCGTCAGTGCGAGGACAAAGGAAATGCGAACGAGGAAGCTGCGCACGCCCGTGTGATTTTTACGTAGCCGACGGATTGCCTGGCACGAATGGACAGCCGGCTGGAAAAGGACGCAAGCCTGCCATCAATGCGACCGCAGTCGATTGCATCCATCCGCGGACGATGAACCCTGTGCGCTCAAGTGGTAAAGAACGGAACGGGCTTTCCGGTCTCGGCGAACTCCTTGAGGCGATCGAGAACGTGCGCCCATGCGTAGCCGCAATTGGCGAAGTAATCGGTTGCGCCTTTCCAATCGGCATGGGTCATCCGAAGGGTACTTTCTCCGTCGTTCTCGCCGGGAGCGATCGCGAAGACCAGTCGAGTTCCCGTCCATTCCGGCTGGTCTCCAACACATTTCCATTCGATTCGTCTGGCCGGCTCGAGCCGTTCGGGTTTCATGCGAAAAACCACCGAACGCCCTTCGAACGAGAAGCGGGTTTCAGATCGATCGATCTCGGTATCGGTCGTCCACCAGTTCGAGCCGTGGTCGAGGATCGCGCGATACAATACTTCGGGCGTACAAGCGATGGAGAGTCGCTGCGTAATGTCGGCCACGATAAGCTCCTTGCGGTTGGTAGCGGCGTATTGACATGTTACCAAAAGGTCACATATAATGCAAGCCATGAACGCGATCGGCTGCGTGTGCGACGAACTTGGATGACGTTTTCAAAGCCCTCGCCGATACCAGCCGTAGGCACTTACTCGACTGTCTTTACCAGCGCGACGGACGGACGCTTGGCGAGCTGGTCGCCGAGCTCGACATGACGCGTTTCGGCGTGATGAAACATCTGCGCGTGCTCGAACGCGCGAATCTCGTCGTTACCCGGCGCAAAGGACGCGAAAAACTGCACTACCTCAACCCGATGCCGATCCAAACGGTGTACGACCGGTGGGTCGGGAAATACCGCCGCGGCTGGACGCGGCGTCTCGCCCATATCAAAACTATGCTGGAGGAATCATGAGCGATAACGTGACGCACGTCTACGAAGTCTACATTCGTACGACTCCGGAGAGACTCTGGGAGGCGATAACCAAAAGCGACTTTACGAAGGAGTACTTCTTCGGAGCCACCGTCGATTCCGATTGGCGTCCGGGCGCCACCATGAAATACGAGCTGGCCGACGGCCGGCAACCATTCTTCGCGACGATCGAGGCGATCGAACCGCCGCACCGCCTGGTGCATTCGTTTCGATCCAATCCCGAAATGGACGGCTCTGCGGATCCGCCGTCGCGCGTCACCTACGAGATCGAACGCTTGGGCTCGACGTGTTTGCTGCGGTTGACGCACGAACATTTCGCCGGCGAATCGGTCGTCACTAAAGGTACGAGCGAAGGCTGGCAGATCATCTTCAGTGGTCTCAAGACCCTCTTGGAAACCGGCGATCCCTTGAAGATCGAGTGGCCGGAAGAAACCGTCGCGACGGGGTAAGTCTAGGAATGTGCTGATTCGCTCGGTCGACGCGCGGGACGCCGAGGCGTGGTCCGCAATGCGCGGCCGCCTGTGGCCCATCGCCGACGCATCCGAACTCGCGCGCGAGGCGCGGGCCTTCGTCGCCGGCGCCGCTGCGCCTTTGCTCGAAGCGGTCTTCGTCGCCGCAGACGAGTTGGGAGGTCTGGTTGGGTTCTTAGAACTATCGGTGCGTCCGTTTGCGGACGGTTGCGACTCCCAACCGGTGCCGCACGTCGAAGGATGGTTCGTGGAGGCTTCCGCGCGCCGGCTGGGAATCGGACGCGAGCTGATGCGGGCTGCCGAAAATTGGGCGCGGACGCGCGGATTTTGCGAACTCGCGTCGGATACCGAAGTGCACAACGAGGGTTCTCAGCGCGCCCACGAATGTTGCGGATTTCGGGAGGCAGAGCGCCTGATCAAGTTCCGAAAGGCCCTCGACGCGAGATGACGCCGCAGAACGATACCGCACGCGAGCAAAAGTATCGAGCGTTCCGTGCGCTACACGCACGGCCGGGGTGCTTCGTCATGCCGAACCCGTGGAACGCCGGTACCGCACGAGTTCTTACGGCGGTGGGCTTCGAAGCCTTGGCGACGACCAGTGCGGGCTACGCGTTTTCGGCCGGACGGCGGGACTCGGCGGCGAGCCTCACGCGCGACGAGATTTTAGAAAATGCGAGGACGATCGTCGAGGCGACCGATTTGCCGGTGTCGGCCGATTTGGAAGACGGCTTTGGCTCGTCGCCCGAAGCCTGCGCGACGACGATACGCCATGCCGCCGCAATCGGTTTGGTAGGCGGTTCGATCGAAGACGCGACCGGCGATCCGCGCGACCCGATCTACGACGTCGCGCTTGCGACGCAGCGAGTTGCCGCCGCGGCCGAGGCGGCCCGCGATGCGCGCTTCATCCTAACCGCGCGAGCCGAAAACTTTTTGCACGGGCGCCCCGATCTCGACGATACGATCCGGCGGCTGAAATCCTTCGAGCGCGCCGGCGCCGACGTGCTCTACGCGCCCGGGCTGCCGAATCTCGAGGCCATTGCGCGCGTTTGCGCTGCGGTCTCGAAGCCGGTCAACGTCGTTATGGGATTACGGGGAGCAACCTTTTCGGTCGACGAGTTGGCGGCCGCCGGCGTGAAGCGAATCAGCGTGGGCGGCGCTTTCGCGCGCGCCGCGCTAGGGGCGCTTATGCGAGCCGCTCGTGAAGTCAAGGAGCGTGGAACGTTTACGTTCGCGGCCGACGCGATTTCTCACGTGGAGATCACCGGTTATATGTCCGATCGGCAACGTTAGCCGCTTCCACGTCGTCACGCTCGCGGTACTTACCCGGTGCGAGCGAAAAGCGCCGCTTGAAATGCCTGGTAAAGTGGCTCTGGTCGACGAACCCGCACCGCTGCGCGATCTCTGCCAACCCGATGCTGCGATTTGCCAAAAGCGCTCGCGCGCGACAGAGCCGCCGTTCCCGAACGTACTCGCCGATAGACTTTCGGTACGCCCTTTTGAATGCCGTCGCAACGTACGTTGCCTCGCGACCCGCGTCGCGTGCAAGCGTCCGCAAAGACGGCGGTGTAGCCCATTCGTCTTCGAGCCGATCTCGCACGCGCGCGAGCCATCGAGTTCGTGCCTCGCCGGAAGCCGCCCGGCGAAAGAGCAGCGCTGCGATTTCCGCACTGATGGCGTCGAGCGCCAGTGCCGAAACCGGGTCGGCACGATTCATCTCCACAAAGAGATCGCGGCTCAGATCTCGCAGATCCTCGTGGCGTACGATAAAGGGCGCCGTTCCGAGATCCGACCAGCCGGCATCGGAACGCGTTGGTGAGACGCTCAAGCAAACGACGCGTGCGGCATAGAAATCGCGGTGTTCTTCGAATCGAGGCCTAAAGAGCGCGTCTCCGGCTCCGGACGAAAGGCGCAGATCGTCGTATCGCGTTTCAAACTCGCCGCCGAAGGTCAGCACGATACGCGCTTCGTCGTGCCTATGCCGGCCCAGCGCGCACTCGGGCGCGCACGCGCTGCGGGCAAGTCGAACCGCCTCGGTCGAGCGAACCAGCCGTCCCCGCACGGGACAACCGCAGTCCGTCGCGGTTTCCCCATTCATGAGAACCAGTATACTTCACTTGCCGGAATCGGCGCCGAGGGCGGCGAGTGCCTGCGTCCGGCGATCGATCAAGGCGCTCGCGTTTTCGACCAGCGCCGCTTCGTTTCCGAGGTCGATTCCCAGGAACTTGCGTTCCAACGCCGCCGGCGGATCGTTGAACCCATTGCGGAGCAGCGCGACGTAATTTTCCGCGAAGGCCGACCGCCGGCGCTCGAAGTCGTCGAAATACTTGAGCGCTAAAAGCCCGGCGTAGAGATAGCTCACGTCGTAAAGCGGATCGGTAAAATACAGCGAATCGCGAGCCCAGTAAACGCGGGCGGCGGGCTCGGCGGCCAGCAACGGGTCGTACCGCCGAAAGACGTCTGCGGTAAGGGCGTCGAGATCTTCGGCGGTCTTGAGTTTCCTTGCATCGGCATCCGCGTAAATGCGCGCTTCGAGATCGGTCTCTTCGGCCGATCCAAACACCTGAAACGTCGCATCGTCAAGAAAGCGATTGAGGTAATAGGCGCGCTCCGCCGTGCTGCCGGCCGACTCGTACTGGCTATCGTAAAAGAGAAGCTCGTTAAAGATTGCGAACGATTCGAACATGAAGTGCGGGCCTTCGTTGTACGCCGCTATGGACTGGCTTTCGTTCATGAACTGGCGGTGGACCGCGTGACCCGATTCGTGCGCGACCGCGCGGACGTCGTCGATCGAACCGCGGTATCCGCCGAAATAGACGCCCGATTCCGAACCCGCGAAGCCCACCGAGAAGCCGGTGGCGTCGCACGCGGGGGCGACGCAGAGTTCGACCCGTCGATTGGCGGGGTCGAGCAGGCGTTCGTAGGCCGATGCGTAGGCGTCGCCCATCGGACGCTCCGCGGCGAGAATCTTTTTGCGAGCTTCATCAAACGATAGCTCCGGAGGAACGAACGCGTTGACGGCGTCGCGGTCCCATACACGAACGGCTTTGGGGGGGACTCCCAACCGCCGAGCGGCGATCGAAACCAGGACGTCGCAGTAGGCGCGAAACGCGCCCGACGAACGTACCGCTGCTAGCGTGCGCATAACCGACGCTGTCGTCAGCGACTGCGCGGCGTATGCAGCGGCGGGCGCACCGTCGAAACTTTCCAAGCGGGCAACGCCGTTGCGTAACGGCACCATCGAAAGTAACTGCGCGGCGAACGCATCTACGTGCCGTTCGAATGGCGCCCAGCGTGCGTTGAAGGCGTCTTGTCGAGCGTCGCCGGTCCGGACTCCGGGTGCCGGCGACGCGAGGACGGATCTACGCAGCGCTTTATAGGATGCGGCTGCCGCCGCAAGCGCCGGTTCGACGGTCTGCGCGACGGCTCGCGACTCGCCCGGCGAAAGACGATGGACGGCTTGTGCGAGAGATTGCGAGAGAAGGTACCGGTACCGTGCGAGGCTCGGCGTCGTTGCCGTCATCGCCGCAAGGCGTCGGGCACCAAAGGATGCGATCGCGGCGGCCGTTCCGTCCTGGAGCCGTTGTTCCAGTGCCGCGAGGGCGTCGTCCGCTCGGGCGTCGACGGCATCCTCCAGGTTTTCTTCAGCGCGGAGGTAGACGTAGATATCGTGCCGCTGAATCGACGCGCGCAGGTCGTCCCCCGCATCGAGCCAACCGGCCAGACCGGACCCGGAGGCCGGCGGCGACGTGCGTAGATACGCGTTTACCCGCTCCGTCAGCGTCGCCCGGCTCGATGCTTCGGTGCCAGCGTCCGAAAAGTAGCGACGCAGGTCGAGCCGGTAGTCTTGGAGCGCTACGGCGGCGACCAGAAGCGAGGGCAAGAGGAGTGCCGCAAGGTATCGCATCCGAACGATCGTATCGGCGATCGTGCCGCGCGTCTAGGACGGAATTGTGGGGCGCCCGGCCGGCGAGCGGATGCCCAAAGAATAGATTCGGCGTTGCCGAACTCCAGCGTGATGAAGCGCGCGCTGATGTGTCCGCCCACCTACTACACGGTGCGCGACGTTAAGAACCCGTTCATGCGTCCCCAGAACGCCGTGAACGGGGCCCTCGCCATGCAGCAGTGGATCGGTTTGCGCGATGCCTTCACCCAGTTGGGCGTCGACGTGCAGGTCGTCGAACCTGTCGAAGACCTGGAGGACATGGTCTTTGCGGCCAATCAGGTTTTTGTTGGATCGGGTGCCGCGCACGAGCGCTTCATCGTTCCCAGCCGCATGCGCCACGAATCGCGTCAGCGCGAAGTGCCCTATTACGTCGCGTGGTTCGCCCGGCGCGGGTTCGATTCAATAGATCTCGGTCTGGACGCCAGCGCCGGTGAGTTTCTCGAAGGCCACGGCGACCTGATGTGGCGGCCGAACTCGAACCTCGTGCTGGCCGGTCACGGATTTCGTTCGTCCGAAGCCGGCGTTGCCCGGTTTGCGCAAGCGATGCAACCGGAGCGAATTCGGGTCGTGACGGTTCGGCTCGTCGATCCGACGTTTTATCATCTCGATACGTGCATGTCGCCGCTCAATGCCGAAGCGGCGCTGATCTATCCGGGCGCTTTCGCCGGCGAATCGCTGGACGCGTTGCATGGCGAGTGGAAGCGGCTGTACGAGGTGACGCGCGATGACGCGATGCAGTTTGTCTGCAACGGCGTCAGCGTCAACCGACACTTTATCACTTCGCATCCGTCGCCGGTACTCGAAAGAGCTCTCGCGGCGGAAGGCTTGGAGCCGGTTCTCGTCGACGTTTCGGAGTTCGAAAAAGCCGGTGGCAGCGTCTTTTGCATGAAGAATGCGCTGTAGGCGCGCCTGCTAAAATCGCAACGAAAGGCAGCTCAGCCCTCCGTCCATCTTCCGAAACTCCGAAACGTCGAGCGCCCTCGCCTCGAAGCCGGCGCTCGACAAGTCTCGTTGCAGCCGGAAGTGACCGTCCGCGATCAAGACCGCGTCGTTCACACGCACGCAGTTCGCGCCGTATTCCTCGCCGGGGGCGACGCGAACGATGCGGTCGTGCGATATGGCGATGACCGGGAGCAACGCGTCGACGACCACGAAGCGGTCGTCGCCGAGGTAGGCGAGGCCGCTCTTGAGGTGCAGTATGCCGGGCACGCGACGAATGTCGACGAGCACCGGCGTCTTGCCGGCGCGGGCGAGCACGGTCGCGAGTTGCTCGGCGCCCGCGCGGTTGGTTCGATGCGAGACGCCGACGAAGACGCGGTCGCCGGCTTCGCACACGTCGCCGCCGTCGAGCGTACCCGGTGCGACGATTTCCTCGAAGTCGGCGAAAAACGTCGCAAGCGGCTCGCGTATCGCTTCGCCTAAACGCGCTTTCGCTCCCGACCGAGCCAGAACCGCACGTTCGCCGATCAAGACGGCGGCGTCTTCGACGAAGTGCGCGTCGGGGTGCGCTGGGTCGGCCTCGAGCACGGTGACGACTGCTCCGGCGGTGCGCAGCGCTTCGCAATAGGCAGCGTGCTGTTCGCACGCTCGTTCGAAATTCGGCGCACCGAGCGAGGCCGTCGTCAGTCCGTCGCCGAGATGGCTCGACGGACGTCGAACGATCGCGTTGCGAGTTCGCATCGCGTCAGGACTCGTGGCTTGCTGCCCAACGATGAGCAACCGTGCTCGCCAGGAGTGCGGGGACGACGCCTACGAGTGCCATGACCGCGAGCGCACGCCAGGCATACGGATAGCCGTGCACTTCTATCAGCGCGCCGAACAGCGTCGGCGACACGAAAGCGGCAAAGAAAACCCACGTCAAAGCCACGCCGAGCGCGCTTCCCGAATGTTCCTCGCCGCCGATTTCGGCGAACGCAATCACTCCGACGCCGAACCACCCTTCGGCCGTGAATCCAAGCGCCGCGGCCAGCGCCGCCACCACCCAGAACGGAGTTAGCGGGGTCATCGTCGAGACGCCGAACACGATGACGGCGGTGGCGATGCAGGCGACCGCGAGCGGTAACGCGCGGCTTCCGCGAAAGACTTTATCGCTGGACCATCCCCACGACATCCGGCCCGCGATGGCGGCAATTTGCGAGAGCGTAAAAACACCGACGGCTAGCGGGATGGCGTAGCCCACTTCGTGCACGAGGGTGAGAGTCAGGAACGCGAGCAGGACCATCTGCGCGCTCACCAAGGCCATCGACGTGAGCGACATGAGGATCAGCCGGGCGTCGCGCGAGATCTGCAGCATCTCGGCGAACATCGAGGGCAGCGACACGCGCTCGCCCTGAAGTTCGACCGGCTCCCGATAGAGGATCGAGGCAACCGAACACGTGACGGCCGTCACGACGCCGGCGGTGGCGAGAGCCCATTGATAGTTGAAATGGATCGCTACCGCAGGTAGAATCGCCGAACCGAGCACGCCGGCAAGCGGCACGCCGCATTGCCGCACGCCCATGGCAAATCCACGGTCCTCTTTCTTGAAGAAAAACACGATGGCGTGGCTGCCGGCGGGTGTGACCGAGGCGTAGCCGATGCCGTAGAGCGCGAGCCATAGTAAGACCCAGTGGAAGTTGTGAATCAAGGAAGCGCAAACGAGCGCGGCGCCCATGAACCACCCGCTCCACAAAAGCACGGTCTTGTCGCCGAAACGGTCGGTGAGCGCGCCTGCGACGGCGGTCGCGAACATCGAACCTACCAGCTGGACCGAAAGAATGACTCCGAGCTGCGATTGCGGGAGCGCGAAGGCCGACTCCAAAAATGGCGTTATCGTACCCGTAGAAACGATGAATAGAGACGCCGCAACCATCGCGCCGGCGAAGAGCGCGAGCACTTCGTAGCGCGATTCTGGCATCGGGTTCGACGGTCGTATCCGGCGCATGCCGCTGCTTTCGATTCATCGCGCGCGGACCCCGCGTGCGAGCGGAGGTTTCGTGCAAAGATCGCAAAAGTGAACGCGTGTGAACGAACTCGACCGGATCGCGGATCGTTGACTCCCCTGCAGCGATATCTCATCATTTTTGCGTTGACGGCGCCGTCGGCCGTCGTCGTCTGGTCGATCTTTCATGGCGTGTTTACCACCCTGACGCGGACCGAAGCAGCGATGGGCTACGTCGATCCGCTGACGCAGATGGGTATATATCTCGGGTACGTTGCGATGTTCGGCGGGACGATGGTGTTCGCGGGAATCGCAACGTGGGCCGCCGTGCGGGCGGCCGCTATTTGGCTGAACCAGCGCCGGGAGAAAAGGGGGTAAATCGAAAAACCGTGCGGGCTTTGCTGGTCGTCAACCGCCGCTCGCGTCGCGGGCGCGAGATCGGTGAGCGGGCAGCCGCCGAACTCGCGGCGCGAGGCGTCGAGGTGATACGATTTTCTCCGCGCGTTCGGTCGAGCCCGACGCCCGCATGCGATTGCATCGTGGCCGTGGGCGGAGACGGCACGCTGGTTGGACTGATCGGCCGGGCAATTCGCGCCGGCGTGCCGGTCGGCGTGGTCCCGGGCGGCACGTTTAACGAACTGGCGCGGACGCTGTCGATTCCGCTCGACGTCGGGGCCGCCTGCGACGTCGTCGCCGCCGGACGAACGCGTGAGATCGACGTCGGTCTCGTCAACGGCGTTCATTTTATCAACGAAGCTAGTATCGGCATTTCCAGTAGGGCGGCCCGCATGCAGACCGGCGAACTGAAGCGCCGCTACGGATTGCTCGGGGTGGCCGCGACCGCTTACCAGGCGCTGTGGTACGCGCGTCCGATGTTTGCCGAAGTCTCGTACGGCGACGTCGTGGTGACGTTCAAGACGATCCAGGTCACGATCGCCAATAGCCATCGGTTCGGCGGTCTGTTCGAGGTGGCCGATGCCGCGATCGACGACGGCTGGCTCGATCTCTATTCCGTCGAGATCGAAACGTTTTGGCAAGCGTTCCGCGTCACGCGGGCGATCCTTCAAGGTAAACGTGAATCGGTCCCGGGCCTGCGTTCGCTTCGCGCCGCTCGGTTTCGGATTCACCAGCATCGCCGCCACCACATCACGGCCGACGGCGAGCCGGCCGGCACAACGCCGGCAACGTTCGAGGTCTTGCCGAAGGCCCTGCGCGTTCTCGTGCCGGAATAGATGGAATGCGCTACCGAACGCTCGGACATTCCGGCCTACGCCTCTCGGTCATCGGTTTAGGTTCCTGGTTGACGTTCGGCAGTACGGTCGAACGCGACGTGACGCGCGCCTGCGTTTTGCGAGCCTGGGAGCGGGGCGTGAACTTTTTCGACACCGCGAACGTGTACGCGCGCGGCGCTGCTGAGGAGACGCTCGGACCGATTCTCAAAGAACTCGATCGTGACGCGCTCGTGCTGGCCACCAAAGTGTATTTTCCGACCGGAGAAGCGGTTACCCATCGCGGCCTTTCGCGCAAGCACATTCGCGATCAGGTGGAGCGGTCGCTAGCCCGCCTCCAGGTCGACTACATCGACCTTTATCAATGTCATCGGTACGACACCACGACGCCGCTCGAAGAGACGTGCGCGATGATGAACGACTTGGTGCGCGCGGGAAAAATTCTGTATTGGGGCGTTTCGGAATGGAACGCCGATCAGATCGCCGCCGCCGCAACGCTCTGCACGGCACGCGGCTGGACGGCGCCGGTCGGCAATCAGCCGCAATACAACGCGCTCTGGCGGCGCATCGAGGAGCGCGTGTTACCGGCCTGCCGCCACTACGGTCTTGGTAACGTCGTGTGGTCGCCGCTCGCGATGGGAATTCTCACCGGCAAATATACCGACGCGCGCCGTCCTCCAGCCGGAACGCGGGCGGCCGGTCAGGCGAAAGACATGATGGAGGACTACTTCAACCAAGCGGTGCTCGACGCGGTGCAACGGCTGGTGCCGCTCGCGCGGCAGGTTGGATGCACGCTCTCGCAGCTCGCGCTCGCGTGGTGCCTGCGTGACGACGTAATCACCAGCGCGATCGTCGGGGCGACGAAAGTCGAGCACCTCGACGACAATCTCGGCGCCGCCGACCTCGACGTCGATCCGTCGGTTTTCGAGGAGATGAACGCGATTCTGAAGCCGGTTACGCCGCACGAACCGTACCTCGCGTGACGCGATCTCCACGGCTACGTGCCTTCGTCGGCTCCTGCGTGGAAAACGTACTTGACGATCAATCGGTTCAACGTCGTGTTCGCCGCCGGCGATCCGAAGTTGACGTACAGTTCGTTACCGCCGCGGAATCGATCGTGAAAGGCGACTGCGAAGTTCGAGCCGGGTTGCGTCGCAAATCCGCCTAGCCCGTTGATCGATCGATATCCGATCGTAATGGAACTCTCGGCGGTGAGATTGTAGCCGATCGAAATCCGTCGCAGCCATTGAGAATCGAGCGGTAGGTCGCCGACGAGCGGGCGTTCGTACGTGCCGTCGTACTCGAGGCCGAGCGTCATCCGCCGGCCGAGCGGCCGGCTCGTGGTGATATCGAACAGGTGGATGTAGTCGCTCCCAAACGGACCCCACGAGTAGGTTACGTCGAACGGCGTGGGCGTGCCGTCGCGATAGCCTACCGGGATCGAGCTGAGATTGAAGGCCTGCGTCGTCCCTCCCAGATAGCACGGGTAGCCGGTGAACGACGATTGCGAAACGATCGGGCCGCTGCAGCCGGGGCCGGCCGGAATATCGTAGCTTCGTAGCTGGCCGATTGCCGCGCCGACGCCGTTGAGCGAGAACCCGTTTTTGAACGTCGCGTTAAAAAAGACTTGCGTATCGGCTTGATGGACGGCGCCGGACTCATCGACGAACCGGTCGCCGCCCACAAACAACCCGTAGTTCTTAACGCCAGGCGTCGAACCGACGAAATTGACGAAACCCTGCAATCCTCGAATATCGGAGTTGACGGTGAAGCCGTCGATCGGATTGTAGTTTGGGGAAACGTCGAAGTAGCCGGCATTGATCTCGAAGTTGGGCTTGTGCACGTCGACGAACAGGTCGGTCAGATCGGCATGGCCTTGCGGCACCCAGTTGCCGTACTCGAACGAGTGATCGACGAACCACACTAGGCCGCTGCGGAGGTTGCGGCCCTCCATTCCGGCTTCGATCGTCGAATCGTTTCCCGCAATGCTATGATGCGCGAGCACGCCGTCGCTCCAGTAGAGAAACGTTCCGTCCTGCAGTGCGTGTTCGTATCCGTAGGCTTGGTCGTCGAACGTGTTTCCCGTCGTCTGGTCGAAGCCGCGAAAGGAAAGCACGCCAAGACTCTGATTGCCGAACGTGCCTTCCACCTTTGCGCCGCGATCGAACGGACCGACCTCGGGCGAGTAGAAGACGAAATTGGGAACGGTCGATATCGCCGAGGTCGGCGATCGCGGGCCCGAGTTTGCGTTGATGAAACTGGCTCCCTGAGCGAAGAACGGCCGGTACTCGACGAGTTGCCGCTGGAATTCTTGCGGCGCGATCGTCTGTTGATCGATTTCGACGTTCGAGAAATCCGGTGCAATCGTGCCGACGAAGCTCATGGTCGGCGTCAGCGGATAGCTGAGATCGATCCCGACCGGACGCACCTTCATCGGCAAAAACTCGCCGTTGGCCTGTTGAAAGAGGTTGCGGTCTTCTCCGATGCTGGCGAGTCCGAAAATATCGGCACGTCCCCGCGGTCGCGTTCGCCCCGTGGAACTCGTCGTGACACCGGTTGCGGACGCCCACCAGCGCGTGTCGGCAAACGTCGGCCACGTGCCGGCCGGTGCATCTTGCATGAGGCCGTCGTACGACCAAACGTAGTGCTCGGCGTTGCCCGACAACGCCCGAACGAACTGGACGCGCCAGGTTTGCGACGAGCCGCTGCGGATCTTCAGGACGTCGAGCGGGACGATCATGACGGCGCTCCAGCCGTCGGGACCGGTGGCGGCCGCCGCTTGCCAGCGCGGCCGGTATCGCGTGTTCTCTGCCGCTTGCTGATAGCGGACGCCATGCGGCGTGGTTTCGAAATAGTATGCCTGAGAGCCGGCGCCGCTGGTGTCGAGGCCGATGCCGACGAAATCGTCCACGCCGAAGCCGACATCGTTGGTCCCTTGCGTCGCCACAATCGTGCGCGGGTTCTGCGCGGCTTTGAAGCCCACGTAAAGAAAGCGGTCGTCGTATAGCAAGTAAGCAGTCGTCTGGTTGGTGGCTGGGCTACGGGTCGTCACGTTTTCCCAAGAGCCATTGTTCGGTACCTGGCCGGCAGCCCAGCCGGGATCGCTGAGGCTGGGGTCGAGCGGAAGCGGATGGGCGGCGCGCGCGACCGGAAACGAAAACTTCTGGTTCGCTGCGGCGTATAGGGGAGTAGGAAGTGACGACACCCCAAGGATGAGCCCTATGACGAGACCGGTCGCCTTGCGCACGCCTACAGCGTCACTCGGCAAACCGGGAAGCGTCCTCAGAAAGCCATCAAAGATTTTTGCACGAGGAGCCGCGTCGTGAGCCTATACGAATTCGGACCCCTTCATCTCGATGCCGAACGCCTGCTGTTGCTCGATGGCGGCGTACCAGTTGCGCTCGGGCCGAAGGTCGTCGAAACCCTCTTGGCGCTGATCGAACATCCCGGCGACGTGCTTACCAAAAGTGCGTTGCTCGATCGAATTTGGCCCGAAGGCTACGTCGATGAAGCGAACCTCGCGCAAAACGTTTACGTGTTGCGCAAGACGCTGCGCGCGCGCTGGGACGTCGATGCAATTGAGACGATCCCGCGCCGCGGCTACCGCTTCACGGCGGAAGTACGGCGGCGCAATGGAGCGGCGCTGGCCGAACCGGCGATCGCACCGGCGGCGATAACGCCGCGCCGGCAGCGTTTTTGGCAGATCGCCGTGGTCGCCGTGCTCGCTTTGGTTCTGAGCGGCGGGATGGGATTGAGACTGCTGTCGGCGCGAGCCGACGCGAACCGTCCGCTGTCGGTCGAAGGCGCGCGACTCTACCAGATCGGCCGCTACTATTGGAACTTGCGCACCCCTGACGGCATCGCGAAAAGCCTGGCGTATTTCTCACGGGTCGTCGATACCGATCCGCTCGACGCCCGCGGCTACGGCGCGCTCGCGTCGGCCAACGCAATCATGGGCGACTATCAGTATGGACCGCTACGCCCGAGCGTCTACGTCGCTCGCGCACGTGCTTACGCGCGCAAAGCGCTGGCAATCGATCCAAAGTACGGCGAGGCTTACGCGGTCTTGGGGATGTTGTCTACCGAAAAAGGTTCCATGTCGGACGGACAGATGTCGCTCGGTTTGAGCGACTTGCAGCGCGCGATCGCGCTCGATCCGGGCAGCGGCCCGGCACACGAATGGTACGGAATTGCGTTGTTCGAGGGCGGCCGTTTCGACGAGGCCTATTCCGAGCTGCGGCAAGCTGCCGCACTCGATCCGCTGTCGGTGGCGACGACCGCGTGGCTGGGCAATGCCGCCCGGCTCGAACGCCGATACGACGACGCCATCAACTACGCACGCGAAACGCTCGATCTCTCACCCAAGCGCGTCGAAGTGTACGAAACGCTGGGCCTCGCATACGAAGCCCGCGGCGATCTGCCTCGCGCCATCGAGGCGTACGCGCACTTGGCGGTCGCAAACGTTGAGTACCGGGCCGAGGCAGCCGCGCTGCTGGCGGAAGCGTACGCTAAATCGAACCGCATGTCCGAAGCACGCAAGCAGATGGCGTATGCCCGCGCTCATGCCAAGGACGTCGATCCGGGCGATCTCGCCATCGCGATGGCAGCGGTGGGACAACGAGGTCTCGCGCTCTCGTGGCTGCGCCGCATGCACGGTAAACCATACGTGCGCGCCGAGATCGCGAGCGATCCCCGCTTCAACGCCCTGCGCAACGACGCGCAGATCGCCCAGATGCAGAAACCGGCGTAAGCGCTTCCTTCCGATGTCCGGCTTCTGGAAATCGCTGAACGAGCGACCGCAACTGGCGCGCACGCTGGCCCGTCACTTAGCGGCGCTCGAGGACGGCTCGGTGCCGCGGCGCACGCAAGAGTTGTGCGCCCTCATGGTAGCCTGGCTCAATGCCTGTGAGAACTGTACGCAAACGCATTCCGAGATGGCGCTTGCGCTGGGAGTCGATCGTGGCACCCTCGACGAGCTCGGAGATTTCGCCCGCAGCGAGCGTTTTTCGCCGAGCGAGCGGGCGGCGCTCGCGGCGACGGTGGCGTTGACGCGCGAGCCGCGAGCCTTGCCGCAAGGCCTGCGCGATCAGCTCGAGCTTCACTACGATTCGGGTGAAATTGTGGAAATCGTTGCGGCGATCGGACTGCACAACTATCTCACGCGCGCGAATAACGCGCTACGCGCGCCGGCGCCGATCGCTTAGCGTCGACGCTCGCGCTACGTCGTACCGGTAGCGCGCGCGACGACGCGCTCGACCTTTACCAACCGCGTGCGAGTCCAGCGGTCGTGCAAGAGGACCCGTCGCCAAACGAAGCTCAACGGTACGATCAGCCACCAAAGGAGCAAAACCAGCACGTAACGGCCGACGGCGCGCCAGATTCCGGGACGGCGAAAATCGGTGGTGACGACGCGCAGTCCGGCAATCATCATGCCGAAACTCTGTCCACCGAGGGCAACTAAGAGCGCCATGTACACCGAAAACCATACCGACTTTCCGGTGCTGTTATTCGGATTGAAGATGGTCGGCGTGATGACGAAGCTTCCTATTCGGAGATGAGGCTGGCCGGTTTCCGCGTTGAAGACCAACGGACCGACCTGCTCGTCTGTGTCCGTCGGAGATGGTGCTGCAGTCGGCTGGGCTTTCCGGTGCGATGGGCTCGCTGACGGTGCGGGCGTCGACGTCTCGATTCGTACCGTGTTTGCGGTATTGCCGGCGCCGCTGCCGGCAAACGAGTTGATGATCGCCAGTACGACGACGGCGTCGATGGCGAAGGCAGCGAAGCGACGCCACCACCCGGCGCAGTCGCGAAGGCCAACGGTGGTCGATCCCGGCGCCGCCAAGGCGGGCGGCTCCTCGCCGCGTTCGCGCAAGAACCATTCTTCCGCGGTCGTATAGGCGTTCGAGGCGATGAAGGTACGCAGAGCGGCGATGCGCGTGGTCGCATAGGGCTCGCTACCCAACCAGGTACCCCAGCGCGAAATCGTATCCGCTTCAATCTCGGCGTGCTGCTCGGCAAACGCTTGATAGTCGACCTTCCGTCCGAACTCATGAAACTCGGCGACGCCGATCGCGCGGATCGCCGCGTCGAGCGTGCCGCAGCAGAGCAGTCCGACTTTGTCGCACGTCATCGTGCACCGTCGCAGCCAGCCGCCGAAGATCAGCGCGATCAGCGGGTTCTCCTTGCCGTTGACGCTGAGCAGTGAAAGAAAGCGCGTGTGTCCGGCGGCGATGTGCCCTAGCTCGCGACCGATCATGAAGGCCAGCTCGTCGTCGCGGAAGACTTCGATCCAGTGGCTGCTGAGCACCAACGCATACGGCTCGCCGAATCCGAGAGCCGCTACCGGCACGAAATTGTCTTCCCGCGCGAACACGAGCGGCATCGGGATTTCCAACGCCGCACAGGCGCGCTTTACGATAGCGAAGACGCGCGGATACTGCGTATCGTGCACGCGCACGCTCGATCCCAGCAGGCGCCCGCGCGCCAGCGTCACGTACACCATCGCGATAACGATGAACAGGGCGACCTGCGACGCACCGATCGATTCGTGCAGCACGTACCCGATGAACAGCGCGGCTGGTAACGCGCAAATGGCCGTCAGCCAGAAAGCGACGCGTTCGGACCTGTCCCGAAGCGAGCCGGGTCCATCGAAGAGCGAGTGCTGCGCAAGCGAGAACTGCATGTCCGCAGGCGGCTTCACCCTCGAGCACGCGACGCCCGCTTTTCGCATAAGCAGCCCGGGAACGCGCCAGGCGAAGTCCCGGAAGGTATTGACGGCGTCGAACGAGTCCATTTGGCGCGCCCCAGGGGAGTCTTTAGCGGATCGAGACGATGAGCGCGCCATGGTTCGAGGCCCCACGAAGTGGGGGGCGCGGAGCCGGGGGCGGAGCGCCTTTCAAACATACAGGCCTCACGGCCGAAATTCACGTTAGAGCCGCGCTTTCGGACCTCAAGACTTTCCGGGCCAAAATTTTTTGCTCGGGCGCTTGACACCGGGGGGGCTAATGGCTAATATACTAGTGTACTAGTACAACAGTAGGTTGGTACTAGACAATCGAAAGGACTTGAAAGCCATGACGTACCTTGCCATCAACCCAACCGAGAACGAAAACGCCCGCGAACTCCGCACCACCGTGCGCTTGCCCGACCAGACGTCTAGCCGCCTGTTCCAAGGCTGGGGCCCGAAGTTCTAAAGGTACCGACCTAAAGATATGCCGGCCGTGTTAACGGTCGATGCGCGCAGCGGCGTGCCGATCTACCTGCAAATCATCGAGCAAGTCAAGCGATCTGTCGCTTTGGGAATCTTGCAAGCAGGCGAACAGCTCCCGACCGTCAAGCAGCTCGCGCTCGATCTCACGATCAATCCGAACACCGTTGCGCGGGCCTACCGCGATCTCGAACGCGACAGCGTCATCGAAACCGCTCCGGGTCGAGGATCGTTCGTCCGCGCCGACGGCGCGGCGGATTCGGCCAGAACGGCTGCCACCGACGTGGCCCGCGACGCCCTCGCTCTGGCACTGCGTGAAGCCAAGTCGGTAGGACTCTCCCGCAGCGAGGTTCGCGAATTGATCGATCTTGCACTCGACCGGTGGTTTCCGGAGGAACGATGAGTACGATTCAAATCTCACACCTGCGCAAGACCTACGGCTCTTTCGCAGCCGTTGACGACTTCTCGCTGCAAATACCCGCGGGTAGCGTCTTCGGCTTGCTGGGACCAAACGGTGCCGGCAAGACGACCGTGTTCAAGTGTATGCTCGGCTTAGCGCGGATGGCCGGCGGCGAGATTCTGTACGACGGAAAACCGCTCGTTCCGGCGACGTTCGAGCGCATCGCCTACGTCCCGGAGCGAAGTGCTCTGTACGAGTGGATGACGGTCGCGGATCACGTCGAGATGAACCGGCGCGCCTTTTCGAAGTTCGATTCTGCCCGCGCATTCGAGCTGCTCGGCCTGTTCGGCGTCGAACCGCGGAAGCGCGGTCGCGCGCTCTCCAAGGGCATGCGCACCGCCGTGATGGTGGCCCTAGCGTTTGCACGAAATGCCGACGTGATGATTCTCGACGAACCGACTAGCGGACTCGACCCGGTGAACCAGCGTCATGTCTTGAGTCTCATCATCAACGAGGCGGCTCGCGGAAACTCGGTCATTTTCTCGTCACACCAGATCGGTCAGGTGGAGCGCGCCGCCGAATTTATCGCCGTAATGGATCGCGGGCGCCTCGTACTCGAAGGCGCTGTTGACGACCTCAAAGCCGATCGCAAGATCGTCGAAGGGATTTTCCCCGACGCTTCCTATTCGCTCAACGGTATCGCGGCAGATCCGCACGTCGCGCGGATCGATCGCACCGAACGGATCGCCCGGCTGTTGGTGCTCGCCGATGCCGAGGGGATCGCTCAACGTCTTTCCTCCGCCGGTGCAACCGGCGTACGCATCCTCGACCTCAATCTCGAAGACATCTTTCTCTACGCGGTCTCACCGGCCGACGCCACCGCCGACGTCGTGGCGAAGGCGGGCTCGTCGTGACGTACGTCGAGTGGCTGCGCGTCCGCGGCGTTATGAAGTGGACGGCAATCGTCCTCGTCCTCTTGGTTGCTTTGCTGATCGTACTGCGAATCTCGCTGCTGGCCGTTGGGTCGAACGACGCGTTATCGTTCGTTCACGGCGTGGAAGTGAACCAAGACTCGCACGTCACGCATTCAACCCTGCCCGACGGCGCGTCCCGCACGGTGATCGACAATGCGAAGCAGAGCGTGCACATCGTGGTGGACGATCGTGGCTACCAGGGAAAACACATCCAGATTTTCGAGTCGTCGGCGCACGCTTCGCACCACTCGCACAGGACGATTTCGATGGGCGATATTCACGTCGAAACGCTTCCAACCGGAAACGTCACGGTCACCACCATCGACACCAGCCAGCCGGAAGACCTCGCGTATTATTTCTCGATCGCATCGTTCGTTGCGTTGATCGTCGGCACGGTTCTCGGAGCACCGTTTGCCCGCGAAAACGACGGACATCTCGAGATCGCGCTGACCAAACCAGTCGGTCGCGAAAGGCTGGCGCTGGGCATGATCGGCGCGGACCTCGCCGGCATTGGGGCGGCGTGGGTGATGACGGTGATCTTCCTCGTCGTAGGACATACCATCTTCGAGGCGCCGCACTTTGCGTTCGGTCCCAACGACGGGATCCTCGTCGCGCTAGGATTGGCCGGCGACGTTGCCTGGTATGCGATGCTGTGCGCCGCGACGGCGTCGATGCGGCGGTCGTACGGTGCGGTCCTCGGCTTCGCCTGGCCGATCGCCGGCGTCATCGCCGTTCTCGCTAAGGTGAACCTCAGCAGTTCGCAGATCGGCCAAGTCATTCATACGATCGTCACTCCGCTTTCCTGGATCGATCCCTTTCACTACCTGCACTTTGGGCCGGCGTTCACGGTGGATGGACGGCCCGCCGGCTCGATGGCGGTCTCGCCGGGCCTAGAGCTTCCGATTCTTCTGATACTCGCGCTTGTTTACGGCGCGCTCGCCGTTCTTCAATGGCGTCGCGTGGAGGCCTAAGACTATGGAAATACTCGGAACCAACTTCACGTTCTCGCTCGGGGCCTGGCGTTTACGCTTCGTCCTCGCCATCGAAGACGCCGACGCTCAACCGATGCCCAAGGCGCCGCCGCCGCATCGCGTGCGCGTCATGCCCGAAGACGAGTTCGTGCGCTGATGACCTACGTCGAGTGGCTGCGTGTCCGCGGAGCGCTGAAGTGGATCGCGATCGTGCTCCTCGCGTTCTTCGTCGTCACCGCAATCGGTCGCGTCTGGGCATTCGGACTAGGGGGCGGTCCGTTGACGCGCATCGCGCGGCTACAAGCCGACCCGAGCTCACGAGTGACCGAAACGACCGCCCCGGACGGAGCTCGCCGGACGGTCATCGACGATCCGAAAGAACGAGTTCACGTCACGATCGATGAATACGGCTGGGCGCGCAAGCACATCGAAATTTTCGATCGCTCCTCGCGCGACCATTCGAAAGAAACGATCGTTGCCGGCACCGTTCAAGTGCGGAAGCTCCCATCGGTCGGCGGTTCGCTGGTCGTCATCGACACGAACGGAATCCCGTTCTCGACGTTTGCGCTCGTAGGTATCGTGGTCGCGCTCGTCTTCGCCAGCGTCGTGGGCTCGCCGTTTGCGCGTGAAAACGACGGCCATCTCGAGGTCGCCTTGACTAAACCGATCGGGCGAACGGCGCTGAGCCTGGAGACCATCGCGGTCGATGCCGCGGGAATCGTTGCGGCCTTCGCGCTCGGTGTGGCGTTCGCGTTCCTGTGCGCCGCCGTGTTCGAACCTCCGCGGGTCACCTACGATGTAAACGATTTCTTTGCAACGCTGCTGGGCATCGTCGGGCCGCTGTCGTGGTACGCGCTGCTCAACGCGTCGACGGCGTCGCTGAAGCGCGGCTACGGTACCGTCGTCGGTTTCGCGTGGCCGGCGGCGTTGCTGATTTTCGGGCTTAGCCGGATTCAACCCGACGGAAACATGATGCTCTTCGTCGTGAGCAACATCTTCAAAGGGCTTGCCGTCTTCGATCCGGTGTCGTACCTGCACATCTCCTTTCCGGCTGAAATCGCCGGCAAATCCGTCGCCGGCACGTCGACCCAAATCAACGTGCTCGCGCTCGCGTTGTTGTCGGTGCTCTACGGCGGGCTGGCGGTTTTCCAGTGGCGGCGAATCGAAAACTAGCGCCTCGACGAGCCCGCGATCCTGAGCGGAGCGCCGCAGGCGCGCAGTCGAAGGACGATCGTTTCAACATTACTCGCCAAACTGAGGGCGTCTGGACGCCGAGCGGAGGCACGGATGCCGGGAGCGACGCGCCAGCCGAGTAGCGTTTTCGCACGGACGCGAAAACGCGAACGTCCCGAAGGTGGCGAGTAATGTTGAACTTGGGGTCCCTCGACTGCGCTCGCTAACGCTCGCTCCGCTCAGGATGACAGGGCGCTCCGCTCAGGATGACGCAAAAAGACCGCCGCGTTCGGGAGTCGGGGCTATAAGACGAAGCCGTTAAGGACAGCCGGCCGCGCAAATTTGAATCCGTCCTTGCCGACCGTGTAGATGTAGATGTTCGGTATGAGGGGATCGCCGTACACGTTAAAACTGTATTGGCCGACCAAGGTCGTAAACGTCGGGCTGCGTTGCATCGACGCCAGCAAAGAGAACCGCGTGGACGAGTTGTTGCGTTGTGAGGCGGTGATCAACACCTGGGCGGCTGCGTAGCCATAGGCCGAAAACGCGGTGATGGGACCGACCTCACGCTGGAAATCGATCAACAGCGCAACGGCGCTCGGAACTCGCTCGAGCGGAGGGAGCGAAGAGGCGACGTACGAACCGTCGAGGACTCTCGCGTGTTCGGCGATCGTTTCGCTGTTGTAAAAACCGTCGCTCGCGCCGAAATCGCCGGCGTAACCCGCCACTCGCAGCGCTTCGGCAAGCGACCCCAACGCGGCCGTCGTTCCGCATAGAAAAACGTAGCCGGGGCTGCGGTCGAGTACGGTGCGGGCGGCTGCGCCCGGGTCGATGCCTTTTGCCGGGAACAACAGGACGTCGGCAGCGTGCCGGTCCGACTTGGCCTGCTGGACGAAGCCGCGCGCAACGTCGTATCCATAGTCGCCGTCGAGCGCGACGGCGATGGCCGCTGCGCCCCGCTTCTCCGGTAGCACCGTGGATGCGAAGAGCCGGCCCGACGTGCTGTCCTTTGCCGGGAGCCGGAAGATATTGTGATAGCCGCGGTTGGTTAGAGCGTCGGCGGTGACCGTCGGGACGACGACGGCGAAGTTTACGTTGGCATAGCGCGAGAGCGCCGCCAGCGTCATGGGACCGGTCAAGTTGCCGACGATGCCGATGACGCTCGGATCCGCGGCGGCGACGCTGGCGTTGGTGGCCGCGAGCGCGGCATCGTTGCGATCGTCATACGTTCGCATGCCCCAAACGTGCGAGACCGGAGCGGTGAAGCGATTGGTCTCGTCGACGGCGGCTTGCACTCCGCGGACGACGTCGTAACCATATTTTTGCAATGGCCCCGACAGCGTGACGTTGACGCCGACCGTCAGCTGCTGCAGAAACTGCTGATTTAGAATTTGCGCGCGCCCCCGCGCGGTTAGCGAGCCGAAGGCCGCGGCTCCGGCCGCCGCCAGAAACGCCGGCCGTCTCACGAGACGCCGCCCCTACTGGCGGCAGCGTAACTCGCAACCGTCGTCCCGAGGAAGATCAGCGAGAACGCCATGTTTGAGGCGAAGATCCGCTCGTTGAGCACGAACGCGTTTTCGGCGATGCGCAGCAGACGCTCTTCGTAGACCACCAGTGCCGCTGCCGCGAACACGCCCGCATAGTAGATCCAGCCGGCGTGCGCGGTAAGTCCGGCTCCCGCCAACAGCCCAAGCATGAGCACGTGCAGCGCGATTGGCAGCACGTGTCCGCTAGTCTCTCCAAACCGCGCCGGTAGCGACTGAATCCCTTGCGCGCGATCGACCGAAAAATCCATCAGTGCGTAAATAATGTCGAATCCCGCCACCCATACGGTCACGGCAAGAAAGAGCAAGATCGCCGGCCACGTTACCGTTCCGGCGATGCCGATGAACGCGCCGAGCGGCGCGAGCGCGTCGACGGCTCCGAGCACGAAATGCGTCAACCACGTAAACCGTTTGCAAAGCGGGTAAACCAAAAGCCCGACGCCCGCAATCGGCAGGAGTTTCACGCACAGCGGGTTGAGCATCCAGGCCGCCCACAGCAGCACCAGCAAGCCGACGGCGATCGCGCACAGCATCGATGCCGGCGAAAGCGCGCCGCTGGCGACCGCGCGCCGGGAGGTACGCGGATTGCGCGCGTCGATGTCGCGATCGAGATAGCGATTGGCGGCCATGGCCGCCGTGCGCGCACCCAGCACGGCCAGCGTAATCCAAAACAAGGCGGGCCACGCGGGAAAGCCGCGCGCCGCGAGCACCGCGCCGACGTAGGCGAACGGTAAGGCGAAGAGCGTGTGCTCGATCCGAATTTCCTTGAGGAAGAGCGCGACTTTCATCGTGCCGGCCCGCTCGGCGGCGTTGCCAAGAGCCGCGCGTAGGCGACCGGGCCTTGACCCGACCATTCGTCGGCTTGCAGCGCATTTGCGACGGCTTCGAGTCCGTATTCACGCCAGCGTTTGCTCACCATCGACCGTACGCTCGGGTCCATGATCATGTCGGGCGGCCATTCGCGCACGTAGCCTTCGGCGGCGGTCTTGCGAGTGGCGTCCACGCCGATCTTCGTGCCGTAGGCGACCGCGTACGAGCCGTGGTCGAGGTCGTCGACCGGACCCGGCATCATCACCACGTCGCGATCGGGTGCGAGATTGTTGAGAACGAACCAGGCTACGGTTCGGCAGTCTTGCACGTCCACGTCGGCATCGACGATCACCAGGACGCGCGTCAGCATCATCATATGTCCCAGGCCCCAGAGCGCGCTCATCACTTTTTTGGCGTGGCCAGGATACGACTTTCGAATCGAGACGATCGCGAGATTGTGAAAGCCGCCTTCGACCGGAAGATTCATGTCGACGACTTCGGGAAGCAGGAGTTGCAGCAACGGCAAGAAGAGACGCTCGGTGGCTTTCCCCAGCCAGGCGTCTTCCATCGGCGGTTTCCCGACGACCGTGGCGGCGTAGATCGGATTGCGGCGATGGGTGATGCAGGTGACGTGAAAGGTTGGATAGGTGTCGGCAGGACTGTATACGCCCGTGTGATCGCCGAACGGGCCTTCCGTTCGCAGATCCGTGTTGTCGACGTAGCCTTCAAGTACGAACTCCGCTTCGGCCGGTACGAGAAGGTCGACGGTTCGTGCCCGGACCAGTTCGACCGGCCGGCCGCGCAGCAATCCCGCGAAGGCGTACTCGTCGAGCAGCGGAGGCAAAGGTGCGGTGGCGGCATACGTTAAGACCGGTTCGGTTCCGATCGCAACCGCTACCGGAATCTTCTCGCCCCACGCGGCCGCATGGGCGCGTCCGTGTTTGTGGCGTTGCCAGTGCATCGCCGTCTCGCGCCCGTTGTACACCTGCATGCGATACATGCCGACGTTTTGGCGTCCGGTGCGCGGATCTTTGGTGATGACGAGCGGAAGCGTGATGAACGGGCCTCCGTCGAGCGGCCACGTCGTCATCACCGGAAGCTTGGTGAGATCGGGTTCGCGCATGACGACGTCGTGCACGGCCGCGCTGCCGACGATTTTCGGCGCCGCATTGGCGAGTGGTGCAAGCTGCATCAGCGCGCCGATCTTATCGGTGAGCGAGGATCCGGGTGGACTCACGTTCACGAGTTTGCGTACGCGGGCGGAGGCTTCGCCCAAATCGGCCGCATCCAGCGCGAGAGCCATGCGACGGTGAGTTCCGAATTGATTGGTGAGCACCGGAAACTTCGACCCATCGACGCGGGTGAAGAGCAAAGCCGGTCCGCCCGCTTTCACGACGCGATCGGTAATTTCGGCGATTTCGAGGTAGGGGTCGACCCGCGCCGCGATCGTGTGAAGCTCGCCGGCTTTGCGCAGCGTATCGACGAACGCGCGCAGGGACGAAAACGGCATGACGGGGTCTCTTAGAGGAAGCCGCCAGCGCCCCTGTTCGTGCCTGGGTTCCTGAGCGTCCGATGTGCGCCGCGTTCCTACGCGCCGGCGTGCTCGGGAATGGATGCGACGAAACGCGCACCACCCTGGCTGGTCTGCGCGATCGTCACCGTGCCGGCGTGCGCTTTCGCGATCCAGCCTACGATCGCTAGTCCCAAGCCCGTGCCGCCGCCGTCGTCCGTCCGCCGGTAAAAGCGTTGGAACACCCGCTCGCGATCTTCCGCCGGGATTCCGTCGCCGTCGTCTTCGACGACGATCTCGCAGGTGCGGCCGTTACGCTGCGAAGCGATCCGCACGGACGCGTGCGCGTGCCGCACCGCGTTTTCGAGGAGGTTTCGCACGAGTTCCCGCAGCCGCCGTTCGTCGCCGTCTACGATTGCGCTAACCGGCGAGCATTGCACGGTCACGCCGCGGGCGGCGGCGACGCCGGCGACGTCGCGCGCGCAACGCGCGACGACGGCTGCCAGATCGACGGGCTCGCACTGCAGCACGCCGTGACCGGGATCGCGTGCGAGCGTCAGGAGATCCGCGACGATCTCCGATGTGTCGAGGGCGTTCGCGGCAATCGCTTCGAACGCTGCGCGGCTTTCAGTCGACGCGGTCGATCGTGCGGCCTGGGCGATTGCGGCAATGGCCGCCAACGGAGAACGCAACTCGTGCGCGACGTCCGCGGCAAAAATCCGCTCGCGCTCGCGGGCCGCGAAAATCGGAGCCAGCGTTGCACGTGCCAGGGCATACGAAGCGGCACCGAAGGCGACGACCAACGGAACGTCGAGCAGGAGAATCGTGAGCACGACGCGGCGCATGGCCGCCGACATGGCGATCGCGCCTTCGGGCGTTTCCAGCGCGGGCTGCAAAAGCGAAGCGTATTCGCGCATCACGAAGGCATACGCGCCGACGTCGAGGGCGAGCAGAACGCAGATGAAAATTAAGAGATAGAGTGCCGACGTCCGCGCAATCAATTTCGCAAACGATACCCTACGCCCCAAACGGTTTCGATGACGCCTTCGGCTCCGAGTTTCTTGAGCTTTCTGCGGAGCTGGCTGACGTACACGTCTACGATGTTGCTGGAACCGTCGAAATCGTAGTCCCAGATGCGCTCGAGAATCTGCGCGCGCGAGAGCGCGATGCCGGCGTTGCGAGCGAACAGCTCGAGCAACCGGAATTCGGTCGCGCCGAGATCGAGTGCTTTGCGGTCGTAGTTCGCGGAGCGGGCGCCGACGTCGACGTGTAGACGGTCGACGTCGATGACCGTAACCACGGGCCGCTCGGCCCGGCGCAGGATCGCACGCAGTCTGGCGATGAGCTCGTTTTCCACGAACGGCTTGACGAGATAGTCGTCGGCACCGCAATCCAGGCCGGCTACCCGATCTTCGACGGCGTCGCGTGCCGTCAGCATGAGGATCGGCGTGCGCACGCCTTCGGCCCGTGCGTTCCGGGCGACCGCAAAGCCGTCCATTCCCGGAAGCCCGACATCGACGATGGCGGCATCGTAGGCCTGGCCGAGCAGATGGTCGAGCCCGGCCCTGCCGTCCGTGACGATATTGGCGGCGAACTTCTGCGCTTCGAGCATCGTGCGGACGGCTCGGGCAATGGGCAGATTGTCTTCAACCACCAAGATTCGCATGATGCTCCTTAATTGCTACGTCAGTATTTCCACGGACCAGGAAAAGCTACTGTCACCGCGCCTCCGAGATTCGGATGTTGCCCGGGCGCCCCGATCGGAGCGACCTCCTGCAGCAGAAACCGGAACGGAGCGATCATCACCGCGCCATAGTAGGTAAAATCGCGGGTGACGAACGGATTGGCGAAGGCATCGTACCGAACGGCGAGATACGCGTGCGGAATGGGATAGAATTTGAAGCGGGCGTACCCTCCGCTCGACGTTTGGTTGGTACCGAAACCGTCGGCGTTGCTGTCGTCTCCCCACCACTGCTCGGCCTGAAGGTCGAACTTGCCGAGCGTCGCGTGGGCTAGCAGCCCATAACGCTGGTACGCGTCGTTGAAGGCATCGCGACCGACCGGCAAAATATGGCGCACGCCTTCGAGGGCCTCGCCGCCGGCATCGAACTCGATGTTGCCTTTCGAGTAGAGACCTTGGTTGAGCCAAAGTCCAACCTCGGGCGTCGAAACGTACGTCGTCTCACCGGTGTCCACCGGCTTGCCTCCGTAAGGCGCGCCCTGGAAGTCACCCACAGCAAAAGTAAGATTGGCGACCAGATTCCCGATCGTGCGCTGGTCCCATACGCCCCACCGCGGCGACGATAGCGGCAAGTCGTTAAGGCCGACGTGAGCGCCGTAGTAGCCGTACTGCTGAAGGTCGTCGAGGCGCTCGCCCGGCGACTGCAATAGCGGGAGCTCGAACAGGCCGAGCCGGTACTCGGACTTCGTGTGTGCGTTGTAGTCGGTGAGAAAACCAAGATACAGCGCGCTGGGACCGCCGCCGGCGCCGAGGCTGTAGTGCATGTATAGCGAGATGTTTCCGACGTCGGCGTTTCCGAGCACGATGCCGCCCGGCGTCCAGCGGCGCGTGCCGGCAGCCGGATCTTGCGAATACGACATCTGATAGCGGATCGCAAACATCGTCGTCCCATGGCGCTCGATCGGCAGGCGATAGCCGTGCATGCGGAAGTAGTTTCCGAATCCGTTGAGCTCGGGAAGAACGCTGTGACAGGCTCCGCAGTGCAGGCGATACCGCTGCGCGAAGATCGGAATCGCTCGCGCGGGCGCCGGATGCACCGCGAGAAAGAGTATCGCCGCGGCGAGCGCGGCGACGGCGTTATTGCGCAACGATCGCTCCTCGCATAGGTGCGCCATAGTGGAAATAGCAGCCAAACAGGTACGTGCCGGGCTTGTCGGCCTTCACGGTCTGAGATGACGATCCGGCCTGCATGGCGCCGCTGGTCCATCCGCCCGACAGCGTCGTGCCGGTTTGGCTCAGCGCCTTTTGACCAAACGGCGAACCCGCCGGAAACTTTGTCTCGTTATTGCTCTGCCCCGGTGTAATCGAGGTCGAGGTGTGCGCGAAACCGTCGCTATTTGTGAACGTCACGGTGTCGCCCACTTTGACCGTCGTGACCGGCGGCTTCATGCCGCCGCTCTCGCCATATGGCGTTTGAACGGGCAAATTCAGCGTCAGGTTGACGTCGACCAGGTGGTTCGTCCCGCCGCCCCCTCCGCCGGAGCCACCGGCGTCGCCGATACCGTTGGGCGTGCACGCGGTTGCGACGAAAGCCATGACGACGAGTGACGTGCGAGCGTAGGCGATCACCAGCCTGACCCCGGTTTCATTGCACGAGCTTCGTCGACGATATCGCCGCTGAGGTTGGTCGAAGCGAGCATGGTTTTTTCGAGCTTTCCGGTGGAATCGAGGACGTAGACGAACGTGGAATGCGCCTCGCGATAGCCGCTTTTGCCGGGCCGTGCGATGACGCCGTACGCGCTCAGGATCGCATCGACGTCATCGCGTCGTCCACTAGCTAGCAGCCAATACTTGGGATTCGCGCCGAAGCGCTTTGCCAACGAGGCCATCAGGCTGGGCGGATCGTGTTCCGGGTCGAGCGTGATCGTCAGCAGTCGCGTAGGGAGACCCTGACGAGCGATCTCCGTCGCGGCATTCGAGAACTGCGCGTTGACCAACGGACACGCGTCCGTGCAGTGCGCCGAGATGAAGGTCACGATCAGCGGGCGGCCGCGCAACGACGCCAGCGTAAAGGTGTGCCCGGTTTGATCGACCAGCTGAGGTGACGCCGGCACTGCAATCGCCGGAGCGGATTGCAGTGCGGCGGCGAGGACAAGGGCGGTCGCCGAGGCGATAGTGCGCGTCGACACGTTTAGTGAATGAACGTCGGGCCTGGCGTCGCGTGAGCGGCCACGCGGATGACGTCTTGCATTCCCTCGTGGTAGTGGAACGCGCAACCGATGAGGTAGTTCCCTCTATGGGAGAGCGTTACGCTCACCGATTTTCCCGGCAATATACGGCCGCTTGCATACCCTATGCCGAGCTGGCCGTTGCCCATTGGCGTTGTCGGCAAGCTTGGATTTTGCGGGAACTTAGCCGGCGGCCCCTTGACCTTTTTGACCACGTTGAGCGTATGCGTTATGGAACCCGAGAGGTTCGTGATGGTTACGACCGTGTTGGGCGGAAATGCGAGCACCTGCGCCGTGGTCGTCTGCGTGAATCCGCCGACCAGGCCCCAGGTCGGGTCGGTTTTCGTGTGCACGCCTTCGCTAGGAAGTTCTTCGCCGATGGTCTTAGCCGGCAGCGTGAAGTGCAGGGCCGTGTCGGGACCGAGCGATTGAACGAACGTCGTGCCCGCGCCGGCGTTCGTGGGTACGCTGCCGCCGCCACCGCACGCCGTGAGCGCGCAGGCGATCGCTATCAACGTAACGCCACCGTATTTTTTCATAGGTGATTGATCTCCTCAAACAGTTCGGATGGGGTTGATGAGGCGACGGTAGCAAGCGTGAATGAAGAAAGTATAAAGCGCGCGTGCAGAGTGCCTTAATAGCGGTAGCCGGTAGGACTCGGCCCCGTCGACGGCGTCGACGTCGGATCCGGAGGGGCGGTTCCCTCTGGTCCGGGTTTGGCGCCCTTTTCCACCTTAAAGATGTCCTTCATGCCTTCGTGATAGTGGAAGGCACAGCCGATCAAGTAGATGCCGACCTTCGAAAGCGTTATCGTCACCGATTTGTTCGGTTGCAAAATGCCGCTGCGGTATCCCAGTGCAAGGATTCCGTGCCCGGCCGGGGTGGTCTTGAGCGTCGGGTTCTTGGGAAAGTTCGCGGGCGGTCCCTTGATGGATCCGAGAACGTTGAGCGTATGCGGAGTCGAACCCGAGAGATTGCGCAGCGTGATTTTCGTTCCGGGGGGAAATCCAAGCGTCTGCGACAATCGCGTTTGGGTGAATCCGCCGATCGTGACCTTCCAGAAAATCGATTTATAGGTTCCAAGGCCAGCGCTGGGAAGTTTCTCCCCGACGGTATTTTTGGGTAGCGTGGCCGTAGCGGCCATATCGGGTGCCAGAGGCGGGAGCGCCACCTGGTTGCTTGCCGGAATGACGCTGCCGCCGCCGCGGTTCGCGCACGCGACCAAGATTCCAGCGGCGATGACGACCGCGAATGCCAGGTGCTTCTTGGGCATAGTGTTCCTCCTAGTTGTGTCGCTCAAGGCTAGAACGATGAGATGAATAATCCTTAAATCGTGATGGAATCGCGCATCGCCGCGGCGATATTTTGCAGCGCCGGGTCGGCGGTGTTCCGAGAGGCCTGAGCGAACGCGTCGCGGGCTTCGGCGCGCCGGCCCTCCTTCAAGAGGACGGCTCCCAGCGCCACCTGCGCCCGGGCGTAGGTTGGGGCTAAGGCTAGGGCCGTGCGGAGTTCGCGTTCGGCGGCATCGTAGCGTCCGAGGCGCTCTTCGGCCAGGGCCAGGTTGTAGTGCGCCACCGCATAGGCTGGATTGGCATGGAGCAGCTTGCCGAAATCCTCACGCGCGATTCGAGCGTCTCCGCCCTGTAGCGCGACGATTCCGCGCGAATACAACGCGCGAGCGGAATCCGGGTCGAGCGCGACGTACCGGTCGGCGACGGCCCGCGCTTCGCGCAGGTCGCCGCGAGCAAGATCGACCGAGACGAGGTTCGCCATGGCGGCCAGGAAGGCGGGATCCAGGACGAGCGCAGCCCGCAAACTCTTGGCGGCTTCGTCGTTGCGCCCGAGGTTGGCATAGGCAATGGCCAAGTCGTACTGTGCGGTCGATCCTTTTGGTTCGGGAGGGTTGAGGGCGATGATCCTGGCGAACTCGGCAGCGGCTTCCTGGTAGTTGCCCCGCGCTTCCGCGTCGAGCCCAATCCGAAAGCGCTCTTCGATCTCTCGTCCGATCGCCAGATCGCGCAAGGCGGGAACCGACGTCGTACGTGGGGCCGGCGTGCGCAGCGGATAGGTTTGGCACAGTCCGGCCGCGGCCGTCAGGGCGGCAAAGAGAACGCCGAGGAGGGCGACCCGCATACCCTACGGAGCTTCTGGGCCGGCTGGCAGTTCCGCGGCGCGCCATTGCTGGGCGCTCGCAGCGTGCTCTGGCTTACAGTCCCAACCCTTCCGCCCGGCCGACGTAATCGGTCCGAACAGGGGTGCGGGTCCGGATGCAATCAACTGGCCGGCGAGCAAGTCCTCCAGCGAGGCCGTGTTGGCCAGCGCCGCCGCCCCGCAACACAGCGAGCCGGCCAGAAGCCCGGCGGCTAGTATCCGCGAGAAAAGGGCGCTTGACATCAACTTCAATTATAGCCGAATGTCTAAGGAATCCGTGAATCGCACCGGCATTTTCGCAACGGCTTTGCTCGTGGGCTTCCTCCTCGTTGCGCCGGCCGGGGCACAGGTGACCTTAGTCGTAGGCTCGGTGAGGGACCAGCACGGGGCCGCCATCGAGGGGGCGAGCGTGATCGCCGTCGATCCCCGCGGGATTAGTTCGGTCGCGAAAACCGACCCGTCGGGGACGTTCGCGTTACCCGCGCCCGGCGCCATCACGGTGACGGTTGCGTGCCGATACTGCGAGTCGCGAACCTTTCCGGTGGTCGCCGATCAACCGGTAGTGGCGATCGTCCGGCGATTCGACGCACTCTTCGACGAGTCACCCTCTCCCCGCGATTTGGCAAACCTGCCGTACGCTCACGTCGAATCGGCGATGGCGCTTCATCCGTTCTCGCTTCTGCGCCAAACCACCGGCGTGCTGCCGGGTTCGCAGTTGAGCGACCGAGGCTTAGCTCCCGCAAATGCGCTGCTCGTCGACGCCGGCGTTCCGAACTACGACGTTGTGCTCGGAACGACGCCCTACGATACGATTCCAGCGGCATACGAACAGACAGGTTCCGTCACGACGCCTGCGGCAGCGTTTCTGTATGGAGATCAAGCCGGATCGGGCATCGTATCGCTCGAGCCGTTCGGGGGCGACAACATCGACGTGGCGCTCACCGGGGGCGACCAAACGCTGCGTCTTGCGGCGGGCTCGGACTTTGCGCGCGTTGCGGCCGCAACGTACAGCAACCAATCCGAGTCGCGCCAGCGTTCGGATGCCGCGGTGAGGTTCCCGCTCTCTACCGCTCAAACGCTGCTCTTTAGCGGCGGAACCTCGCAAGACCGAGAGTACGGCGATCCGACCTCGACGCTAAACGGCAGTTTTACGTTCGCAAACGCCGCGTTCGACGACGCACAACCGAACGTCGACATACATGCTTCGTTCGTAGCCGATCGCGGTGGCTACATGGCCAGTGAAGGCGGTCTGCCGATTACCGATATTTGGTCCGACTCAAACTTTACCGCCGGTGTGCGCACGCGCGGAATGGTGGCCGCATTTGCCGACGTGTCGAATCGGCTTTCTACCGGAATTTACGACGCGACGGCGTACCGAGAGCCGCGGATCGGCGGAACGCTCACGCAGAACCGCGTGGATGCGGGGATCGACGCGAACACGCGCGACCTCGACGTAACGGCCGGAGTCGGATTCTTCGGCATCGACTACACGGGAGGCTCCGATGGATCGTCGGTTCCTGCAAACGCTCACCTGGCGACGCCGTCGTTGCTCGTCCGGCTGTTTCCAAACTCGAAGTGGAGCGCCGCCCTGGATGCCAGCGGCTCTTTCACGCTGCCGACGCTCTGGGAGCAGTACGCGTTTCACGACGGCTACCACACGTTCGTCTACGATCGCAACTCGCTCTACTCCGCGACGCTCTCGTACACGGACGACGCTCGCGTACGAGTCTCCGCCGAGGCCGCTTCGCAGCACGTCAGCGGATTCACCAACGGCCTGGTTACGTCGGACGGCGTCTCGATCGCGTGGCAGATCGCGCCGGCGATCTCGTTGCGGGCGTGGACGATGCACGTCAGCGATTCGACGACGCCTTCCTACGGAAACCCGTACTACGGTTCGGGCATGCCGTCGGACGTGAACGCCTTATGGCTGACGTACGCGAACGGTGCCGCCCTACGCATCGACGCGATCTATCGTCGAGATATTCTCAACCGGGAGCCGTTCTATCACGTAGACGCGGACGTCTCTGGGCCGATCACCGATCGCCTTCGCTGGTACGCCGGCGTCGAGGATCGTCAGCGTACCAACGACCTCGACGTGGGCGTACGATTCGCCGGCGGCCCTTAAGCTCGATCGCTATTCGTCACGCCTGCCCTGGGGGCGACGGCGACGCCGCATCGGCGGCGCGCCCGGAGCATCGGCGAGATCGCGTTGCCCGGGCGCTTCGCGTGGTTCGGGCAGTTCGCGCGGGGCGCGCCGTCCTTGGTCGCCGCTGCCGTTGGACGAGCCGAGTAGGGCTTTACGCGACAGGTTGAGGCGGCCTTGGCTGTCGACCTCCATCACCTTAACGGTGATCTCGTCGCCAACGTTGACCACGTCCTCCACGCGCTCGACGCGCTGCGGTGCGAGCTGGCTGATGTGTACGAGGCCTTCCTTACCTGGAAGAATCTGGACGAACGCACCGATCGGAATGACGCGCGTAACGGTACCGAGATACGTTTCGCCGACGACGATTTCTTTGGTGAGGTTCTCCACGATCTGTCGAGCCTTATCGCCGGATTCGCCGTCGAGCGACGTAATGAAGACCGACCCGTCGTCTTCGATGTCGATCTTGGTGACGCCGGTATCGGCGATGATCTTGTTGATGACCTTGCCGCCTGGACCGATCACGTCTTTGATCTTGGCGGGATCGATCTTTATGACGATCATTCGCGGCGCGTACTTCGAGAGTTCGGTGCGCGGCGCGTCGATCGTTTCGGCAAGCTTATCGATGATGAAGTAACGTGACTTTTTTGCTTCCGCCATCGCCTCGCGCATGATCTTGAGCGTGATGCCTTGGACTTTGATGTCCATTTGGATGGCGGTGATACCCTTTTTGGTTCCGGCGACCTTGAAGTCCATCTCGCCGAGCGAGTCTTCGAGCCCCTGAATGTCGGTCAATATGGCGTATTTATCGCCTTTGAGGATCAGGCCCATGGCGACGCCGGCCACGTGCCCTTTGATCGGAACGCCGGCATCCATCAACGCGAGCGTCGAACCGCAAACCGACGCCATCGAAGACGAGCCGTTGGATTCGAGCACCTCGCTCATCACGCGAATCGTATAAGGAAACTCTTCCTTTAGCGGAAGAACCGGAAGCAACGCACGTTCCGCCAGCGCGCCGTGCCCGATCTCGCGACGCCCCGGTCCGCGCATCGGCCGGGTTTCGCCGACCGAAAACGGCGGGAAGTCGTAGAAGTGCATGTAGCGCTTGTCTTCGAGCGCGACGATGCCGTCGAGCCGTTGCGCGTCGCTCGACGATCCGAGGGTGGCGGCCGTGAACACCTGCGTCTGGCCTCGAGTGAAAACGCCCGATCCGTGAACGCGCGGCACGTAGTGCACCTTGCTCCAGATCGGTCGGATTTCGTCGGCTTTGCGGCCGTCGGGACGAATCTTTTCGTCGACGACCATCGTGCGCAGCTCTTCCTCTTCCATGGTTTTGAGGATCTTGCCGAATTCTTTCGATGCCGCGGAATCCTCCAGCAAAGCACTGATGTCGGCGTCTTTCTTGCCGCAGCGCGCGAGCGCTTCGTCGACGTTCAATTGCGCGAACGCTTCCTCACGCTGACCTTTCTCGACGACCCGCATCGCTTTGGCAACGTCCTTGCCAAAGTTTTTGCGCACCCATTTATCGAGGTCGGAGTTGACGTGCTGGACCGGATACTCGCGCTTTTTCTTGCCGTTTTTCTTAACCAGCTGGTCGATCGCTTTCACGATCCGCTTGATTTCGCCGTGCGCGAACTCGACGGCGCCGAGGAAATCTTCCTCGGCGATTTCGTTCCCGCCGCCTTCAACCATCATCACGGCGTCGGCCGTGCCGGCAACGATGATGTCCATGCCACCGGTTTCGTACTGCGGCAGCGTGGGGTTCGCGATGAACTCGCCGCTTTCGTCGCGGCCGACGCGCACCGCAGCAACGGTTTTGTCGAACGGAATGTCGCTGAGTGCGAGGGCGGCGCCGGCGGCGCAGACGCCGAGTACGTCGGCATCGAGTTCCGGATCGATCGAAAGTACGGTCGCGACGATCTGCACGTCGTTGCGAAAGCCGTCGGGGAACAGCGGCCGGATCGGACGATCGATCTGTCGCGAGCTGAGCACGGCGTGCTCGGTCGGGCGGCCTTCGCGCTTGATAAAGCCGCCCGGTATCTTGCCGGCGGCAAACATTTTCTCTTCGAAATCGCAGGTAAGGGGGAACCAGTCGATGCCTTCGCGGGGCTTGGCGGAGGCGGTGGCGGCGCAGAGCACGACGTTTTGATCGCCATAACGAACAACCGCGGAGCCATTTGCTTGCTTCGCGAGTTCGCCGGTTTCGATGACCATCGTGCGCCCGCCGACCTCTAAGGTCACGGAATCGGGCACGTTGTCTCCTAGTTTTTGTATGATTGCTTTATGTTTAACCGAGCCGGGTTCGGGAGGCCCGGTGGCCCGACCTCCCGGAGTACGCTTAGTAGGTTAGTAAGTCAACCTGGCTGAATCCGCTGGTGGAATCGCTGGAAAATTCCCCATTCCTAGGGTCGCGCACAGGCGCCCTGGTATAACGGCCTCTATGCAAACGCTTACATCCGCACGCCGGAAAGAGCTCGAACTTAAAGCCAACGACGTGCGGCAGGGTATCATCCGCTCGCTGTTGGCAGCCGGTTCGGGGCACTCGGCTGGACCGTTGGATATGTCCGACGTATTCGCCGCCCTCTACGGTTTTCTGATGCGGCACGACCCCGAGCGCCCGGAATGGCCGGACCGGGACCGCTTGCTGCTGTCGTGCGGACACATCGCACCCGTCCGGTATTCGGCGATGGCCAACTTCGGATACTTTCCGGTCGAAGAGCTATTGACGCTGCGCAAGTTCGGTTCGCGTTTGCAAGGCCATCCGGAACGGGTATCGCTGCCGTCGGTCGAGACGACGTCGGGTCCTCTAGGAGAAGGGTTGGCGCAGGGCGTGGGCATGGCGCTCGGTGCCAAAATGAACGACCGGGACTTTCGCGTGTGGGTGGTCACGTCGGATGCCGAGCATCAATGCGGGCTGCATTGGGAAGCGGTCATGACCGCGGCCAAGTTCAAGCTCGACAATCTCACGTGCATCGTTGACCGCAACTTCATTCAAATCGACGGCAGCACCGAGGACGTGATGCCGCTGGAGCCGCTGGGCGAGAAATACCGCGCGTTCAACTGGGAAGTTTTCGAGTGCGACGGTAACGACATCGCCGACTTCGTCGCAACAGCGCAGCGCGCCAGGGAGGTGACCGGCAAACCCCAGGTCGTCATCGCGAACACCGTTCCCGGGAAGGGCGTGTCGTTCATGGAAGGCGACTATACGTGGCACGGTAAGCCGCCGAACGCGCAGCAAGCCGACGAGGCGCTGCGCGAGCTGAACGCGCAACGGGAAAGGATCCTCGCAAATGCATAGCGCCGCGAACGTCCTCGATAGCGCGGCGGTTGCGATGCATCTAGGCGACTATCGCGCCGCCGATCTCAAGCAGGTCCCGACCCGCAACGGTTTCGGCGAAGGATTGATCGAAGCAGGCTCGCGCAACCACGACGTCATCGGTATCTGCGCGGATCTGTCGGAATCGACGCGCTTCGAAGGATTCAAAAAAGCCCATCCCGCGCAGTACGTCGAGATCGGCGTGTCGGAGCAGTTGCTCGTCGCGATGGCCGGCGGCCTTGCGTCGGTCGGCAAGGTTCCCTGGATCGCCAGTTACGCCATGTTCAATCCCGGACGGTCCTGGGAACAAGTGCGCACGATCATGGCGCTCAACGAAACCAACGTGAAGATCGCCGGCGCGCATGCCGGCGTCTCCGTCGGGCCCGACGGCGCTACCCATCAGGCGATCGAGGACATCGCCATCATGCGCGTGATTCCACACATGACCGTGGTGGTGCCGTGCGACGCGGTGCAAACCAAGAAGGCGACGATCGCGCTTTCGGAACGCTGGGGCCCCGCCTACTTGCGATTCGGCCGCGAGAAGTCGGCCGTTTTTACGACGGACGAAACGCCGTTCGAAATCGGGGTCGCCCAAACGCTGCGCGAAGGCGGTGACGTCGCGATCGTCGCTTGCGGCATTCTCGTCTACAACGCGCTCGTTGCGGCCGATCAGCTAGCGCGTGAGGACGGGATCGAATGTCGCGTCGTCAACAACCACACGGTCAAGCCGATGGACGAGCCGGCGATCGTCGACGCGGCGCGAGCGTGCGGCGCCGTCGTAACCGTTGAAGAACATCAGAAGCACGCGGGCATGGGTTCGCGCGTCGCCGAGATTCTCGCGCAGACGTTCCCCACGCCCATCGAATTTATCGGGGTCGAGGACCGTTTCGGCCAATCCGGCGATCCGGTCGAACTGATCGAGTTCTACGGCATGGGCGTCGGCGCGATTAAAGACGCGGTGCGCCGGGCTCACAAACGCAAGATGCGCTAGTCGAGTCGTTCTCGAAACTCGCGGTATCGATTCGCTTCGCCCTCCTCGACGCTCCAGCGTTCGATGGCATGCAAATCGACTGCACCGGTTTGGGCCACCGCTACCGCAGCTGCGAGAGCGCTTCGGTCGGCAAAAAAATAGAACGACGCTAAACGGTCTCGAATGCAATCCGTCCGAGAGAGGATGTGGAGGAGTTCGTCGCCACGGCGAATCGTAGCGTGTTTGGTTATAAGGTGTCTTCCAACGGCCAGCGGGCCGGGAGGAAATTCGATGGTATACGGATTGTCTTTATGGGCGTAGGTTCCGCCGAACTCGCTGTATCCCAGCTCCAGCATGACCTCGCCGCCTCCCCGTGCCGAACGCTTCAAGTGGATCACGAAGTCTGCGTCCCGCGATTGATACGCTTGTGGTGCGTAGTACGTCGCTGCGCTTCCTCCGCTCAAGACCGCAACTATTCCGGATCGATCAAGGGCCGAACAAACCGCGAAGCAGACGTCGGCGAGTGACGTCCGTGTCGTAATGATAGACACCTTACAGGGCCTTACCGGCGCGGCGGGGTCGACGGCGAAGTTGCGAAACGGCGCGCTCGAGATCGGGTTCGCGCTTTGCGTATTTCAGAAGGAATGCTCGAAGATCGTCGATTCCGTAAAGCCGCTTGTTTAAAGCGACCTGGCGGTTTGCGCCGACAATACGCGAAGCGAGAATCCCTTCGCGTTCAAGTTGGCTTACGATGCGCTGTACGCTAACGAGAGGGGCGTCGGCAAGTCGCGCGAGTTCTCGTGGATAGGTTTCTTCGAGCAACGCGATGAGGAGCAGAACTTTCGTTCGGACCGGGCTTCCGAAGAGCTTCGCTGGAATCATATCGTGGAGTACTATATCAAAAATGTAGTCGGATGACTACATTTTTGATATTACGACCACGAACAAAGGTTCGCGACTAGCGGCGTAGGCCGAGGTCGGATATCAACGAGCGATAGCGCTCCAGGTCATTGGCTTGCAGGTAGTTGAGCAGACGGCGACGCTGACCGACTTGTAAAAGCAGGCCGCGGCGACTGTGATGGTCTTTCTTGTGGATCTTCAGATGCTCGGTGAGCATGTTGATCGAGGCGGTTAGGATTGCGACTTGCACTTCGGCCGATCCGGTATCGTTCGATCCGCGGCCGTACTTGGCGGCAATCTCCGCCTTTTGTTCCTTGGTAAGCGGCAAAGAAGTGTACTCCTTGAGCAGGATGGTCTCGCGCGGGTACAGGCCCGGATTTTCGTAGGGTCCGTCCCGGCGACCGGGCTACCATAGCAGAGGGCCAGGGGGTGAAGCAAGGCCTTTGGCGCAAATCGCTGCCCGCATGAAGCCGTTCCTCGTTCCGGTCATCTACGGGTCCGTCCGCACCGCGCGGCAGGGCATCAAGGCGGCGCGTTTCGTTCGGCGCGAGCTTGTGCGGCGCGGCATCGAGGCGGTCCTGATCGACCCCCTGGAAAAACCGCTTCCACTTCTCGACCGGATGTATAAAGAGTTTCCTCCGGGCACCGCGCCGGCCGTCATGGAGGAGCTCGCGGTGCTCTTCCGCCAGGCCGACGGCTTCGCGATCGTCTCGGGTGAGTACAACAACGGTATCCCTCCGGCGCTCAAGAATCTGCTCGATCATTTTCTCGAAGAGTATTATTGGCGTCCGGCGGCCATTGCGTGTTATTCGGGAGGACGCTGGGGAGGCGTTCGCGCCGCCATGCAACTGCGCATGACGTTGTCGGAGATGGGCATGGTAACGATTCCGTCGCTTTTGCCGACCGCGCACGTCGGCGAGACCTTTACCGACGACGGCACGCCCACCGATCCGAAGACGGAACCGTATTCCGCGCAGTTCTTCGACGAGTTTATCTGGTACATGCAAGCGCTGCGCGAGCGCCGTAAGAGCGGCGTGCCATATTGAGATCGCAGAAAGGGTAAGAGCGGCAGACGTGGATTTTGGAATTCGCGGACGGCTCGCGTTAGTCACCGGTGCGAGTGCCGGCATTGGCGAAGCGGTCGCGCTCGCGTTGGCACGGGAAGGCGTGCGGCTGGCCGTCGCGGCGCGCCGAGCGGACCGTCTCGAAGCGTTGGCCCGGCGCGCGCTCGAAGTTGGCGCGACCGATGCTCGCGCGTTCGAGTTCGACCAAAAGAGCAGCTCGACGATCGAAGCAATGCTCGATTCGGTCCACGTCGCCTTCGGGAGCGTCGACATCTTGGTGCTCAACGGCGGCGGGCCGAAACCCGGGAGATTTACGGACACGGCAATCGAGGACTGGGATGCCGGTTATCGCGGAGTCTTGCGCAGCATGCTGGCGTTCGTCGAGCGGGCGGTCCCCGCAATGCGCGCCAACGGATGGGGGCGGATCGTCGCGCTCACGTCGACGTCGGTGAAGCAGCCGATCGAGACCCTCGTGCTTTCAAACGCATTTCGCACGGCTCTCGTGTCGGCGCTGCGTACGCTCGCTAACGAGGTGGCTTCCGAAGGAATTACCGTCAACTGCATCGCGACTGGGCGGGTGGGGACGGATCGACTACGTTCGCTGTACGGCGGCAGCGACGAAGCGATGCACGGGGCGGCGGCGGCCGACGTGCCGATCGGTCGCATCGCGACGCCGGACGAGTTTGCCCCGCTGGTCGCGTTTTTGTGCAGCGAACCGGCGAGCTATGTTACCGGACAAACCATTTCGATCGACGGCGGACTGACGCGAGGTCTGTTCGGTTGACCGGCGCAGGCGAAACCAAAACGCGCTTCGTGCGAGTAGCGAATCGTCGCGACGTTTCCAAAGGGGCTGCGACGATCGTCCGTGCCGGTCGCCACGAGGTAGCGATTTTCGACGTTGGCGGAGAGTTGCGCGCGTACGAAAACTGCTGTCCCCACCAAGGCGGTCCGATCGGTGAAGGCGTCGTCGACGGCGACACGGTGACGTGTCCGTGGCATGCGTGGTCGTTCGATCTGCGGGACGGCAAACTCACGCTCGGCGATTTCGCCGCATTGCGCCGTTTCGAACTGCGTGTCGAAGCCGGCGCGATCTACGTTGCCACCGAACCCGTGAACCAATCGTGAGCGATCGCCCTACGTGGGACGGGCGCGACGGAACCGCCGGCGGTGGGGCGTTCGGTTCGGCACTGGCTGCCGTCGCGCGGGAGCGCGACGCGTCGCCCGAGGATTTGGCGCAAGCCGCCGGACTGTCGCCTCGAGAGCTCGACGCGATCGTCGCCGGCACGCGTCGCATCGGCATCAGCGGGCTCGCTCGGTTTGCCGCGGCGTTGCGCCTGCGGCCGATGGAGTTTCTCCAACGCACGCAGATATTGTCGCTGGAAGCCTACGCCTTCGGGCTCGATCCGCTCTACTTTCTACCGGAAGGGCCGGTGCGCTACGATGCGCGCATTTACATGCGCGAGATCAACCCGCGCCATCAGGTGCCCGAGGCCGACATGACGCGCCGGAATCCCACGCTCAAGGCGCTGGCGGAAGACAGCCTGCTCGACTCGCTCGGTAAGGCGGAAGTCGAAATGGCGTACCTGCTGCGGGCGGCGGTCGAGCAGACCGGTGGGACGCTTTGAGGGCTCTGTAGGGGTCTCGTGTGGGGAACCGCGAACGAGGGGTTCCGATGCAAGGAGTGGATGGAAAACGAATCGCCGCGCTGATCGGCGACGGATTCGAAGAAATCGATTTGATGGAGCCTCGCCGCGCCCTCGAGGAAGCCGGCGCAGTGGTGACGATCGTCGGAATTGACGAGCGTGCCCGGCAGCGCATTCGGGGAAAGCGCGGACTCGACGACGGGCAAAGCATTCGCGCCGAAGAGCTGGTTGCCGATTGCACCGCCGAGGATTTTGACGCTCTCCTGATTCCGGGCGGCGCTTCGCCGGACCGGATTCGCGGCGATCGCGACGTCCATCGGTTCTGCCGCGAATTCGACGCAGCAAAGAAACCGATGTTTTCGATCGGTCACGGCGCCCACGTCCTCATCTCCGCGCAACTCGCGCGCGGTCGTCAGATCACCGGGGCACACTCGATTGCCGACGACATTAGGAACGCCGGTGGACTGTATCGCGATCAACCGACGGTAACGGATTCGAACTGGGTGTCGACCCGCGGCGGTGAGGATATGCCGCAGTTCAACCGCGCGATGTTGGAGAAGCTCGCGGCCGCCGCTCCACCTCAACCCGTCTAGGGGCTGATTTTCCCCATATTGTCGTCGCCTCGGGACCTCACTTAGACGGGGTCGTAGCGCGCTAACGCCTCGCCATATTGTCGCAACGCGAGAAACGACGCGAGCACCGAGAATCCCAACTCCCCTGGAATCGACCGCGCGAAGACGACGAGAACGAACGCGATCGCGCTCGCCGCGCAAGCCATTGCGACGTAGAGCATTCTCGGCGTGCCGGTTCGGATCGTCGCGGAAAGCGCCGTCAGGGTACTCGGAATGACGGCTGCGAGCGCGATTAGGAAGGTCGCGGGAATTTCGCGCAGACCGGCAATGCCGGCGGCTGCAACGTACGCGAGCGTCGCCAGCGCCGCGACCACGCACGGGACGAGTGCCTTCGCGCGCGCCAGCTGGCGTCCGAAGAGCGGCGCGCTTTGCTCGGATAAATCGAGATGAAGGAAGCGGCCGGGGCTTTGCACCAGCGCGACGACGATCCCGAGCAGCGAACAGAAAAACACCGGTCCGGCCAAACCGTGCGGCGCAACGAATCCCACTACCGCAGCGGCGGCGCAAACGTACGCCGTAGTCCACCGCTCGGCGCGCACTCGCGCCTCCACGATGGCCAGCGTAGCGCCCCGGCTCAAGCGGGTGCCTCCAGCGGCACGCTTTGAGAGAATCGCTCTGCTGCGACGCCGCTGACGTGCGTCGAAAAGATCGCGCGCGGGCCGGCCGCCGCGATAATCTGTGAAACGTAAGCGGGCTGCGGACGATCGAGAACCAGAATCTTCGGTCCGCCGACGAGCGCGGCCGCCAATGGAAATGCGAAGGCTTCGTGCATGCCGTCGAGGCGCTCCAACAGGAGCTTGGCGTGCGCGACGGCGCGCACCGGTTCGACGTTCCAAAGCGCCGCGCGATAGGCGATGTACCGTTCGAACTCGGCGTCATCCAGCGGCAGGGGAGCGTGCGGCACGAACGCCGCGATGCGTTTGCAATGTGCCGATTGGACGCGGGGATCGTATTGATCGAGCAAGACGCATCCGCTGCCGGCTTTCACGATGCCGGCCGCCAGTAGCGCCACGACGTTGGCCTCCCAGGCCGAGGCGAAAACTCGGGCGGCACGCTCTCCGGGGCCGACGTCGAGCGTCACCGGGCCGACCGTTGCGCCCCTCGCGGCGAAGGATGCCTCGCGCATGCGTAATAGGAAGCTCAAGACGCTCTTCTTTTAACGCCTCTTGAAAAGGATGCCTACCGATCCCGATGCTGCCTAACGCCGACGTTGCCGCCAAGCTGCTCGAAACTCGGACGCTCATGGAAATGGCTGGAGAGTCGTTCTACAAGTACATGGCCTACGAGAAAGCGGCTGCATCCATCGAAAACGCGCCCCCGCTGGCCGACTTGATTGCCGCGGGGGAGCACTTGAAGCTTCCCGGTGTGGGCAAATCGATCGGCGCTGCTGTCGAGCAGCTCGTGAGGACGGGCACGTCCGATCACCTCGACCAGCTGCACGAGCGCTTTCCGGCGTCGATTCTCGAGGTGCTCGCCGTGAGCGGAATCGGTACCAAGACGGCGGCCATGCTCTTTAGCGACTATGGCATTGCGTCGCTGGCCGATTTGGAAGCGGCGATTGCATCCGGCGCGCTCGCCGGCGTCCCGCGCCTGGGTGCCAAAACCATCGACAACTGGAAGCGCGGTATCCTCGCCTACAAAGGCCGCCAGCGCCGCACGCCGTTGGCCGAAGCGCTGATTCTGGCGTACGAGGCGATGAGCTTTTTGCGCGAAGGCCCGCCCGTCGATCGTCTACTCCCGGCGGGTAGCCTGAGGCGCCAAGAGGTGACGGTCGGCGACATCGATCTCGTCTGCACCTCGCCGCACGCCGCCGCCGTCATCGCGCATTTCACCGGTTGGAGTCGCGCGCAAGCCGTTCTCGCCGAAGGACCCACCAAAGCCAGTATCTGGCTGCCCGGCGGGCTGCAAATCGACCTGCGCGTCCTTCCCGATCACCTCTATGGTAATCTGCTCCAGCATTTTACCGGGTCTCGCGAGCACAACATCAAGCTCCGCGAACTCGCCGTGCGCAAAGGGCTGCGCGTAAGCGAAAACGGCATTCTGAATCTTGAAAGCGGCGACGCGACCGTCTGCTCGGAGGAAGCCGGCGTGTACGCAGCCTTGGGCATGCAGTACGTTCCGCCCGAACTGCGTAGCGGTCTCGACGAAATCGAGCTGGCGTTGGTGGGTGCCATTCCGCCGCTCGTCGAGCGGAGGGATCTGCGCGGCGATTTTCACATGCATACGACGTGGAGTGACGGCGACGATTCGCTCGAGGAAATGATCGTCGCCGCCGCGGCGCGCGGATATGAATATCACGCGGTCAGCGATCACTCCCAAGGTCGCGGCCGGCGTTTCGGCATGAGTCCCGAGCGACTGCGCGAGCAACGCTGCGCCATCGAGGCACTTGGCAATCGCCACGGAATTCGCACGCTGTGCGCGAGCGAAGTCGACATCCTTGCGGACGGATCGATGGACTTTGACGATACGGTACTGGCCGAGCTGGACGTCGTGATTGGGTCGGTTCATTCGGCGATGCACCAGTCGCGCGAAGTGATGACCGCTAGGCTCGTTCGGGCGTGCGAGAATCCGTACGTGACGATCGTCGGCCATCCGACCGGGCGCCGTTTCGACGGCGGCGCGGGATACGAGTTCGATTACGACGCGGTGTTTGCGGCTGCCGCGCGCACCGGAACGGCGCTCGAAATCGACGGCCAGGCCATGCGGTTGGACCTTCCGGCCCCGTTGATCCGCAAGGCCAAAGCGTTCGGCGTCACGTTTGCGGCCGACAGCGACGCGCACCGCACGCGCGACTTGGCCGACGCGGAGCTCGCGATCGGTCAGGCGCGGCGGGCAGGTCTGACGAAAGACGACGTCTTGAACGCGTGGCCATTCGAAGCCATGCACTCGTTCGTACGCGCAAAGCGCCGGAGGGCAACGTGATCGAAACGATTCGGGTCATCGCCGCGGATGGTGCCGTGACCGGCGCGCGGTGCGCCGGCGATGCCGGTCCGGCGCTGATTTTCGTGCACGGGGTCGGCTCGACGGCAGCAATTTGGGATCCGCAGGTGGATGCGTTCGCCGGCGCCCATCGCTGCGTGGCGATCGAGTTGCGCGGCAACGGTGCTCTCCATCCCGATCCGGATCCGGGGTCGATTTCGCGCGAAGGGTTTGCGGACGACGTGCTCGCGGTTGCCGCCGCGCGCGGCATCGAACGGTTCACGCTGATCGGCTGCAGCCTCGGCGGCGTCGTTGCGTTCGAGCTGTGGACGCGCGTGCCGGAACGATTCAACGCGATGGTCATCGCGGACAGTTTTGCATACTATCCCAACGGGCAAGGCAATGCCGAAGCAATATCCGCTGCCGTTCGGGAAGCGGGCGGCATGCCGGCCTTTGCCGAGCTGCGCGCCGCAAAACTCGGCCTGCCTCCAGAGCGGATGCGCGTGACCGTCGGGCAAATGGCGTGCAAATCGGTGCCGTCGTATATCGCGTCGACGCAAGCGACCTGGACCGGCGATTATCGCGACATCTTGCCGGCGATCGACGTGCCGGTGCAGGTTCTCTGCGGCGAACGCGATACGGTGGCGCCGCGCGAGTTATCGAAAGAAATCGCTCGCGCGATTCCGGGCGCACGGTTCGCGATCGTGGAAAACGCGGGCCACGTTTCCAATGCCGATGCCCCAGAACGCTTCAACGCCCTACTGCGCGAGTTTCTCGATTCGATCGCGGCATCCTGAGCGGAGACGCCGCAGTGTCATCCTGAGCGGAGCGCCGCAGGCGCGCAGTCGAAGGACGACTCCGGGAATGACTCGCCGACCTGAGGGCGTCTGGACGCGGAGCGAAGGCACGGATGCCGAGAGCGACGCGCCAGCCGAGTAGCGTTTTCGCACGGACGCGAAAACGCGAACGTCCCGAGGGTGGCGAGTCATTCCCGGGAGCCGGTCCTCGACTGCGCTCGCTGTCGCTCGCTCCGCTCAGGATGACACGGTAACTCGGTCCGGGGCGCTATAGACGTTGGCGCGGCTATCGCGGACGAATCCGGCGAGCGTGATGTTGAACTCGCGCGCGAGATCGACGGCGAGGCTGCTTGGAGCCGAGACGGAGCACACGACCGGAATCCTGGCGACCGCGCTCTTTTGTAAGATTTCATATCCCGCCCGCCCGCTGACGACGAGGATGCACTGCGAAAATGGTAAGCGCCCGTTGACCAGCCCCCACCCGATCAGCTTATCGACCGCGTTGTGGCGGCCGACGTCCTCGCGGGCCGCGTGCGGCTCGCCGGTTGCGTCGAAGAGCGCGGCGGCGTGCAAGCCGCCGGTGATTCCGAAGATTCGCTGTGCTTCGCGCATGCGCGCCGGAAGGGAGTAGAGCAAGCCGGGCGAGACGCGAATATCGTCGTCGATCGGCGTTACGCCGAGATCGTACAGCGACTCGAGCTGCGCGCGTCCGCAAACCCCGCATGCGCTGTTGATGGTGAAGTGGCGTTCGAAGCGCTGCAAATCCGGAAGGTTTTCGCGCGAGAGCTCGACGTTTACGACGTTGTAGCGTTGATCGGGTTCGAGATCGGCGTCCAAACAGTAAGTTAGCGTAGCGATCTCCGCGCGGCTTCGTACGATCCCCTCGCTGAATACGAATCCGGCCGCCAGCTCGAAATCGTTTCCGGGCGTCCGCATCGTCACCGCCAGCGTCTTCGTCGTTTCGCCGGCGACGAGTCGCAATTCGAGCGGCTCTTCGGTTACGACGTCGTCGTCTCTGAGTGCGCGCGTCGCACCGTCCAGCGCCAGAATTCGCGCTTCGACCGTGCGCCCGGGACGCGCGCGCGCCTCATCGCTCGTCAACGCCGCCGCCCTCGTCGCGACGTTGCACGTAGACTGTTCCGAAGCGACCTTTAATGCACAAGTTACCGTGGGTCACGTCGTTCTCGAGCGGCGCGGTAACCTTCACGATGGTATCGTCCTGTACGTGCAGCCGAAGCGTACATCCGACGCCGCAATAGGGGCAGATCGTATCGGACTGCGTCTGACGCGCTTCGTCCCAGCGGCCTTCCGCGCGCAGATCGTGCTCGGAGGAAAACATCAGCGCGCCGGTCGGGCAGACGCCGATGCAGTTGCCGCAATAGACGCACGCCGAATCGGGTAGCTCGACGTCGAACTCGGTCGAGATGTGAGCGTCGAATCCGCGACCGGCGGCCGCGATGGCAAACGTGTTTTGCGCGTCCGTACCGCACGCCTCGACGCATTTGTAACAGAGAATGCACTTCGAATAGTCGCGGACGTAGAGATTGTTGTCGACCTTCGGCGGTTGGGCGACGGTCGCCGCCTCCGAGCCGAAGCGTCCCGGATCGGCGGCGTATTGCGCGCAGTAGCGCTGCGCGTCGGGAGCCGTCGACAGGTCGACCGACGATCCTAGCAGTTCGAGCACCAGCTTGCGGCTATGCCGAACGCGCTCCGAATCGGTGCGTATGACCATGCCTGCTTCGGCCTTTCGCGCGCACGCCGGCACGAGCGCGCGCGAACCGTCGAGTTCGACGACGCAGACGCGGCACGCGTTTACGGGCGTCAGCGTGGGGAGAAAGCACAACGTCGGCGTCGTAAGGCCCGCGGCATTGCAAGCATCGAGAATCGTCGCGCCTTCCGCGACGGCGACCGGGCGCTCGTCGATCGTCAGGTCGAGCGTTGGTCGCGCTGGGCCGACAGGGCGTGTTGGAAGGGGTCCTCTGATCACGTCGCCGTGCCCGCTGGGAAAACGCCGGGAAGAGCTCGTGCCGAAGCGATCGCGGTGGCGGCGGTTTGGCCGAGGCCGCAAATCGATGCGTCGCGCATCACTCGGGCGACGTCGTCGAGCAACGTCAGGTCGATCGACGCATCGGCACCGCTGCGCGTCGAGGCGAGCCGTTGCAACGTTTCTTCTTGCCGGACCGTGCCGACTCGGCAAGGAACGCATTGGCCGCACGATTCTTCGCGAAAGAACCGCGCGATTCGCGCGAGAGTCGTCATCAGGTCCGCGCTACGATCGAAAACCATGACGACGCCCGAGCCGAGCGTTGCATTCGCCGCACGCGCGCTTTCGAACGACAGCGGCATCGAGAGCGCACCGGTTCCGACGAAGCTTCCGGCGGCACCGCCGAGCAGAATCGCTTGGATCGAATCCGGCGAAACCGGGCCGGCCATTCCGAGCAGCGTTTCGAGGGTCGTGCCGTGAGCGACTTCGTAGAGTCCCGGCCGCTGCACCGCGCCGGAGAGACAAAAGAGGCGCGTGCCCGTCGAATCCGCGGTACCGATTGCAGCGTAGGCAGCGCCGCCGTCGAGGATAATTTGAGGCAGATTGACCAGCGTTTCGACGTTATTCACGAGCGTCGGTTTGCCGAAGAGACCGACGTCGGCCGGGAACGGCGGTTTGCTCCGCGGTTCGCCCCGCTTGCCTTCGATCGAGTTGAAGAGGGCCGTCTCTTCGCCGCAGATATACGCACCCGCTCCGCGACGGATCTCGACGTCGAACGAAAAACCGCGGCCCATGATGTCGTCGCCGATCAAACCGTGCCGCCGAGCGACGTCGATCGCGTGTGCGAGGCGTTTGGCGGCTAGCGGATACTCGCCGCGTACGTACACGAAGCCGCGTTCGCAACCCGCGGCGAAGGCCGCTATCGTCATCGCTTCGATGACGGCAAAAGGGTCGTACTCCATCAAAATTCGGTCTTTGAAAGTTCCCGGCTCGGATTCGTCCGCATTGCAAACGATGTAATGCGGCCGCGGCGGTGCCTTGGCAACCGACTGCATTTTTCGACCGCTGGGAAACGCCGCGCCGCCCCGGCCGAGAAGCTTAGACGCGATAACCTCGGCGATGACGTTGTCCGGTCCCACTTCGAACGCGCGCTGCAGCGCGCGGTAACCGTCGTGCGCTCGATACGCGTCCAAGCTCTCGGGATCGACGCGGCCCACCCGCCGCAATAGCCGCAACGGCGAGCCCTCGACGTGCGGCCGGACCGGCGGCCGTCGCGCCGCGCCGGCGCCCTCGCCGGAGACGGCGGCAATCACGTCGGCTACGGCGGCGGGCGCGAGTTGCCGTTCGACCGGTTCGTCCCCGGCGGCGACGAACAGCGCGGCTGGGGCGCGGTCGCATAAACCCAAACAGGGACTGCGCAGCCACGTCGTGCGTCCGTCGGGCGACGGCGTTCCCGCCGGTCCGAGTGCCGACTCGAGCGCGCCGCACAGATCGTTGGCTCCAGCGCACGCACACGCGATATCGTCACACACGTGCAAAACCACCGGCGGTCGCGGTGTGGTGGAAAACATCGCGTAAAAGGTTGCGACACCGTATGCGTCGGCGGGCGGTACCGCCAGGCGCTGACAGGCGTAGTTGAGGGCGCCGCCGCTGATCCACCCGATGCGCCCGTTGACCGCATGCAGCACCGGCAGTAAAAAATGGCGCCGCTCGCGTGCGTTGGCGCCACCGTTCCAGCCGCCGTCTGGCTCGCCGAGAACGCGGTCGATTGCGGCTCGCTCGTCTAGCGTCGGGACCGCAGACGTGAAATGCAGATCCATGCAGAGGTTACAACGGTTCGATACGCACGGCCGCCGCCTTGAATTCCGCGGTTCCCGATTTCGGATCGGTGGCGTCGATGGTCAGCAAATTGGTCGCGACGTCGTCGTTGAAGTGCGGGGTCATGAACACCAGTCCGGCGCGCAGACCGTCGTCGACGCGGACCGGCGCCGTGACCGAGCCACGACGCGAGCTCACACGCACGAACTCGCCATCGTGCAATCCGTAGCGCGCCGCATCGTCCGGCGATATGTCGAGACTCTCGCCGCGACGAAGCGGCGACGTGTAGCCGGCGGTCTGTACGCCCGTGTTGAACGAATCGAGCCGCCGTCCGGTCGTAAGCCGCAGCGGGAACTCGTCGTCGAGTGCTTCCACCGGCGGATCGTGCTCGACGACCGCGAACGGGGCCCTCGGCCCGCGGATCGGATTTTCCCAGAGTCGTCCGTGAAGGTAGGTCTCTCCGGGATGGTTCTCGTCGTAACACGGCCATGGAATCCCGCCGAGTTTCTCCAATCGGCCGTAGCTCATGCCGGCGTGCCACGGCGAGAGCGTCCGGCACTCATTCCAAATTTGTTCCGCGTCGGCGCTGCCCCAGTCGTATCCCAAGCGTCGTGCCAGGTCGTAGACGATCGCCGAGTCTTCGCGCGCCTCGCCCGGAGGCTCCAGCGCTTTGCGCACGCGTTGAACGCGCCGCTCGCTACTGGTAACCGTTCCTTCACTTTCGCACCAACTCGATGCGGCTGGAAAAACGACGTCGGCCATTTCCCCGGTCTTGGTCAAGAAAATGTCTTGGACGATGAGGCAGCGGAGGCCGCGCAGCAGAGCGTTCGCTCGGTGCTGATCGGCCTCGGATTGCGCGGGGTTTTCACCGATCACGTACAGCGTGTCGAGTTCCCCGCGTTCCATTGCCTCGAACATTCGCGTGAGATTCCATCCGGGCTCGCTCGGCAGCGTGGCGTTCCAGGCGCGCTCGAACTTGGCGCGCGATTCCGGGTCGGCGACCGCCTGGCCGCCCGGATACTTATCCGGAAGCGCCCCCATGTCGCCGCCCCCTTGGACGTTGTTTTGTCCTCGCAGCGGACACACGCCCGAGCCGTATCGTCCGACGTGACCCGTAAGCAGTGCGAGGTTGATCAGCGCGCGTACGTTATCCACGGCGTTGTGATGTTCGGTGATGCCGAGCGTCCAGCAGAGCTGGGCGCTCGAGGCGCTCGCATACCCATGCGCGAGTTCGACGATGCGTTCGCGAGGAACCCCGGTCGTTTTCTCGGCGTACTCGAGCGTGTAAGGTTCCACGCATCGCGCGTACGCCTCGAAGCCGCTGGTGGCGCGCTCGATGAACTCTCGGTTTTCCAGCCCGGCTGCCAAGATTTCGCGGGCCACCGCATTGGCGAGCGCGATGTCGGAGCCGACGTCGAGACCCAGCCAGCCGTCGGCCCAACGGGCAGAACTGGTTCGGCGTGGATCGACGACGTAGAGCTTTGCGCCGTTGTGAACTCCCCGCAAGACATGGTGAAAAAAGATCGGATGCGTTTCTCGCGCATTCGAGCCCCACAAAACGACGACGCCGGTCTGCTCAGCTTCTTCGTAGGAGCTGGTGCCGCCGCCCGCCCCAAAGACCGTCGTCAGACCGACGACGCTCGGAGCGTGTCACGTTCGGTTGCAGCTATCGATGTTGTTGCTGCCGACGGCGACGCGAGCGAACTTTTGCGCGACGTAGTTTACCTCGTTGGTCGCCTTCGAGCAGCTGAACATTCCGAACGTGGTCGTGCCGTTGCGTTCGCGCGCGCTGCGTAGTGCGTCTGCGGCGCGATCGAGCGCCTCGTCCCACGTCGCCGCCCGCAACGAATCGCCTTCTCGAACGAGCGGATGTGCTAGCCGCCGATAAGCTTTCATGGGCGGACCTTTTCCGGTAGAAGGGACGTTACCTCGCGCCTTCTGTAGGAGCCGGCACGCGCCGCAGCACCAACGTTAGGATTGCGGCCGCCGCCGCGTACGCGCCGGCGATCGCAAAGAGCGCGGCGTTGCCCGCCCACCACTCGACCCCGAGGGCTTCCCCGGTCCAAAACGTTCCGAGCGAAGCGAGCATGATGCCGACGAGCGCCTTCATCGCATTTTCCGGTACGCGGGCAAACGGCTTGTGCAGCGCAACCGCGGCGGCGGTCACCAGGACGAGTGCCGCCAAGGCTCCGCCGTTCGCCCAGGCGAACGCGCGCGCGTTGGCGGCTCCGAACGTGACCACGATGACCGCGACCTCGAGCCCTTCGACAAAGACGCCCTGAAAGGCGACCGCAAACCCGAGGCGCCGCTCGCCGTCGGCGCGCAACCGGGCGAGCTCCCGGTCGTAAATTGCCTGCTCGTCGCGCATGCTCATGCGTCCGGCATATCGCCAAACCGCCTTCCGCAGCCAGTAGAGGCCGAAAAGGATCAAAAAGGGGCCGACTACGAGCTGAATCCTCGCCAGCGAAGCGGCGTTGGTCAGCAACGGCCCGAAAATTACGACGATCGCTCCGAGCGCGACGGTCGCCCAAACGGTGCCCCAAAGTGCCGCGCGCCATCCCTGCGCGTAGCCGACCGCCAAGACGATGGTCGCCGCCTCGACGAACTCGACCGCCGAAGCCACAAACGTGGTGGCACCCAGAACCCAACCGTTCACCGCGTCATCCTACCCTGCCGCCGAAGGAAGCGTCCAGCCCGGTAACGCAACTTCGCCAACCCGGGTCAGCAGGGAAGGAGTCTATCGTGGATCTTTCTTCGATGATCGTGTACGCCAGTGGCGAGTTTTGCCGCTACGAAGACGCCAAGGTCGGTTTACTCACCCACGGGCTGCAATACGGCACGGGGTGTTTCGAAGGGATCCGAGGGTATTGGGTTCCTGAAGAAGACGAACTCTTTCTGGTTCTGCTCCGAGACCACTACGAGCGACTGATTACTTCCGCTAAGATCCTCACGATGACGTTACCGAAAAGCACCGACGCGCTTCTCGACGTTACGCTGGAGTTGTGCCGCCGCAATCACTTTCGAAAGGACGTGTACATCCGTCCGTTCATGTACAAGGCGGCCGAAGACATCGGCGTCCGCCTGCACGGTGTTCCCGATGCTTTGGCGATCGTGCCGGCGCCGTTCACGGCGTATCTCGACACCACCCGCGGCCTTCACGTTTGCGTGAGCTCGTGGCGCCGGGCCGACGACACGATGGCTCCACCGCGAGCGAAAATTACCGGCTTGTACGTCAACTCCGCACTTGCCAAAAGCGAGGCGGTTCAAAACGGCTACGACGAAGCCATTCTCCTTTCGCACGACGGGCACGTGGCCGAGGGTTCGGCCGAAAATATTTTCTTGGTACGGCGCGGCGTCTTGTACACGCCGGATCCGTCTCAGAACGTCCTGGAAGGGTGCACGCGCCGGGCGATCATGGACATCGCGCGTGACGAATTCGGCTTGCAAATCGTCGAGCGGTCGATCGATCGTGGCGAGCTTTATTGTGCCGAGGAAGTCTTCTTCACTGGAACGGCTGCAGGCATTGCCCACGTGGCGTCGATCGACCGGCGCGTGGTGGGAGACGGCCGGGTCGGGCCGATTACCAAGAATCTAGGAGAGTTTTACGATCGCATCGTGACCGGGCGCGAGCCGCGGTACGAGCACTGGATCACACGGACGTACGCTCCCGCTCGCATGACGGTGCCGTTATCGGCGCCCGCCTCCGCCCCCGCTCCCGCTTAACGACGCGCCGTCGCCGAGACCGGTACTCCAGTACCGAACGTCCGGCGACATGCTCCCGGCCGGCACGCCGAGCGCTAGCGGAAAGCTCAGACCGCTTGCCTGGCGCCAGCGGGCGAGCCGAACTTCACTGGTATACGCAAGCCGCGAGATCGAGCGGATGAACGCGCGCCCCAAATCCTTCGACGGTAATGAGGTGGTCATGACCGCGATGACGTAAGGCGCGTCGCTCGCGTAGACGATTCCCGCGTCGTTGAGGGTATCGAAGAACGAACCGGTCTTATGCGCGATCGGAACGTCGTCCGGCAACGGCTCGGGCAGCAACGTGTTGTACTGGTTTTGCTCGAGTATCGAGATCATTTCGTTCGAAGACCATTCGTCGATCAGTTGGCGATGCGCCATGAGGGCCAGCAAGTGCACCAAATCGGCGGGGGAGGTACGAAGTTGCCGGCGGACGTCCCATCCGTCGGTACGGATATCGTGGGCTAGACGAGTATGCTCCAGCCCGAGCTCGCTCATCGAACGGTTGATGCTCCGGCGCCCGACGAGGCGAATGAGCATATTGGTCGCCGTGTTATCGCTGATATCGATCATCTTCTCGAGCAGCGTCGAGACCGGATAGGTCGATCCCACCGGTGCGTCGCAGAGCTCCCCCGACCCCGAGTCTTTGTCGGCGGCTCGCAGCGCGACGCGGTGGTCCAGATCGAAGCGGCCGGTTTGCAGTTGGCGAAATACTTCGACCATCACTGGAATCTTTATCGTCGATGCCGCCGGCATGCTGGCGCTCGCATTGACTCCCATGTGGTAACCGGTACTGAGATCGAAAACCTCGAGCGCGCTCGGTGCCGGCAATCGGGCTGCGAGTTTTCGGACGTCGCGATTGAGTTGCGCTAAGGGAGCCGGTAGGAAGGCGGCGGCTCGCCCCGTCGAAGAAACGAAGGCGAGAACGGCAACCGCGACCGCGGTTGCGACGTAGCGCTGCATGGAAGCGCGTTTGCGTTGCCTCGCGCCGGTGTTCCTGCTTGCCGGCTTCAAAGCAGCTCCGGAGTGCTTAGGAGCCAGCCGCTCGCACGGCGAACGCGCAAAGCATGACGACGCACGATCTCCGCACGGTTCCACCGCGGCGATGGAACGAGCGAGTGGACGGAATCTATTGGCTGCCGCGCTTGATCGACAAAGCGCGAGCGGCGTTGTCGGGAAGTCTCGGCGATTACCTGTTCGGTCAAAGTCCGATGGATCGCGCGCTGCTGCAGAAGCTGGGATTGAGGCATCGTGAATTTGCATCGATCGTGCGCGATGCGGCCGACGACGACGGCATACTCGCCGCGATCGCGGCGCGCGATCCCGAAGCGCTGCCGCGGGCGCGCGCGTGGAGTGAAGGGTTGCCGCAGCGTCACCGGCTCTTTCTTTGGTTCATCGACGTCGACGACGGATATCGTACGACTTGGCTTCGCGCGCCGATCGCCGCAACGGCGAACGCCATTTCGCGCACGGCAAAAAGGCTTTGGCCGTCGCGAGCCGCGCAACGCTCGGCCGGCAACCCGCCGCCGCAATGACGCCGCGGCGCCGGCTCAACCCCTGGGACTGGTTGACCGACAAACGCGTAACGTTCGCGCTCAAACTCGTAGGGCTGATCGTCCTGTCGTGTTATGCGGCTCGGTTCGCCCTGGGGTTTCTGGCGCAGATTCGTGCCGTCGTCTACATTTTGATCGGGACGATCTTCCTCGCGTACCTGATTTACCCGGCGGTGCACCGGTTGCGAAGCCGTATGCCGCTCGCACTGGCGATCGTGCTGGTGTATGCTGCCATCGGAACGGCGCTCGCCGCGCTCGGATGGTTCGTTATACCGCGCGTGACCGACGACGTCGGAGCTTTTATGGGGCACTATCCCGAGCTGATCACTCGCGTCGACAGCTTCATGAACGATCCCAACGATCCGATCATGTCGCGGCTGCCGGACTGGATGCGTGGTGAAATCGCTCGCATTCCGGCCGAGTTTGCGCTGTGGGTAAAGACGCGGGGGATCGAGAGCGCCGGTCACGTGGTGCTGGTCCTGGCCGGCGGGTTTGCGGCGGTCGCGACCTTCGTCATCGTTCCCCTGATGACGGCGTACCTGCTGCTCGATCTAGAGAATCTGCAGCGCGGCTTGTCGTCGATCGTTCCGCAGCGACGCTGGCGTGCGACGCTATCGTTCTTGAAGGACGTGGACGCGGTAGTCGGAGGATTCATTCGAGGGCAGTTGTTGGTGGCGCTATCGGTCGGCGTGTTGATCACCATCGCGTTGCTCGTCCTGCACGTGCGATACGCGTTCTTCCTCGGACTCATCGCGACCGTCGGCGACCTCGTGCCGTACGTCGGTGCGGTACTTGCGTTTCTCCCCGCCTTTACCATCGCGTGGGTCAATAACGGGTTCGTCAACGCGTTGCTGGTGTTGGCGGCATTCGTGGTGATCTTTGAAGCCGAAGGACACCTGCTCGCCCCGAGCATCGTGAGCAAAACGGTTCGTCTGAGTCCGTTCGTCGTGCTTCTCGCCTTGTTGATCGGCGGCGAACTCGGCGGCATTTTCGGGTTGCTGGTCGCCATCCCGATAGCCGGTATCCTGCGGGTCGCCGCGGTGCGGGTCTTTCGACTGGGACTCCCGAACCAGCCGACACCGTGACCCAAACACTCGCAGAGCCCCGCAGGGTCGACGTCGTCGGCGTGCCGATGGACTTGGGCGCTAGCCGGCGCGGGGTCGACATGGGACCTTCGGCGGTTCGCTACGCACGGCTTCACGACAAACTCGAGCGGCTCGGAATCGAAACGATCGTCGACCACGGAAACTTATCGGTGCCGATTCGCGAGGCGGCGTCCGCCGACGATTCGACCGCAAAGTATCTCGGCGTGATTCAAAAGGTCTGCGACCAACTCGCCGCGGTCGTCGAACGGGCCGTGCGCGACGGTGGAATTCCCGTCGTACTCGGCGGCGATCACTCGATTGCGATGGGAACGCTCGCCGGTCTCAAGCGCGCCTACGAAAAAGCGCCTGGCCTCGTGTGGATCGACGCGCACGCCGATATCAACAACCCGGAGAGTTCGACGACCGGAAACGTTCACGGAATGCCCTTGTGGTTTGCTTTGAAAAACGGCTTTGCCGAGCGAGGTCGAACCGTTCAGATCGGATTGCGCGACGTCGACCCGGGTGAGAAGCGTCTCTTGCGCGAGCTCGGCGTGAAGGCGTTCTCGATGAGCGATGTCGATAAGTTCGGGATCGCACGCATCATGGAAGAGGCGCTCGCGCTCGCTGCAAGCGCAGGAAGCCCGATTCACGTATCGTTCGACATGGATGGGATCGATCCGAGCGAAGCTCCCGGTACGGGTACGCCGGTCAAAGGGGGGCTGAGCTATCGCGAAGCCCATCTCATCATGGAAATGCTGCACGACGGCGGAAGCCTCGGCTCGATCGAAATGGTCGAGATCAACCCGATCCTCGATCAGCGCAATCAAACTGCAATCCTCGCCGTCGATCTGATCTGTTCGGGCCTGGGTAAATCGATTCTGTAGGACTGCTCACCGTTTCGTTCGTTCGGGCGCTTGGCCTCACGCGCGCGGGCTCGATGCGCGCGCTGGCACAGTTCGTGAGCGAGACCTTTCCGGACGTGCTGGCGCTCAGCGAAGTCGACGCCGGCGATGCCTTGGCAATAGCCACCCGATTCGATCGTCAATGGGCGTATCGGGGCGGTCAGGCGGTATTGTGGAACCGGCGCTTCGCCGTCGCGAAAGTGCACGATTTGTACCTGCCCACGGCTCCGCTGCAGCCTTTCGAACGGCGCGGCCTTCTGCGCGTCGACGGATCGTGCGACGGCGTGGAAGCGAGTCTGTTTGCGACGCGATTTGCGCCGGATCGCGCGAGCGTTCGCGACTTGCGGTTCACGCGCTCGGCGATCCGTGCCGCCCGCTCGCGACGCGTTCTGCTCTTCCTCACCGATCCGCCCTCAACCGGAAGCGCGGCCTTCCGCGATCTCGAACTTCAAGCGGCCGCGAACGGCGACTGGGCGGATCTCACCTTAGCCGTGCGCGGCTTTACGGTGGAATCGTTCACTGCGGGTACGGCGAGAAACGGCATCGGCGCCCAAGCCGTCGCGCGCGTCAGAGCTTGATCGTCGCGCGTCCTTCGCATGAAATGCCGCCGCCGCAGACGGCCGGATCCCAGCTGGCATCGGCAAGCAAGGATTCGATGCGAGATTCGAGCTGCGGATCCACGTCCGGTTCGAACACGACGCGCTTGGTCCGTCCGTCTTCGCCTACGGTTACCAGCAGCGTTACGTGCACGCCGAACGAATCGAGCTGTTTGCGGATCCCGGGATCGAGGACCGGATCCGGCTGTTCCGCCCCAAACGGCAGGTAGCCGCCCTTATCGCGGCCGACCGTGCTCGCAACCGCACGCGCTGCGGGTGAGGCGCTGGCCTGTGGAGCGGCTTCGCCGGAGGCCGTACCGTTGCCGGCGCGCGAGGCTGCGGCCACCGACGGCGCGGTCGATTCGCGGTACGAGACGGCCGGCGGCGGCGACGAAACGCGGTGCATCGCCGTGTGCGCGAGTTCTAGCCGGGTGGTCTCCGAGATTTTCGTTTCGCTGCTGCGATGGGGCGCCGCCGCGCGGGGCTGCGGCCGCGGCGGTTCGCGCCGCTGAATCTCGATGCGCGCGACGCGCGTAAAGGTGATCGTCTCGACGGGGGCCGCCGAGGTCACGGTCCAAGCGAGCGCCGGAATAAGCAGGGCCGCGAGCGCGTGGAAACCCAGTGAGGCGAGCATGGCTCGTCCCATGAATCCGCGCGAAGCGGTCGATGCTACCATCGTTTCCTCCGGACCGTCTCTTCGCTCCCAACGCGCAACCACCCCGGCACGTGACGGTTTGATGGCGAGGATGCCCGACTCCGCCATCGTCCTCTACCAAACCGGCTGGTGCGGCTACTGCGAGCGCGTGCGCGACGCGCTAAACGACCTCACGCTCGAATACGAGATCGTCAACGTTCCCGACGACCACGCTAAGCGTGCGGTCGTAAAGGCGATCTTCGGCGTGACCGGCGTGCCGTCGATGACCGACGGCGACGTAAAAATCGCCGACGACGACGACGCAATTATTTCCTATCTCCAAGAGAAATACGGCGCGAAGAAGTAGCTTGATATGTCATCCTGAGCGAAGTCGCCGCTCGTCATCTGAGCGGAGGCGCGCTTCGACTGCGCGCCTAGCGGCGCTCCGCTTAGGATGACAAGGGGCGTTTACGAACGCAGGATCACGCGGTTGGCGATGAACGTGCCGTCGCTGTAGTAGCCGACGAGCGCGACGCGCTCGCCGGGAGCCGGCGTTGAGCCGTTCGGGTAGATCAGGGTTCCGTTCTTGAGGTCGACGGTCTGGACGATGCCGTTACGCCGATGCACGGTTAAGCGATAGGGCGTGAAATAGGTGACCACCCCGAGCATGACGTGATGGCGGTCGTACCGATCCATATCCCAGTCGGGCTGCCATCTCGTATATGTGGGATACGGATACGCCTGGGCCACCGCGGGAATCGACATCGACGCGGGAGCGAGCAGAGCGGCGAGCGCTAGACTCGCGACGGTTATGCGTTTGAACAGTATCATGTCGCTTCGGGTACCCATTTCGCGCGGGCCACTAAACGAAGAGGAAGGTTAGAGTTCGGCTCCCCAGGCGTCCCATTTCGGAACGCGGGTTCGTGCGAACAGCTCGATGCGCGGCCGGTCGCCGCACAAACGCTCGATGAGTTCGCGAAATATCGCGGGCTTCTCGCTGTGCGCGCCCCGCGGATGCAGCACGACTTGGGGTTGCGCGAGATCGAGAATTGGAAAGGGGCGGCCGGTCGGCGTGGTAGTTGCGGCGAGTAACAGCTCCGTCGTCGGCTTGGTGAACGTCGGCATCACGCCCTGTCCGGCGATGATCTCGCCGCGTTTGTTGACTTTTACCCAGACGTACGCGACGCCGCGGTAATGCAGTCCCCACGCTTCGATGAGTTTGATCGCGAACTGCAAGCGCGGACAGGTCGCCCAGACGAATGCGGCCGCGCGCTTATTGAGAATCCGGCGCACGTCGAGCCCCGCCAGCTGATCGAGCGACATCAACGGATAGTGCTTGCCGGCGGCGGCGTCTTTCGTCGGGCTGCCGTAGTACTGCCACGGTGGATCGACGTAGGCGATGTCGTAGCGAGCGTCGGGGAGCGGCGGAAGCACGGCGTGCGGCTTGGCTTCGGATCGTTTGCTCAAGCGTCGCAGATGCGCGACGTTCTTGGGTGAATAGCGGCGCGGCGTCGTCATGGAAACGTTGCAAAGGCCGCCATCGATCCGGCGACGACGGCGCCGGCGAGGGTTGCGGCCAGATTGACCGCATCGTTCTCGAGCCATCCGAACCCGCGGCGCAACGCCGTCGGCGAGCCGCAGCGGTGCGGATTGGTTTCGCACGCGCGCAGGCACTGCGGACACCATCGCTCGGCCTGCAACGTCGCGCCGATCAGCGAGTCGAGAAACGCTCCGGCAACGCCGCCTGCCGCTACCGGCCAGAAGGCTGCGACGGCGGCGAACTTCGAAGCGCCGGCAACGAACGCGGCGCCGGCGATGGTTGCTAACGTTCCGGCCAGCGTGATGCCGCCCGAAAGCCCGGCCGGAACGGGGCGAAACGTGCGCAACGAGCGCGGCGCCGCACGCGAGAGCGTTCCGATCTCCGTGCCCCACGTGTCGGCCGCCGCCGCAGCAAACGCGCCCGAAAAAGCCGCCGCAAGTGCCGCTCCGCCGTGCGCGGCCAGCAGCGCGCAAAGTGCCGCAACGCCGCCGTTGGCAAACACTTGCCTCGCGTCGCGCGGTCCGCGCTTTCCGGAATCGTCGAGGAGACGTTTGCGGGCGCGTCCCAGCCGCGACAGAAGCGTCGACGGAATGAAGAACGCGAGGAGTACCAGCGCCCCGCGCCAGCCGGTAGCGCCGAAAACGATCGCTCCGACGACGAAAGCGGCAGCGGCGCCGCCGGCGGTAAGCGCGCGAGCGCGATACGTCACCAACGCGACGACCGCCGCCAAGGCCGTGCCAAGCAATACTCCGGTCACGAAAAGTGCGCTTCGAGGGCGATAATGAGTCCTTGGGTCGTAAAGGTGTCGGCGACGACGTCCACCTGCAGGCCGGCTTCGCGCGCGGCCTCGGCGGTGATCGGGCCGATGCACGCGATCGTCTTTTCGCACGCGGCCTCGACTGCACGGGCTTCGCCTTCGAACTGACCGACGAAACCGCGAACGGTGCTCGCGCTGGTAAAGGTCAGAACGTCGGCGCGCTCGATTTTGTCGCGGAATTCGGGATCGCTCACGAATGCCGTGCGGTAGGCCGCCACGACGGTCGGTTCCAGTCCGGCGTCCTCCAGCATCTGCGGGAGAATATCGCGGGCATCTTGGGCGCGATAGACGAGGATACGGTCGCCGGGGTGCGCCGCCTCGATAAGTGCGCGCGCGATTTCTTCGCTGACGAACTCGGCGGGAACGATGTCGGGCCGCAATCCGTAGCGCGCCAGGCGCTCCGCCGTCTTGTCGCCAATCGCGGCAACCTTGACGCCTCCCACATAGCGCGCGTCGGCGTCGAGTGAGGCCAACCGGTCGAAGAATGCGTCTACGCCGTTCGCCGACGTAAATACAACCCACGCATAAGACGAGAGCTCGTCGATGCTTCGGTGAGCTGCCAGTTGGTCGTCGGGTGGCTCGATGACGATCGTCGGCGCGAGAATGGCTTCGGCACCGCGGCCGCCGAGCGCACGCACGAACTCGCCTGCCTGCTCGGCCGCCCGCGTGACGAGCACGCGTTTGCCGAAAAGCGGCGTAACGTCGAACCAACGAATGTGCTCGCGCAACTTCACGACGTTGCCGATCACCGCAATCGCCGGTGCTCCGATGCTTGCGCGCTTCGTCTCTGCGCCGATCGTAGCCAGCGTGCCGACGCAGGTGCGCTGCGTCGGGCGCGTTCCGTCCTGGATGACGGCGACGGGCGTCGACTCGGCGAGTCCGTGCGCGATCAGCGGCGCACGATCGCGTCGAGGTTGCCGATCGCCATGAGGAGGACGAGCGTCCGGTTGGGATCCGCAAGCTTCCCCCAATCGAGCGTCGAGGTTTCCTTGGTGGGATCCTCGTGTCCGGTTGCTATGGTGAAGGCGGAGTTGTGCTCTCGATGGGTCACCGGAATGCCCGCATACGCCGGTGCGGCAAGGGCGGAGCTTATGCCGGGAACGACGTCGAACGTAATGCCCGCTTCGCGCAGCGCCTCGGCTTCTTCGGCGCCCCGCCCGAAGACGAACGGATCGCCGCCCTTCAAACGCACGACGTGCTTGCCGTCGGTCGCCTGACGCACCATGAGCGATTCGATGTCGTCCTGCGGCATGGCGTGAGCGCCGCCACGCTTACCGACGAAGATGCGCTCGCAGGCCGTAGGAGCGAGCGCGACGATCGCGTCGCTTACTAACGCGTCGTAAAGGAGGACGTCGGCCGTTTGCAACGCTTCGGCCGCCCGTAACGTCAGCAGGCCCGGATCGCCCGGGCCTGCGCCGACCAACGATACGCGCGCGCGTCCCGCCTTACTCGTCGACATTGGCGAGAATCTCGTGCGGAGCCAGGTTGGCGATGTGATCGGCGAGTTCGAGTTCGAAGAGTTCGTCGAGCACGCGCGCGTGGGAAAGCGCTTCGCTCGTGATCGATGGTCGCCTTCTGTCGAATCTTCAAGATGACCGAATGCAGCAGCTTCGAGACGATCGTCATCGTCATGCCGGTAATCAGCAGGCGCTCGCGTTCGGTAAGATCGGGACAGCGGGCGAAGAGCCGCTCGAGTTCGGCGGTGCGAATCGCCTCGGCTTTCTGGGTGAGCGTCTCGATGACCGGAACCGCGATGCGCGAATGATACCAGTCTCCGAAGCCGGCAATGTATTCGTCGATGATCTCTTCGACCGCGGGAATCGCGTCGCGCCGAGCGTCGAGTTTCTCGTCGACGACGGATTTCAACCCGTCGATATCGACGAGCGTGACGTTGGGAATCTCGCCAACCGCCGGATCGGCGTCGCGCGGTACCGCGATGTCGACGACGAACAGCGGACGATCGGGCCGGCGCGCCATCGCTTCTGCGACGCGCTCGGTGCTGACGATGAAGTGCGACGCACCGGTCGACGTGACGACGAGATCGGCCGCGGCCAGCGCGTCGACCAGTCCGGGCAGTTCGAGCGCTTCGCCGAAACCGGCTTCGGCGATCAACTCGCGCGCGCGCGACATCGAACGATTGGTGACGATGACCTTCGCGGCGCCTTCTTGGCGCAGGCGTTTCACGGCGATCCGCCCCATCTTGCCGGCGCCGATCACGACGACCGACGTGCCTTCCAGGCTGCCGAGATGCGCCTTTGCGGCTTCGACGGCCGCGGTCGCGATCGAACTCGACTCGTCGCCGATGCGCGTTTGCGAGCGCGCGGTCTTGCCGGCGTTGAGCGCGTCGCGGAAGAGCCGGTGCAAGATCTTGCCGAGCGACTGCGCGTGCTGCGCTTGAACGTACGCTTCTTTGACTTGGCCTAAGATCTCGGCTTCGCCGATCAGCATCGAATCGAGTCCGGTCGAAACGCGGAATAGATGCTCGATCGCTTGGCGTCCGAGCAGCGTATAGAGAAACGATTCGATGTCGTACTCAGTCGACCGTGCCCGAAGTTCGTGAGGAACGATTTGATCTGCGCGACGCCGGCTTCGTAGTCGTCGATTTCGGCGTAGATTTCCAGTCGGCCGCAGGTCTGCAGCATCGCCGCTTCGCGAACGGCTTCGTAGTCGCGCAGCGCGACGAGCGCCTCGGCCATTCGCGCCGGCGGAAACGCGTGGCGCTCGCGAACTTCGACCGGCGCGGTGTGGTGCGAGAGGCCGATGCAGACGATCGGCATTAGAAGGTCCCTGCAGTCGCTTCTCCGACTTCGTCGCCGTCGGCAACGAGGTCGAGCGTGAGGCGATGCGTCAGAATCGACATTTCGCCGGCGAGGTCGATGTTGCGCACGATCACGGGCGCGCGCAGGTGCGAGCGCGATCGGCGCGAAGTTCATGATCGCGCGCACGCCCAGATCGGCGAGCCGCCGGGCGATCGGCTGCGCGGCTTCGGCGGGAACGGCGATCACGCCGATGTTGCATTCGCGTTCGCGAACGACGCGTTCGATGTCGTCGATGCGTTTCACCGTGATGTCCTGCCAGCGTTGACCGATCACCACGGGCGACTGTCGAAGATCGCCGCGATGCGAAATCGCGACTCTCGGGCCGTGATAAACGTTGCGAAAGCGTGGCCCAGGTAGCCGAAGCCGACGATCGCAATGCGCCAGTCATGTTCCAATCCTAGAACCCAGGCGAGCTGTTCGACAAGCGGATCGATCGCATAGCCCTGGCCGCGCCGTCCCAAGGGCCCGAGCGCGGAGAGGTCTTTGCGAATCTGGGTGCTCGCGATCGTGTGACCGAGCAGGGCCGCCAGGCCGTGAGACGTGATGGTGGTTTTGCCGGCTTCCTGTGCCTGTCGCAGGGCCCGATGGTAGGCATAAAGGCGCGGTATCGAGACGCCGACCAGCGAGGCGAGAGGTGCGCCGGGCGCCCGCTCGCCGGAGCTTCGCCGAAGGGCCCGGTCGATCACGGCGTCCTCGCCAGGATCTGCGAGAGCGCTGAATCGGCGGCGGCCAGCGTTTGCTCGACGTTTCGGGTAGTGTGCGCAGTCGAAACGAAGCCCGCTTCGAACTGCGACGGTGCGAGGTAGATCCCGCGATCGAGCATGGCGTGGAAGTAATTCGCGAACAGTTCGGTGTCAGACTTCAGCGCGCTCTCCAAATCCGTTACCGGACCCGGAGTAAAGAACGTCGAGAACATCGATCCGACGTTGGTCGAGTAGTGAGCGACGCCGTGCTTGGTCATGACCTCGTGAAGACCGTCGACGAGCAAGCCGGTCAGGACTTCGAGCCGGTCGTATATCGTCACGTCGTCGCGCACGATTCGAAGCGTCGCGATTCCAGCCGCCATCGCCAGCGGATTACCGGACAGGGTCCCCGCTTGATACACCGGACCATCCGGGGAAAGGTACGCCATAACGTCCGCGCGGCCGCCGAACGCGCCGACCGGAAGGCCGCCGCCGATGACCTTGCCTAGCGTCGTCAAATCCGGAATTACGCCTTCGCGTTCCGCGGCGCCGCCGCGCGCGACCCGAAAGCCCGTCATCACCTCGTCGAAGATCAGTAAAGCGCCGCTCTTGGTGCATAGTTCGCGCAGATGCCGAAGGTAGCCGGCGCGGGGCAAAACGAGTCCCATATTTCCCGGATACGGCTCGACGATGACGGCCGCGATTTCGCCCGGGTTGGTTTCGAACGCGTGCGCGACGGCGGCGGCGTCGTTGAACGGTAGAACGATCGTGTCGCGCGCGATGGCGTCGGTCACCCCCGGCGAGTTGGGCACGCCGTTGGTCAGCGCGCCCGAACCCGCGGCGATCAAAAACGCATCCGCGTGTCCATGGTAGCAACCGGCGAACTTAACGATCTTCGCGCGGCGAGTAAATCCTCGAGCCAGCCGGATCGCACTCATGGTGGCTTCGGTGCCGCTCGAGACGAAACGCAGGCGCTCGATCGTCGGAACCATCGAAACGATCAGTTCGGCGAGTTCGCTCTCGGCTTCGGTCGGCGTGCCGAACGACGTTCCGCGAGCCGCCGCAGCGGCGATCGCCTTCACCACCGCCGGATGTGCGTGCCCGAGGATCAACGGGCCCCATGAAAGCACGTAGTCGATGTATTCGTGGTCGTCGAGGTCGTGCAGCATCTCTCCCGCACCGCTCTTCATGAAGACCGGTGACAAACCCACGGCTTTGAAGGCTCTTACGGGCGAGTTTACGCCCCCGGAAATGACGCGCTTCGCCCGCGCGAACGCTGCAATCGAGCGTTCCAAACTCACCGGGCGATTCTCGCGGCGCGGCGCAAATCTTCGGGCGTATTCACGTTGGTGAAATACGACGCGGCAGCGGTTGCGAATCGAGTTCTAAGCCGCTCGACGAGCGCGTGCATCGACGCGTTACCTTGCGCCAGCAACGCGCCCGCCTCGCGCACGAGGGCGCCACGCAGGTAGAAGGCCGCCAGCGGTTCGATCCGGCCGTCGTGGCGGGGCACGACCGCTTCGTCGCCGGGTTGCCACGCCGCGGCCAGCGCTGCCAGGAGATCGGCGTCGACGCGCGGTTCGTCGGCGGCCAGCGCGAAGATGCGTTCGTGCCTCAAGGACTCGCAGGCCGAAAGCAGCCCGCGCAGCGGTCCGCCGCCCGGCCAGCGATCGATCAGCATCGGCGCGGGCAGCTTACCGGCGATTGACGGTGTGAAGCGTTCGCTGCCGGCAATATACACCGGCAGACCGGTGGCGCGCGCGTTGCGATAGACGCGCATCAAGATCGGCTCGCCGTCGAGTGGGCGCTCGAGTTTTCCGGGAAAGCGTGTCGCCAGACCGCCGGCAAGAATGACGATGGCGTCATATGCGCCGTTCACCGCGACTGTCTCGTTACGCGGGCGGCGTATTCTTTGGCGAAATAGGTGATGACGATATCGGCTCCCGCACGCACGAAGGCGGTGAGCACTTCGTCCGTCGCGCGTTCGCCGTCGAGCCAGCCGTTTGCCGCGGCCGCTTTGATCGCGGCGTACTCGCCGCTAACGTTGAAAACGGCGATTGGAACGTCGAAGCTGTCGCGCGCCGCGCGGACGACGTCGAGGTAGGGCAAGCCGGGTTTGACCATGACGATATCCGCGCCTTCGTCGATGTCGAGAGCGATTTCGCGCAGCGCTTCGCGAACGTTGGGCGGATCCATCTGATACGTGCGCCGATCGCCGGTTTGCGGCGTCGATCCGGCGGCTTCGCGAAACGGGCCGTAGAACGCCGACGCATACTTCGCGCTATACGCCATGATCGCGACGCCCGTATGGTTGCGCGCGTCCAATGCCGACCGAATGGCGCCGACCCTTCCGTCCATCATGTCGGACGGGGCAACGACGTCGACGCCGGCTTCCGCATACGTGACGGCGGTGCGCGCTAAGAGTTCGAGCGTTGCATCGTTGTCGACGTCGCCGCCCGCGTCGAGGATGCCGCAATGTCCGTGGTCGGTGTATTCGCAGTTGCAGAGATCGGCCACTACAACCATCTCCGGCAACGCCTTCTTGATCGCCCGCGCGCTTTGCTGCACGACGCCTTGCGGATCGTAGTTGCTCGAAGCGATCGCGTCCTTGTGGGCGGGAATTCCAAAAAGCAGTACGCTTCGAATCCCGAGGGCGACGAGCTCGCGGGCCTCGCGGACCGCGCCGTCGACCTCCAGGCGCGCGATTCCCGGCATCGACGCAATCGGCCCGGCGTCCGCCGCGCGTTCGGCAACGAACAGGGGCGCGACCAGCTGGTCGAGTGTCAGCCGGTTCTCGCGAACCAGCGCCCGCATCGCCTCGCCGCGCCGGAGGCGGCGGGGGCGCACCGCGATCACGAGTTCGCCTCGAGGCGCTCGCGGACCAGGGAGACGAAAGCCGCGATCGAGGCGTCGGGCGACACGGCGTCTGGCTCGAAGCCGGCCGCGCACGCGGCGCGCGCCGAAGCCGGCCCCATCGCGACGACCGCCGGGCGCCGTCGCGAGGATCGCAGGCGTGCCAGGTATGGCTCGGCGACCGCTACCGAGCCGCTCGACGGGAAAAGCAGCATATCGATGGTGCGTTCGGCGGGGTCGGGGCCGTCGTCCCCCGCGCGCAGTTCAACGACGTCAACCCCTTCGGCGCGTAAAGCGGCGGCAATCCGGCTTGGATGCTCCCGCGTACGCGGTAGCACGACCCGCCGGTCCGAGCGACCCGCGGCAAGCCCGGCGGCAAGGTCGGCGCCGAGCCTTTCGGCCTGTTCGACGTTTTCTACCCGGCGCTCCAGGCGTTTTCGTTGAACCGGGCCGTCCGGACCGACGGCATACGCCGCCCACACCACCGCCACGCCCTGCTCCAGACGGGCGTGCACGCCGATAGGTGCGCTGCAGCCGGCGCGCAGGGCTCGCAGTGCCGCCCGCTCGCATCGAACGCAAAGTTCGGCAAGCGGGTCGTTGATCGCCGCGTTCAGTTTGCCGGCGAGGACGGCGTCCTCGCTGCGCGTTTCGATGCCCAACGCGCCCTGGGCGACTGCCGGGACGACGACGTCGACCTCAAATGCGACGGTATGTGCCGCCCGCAGTTTCAGGCGGTTCAGTCCCGCAATGGCAAGCACGACCGCGTCGTAGTCTCCGTCGCGCAGCTTACGTAGACGCGTATCGACGTTACCGCGAAGGTCTTCGAAGTGCAAATCCGGACGCAGTGCCGCTAGCTGCGAGCGGCGCCGCGGACTCGAGGTTCCGACGACGGCGCCTGCCGGAAGCGCGTCGAAGGTCGGAAAACGCTCGCTACAAAACGCGTCGCGCGGATCTTCGCGGACCGAGATAGCGGCGAGTCGCATGTCGCTCGCGAGTTCGCTCGGCAGGTCCTTGCAGGAGTGCACCGCGTAGTCGGCGCGACGATCGCGCAACGCGCTCTCGAGTTCCGCAACGAAAACGTTGACGCTTCCGATGCGATCGATCGCGCGATCCCGGTGCCGGTCGCCGGTCGTCGTTATCGGTAGGATCGTAGTCGCGATTCCTCGTGCGGCCAGACGTGCGGCGACCGTGCGAGTCTGCGTCATCGCCAGCGCGCTGGCACGCGACGCGCAGGTGACGGTCGCGGTCGGATTCGGTTGCGCGTCGTGACGCAGCCGCTCGATCGTCGCTTCCACCTCGTGTTCGGCGACGACGGGATTCATCGACGCGAGCTGGGCAATCGGTAGCGATGCCAGCGAACGGAGAACCTCGGAACGCCGCCCCGGCGGGAGCACGGTTTTGACGTAGGATCGCATGCGCGCGAGCGTGCGCGCAGCGCCGCCGTACTCGGGACCGTACGCGTCCGCGAGTTCGGCGGCAATACGCTTGGAAAGCGCCGGCGATCCTCCGCCGGTATCGACGCTCAAGGTGACGTCCCCGCGGCGTACGGTCGCCGGTATATGAAAGTCGCCGCGCTCAGAATCGATTGCGTCGCAAACGAGAACTCCGGCCGCGCGAGCGTCGCGCACGACGCCGGCATTGACGCCGTCGTCATCGGTCGCGGCGACGACCAAGGCCGCGTCTTGCACGTCGGCCGGTTCGTACGGTCGCTCGGCATAGCTGCCGTAACCCGCGAGCGAGCGCAAGCGATCGTCGGCGATCGACGTGGCAACCACGAAGATCGGGAAGCCGGCGGCGACGAGCGATTCGGCTTTGCGCGCCGCAACGCTGCCTCCGCCGACGATCAGGACTCGACGACCGTTGGGACGCAAAGCGATTGGAAGCATATGGGTCATCAAAAGAGTTCCGCATCCGTTCGCCAAAAACCGCCGCAAGTGGCCGCAAAAGAGAGGTTCCCTGCCGCGGAGCGCCCTGCCCTCGCGGCGTTCGTCGGAGGTGTTGCGGCCGCGCTGATCACCCTGCCGGGCCTGGGCGTCGGCTCGTTGTGGGATAACAGCGAGACGGCATACGGCGAAGTTGCCCGTGAGATTCTGATCGGCCATGACTGGGTCGTCCTACATTTCAATACCGTCCCGTACTTCGTCCAGCCGCCGCTGTATTTTTGGCTTGGCGCGTTTTTTGCCATGCTGTTCGGACTGACGTCCTTCGCGTTGCGCTTGCCCTCGGCGCTGGCGACGATTGCGCTGGCAGCCATGACCGGTTATGCGGTCGCGCGCCAAGCCGGCACGCGTGTCGGTATCTTCGCAAGCGTCATTTTATCGAGCTGCTTGATGATGGCCGTCATCGGCCGGCTGGCGATCATGGACGCGCTCCTCGACCTAACCGTCGCGATGACGATTTTTTGGTGGTTCCGCGGTCTCGAAACTGGGCGCGACCGTTATATCGTGTACGGTTGGATTGCCGCCGGTTTCGGTTTTCTTGCCAAAGGCCTGGTGGCGCCCGTTATGGCGCTGCTGGTAATCGTGCCGTTCTTCGTCTGGAACAATCGACACGAGTCGACGCCGTTGCCGACGGCGCGCGCGTGGTTCCTCGGGTTAATCGCGTTTGCGGTCATCGTAGTACCGTGGCCGCTGGCATTGGTTTGGCAGTACCATCTGTTTCCGCTCGAAAAACTCTTCGGGCACTACACGATCGAGCGCTATACCGGCGTCATCGAAAACCAGTCCGGGCCGATTTGGTATTACGTGCCGGTCTTACTCTTGGGGTTTTTTCCGTGGACCGCTTTCTTGCCGATGGCCGTCGTCTATGGCTTCCGGCAGTTGAAGGCGCTCCCGCAGGATCCGCATTTGGCGAGACTGGTACGCTTCGCGTTCACCTGGATCGCCGTGCCGCTGCTTTTCTTTAGCTTCGCGCGCACCAAGCTTCCCAACTATATCGCTTTGGAATTCCCCGCCTTCGCGCTGATTGCCGCGCTCTATTTTGAAGCCGTGGTGCGGCGCGGCGGAACCCGGTCGGCCGTGATCTCTGCATCCTTCGTGCCGCTGACCATCGGCGCGGTCGCGCTGGCGATCGCGCTCTTCATGCGCAGCAACGAATTCGAAGCAACCGTCTCGCAGCTCGTTCCGGGACTGGTGGCGATGGGCGCGGTGGTCTTCGCCGGTTCGTTGTTGACGGCGCTGCTCGTAGCGCGCCCCTCTAACGTCGGATCCGCGCCATACGCGCTGGCGATCACGATGCTGATCGCGGTCGACGTTCTCGCGTTGGCGGTTCTTCCGCACGCCGAGGCGTACAAGCCGATACCTCGGCTGGCCGCGATCATCAATCGCGAACGGGCGCCGTTCGACAAAGTCGCGATCCAGAGCACGTCGGGCGGAAATGCGCTGCTGTTCTACACCCGTCCCGACGTCGCGGTGCTCGCACCGCCCGGTGGCGGCGACCCCGAAACCGGTGGCATCGATCCACGCGTCGCGATTTGCGGCGCGCAACGCGCGTGGGTCATCGCACCGAAGAAGCGGCCCGCGTACGACCCCACCTACGGACGACGCCGCCGCTTGATCGCCACCGACATGAACGCCGCGTTATTTCTGTACGACGGCCCGCTCTGCACGCTCTAAGCGCGCGTCGTCCCGAGTCGTGTCATCCTGAGCGGAGCTCGCGTTAGCGAGCGCAGTCGAAGGATGAACGGCGCGATCTCGCACTCGCGGGACGCTCGCTTTTTCGGATCCGTCCGAAAAAGCTGCTCGGCCGGCTCGTCGCTCCCGGCATCCGTGCCTCCGCTCCTCGTCCGGACGCCCGCTCGTCGCGGGATCGCGCCGTTCGTCCGTACGACTTGCGACCTACGGCTTGTATCCGCTTACTTGAGCTGCGGTAACCGCTGAAGCTTTGTTGCTGCCTAGGGAAGTGCGAATGTACGTAATGACGTCGGCGACGTCGCCGTTCGAAAGCGTACCCTTCCACGCCGGCATCATGCCGTTATACGATTGCCCACCAACCGAAATCGCACCGTGAAGGCCGTTGAGCACGATGCCGATGACTTTGTTCGGATCGCCCGTAACGACGGGATTATTGGTAAGCGGCGGGAACGCGCCAGGCTGGCCTTGGCCCTGCGCGCCGTGGCACGACGAACAGTTCGTCGAAAAGACTTTCGCTCCGTTGGCACTGCCAGCTGCCGCCGCGCCGCCTGCAGCCGGCGCGCCGCCGCCGCCAGTGGTCGCGCCGGTCGATGCGGTTGAGGTGGTTGACGTTTCCGACATCGCCAGGACCGTGGCCTGGCTTGGCGATGGTGGCGCCGCCGCCTGTTTGGCCATCGTGGTGACCTGTGCGTATATCGAAAGAACGACGATAACAATTACCATGATGGTCGTGCCCCACAGGATGCCTTTTCGCGAAGAAAAACTGCGCGTCGTACTGCGGTCGAGCCAGGGAATCACCAGGACGACGACCAGGAAAAGGGTTGGAACGATGATGGTGGCGATGAGCTCCATCGGCAGCGGAATCGGTCCGATGCTGAGCGATGGCGGCACGAGGCCGAGCAGCCCGAACAGCGAGAGAAAATACCAGGCCGGATACGGAACGAACTGCGAGTTGGTCGGATCTGCTTTGGCGTCGAGGAACGGTGGAAAGAACAGCGCCAAGAAGATGATGACGACGAACACCAAAAACGAGACCGCGGCATCCATGAACATTTGATCCGGCCAGAAGCGCCCGACTTTGAGCTTGCGCGGATCGTCGACGACCGGACCGGCCGAACCGTTATGGCGGAAGATGGCTAAATGCGCGCCGACGAGCCCGACAAGCGCGGCCGGCATCAACCACACGTGAAGACCGAAGAAGCGGTTGATCGTCGCCGTACCCATCGTCCCCCCTCCTTGCGCGATATTTTGGAGGATCGGTCCGGCGACCGGCGCGAGGCCGGTGATATTGAGCGAAACTTGCGAAGCGAAGTACGCATCCATGTCCCACGGCAAGAGGTAGCCGGTGAGTCCGAGGACCAGCGTCACCAACAGCAACAGGACGCCGACCACCCATTGTAGCTCGCGAGGCGACTTGTAGGCTCCCCAAATCAGCACTTGCAGCAAGTGAAGGAAGACCAGCGCGATCATCGCCGACGCGCCCCAGTAGTGAACCGAAAGCAAGAAGTGCGTAGACGGGTTGAGGTAAATTGCGCGGGTCGATTCCCACGCGGTGTCGGCCGACGGCGCGTAAAAGAACGTGAGGAAAATCCCAGTAACGATCTGCACGATCATCGCGAAGAGCGTCGCACTGCCGAACACGTACCAATAACTCGCGCCGCCGGGGACGTCCTCGGTGAGGAAATCCTTGGTCAGCGAAACGAAGCCGGTGCGTTTCTCGATCCAGTTGAGCATCGATATTCTTCCTTCGGCCTTACGCTTGGTACGAAACGATGATGCGCGCGGGGGTGTTGGGCTGGTACTGAATCCAAGTAACGTCGGCCGAGCCGCTCTGTTCGCGCAGCGGCAACGGGTCGAGACCGCGCGGCGCCGGGCCGGCTACGTGTGTGCCGTCGAAGTTATACTGCGATCCGTGGCACGGACAGAGGAACTTGTTGGCCGACGCGCTCCAGTTGAAACGGCAACCGAGATGCGGACAGATCGGGCTGAAGATCACGAAGCCGAGGTTGACGGCCGGATACGTGGTGTCGCCACCGGCGACTTTGTAAATGTCGGGACGGGCGGCCTGGAACTTGGCAGCGTCGATCTTGATCCCCCAGACGTACTCGTCCGCCTCTTTGGTCGGCAGATACCCGTCCTTGTATTTCAAGGTAAAGGTCATCTTCACGGGCTTTGAGGTTGCTTCACCCAACGCGTCCACTTCGGTCTTGGTCAGCGGCGACCAACTGCCTTTGCCTTCGGTACCCGCAGGGAGCAGCGACCCGACGATCGGCACCGCCAAGACGACGCCGATTATGCCGCTAACGGTCATGGTCGCATTGGCCATGAACGTGCGCCGGCTGACCTCTTCAGAAGTCTCCGGCTGGTCGTAAGCACTCAAAATTTTTCGCTGGACGCCTTCAGAAGCGTCGGCGGCTCCATGATTCGACACACTGGCTCTCCCGGGTGGCAGGTAACGGCTGACGGTCACTTTACCTACGATTGTAAATCTGCCCTTTTAGAAGCCTGTCAGACTTAAGCACACTCCCGTCTTCGGGTCCGCCTTTCGTCCTAACGCGTTGTCCGCGCGTCGCGATGCTACCCTCCCGCTGCGCTATCCTACGTGCGCAGGCCTCTGGACGAGGAGCGAAGGCTGGATGCCGGGAGCGTCCTTCGACTGCGGCGCGGAGCCTGTGCTGAGCGAGCGAAGCGAGTCGAAGTGCGCCTCCGCTCAGGATGTCGGTGGCGGATTTTCGACGGATGCGAAAAAGCGAGCGTCCCGCAAACGTAGGATAGCGCAGCGGGAGGGTAACACGCCGAACGCGGACTTTTGTCAGATCTTGTAGCTGTGCAGACCCGAGATGAAGATATTCACTCCCAGGTAGCAAAAAATGATCGAGACGAAGCCGATCACGCTGACCCAATTCGTGCGCACGCCGCGCCAGGCATGACGGGTGTGCAGATGCATGTAGGCGAGGTAGATGATCCACGAAAAGAGCGCGGCGGTCTCTTTCGGATCCCATTGCCAATATGCGCCCCACGCTTCTTTGGCCCACATCGCGCCCGTGATGATGCCGATCGAAATCAGGGGCAAGCCGATGGCGACGGCGCGGTAGACGATCGTGTCGAGCGCGGGAAGCGTGGGCAGCGCCCCGAGCCACGTCGCAACCGGATTTCCCGCGGCGGCGGCCGCAGCCATCGCCGGGGTGTCGCGCCGCAACGAACCGCCGCCCGCCATCGCGAACTCTGCGACCGGGGCGCGTTCGAAGGCGCGCTCGGCGTAGTACTTCAATAAATAGATGCACGAGAAGACGAAGGCCACCAAAAAGGCCGCATACGACGACACCACCAGCGGAACGTGGATCTTGGCCCAATACGATTGCAGCGACGGGACGGCCGGCATCGTGCCTTCGTTCCAGGTCACGCCGTAGGCCAGAAAAATTGCGGCCAGCGCCAGCACGAAACCCCCGGCAAACCAAAGATCGTAACGAAACGCAAAGCCGATGTAGATCGCTACGGCCATTGCGGCAAACAGCGAAAGCGAACCGTACAAATTGAGCAGCGGCCACACGCCGGTCAGCTCGAAGCGCGCGATCAACTGCGCGAATTGCGCCGCGCACCCGAGGATGGCGAGCGGCATACCGAATAACCGGAGCCATTCGTGGCGCGAGAAGAAATAGCCGAGGAGCGCCAGCGCCGCAAGAACGTACGATCCGAGCGCCGTTACCATAAGAACTTCGTCGAGCGACATCTTCATGTTGCCAATCCCCAATCGGTTTCTCCGACAGCCGCATCGCCCGCCGTGCCCGCTTCCCTTCTTAAGGCTACCACCAGCCGATCAAAAACGTTCTCGAAAACGTCGTAGCCTTTTACGGTGGTAGCCGCAATGCCGACCCGGCAGCGGCGCGATCCGGTTTCGTCGACCCGTACGAACAGGCGCGCCGGCAAGAAGTAAAACGAAACGATCAATCCAGTCAGCAAGACGAACGCGCCGATGCCGACCAACGCAACGCCGGGATCGTACCGGTACTGAAACCCGCTATAGAGCACGTAGCGATCCGGGGTCACCCGCCAACCGTCGCCGACGTCGATCCACGAATGCAGCGGAACGAGCGCGTCTCCGAGCGAGTTTCCGCCTTGCATGACGGCCAAGACGATCCCCGGGTTGTTGACGCGCGGATCGGCTCCGGGCATTCCGGACTGGCGATCGACCGTCGGCACGAAGCGCTCGTACGCGACGCTTCGCGCGCTCCCGGGAATCTCGAACGAGTCGCCCTCGAACAGCGTCCGATCGGAAATCTGGGCGGTGTGCCGGCCGCGACGTTCGATCCGAAAGTGCATCCCGAAGCCGTAGCTGGCTTGGTAATAGAGCGTGCCATCGACGTTTATCGGATGGTTGACGCGGACGGTTGCGTGCCTCGGTATGCCGTCGTTTCCGGTGACCGTCACGTTGGAGACGTAGTCGATCGGCTGGTAGACCATGCCGCTCTTGGTCAGGATGGGTTGGATTTTGTAACGAAAGCCGTCGAGCCGAAGAACCGCGTGCGTCTGCGAGATTTGGACCGCTTGACCGGTAAGCACCGCCGTTTCCCCCGAGAATCCGCGCGCCCAGTATAGGGTCGCGCCGGCCGCTACGATCACGAAACCGAGGTGCGCGATCAGCACGCCGCGGCGCGCCCAGTTGTGACGGTCCGCAAACGTCCACTCGACCCCGCCGAAGATGCGTTCGCGCAACTGCCAGCCGCGCGCGGCTAGGAACTGCGTCACGGCGTTGCGCACGTCGCTCGCATCGCCGGCCGTCTCGAAAGCGGCGTGCAGCGGGATTTTGTCGATCTGCACGGGATGCAGCCTCGGCAGACGCGCCGGAATGACGCGCTTGAAGGTGCAAACCGCGAGCGAAAGCAGAATGAGGCCGACGATACCGACGTACCAGGGCGAGTGATAAACGTTGTCGAGATCGAGCCGCAGAATCGCGCGCGCGACCGGCGCAGCGTAGCTCGCGAAGTATTCTGAGGGATCTTTCCCTTGATCGACGAGGACGCCGATGAGCGTCAGGATTCCCCAAACGACGAACAGCGACACCGCAAACATGACGTTTCCAAAGGTGCGAATGAAATCGCCGTACAGACCGAACACGCGCGTCATAGCGAAGCCGCCGGCTCCTTGGCGGGGTGCCAGGTCCGTTCGAATAGCACGATGACCCAAATCGAGAGTTCGTACAGCACGTACATCGGTACGGCTAGCAGCGCCATTGTCAGCGGGTTGCCGTCGGGAGCGGCAAATCCGCCCGCGATGAAAAACCCGAAGATCGCGTGGCGGCGGTAGCGCATCAATAGCGACGCGTTCACGATGCCGAGTCGCGCCATTCCGACGAGGACGATCGGCGTTTGGAAAATTACGGCGAACAGCGCGAGCAGGATGATAACGAAGCTCAACGTCGCGGCAATGCCGAAAGTGGGGGTGGCTACGGCGTCGGTAATGTGCAGCAGGGCCGCGACGACGCGCGGAATGACGATAAAGTGCGCGAAGGCGAGACCGGCAAACGCGAGCAGCATCGACGGCAAAACGAACGCGTACACCATGCGCCGCGTGCGCGGATGGATCGCCGGGACGACGAATAGCCACAGTTGTTGCAGCAGCACCGGCATGCCGAACACGATGCCGCCGACCAGCGATAGTTTGAACTCGGTGAAGATGACGTCGGCCGGCCCGAACGCGTGGAGCGCAATGCCGTGGAAATACTCGTCCATCATCCACTTGATAACGAACTGCGACGGCCAGAACAGAAGGATCGCGATCCCGCCGACGGTGGCGATGGAGATCAGAAGACGGCTACGGAGCTCCCGCAGGTGCTCCGTAAACGGCATCTCCTTTTGATCCCACGGCGCCTCGTCGTCGGGCCGGTCCGCGGGCTGCTGCACGAGCAAATCGGCGCCCTTTAAGAACTCAACGTACCCTTATCCGGGGTCGGCGGTGGTACCGCCTCACCCGTCATGGATCCGGCTTCGACGTTGTTCATGAGGTCGGCGTGTTGCTCGGCGTTACGTTGCCGCGCTTCCTCGCGCGCGCGTGCGGCGGCTTCGTCGGCCTCCATCTGTCCCATCACGAACTCTTTCTTCGCCTGGCCGGCGCTACGGGCGAGCTTCGGGAGCTTCTCGGCGCCGAATAATAGCGCGCCCACCACCAAGATGCCGATGATGATCGGCGCATCGATGAACGCGAGAAGTGAGTGTATCGCCATGACCGTCTCCTTGTATTGCGCCTATTCCTCGAGCAGGGCGTCGGCGAGTCTTGCGAGCTCTTCTTTCGCCGGGCCGGGCGAAATGGGCTCTAACGCCGCTTTTGCCCGCTCCACGAAGCGCGCAATCTGCACGCGAGTTGCCGCCAGGCCGCCTTGGCGCTCGATGCCCGTGACGATTGCCGGGATTGCCTCGTTGGTGCTTCCACCGTAGAAACGCCGCACCTCGTCACGAAAGCTTCCGTTTCCCGACGCGAGCGCTTCGATCAAGGGTATGGTGACCTTGCGCTCGGTAAGGTCGTTTCCGACCGGTTTACCGAGCGAACGTTCGTCGGCAACGATATCCAGCAGATCGTCTTTCATCTGAAATGCGATGCCGAAAGCGTCGCCGAACGCGCGAAGGCCGTCGACCTCGGGCCGGTCCGCACCGCCCATGATGGCTCCGCACTCGGCTGATGCCGCGAAGAGCGAGGCGGTCTTCCTTCGGGCGATCTCGACGTAGTCTCCCAGCGTGAGGTCGAGGTCGCCGCGAGCCTGTAGCTGCAAGACCTCGCCGTCGCAGATGTCGGCCAGCGTGGCCGAAAGAACGTGCGGAACCGGGTGCGGATAGTTGGCGGTGACGTTCTTGAAAATCCAAGCGAAGAGGTAGTCGCCGGCCAGTACGCTGACACGGTTGCCATAATCGACTGCCGTCGCATTCACGCCGCGACGCGTGCTCGCATTATCGACCACGTCGTCGTGGATGAGCGTTGCGACGTGGATGAGCTCCATGTATGCGGCCAGATGCAAGTGATCGAGCGCCTTGCCTCCGCCGGCGTCGACCGACAGCAGCGTCACCCGCGGGCGCAAGCGCTTCCCGCCGGCCGCCAGCATACGCTGCACCGCTTCGGTAATGACGGCGTTGTCGGTCGAAAACGTTGATGCGAAGAACGACTCGACGATCGCGTGCAAGTCCGTGACTGCGTCGCTCACGAATTTCCCTTAGCTCCGTAGTGCACCGCAATCGCTCCACCCACGAGCGGCAGATATCCGGGTTCGACGAAGCCGGCGCGAACGAAACGGTCGCACAGTTCTCGCGCGTTGGGATGGTGCGTCAGCGAACTGGGGAGGTAGGCGTACGCCTGTCGCGATCCGCCGACAACCCCGCCAACCAGCGGAACGATGTGGTAAAAATACAAATCGAACACGCGCTTCCAAAGCTTGTTGGGGGCTTTGCTGACGTCGAGGTTAACGAAGCGCGCACCCGGTTTGAGCACGCGCAGGATTTCACGCAACACGTGCTCGACGTCGACCACGTTGCGCAGGCTAAAGCCCATCGTTGCTCCGTCGAAAGAGCCGTCCTCGAACGGAAGCGCCATCGCGTCGCCTTCGACGAAGGTAGGGGTGCCGTGCGTTTGCGTGCGGGCCCTCGCCTTCGCGCGCTCGAGCATCGGCGCGCAAAAATCGACGCCGGTGACCGCCAGCGTCGGGTCGACGCGCAGGAGATGGAAAACCAGATCGCCGGTGCCGCAGCAGAGATCGAGAACGCGTCCCCCGCGCGGCGGTGCCAGCACGGCGATCGCTCGGCGACGCCAGCGTTCGTCCATACCGGCGGTCAAGACGCGATTGGCGGTGTCGTAGCGAGGAGCGATCCGCGCGAACATGTCGCGCACGAACGCGCCTTTGTCGCCGTTCGGCCGATCGCCGATCGGAGTCGAAGTCATCGGTGTCGCTGCTTTCCAGCGCACCGGCGCCTCTCCTGGCGTTCCGAAGGACTCCTAGCGCCAGTGACGTTTGTCGGGATTGCGGGCTCGATGATTGCGTTGAGCTCCATCGGCGACGTTCGTGCGGCGATTTCGAACGCTCGAGACGTCGACGTGCTCGCGTACACGCTTGCGCGAGGCCCGGTGCTTGAAGCGTTGGAAGCGGCGGCGAGCCGCGGCGCGCACGTAGAAGTTCGCCTCGAAGGCACGCCGTACGGGGATTCCGACGGTGCGCTGGCACGACACAACCGCCAAATCGTCGAGGAACTCGCGCGATTCGGCATCGACGCGCGGCTGGGGCACGTGCATCCCGGCGGTGACTCCGAGGCGCCGGTGCATGCAAAGGCGCTCGTCGCCGACGACCGCGTCTTCCTCGACGACCGAAATTGGTGCGGCGACGACTTCGTAGTGGCGGATCGAGACGCCGATGTCGTGCGAGCGATCGTCGACTCCGTCGAAGGAAAGACACCGCACGCCGCACCGAACGCGGCGTTCGCTCTGGAAAAGCGCGGCGCGCTCGCGCGCGAAGCGGAACTCCTTCGAGCGTCACGTACCGGCGACGACGTCGTCGTCGAGAGCGAGTCATTTGGGAACGGCAATCCAGTGTACGCGGTGCTCGACGATTTGGGAAAGCGCGGACTCGCACCACGTCTGCTCGTTTCGGCGCGCGAAGCGACGAACGAGCGTGAAGCGAAGGCGCTCGCCAGGCTGGCGAGCGATGGAGTGATCGTGCGAGTCACGCGCGGCACGGAGAAGTTCGCACTGGTCGACGACCGCGCGTGGATCGGCTCGGCTAACGCTTCAGCCGATTTCGGTCATCCCGATATGATCGACTGGGGCTTGTGCACCGACGATCGCGACGTCGTGTCGGCTGCCCGCGAGCGCGTCGAAGCTCGCTGGGCGGCGGCAAAGCGATTGGCGACGCGTCACGGCCTTTCGGCGAGGGGGCCTCAGTGGCGAACGTCTTCGGATCGGACGTTGGCGGCTCTTAGTCCAAACAATGAGTCCGCGTTACGATCGGTCGCGGTCGCAACCTCGGCGACGCTCGTTTCCAGCACCTCAGCGACTTTGGCGGTGACGTGAGTGAGAAAAGCAGGCTCGTTGCGTTTGCCTCTCACCGGGACGGGCGCGAGATAGGGGGAGTCGGTCTCGAGGACGATCGCGCCGACGCCGATCGCGCGCACCGCTTCGCGCAGCGCGCCGGCGTTGGCGAACGTCACGACCCCGCCGATTCCGAGCGACAGGCCGAACTCGCCCGTCAGCACGCGCGCCTGCTCGGCATTTCCGGTAAAGCAATGCACGACGCCGCGCATTCCCGCCACGAACTCTTCGCGCAGTATCGCGTAAAAGTCGTCGAAAGCGTCTCGCTGGTGAAAGATGACCGGCAAGGCTCGTTCTCGCGCGAGCCGTAGCTGCGAACGCAACACCTTGCGCTGCGCGTCGTGCGGGCTGTGGTCGTAATAGTAATCGAGGCCGGTCTCGCCGATTGCGACCGCCGGCGACTTCTCGAGGAGGGGCGCGAAAGCCGCGGCGAGGTCTTCGGGTGCATCCTTGGCCTCGTGCGGGTGGATGCCGACCGAGGCAAGCGTTCCGAACTGCTTGGCGGCCGCGATCGCGCGCGTGCTGTCGGCGAGGTCGCATCCTACCGTGAGCAGGCGGGTGACGCCCGCCGCCACCGCTCGTTCGATCGTCTCGACGCGGTCGCCGTCAAATCTGGCATCGTGCACGTGGCAGTGCGTATCGGTCACGCCGATGCCGCCAACTCGATGCGAGGGAAGAGCGCTTCGCCCGAGGCGATCCGCGCGCCGGGCTCGAGGCCGCCCCAGGTGCGCAACGCCGTAGACCAGTCGTCGGTGATGCTTCCACCGGCGCCGAGGCGTCGCCACATCTCCTCCATGCGCTCCGGCATGACCGGATGCAGTAGCATCGCGAGCCAACGCAGGCCTTCGCACAAATCGTAAAGCAGCTCGTCGAGCTCGTCGTTGCGACCTTCCTTAAAGAGGACCCAAGGCTTTCGTTCGTCGACCGCGCGGTTGAGCGCCGTGACGAGCTCCCAAGCGGCTTCGAGCGCTTCGCGGAAACGTAAATCGAGGATGCGCTCGCGGACGAGCGCCGGCAATGCCGCAAAACGCACCGCGAATTCGCCGTCGGCGCCGCGCCCTTGCGGGACGACCCCCTCACGATATTTTTGCACCATCGAGGCGGTGCGGTGAAGCAGATTGCCGAGGTCGTTTCCAAGATCGCTATTGTGCCGTTGCGCGATCTTCTCTTCCGAATACGAGAAGTCGCTGCCAAACGGCGCTTCGCGCAGAAGAAAGTACCGCAGCGAATCTGCGCCGAAGCGCGTCGCCAACGCAAACGGATCGACCGCATTTCCCAAACTCTTGCCCATCTTTTGGCCGTCGACCGTGATCCAGCCGTGCGCGAAGACGAGTTTCGGTGGCGCTTCCGCGATCGACCATAGCATCGCCGGCCAAACGATCGTATGAAAGCGTGCGATCTCCTTTCCTATGAGCTGCACGCTGGCCGGCCAGTAGGTCGCGAACTTCGCCGGATCGGTCGACCAGCCGATCGCCGAAATGTAGTTGAGCAACGCGTCGAACCACACGTAGACTACGCCGCCGCCGCCCGGAATCGGGATTCCCCATTCCAAGTTCGTTCGCGTGATCGACAGATCGTCGAGGCCTTCTTCGAGAAGCGCGAGCATTTCGTTGTAGACGCTCTTGGGGCGAACCCACTGTGGATTCGCGCGGAAGTGTTCGAGCAAACGCTCGCGATATTTCGAAAGACGAAAGAACCAATCTTCCTCCGAGATGCGCGAGACTTCACGACCGCACGTCGGACAACGTCCGTCGACGAGCTTCGACTCCGGCCAGAAGGTCTCGTCGGAGACGCAATACCAGCCCTCGTACGTGCCGAGGTAGACGTCTCCGCTCGCGCGCATGCGTTCGAATACCGCCTGCACGACCCGCTCGTGACGCGGCTCGGTCGTGCGGATGAAGTCGTCGTACTCCACGTGGTACGCGGCGAACAGTGCTTTCCAGCGCGGCACGAGCTCGTCGCACCACGCTTTCGGCGTTTTCCCGGCTTGGGCCGCGGCGTTGGCGACCTTCTGCCCATGTTCGTCCGTGCCGGTGAGAAAGTGCGCCGGTCCGCCCGTTCGCGCCGTACGCGCGAGCGCGTCGGCGACCACGGTGGTATAGGCGTGGCCGATGTGAGGATCGCCGCTAATATAGTAGATGGGGGTGGTGACGTAGTAGGCGCGGGTCATGGTCGGCCGCTTTCGGTGGACGCAGCGCGGCCCTTTCTGGCCGCTTTGCGCGCGCTCGCGCGGGCATACAAGTCGGTCCGGCTTCCGAGGCCGCGTTGCGCGAGCAGTTTAGCGATCTCGCCAACCCGGCGGTTTTGCGCGAGCAGCGCATCGATGGCCCCATCGGCATCACCGGCCGGCCCCTCGGCGCAAACCGGTTCGGGCGCGCGGTACGGAGCGACCGCGAAGGCCACCTCGCCCCGTACCGGGTCGGGCAAGGCCGCGGCAACTTCCGCTGGACTCCCGAGGGTTTGCTGCTCGTGCAATTTCGTGTACTCCCGAACGAGAAAAACCCGCGCGGCGGGCGCTACGGTTTCCAAGTCGGCGAGCGTCGCGCGAATACGGCGCGGCGATTCGTACCAGATGGTCGTGACGTCGTCGCGCAAGGCGCCGGCAAAAGCCGCTCGCCGAGCCTGCGCGCGGCGCGGCGGGAATCCCTCGAACGTAAAGCGGCGCAAGGGGAATCCCGAAAGCGCCGCCACGCCGAAGGCGGCACTCGCGCCGGGGAGGACGTCGACACCGACGCCGGCCGCCCTGGCCGCCGCCACCAGCTGGCTGCCCGGGTCCGAAATGCTAGGCATGCCGGCGTCGCAGGTTACGGCGACGAGACCGGCGCGCGCGCGTTCGATGATTCCCGGGGTGACGCTCGCGGCGTTTTGTTCGCGATAACTCCACAGTTCTCGGCCCGCAATGCCGAGCGCTTGGAGCAGCCTACGCGCAACTCGCGTGTCCTCGGACACGATGAGCTCGGCGTCGCGCAAAACGTCGAGCGCACGAAGCGTCACGTCCCGCAAGTTTCCTAATGGAGTCGGTACGAGGATCAGCGGCATGGTGGTCCCTGCGTCTTCGACGTAGGTGTGGGCGGTACTTACATCCGTCCCAAGGCCGCCAGGCAGTCTGCATCCGGATTTAGAAATACGACGCATGAAGGTAGACGTAGAACACGTCGCGCCCGGATCCAAGCTCGATCTTTACGTTTCGCCCGATTGTCCGTATTGCCGCGCCGCCATCGCTCATTACGATGCTGCCGGGATGCCTTACGAGCTGCACGACGCACAAAACGATCGCGCGCAGCGCAAGCGGATGTTCGACTATACCGGCGGCGATCCAACGGTACCGGCGATCGTCATCGACGGTGCCTACGTTCAATCCGGATGGGGGTCTCCGCCGCGGGGTTGAACCGTCCACTGAGCGCGCCGGTCGGCGTGCCGTGAAGGAGCCGTCCGCCGCCGCACCGCAGTCGTTTTTTAGGGTGCTCCTCTTTTTGTAGAATGTGGAGGTTTTTGCATGAACAGCGCGAGCGATAGCGCTACCAACGCCGCCGCCGCGGGCATCTTCGGCGGCATGATGTTGTTCATTATCGTCATCGTATGTGCGTTGACGGTTTTCTTCGTTTGGCTCTTTTGGCGCGTCTTCACCAAGACGGGAATGAACCCCGCACTCGGTCTGCTCTGCCTCGTTCCCTCCATCGGCCCGCTGATTTGCCTGCTGATCTTGGCGTTCAGCCGCTGGCCGATCGAGGATGCCTTGCTCGCGCACGGCGGAGGCCTGCTTTCGCCGTCCCAACCGCCCAGCAATCCGCCGCCGCCCGGCAGCTCGGTGATGCCGACCTAACCTAACCCGCTACGAGCTCCAAACCTCGGCGATCCACTCTTCAACGGCTTCGGCTTTCGAAGGGAGGCTCGCCGAGAGATTCTCCGCGCCGCCGTTGCGGACCGCGAGGTCGTCTTCGATTCGCACGCCGATGCCGCGGAAGCGCTCCGGCACCGTGGCGTCGTCGGGCTGAAAATAGAGACCCGGCTCGATCGTCAACACCATGCCTTCGCGCAGCGTCCCATACCGATACGTTTGCGCGCGAGCACGCGCGCAGTCGTGGACGTCGATTCCGAGCATGTGGCTCACGTTGTGGAGCGTGTAGCGGCGGTAGAACGTATTTGCCGGGTCGAGCGCTTCCTCGAGCGTCGCGTGGAGAATTCCCAGGTCGATGAGGCCTTGAGCGAGGATCCTCATCGCCCGGCGATTCGGTTCGAGAAAGTCGTTTCCGGGAACGACCGCAGCGATAGCCGCTTGCTGCGCCTCCCACACCAGATCGTAGATCGCGCGCTGTTCGGCCGAGTACCGTCCTGAAGTCGGAAGCGTGCGCGTAACGTCGGCCGTGTAGAGCGAGTGACGCTCGGCACCCGCATCGAGCAGCAGGAGCGCGCCGGGCGCTATCGCGCCGTCGTTACGAGTCCAATGCAGCGTGCATGCGTGACGGCCGGCGGCGGCGATCGTCAGGTACCCGACGTCGTTGCCGTCGATGCGCGACCGGCTCCAAAAAGCGGCTTCGATTTCGCGCTCGCTCTTGGCGTGCCGCATCGCGCGTATCGCATCCTCGAAGCCGCACTTGGTCAGCGCACACGCCTCGCGCAGCTCCGCCAGTTCGTACTCGTCTTTGATGAGCCGCGTTTCGGAAAGATACGCGGCGAGATCGCCGTCACGATCGTTTTCGCCCAGCAAAGCATCGACGGCGTCGTCGGCGCCGCGCACCAGTGCGCGTGCGGCGTTCGCTTCACGCAACTCCTCGAGGTACGAGACGCGCTCCGGTAGGGGCCGGCAAGCATCGACGCCGTAATATGCCGCGCTCTCCTCCACGCCGCGATGCCGTCCGACCCATAGTTCGCCGTGCATGCGGTCGGTAAAAAACTCCGGATTCCCGCGGTTGTGTTCGCGTGCGAAAAGCACGCTGCGATGGCCGTCGCCGTCGGGCTCCATGACCAGCAGCGATTCAGGCTCGCCGTCTCCCATCAAATAGGCAAAGTCGCTTGCAGTTCGGAATCGAAAATACGTGTCGTTCGCGCGAACGCGCTCGCGGCCGGCGGGCACGACGAGATACGTGCCGGGGTACGCCCGCGACATCGCGGCGCGGCGTTCGCGAAACCGCGCGAGTTGCGGATGCGGCCGCGCGTCGAGCTCACCGTCGATCCACCCACCGGCCATGAAGGAAACCAGCGCGGGCGGCGTATCGGGATCGTAACTCGTTTTTTGCGACGAGGGCGGGGAATCGGCAAAGGCTTTTGCAGACATTGTCCCGGTGGGTTCGCGGCCGGCGGCTTTCGGTCCGTTCGGGGAGAAAGGAAGGACCCGTGGAGACACCTGTGGTCGCGCGCGCGCTGAGTTTCGCGCCAGGCATCGCCTTGGCGAGCGGCGCCTAAGGTGGCGCCGCGGACGCAAGCCGAGATCGACCGGTTTCGAGAGCCCGGCGCGACGGCGACGATCGACGGTGGCCCACCGGCGCAATGAGTCCGAAGGAAAACGACGTGCGTGCTAACGACACGCTGGCAAACGAACGAACGTACCTCGCTTACGTTCGGACGGCTCTCGCGTTCATCGCGTTCGGGTTTGTCATCGCGCGATTCTCGCTCTTCACGCGCGAATTTTCCGAGCTCGCGCATCTCGGCACGGTAAAAGAAGGGGTGTCGACGGCGTTTGGAACGGCGATGGCCGTTTTCGGGATCGTCGTTGCCGTTCTGGGCGCGTGGCGCTACGGCGTTACCGACCGCGGCCTTCGCGAGGGTCGCGTCGTCCGGCTGCCGGCATTGATGGGGTACGTCCTCTCGCTGTTCGTCGCCGGCATCGGGGCGGTCGTCGCTTTCGCGCTTATCGCAGTACGATGAGCTTCAGTCGACTTCGAGACTGAGGTCGAGCGCCGGTGCGCTATGCGTGAGCCATCCGACGCTGATGAGATCCACGCCGCTGTCTGCGATGGCGCGAATTGACTCCGGCGAGACGCCGCCGCTTGCTTCGGTGAGCACGCGTCCGTTCACCAGCTGCACTGCTTGCGCGAGCCGTTCGGGCGTCATGTTGTCGAGCAGAACGGCGTCGATCGGCTCCTCGAGAGCCTCTCGCAGTTGCTCCAAGGTGTCGACTTCGACTTCGACCTTAACGGCGTGACCGATCCGCGCGCGAACGGCCGCTACCGCGTCCCCAACCGAGCCCGTCAGCGCCAAATGATTATCCTTTACGAGCACGGCGTCGTCCAAACCGAAGCGATGGTTGACGCCGCCGCCGCAACGCACCGCATACTTCTCGAGCGCGCGCAGTCCCGGCGTCGTCTTTCGGGTATCGGCTACCCGCGCGCGCGTTCCCGCGACCATGTCGACCAACGCACGCGTTGCCGTCGCAATTCCCGACAGACGGCACAGAAAATTGAGCGCGGTTCGTTCGCCGGTAAGAATGGCGCGAGCGCGACCGTGAATTTCGGCGACGCAATCGCCGGCACGCACCGGCTCGCCGTCGGCTATGGCCGCATCGACGCGAATCGATTGGTCGAGAAGGCGAAACGCCAGCATGGCAACGCCGAGCCCGGCGACGATGCCGGGCCGGCGCGCGACGATGCGCGCGCGCGCCGTTAGTTCGAAGGGAACCGTGGCGTCGGTGGTGAGATCGTTGCCGTGGCCGATGTCCTCGAGCAGCGCGGCCCGCACCAGCGGTTCCACGACGAGCCGGTCGGGCTCAGGCAAGGCTGCCCAATCGGGTAAACGACCGTTTCGCCAACGCCTCGTCGGCGTGCGCGTAGTCGCTGCGGAAATGACTGCCGCGGCTCTCCGACCTAGCCAGCGCCGCCTCGACGATCAAACGTCCGACCACCAGCAGGTTGCGCAGCTCGTTTCCGGCTTCGTTGAAGGCGGCGTCGAGTTCGGAAATCCGCGCGAGTGCTTCGCGCAGCCCGCGCTCGTGACGCACGAGGCCGACGTTGGTGTACATCACGTTGCGCAGGTCGCTGACGGCTTGGGCCTGGCCGGCGGCGGGCGCCGGGCGCATGCGGTAATCGAGATGCGCGCTGCGCCGCGCCGGAATGCCGGCGGCGGTAACGTCGGAGGCGACGCGCGAACCGTATACCAAGGCTTCGAGGAGCGAGTTGCTGGCTAGCCGATTTGCTCCGTGGACGCCGGTGGCGCTGGTCTCGCCACACGCCCATAGGCCCTCGAGCGTCGCGCGGCCCCATTCGTTGACGGCGATTCCGCCCATGTGATAGTGCGCTGCGGGCGCCACCGGGATGTTTTGCACGCGCGGGTCGATGCCGGCCGACATGCAAAACCCGAACGCGGTCGGGAACTCCTGCGGAAAATGCGATCCGATCGCCGCGCGAGCATCGAGACCGACGGTGCGACCGCGCTGCAGCTGCTCGAAGATCGCGCGCGCGACGACATCCCGCGGACCGAGCTCGGCGTCCGGATGAACGTCGAGCATAAAACGGTCGCCCAAATCGTTGACGAGAACGGCGCCCTCGCCGCGAACCGCTTCGGTTACTAACGGCATCGGGTCACGGCCGATGGCCAACGCGGTTGGGTGAAACTGGACGAACTCCATATCGGCGAGCAGCGCTCCGGCTCGCGCCGCCATCGCGATGCCGTCGCCGGTAGCTTGCACGGGATTGGTGGTGTAGCGGTAGAGACGTCCGATACCGCCGGTTGCAAACACGGTCGCATCGGCGGTAAACGCCACGGTCGTATCGGTGGCGGTATCGCAACCGTACACGCCGCGTACGATGCCGTCTTCGACGACGAGATCGGCGGCGGTAACGTTCTCGACCACGTCGATGGACGGGTGAGTGGCCACGGCTTCGATGAGCGTGCGCAAGATCGCGTGTCCGGTCGCGTCGCCGCCCGCTTTGACGATTCGCCGGCGCTGATGCGCGGCTTCGCGTCCGAGCACGAGCTCACCCGAGTCGTCGCGATCGAAAGCCGCACCCAGTTCGAGCAGCTCTTCGATTCGCGCGGGCGCGTCGCGCGTCAGGATCTCCACGATCATCTCGTCGCTAATGCCGGCTCCGGCGCGCCGGGTGTCGATGGCGTGAAGGCTCGGCGAATCGTCTTTTCCCATGGCGGCGGCGATGCCGCCTTGAGCCCAGTCGGTCGCCGCCCCTTTCCCAAGCCGCGTCTTGCACAAGACCGTCACTTTCATCGGCGCGAGCTTGAGCGCGGCCATCAATCCCGCGATGCCGGCGCCGACCACCAAGACGCCGCTGTGACGCTCTTCCATCCGCGTCGAACTCTAGTCGCGCGGCTGCCGGCTGAACTCGAGCATGCGTTCGACCGAGCGTCGCGCGCGCCCGGCGACCTCCGGATCGATCGTGACTTCGAACTCCATGGCCTCGAGCGAGTGCAGCACCTTCGGCAGCGTGTTGCGTTTCATGTGCGGACAAAGATTGCACGGACGTACGAACTCGATCGATGGATAGCGTCCCGAAACGTTGTCGGCCATCGAGCACTCGGTCATCAGCAACACGCGAGGGCGTCGTTCGGACGCGGCCGCGCTGAGCTCGCCGACGTATTCGGTCATGCCTTGGGTCGATCCGACGAAATCCGCTTCGGCTAGCACGTCGGGCGGGCATTCCGGATGGGCGATGACCACGAGCGATGGATCGTCGCGCCGGAAACGCCGAACGTCGTCGGCGCTGAACCGTTCGTGAACTTCGCAGTGGCCCTTCCAAGCCACGACTTCGACGCTGGTTTTCGACGCGACGTACTTGGCGAGATACTCGTCGGGAAGAAAGATAATCTTCGGAACGCCGAGTGCCTCGACGATCTGGAGCGCGTTGCCGCTGGTAACGCATACGTCCGACTCGGCCTTCACTTCGGCCGACGTGTTCACGTACGTTACGACCGGAACGCCGGGATACTTCTCGCGCAATAGCCGAACGTCGGCACCCGTAATCGATTCGGCGAGCGAACAGCCGGCCTTCAGATCGGGAACGAGGACCGTCTTGCCGGGATTGACGAGCTTTGCGGTCTCGGCCATAAAGTGCACGCCACACAGAACGATGACGTCGGCTTGGGTTTCCGCGGCCTTCATCGCGAGCGCCAATGAGTCGCCGACGATGTCGGCGACCGTGTAGAAGATTTCCGGCACCTGGTAGTTGTGGGCCAAAATCACCGCGTTGCGCTCGCGCTTGAGGCGGTTGATCGCGGCAACGTACGGAGCGTGCAAGGGCCACTCGACGCTCGGAATAACGTGCGCGACCCGCCGGAAGATCGGTTCGGTCTCGGCGGCGATGTCGGCGGTATAGGGTAGGTCGAGTACGCTCATCGGTTCGTGGGCTGGTTGCCGCAGCGCAGGCGGCGCCCCTTTAATCCATACGACCCGGTGCCGTCCGGCGCGTTTGCGCGATGAAAGTCGTTTTCACTCCGCGAGGAGGCGGGTAGAGTGCAGTGGGCGGCACTCCGCCGCCGCCGGCCCAATCGAGGCCGCGAAGCTTTGATGAAGGATGCGTAGAGTTGATGTTGGCTCAGGTTGGCTCGCCAGCCCCGGATTTTGTATTACCGAGTACCATAGACGCGACGGGTCCGCACGACCTGGGCAAGGAGGTCCGCCTAGCGGACTATGGCGGCAAATGGTTGGTGCTGTTTTTCTACCCGCTGGATTTCACGTTCGTTTGCCCGACGGAGATTCGGGCCTTGTCGGATCGCCGCGACGAATTTCAAGAGTTCGATGCCGAGATTCTCGGCTGCTCGACCGATTCGGTCTTTAGTCATTGGGCGTGGCTCAACACGACCCCCGAAAACAACGGTATCGCCGGGACGCGCTACCCTTTAGCGGCCGACTTCACGAAAGAAACGGCGCGCGCGTACGGCGTCCTCGACGAAGGCTCCGGAACCGCCCGGCGCGGCCTATTCATCATCGATCCCGAGGGCCGTCTCAGGTATGCCGTCGTGACCGACGACAGTGTAGGCCGAAGCGTAGACGAGACCTTGCGCGTGCTCCAAGCGTTGCAAACCGGCGGCCTGTGCCCGGCTAACTGGCAGCCCGGAAAGGGTCTCGTTTCCGTCTGAGTACCGGTCCGAACTGGAGCGAAACCCGCGGTTTCCACGCGCGTACTACGGGTGGAGGGAACCTCATGACGACACGAATTCTGGTGTTTACGGTAGCCGCCGCGCTGACGACGCTGGCGGTCGCCGTGGCCTCGCTGATCTCCTAGCCTCGTTTTTCGGGCGGGCAGCCTGCCGCCCGGTGCGTGTGGCCCGCGGCATTCGGTGGTAGGAGAGGATAGGGAGTTTCTCTCGATCGTCGATAGGAGGAAGTTCATGAAAGGATGGTTCGCCGGCCTCGTGCTGGTGGGGGCCCTAGCCCTCGGAGCCGGAGCGCTCGGAGCGGCGGCTCAACCCGCTCCAACCCCATCGCCGTCTGCAACGCCGACGATGCAGCCCTAAGACCGAAATCGCACCGCCACGGCGGTGCGATCTTCATTTTCTCGATCCCCTTGACTAGCACGGAGGAACCCGCGCGGCCCCTTCGAAGCCTGATGGCGCAAAAAGGAACTTTAGTCACTATCGCAGAGTTAGAAAAGTGACTAAAGTTTTCTTCGCTTTTAATCCTCGGATTTAAAGGAGCCCCACCAGGATGAAGGTCGTTTCGAAACTCGGACTTTTCGCCATCATTGCCGGCCTTGTGCTCGGCCTCGGACTACCCGCCGCGCGGGCGGCCGGGGATCTGACGATTCTCAACGTCTCCTTCGACCCCACTCGCGAGCTCTACAACGACTATAATGCGGCTTTTGCCAAGTACTGGAAGGCTAAGTCGGGACAGTCCGTGACCGTACAGCAGTCGAACGGCGGTTCGGGAAAACAGGCTCGAGCGGTGATCGACGGTTTGCAAGCCGACGTGGTGACGTTGGCGCTGGCCTACGACATCGACGCGATCGCGCAAACGGCGAAACTGCTGCCCGACAACTGGCAATCGCGGCTCCCCGACAACAGCACCCCTTACACGTCGACCATCGTGTTTTTGGTGCATAAGGGCAATCCCAAGAAAATTCACGATTGGAACGACCTGGTGAAGCCCGGCATCTCGGTGATCATGCCAAATCCCAAGACATCGGGTGGGGCGCGTTGGAATTTCTTAGCGGCCTGGGCTTATGCGCTCAAGCGGCCCGGCGGCAGCGATGCGACCGCCCGCGATTTCGTCACCCACCTCTACAAAAACGTTCCGGTGCTCGATTCGGGCGCGCGCGGCGCGACCACCACGTTCGTCGAGCGCGGCATCGGCGACGTCCTGGTGGGCTGGGAGAGCGACGCGCTCCTCGCGGTACGCGACCTCGGACCCGATAAGTTCCAAATCGTGGTGCCCTCGATGAGCATCCTCGCCGAACCGCCGGTCGCCGTCGTCGACAAAGTGGTCGCCGCAAAGGGAACGCGGGCCGTCGCGCAAGCGTACGTGCAGTACCTCTACTCACCTCAGGGCCAGGAGATCGTGGCGCGCCATTTCTTCCGCCCGCGTTTGGCGGCGGTCGCGAAGAAATATGCGTCGACGTTTGCAGACGTCAAGCTGGTCACCGTCGATCACGTCTTTGGGGGCTGGCAAAAGGCGCAAAAGACGTACTTCGCCGACGGCGGCGTGTTCGACCAGATCTACCAGCCGAGTCAATAGGCATCCGGCGTGGCAATCGCACTACGACAGCGGAGCATTCTGCCCGGGTTCGGGCTCACGCTCGGCTTCTCGGTGCTCTATCTGAGCTTGATCGTTTTGATTCCGCTCTCGGTCACGTTTTGGAAGGCGTCGACGCTGGGCTGGAGCTCGTTTTGGCACATCGTCACGGCCGCGCGGGCGGTCGCATCATACGAGGTGACGTTCGGATGTTCGCTGGTCGCGGCGGTCGTCAATCTCGTTTTCGGCGTCCTCACCGCGTGGGTGCTGGTGCGCTATTCTTTCCCGCTTAAGCGGCTGTTCGATTCCCTCGTGGATCTGCCGTTTGCTTTGCCGACGGCGGTTGCCGGCATCGCGCTTACCTCGATTTACGCGCCCAACGGGTGGCTCGGGCGGCCGTTGCTGGCCCTGGGCGTGCACGCCGCCTACACGCGTCTCGGCATCGTCATCGCGCTCACGTTCATCGGCCTGCCGTTCGTAGTGCGCACGGTGCAGCCGGTGCTTGAAGATCTCGACATGGAGTTCGAGGAGGCGGCGGCGAGCCTCGGCGCGGGACGCTGGCAGACGTTCGGCCGCGTGCTCCTGCCGACGATCTTGCCGGCGGCGCTCACCGGCTTTGCCCTCGCCTTTGCCCGCGCGGTCGGCGAGTATGGATCGGTGATTTTCATCGCCGGCAACATGCCGATGCGCACGGAAATCACGCCGCTGTTGATCGTTACGAAGCTGGAGCAGTACGACTACGCCGCCGCGACCGCGATTGCGGTGGCCATGCTGGTCGTGTCGTTCGCGATGCTGCTGACGATCAATCTGCTGCAGAAGTGGAGCGGCAGCCGACCGGCGCGCGACGAACCCGAGGTGATTCCCAGTGGCTGACGCGATTGCGTGGGGCGAAGCACGCCCGGGCCGGCAGCCCGTCCGCGCTACGAAAACCAATGCGACCTCGGAACCCGCCTTCGTTCGGTGGCTGCTGATCGGCACGGCCGCGATCTTCTTGGCAGTGTTCCTGTTCTTGCCGCTGGCCGTGGTATTTTCGACGGCATTCGAAAAGGGTGCGCTCGCGTATTTCCACACCTTTGCCGATCCGGACACGCTTTCGGCAGTTCGATTGACCCTGCTCGCGGCGGCGATTTCGGTTCCGCTCAACGTTGCGTTCGGCATCGCGGCGGCCTGGGTTATCGGTAAGTTCGAGTTCTACGGCAAGAGCCTATTGATCACGTTGATCGATTTGCCGTTCTCGGTTTCGCCGGTCGTCGCGGGCTTGGTTTTCGTGCTGCTGTTCGGCCTGCAGGGCTTGTTTGGACCGTGGCTGATCGCTCACGGCGTTCGGATTATCTTTGCGATTCCGGGAATCGTGCTGGTGACGGTCTTCGTGACGTTTCCGTTCGTCGCGCGCGAACTGCTGCCGCTGATGCAAGCCCAGGGTAACGACGAAGAAGAAGCCGCCCTGACGCTGGGCGCGAACGGCTGGAAGACCTTTGTGCGGGTGACCTTGCCCAACGTCAAGTGGGCGCTTCTGTACGGCGTCATTTTGTGTAACGCGCGAGCGATGGGCGAGTTTGGGGCGGTGTCGGTAGTCTCCGGGCATATCCGCGGCCTCACCGACACGATGCCTCTGCAAATTGAATTTCTGTATAACGACTACCAATTCGTTCCGGCCTTTGCGGTCGCGTCGCTGCTGGCGTTGCTGGCGCTCGTAACGCTGGTCGTAAAGAGCGTCGTAGAATGGAGAACACAAGCGTGAGCATCAGCGTACGTGGGGTGACGAAGACCTTCGGCGGCTTCGTCGCGCTCGACAACGTCGATCTCGAAATCCCCGCCGGTAAGCTGGTGGCGTTGCTGGGTCCCTCGGGGTCGGGTAAAACCACGCTACTGCGAATCATCGCCGGCTTGGAGTTTGCCGATTCCGGAACGATCCAGTTCGACGGTGCGGACATCACCCAACGGTCGCCCGGAGAGCGCCGGGTCGGATTCGTTTTTCAGCACTACGCGCTTTTTCGGCACATGACCGTCTTCGAGAACATCGCCTTTGGTCTGCGAGTTCGGCCGCGTTCTACCCGGCCGAGCGAGGAGCAGATCCGGGCCAAGGTGCACGAACTGCTGCATCTCATCCAGTTGCGCAACCAGGCATCGCGTTATCCGTCGCAACTCTCCGGCGGCCAGCGCCAGCGCGTCGCGCTGGCGCGTGCGTTGGCCGTCGAGCCGAGCGTGCTGCTTCTCGACGAACCGTTCGGTGCGCTCGACGCGAAAGTGCGACTCGAACTGCGTCGCTGGCTACGTCAACTGCACGACGAAGTGCACATCACCAGCGTCTTCGTCACCCACGATCAGGAAGAGGCCCTCGAGGTAGCCGATCACGTTGCCGTCATGAATCGGGGGCGAATCGAGCAGATCGGGGCGCCCGACGAGGTGTACAATCATCCGGCCACGTCGTTCGTCTTCAACTTCTTGGGGAGCGTCAATCTCTTTCACGGCCGGGTCGACAACGGCACGACCTACATCCACCAGACGGCGACCGACCATTTGGTATTCGTGCGTCCCCATTCGCTGGAGATTTCACGCCGGTTGCCCGACCACCCGAATCATTTCCGTGCGACCACCAAACATATTAACGCGGCCGGTCCGTTGGTCAAGGTCGAGGCGATCACCGAGTGGGGAGCGCCCGTCCAAGTCGAGATGTCCCAAGAACGCTTCCGCGATCTCTCGCTGATCAAGGGCGAGGAAATCTTCCTCGTGCCGACCGAATTGGCGGTGTTCCGAAGTAGCGAGGGCACCCCGATCGCGCACGGATAGAAACGCTGGGAAAGCCGGCGACAATCCGCCTTCGCCTCGATTCCGGTGGGCCCGGGAGGAAGCCGCCCCGCCTCTTCGAACCCTGAAGTCGCAAAAACGACTAGGGTCACTATTGTAACTATGAAAAAGTGACTATCGTATCTCGCCTTGCGCTTTCAGACTTGGAGGAGCCTCATCACGATGGCGGCCGTTTCGAAGCTCCAGTTTCTCGCAGCCGCGAGCAGCCGTGCCTGAGAGGTTTCGCGTTTGCCAATCGGTACAAGCTCGGAAGCCCAGCGTAAGAAGCGGTGCGGGGAGGGCTGGGGTGGGCCGCGAACGAGGTACCGCCCCCAAAACTAACCGGGGCCGTCGGCGACTGCTCCGGGGGTGTCCATCGTGATTGGTCGAGATCAATCGTGACCATTTTAAACATCGAGATCGTTTTAACTGGCTTGCTCGTCGGAACGATCGTAGGGTTGACGGGTGTCGGCGGAGCCAGCATCATGACGCCCCTGCTGATCCTGGTTTTGAAGGTAAATCCGCTCGTGGCCGTCGGTACCGATCTGCTGTACAGCGTTCCGACTAAGCTCTATGGAGCCTTCCTCCATAATAGGCAGGGTACCGTCAACCCCGAGATCGTGAAGGCGTTACTGTGGGGCGGTCTTCCCGCCTCACTCGTCGGGTTAGCCATTCTGTTCTGGTTACGACACCACGTCGACGTGAAGGCCGTGGAGCTATGGACGCGCCACGCCATCGGCTTTGTGCTTTTCATCGCCGCAGCCGTCATCGTGGTTCAGCCCTTTATCAAGCGCCGGGTGCTGCCGATGACGTCGCCGGAATTCGTTTGGCAGCCCCGGCAGCGGGCCCGCGTGGTCGCTATCGGGGCGGTCGTCGGTTTGATCGTCACCGCGACCTCGATCGGGAGCGGGTCGGTGACGCTGCCGCTGCTCACCCTAGCCCTGCCGTTCATCGGCATCTCGACGCTGGTGGGTTCGGACATTGCGTTCGCGGCGTTCTTAATTCCCGCGGCCGCCGCCGGCCGCTGGTCGATGGGCGATGTCAATCTCCCACTGGTCCTAAAATTACTCATCGGTTCGCTTCCCGGCGTCTACATCGGGAGTAAGCTGTGCGGCCGACTAAGTCAGACGTGGTTGAGGCCCGTCGTGGCGCTCACGCTCGTTTTTGTCGGAACGCGCTTAATCTGACCCGAGCGCGCGTCCATAAACTGTGAGTAAATAAAGTTTTCTGTGGAGACGTTGTGGAGCGCTTCGCAAAAGACTTGCGGACGCATTTTTGCTTTGGTACCATACCAACACTTCACATAACATGGAAGTGCGGATTGTAAGGAACCGCGGTCCACGCACGTAGACGATCATCGCGAAAGCGCGATCCGAGTGCCTGGAGCAAACCGGACTCAGAGTACGTCGGTGAGGGGTTGGTAACGATCTCAAACAGGCGAAAACGGCCGGACAAACGGCAGAGCCCGCAGCCTCGTGCTGCGGGCTTTGTTCTATTTGGCGAAGAAGTGCGCGCGATGGACGGCCCGGGGAAATCGAGGCTGGAGCTAACCGTACGCGGACTCATCCTCGGCGCGGCAATCACGCTGGTCTTTACGGCGGCCAACGTCTACCTCGGTCTGAAAGTAGGACTGACGTTCGCTTCAACGATTCCTGCGGCCGTGATTTCGATGGCCGTGTTGCGGATGTTCAAAAGCGCAACCATTTTCGAAAACAACATCGTGCAGACGGTCGCCTCCGCGGCCGGGACGATTTCCGCAATCATTTTCGTTTTGCCGGGTCTGGTCATGATCGGCTGGTGGACGGGTTTTCCGTTTTGGGAGTCGTTCGGTATCTGCGCGATCGGCGGAACGCTCGGCGTGATGTACAGCGTGCCGCTGCGCCGCGCCCTGGTGACCACCTCGGACTTGCCCTATCCCGAAGGCGTTGCGGCCGCCGAGGTGTTGAAGGTCGGCGTGGGTACCGGTACCGCCGCGGACGTGGAACGCAACCGCGCGGGACTCATCGCGCTGGTGACCGGGACGCTGGCGTCGGCCGGCTTTGCCGCGATCGTCGGCGCGCGTGTTTTTGCGGGCGAACTCGCCGCGTACTTTCGCGTCGGCGGTGCGACCACCGGAATAGGCTTTTCGCTATCGCTAGCGTTGGTCGGGGCCGGACACCTCATCGGGCTTTCGGTAGGCGTCGCCATTCTCGCCGGACTGGTCATCGCGTGGGGCATCGCGACGCCGCTCCTTACGTCGCTCCATCCGATGGCCGGCTCGGCGGCCGACGTCGCGACGGCCGTGTGGTCGCATCAAGTGCGATTCGTCGGCGCGGGTGCGATCGGCGTAGCGGCTATCTGGACCTTGGGGCGCTTGGCCAGGCCGGTGTGGGGCGGCTTGGCGTCGGCGATCGCGGCCTCCCGCCATCGTGCGGCCGGCGGCGCCCAACTGCCTCGGACCGAACGCGATATTCCCATTGCGATCGTCGGTCTGATCGGCCTGGCGTGCTTGATTCCGCTGTCCGTCCTACTCGCGGCCTTCCTCTCGAGCAGCGCGCTGGCGTCGCAGGCCGTGCCATTGGTAATCGGTGCGATCGCCTACATCGTGGTCGTCGGTTTCTTGGTAGCGGCCGCTTGCGGATATATGGCCGGACTCATCGGTTCTTCCAACAGCCCGGTGTCGGGTTTGGCCATTCTGGCGGTTATCGGTGCGTCGCTGCTGCTACTCGCCTTAGGAAACCATTCGACGCCGGCGGCTGCATCGGCGCTGGTGGCGTACGCGCTATTCGTTACGGCGGTGCTCGTCTGCGTGGCGACCATTGCGAACGACAATCTCCAGGATCTGAAAACCGGTCAGCTCGTAGACGCGACGCCGTGGCGCCAGCAGGTCGCGCTGATCTTCGGCGTCGCGATGGGAGCGCTGGTGATACCGCCGATCCTCGATTTGCTCAATCGAGCGTACGGTTTCGCCGGCGCCGCGCCGCACGCCACGGTCGCTCAGCCGCTGCCGGCGCCTCAGGCCACGCTGATATCGGCGCTTGCCAAGGGCGTCATTCAAGGTCAAATCGATTGGAGGCTGATTGGTGCGGGCGCTTTGGTCGGCATCGCCATCGTGGTCGTCGACGAAGTGTTGCGAGCGACCGGCCGGTTTCGATTACCTCCGCTGGCCGTCGGTCTGGGCATCTACCTGCCCGCATCGACGACGGCACCGGTCGTTCTCGGGGCGATGCTGGGCTGGTACTACAACCGCTGGGCGAGTCGCCAGAGCGATGCCGGCAAAGCCAAACAGCTCGGCGTGCTTACGGCGTCCGGTCTCATCGTCGGAGAAAGTCTGTTCGGTGTTTTGCTGGCCGGTCTGATCGTCGTCAGCAATCGGGCGAATCCGCTCTCCGTCGTCGCCGATTCGTTCCAACCGGCCGCGACGGCGATTGGCGCCATCGCGTTCGTGCTCGCGCTTCTTGGGCTCTACACGTGGACGGCGAAATTAGCGCGGGCTAGCTGAGGAGTTTCGGCGTAACTCGGAACGCGCCTGAAGAGCAGATCTCGATGATTTCCGCGTTGCTGAGCCGCCGAAAGCTCACATTGCAATACTCGAAAGGCTCGCCCGCCTCGGTCGCATCGTAACGCGCCTGCGCGCCGGGATTGAGTTGCGGCCGCTGCTGTACGGTTTGATTCTTGAAATTCACGCGGTAAACGAGGGATTCGCCAAAAAGAAAAATCTCGCCGCGGCCGTTGGCGTAACCTCCGTATACAGGCTCGGAGGGCTCTTGAACGATTCGATCCTTCGACTTTCGGCTAACGATGTCGAGGGAGGCAACTGGTGCCGGTGCGGGTGCGTATAACATGCTACGCCCCCTTAACGTTCGCGAGACGAGAATGGTTGCAAAGGCCGCCGAGAGAGGCCTGTGGAGCCGGGCTGCGCGAATGAATGGCCCGTGAAAAGCATCGTTATCGCCTTTTTTTCCCTTTTGGCCGCGATCTCGGCGAGCGGCCCAACGGTCGCCGCCGCGGATCCCGCGCTGTTGACGCCGTCGGCGCTCAACGCGAAAGCACCGGCTCGCTACGATGTCGCGTTCAAGACGACGGCGGGCGACTTTGAGGTGGCGGTAACCAGGGCGTGGGCTCCGCACGGCGCCGATCGGTTCTACAATCTCGTGAAGCACGGATTTTTCACGGGCGCCTCCTTTTTCCGCGTGGTTTCTGGGTTCGTCGTTCAGTTCGGACTCAGCCCGAATCCGGCGGTGAACAAAGCTTGGAGCGCCGCCAGTATCGCCGACGATGCCGTTACGCAAAGCAATCGTAACGGCTACCTGAGCTTTGCGTCTGCCGGCCCCAATACGCGGACCACTCAGGTCTTTATCAACTTGAGCGACAACGCGCGCCTCGACGGCATGGGTTTTGCGCCTTTCGGGAGAGTCGTTTCGGGGACGAACGTCCTGCGCAAAATTTATTCCACCTACGGCGAGTCGCCCGATCAAACCTCGATCGTTACCCAAGGCAAGGGATATCTCGACAAGAATTTTCCGAAACTCGATCGGATCGTTTCCGCCAAGATCGTGTTGGTCGCTTCCGCGCCGCACCCGGCGCCGACGCACCATTAGGACGGTTCCGATTCGTGACGAACGCGCAGCGGGCATTATTGGCGATCGCACTGAGCCTGACGGCGTGCTCCGGATCCGGCGGCGGATCCGTGCCCGGCCCTGCGAACGCTCCCGGTGTTTCGCCGCCGACGCCTTCGCCGAAGAAGATCGAGCACGTCGTTGTGATGATCCAAGAGAACCGCAGCTTCGATAATCTCTTTGCCACGTATCCCGGAGCCGACGGTGCGTCTTACGGAATGCTTCACACGGGGAAGCACTTCAAGCTGGTGAAGGGGACGCTCGCCGGCCAAGATCTCGATCACTTGCATTCCGGATTCGTCACCGAGTACGACGGCGGCAAGATGGACGGATTCGATCGCATCAGGTTCGGTTCGAGCGGCGCCGGCGGTCTCGCCGGCACGTATCCGCTGCGCTACGTCGATCCCGCTCAGATTCGGCCCTATTGGGCGATGGCCGAACAGTACGCGCTCGCCGACCACATGTTCCAGACGCAAGGGAGCGGAAGTTTCACCGCCCACCAAGAGCTCATCGCCGCCGGCACGGCGATCGGTCCGGACAAGAGCCTCATGGATCTTCCGTCGCGAGGGCCGTGGGGGTGCGACGCACCTCCGCAAACGGTGACGTCCTACATCACGTCCTCAGGCGGCTTTCACTTCAATCGCGGACCCTTCCCGTGCTTGTCGTATCCGACGTTGAAAGACGTGCTCGACCCCAAAGGCCTCTCGTGGAAATACTATACGCCCCCAATCATCCCGGGCGGGAGCGGCTATATTTGGAACGCGTTCGACGCGATCCGCAACGTTCGCTACGGTCCTGACTGGACGTCCGACGTCGTGTCGCCCGAAACGACGATCTTCAAAGACATAGCGGCGAATAGCCTTCCGGCCGTTTCTTGGGTGATTCCCACCAATCAAAACTCCGATCACGCCTCGCTCACCGACTACGGACCGTCGTGGGTGGCCTCGGTCGTCAACGCTATCGGCAAGAACGCAAATCTTTGGAATTCGACGGCGATTATCGTCGTGTGGGACGACTGGGGCGGTTACTACGATCACGTCGCGCCGCCGCAGCTGGATTATCAGGGGCTCGGCTTTCGCGTTCCGATGCTCGTCATTTCACCGTACGCAAAGAAAGGCTACGTTTCACATACTCAATACGAGTTCGGCAGCATCGTGCGTTTCGTCGAAGACAACTGGAATCTCGGCCGTCTCGGTGCTACCGACGTGCGCGCCACGAGCATTGCCGACGCGTTCGATTTCAGCTCCTCGCCGCGCACGTTCGTACCCATATCGGCACCGCTTCGACAGTCGTTTTTCGAGCGTCAACCCCCATCGCTCGAACCCGTCGACGATCGCTAGCTCTCCCGCCCCGCCTTAAGGCTCATTCGGTGTCGACCGGCTGATACGACGAACGCCGATGCTGGAAGTACGATTGCGGAAGCGCTGCGGGTATAGGCTGAAACGTCCGCGGGGGTTGCGTGAAATCGAAAACGTCGCCGATGCTCTTGGCTCGCACGTCGGTCGACCCAATCGGCGCGAGGTGCCAGTTTTCTTCCACGAACTTTAGAATGCTGCCGAACTCGTATTGAGTATGCGAGACGTAGCCTTTCTTTGCGTACGCCGAGACGACGAGCATTGGAACGCGAAAGCCGAGGCCCTGATAATCCAGCTGCGGCGGCGCGACGTGATCGTAGAATCCCCCCCAATCGTCCCACACGACGATAATCGCCGTCGAATTCCAAAGCTTCGGGTTCTTGCCGACGGCATTGACCACCGACGCTACCCACGAGGGTCCGCCGGTGACGACGCGTCCTGGATGGTCCGAATTCGGAAAATCCGGAATCAACCAAGATACGGGCGGCAGACTGCCGCTCGAAATGTCTTTGTAGACGGTCGTTTCCGGCGACGAGATGTTAGCCGTCCACTCGGGCCCATGGCGGACGGCGTCGATGGCGTCGAAGGCGCTCCACAAGCGGCCGAACGTGGGAAACGGCGGGACGTAGTATTTCCACGCAACGCCGCCGCCATCGAGCGAGTCGCGCAACGTGCGATAGTGCAAACACGGAAACGGTCCCTTGCCCGGGAGGAATTGGTGGTCGCTGGTTATGAGCGACGTGACGGTGCGTTTCGGGGCATCGCATCCCCAAATCGCGCTGGTCGGATAGTTGACGAGACTTTGGGTCGAGTTGATCGCGGTGCCGCCCGCGATGAGATCCTGATGGCCGATGAAACTGCCGCTGCTTTGCGTTTCGAACATGTGATCCGCGAGTACGTACTGCTGGGCGATCGTCCAGTACGGTTGAATGTCGGACGGATTGACGTACTGGTATGCGTAGACGCCGGCCGGCGGGCCTCCGCCCCACGCCCCAAGATGGATTTCGTCGAACCCGTCCATCTTGCCGTGGTCGTATTCGATTTGAAATCCTTGCCAGGTGTGATCCAAGTCGAAAGAGATGAGACCGACTTTTTTGAGCGGGACGGTGCCGCCGTCGTGCGTTTTTCCGGTGGTCGTGCCGTCGGCGCCGGGATACGTTGCAAAGAAGTTATCGAAACTCCGGTTTTCTTGAACCATGATAATGACGTGCTTGATGTATCGAGGACCGGGCGCCGAGGTCGGCGTTGGAGTCGGGTTCGCGCCGCCGCCCGACGGCAACGAGCCGCCCGAGCCGCCCGATCCTCCGCCCGAACACGCGGCCAAAGAGATAACGACAAGAACCATCGCCGCGAGAAGATTTCGGTGCATCATCACCGCAGAGATACCGTCCGGGTCGCATCGCTTCCCTCTGCGAGTGTGGCGGCGTCGCGATTCTCGCCCATAAATTGCCGGAAATGAGACTGGAGTTATCGTGAATAGGAACGGAAATGAGGCCTTCTCGACGTTTCGCGCGCTGCACGCCGGAGATCGAGTTTTGGTCCTTCTCAACGCGTGGGATGCGGCCTCCGCTGCATTGTTCGCGGCCGCAGGATCTCAAGCCGTTGCAACCAGCAGCGCTGGGCTCGCCTGGTCGTGCGGCTACGCCGACGGGAACGCTTTGCCGCATTCGGCCCTTTTGTCGGTGGTCGGCTCGATCCGCGCCGTCGTTCCGCATCTGCCTTTGACGGTCGACGTCGAAGGCGGATACTCCGACGAAGCCGGCGACGTGGCGAGTCTGGTCGTCCGGCTCTACCACCTCGGCGTTGCCGGTATCAATATCGAAGATGGCGCCGGTACGCCGGAACTTCTCGCCGCAAAAATTGCCGCCGTAAAGCAGCGCGTGCGCGCGGAGGGCGGCGACCTCTTCGTGAACGCGCGCACCGACGTGTTCCTGCGCGACCTCGCCTCCGGCGACGGCGCCGTGCGCGAGACGATCTCGCGCGCCGAACGATACGCGCAAGCCGGCGCGGATGGGATCTTCGTCCCCGAACTAGGCGATCGCGAGGCCATCGGCCGCATCGCCGGTGCGCTCGAGCGTCCACTCAATCTCATGGCCGTGCCCGGCCTTCCGCCCGTTCCAGAGCTCTACGACCTTGGAGTACGGCGTTTGAGTGCGGGGGCTTCGCTCGCCAAACTTGCGTACGGCTCGGCGGTCGACGCCGCCCAAGCACTTCTGCGGGACGGCAACTCCGACGTGCTGTTCTCGGTGCCTAGCGTGGACTACGGCGAAACCAACGCCTTGCTGCGCGGCGCCTGAGCGCGGGACGAGCGCGGTCGATCGTGTCGATTTTGGGTATCGCCATTCGACGTTTGAATATACGAGCCAACCAACCAAGGAGAAACGTTTGTGCGATTTATAGCGATGGTCAAAGCGACCCCCGAATCTGAAGCGGGCGTGCTTCCTACCGAGGAGCAGCTTACGGAGATGGGCCGCTTCAACGAAACGATGGTTAAAGCGGGCGTGATGCTGGCGGGCGAAGGGCTGCAGGCTAGTTCGAAGGGAGCGCGAGTCAGGTTCTCCGGAGGAAAACCGACGGTGACCGATGGTCCCTTCACCGAATCAAAGGAGCTCATCGCCGGCTTCTGGCTGATTCAGGCGAAGTCGAAGGAGGAAGCCGTCGAGTGGATCTCCCGCGCTCCCTTCGTCGACGGCGAAGTAGAGATTCGTCAGGTATTCGAGGCCGACGACTTTGGCGACGCGCTCACTCCCGAACTACGCGATGCAGAACGACGGCTGCGCGAACGAAGCGAAGCGAAATCGTAGCGCCGCGCCGCTCGCAACGAACGTGACCGGCGCCGATACTCAGCGCACGATCGAGGCCGTGTGGAGGATCGAGGCGCCGAGGCTCATCGCCGGACTCGCGCGGGTCGTACGCGACGTCGGTCTCGCTGAGGAACTCGCGCAAGATGCCTTCGTGGCGGCGCTCGAACGGTGGCCGTCGGCCGGCGTTCCGCGCAACCCGGCCGCATGGCTGGCCGCCACGGCGAAACATCGCGCCATCGATCGCTTGCGGCGAAATGCGCGGCTCGAGCGCAAGTACGAGGCGCTGGCACGCGACCTGGAGACGCGGCCGAACGACGACGAGCCCGATTTTGACGACGACATCGATGACGATCTCCTTCGTCTCATGTTCGTCGCGTGTCATCCGGTACTGTCGACGGAAGGACGCGTGGCGCTAACGCTCCGCCTGCTCGGGGGCTTGACGACGCCGGAAATCGCGCGCGCGTTTCTCGTCTCGGAAGCGACGGTAGCGCAACGCATCGTCCGAGCGAAACGAACGCTCGCCGCGGCCCGCGTTCCATTTGAAGCGCCTGCCGGCAGCGAACGCGCGCCACGTCTCGCATCGGTACTCGAAGTCATCTACCTGATTTTCAATGAGGGTTATTCGGCGACGGCCGGCGAGGATTGGCTGCGACCCGCGCTCTGTGAAGATGCATTGAGGTTAGGGCGCGTCCTCGCCGAACTGGCTCCGCGAGAAGCGGAAGTACACGGCCTGGTCGCACTCATGGAAATACAAGCGTCGCGGCTGCGCGCGCGCATCGGCTTGGCCGGCCGGCCGATCCTGCTCCTCGACCAGGATCGGCGGCGTTGGGATCAGCTCCTCATTCGCCGCGGCTTCGTTGCGCTGGAACGGACAGAGAATCTGGGGACGGCGCTCGGTCCGTACGCGCTGCAGGCGGCGATTGCAGCCTGTCACGCGCGAGCGCAAACGCCGGCCGAAACCGACTGGGGGCGCATCGTAGCGCTCTACGACGCGCTTGCGCAAATCGCGCCGTCGGCGGTGGTGGAGTTGAATCGCGCGATCGCGATTTCGATGGCGTTCGGACCGGCCGCGGCTCTCGAGCTCGTCGATGCGTTGAAAGCCGAGCCGGCCATGCAAACGTATCATCTCTTGCCGAGCGCCCGTGCCGACCTGCTCGCCAAGCTCGGGCGTTACGACGAAGCTCGGTCCGAATTCGAACGCGCGGCGGGCTTGACGCGCAACGCTCGCGAGCGCGAGTTGCTGCTGCAGCGCGCCGCAGCTTTAGCGAAATAACGATTCAGCGGGCGCGAGCATCGTTTCGACGTGGAGCGTGTCGCCGTTGGTTGCGAGCGTGATGGCGCCCATTTGATCGGTCCGATAGATACGGGCACCGGCGCGTCGCAGTGCGACCAGCGTTTGCGAGGCGGGGTGTCCAAATAGGTTGTGGCGCCCCACCGAAATGAAGGCGTAGCGCGGGTGTACGGCCGCTAGGAAAGCCGGCGAAGAACTGTATGCCGAACCGTGGTGGCCTACTTTTAGAACGTCGCACTGAAGATCGTCGCTCCCCCCGAGGAATCGCGACTCGGCGGTGGCGCCGGCGTCGCCCGTGAAGAGCATGCAGAACGAGCGGTAGCGTAAGATGAACGCCACCGAATTCTCGTTGATATCGTTGCGCGAGTTCGCGATGAAGGGCACGGACGGCCCGAGGAAATGGAGCGACACGCCGTCATCCAGACGCCACTCGGATCCGGCGCGCGGATAGACGATCGGTATCCCCTGCACGTGCGCGGTGTCGACGGCGTCTCGATAGGCATGTCCACCGTACCGTTGTCCGCTGTCGGCGATCTCGGCGACTCCTAGCCTGCGCAACACCGGCGCCACCCCGCCCGCGTGATCTCCGTGCGGGTGCGAAATAACCACGGCGTCGAGACGATGAACGCCGTTACGTAAAAGAAACGGCACGACGATGCGGTCGCCGATCGATTCCGCGCTGGAGTCGTTGCCCTGGTTGCCGCGTTCCAGCCTGCCTCCCGCATCGACGAGAAACGCATGCCCAGCCGGCGTTTGGACGACGATGGAATCGGCTTGGCCAACGTCGAGCATCGTGATGCGCAGGCGGCCGTCGACGAACCGGGGCGGCAGGATGACGAATCCGGCGGCAAGCACCAGCGCGGCAACGGCGGCGGTGCGCCCGCCGCGTCGCCAGAGCAGCGGCGCGGCGGCGAGCGCGGCGTCGTATCCAACGATCGACCACGCCGGTGCCGGCGTCATCGCGATCCGGGCTTCCGGTAAAGCCGCCAGCGTTTGCACGACGCCCAGCATCCACGCGAGCAGCCACGAATTGAGGTTCGCGATGCCTTGCGCCAGCGGCGCCGACCATGCTATGGCGAGCTGCGCCGCGCCCAGCGCCATGGTGGCGGCGACGCACGGGACCACGGCGAGATTGGCGAGCACCGCGTACGGTGCGAACTGCAGGAAGACGGCTGCCGTGAGCGGCCAGGTGCCGGACTGCGTTGCCAGCGAGAGAACGAGCGATTCACGAACGGCGGCGGGAAGCGCGACGCGTTCCTCGATCCAGCGTTCGAGCGGTCCCGCGCACGCGAAGATCGCTCCCACGCAGGAAAACGACAGGGCGAACGAAGCCGAGGCAACGGTCTCGGGCCGTTCGAACGAAACGGCGATCGCCGCGATTGCGAGCGCATTCCACGAGAAGCTCGCGCGCCCGTAGGCGCGCGCGGCGAGCGCCGCCGTGGCCATCGACGCCGCGCGCATTGCCGGCAGCTGCGCCCCGCTCCACCAAACGAAGATCCATACCGCGGCGGCGGCGAGCACGCACCCCGTCACGCGCGGCAGCGCGAACGGCCGGAGGATCGCGAGCGCGACGGCTACCACGGCGCCGACGTGCAGACCCGCGGTGATCAAGACATGCACCGTGCCGGTTTCCTGAAACTCGGCGCGCAGGTCGGGCGGAAGTGACGAACGTTCGCCCCATAGTTCGCCGGCTACGACGGATGCGAAGGGTTCGCCGAGACGGACGGCGAGCTGCGCGTGAGCCCATTCATGCGCTCTCGGTAACCACGTACGCGGATCCCAGGGTGAACCGGGAGTCGTCGACAGTACGGTTGCAGTTTCGAGTTGCGCGTCTATGCCGCGGTCGTGCTGGATTTCGCGCTCGCTCGGCTCGCCGGGATTGCGCGCGTCGTCGAACGGTGCCAGCCGGCCGCGCACCACGACGCCGGAACCGATCGCAGGCAGATCGCCGCGCGTGCGTGCGAGAACGTGCAGGTCGCCGGGAACGAGCCCGACGACGAGACCGGATTCCGATCGTTCGAGTATCGTGCCGAAATACGACGCGGTGCGCCGTTCGGCCACGTGCGGCTGACTGCGTTGACGGACTTCGGCATTCGTGGCGCCGGCAACCAGGGCCGCCATCAAGATCGCGCGAAACTGGCGAGGCCTACACGAGCCGGAGAACGCAAAGGCGCACAGCGCCGTTAGACCGGCTCCGACGGTCACGCGGGCGTCGAGCGGGAGCGTCTGTGCCGTCGCCGCAAGGGTGCCCAGCACCGCGGCAGCCGAACAGAGGATCAGCGCGAAGGGCGGCATCGGCCTCCTTCTGCGACGTTACGCGGCTTTCGAAAGGAGATCGGATTCTGCGCATTATCGTGACCGGCGGTGCCGGCTTCATCGGATCGCACGTGGTCGACGCGTATTTGGCCGAAGGTCACGAGGTGCGCGTGATCGATTCGCTTTGGGAACACGGCGGAGGCCGTCGCGCAAACGTTGCCGAGCGCGCGAGCTTCATCCACATGGATATCCGCGATGAGAACCTTAGCCGGATCTTCGCAGAGTTCAAACCCGAGATCGTGAGTCATCACGCCGCGCAGCATTCGGTCGCGATCTCGTCGCGCGACCCGATGTACGACGCCCAGGTTAACGTCATAGGCCTGCTCAACGTTCTGGAGAACGCGGCAAAGAGCGGCGTTCGCAAAGTGATCTTCGCGTCGAGCGGCGCGACCTTCGGTAATCCGGATCGTCTGCCCATTACCGACGATATGGCGCAGAGGCCGACGTCCCCGTACGGCATCACGAAGATGGTTGCCGAACACTACCTTCGTTTTTACCGAAACGAGCGAAATCTCGAATTCACCGCGCTGCGCTACGGCAACGTTTTTGGTCCCCGCCAGGATCCCAACGGCGAAGCCGGCGTCATCGCGATTTTCGCGGCGGCATTTCTGCGCCGCGACGGCGTGCGGATCGATTGGGACGGCGAGCAGACGCGCGACTACGTTTACGTCGCCGACGTCGCGCGCGCGAACGTCGCCGCGCTCGACCGCGGCTCGGGCAACTGCTACGTGATCGGTACCGGGGTCAAGACGAGCGTCAACGCCATCTATCGTGCCTTAGTAGACGTAAGCGGATTCGAAGCACCGGTCACTGCGGCCCCGCGGCGTACCGGCGATGCGCGCGACGCGCAGTTCGATTCGACGGGCGCTCGCCGCGATCTCGCATGGGCACCGTCAACCTCCTTCCTCGACGGCTTGCGAGCGACGTACGAATACTTCAAGAAGGCCGCACGGTAGGAGACGCGCGTTCTAGCGAGCCCGCGAGTCGATTACGGTCCGCGCTCAGGCGTGTGGATGTGCTCCGGGCGTACTCCGAGTCCCAGCAAAAGCGCCGGAAAGCGCCGAAGATACGGGAACTCTTCGAGCAGGCGCATTGCCAGCGGCGGGCGGTCGACGTCGACGCCCTGTAAAATTGGATCGATCGCGCGGTTCTGTATGAAAACCTGAAAGGCTTGCGTAACCTGCGTTGGAAACGCGCGGCGCTCTTGCACGGTGGAGAGAACGGTGTCGGTCACGTTGCCATCGCGCAGAGGTTCCACGAGCCGGTTGGCAGCGGCAACCGCATCTTGGATCGCGAGGTTGATTCCGACGCCGCCGATCGGCGACATGGCGTGTGCCGAGTCTCCGATGCAGAGCACCCCCGGACGATGCCACTGCCGCAACCGGTCGACCCGGACTTCGAGCAACGACACTTTCGACCAATCGTCGATTTCTTCGACGCGGCCGCGGAGCGCTGGAATGGTCTGGACGAGCTGGTCCTGCAGCGCTGCCAGTCCGGCGTCCTTGAGCTTCTGGAACGATCCTTTCGGAATGATGTACGCGCACTGCCAATATGCGTCTCGGTCGATCAAGATGACGATGTGGCCGTCGTTCATGGTTCCCAGCGCCTGGGGTGGATCGCCGGTGCGCTTCGAAATGCGCATCCACAGCACGTCCATTGGAGCGCCGAGGTTTTCGACGTCGAATCCGGCGACCCGGCGAACGGTCGAGTGGCGGCCGTCGGTTCCAACCACCAGTTCGGCCACGATGGCGATCTCGCCGGACTTGGTGGCTGCCCGCACGCCGGTAACGCGCCCCCCGTTTTCAATGAGATCGATCCCTTCGGTCTCCATCATGAGATGGAACCCGGCGTACCGGCGGCTCTGCTCGGCTAGGAAGTTCAGAAAGTCCCATTGGGGCATGAACGCGATGAACTTGCAGCGCGTCGGCAGTTGCGAAAAGTCGGCGAGGTGGACGAACTCCCCGGCCACGGTTCCGCCGATTTCGCGCATCTCGTTGTGCGGCAAAGCCAGAAAATCGTGCAGCCAGCCGAGTTCGTCGAGCAGCTGTAGGGTAGACGGGTGGATGGTATCGCCGCGAAAGTCCCGGAAGAAGTCGGCATATTTTTCCAGCACGACGACGTCGATGCCGGCGCGCGCCAACAGTGCGCCCAGCATCATGCCGCACGGTCCGCCGCCGACGATGCAGCAGCGCGTCGAGAGTTGATTCGATGGCGTCATGGGACGAAAGAACGTTCCGGCCCCGGGTCTCGCGCCCTTCAGATCGCTCGCCGCTGCGGGACCGCGTTCGCAGAGAAAGTAATAGGCAACGAATGCAATGGGAAGCCGTAACCGCCCTCGGTACCGCGCTTACCGCGCTCGTCATTCTCGTGTCGGCAATTTACGCCGCGCGCCAAGTCAGGGTAGCGGCGCGCGCGACCCAGCTCGATGCGATGTTGCGCATACTCGAACGGTATCGCGACGCGGAGTTTCGGATGGCGAGCAACTTCGTGATGCACGAGCTTCCGAAGCGAATTCACGATCCCGATTTCCGCGACGACGTAGCGCGGGCGGCGGCGGCAGGGGATAAGCCTTGGCATGTGGTCTTGCGACTGCTCAACGAGACGGGCGTTTACGTCGAGCTCGGGCTGCTCGAAGGCCCGCCGATCTACTATCTGATGGGCGACACCCTCGTGTTGCTTTGGGAAGCGCTGGCACCCGTCATCGAGATCGAACGGACGGCGCTCGACGATCCGCACCGTTGGACGAATACCGAAGAGCTGTGCGCTGACGCCTTCGAGCGCGTCCGCGCGTACTACCTGCGCAACCCGAAGCCGCGTCCTAGTTCGGCCGAGCCCTTCACGATCGACTCGTTGATTTCGCGAGTGCGCGGCGAATGAAATCGTCGGCGGCGTCGCTCCACGGACGCTTGAAGTCATCCGGCCAGAGCGTTTGGTCGGACCATAGCCTGTCGAGTCCTTCGGAGATCTCGGCGTCGTCTCGGGTAAACTGGCCGATCAACCGGCGCCAACGGGCTGCCAGAGCTTGGCTGCCCGTATCGTGCGGGTCGTCGCCGCGGGAAGCTGCGGTTTCGACCTCGGCGATCAGCGACGTCCAATCGCGCTCCCCGCGCCGGACGACGTCGAGCGGAGTGCTCTCGCGCATCTCGTCGAGTTTGGCTCGCGCCTGGGGCGAATAGTAACGTTCCGTCCAGCGATAGTCGTCTTCCATGCGAAACACCTCAATGACGTTGCGAATAATCTGCCAACGGTCGCCGTTCGCGTTTGCGTCGAGTTCGCGCGCGGCTTGGTCGAGCGCGCGCGCGGCGCATTCGAGGCGGCGCTGTTGGCGTCCTACGATTTGCCGCTGCATCCGCACGGCGGCGCTCAACGGCTGCTGCGAGCCGCTCAGGAGCTTCTCGATTTGGTCGAGATCGAATCCGACGAAGCGCAACGCGAGAATCTGTTCCACGCGCTCGAGCTCGGCTTCGCCGTACAGGCGGTAGCCGGCCGGCGTGCGGGCCGCAGGTCGGAGCACCCCGCGTCGGTCGTAAAAATGCAGCGTCCGCACCGTCACGCCCGCCTGGGCGGCGAACTCTTTGGCTTGATAAAGTTTCTCGGTCACGATTTCCATGGCGGTTCCTCGTCGGCTACCAGGCTACGGTATGACGCAGCGTGAGGGTCAAGGCCGCGCGCGCTTTCAGCAGCCTCTGAAGACTTTTTGAGGGCGCGGGCGGTACGCTCGAGCCATGGAAAGCTTTTCCGCCGGCCTACGGCGCGCGTTCGTCAGCGACGGAATGCTGCGCCCCATCTGGCGCGCGCTGCTGTATTTCGGAGCCGGCAGTTGGATACTGTTTCCGATATTCGATCGCCTGTGGGCCGGGATGGCGACGGTACTGCACCTCGGCACGGAACTGTCGGCGGCGACGACCGCGTTTTACGAGCTCGAGCTGCTGGCCGTTGCGGCGATCGTGACGGGACTGCTCGCGCGCTACGAAGGGCGGCGTATCGACGACTACGGCCTGCCGGTCGCCAAGGCGTTCGGGCCGCTGTTTTGGGAGGGCTTGGCCCTCGGCCTGGTGTGGGCGGGCTTGGACGCGCTCGGCATGATCGGCTTGGGCGGCATGAAAATTGCCGGCCTCGCGTTGCACGGTGCGACCCTCGTTTTCGCGACGCTGGGTTGGGCGGGCGCGAATCTCATCGTCGGCATCTCCGAAGAGTTGTGGTACCGAGCCTATTTCTTGCAGACGCTCTGGAAGAGTCTGGGCTTCTGGCCGGCGGCTATCGCGATCTCGTTGATCTTTACATCGGACCATTACTTTTTCAAAACCGGCGAAAACCTTTACGACGTCGTGAGCTTGATGGGCTTTGGCGTCTTTGCGTGCTATACGGTTCTACGAACCGGCTCGCTATGGTTTGCGGTCGGGGCGCACGCGGCGTTTGACTTCATGCAGCTCTTTGTAATCGGAACGCCGAACGGAAGCTTGATTCCCGTCAATCACCTACTCAACGTTTCCTTTTCGGGTCCCGCGTGGCTCACCGGCGGCCAACTGGGGACGGAAGCGAGCGTGCTGCAATATCCGACGACGCTGCTGGTGTTTTTGTACGTATGGCGGCGCTTTCGGAGCCCGGAAGAAGCTCGCGTTTGAGCTGTCGCGAGCGGCTCCTCAGCCGACGACCAAATTCAACAGCTTGTCGGGGACGAATATCCGTTTGCGCAGTTGCTTGCCGTCCAACTGCCCGCGCACGTTTGCCTCGTTCATCGCGAGGTCGAAAGCTTGCTCTTCGGTCAATCCCGGCCGTACCGCGATGCGGGCGCGAATCTTGCCGTTTACCTGCACGACGAGCGTCAGCTCGTCGACGGCCAGCGCGCGTTCGTCCGGTTCCAAATATCGCTCCAGATGCACGGACGTCACGTGACCGAAGCGCTCCCACAGCTCGTCGGCGATGTGCGGCGCGAACGGCGCGATTAACAACGGTAAGACCGCGGCCGCGTAGCGGGTCGCCGGCGATTCCGGAATCTGCTGCACCGCCTGCGTGAGGGCGTTGACCAACTCGTCGAGCTTGGCGATGGTAGCGTTATAGTGAAAGCGTCGCGAGATCGTTTCTTCGATCGCCGATTTGGCCGCGATCGCAACGGCTCGCACGAGCCCTTTTTCCTGTGCGCTTTCGACGGGGGGTACGTTGCGGATCGAAACGCTGCAGGCGCTTTCGAAGAACGGTTCGCATGCCCGCCACACGCGCTTGAGGAATCGCACCCGGCCGCTGATGCCTTCGTCGGTCCAGTCGCTGGTGTCCTCGGGCGGCGTGACGTAGAGAAGAAAAAGACGCATGGCGTCGACGCCTCGCGTTTCGGCGGTTTCGTCGATGCCCACAACGTTACCGTGCGACTTCGACATCTTCTGGCCGCGTAAGAGCACCATCCCTTGGTGAAAGAGCCGCTCGAACGGCTCGTCGCGTCCGGTTACCCACCCGCGATCGTGAAAAAACTTGTAGAAGAAGCGCGAGTACAGCAGATGCAGCACCGCATGCTCGGCGCCGCCGACGTATTGGTCGACGTTCATCCAGGCAGCGACGTCGGCGGGTTCCCACGGTGCGCGGTCGTCATGAGGGTCGATGTAGCGCAAGTAATACCACGAGGATTCGAAAAAGGTATCCATCGTGTCGCTCTCGCGACGCGCGGGAGCGCCGCATTTCGGGCAAGCGGTCTCGACGAAGGATGAAATCTGCGCGAGCGGCGATCCCTCGCCGGAGAACGTCACGCCGAGTGGCAGCACCACCGGCAACTGATCGTCGGGAACCGGGACCTCGCCGCAGGTCGCGCAATACACGATCGGAATCGGCGTGCCCCAGTAGCGCTGTCGAGAAACGAGCCAATCGCGCAAGCGCGTCGTTACCGTTCTTTTTCCGACGCCGAGCGCGGCTAACCGACCGGCGATGGCTTCGCGCGCGCCGGCGCTCGACATGCCGCTGAAATCGCCGCTCGCAATGAGGCGTCCGTCTTCGACGTACGGATCGTCGAGCGAGACGTCCGCTTCGCGCTGAGGATCGACGACGACGCGCACGATCGGCAGCCCATTTTTCACTGCGAAGTCGAAGTCGCGCTCGTCGTGCGCAGGCACGCCCATCAGCGCTCCGGTGCCGTATTCCGCCAGCACGTAGTTGGTAACCCAAATCGGAACGCGCTCGCCGGAAAGCGGATTGATCGCGTAGGCACCGGTGAAGAGCCCGAGCTTCTCCATCAGGCTGGTTCGCTCGAGTTCGGACTTCGAGCGAAGGCTGTCCGCAAACGCCGCAACGGCGGCGGCATCGTCTTTCGACACGATTGCTCCGATCCGTTTCACGAGCGGATGCTCCGCGGCAATCGCCAAAAACGTCGCACCGTAAACGGTATCGACGCGCGTCGTAAACACGTCGACCGCCGCGTCCAGCTCCTCGATGCGGAATTCGAGCTGGACGCCTTCGCTTCGGCCGATCCAGTTGCGCTGCATCGCCAACGTGCGCTCGGGCCAACCGTCGAGTTTGTCGAGGTCGTCGAGTAGACGCTCCGCATAGGCGGTAATCCTCAGAAACCACTGCGAGAGATTGCGGCGTTCCACCAAATGCTGACAGCGCCAGCAGCGTCCGTCGATCACCTGCTCGTTTGCGAGCACCGTCTTATCGTGCGGGCACCAATTTACCGGCGCTTCGCGCTTGTAGGCCAGGCCGTGCTCGTATAAACGTAAGAACAGCCACTGATTCCATCGATAGTATTCGGGTTGGCACGTGGCGATTTCACGCGTCCAATCGTAGCTCGTGCCCATGAGACGCACTTGCCGCTTCATGTTCGAGATGTTCTCGGCCGTCCAGATTGCCGGGTCGATGCCGCGTGCGATCGCCGCGTTTTCGGCGGGAAGCCCGAACGCGTCCCATCCCATCGGATGGAGTACGTTGTGTCCCAGCATACGCATCATGCGCGCGATCGCGTCGCCGAGCGCGTAGTTCTTGGCGTGTCCGACGTGGAGGTCGCCCGAAGGATACGGAAGCATCTCGCACACGTAATATTTCGGGCGCGCGCCGTCGAGCACCGCGCGAAAAATACCGTCGCGTTCCCAGCGATCTTGCCATTTGCGTTCGATAGATCTGAAATCGTAGGCCTCGGCCATAGCCTGCATGGTACACGCTCCGCTTCGTCGACGCTACCTTTCCGGTCGGAACGCGCGCGTGATGGAGGCGTATGACCGCACGCATCGGGCTTCTCTTGGGCGCGCTCGTCTTGGCGGGCGTTGCGCTTTGGCATCCGGCGCCTCGACCCGCGTTCCAAGCGAACGCGCTTGCGACGTTTCCCGCGAGGACGGCAGACGTCGCGCAGCGACGGCAGGATCGCAACGAACGGGCGCGTGCCGGCACGGCCGATTCGGTCGTTTACGTGGCTGGAGCGGTACACCACCCCGGGCTCTATCACATTCGATCCGGCGATCGGGCAGCCGATGCGGTCGCCCAGGCGGGGGGTCTTACCGTCGATGCCGACGCCGGCGGCGTCAATCTGGCGGCGCATGCCTCCGACGGCGATGAAGTGTACGTTCCAGTCGCCGGCGAGGGTGCAACGCATCGTAGCTCCGCGTTCGGCGTAGGCCGCCGCACGCGGTCGCATCGCCGAGGTGGAGAACGGGCGAAAGCGCCGCCTGCTCCAGCAAGCGTCGACGTCAACCTCGCCGACGCGACCGTTTTAGCGACCGTGCCGGGAATAGGAAAATCGATCGGCGCGCGCATCGTCGAGATGCGTTCGCTCGACGGATCTTTTCGTTCGCTCGACGAGCTGCTCGACGTGGGCGGAATGACGCAAACGCGATTGGAACGCGCGAGACCGTTCCTTCGTCCACCTTAGATCGCGCGGTAACGACACCGGAGGGGCCGTCGGGGGTCAGGCGAAGGCTCCCTGAATGGAGCTTCCCGCGAAAGAAACGCTCCCGCAACTGATTCGCCGCGCGCTCGCGCCGCCGCGCGACTGGGCGGTTAGCGAGCGCGTCAACGGCGTTTGGACCGCGATCTCGAGTGCGAGGCTCCTCGAACGCGTCGAGCACGCCGCATGCGCCATTCGCGATGCCGGTCTGGCGCCCGGCGATCGAATTGCGTTGGTGGCTCACGACTGCGTCGATTGGATCGTCAGCGACTTTGCAGCGCTCTTTGCGGGCTGCGTCGTCGTTCCGATCTACCCGACCCAAGCGCTCGATCACACGGTTTACATCTTAGAGCATTCGGGTTCGAAGCTGATCTTCGCAGACTCGAGCGCGACGCTCGCGCGCGTGCGCGAGAGCGGCGCCAACGTTCCGCGGGCGGTGGTCTTCGATTCTCGCGGCGACGACGGCATGGCGTCGTTCGAGGCTCGTGGCGCGGCGGTGCGCGCGGCCCGGCCCGAGGTTCCCGCCGCCTACGAAGCGACGCTGCACCCCGATGATCTGGCCGTGCTGATCTATACCTCCGGCACGACCGGCAGTCCCAAAGGCGTGATGCTCTCTCACGACAACGTCGCATTCGATGCGCAGTCGGCGCTGAAGTGCGGACTCGACGGTCTAGCCGAAGGCAACGCCGTGCTCTCGGTCCTGCCGTACTCGCACATTTACGAGCACACGATGGTCTACATTTACTTGCTGGCGCGGGTTCGCTATTCCATCTGTCACGACGCGGGCGAGCTGTTGGCAGATATGCGCGACGTGCGTCCTATGGTTATGACCTCGGTGCCGCGCATTTTCGATCGGGTACTCGCCGGCGTCAAAGGGCAGGCCATGAAAGCCGGAGGCCTGCAAGCCAAACTCGTGCCGTGGGCGCTTGGAGCCGGGCGCAGATACATGCGCGCAAAGACGTTTGGAGGGCGCCCGTCGCGGGCGCTTGCCGCCCAGTACGCGATTGCGAATAAGGTCGTCCTGCGCAAGGTGCGCGAGCGGCTCGGTCTCGACCGCGTGCGGTTCTTCGTCAGCGGTAGTGCGGCGCTGCACGTCGATACGGCGATGACGTTCCTTGGAATGGGCGTTCCGATCATGCAAGGGTACGGGCTCACCGAAACGTCGCCGGTTATTACCGCGAGCCGGCTATCGGCAAACGAATACGGCGCTGCCGGAAGCCCGATTTCCGGTGTCGAGGTCACAATCGCGCCCGACGGCGAGATCCTCACGCGCGGACGCCACGTGATGCGCGGCTACTATCGCGACCCCGAGGCTACGGCGGCGGCAGTCGTGGACGGCTGGTTTCACACCGGAGATATCGGCGAAATCGATGCCGCCGGCTTCTTGCGAATCACCGACCGAAAGCGCGAAGTTTTCAAAACCGATACCGGAAAGTGGATTTCGCCGGCGCGAGTGGAAGGGGCGATAAAACGCTCCGCCTTCGTGTCGCAAGCAATGGTCGTCGGCAGCGGACGGCCCCATCCAGCCGCCCTCATTTGTCCGAACTGGGATCTCGTGCGCATAGAACTCGCGTTGCCGGCCGACGCACCTTCGGAGGACTTGGCGCGACGCGACGCCGTGAAAGCGTTCTTGACGGAGCTCGTCGTCAAGCAGACGAAGGAACTCGCGAGCTTCGAGCAAGTTCGCCGCGTCATCGTCATCCCGCACGAGTTTAGCGTCGAAAGCGGCGAGCTTTCGCCGTCGATGAAGATCAAGCGGCGCGTCGTGGAGGAGCGCTACGCGCGCGAGATCGACGCTGCGTACGACGTCGACCTTCACGCCCCCGTACCTGCCTGATCGGTGCCGTTTCTGGCCATCGTCCATTTGCAGCCGGCAACGTGCTCCCGGTGCGGCGCGCCGGTGGCCGCTCCGGGGGCGCGATCGTTCGTGGTGGACGCGCAGGGATCGCCGGTTTGGTTCGACCCCAGCGATCCACCGGCCGAGATGACGGTTGAGGTTGCATGCCCCAACGGCCACGCGGTGACGCTGCTGATTCCCAACGAGATCTCCGCCGAAGAGACGCTGATGATTCCCGACCGGGCGCCGATTGCGGCCGACGCCGTCGTGCGATCCGGCACGACGGAATCGGATAAGCAGCTTTGACGAAAATTTGATAGCCGCTTCGCGAGACGCGGTGGAGGGACGCGCCCGACGACCGATAATGTTTGGGGCGCGTCACGCGGTGGAGGTTTCCTTGAGCTTGCGTCTTCTATTGTCGCGCGCGCCGGTTGCGGTCGGCCTCGCGCTGCTCGTCGGCCTTCCGCGGCCGGCCCCCGCGGCAACCCCGCCGCCGATACCGCCACTCACCCCCGATGCCGTCACCCGTCATTCCGTCGTGCTGGGCGGCCGCAGCTTTGGCTACTCGGCTCGCGCCGGAACGATCACGTTGCGCAACGGCGACGATCAACCCACCGCGCGGATATTCTACACCGCCTACACGCTGGACGGTTCCGACCCGGCGCATCGAGCGGTGACCTTTCTGTATAACGGCGGCCCCGGCAGTTCCACCATTTGGCTGCGGATGGGATCGTTCGGGCCGGTGAGGGTCGGCGCCGGCGATGCGAGATCCACTCCCGGACCGCCCTATCGGCTCCTCGACAACGGTTACAGCTTGCTCGACAAGAGCGACCTCGTCTTCATCGACATGCCCGGGAGCGGCTACGGGCGCATCATCGGTGCGGGGAAACCCAAGGACTTCTGGGGCGTCGACCAAGACGCCGACGCGTTCGCGCAGTTTATCCAGCGCTATTTGACGAATTTCAATCGCTGGAACTCACCGAAGTTTCTTTTCGGCGAGTCGTACGGCACGACGCGCTCGGCGGTACTCTCGGGCGTTCTCGCCACGCGCGGCATCGCCCTCAACGGGATCGTGTTGCTGTCGTCGTTTCTCAACCCCGCGCTGGACTACAACGACGGTGCGCCGATCGGCGGCGGCGATTGGGCGTACGTGCTCTATTTGCCGACCGAAACGGCGACGGCTTGGTATCATCACGCCATCCCCGGCGCACCGGGGCTGCCGGGATTGTTGGCACAGACCGAACGATTCGCACTCGGAGAGTATCTCGACGGACTGGCCGCAGGTTCGCAACTCGCGCCCGATCGCTTCAACGACATCGTGGCGAAGCTGCACCGCTACACGGGTCTGTCGGAGCGCTACATCCGCAACTCCAACTTGCGCATTTCCTACGACCACTTTCAAAACGAACTGGCCCGTCAGCGCGGGATCACCGTCGGACGGCTCGATGGCCGCTACCAGACCTACGTCCTCGATAGGCCCGAAGTCTCGCCCGATTGGGACGCTACCGACTCGGCGATCGATGCGGCCTTCGTTGCGACCGGTAACCAGTACATGCGCCAGGTCTTGAAGTACGATACGCCGCTGCTGTATCGTTCGCAAATCTACGATCTCATCTATGCCGGCGACAATAGCTGGGACTTCAAGCATGGCAACGACCCGCAAACCTTCAACGTCGCTCCCGATCTGGCGCAGACGATGACCTACAATCCGCGTTTAAAGATTTTTTCGGCGAACGGTTACTTCGACTTTGCCACTCCGTTTTTCGCGACGCAATACGTTTTGAGTCACCTCTATATTGCGCCGGCGCTGCAGAAGAATATCACGTATGGATTCTACGAATCGGGACACATGGTGTATCTGCACCCGGATGCCCTTGCGAAGTTCCACGCGGATTTGGAACGCTGGTACGCCACGGTGTTGGGACAATAATGCAGGAAAAGAAACACGTGAAAACGATCCGACGTTCGCTTGTGATTTTGGCCGCCGCCTCTGCGTTTGCGGCTGCCGGCACGCACGCGCTGCCCGCTGCCCCGGCCCATCCCGCCGCCTCACCTCCGCCGGCCCCCGCGGCTGCCGACGCCGTGTCCCAACAATCGCTCGCCCTGAACGGCCGCACGTATCCGTACACCGCACGCGCGGGAACGATCGTTCTCGAAAATCAGCAGGGCCAGCCGGACTGCCGGATGTTCTTTACGGCGTTCACCCTCGACGGCGTCGATTCGCGAACGCGGCCGGTCACCTTCCTCTATAACGGCGGCCCGGGCAGTTCGACGGTTTGGCTGCGCATGGGTTCGTTTGGGCCGACGCGCGTCGCGGCCGGAGACGCTGCCGCGAGCGTCAACGCCCCATTTCATCTTGTCGAGAACCAGTACAGTTTGCTCGATGCGACCGACCTCGTGTTCGTCGATGCGCCGGGAACCGGATTCAGCCGCATCGTCGACCCGGGGAAACCGGATCAGTTCTACGGCGTCGATCAGGACATGCGCGCGTTCACCCAATTCGTTTCGCGCTACGTCAGCACGTACGGCCGCTGGAATTCGCCGAAGTTTCTCTTTGGCGAATCGTACGGGACGCCCCGTACGGCCGCGCTGGTCGACAACTTACAGAAGCAGGGCGTAGGCATAAACGGCGTGGTGCTGTTATCGTCGATTCTCGACTTCAACCTGGACTGGGACGTCAACTTCACGCCGGTCGCCATCGGCGGCAGCGATTGGGCGTTCCCGCTGTATCTGCCGACCGAAGCCGCCTCGTCGTGGTATCATAACGTGCTTCCCGGTCCGCAGACGACGCTGCAGAACTTATTGCCGCAGGTCGAGCAGTTCGCCATGGGCGAGTATCTCAACGCCCTAGCGCAAGGCGCCAATCTCCCGCCTTCCACCTACGACGACGTCGTAGCAAAGTTACACCAGTATACTGGGCTTTCGGCACAGTACATTCGTCTTTCGAATCTCCGCATTCCATACTGGCGCTACATGACCGAGCTGATGCGCGATAGCGGGCAGACGATCGGCAGACTTGACGCGCGCTACACTTCGTACGCGCTCGATCGCATTGCGGATCGTCCGCAGTTCGACCCGACGGACTCCGCAATCGATGCGGCGTACGTCGGTGCGGGAAACTACTACGTACGGCAGTTGCTGCACTACAATACGACGTTGGAGTATCTTCCGCTGGTGGTTTCGGTGAATCGTCAGTGGGATTGGAAGCACAACGGGAATCTGCCGACCAATACCGCGCAGGATCTCGCCGAGGCGATGACCTTCAATCCTGGGCTGCGCGTGTTCTCGGCAAGCGGGTACTACGACATGGCGACCCCGTTTTACGCGACCGTATACACCCTCAATCATCTCAACCTCGCGCCGCCGCTGCGAAACAACATTACGTACGGCTACTACGAGTCCGGCCACATGGTGTACTTGCACCCCGAAGCGCTCGCCCAGTTCCACAACGATCTGGAGCGCTGGTACGCCGAAGTCTTACGGCGCTAACTGGAGTCCTTCGAGGCCCGCTAGCGTCTTTGCGTAGATCGCCTCCAGTTTCTTGTACGCGCCGCGCATATCGGGCGTCGGGGCGGCGTCGCCGCTCTCGACGGCGCTTTCGAGATACTCCAGCGCGCCTTGCAGGTAAAGCAGGCTGGTAAAATCGCGCGAATACGCGCCGACGGAGTCGTCGGGGTTGTCCGGCGGATTTTCGCCGATGATGTCGACGCGCAGCGTGCGCGCCTTGGCCGCCGGCAGCGAATCGCGTGCGATCTTCTGTGCGCGCGTTCGAGCATCGGTAACGCGCGCGCGCAGCGTCTCGATTGCCGTTGCGAGATCGAACTGGGCCCGCAAGTCGGCATCGCTTGCGGCAATGCGCGGATCCCGCAGCACTCGCAGCGCGCCCGAATAGGTCTTGCCGTTGACGCTCAAGCGCACCGTATAGGTCCCGGGCGGCGCCAGCGGACCGTCTTCGTCTTTGGCGTGGAAGTTCCAAACGAAACGATGCGCGCCGGGATCGGCCGACGGTAGTGTGGGAGCGGCGATCCACGAAGGTACCACCGTCAGCTTTTTAGGATCGATCGCGACCGGTTTATCGGAGCTCGACCAACGGCGAAGCCGGCTGCCGTCGGCGGCGAGGATTTCGACAACGACCGGCGTTCGTGCGGCCGTCGCGAGATAGTAATTGACGTTCGCGCCGGTATCCGGATTGGCGGCCGATGGCTCGTCGCGCGGCAGCGGCGTTCCCTCGTCGTTGCCCGGGCGCAACCGGTACGTCGCGGTAGGAGCGAACAGGTAGTCTCCGCCGGCGGCGATCGCATCGGCGAATTGCCGAAGCGGCGCTACGTCGTCCATCACCCAAAAGGCGCGGCCGTGGGTGGCAATCGCGAGATCGTTCCCATGCACGGCGATATCGCGCACCGACGATACCGGAAGATTGCGCTGCAACGGCTGCCAGCGCCCGCCGTCGTCGAACGAGACGTACACGCCCTTTTCCGTTCCCGCATAGAGTAAACCGCGGCGCTGCGGATCTTCGCGCACGACGTTAACGAACGAGCCGTCGGGAATGCCGGCGGCGATCGGCGTCCAGGTGATACCGTCGTCGCCGGTACGATAAATATGAGCCGAATAATCCTCGAGACGATGCCGGTCGATGGCCGCATAGGCGACGTGCGAATCGAAGTGCGACGCTTCGACGGTCCCGACTTTGCTCCAGGGGGTAAGTTCCGGCGGCGTTACGTTGCGCCAATGTGCGGTCCCGTCGCGCGTTAGCCAAAGGTACCCGTCGTCGGTCCCCGCCCAAATCACGCCGGCTCGCAGCGGCGACGGCGCGATGGAATACACGACGCCGTGCCGCTGGAGTCCGGCATTGTCGGCGAGGGTTGCAGTATCGAGATTCGGCGGAGTTCCCTCGTTCGAGCGGCTCAGATCGGGGCTGACGATCGCCCAGGTCTTCCCACCGTCGCGCGAGCGGAAAATCTTTTGATGGCTGGTGTAGAGCGCGCTCGGATCTGCCGGGGAAAAGACGATCGGCAGCGTCCACGTGTTGCGCCAAGTCGTTCCGGGATAGTTGAGCGTGGGATCGACGTTGAGTTCCCAGCCGGTATCGACGCGTTCGGCGGTCACGCTTGCGCCATAGACAAGGTCGGGATGTTTCGCATCCGGCGCGATCGAGCCGCTCTCCCCTCCGACGTCGAGCGGATGAAAATCCCAGCTTGAAATGCCGGCGTACCTGCTGCGGCTTGGTACGGCGGCCGACCCTGAATCCTGTTGCGCGCCGTACACCCAATATGGAAACCGCTCGTCGGTCGCGATGTGATAAAACTGCCCGGTGGGCTGGTTGTACCACGAGCTCCACGTCGCGCCGTTGTCGACGGTAACGACGACGCCTTGGTCGCTCCCGAGAATCATGCGTGTCGGGTCGTTCGGTTCGATCCAAAGCGTGTGATAGTCGTCGCCGCCCGGCGCACCTTTCACGGCGTCGAAACTCTTGCCGCCGTCGGTGGAGCGATACGTCGACGTGTTCATAACGTAGACGACGTCGGGATTCTTTGGATCGACGGTAATGCCGCCGAAGTACCAGCCGCGCCGCCAGATGCGCGTTTCGCCGTCGGTGCGCGTCCAGGTCGCGCCGGCGTCGTCGGAGCGATACGCACCACCGTGCGCGGAGTCCGAGTCGACGAGCGCGTAGACGCGCGACGCTTTCGATGGCGACACCGCGATGCCGACGTGTCCCACGTTCGCCGGCAGACCGTTCGTTAAATGAGTCCAGGTCGTGCCGGCATCGGTGGATTTGTATACGCCGCTGCCGGGCTCGTTCGACGGAGGATACACGTTCCACGGCGGTCGCCGCGTTGCCCAGAGCGTTGCGTAGATTACGTTTGGGGCGCTTGGGTCGAGGCTGAGATCGATGGCGCCCGTGTCGGGGTCCTTGTAGAGTACTTTGCTCCACGTCCGGCCGCCATCCGTAGTTTTGAAGACGCCGCGTTCGGCGTTGGGACCGTATTGGTGTCCGAGGGCCGCGACGTACGCGACGTTGGCGTCACGTGGGTCGACGACGATGCTGCCGATTTGGCGAGAGTCGTCGAGACCCATGTGGGTCCAGGTTTTGCCGCCGTCGCTGGATTTGTACACGCCGTTACCGTAGGCGATATCGGAGCGCATGTCGGCCTCGCCGGTACCGACGTAGATCGTTTGCGGGTTGCTCGGCGCAACCGCGATGGCGCCAATCGAACCAATGGGCTCGGCATCGAAGACCGGGTTCCAGGTGCGGCCGGCGTTGAGGGTTTCCCACACGCCGCCGTCAACGGCACCGAAATAGAATCGATCGGGTTGCCCCGGCACGCCCGAAACGGCGAGCGCGCGACCGCCGCGAAACGGTCCGATCAGGCGCCAGCGCAAACCTCCGAAATACGTCGCGTCGACGTGCGCTAGGCTATTTTCAGACGCGTGGACCGCTACCGTCCACGACGGCACGAGCAGAACGAAGGCAAGGGAGTAGCTCAGCAGACGGTGCATGAGCGCAGCTTACTTCCTTTGCGATGCTACTCCCCTAGGCGTTCGCGAACGCCTACCACCCGCCGCCCGAGTCGCCACCGCCGCCGCCACCGAAGTCGCCGCCGCCGCTATCACCACCAAAGCCGCCGCCGCTCCAATCTCCGCCGCTAGCGCCGCTGGTGTCGGCTTGGCCGGCATCGCTTTGCCATCCGCCGGCGGCGTCGCCGCCCCAGCTTCCGCCGCTATCGGGAGCCGCTGATTGACCTGCATCGGCAGGACCGATCGCACCGCCGCGATTGCCGAACATTTCGTTGCCCAGCCAAGCGCCGCCTAAGCCTCCGAGCAATCCGCTCCAGAAGCTGCCGCCTCCGCCTCCGCCATAGCCGCCGTACGGCATTTGGCCTGGGGCACCGCCCGGCGGCATGCCGGGTGGTCCGTACCGCGGCGCCGACATCGAGCGCATTACCGAGCGCAAAATCAGAAAGCCGACGACGATGATGATGATCCACCAAAACATGGAGATATGAAACCCTCCGATTGCGGGCGAACTCGGCGCCGTTCGTAGCGTGCCTGCCGACGAAGACGTTTGGCGCAAGCTCCCCGCGTGAGCGCGATACACGTTGAGAATACCGTCGACCGCCGACGTGATCCCGGCGTCGTAGTCCTCACTGCGGAACTGCGACTCCATCGTCGTCCGGATGGATCTCAAGACGTCCGGCGTAAACCATCCGGCCGTCACGCCCGCGCGGTCCGGCACGATGATGTCCTTGCGGTCGTCGCGCGCGATGAAGACCAACACGCCGTTGACCCGCTGTTGCGCAAACGCGCTGCTTGCTGCGTCCTGCAACGTTGCGCTGCCCAGCGAGGACACCGTCATCACGACGATCTCCTTGCCGGTTTGTGCGTTGAAGCTCCCGATGCGCGCACCGAGCGCCGACACCGTGCTTGCCGAGAACATGCCGGCTTGATCTTGCACGAAGTCGCGGGCGGCGGCCGGAAGAGCCGGAATCGCGACGGCGAGCGTGAAGGCGGCGAGCGCGAGCAGACGTTTCATGCGGTACGGTTCCTCCGAGCGTTCCTACCGGGTGCCGTGTGCGAAGTTTCGCCGGGCGGTCCCTGCGACATGTCGGCGAAGTGCGCCCGGTCGTCAAAGCCGTGGAGGATATGCGCGTCGAGGAGATCGCGGGCGGCCGGAAGGTCGCGTCGTTCGACGGCCGCCAGGAAAGCCTCGTGCTCTTCAGCGAGCTCCTCGAGCCGCGCATAGCGGGCGCTGGTAACGTCGATATACAGGCGGATCTGCGCGAGCAGGCTCGCGTACGCGCGCTCCAACAGCGAATTGTCCGCCATCGCCATGATGGCGCGATGCATGGCGAGATCCTCGTCGACGATGCGCTGCCGATTCCGCGTCTTCAATGCACGCCGAAGGGCGGCGACCCGGTCGCGTAGGTCCGCCAGGTCGCGATCGCCGGCGCGTTCGATCGCGCGTTCGAGCGCGAAGTGTTCGAGCGCGAGCCGAAACTCCAGCAGCTCGAGCAGGCGACGGCGCTGTAACGGCACGACGATTGCGCCGCGATAGGGCAGAATAGCGACCAGTCCTTCTTCGCTGAGCTTCAGCAGTGCTTCGCGCACCGGGCTGCGGCTGACGCCCAACTCGCGGGCGACGTCCAACTCGACGATTCGCGATCCCGGAGCGGCGGCGCCGGCCGCAATGCGTTCGCGCAGGACGGCGGCCACGCGAGTCGCCGTCGAGGCGCGTTCCAGCAAGCCGGCGGTCACGCGGGCGGCGTCCCGACAGCGCGCCGGCCGGCGGCGAACCACACCCATCCGGCTGCAATAAAGATCAGAAAATAGTAGACGAACCAGCGCTGCGGGGGCGTCGGTACCGAATAAAACAGCCACACCGTAGGCACGAGCAGCAGGACCACGGCAAATGCCGAAATCGCCAGATCGATCCAACGCAGCTCTTGCTGCCGTTTAACATAGACGCCGGCGGCGATCGAGATCAGCGCGTAGATCACGATGAAGCCGAATGAACTCAGCGTGCCGCAGTTGTTGAAGATATCGATCGGCGCGACTCGGCCAAGCAACGAAACGACGGCAACGAGCAGCGTCGTCGCCGTCACGACGGTGACCGCGACGTTGGGCGTATCGTGCTTGGGCTCGATGCGTCCGAACGCCGGCGGTAAGAGTCCCGCTACGGCCATCGCGTACGCGACGCGCCCGCCCGTCGTGATGCACGCCAGGCAGACCGAAAATGCGCTACACAGGGCGCCGATCGCAATCGGTACGCGAAGGTATCCGACGTTGAAAATATCGGCCAGGGTGCCTAGCGGAAACGTTTGCTGGTCCAGCGGCTTGGCCGCATGCGCGAGCCCGAGAATTTCGGCGTACGTGGCGACGATGAAGAAGATGCTGACGAAGACGACGCTGCCGATGACCGCGCGCGGAATCGTTACGAGCGGGTTTCTCGCTTCGCCTCCGAACGCCGTGGCGCTCTCGAAGCCGACGAAGCTGAACACCGCAAACATGATCGCCAGACCGATACCGCCGGGAAAGCCGCCTTTAAGCGTCAGTTGATTCGTATCGAGCGACGGTCCGTGCTTGACGAGGACGATCGCTACCAGCAAACAGATCACCGCAACCGAAATCGCTTCGAGAACCAGCATGACGATCGCCGAAACCTGTACTCCTCGATAGGCCGCCTGCCACGCGACCAGCGCGATGACGGCGACGATCGCCACCGCCGGAAGCTGCAGGCCCGTTGGGCCGAGAAGAATGTTGGTGAAGAGCGCCATCGCGCCGAGGACGGCAGCCGCCACGAATCCGTACGCCCATAGCAGCGACCAACCGGCAATAGCCCCGGCCATCGTCCCCAAATTTTCTGAAACGTAGACGTACATCGAACCGGCCGAGCTCGAGCGGCGCGCGAACTGATTGATGTTGAGGGCCACGAAGACCAGCATAGTGCCGCCGAACGCGTACGCGAGCCACGTACCGTTTCCGGCGTTGGCAAACATGTACGGAGCGATCAGGATCGGCGTCATGCTCGGACCGATCAGCGCCACCGAGGTCGCCAGCACCTCGAGGAAGGTGAGCGAACCGGACCGCAAAACCGGCGCTTCGGTCATCGCGGCCAACGACTGATGACCACGCGCTGCTGGGTGTAGAATGCCACGGCATCCTTTCCGTGACAACGCAGGTCCCCGAAGATCGAATCTTTCACGCCGCCGAACGGAAAGAACGCCATCGGGGCGGCGACTCCGACGTTGATGCCTACCATTCCGACCGCAACGCGCGCCGCGAAGGTGCGCGCGGCTGCACCGTCGGCGGTAAAAATGGATGACGCGTTGCCGTAGCGCGAGGAGTTGGCCACGGCTAACGCCTCGTCCAGCGATGCGACGCGCACGACCGCGAGTACCGGTCCGAAAATCTCGTCGCGCGCGAGTTCGCCGGCGGGGTCGACGCGATCGAAGATTGCCGGCGAAGCGAACGAACCGCCCGCCGGAACCGCGCGGGGTTCGAGCACCAGGCGCGCGCCGGCCGCACTCGCGCGGCGGACGTAACCTTCGATGCGCGCGATCGCTTCGTCGTTGACGACCGGCCCCATGTCCACCGTGGCATCGACGCCGCGGCCCAGGCGGAGATTGGCGGCGGCTTCGACCAGCATCGGGACGATGCGGTCGCCGGCGTCGCCGACCGCAATCAGCACCGACCCCGCCAAACAGCGTTGCCCGGCTCCGCCGAACGCCGACGCCATCACCGCGCCGACCGTCGAAGCGTTTACGGCATCGGGCATCACGACGAGATAGTTCTTCGCACCACCTAGCGCCTGAACGCGCTTGTGCGCCCGAACGGCGCGCTCTTGAACGCTGCGTGCGACCTTCGACGACCCGACGAACGACACGGCGGCGACGTCCGGATGCTCGATCAACGCTTCGACCGTCTCGGCACCGCCGTGAACGACGGCGAAGATGCCCTCGGGGAAGCCGCAACCTGCAGCGATTTCGGCGATCAACTCCGACGTGAGCGGCGTCTGCGGCGATGGTTTGAGGACGAACGTGTTGCCGGCGGCCAGGGCGATGGGGACCATCCACAACGGGATCATGGCGGGAAAATTAAACGGAGTGATGCCGGTGCAAACGCCGAGCGGATAGCGCACCGACGTCGAATCGATGCCGCGCGCGACGTCGGCGAGCGCGTCGCCCATCATCAGTGACGGCATGCCGCACGCGAACTCAACCGCTTCGATGCCTCGCCGCACTTCGCCGCGAGCGTCGGCGATCGTTTTGCCGTTTTCGCGCGAAACCGACCTTGCCAAATCTTCGAACCGACGCTCGAGCGCATCGGCAAATCGAAACATGTAGCGAGCGCGTTCGACCACCGGAACGGCCGACCACGACGGAAATGCTTCGCCGGCCGCGCGAACCGCGCGGTCGACGCTTGCGCCGTCGCTGGCCGGCACGCGGCCGATGACCTCGCGAGTTGCCGGGTCGAGAACCGGAACTTCCACGGTTACATCCCTTCTTCGAGCGTGGTGAGCGCGGCGTCGAGAATAGCCGTCGCTTCGTCGAGCTCGGCCGGTCCGGCGACGAGCGGCGGGGCGACGATTGCGGTGTTGTAACGACCGAACAGGTACAGCCCGCGCGCCAGCAGGTCGTTGAAAAACGGCTGAAGCGACGCCGTCCCCTGCCACGCAACCAACGGTTCTCGCGATTCGCGGTCGCGCACGAGTTCGAGTCCGAAGAACGCGCCGACCCCGCGGACCTCACCGAGCGAGCGATGGCGGCGCTGCAACTCGTCTAACCGCGCCCGTAACGGTTGCTCCATCTCTCTGGCGCGTTCGAAGATATTTTCGTCGCGATATGCGTTGAGGGCGGCGACGCCCGCCGCCATTCCCAGCGGATGGCCGCTGAAGGTATGCCCGCTGGGGAGCGGATGCGTGTCGAAGTGTGACGCGAGCGATTCGCGCACCGCAACGCCGCCGAGCGGAACGTATGCCGAGGTTACGCCTTTGGCGAACGTGAACATATCGGGCACCACGCCGAAGCGTTCCGACGCAAACGCCGCGCCGGTGCGTCCGAAGCCCGTCATCACCTCGTCGAAGATCAGCAGAATGCCGTAGCGATCGCACAGCTCGCGCAGGCCGTGCAGATAGCCTTCGGGATAGACGACGACGCCGTTCGATCCGACGATCGGCTCGACGAGCAGCGCCGCGATGCGGTCGCCGCCTTCATACGTGACGATCTCGTCCAGGTGCGCGAGCGCACGCGCGCACTCTTCGCCGGCGTCGCGCGTGAAGAACGGGCTGCGGTACGGAAACGGCGCGAAGAAACGAACGACGCCGGGAAGGCCCGGTTCGTTTGGCCAGCGGCGGTTCTCACCGGTCAGCGTCCCGGCGCCCGGCGCCGATCCGTGGAACGACCGGTACGCGGTGAGCACCTTGTGCCGTCCGGTCAGCGCACGCGCGAACTTGACGGCATCTTCGTTCGCCTCGCCGCCGCCGGTCGTGAAGAATGTTCGGCCTTCGCCCTTCCACGGACCGATGTTGGCGATCGCCTGTGCGAGCCGCGCGCGATTCTCGTCGCCGAAACTTGGCGGTGCGTACCCGAGGCGGGCGGCCTGTTCGCCGATCGCCTTAGCGAGGCCGGCGTGCCCGTGCCCGAGGTTGACCGCGACTAATCCCGAGACGAAATCGAGATAGCGATTTCCGCGGTCATCGTAGAGGTAACACCCCTCGCCCCGGACGATGGTGGGCGGACGCCGGTTGCCCTGCGCAACCCACGGCGTCAGTACGTGGCGGGCATGAATTTCGGCGGGGTCTTCGCGCAACTCAATGTTCTGCATGGGGCGGTATTGCACATTGTCGACAATCCTTCCCGCCGCACTCCCCATGTCATCCTGAGCGGAGGTGCGCGTAGCGCACCGCAGTCGAAGGACGCTCAGCGTACCTTCAAGCCGATGACGATCAGACCGCCGGCAACGCTCAGCGCAAAGAAGACGATGAAAATCCACACCGCGAGCCGCTTCCAAAAATCCCGCCTCGCACGCGCGGATCGCGTTTCGTGCGTCGGCCGGCGCGACTTCACGGGGCTTGCGCCTGGCGCTTCGCGACCTCCGACCAGAGACGCTCGATGTTGTAGAAGTCGCGCTGTTCGGGTGTAAAAACGTGCGCGATGACGTTGCCGAGATCGATGAGAATCCAGCCGCCGTCGGCGTAGCCTTCGATTCGCGAGATGGAGCGGCCGTCGCGCTCGACCGCTTCGACGATGGCGTCGGCGATCGCGCGCGTTTGAACTTTGGATCGGCCGGTAAGGACCGCGAAGGTATCGGCTAAGATCGTTCGTCCGCCGACGTCGATGGCGATAAAGTCTTCGGCTTTCTTGTCGAGCGCTGCGTCGCGGACGACGTCGATCAGTTCGCGGATGCGTGAGCCTCCCATGCGGGCGTAAGTTCGGGTATGGCCGTGATATCGAGACCGAAGGTGCCGGCCGCCGCCGCGGTCTGCGGCGCGATCGTCTTCCCTTTGCGCGCGTAGTGTCGAATGCCCAGCAAAAGTACCTCACGCATCGCGAGCTTCAAATCGCGGGTTGCGAGTTGCCACAGCGCCGCGCGTTCCGGAAACGTGCGGCCCGGCTCGAGCGAATCGGCCAAATACACTGCGCAGTCGAGGTGCGACATCTCGCCGGCGCCGGTCGTGTGTTTTTCGATGGCGGAGAGCACCTCGAAATCGTCCACGCCGAAGCTCTCGCGCGCGATCGCCGCGCCGAGACGCGCGTGCAGCGTCATCGGATTTGCGCGCTCAAATTCGCCGATCGGCAGACGGCGGGCGGTGCACTCGTCGATCAAACGTGCGGGCGTGTACAGGCGCGCGAGATCGTGCAGCATGCCTGCGGTGCGTGCTTTGCGCGTATCTAGGCGGTAGCGCTGCGCGAGAACGTCGGCACAGCGTGCGACTCGCACGCTGTGTTCGTACCGGCGATCTTGGGCCAGGTGGGATTTGACGGCCCGCGCCAGTTGGCTGAAGTTCAACGATTGCAGCGCGCGCGCAGCACACCTAGCCGGTTACGATAAAGTTCGCTCTTGAGGTTACCCGCCCACATCACCAGAGCACTTTCGTTATCGTCGCTATAATACCCGCGCCGCATCGTGACCGTGGTGAAGCCGTACTTTCGATAGAGCTGCTGCGCGACCGTATTGCTTTCGCGCACCTCGAGCGTCATCCAGGCCGCCCCGCGCTCCATAGCTTCGTCGACGAGCTTGAGCAGCATGATTTCGCCGAAGCGCCTGCCGCGGCACGCCGGGTCTACGGCGAGCGTCGTGATGTGCGAGTCTTCGAGGATCACCCAAATGCCGCCGTACGCGACGATGCGATCGCCGACGCGGCCGACGAAATAGTGCGCCAGCTTGTTGGTGCTGAGCTCGTTGAAGAAGGCGTCGGATGGCCACACCGTCGAGAACGAGGCGCGTTCGATGCGGGTTACCGCAGAAATGTCGGACGACGCCATCGGCACGATCGACAAACGATCGGGCTCAGGCGCCGGACGCGCGTCGAGCTCCATCTTCATGAGCGCGTCATCGACGGTTAAGCTTCGGAACTTTGGCGGCGGGAAGCTCGCCGTAATCGGCGCGCACCTCGTGAAGGCTGCGCGCGGGTTGGTGCGAGGCGGCCGCCAGCGCGGTCGCGGCGGCGGCGGGTGCCACCAGCGGATCGAAGGATTGCACGTCTATGTCGCGTTCGGCAAGCGCGGCAAGCACGTCCTTCGAGGCGCCGACGACCGGTAAAGCCGTTCGCTCGGCAGGCAGCGTCGCCGCCAGCGCCTCGTAGGTCGGGCCCGAGGCCCGGCGTACCTGGGCGCCGTTTCGGAAGCGAGCCGAAATGACGCCGGGGCGGCCGACGACGATCGTGAGGACGCGGTCGAAGTGCCGCCCGTATTCCAGCGTATCGAACGACGAAACCGGCACGAGCGGCCGCGTCCACGCGAGGGCCAAGGACTTCGCGTAGGCAATCGCGATCCGCAAACCGGTGAATCCGCCCGGCCCGATCCCCACCGCAAGTCGATCGATTTGGTCTGGACTCACGCCCGCCTGCAACATCACCTCGCCGAGCATCGCGAGTCCCAGTTCCAGCGCGACGTTTCCTTTCTCGTGTCGAGCGGCGGCGATCTCGCCGTCGACGGCGAGCGCCGACGAAAATCCGCCGAGCGCTCCATCGATGGCCAGAATCTTCACGCTGGTTCCTTTACGGCGATCCGACGCGGTCCGTCGCCGACACCGTCGATGTCGATTTCGTACCGGCGCGCCGGCAATAGCGATGGCGCGTTGCGCCACCATTCGACCAAAGCGATCGAATCGTCTGCGAACGCATCCTCGAGCCCAAGCTCGGCGAGTTCCTTTGGGTCGTCGACGCGAAAGAGATCGAGGTGATCGATCGGCGGTACGCCGTCGTAGCGATGCCAGAACGTAAACGTCGGGCTCGACGTTTGATCGGCGTGATGAAGCGCTTCGACTACGGCGCGGACGAAGGTGGTTTTCCCCGATCCAAGCGGGCCCGAAAGCGCGACCGCGTCGCCCGGCTTGAGTCGTTGCGCGAATGCTGCCGCGAACGCGCGCAACTCGTCTTCGCTGGACAGCACCCGGCGAATCATGCGATGCGGTTCATTGGTGACTGTGGTTACTCGATAGGGCGTAATTTTTCAAGGAAATCCTCAGCTTGAACGATGCGCCGAGGACATTTAAATGCCCTCGCGCAAGCACCGAGAGAGAAAGAGGAGCAGGTTGAAGATCTCGCGTTTGTTGTCGTGCTGCTTGGCAACGGCGGTCACCATCGCCGGCTGCGGTGGTTCGTCAGGCGGCGGCGGCGGTTCGACGCCCCCGGTCATCCCTTCGGCATCTCCCACGCCGAGCGGTCAAAAAATACAGCACGTCGTGATTTTGATCCAGGAGAACCGCACCGTGGACAATTTGTTCAACGGATTTCCGGGCGCCGACACCGTGTCGCAAGGTCTGGGCCAAGATCCAAACAACCCCGGCAAGCAAATCGTCATTAAACTCAAGCGGATGCCGCTTCAAATGAAGCTTTCTCCGCATAATGGCTACGCGCAGTTCGAGACGTCGTACGACGGCGGAAAAATGGATGGATTCAACACGATTACGGTCGAGAACAATCCCGGAGCGTACGTGTATCAGTACGCGAATCCATCCGACGTCCAACCGTACTGGAATCTCGCCAAGCAATACGTGCTCGCCGATCACACCTTTTCGACCCAAGGTAGCGGAAGCTTCACCGCGCATCAGGACCTCATAGCCGGCGGGACGAAAATTAATGCGACTCAAGCGCTTATCGATTTTCCGTCGCAACAGCCGTGGGGTTGCGACGCTCCGTCGGGCACGACGACGGCGCTCATCACGACAAAACGCGTGTACCTTCCGACCGCCGGCCCGTTCCCGTGCCTTGGATACAAGACGCTGCGCGATCTGCTCGACGCCAAAAGCGTGAGTTGGAAATACTACGTGCCGCCGATCGGCAGCGGCTTCGACGGAAACATCTGGAACGCGTTTGACGCGATTGCGGCCGTTCGCCACGGCTCCGAGTGGAAAACCAACGTCGTTGCCACGACGAACCTGCTTCCGGACATTTCCAACGGCAAGCTTCCGTCGGTGACGTGGGTTTGCCCTGACTTTGCGAACTCCGACCATCCCGGATCGCACCCGGACATGGGTCCGTCGTGGGTGGCACAGGTCGTTAACACGATCGGTAAGAGCCAGTACTGGAACACGACCGCCATCGTCGTCGTATGGGACGATTGGGGCGGCCTCTACGATCACGTCGCGCCACAACAGATCGACTATCAGGGTCTCGGCATCCGCGTCCCGATGCTGATCGTCTCGCCATATGCGAAGAAAGGCTACGTCTCCCACACCCAATACGAATTCGGGAGTCTGGTCAAATTCATCGAAGCCACCTGGAGTCTGGGCAGTCTCGGTACCACGGACGCTCGCGCAAACGGCATCGACGACTCCTTCAACTTCCAGCAGAATCCACGTCCGTTTTCGCCGATTCCAGCCAAATTTTCGCGCTCGTATTTCCTGCAGCAGCATCCCTCCAACCACTCCCTCGACGACGGATAAGCCGTCACGGAGATCCACGCGACGGCGCGCCCGGAGGAGGTCTTTTTTGGCCCGATCCAGGGTATTTTTGATCCTGGAGCCAAGAAAACAAAAGCCTCTGCCACCTTTGGAGATTGCCGATTTATTTGCGGGCTCACCACTCGCAAACGGACCCTTAGTACGTGAATAACGACATCATTCAACAAGTTAACGTCGAAGACGAAATGCGGGAGAGCTATCTCTCGTATGCGATGTCGGTCATCGCCTCGCGGGCGCTGCCCGACGTTCGCGACGGACTCAAACCGGTGCAGCGCCGCATTTTATATGCGATGCGCGAAATGGGTTTCGATCCGAACAAGCAACACCGCAAGTGCGCCGGTATCATCGGCGAAGTGTTGAAGAGTTACCATCCACACGGCGACCAGTCGGTGTACGACGCGTTAGTACGTTTGGCGCAGGATTTTACGTTGCGATACACGCTGGTCGACGGCCACGGCAACTTCGGCTCTATCGATCCCGATCCCCCGGCGGCGTATCGCTATACGGAAGCGCGCCTCGCACGCACCGCGCTCGAAGTACTGGCCGACATCGACAAAGAGACGGTCGGGTTCATCCCCAATTTCGACAATCAGGGCATCGAGCCGACCGTTCTTCCGGGACGGCTGCCGCAACTGCTGATCAACGGCTCGTCCGGCATCGCGGTCGGCATGGCTACGAACATTCCGCCGCACAACCTCAACGAAATCTCCGACGCCGTGGCGGCGTTGATCGACGACCCCGAGACGACGGACGACGCACTGTGCGACATCGTGAAAGGCCCCGATTTTCCTACCGGCGGTACGATCCTGGGACACGAGGCCATTCGCGAAGCGTACAAAACGGGCCGCGGCTCGGTTGCCATTCGCGGAAAGGCGGAAATCGTCGAAGAGCGCGGACGGCACAAGATCGTCATCACCGAGATTCCGTACCAAGTCTATAAGTCGCGCATCATCGAAGCCATCGCCGAAGCGCACTCGGAGAAGCGCATCGCAGGCATCGCGCGTCTCGACGACGAGTCCAACCGTAAAGGGATGCGCGTCGTCATCGAACTGCAGAAGACGGCGACGCCGAAAGTCGTCCTCAATCAGCTGTTCAAGCACACGCCGCTCCAGGCGAGCTTCGGCTTTAACATGCTTGCGCTGGTTCCGGTCGGCGAGCCGCGCGCCGACGGATCGGTGGCGCTCGAGCCGCAAGTTCTCACGCTCAAGCAACTGCTCGAGCACTTCATCGCTCATCGGCGCATCGTCGTTACCCGGCGCACCCGATACGACTTACGCAAGGCGGAGGAACGCGCGCATCTGCTCGAGGGGTACCGTATAGCCCTCGACAATATCGACGAAGTCATCGAGATCGTTCGCGGTAGCCAGACCACCGACGAAGCCAAACAGCGTCTCTCGGCGCGTTTCAGTCTGAGCGACGTCCAGGCGCAGGCCATCGTCGACATGCGCCTGCGGACGCTGGTCGGTCTCGAGCGCCAAAAGATCGAGGACGAATACACGGAGCTGATTAAAACCATCGCGGAGTTGCAGGACATCCTTCGCAGTCCGCGCCGGGTGTCGCAGATCGTCAAGACCGAAACGCTCGATATCAAGAAGCGATTCGGCGACGAGCGTCGCACGTCCATCGAAGCGGCCGAGGACGAAATCTCGATGGAACAGCTCGTTCCGAACATCGACGTGGTCGTGACCTACACGGTCGGCGGGTACATCAAGCGCGTTACCGTGGATACCTTCCGCACGCAAAACCGCGGGGGACGTGGCGTAACCGGGATTTCGAACCTCAAACGCGAGGACGTGGTGCGCAACTTCTTCGTTACCAAGACGCACGACCACGTCCTGTTCTTTACGAATAAGGGACGCGTGTACCGCCTGCGTGGATACGAGATTCCCGACACGACGCGCCAAGCGCGCGGCACCGCGCTCGTTAATCTCCTGACCCTTCCTCCGGGCGAAGAAGTCTCCGCGGTCTTCCCCATCGATAAGTTCGCGGGCGAGAAATATCTCGTCATGGTGACGAAACGCGGCGTCATCAAGAAGACGAAGCTCGAAGAGTTTGCCAACGTACGACGCAACGGGCTCAACGCCATCGGGCTGGACGAAGGCGACGAGCTGCTGGCGGTCGATCTTTCAGACGGATCGCACGACATCATCCTGGGCTCGACCCAAGGCATGGCGGTGCACTTCAACGAGAAAAACGTGCGCCCGATGGGACGCAACGCTCGCGGCGTCAAGGCCATGACGCTCGAAAACGGCGACACGATCGTTGCGATGGACATCGTCGAAAACGGGCGTCGCGAGGTACTCTTGGTAACGTCCTTGGCATTCGGCAAGCGCACCCCGATCGATGAATACCGGCACACGTCGCGCGGCGGCAAGGGTGTGAAAGCATTCGCGCGCCAGCGCGACGACATTGGTAAAGTGGTCGATCAGATTCTCGTCGCATCCGACGATCAAATCTTGATGATCACCTCCGGTAATCAGGTCATCCGCTTAAAGGTCGGCGAGATCCGCAAGACTGGACGCGATGCCAAAGGCGTGCGCCTACAGCGCCTCGGCGAAGGCGAAGAGGTCATCGCGATCACCAACCTCGGAAAACAAGCAAAACAGATTACGGAGATTACCGGCGAACCCCAGCAAACGGAAATCTAGGGCAAACGTCGCCCGTCGCCTCCTCGATCTGAGCAAACCAGAAGGATCCTAGGGTCTGCAACCCGATGGTGCCCCTGAAGGGTCATTAATCCGGAGGATTTAGGCAAAATAGTATGAGCGCATTGGAAAACGTTACGCAGGCGGACTTCGAGAGCCAAGTATTGCAGAGCACCCAGCCGGTGCTGGTGGATTTTTGGGCGCCGTGGTGCGGTCCGTGCAAAATGCTCGGTCCGGTCGTGGAGAAGGTTGCCGGCGCGCATACCGGCAAGGCGAAGTTCGTCAAGCTGAATACCGACGACAATCCCAGCCTGGCGGGCAAGTACCAGGTGTCGGGCATTCCGTGCCTCATCCTGTTCAAAGGCGGGCAGCCGGTCGATCGCATCGTCGGATACGTTCCCGAGAACGTTATTACGTCGATGCTCAGCAAACACGTCGCCTAGGAAGCCCCGATTTATCCCAGCTCTTCGTCGTCCCGAACCTCATTTGCCATAGCAAACTTCGGCTCGTGACTGGTCGATCTGGAATAAATCAAACCTTCCGACGTGACGATCCCCGCCGGCAATTGCCGGCGATGCATCGCCTCTTAGAAGATCCGGTGGTCGCCGAATACGAAGCGACACTGGGGCGAGGAACGGTAAAACGCGCGGTGGAGCAAGTGCTCGACCGCGCGCGTGCTTCCGGCGAAACGCCTACGCACGATGCCATTCTCGCGGCGGTCGCTGCACGGCTGGAGGATACGGCGCTCCAGGATTTGACGCCCGTTATTAACGCGACCGGTATCATCGCGCATACGAATCTCGGTCGCGTTCCGCTGGCTCGCGAGGCACTGTCGGCAGTCGAACGGCTTTCCCATGGGTACTCGAATCTCGAGTACGACCTTGCTGCCGGCGAGCGCGGTTCGCGCTACGAGCGCGTTACCGGCCTGGTCTGCGAGGTCGCCGGCGCCCCTGACGCGTTGGTAGTGAACAATTGCGCCGCCGCGGTAATGCTGGTGCTCGACGCCTTCGCGAAGGGACGTGAGGTCGTCGCGGCGCGAGGTCAGTTGGTCGAAATCGGCGGCGGCTTCCGGCTTCCCGACGTGCTGCAACGCAGCGGTGCGATTCTGCGCGAAGTCGGGACGACCAACCGCGTGTATCGCAGCGACTACGAAGCGGCGCTTTCCCCACGGACCGCACTTCTGCTGCGAACCCATCCTTCGAACTATCGAATCGAAGGATTCGTGAGCGATGTCGGCGGCGCAGAGCTCGCCGGTCTCGGCCACCGCGCCGGCGTCCCCGTGGTCGAAGATCTCGGCAGCGGCGCGCTCGTCGATCTCGCCGAATACGGCCTGCCGCACGAGCGAACGGTTCAAGAGTGCTTGGCTGAGGATATCGATTTGGTGACGTTCTCGGGCGACAAGCTCGTAGGTGGCCCGCAAGCCGGTGTGATCGTCGGGCAGACTCGAGCGATCGCGCGCTTGCGGGCGAACCCGTTGTTGCGAGCCGTGCGCGTCGATAAGATGACGCTCGCTGCCTTGGCCGCAACCTTGCACCTGCACCGCGATCGCCGGTCGCGCGCACGCATTCCATTTTACCGAATGCTCGGTGCGACGCTCGACGAGCTTCGCCAACGCGCGCGCGCCTATCTCGCCGCAATCCCCGGCGCGGTCATCGTCGAGAGTGAAGCGTTCGTCGGCGCCGGTGCGCTCCCACGAACGCCGATTGCGTCGATCGCCGTCTCCTTGTCGCCGCCGCGTCCGGACTTGCTAGCGGCCGGCCTGCGTCGCGAAAATCCGGCGATCGTCGCGCGCATCGAGGGCGGCCGCCTGCTCTTCGATTTACGCACGATTGCGCCCGGCGAAGACGACACCGTCATCGCAACGCTTCTTTACGCTATTCGCTAAACCACCCTGAAGGCTGCACGTCGAGGTTGACGTTGATCTGTTTGACTTCGGTGTAGGCATCGTAGCCGTAGGTTCCGAGTTCGCTGCCGAAACCGGATTGCTTGTACCCGCCCCATGGCGCTTCGTTGTAGGTCGGATGGTACGTGTTGATCCACGTGATGCCGGCGCGTAGTTTTCGAATGACCCGGTGGGCCTTGGCGACGTCTTGGGTAAAAACCGCCCCCGCAAGCCCGTAGACCGTGTCGTTGGCCATTCGCACGGCGTCGGCTTCATCGTCGAACGTCTGAACCACCAGTACCGGTCCGAAGATCTCTTCTCGAACGATCCGCATCGACGGCTCGGTGTCGTCGAAAATCGTCGGCTCGATGAAATTTCCGGCCGCGAGCGCGCCGCCGATTCGCTTACCTCCGCACGGCAGCTTCGCGCCCTCGTCGATCCCGAGTTTGATGTAGGATTCGACGCGTTCGCGGTGCACCGGCGAAATGATCGGACCCATTTCGGTGTTCGGATCGAAACCATCGCCAACGCGAATCTTCTTGGCCCGTTCGACCAGGCGCTCGACGAAGCGATCGTGCAGAGGCTTTTGAAGGAGCAGGCGCGATCCCGCCGAGCACACCTGTCCGGCGTTGGCGTAGATCCCGAACAATGCGTAGTCGACGGCGGTCTCGAAATCGGCGTCGGCGAAAACGACGTTGGGTGACTTTCCACCGAGCTCGAGCGAGATTTTTTTCAAGTTCGACGCCGCCGCTTGCATGATGCTGCGTCCCGTCTTAGTACCGCCGGTAAACGCGATCTTATCGACCAGCATACTGGCGGCAATCGCATGGCCCACGGTAGCTCCGGCGCCGGTGACGACGTTGACCACGCCGGCCGGAAACTCGAGCTCTTCGAAGATCATCGCCAGGCGCAACGCCGACAGCGGTGTCAGCTCGGCCGGTTTGAGCACGCAGACGTTGCCGGCGGCAAGCGCGGGCGCGAGCTTCCAAACGGCCATCAGCAGCGGGTAGTTCCACGGAACGATTTGTCCGCATACGCCGATCGGTTCGCGCACGGTAAAGCTTTGCGAAGGCGCCGGCACGTCGAAAGTTTGGCCGTGCGGTTTGGTGGCAAATCCCGCATAGTATCTGAAGCAGTTGGCGGCGTCGATGGCATCGTACTCGCACTCGCGCAGCGGCTTCCCGTTGTTCAGCGTATCGATGCGAACGAACTCGTCCCGATGCGCGTCGATGGCGTCTGCGACCTTGAAGAGCAGCGCCGCCCGGTCGGCCGCGGAAGTCGAGCTCCACGGTCCGTCGTCGAACGCTTTACGAGCCGCGAGAATCGCCAGTTCGGCATCGCTTTGGCCGGCCTCGGCGATCGTGGCGATGCGTTCGCCGTTAGAGGGGTTGATGAGGTCGCGGGTCGCTCCGTCCTGCGCGAGCCTCCAACCGCCGTCGACGTACATGGGAATCGTGCCGTGGATGCGCGGCAAACTCTCTAGGACGTCGTCTGCGTTGACAGTAGATGTGGGCATCGTCTGCATCGTTTATACTCCCGTTTTGATCCGTCCGGCGAACATCGAGCTCAAACTTTCCTCCAAGGCTTGGCATACGTAGTCGGCCTGTTCCTCTTCGATCGTCAGCGGCGGTTCGATGCGGATGGTGCGCGCGTTGACGAGGGTTCCGGAAACCAGGACTCCGCGGTCGAGCATGCGCTTCCCGAACTCGAATCCGGTCGTATCGTCGCAAAACTCGAGCGCAATCAGCAAGCCCTTCCCGCGCACGTCGACGACCACGTCCTCGAAGCCGGCAACGCCCCGGCGGAGGCCCGCTAGCATACGCTCGCCCATCTTGGCGGCTCGTTCGGGCAGGCGTTCTTCTATCAACACGTTGATGGTCGCCAAGGCCGCAGCGCAAGCGAGCGGATTTCCGCCGAACGTGGACGTGTGCAAAAACGGGTTATCGAACAGCCTGGCAAAAACGTCGCGGCGTCCGACGACGGCGCCGGCCGGCATCACGCCGCCCCCGAACGCCTTCGCCAGACACATGAGATCGGGAGCGACGCCGTAGTGCTCGCAGCAGAACATCTTTCCGGTGCGCCCCATGCCCGTCTGCACTTCGTCCAGGATCAGCAAGGCACCGAAGTCGTCGCACAGCGTGCGCACCCCCGGAAGATACGAATCGGACGGAATGTTGACGCCGCCTTCGCCTTGTATCGGCTCGAGCAGAACGGCTCCGACGTCTTCGCCCACGGCCTTGCACGACGTCATCATGTCGGCGAGCGCCGGAAGGTCGTTGAATGGGACGTGCTCGATGTTCGGGAGCATCGGCCCGAACGGCCGACGGAACTCAGCTTTGGCACTCGCCGAGAGCGAGCCGTAACTCTTGCCGTGGAAGCCCTTGGTCGCGGCGACAATCGTTTGCTTCGAACCGTCGTAGGCGCGCGCGAGCTTGAGCGCGCCTTCGACCGCTTCGGTTCCGCTGTTGCAAAAGAATGCAAAATCGAGACCGGGGGGCGTCAGCATCGTTAGCGCCTTGGCGAGCATCGCGCGCAGTGGATCGAGGAGGTCTTGGCTGTGCAACGGCTGCCGGCGGAGCTGATCCATGACGGCTTTGACGACTTTTGGATGCCGGTGCCCGACGTTGAAGATGCCGAACCCGCCAAGACAGTCTATGTATTCGCGCCCGGTGACGTCGCGATACGAGTTCGGACCGGCGTCGGCCCACTCGACGACCGCTTCCGCGCCGTCCACGCTGGTCGCTTTGCGATATTCTAGAAAGCCGGGATTGATGTGATCGCGAAATGACTCGACGGTCTCGCGCGTAATCCAGGCGGCTTCGTCGCGGGTTATGTCCCTTGACTCGATGAGTTGTAACACTTGCTGGGTATATTCGTAGGCTTCTCGTTCGCGATCGTTTGGAATTTCTTACGCACCTCGTCGAGCATCGGATTGCGGGTTCCCCAAGACCGTCTCTACGCTCGCCGTGAGGATTTCGAGCGCTTCGCCGAGTTCGGCATCATCGATCACGAGCGGGACCAGAATGCGGATGACGTTCCGCTTTCCGGCCAGCAACAGCAGCAGGCCGCGCTCGCGGGCCGTCTCGACGATCTGCGGCGCACCCGACGAGAGCTCCATCGCGACCATCGCGCCGAGTCCGCGCACGTCTTCAATTTCGGCGAAGCGCGCTTGCAGGGAGCGCAACGCATCGTCGAGCTGCGTACCGATCGCGCGGGCGCGAGCGAGAAAGGCTTCGTCGACGATGTCGAAGGTCGCGAGCGCCGCCGCACAGGCCACCGGATTTCCGGCGAACGTTCCGCCGAGTCCGCCCGGCGCCGGCGCGTCCATGATCTCCGCCTTTCCGGTAACCGCTGCGAGCGGTAACCCGCCGGCGAGAGATTTTGCAACGGTCAACAGATCCGGCTCGATACCGTAATGCTCGCACGCAAAGAACGTGCCGGTGCGCCCGAACCCGGTTTGAATCTCGTCGGCGATCAGCACGATCCCGTGTTCGGACGCAATGCGGCGAAGCTCTCGTACGAACTCGACGGGGGCGGGAACGAATCCGCCTTCGCCGAGCACCGGTTCGAAAATAATTGCGGCAACGCGTTCCGCGGCGACAGTGCTCTCGAAAATTTCCTCGAGCGCGTTGAGCGCGCGTGCGGTCGTGATGCCGCGATGTTCGTACGGAAACGGTGCGTGATAGATTTCGCTGCAAAATGGGCCGAAATGCTGTTTGTACGGTTCGATCTTTCCGGTCATCGAAAGCGCCAAAAGCGTGCGCCCGTGGTACGCGTGCTGAAAAGCGATGACGGCAGGACGGCGAGTATGTTCGCGCGCTATTTTTACGGCGTTTTCGGTTGCCTCGGCACCGGTGGAGAACAGCGCCGTCTTTTTCTGCGACTCACCGGGTGCGCGGCGGTTGAGCTCCTCGGCGACGGCAACGTACGGCTCGTAACTCGCGACTTGAAAGCAGGCGTGTGTCAGGCGTGCCGCTTGCTCGGCGATCGCCGCGACGACGCCGGGGTGCGCGTGACCGACGTTGAGCGTACCGATGCCGCCTACGAAATCGAGGTAGCGGCGCCCCTCGACGTCCCAGACCGTGGCCGCCGAGCCGCGGTCGATGGCGATGGGGTGCGCGACCGCAACGCCGCGGGCGACGCTGGCCGCGCGCCGCTGGACGATCGAGGCGTTGTTGATGGTTATTGTAGGCAACGTAGATTCTCTCAAGGACGCGTTCTCCATCGAGTGTAATCGCTCCCAGCACGCCAAAGCCAGGTATGGGAAGTACAATTTTGCCACCGCTGATGAAGGACGGCTGCAACGAACGATCGCCGCGGTTGACCGTCCGTGAGATTCTGTTCCTCCCGACCCTCGACCGTGCCCGCTTGGTCGATTTGCCGGACCCCGCGCCTGGGTGCGCCGCGGGTGCTTTCTGCTTACCACCGGCCATAGCCGGCCTATCGATGCCGCCGGTCAGCAAGCGCTCATCCAAGAGCCGGCGGCTCGCGGGGTTGATGGGGTCGACCTAATGGCAAGAAGCGCGCTCATGCGAGCGCTCCGCGGCGTCGCCGCGCGAGCCGGAGAAAACGGCGGAGGAGAGACGCGTAAAGAGTTTCTCCGCACGGTTTCCTTAGCGGCTCTCGGAGCCGTTACCATCCCCCAGTTCGTCGCATGTGGCAGTTCGCAGGCACGCGGCCGCGAGCGCATCGCGATCGTCGGTGCCGGTATTGCCGGACTCGTTACGGCCATGCATTTGCGCGACGCGGGAATCGAATCGACTATCTACGAGTCGTCGACACGCGTTGGCGGACGCATGCACTCCGAACGCGCGTATTGGGGCGACGGCCAGCACACGGAATGGTGCGGCGCGATGGTCGACTCGCTTCACGTCAACATGCATCGCTTGGCTCGCCGCTTTGACCTGCGTTTGCTGGACACTATCGCCGCCCGGCCACCGCACTCGCGCGATACGTGTTATCTCGACGGCCGGTACTATCCGATGGCCGACGCGGACCGCGATTTCGCTAAAATTTACCCGATCATGCAACTGCAGCTCGGCAAGATCAATCCTCTGACGACGTACTCCAACGCCACTGCCGAGGCTCGCCGGCTCGACGCCATGAGCATGCGCGACTGGATCCTGCGGTACGTCCCCGGAGGCGAAACCTCACAGTTGGGGCGCCTGATCGACGAAGCCTATTGCAACGAATACGGGCGCACGACCGACGAGTTGAGCGCGCTCAACCTCGTCGTGCAGCTCGGCGAGCAGCGCCGCTACCACGAAAACCATCGGATGAACGTCTTGGGATCGTCCGATCAGAAGTACATCTTCGCCGCCGGTAGTCAAGCGTTACCCGAAGCGATCGCGGCGTCGCTTCCCGCCGCGAGCGTGCGGTTCGATCATCGCCTGCTGGCGATCGCCCGCCTCTCAAACGGCACGTACGCCTTGACGTTTGCGACCGGCGGAAAGACCGAAAAGGTGTACGCGGACCGGGTGGTGCTGGCGATTCCCTTCATCGTGCTGCGGGGGCTCGATTTTTCCGGGGCCGGCTTCGACGCCGCTAAAAGGCGCGCGATCGACGATCTCGGTTACGGCTATCACACCAAACTGCACGTGCAGTTCGACCGGCGCGTATGGATGCAGCGGGGCCGATGGCCGGAACCGACAAGCGGACAGATTTGGACGACGTTGCCCGTGCAGAGCGCGCTGGACTTTACGCTCGGCCAGCCCGGGCGCGACGGCATCATCGAAGTTTTTACCGCCGGCGCCGCCGCCATGGTCGATACGCCGCCCGTCCCCTACGCGCGCATCGGGGATTCGGACGCCGTGCGACGACACGTTCGCACGTTCTTTCGGCAACTCGATCTCATTTGGCCCGGTGTTTCGCCGGCGTGGAACGGAAAGGCAACGTTCGGGAACGCGCAAGCGGATCCCAACGTTCTCGCGAGTTATTCTTGTTGGCTGGTAGGCCAATACACGACGATCGCCGGTCACGAAGCGCTCCCACAAGGACGCGTACATTTCGCGGGAGAGCATACGTCGATCTCCGATCAGGGGTTCATGGAAGGCGGAGCGGAATCCGGATTTCGAGCCGCACGCGAGATTTTGAGCGATTATCGCATCAAATCCGCCGGATAAGGGCCCGTAGCTTCTTTGGCGATCGTCGGTACTGCCGGGCACGTCGATCACGGAAAATCCGCGCTAGTGTCGGCGCTGACCGGCACCAACCCGGACCGTTGGATCGAAGAGCGTCTGCGAGGCATGACGCTCGATTTGGGATTCGCACGCCTCGTTCTGGACGACGGCCGGGAGGCGGGTATCGTCGACGTTCCCGGCCACGAGCGATTCCTCCACAACATGCTTGCGGGCGCGGCTGGGATGGACGTGCTGCTGCTCGTAGTAGCCGCCGACGAAGGGGTGATGCCGCAGACGCGCGAGCATCTCGATATCCTGCGCTATCTCAACGTCCGTCAAACGGTCGTCGTGGTTACGAAAATCGATCTCATAGCCCCGGTTTTGCGGGAAGCGGCCTACGCTCGCGTTCTCGAAGCGCTGCGCGGCTCGATTGCGGAAGGCGCGCCGCTGGTCGGCGCGTCGAGCGTGACCGGCGAAGGTATCGACGCTCTTCGTGCGCGCATCGCCGAAGCGGTTGCCGCGCTGCCGCCCCGCGACGACGACGCACCCGCGTACCTTCCTGTCGATCGCGTCTTTGCGTTGCCCGGACTAGGAACGGTCGTCACGGGCACCCTCATGCAAGGAACGATCGCCACCGGCGACGTGCTAGCGCTCGAACCCAGCAATCTGCCGGCACGGGTTCGTAGCATTGGAGTCTTCGGCACGACCCGCACGCACGTCGCTGCGGGCTCGCGAGTCGCGCTCAATCTTCCCGGCATCGATCGTCGTTCGATCGGCCGCGGCGAAGTGGCCGTTAGCTCGGGGTTTGCGGCACGTTCGAGTTTTGCCGTGCGGTTTACGCCGCATGAGGCGGCGTTGCCGTTCTTGCGACGCCGCACCCCAGTGCGCGCGTATCTGGGCGCCGCGGAAATTTTGGGAGTGTTGACCTTCGAACGCGTTCCCAACGACGTGCAAGAGCTGCCCGCGCTCCTTCATCTGCGCGAGGCCACGGTCGCGTTTCCGGGCGCCCGCTTCGTCGTTCGGCGGCCGTCGCCCAAGACGCTAGTAGGCGGCGGCTACGTCGAGGCACTCGACCTGCCGTCCGGCGGCGACGCTCCGACGCCCGCGGAAAGTGCGGTGGCCACCGCGCTGCGCAGCGACCAACTCTGTGCGCTCGATCTCGAAGCCACCGCGTTTGCCGCCAACCTGCGTGAGGACCTCGCCCTCGCGGCGCTCGAACGTTTGGCGGCTCGCGACGAGGTCGTGCTCCTCCGGCGGCCGACGGCGTACGTTGACGGTGCGGCTGCACGACGTCTGCTCGCGCGCGCCATCGAGCATCTCGAGGAGGTTCAACGCGAGCGTCCGTGGCTGATGGGCGTCACGTCGATCGCGCTAGCGCGCGAACTCGATGTTGCCGAACCGCTGCTCGTACGAATCTTCGCGGAGTTTGTGGAGAACGGCCGGCTGGCCGCTCGCGGCGGGTACTATTCCACGCTCGATCATCAACCATCGCTGTCGGCAGAGCAGCGCGAACTTTTCGACGGCCTGATTCCGCGCGGCGGCGCGCCGTCGTTTGTGCCCGTGCCATTTACGGGCGTCGCGAGCGCCGTAAAACGGTCGCAGATCGATGGAGCCGCGCAAGCCTTCGACACGCTCCTCGCGCGCGGCGCACTCGTCAAAATCGGCGACGACCTCTACCTCGCATCTCAGATCTCGGCGATACGCGCGCGTGTCGAGGGATATCTAGGCGAGAACGAGCGCATGACGCCGGCGGCGTTTCGAGACTTGCTGGGAACGTCGCGAAAATACGCGATGCCGCTGCTCGAGTGGCTCGACGCTCGCGGCGTTACCCTGCGAAACGGCGACTACCGGACGCTCCGCCGCATGTCATCCTGAGCAGAGCCCATGCGATGACAAGGAGCTAGTGATGGAGGAGGGTTGCGACGGCGACGATCAGCTCGAGCGCGATGAGCGCGATAATGATCAGCTCGAGGAATTCGTCGCGGCGGCTGCGCGCTTGATCGCTGAGAAAGCGATAGATGTCGCCGACGCTCGCAAGCTTGGTGTCGATTTGGCGCTGCCACTCCGCTAGTCCGAGCCGCTTGGCAGCGGAGCGGTAAATCCGCGCGTAGTACGCATCCCCGACGACCTTGAGCGCGTTGCTAGAGCGGTCGAGTAACTCGAGCACGTCGACGATTAAGTAGCGCAGGGTTTCGGCTTGATCGGCCTCGCGCCGGCCGCGTAGGGAACGGGCGGGCTTTTCCGACCCGATCTTATAGATGCCGTCGAGCTCGCGATCCAGCAACGCGTCATACGTACGCAACTCGAGGAGTTGGGTGTTGGCGAATTCCAGGATGTCTTCGATCGCGCGCGCGCTTTCCGGCCGGTCGTACACGAAGGCCGTATCCCACTGCACGATCGTGAGATCGTCTTCATGGTAAGAGAAGCGCGTTCGAAGCGCCTCTTCGGCCTCGGTCGCCGCCAAACGCTTGCGCTCGCCGAGCAACAGTCCGGCCAGTTCCGTAAAGTGTTCGCTCAACAGCGTTTCGGCATCGACCGTTTCCGCAAAACGCTCGATCTCGATGATGAAGTAGTCTTCGATGAGCGGCGTGTGCCGGTCGTCGAGTGCGCGAGCGTGGTCGTCGCAAAAACGCAGAGCCGTCGACTCGGCGAATTCTGCGATCCGCTCGTCGGTGCGCACGCGATCGGCCAGCGCGGCCAAGCCGTTCCAGGTTCCGGCAGCGTCGAACGTCAGCCGGAGGGACATTACGCCGTAATCGTACGCCTTGAGACGTACCGAACACTCCAGACCCGAGATTGCCGCATCGGGCATCGAGACGATCAGCGGCGGAACCGGAAACTGGAGGTATGCCGACGAGGTCTGCGATCCGAGCGGAAGTTCCGACGCGGCCCGGCTTTCCGAGCCTGACTCGCCCGCGATCGACAAATCGATCGTATCGGCGACGTCAAACAGGTAGTACGCACGTACCACCCCAGCGGCGATTTCGAGCATATTATCCTCGCCTTAGCCTCCGAGCATCTCCCCTCCCTGCAGAAGGAGACCTTTCTTTTCGTTGGTAAGCCTTCAAAATGAATTTCAGGCGCATGCTGTGTCTTTGCGTCGCGCCGTGCGCGATTTTTTGTCTGTCGTATGCGCCCGTTAACGCGCAAACCACAGCAAGCAGTTTCGGCGGCCTGCAATACCGGTCACTCGGACCCGCGATTTCCGGGGGCCGGACCACGGCGGTTGCCGGCAGCGATCGTGACCCGTTGCTCTACTACGCGGGCGGTGCCGATGGAGGGGTCTTCAAGAGCGTCGACGGCGGCGCATCGTGGCGTCCGGTCTTCGATCGGGCGTCGGCGGCTGCGATCGGCGCGATCGCGATCGCACCTCGCGACCTCGACGACGTGTGGGTCGGTACCGGCGAATCGAATCCTCGCAATGACGTCGAAAGCGGCAACGGACTGTGGCATTCGATGGACGGCGGCAAGACGTGGACGCACGCCGGTCTGGACGACGCAGGGCAGATCTCGAGCATTTCGATCGATCCACGCGATCCGCGCACGATCGTCGTCGGCGTGTTGGGTCAAGTCTTCCGGGACGGCGCAACCCGCGGCGCGTACCTTACGCGTGATCGCGGCAACCATTGGACGCGGGTGCTATTTACCGGTGCGTCGAGCGGCGTTTCGGATCTGGTACGCGTGCCGGATCGTCCCTCGACCCTCTTTGCAGGCATGTATCAGTTCCGGCGCCGGCCGTGGACGATGACGAGCGGCGGTCCGCAGGGCGCGCTCTATCGCTCCGACGATAACGGTGCGACCTGGCGCAAACTCGCCGGCAACGGACTGCCTGAAGGCCTTACCGGACGCATCGGCTTAGCCGCCGCCAACGGTGGCCGCATCTACGCGATCGTGCAATCGAAGCATGGCGACCTCTGGCGCTCCGACGACGGAGGCACGACGTGGAAGCTGATGCCGCACAGTCCATACGTCGGCGCGCGCCCGTTCTATTTCAGCCGCGTTTTCGTCGACCCTGTGAATCGGAATCGCGTCATCGACGTCGGGCTCATCCTGTCGCAGAGCAACGACGGAGGGCGGAGTTTTCATCCCATCGCGACGAATGCCGGCTGGGATTATCACGTTGCGTGGTGGTCTGGAGACGGCCGCCGCATCGCCGTCGGCACGGACGAGGGCGCGATATTGTCGGGAGACATGGGCGCGCACTTTTGGCAACCTTACGATCTACCGTTCGCGCAGCCATATCACGTCGGTTTCGGCGCGACCGCTCCGGATTACCAAGTGTGCCTGGGCCTTCAAGACAATAACTCGTGGTGCGGACCGTCGATCGCCTACAACGGCATCGGCATTTTGAATCGCGATTGGTACGTCGTCGGCCCCGGCGATGGTATGTGGGCGCTGATCGATCCCAGCGACCCGAATCTCGTTTGGAGCACCTCGACGAACTCCGACACCGGACAAGTGTACCTGTGGGACCGCCGCACGCATCAGGCCGCCGAACTCTCCCCGTCGGCGCGAAGCAATAGCACCGTTCCCGCGACCCTTCCGTATCGCTTCAACTGGGATACGCCGATTGCGTTCACCGCAGGGGCGCAGCCGCGCGTGCTGGTCGGCGGTAACGTCGTCTTCGAGAGCGCCGATCGCGGACGAAACTGGACCGTCATCAGTCCCGACCTTACCCGCGACGAAAAGGCACATCAGCAAGCCTCGGGCGGCCCGATCGATCTCGACATCTCGGGCGCCGAAACCTCCGACACCATTCTCGATATCGAGACCACGAAACTTGCGAGCGGCGTTATATGGGTCGGAACGGATGACGGCCTCGTTCAACTCACGCGCGACGGCGGGGCGCACTGGTCGAACGTCACCCCTGCGTCAGCCCCACCCTGGTGTCGCGTGTCGACGGTGGAACCAGGACACGACGCTGCCGGCACGGCGTACGCGGCGGTTGACTGCCATCTGCTCGGTGATAACCAGCCCCACGCGTATCTGACCGACGATTACGGCGCGACGTGGCGTTCGATCGCGTCGAACCTCCCGGCGGATCTGTTCGTGCGGTCGATCCGAGAAGACACGCGCAACGGCAATCTTCTCTACGCCGGAACCCAACGCGGCGTGTGGGCTTCCTTCGATCGGGGCGGGCATTGGCAATCGCTTCGTCTCAACATGCCGGCCACGGCGATTTACGATCTCGAGGTTCAACCGCTTACGAACGACTTATTGGTCGCCTCGCACGGGCGCGGTCTCTGGATCCTCGACGATTTACGTCCGCTGCAAGAGCTGACGAACGCGCAATCGGCGGCGGGACTCACGTTCTTCGCGCCGCGCGACGCGTACCGAATGTGGCAATGGTCTCCGGTTAACGTCTTCGAATCGGGGACGCTTCCCGACAACGAATTCATCGGCGACAATCCCGACTACGGTGCCCTGTTGAGCTACTATCTCCCGAAGGCGTCTGCTCACCGGCCGACGCTGGAAATCGTCGACGCACGCGGCCGAATCGTCCGTCACATCGACGGGAAAGGCGTTCCCAATGACCCCGGCATCAATCGGACGAGCTGGGACTTGGCCGAAGACGGTCCCGAACGTTGGCAGGGGACGTTCGAAGAGAACCGCGGTCCCGAGGAAGGACCCGAAGCCGTTCCCGGCGCTTTTACCGTGCGGTTGCACGTCGACGGCCGTACCGAGGAGCAGCCGCTCAAGGTCCTCGCGGATCCGCGCGACAAGGCGTCGCTTGAAGAGTACGAGCAGCGCCACGATTTTCTGGCGGGCATCGACGACGAGCTCGGCGCCGTGGACAAAATGCTCAATTCCATCGACGTGCGCATGAAGCGCGCGAGCCCGCCGCCGTCCGCCACCCTACGCGCGTTTCAGGCGAAACTCACGTACAGTCCGCGCAACGTCGAGGATCTCGGCGGTCCGCCGGGTCTGCGCGATCGGCTGTTTGACTTGAGTAGCCGGCTCTCGAGTTCGTTCCAGGCGCCGACCTCCGCCCAGCTGGCGGAAGCAGCCGATCTTCGCGCGCTTTTCGCCGAGCTTTCCGCGCAGTACGCGCAGTTAAAGTAAGCTATGATAGGCAGACCATGAACGTCGAGAAAATGACCGAGCGCGTCGGGGAAGCGCTCAATGCGGCGTACACCCGCGCCCTGACCGAACACAATACCCAAACGACGCCCGAGCACATGCTGGCGGCCATGCTGGACCAGGAGCGGGGCATCGCCACCGACGTGCTGGCAAAGGCCGGCTCGGACGTCGATGTGCTAAAACGTAACCTGGATGGCGCGATCGGCCGGCTTCCGCGGCTCAGCGGCGCGGCTGCCGACAGCGCTCAAGTGACGTTGTCTCCCGAACTGGCGCGCGTGATGAATGCGGCGGAGACCGAGGCCAACGCGCTGCAGGACGACTACACGTCGGTCGAGCACGTGCTGCTGGCGATGGCGCAGGCGTCCGGTGAAATCGGCCGCCTGTTTCGCGACGCGGGCGTCACTCGCGACCGGCTGCTGCAAGCGTTGCGCGACGTTCGCGGCAACCAGCGCGTCACTACGAAGGATCCCGAGGGTACGTACAAGTCTCTCGAACGCTACGGGCGCGATCTTACGCTGGAAGCCGAGCGCGGAAAGCTCGATCCGGTGATCGGCCGCGACGAAGAAATTCGTCGAGTCGTTCAGGTCCTCTCACGACGCACTAAAAACAACCCCGTGTTGATCGGCGAGCCCGGCGTGGGGAAAACCGCGATCGTCGAAGGTCTGGCGCAGCGCATCGTGCGCGGCGACGTTCCCGAGGGTCTGAAAAGCAAGCGCGTCGTTTCGCTAGACATGGGCGCGCTCATCGCCGGTGCCAAATACCGAGGGGAGTTCGAAGAGCGGCTCAAAGCGGTGCTCAAAGACGTCGCTAGCTCCGAAGGCCAAATCGTATTGTTCGTCGACGAGTTGCATACGGTCGTTGGCGCGGGCAAGGCGGAAGGGTCGATGGATGCTGGGAATCTGCTCAAGCCGATGCTCGCACGCGGCGAACTCCACATGATCGGCGCAACGACGCTGGACGAGTATCGGAAGTACATCGAAAAGGACGCCGCACTCGAACGGCGATTCCAGCCAGTCTTGGTCGATCAGCCAAGCGTCGAAGATACGATTTCCATTCTGCGCGGCCTGAACGAAAAGTATCAGGCGCATCACGGCGTTCGCATCAAAGATGGAGCGCTGGTGGCGGCCGCGACCATGAGCAATCGTTACATCGCCGACCGCTTCTTGCCCGACAAGGCAATCGACTTGGTCGACGAAGCCGCGGCCAAGCTACGGACGGAGATCGACTCGATGCCGCAGGAACTCGACGAAGTCTCTCGTCGCGTGATGCAGCTCGAAATCGAGCGCGAGGCGTTGCGGAAGGAAACCGACAGCGCGAGCGTCCGCCGGCTGGAGCAGCTCGAAAAGGAATTAGCCGAACTGCGCGAGCGACAAGCAAAGTTGCGCGTTCAATGGGACGCGGAGAAGAACGCAGTCACGAAGTTGCGCGGGCTGCGCGAGCAGATCGAGCAAACCAAGGTCCAGATCGATCAAGCGGAACGCCAGTACGATCTCAACCGGGCTGCCGAGTTGCGATATGGAAAGCTCTCGCAACTAGAAAAAGATCTCGCCGCCGAGGAGTCCAGACTCTCGCAACGAGACGGGACGCGCCTTTCGAAAGAAGAGGTCGACGAAGACGATATTGCCGAGGTCATCGCACGGTGGACCGGCATTCCAGTCTCAAAACTCCTCGAGGGCGAACGTCAAAAACTGCTGCATCTTGAGGACGAGCTCCACCGCCGCGTCATAGGACAAAACGAGGCGGTCGACGCCGTTGCCGAAGCGGTTCTGCGCACGCGCTCGGGTCTCGCCGATCCCAATCGGCCGATCGGGTCGTTCATCTTCTTGGGACCGACCGGCGTCGGCAAGACCGAACTCGCTCGTGCCTTGGCGGAGTATCTCTTCGACGACGAACGCGCGCTGATTCGCATCGACATGTCGGAGTATCAGGAAAAACACACGGTGGCGCGGCTGCTTGGCGCTCCGCCGGGGTACGTCGGCTACGACGAAGGCGGTCAACTCACTGAGGCGGTGCGCCGCCGTCCGTACAGCGTCATTCTCTTCGACGAGGTCGAGAAGGCGCACCCCGACGTCTTCAACGTGTTCCTGCAGATTCTCGACGACGGGCGCCTGACCGACGGTCAGGGGCGTACCGTCGACTTCAAGAACACCATCGTCATCATGACCTCGAACATCGGCAGCCACCGCATTCTGGAACACCGCGGCGCGTTTTCGAGTGCCGACTATGCGGTCATGCGAGCGACCGTGCTCGACGAGTTACGCCAGCACTTCCGGCCTGAGTTTCTCAATCGTGTCGACGAGATCATCGTGTTCCACGCGCTGACCGAAGAGGAGTTGGAAAAAATCGTCGATATCCAGTTGCGACGGCTACGGCGGCGCTTGGCCGAACGCCGCATCACGATCGAACTTTCGGAGCCCGCAAAGCGCCACATCGTCAAGGTTGGCTACGATCCAACTTACGGTGCGCGACCGCTCAAGCGGACCATTCAGAAAGAACTCGAAACGCCGCTCGGACGAAAGATCCTCGCCGGCGACATCAACGACAGCGATACGGTCGAGGTCGGCTTCGACGACATCCGCGGCGAGCTGACGTTCAACGTCGTATCGCAGGAAGCGGTGACCGCCTAGGTCCGCGCGATAGCTAAGCGGAAGTTCGGGCGGCCTCGCGCTTGCGGGCTTTAAGCCTTTCGCCTTCGTCCAGAACCCGCTTACGCAGCCGAATGGACTTGGGCGTTACTTCAACGAGCTCGTCGTCGTCGATGAACTCGATGGCTCGCTCGAGTGAAAGTTCGTCGGGTGGCGCGAGACGCACGTTTTCGTCGGAACCGGCGGCGCGCATGTTGGTGAGCTTTTTCTCGCGCACGACGTTGATGGCAATGTCTTTGTCGTCGTTGGCGCGGCCGACGATCATCCCTTCGTACACGTCGAGGCCCGGTCCGACGAAAAACTCGCCGCGCTGTTCTAATCCCATCAGCGCGTAACCGGTAGTGCGGCCGGTGTCGCTCGCGACGAGCGCGCCGACGCTTCGCCCCGGCAACTCGCCTTGCCACTCCTGATGATCGTAGTACGTGTGCGACATTACCGCGGTGCCCCGCGTCAACGTGAGTAACTCGCCACGAAGGCCGAAGATCGCGCGCGTCGGCATGGTATATTCGAGTCGGCGCGACTCCGCCACGTTGATCATGTTCGACATCACCGCCTTGCGCTTCCCGAGCGACTCGATCACCGCGCCGGCGTACTCTTCGGGCACGTCGACGACGACGTACTCGACGGGCTCCCAACGCTTGCCGTCGCGCTCGATCACGATGACCTGTGGTTTGGAGACGGCCAGCTCGTAGCCTTCGCGACGCATCGTTTCGATGAGAATCGACAGATGCAGTTCGCCGCGGCCCCGCACCTCGAAGGTGTCGGCAGAGTCGGTATCGGCGACCCGCAGCGCCACGTTCGATTCCAGCTCGCGCATCAGACGTTCGCGAATCTGACGGGACGTTAGGTACTTTCCTTCGCGGCCGGCGAACGGCGAGTTGTTGACGCTGAACGACATCGAAACGGTCGGCTCGTCGACCGCGACGGCGTGGATGCCTTCGGGCTGCGCGGCATCGGCGATCGTGTCGCCGATATTGAGGTCGTCGATTCCCGATATGCATACGATGTCGCCGGCCGATGCTTCCGAGACCTCGATGCGTTCGAGCCCCTGAAACGTTAGCAAGGTGGTCAGGCGCAAACCGCTAGCGACGGTCCCGTCGCGCGCCACCTTCGCAATGGGGGCGTTAAGGCGCGACGTACCGCGGAAGATGCGGCCGATACCGATTCGCCCGACGTACTTGTTGTGATCGATCGCCGAAATTAATAACTGGAAGTTGCCGTCTTCGGCGGGAGCCTCGGGGACGTGCGATACGATCGTTTCGAAGAGCGGCTCGAGCGAGTCGCTCGGATCTTCGAGCGCGCGCTTGGCGATCCCGGCTTTGGCGTTGGTAAAAATCACGGGAAAATCGGCCTGCTCGTCGTTGGCGCCGAGCTCGATGAATAGATCGAAGGCTTCGTTCACGACCTCTTGCGCGCGCGCGTCGCGACGATCGATCTTATTGACGACGACGATCGCTTTGAGGTCGAGCTCGAGCGCTTTGCGCAGCACGAAACGCGTCTGCGGCATGACCCCTTCGGCGGCGTCGACCAGCAGCAGCACGCCCTGAACCATCTGGAGCACGCGCTCGACCTCACCTCCGAAGTCGGCGTGGCCGGGCGTGTCGACGATGTTGAACTTGACCGGTCCGTGGCGAACGGCGGTGTTTTTGGCAAGAATCGTGATGCCTCGCTCGCGTTCGAGCGGGTTTGAATCCATCACGCGCGTCGCCACATGCTGGCCTTCACGAAATACGCCGCTTTGCTTGAGCATCGCATCCACGAGCGTCGTCTTGCCGTGATCGACGTGAGCGATGATGGCAACGTTACGGAGATCGGCGCGGGTCTTCACCGTCATCGTGCTTTGCCCGCGCGTAGGGGAGGGACCTTTGAAATCGGAGCGAGCGAGGTGCCGCCCCCCAGGAGTCGCCTCGGCGGCGGCTAATTCCGCGTGTTCGCCAACGTCACGCGAAAAGGAGGAATTCATGGCGATGCAAGTCGAGCCGTACCTGTTCTTTACCGGAAAATGTGAAGAAGCGCTGAACTTCTACAAGGGCATCTTCGGCGGTGAGGTCGTGCAGGTGTCTCGCTTCAAAGACATGCCTGACGAGGTTCGCCGGGAAATGTCGGTCGGATCGGAACACGGCAACCTGGTCATGCATGCGACGTTTAAGTCACCGTCTTTCAGCTTTATGGCATCCGACGCGCGGCCGGGAAAGCAATACGGCGAGGGTCCCATCTCGCTTAGCGTCGGTACGAAGGATGAGGCAGAAGCACAGCGTATCTTCGACGGTCTCGCGCAGGGCGGCAACGTCGAGATGCCGATGGAAGTGACCTTCTGGTCAGCTAAATTCGGAATGCTGACGGACAAGTATGGAATCGATTGGATGGTCAACTGCGATCTCGGGGGAAGGGAAGGGTAACGTTTGGCCGCCCGCGCGCGTCAACTACGAACCGTGCGAACGCGAACGTAGGCGGCGCGCGCGAGAAGACCTAAGCCGATAGTGAAGCAGATCGCGAGCGCGGCAGCGATCAGTGGAGCGGCGAAGGCCAGAATCAGCGAGCCGATCGATCCCGCGTCCTCGGCGGTGCTTACGACCGGGTTCCCGATGCCGCCAGTCGCAATCGTGGATGCGCCGCGGACCGAAGCGACCGCGGCGTGCACGCCGAGAGCGTTAAGCGCCCCCAAAATCATCAGCGTCACCAAAACTTCGTGCGATGGTGCGTGCAGCGATCCGCCGACGAGAATCGCAGCCGCTGCCGGCTTGACGGCGATCTGGGCAACGTGCAGCGTGTGATCGAGCAGCGGAATTTTGTCGGCAAAAATTTCAACGACAGCCAGCCCGCCGAGTACCCACATGGCGACAGGTGACCCGAGCCACGCAAAGGCATCGGGCGGATGAATGAGATTGAAGTGGGCGGAGATTGCCACCGCCGCGAGCGCGAGCAACGCGCGCACGCCGGCGGTGGTCGTCAGTGCGTAGGCCAGCGCGTACTGAGCGGCTGTGTCCATGTCGCGAGTAGTATCCCGCCGATTCGCAAAAGGCCTTGCGGACGAAGGTGCGCCCTTAAGTCTTTAAGGCCAATGCTATGGCGCCATCCTCTGCCCACTTGGCCCCGAGCTTCATGAGATCCGAAACTTTGCCATCTCCGAGAGACGTACGGAGCGAGCAAAGCATGCGCTCGTATTCTTGTTTTTGCGTGTATTCTCGTCCAGCTTCCAACGTAGAACACGTCATATATAATTTCAAGGGCGCCTGACGGCGCAACTCCGTACGCACGCTTAGTACCGTCGGCCGGCGCGCTTTACGGCACGACGTACGCCGGCGGTACGAGCGGAAACGGAACCATTTTCAAGGTGACGACGTCCGGCGTAGGACACGTCATATACAGTTTCAAGGGCGCGCCTGACGGCGCAACTCCGTACGCACGCTTAGTAGCGTCGACCGGCGCGCTTTACGGCACGACGAGCGAAGGCGGCAAGAATCTTAGCGGGATGGTCTTCAAGTTTACGCCGTCGAGAGGACCGCATCGGTCATTGGCCTGCGGCGACTCCGGCAGCGAATCCCGAAAACGGCACGACGGCGTCCGGTCCCGAACTCGACGTTAGCGGTAACCGATACGCGTATACGTCACCGGCCGTGACGAAGAGATGGTTCCCGCCAACGGCGATGCCGTACGGGCGTCCACTGGTTTCCAGGATCTTCGGTTTTTCGCCAGGTTGGTACGGCAGCTTGAACTCATCTACAACGCCGACCGAGTACGACGAAACGTACAGGCGGGTACCGCTGCCGTTTACGGCGACGCCACTAGCACCGTCGCTCTCCGGGACGGTCACTATGGTGTATTCGGGCCGCTCGTTGAACTTAAGCGGCAGTGTATATGCTCCGACGGTGCCATTTACGGTTGACGCTACGTACAGAGTCTTATTTCTTACGGCAACTCCGATGAAGTCGAACATCGAAAAGCCCGTTATCGAGCCTGATGGCTTTTCGCCCATCACGAGGGGCAGCCGGTATTCGAGCACTTTTTCGTCCCTCGGACCGGCGCCCGCGACATCCAGATACTCCCCATCCGTGGCTAGGCCGGACAAATCCCCAAGACCTGAAGGCACGCCTCCACTTGAGGCGGGTAAGGCCGCGTCAATCGCCCCGCGAGAACGCGAACGAGCGAACGGGGCAGTGGACCAAGCTTTGGGAAAAGTAGTCGCCGACTCTGCAAGATCGAACGTCGGCGCTAAGGGTAGTGCATACGTATAGATTGTCCCGTCGCTAAAGCTTCCGACGTACAAGTCGTTGCGATCGTCTGCGATTGGAACGGGTTCGTTTACTCCGGTTTTTCTGATTTTCGGTCTCTCTCCGCTACGGAGTGGAAGACGGTACGCACTAAAAAAATACGGATCGGCCGATGTGACGTAGAGCCGTCGTCGACCGCCTAGCTCGTGCGCAACGGGTAAGGGTCGCGATAGGAAGTCGCCGCTGCGAAGCCCTGGCAATACCCGCATCGACGAACCTTCGGGGAAGCCCCCTCCGCTGCACCCGCTGAGAAGTTGCACGAACATGAGAAATGAACAAAACCGAGCAGACTTTAACGTCACCGCTTCCCTCGAGGATTCTGGTCGCGCTGGGTCTGGCGCTATTGCAAATCGAGCGTAGCCCTTTTGCAAAGGCGCTTGGGTCCCAGTCACTCTCTAGCTTTAAGAGTTGCGCCGTGGTATACGCCGCTTAATCCGCGAACTCCGCCCAGGCCGCGTTCGATCGCGCCATGCCGGCGAGAGCAAGAGGCAAGGGCTTCGCACTGGCCGGCGGCCGACGAGGGTCCATGGTCACCCTTTCGGCGTACGACGCGTTACCGTGCTCGTCTGATGGACGCCGCAACCGTAAGCCGCCGAGAGGCGTTGGCGAGCATGGCGGCGGCGAGCGCCGCCGTTGTATCCGTCAATCGTTTTGCACTCACCGAGCCGAATTCAAGGAGGACACGCATGACGATCGTCTGCGTCATTCGCTATCAGATCGATCCCTTTCAGCGCGACGAGTTCAAGGCGTATGCCGAAGAATGGAGCCGCATCATTCCTCGCTGCGGAGGTCATCTCGTCGGCTATTTTCTTCCGTACGAAGGAACCAACGACGTCGCGTGGGGATTGATCGCATTCGACAGCCTCGCATCGTACGAAGCGTACCGAGCGCGTTTAAAGAACGATCCCGAGGGGCGTAAGAATTTCGATCGCGCTCAATCCAAACGCCTGATCTTGCGCGAAGAGCGAAATTTCGTCGAAGTCGTGGACGGAACGTTCGGTATTCCCTCGAGCCTGAGACCGAGCAGCACGTAAGGCTTCCAAAAGCAGGAGAAGCCTGGCGGACTGCTGACCACCTAGAGGTGTTCCTCACCTGGAGGTTTTCAAAATGCGCCGTTCTTCCATACCCTCAGCGCTCTGTCTCGGCGTCCTTGTCGGCTGTTCGCAACACGCGTCTTCCTCGCCGCTTCCCGCCCAACCGCAGAGCGGTGATTCGATGTACGCCTCACGTCGATCGGAAATCATGCTGCGGCAGCGGCCGGATCTTAGCTTCAAGGTGCTCTACAGTTTTGGGGCCATTCCAGACGGCGCCAGCCCATTCGGACCGCTGCTCTTATCGAACGCCACGCTCTACGGGACGACGCAGCACGGTGGTGCTAACAACAGTGGAAGCGTTTATAAGATAAGCACCTCCGGCAAGGAAAGCGTAGTTTACAGCTTTGCTGGTCCCCCGAGTGACGGCAGGTACCCGATGGCGGGGCTGGCCGTCAAGAGCGGTGAGTTCTACGGCACGACTTCGAACGGTGGCACAAACGATTACGGGACGGTCTTTAAGGTAAGCGCGTCCGGCGTCGAACACGTCCTCTACAGTTTCAAAAGCAATCCGGATGGCGAAAATCCGCCAGGAGGGCTGGTCGCGCTGAATGGCGCGTTTTACGGCACCACTCAGTTCGGAGGCGCGACCAGCATCGGGACGGTCTTTAAAGTGAGTGCGTCCGGCGCGGAGAAAGTCGTCTACAGCTTCAATGTCAATCAAACACCCTTAGACGGCGTATATCCGGTAGGAGATCTCGTTCTCGTAAACGGCACGTTTTACGGAACAACCTTAAACGGCGGTTCGAGCAACCATGGAACGGTGTTCAAAGTAAGCCCGTCCGGCACGGAACACGTATTACACAGTTTCAAAGGGAAACCGGATGGCTCAACCCCCTATGCAGGTCTGATCGACGTAAACGGCACGCTCTACGGCACGACGCAGTACGGCGGTTCAAGCGACAAAGGGACGGTTTTCAAAGTGAGCACATCGGGTGCCGAACACGTCATCTACAGTTTCAAGGGTTCGCCGGACGGCTCAACCCCGTACGCACGCTTGATCTCGCTAAACGGCACCCTCTACGGCTCGACGCAGTACGGTGGTGCGACCGGCAACGGAGCCATTTTCAAGGTCAGCACGGCCGGCGCCGAACACGTCCTCTACAGTTTCGCGGGCCCCCCGGCAGACGGAAAGTACCCGGTCGCGGGCATGACCGTCGTGAGCGGCGCGCTCTACGGTACGACGGGCCAAGGGGGCACGAACGGTGACGGGATCGTCTTCAAGTTGACCCCGTAGCAGCAGCCACGCCTCGGGACACCGAGGGGTTTGCCGGCGCATATGACAAGAATCGGCGATATGGAACCACTCGACCTCACGCAGCAGCCGCCTCGCAGCCCGCGCGAGCTTTTACCCGGATTGAGCCTGCTCATGGCGGCGCGGACGGTCGACAAGCTGCGTGCGACGCTTCCTGGCGGCAACATCGGCGAATACCAAATTACCGGCTTCAGCTCGAGTCTGCTCAACGCGCTCGAAATTCCTGAAGCGCTATTGCGGGCGGCGATCGCGCACGCCGCCTCCGACGACGAGGTCGCCGACTGGATTCGCGAACACAGCGATCCTCTGAGCTACGACGAGATCAATGCAAAGATCGAGGGCCGAACGATAGGCGAGCGATTGAACGATCCCACGTTCGTCGCGCGCTATCCGTTGGCCAAACGCCTTCCACCCGAAACCTCGCGACTCGACATGCTGATTGCCGACGACGCCGAGGCGTTTGCGAATACCTAACCGCGGTCTGTGCTCGGTCACGTGGCTTCCTAAGCGCTGATTTGCGCCCCGAGCTTCGAAACAGTCTTTCCGGGTCAGGATCTTCACGTTGAACCCGCAAGACAAACCTGTTTAAAGAACCGCTTTCTCGCCGAAAAGAGAACGTAGGCGCCTTGCCGGCGAAGGTCAGAGACGTATCGCAACTGGAGGTTTTCAAGATGCGCCGTTCTCCAATTCTCTTCGCACTCGGTCTCGGCGTCCTGGTAGGCTGTTCACAACACGGTACGTCATCGCCGCTTCCTGCCGCGCCGCAGAGCCTTGCAGTGGGTTCCTCACGTTGGCCGGACACCTCGTTCGATCGACGGCCGCGTGCGGGCGTCGGTTTCAAGTCGCTCTATAGCTTCGCAGGCGCCCCGGACGGCGCAAACCCGTTGGCGGTTCTGGTCGCCGTGAACGGCACGCTCTACAGCACGACTTACGAGGGCGGCAAAAGCGGCTTAGGAACGGTGTTCAAGGTGAGCGCGTCCGGCACGGAACGCGTGCTCCACAGCTTCACCGGCGTCGCCCCGAACGGCGCAAACCCGTCGGCGGGACTAGTCGCAGTAAACGGCGCGCTCTACGGCACGACGTCCTTAGGTGGTAAGAGCGGCGACGGAACCGTCTTCAAGGTGAGCACGTCCGGGAAACAACACGTCCTCTACAGCTTCGCAGGCGCGCCTGACGGCGCAAACCCGTATGCTGCCTTGGTCGCCGTGAACGGCACGCTTTACGGCACGACGTACGAGGGTGGTAAAAGCGGCAACGGAAGCGTCTTCACTGTGAGCACGTCCGGCACGGAACGCGTTCTCTACAGTTTCAAAGGCGCGCAGGACGGCGCAAACCCGGCTGCGGGCCTGACCCTGGTGAACGGAACGCTCTACGGCACGACCTACCGCGGCGGTACTAGCGGCAACGGAACCGTCTTCAAAGTGAGCGTGTCCGGCACCGAACACGTCATCTACAGTTTTAAAGGCGCGCCGGACGGCGCAAACCCTTACGCGGGGTTGGCCGCCTTGAACGGTACGCTTTACGGCACGACGTACGAGGGTGGTAAAAGCGGCAACGGAAGCGTCTTCAAGGTGAGCACGTCCGGCACGGAACGCGCCCTTTACAGCTTCAAAGGCGCGTCGGACGGCGCAAACCCGTATGCGGGCTTGATCGCCCTGAACGGAACGCTCTACGGCGCGACGTTCTACGGCGGTAATAGCGGCAACGGAACCATTTTCAAGGTGAGCACGACCGGCACGGAACGCGTCCTGTACAGGTTCACGGGCGTCGCCCCGGACGGCGCAAATCCGTATGCGTCCCTGGTGTCCGTGAACGGCACGCTTTACGGGACGACGCACCAAGGTGGTAAAAGCGGAAACGGAATCGTCTTCAAGTTGACCCCGTAGGGACAACCTTCTGCGCTCCATTTACCATGGCCAATCCCAAATGAGGCCTTCCGCGGCCGCGCCGCTGCAACCGGATATGCCGTAGAGAACGAGCGCGCCTCTGCCGATCGCAAAAAGCAGCAGAGCGCCGGCGACGATGTACAGCGTCATTCGGGCCGACGGGCGCGTCGTGTTGCGGTTTGCCGTTAAGAACGCCGCAAGAACGGCCGCGGCAAAGACCGCAAAAAGCGCCCAAAACCTCATCAGGAAGACGGCTTTGTCGTGCGGACAGTATCGCGAGGACAGATCCTGCGCGACGGCCATTTGCAAGTGATCCATCGCGAGGAGAACGACCGTGTATCCGGGCGTCACGAGCTAAAACAAGCGGCTCGACGAGCACCAAGAGAAAACAAAGAATGAACCGAAGCCGGCGGCGGCTGCGACGAGCAGCAATAGCCCCGCACTGACGTAGAGACCGGCACGAAGCCCCGCATTCCCGGCGTGTAACCGGCTCCAGGCGAGCAATCCGAGAGCGGCACTGCACGACAGCGCGATAACCGTCCATGCGCTGGCCCTCCCCAAGGCGCCTTGGCTCAGGCACGTGAACGTGGTAAGGCTTGCAGCGGAAATGTTCGGCGCACCGAGTCCCATCGAGTACGGCGCAGAAGCGTAACACCCGTAGAAGATAATTGACCCGAGCGCGCCGGTACCGACCGCAAGAAGCAGAAGAACGGCCGCCTCGAAACGCCTACCTTGCCTGCGCACGATGAATGCCGCGCCGGCGAGCGCCAAAAGCAGCCCCCACAGCAACGCGAATGCGTGCGCGTCTTGGCGTACGCAGTACCGGGCTCCTAGACCCCAGATTGCGTCCACCGGATGAGGATACCACGATATCACTGCCGCTCGAAATGTGGGAGTGCGTTGCCCGCGTCTGGAACGCCGTTATCGGGGTTTTAGGCCCTCGTGGGAGCGTACGAATCTGGTGGTTCGCACGGTCTTCAAAATCGCTGAGGTCGCCGCAAGGTGACTGGTAGGTTCGATTCCTACACGCTCCCGCCA
>CAWAXX010000015.1:0-25730 GCA_963786105.1 Vulcanimicrobiota bacterium
CCCCTTCGTGACGATGCGTGCCGTTTTGGTGGCGATGTCGGTCGCGCTTGCAGCCGCGACGCCCGCGACGGTGCGTTCGAGCGACGAACTGCCCGCGCCGATCGTCGAGAATCTCAACACTACGACGATCGTGCGGCAATCCGACCCACGCTCGTCGCTCGTCGGCGTCGTAATCGTCGTACGCGCCGGGCTCGATCGCCAAACGATGAAGCAAAACGGCCTCGCCGCACTGGTCGCGCAAACGATTTTGCGCACGCCGGTGACGCTGCCTTCGAAGTCCCAGGCGGCGACGATGCCGCTCGAGCAAGCCGTTGCGGCCAACGGCGGCTCGGTGCGCTTCTCCGTCGATCCTGGCGACGTTCGCTTTTACGTCGAGGCGTTGGCAGCCGACGCGCCGGCGGCCGTGGCGATGATGCGGCAGGCGCTGAGCGCACCCGACTTCAGCCCGGCGACCGTGCGCGAAGCGCGCGCGGCGCTGATGCGCGAACTCGCACAATCCCAGCAATATTCGCAGTACGCGCTGCAGGTCGGACTCGACATGCTCAACCAAGCCTCTTCGACCGAAGCGAACGCAGGCTTGCCGTCGTTGGGCACGGCGGCTTCGCTCGCCCAACTGGTTCCTTCCGACGCGGCGGCGTTTTATCGTACGTACTATCGCCGCGGTGGAGCGTTCGTCAGCGCGGCCGGACGGCTCGACTCACTCGACGGCACCGCGCTCTCGTCGCTTGCCGACGCATTGCCCGAGGGCACCACGTCTGCCGTAACCGTGCGCGTTCCACCGCTGCACGGCATCTCGCGAGAGATCGTCGCGCACCGCGACGTAGCGTCGCCTTGGCTCATCGCCCAGTATCCCGCACCCGGTGTCGAGAGCCGAGATTTTGGTCCGATGCTCGTGCTGGCGGCCTTCGTGCGTCGAACGCTTGCGGAGATCGCCCAAGTCCCCGGCGTCGTTTCGCCGACGTTTGCCTCGCGTGCGGTGGGCGCCGACTACTCGTACGATCGCGCGCCCGCCCATCTCGTGTTGTACGTCAACGGGGGCATCGGGAATCCCAGCCGGGCTTTTGCCACGGCGCTCTCGATCGTCAACGTGCTGGCGGCAACGCGCTTGCAGGGTTCCATCGACGAGTTTAAAGCGGAGGCCGCGGGCGATTTCGCCACCGGAGCGACGACGCTCGAGACGCGCGCCTGGCTGGCGGCGGTATTCGCCCAAGGCAGCGACTCGCCCGATTTCCTCGGCCGCGCCCTGCGCGCCATTTCCGCGACAACGCCTGAGGACGTGCAGCGCGTGGCGCGCGCCTACCTCGGCAATCCGACGATCGCGCTGGTTCTGCCGCGCGACGCAAACCCTCAAAACTGAGGAAGCGCAGATTTATCCCCGGCCCTCGCTTCCTGGATTTGGAATAAATCAGAGCTTCCTTTGAACGTGGCGCTCGTTCATGACTATTTGAATCAACGCGGCGGCGCCGAACGCGTCTTTGCGAGAATCGCGCAAGCGTGGCCGGATGCGCCGGTGTACACGGCCCTCTACGACGAACGCCTAACGGGGGATTTCGTGGCGCCGGGCAGGGTGCGCGCGTCGTATCTCGCGCGCGTCCCGTTTTCAAATCGCTATTTTCGTGCGCTCGCGCCGCTCTATCCGCGCGCTTTCGAAGCGTTCGACTTTACCGGATACGATACGATCGTGAGCTCCACGACGGCGTGGGCGAAAGGCGTGATCGTTCCTCCGGGGAGCGTGCACGTCTGCTACATCAACACCGTCAGCCGCTTTGCCTTCGCCTACGACGATTACGTCGGGGGATTAGGGCGCGCTCGCGGCGGCGCGATGTTCCCGCGTCTCGCTCGCCCGTTGGTCGACCGGCTCGTCGCGTGGGACCGCGTCGCAGCGCAACGTCCAACGGCCTTCGTCGCCAACTCGCGCAACGTCGCCCGGAGGATTCGCGCGTTTTACGGGCGCGATTCGGAAGTGCTGCACTGCCCGGTCGACGTCGATCGTTTCACGATCGGCAGCGGGAGCGGCGACTACTTCATCATCGCGTCACGGCTGCTGCCGTACAAGCGCGTCGAGCTCGCGATCGAGGCCGCACGCCTCGCCGGCATGAAACTGCTGGTAGCCGGGACCGGCCCGGCGGAGCACGACTTGCGCATCCGCGCGCGCGGCACGACCACGACGATGCTCGGATACGTGGACGACGCGCGTATGAACGCGTTGCTCGGTGACGCCCGCGCAGCCATCGTTGCGGGGGAAGAAGATTTCGGTCTACTTCCCCTGGAAGCCGCCGCCGCCGGACGTCCCACTATCGCGTTTCGCGCGGGAGGCGCGCTAGAGACGATCGTCGACGGGACGACCGGTGCATTTTTCGACGAACCGTCGCCGGAATCGCTGGCTCGCGCTTTGCGCGATTTCGAGCCGGCGGCGTACGACGCGTCAGAACTGCGGGCGCACGCCGAGACGTTCGCGCCCGCCCGTTTTATCGATCGGTTGCGCGCGATCGTCGACCGAGTGCGCGCCCACGGGCGATAGAGCGCTGGTGCGATTCGACGGGATGCGGCCGCTATATTGGGCGATCGTAGCCTTCGTCGTCGTATACGTCGCGTACGATTTGAATCGTCTCTACGCGCTCCGCTATGGTGCCGACCTCGGAACGTACCTGCAGACGCTGGTCAACTTGCGTGGCGGCTCGTCGTGGAACTTCGGTGAATGGCGGCCGCATTTTCAGGTGCACGATTCGTGGGTGCTCGCCGCTCTCGTCCCCTTGATCGCGCTGGTTCCGCGCGCCGAGACGCTCATCGCCGTGCAAGTACTGGCGGTTGCGCTGGCGGCGATCCCGCTCGCATGGTTCGCGCGCGAGATCGGCGTATCGCCACGCGCCTCCGCGGTGCTCGGAATCGCCTACTTGCTGACGCCCTCCGCGCAGGGAATTGCATACGACAATTTCTCGGAAAACGTCTTCGTGCCGCTGTTCGTTTTTTGTGGAGCGCTCGCGGTGAGGAAGCGCGCGCTCTTGCCGGCTTTGACGTTTGGGCTGCTGCTGCTCGGGCTCAAGGAAGACGAGGTTTTGTTCGTCGGATGGTTCGGGGCGGCGTGCGCGCTCTGGTGGGATCGCCGCATCGGCGTTGCCTTGGTGCTGCTCTCGTCGATCAACGCCGCCGCGTACTGGGGCATCGAAAGGATGTACGGCGTTCGTCCAAACGACCCGCCGTATGGGTTGGCCGTGCACGACGTTAGCGGCAAGTTCACACTGGTGTCGCTCCTCCTCGCTCCGTTTGCGTTCGCGCCGGTCGCCGTCGGACGATGGCTGCTGCTGGCGACCCCGTTGCTCGTCGAAATCGTCTTCATGCAACCGTGGAATTACGAGCCGAGTCGGATCGGCTCGCACTACACCGCGCCGCTCTTGTCGGCCGCGGCGATTGCTGCGGCCTTTGGATTGCGGCGGTTTCCGAGGTTTGCGCGCGCGATGATTCCGTTCGCGCTCGTCGTCACGCTGCTGATCTTCACCGACACCGCGGTGCGTCCCGGGCGTTGGCCGTATATCGTCGATTGGCCCGCATACGCCCGGGCGGTGGCCGTGCGCGACGGGAACGCCGCGGTGACGCTACCCCGTCGCGACGAAGGCGTATGGGCGGTGGCGGCCGTGAATCCTGCGGTCCGCCTCGATCCCCATCCCGATCCGAATTTCGTCGCGTGTCCGGCGTACGACACCGACGCACGCGCCTTCTTTGCGAGCTTGGCGGGACGAATGCCGGCAGCGCTCTGCGGCGGCGTTCCGGTGCCGGCGAAATGACGTCCACGCCGTCGCGCCTGCACGTCGCACGGGCGATGCGTGAGGATCGCGGGCGCTTTGCGAGCGTGCGCGATTCACGCGTGTTGATCTACTGGCCGCACGGACTCGGCGATTGGACGCATCTCGGCGCGATTGGGGGGCTGCTCGAACCGAGCAACCGCTACGCCATCGTGCGTTTTGGCGACGACTACGGCTGCATTATGGAAGGCAGTCCGCGTTTTCTGTCGCTTTCTAGCGGCGTGCGTTCGCCCGGTGACGGCGCCGCGCTCGGCGCCGCGCACCTCGGCGTCGAACGGCGCAGGCTCCGCGGCGGCCGCGTCGAGCTCGTGTTGCCGGCGCCGCTGGATTCTGCCGTGCGAGCGTTTGCGCCGGACGTGCTGCTCTGGACCGATTATCCTGAAACGGAGGGCCGTACCGCGTTTCCGTTTCATACCAAGGCGCGCAACTTGGCACGCTTGCTGGTGCGTAAGGAGCGGCTCGCGTCGTTCGATCTCGCACGCCCGCTAGCCAGTGCCATCGACTTTGCGCCGCCGGCGCGAACCCAGCAACGGCTTGACGAACGTCTGGCGGCGTTTGCGCCGCCGGGTACGCGGCTCGGCATCCTTTCGCGCGCCGGCGTTACGGCCGCGCGAAAGAACTGGGGCGACGAATCGGAAGCGCGCGCCTTCGTCGAGGCCATGCGTCGTGACGATAGCCGCTGGCGCTTTATTTCGATGGACGACGAAGACGCCGGCGAAGGCGCAGCCGGCTTCCGCGAACTCTTCACCGGCCTGGACGAACCGTTCGCGCGGCTCTACAAAGCGCTGGCCGCTCGGGCGGCGTTACTCGTCGGCGTTCCGGCGGGCCCGCTGCACGTCGCCATGGCGCGCGGCGGTATACCGATAGTGGGCCTTTGGCTGGCTCATCATCCCGACTGGTACGACGAACCGAATCCGTCGGCGGTTCATCTCGTTGGCCGTCACGTCCGCGACCGCGGCTTCGACCGCCGCCTCGCAACGACGACCAAGCCGCCATCCCTGAAGCATCGCCTGGAGTATCTCGAAACGCTCGGCATTCCCGCCGGTACCGTCGTCGAGGCGGCACATCAAGCTATGGGGAGCTAAGCTTAGGAACGGCGAGTAGTGCGACGATTGAAAGCGCGTTAAAGAGTGCGTGAGAGATCATCGGCGCGACCGCATTACGCGTTCGGTAGTACACGAAACAAAGAACGACGCCGCCGAGCGCGAGCGGGAGCGCCTCGTAGACATCACCGTGGGCGAAGCCGAACAACACGGAGCTCGTCACGGTCCCGCCCCAGAATCCGCCGTAGCGCAGGCCGAAGTTGAAGAAGAACATGCGAAAAATCGTTTCTTCGGCAAACGGTGCAAAGACGACCGCAAACGCCGCGAAAATCGCGATGGTGAGCGGGTCGTGCAGCGCCTTGAAAATCTCCACGGTTTCCTGTTGGTGCTTGCTATGCGCTAAATAGTCGATCAGCGACGCGCTCCCGTCGGCGACGACCGCCATAAGCACCGCTCCGGCGACCGCAACTCCCAGCACTCCGGCGCTCGGGGCGCGCAGGCCGAGTTCGCGCAAGCTGAACTTCGACAAGCGCGGCAACGCATAAAGCAGGCCGGCTACGAGGATCCCTTCGAGAAGAAACTGCAGGGCAATGGAGAGATCGATCACCACCGGGTTGATCGTGCGCATCGGCAGTGCGTTGGTGCCGCGGATACCGGCGGCAAACGCTCCGATGAGGAGCGCGGCGACGAGCGCGGCCAAGCACCACGCCCAAACGCTCCTGAAACTATCCTTCGGCCAGCGCGTCGGCCAAGCGGGCGAAATCGTCGAGATCGAGTCGTTCACCACGTAGCTCCGGAGAGAGGCTGCTGGCCGCGACCGCCCGCGCGACGGCCGAATGCGGCATATCGAGCGCAAGTGCGAGGCTGTTAACGAGCGTCTTGCGCCGGTACGCGAACGCACCGCGAACGACCTTCCGAAAGAGCGCGAGGTCGCGCGGCGCGACCGCAGGCTTCTCGCGGCGAATTATCCGAACGAGTGTCGACCGTACTTTTGGGGACGGATAAAACGCGCCCGGTCCGAGCGTAAACGCGCGCTCGACGTGGTGCGCGTATTGCACCGCCACCGAAAGACTCCCGTACGAAGAAGTACCGGGCGCCGCGACCAGGCGATCGGCGACGTCCTTTTGCACCATAACGGTGAGCGACTCGGGACCGTGCGACATCTCCGCGAACCCGACGACCAGCGCCGTCGCGACATTGTACGGCAGATTGCCCGCAACGCGCCATGGCGCGCCTTGCGACCAGCTCGCGTAGTCGAATTCCAGCGCATCGCTCTGCACGATCTCCGCGGATCGCGAGATCTTCGCGCGAGCGCAGTAGCGCTACCAAATCGGGATCGATCTCGAGCGCGGTCAGTTCGGCGCCGGCTTCGAGCAACGCCTGCGTAAGCGCGCCGGTGCCGGCTCCGATCTCGATAACGCGCGCGCGGCCGTGCGCGTCGCCGGAAGAAACGCACAGCCGCGCGATGCGCTGTGCGGCCGTTGGATCGACGAGGAAGTTCTGCCCGTAGCGTTTACGGGGACGCAGCCCCCAGCGCGCGAGCAGCGCGCGCGGGTGGGCGGAAGCGGTCACTTCAAGCGGTAAACGGTTACTTCGCGCCGGCCGAAGAGCATCGCTTCGCGCAACGAGTTGAATCCCAAGTCGATGCGAAGACCGTGAATCGCCCCTCCGGTATCGCCGGCGACGGCCGCGCCGTACCCGGGAATGTACAACCGCGTGCCCAACGGAATGACGCGCGGATCGACGGCGACGATTCCGTGACCGGCCGGCCGACCGATCGCCGTGATGCCGCCGCAACCGGCGCAGGCCGCAGTATACGCGGTTGCGACCATTTGCATCGCACTTGCCGCGACGTACGCCATGTGGGCGACGCCGCGCTCTTCAAAACGCGCGAACTCTCGATATTCGACCGCGCCGACGGCCACGATGCGCGAACGCGGCGCGCGCGTCACGTGCGAGGCGACCACCCAGCGTTGCACGGTTCCGTCGTCACCCCGGGTGTAACGTACGATGACGTCGCGCTCGCCGGGAGCGCCTTGCGAAATCGTCTTGGTCGCTCCGGGCCGTAACAAATAGTCGAATTGACGAACCGTTTTTGCGGGCAGGACGTGCTTTTCGTCGCGCATCCACGTGTTAACGCGATCGATGCGCACGAGGCCGTTTGCCGGCAGCGCGTCGGCCACTGCCGGTTGGACGACGTCGCCCGGAGCGAGACGGAGATGCTGCTCGTCGAGAAGTGCGCCGACGCTTTGCGCGGACGTCGACGCTGAAATAGTTTCGCTACCATTTTGAATGGTTACGGCTACCGCGGCGCGATAGGTGACGACCAGTCCGTCGGAAAGCGGTACGTCGATTGCCGGATCGACGAAATCGTGAGCGCCGACGGTCACGTCGTGCTCGCGAAGAAACTCGCCGACGGTCGCGGCGCCGCTTACCTGCTGCGTCACCGTGCCGTTCGATTCGAACGTGATCGTATGGGTAGCCCGAACTTGCGGGGCGTCGTTGGTGGCTGCGAGCGCCGACGCCGGGTGAATCCCGAAGCTGGCGCACACGAGGACGGCAGTCAGCATGCCGACGCCGAGAACGTGGGTTAAACGAAGGGGGCCGCGTCCGATCAAGTTCGGATTTCCTTTCACTCTCGACCCGTCACGAGGTTCGTTTGCACACCGAGCAAGCCGACGAACGACGGAGACTGAGCCGCACTGCGCGCGGATCCGAAGAAAGTCTCTTGGAAACGGCAACGTGGAAGGCCGGGTGCCGAGGCTCCGCGGAGCCCCTGGCATGTTCGACGTTCCTAGCGAACCGGTCGACGACCGCGTTCGCGGGCTGCCAAATTCGGCAGCCGGGTCTGACCCGGGCAATATAGCACGGCCAGCGAAACCACGGCAAATGCCGAAAGTAGCATTTTGGCAGGAGCTCCCTCCTTTTAGTGCCCTCAAACGCCTAAGGAGCCCATGCGCGTCGGATTTTTCACCGAGGTCTACCGTCCGGTAGTCAACGGCGTGGTCGCGTCGATCGATACGCTCGCCGAAGGGTTGCGCGATCGCGGTCATCAGGTGTACTGTTTCGCGCCGCGCGTGCCGGGCTACGACGAAGCCGACGGTCCGGTGTTTCGAATGCCGTCGCTGCCGTTGCCGACGCGCACTCCATACCGCTTGACGCTGCCGCTGGTCAGCCGGCGCAACCTCAACACGGTCATCAAGCGCCTTTCACTGGTGCACGTGCATTCGCCGTTCGTCACCGGGTGGATGGGCCTGCGGTACGCGCGCCGCTACGGCATGCCGCTGGTGTACACGTACCACACGCAACTCGAGGCGTACGCTCACTACGTGCCGTTCGAACCCAACGCGACGCGCTACGCGGCATCGCAGTTGACGCGAGCTTTTGCGAACTCGGCGGATGCGGTCGTGGTGCCGACGCCGGCGATGGCCACGCGGTTGCGCGAACTTGGCGTCGGCGTGCGCATCGAAGTCGTGCCGAGTGCGATCGACGTGACCGCGTTTGGAGCGGGAAGTCGCGACGACGCGTTGCGAGCCTTCGCGGGCGCCGGGCCGAGCGACCGTTTGGCGTTGTGCGTGTCGCGGCTTGCGAAGGAAAAGAATCTGGAACTGCTCGTGGACGCCATGGCCATCGCCGCCGATCCTTCGCTGCGGCTGGTGTTCGCGGGCGACGGGCCCGCACGGGAAGCGCTGGAGGAGCGCGCGCGACAGTGCGGCGTCGGAGCGCGCACGCGCTTCCTCGGGATCGTCGCGCGCGAGCAGTTGCCGGATCTGTACGCCAGCTGCGATGCCTTCTGTATGCCGAGCACTACCGAGACGCAAGGTCTGGTTCTCGCGGAAGCGTTGGCGGCCGGTGCCAACGTGATTGCCGCGGATGCTCCCCAAAATCGCGACGTACTCGGCTTTGCGGGGCAGGTCGTCCCCGGGACGGCCCACGCTTTCGCCGGTGCACTCCGCGCGGTTCCCCCGATTGCCGACCAAGCGTCGGCGACGACTGCGCGGCTGGCGGCCCAGCGGTTCAGGGTGGAGGCTCAGGTCGACCGGATGGTTGCCCTCTATCAGGAGCTCTTGAGGGCCATCAGGGTTCCCTTGACAGCGAACGTACGTTCGCCATAGAATTGGGGAAGGATAGAGTGATGATGGCAACGCGACGACCGAAACGCCCAAGCCCGGCAATCGATGCGGAAGTGGGCTACGCCGCCGACCCGCGCGGTGGCGGAGTCGCTTACGCCAGGGTCGGCACCGCCGATGCGCAGCACCTGCTGCGCGTACCGTTTAGGGCGGCCCGTACGTCGCTTCCCGAAAGGGCCGCTGGCTACGCCGCATTAACCGCCGTGGCTCGTGCGCTGCACGCGCGCGGCCGGGGACGCATCCGGTTTGCTTTGGACGACGCCGCGCTGATCGAAGATCTAGCGGACCGCCGAACGGTTCCCGAAGCGCTGGTCCTGCCGTACGTACGGCTCCGGTGCGTCTTGAATCAGCTCGATGATTTCAGCGTGGAGCCGTTGCCGGACAGTGACCTCGCCCAACGCGCGCGCGCCGAGGTCGCGCTCAACGTCGCCGCGTGATCGCTCTCCGGCGTCTCGCGCCAGGGGAGTTACCTGAGGAAACGCTAGCACTTGCTCGCGCGCTCGTCGGTTGCGTGCTCGTGCGTCGACAAGCCGAGGGTTTGACCGCCGGGCGAATCGTCGAGACCGAGGCGTATTTACCGGGCGACCCCGCGTGCCACGCTTTCACGGGGAGAAGCGTTCGCAATGCCACCTTGTTCGGACCGCCGCATCGCGCTTACGTCTATCAAATATACGGAACGTCGTTCTGCTTCAACATGTCCAGCGAAAGCGCCGGGCTGGGTGCGGGGGTGCTGGTCCGTGCCCTGGAGCCGCTCGAAGGCCTGGAGCTCATGCGGCGCCGGCGGCAGGTGGACTCGGTGCGAGATTTGTGCCGGGGTCCGGGGCGTTTGTGCCGGGCGCTCGACATCGACCGTCTCCTCGACGGCGCCGACCCACTGACCCATCCGGGGTTGTGGCTGGCGGTGCCGGGACGCCTGCCTCACAAAGTTCGAAAGAGCCGGCGCATCGGAATCCGCAAAGCCGCGCACCGCCTGCTGCGCTTTTACGAGGCCGGGAGCCCCTTCGTGAGCGGACCCGCGCGCTTGAGCCCGCCGTGAACGGCGATAACTCGACAGGTCTCTAGGCCTGTGGTATAGTGTGGGCGTCGCGCAGCTTGTACGTTCGTAACAGCCGCGACGCCTTGACATTCCCCCACGTGCGCGTCACCGATCCGATTGCGAGGCAGCCTCGCCCGCGAATCGACGCTGTTCGGCGCGTGCGGCTCCGCGAGAGAGATAATCCTCTGCAAACCGAACATCGACCCATCAACGACGTGCGCCCACCTCAGGGAGGCGGCGGTCGTCGTCGCCGTTCGCGCCATCGGCGCTTCGGCCAACACCCTGGTCAGTTTCACGACCAATTCCCCCAGCCCGACTTGTCGCCGCCGCCTCCGACTGCGGCGCAACTCGCTGAAAAGACGAAAACGGAACTCGCTGCGATCGCCACCGAGATGGAGATCGAGCTTCCAAATCCGGCCAAACTCAAGAAAGACGACATCGTCGAGTTGATCCTATCGACGCAAGCCGCTCGGTCGGGTCTCGAAATGGCAAGCGGCATTCTCGACGTGTTGCCTGAGGGCTACGGGTTTTTGAGGCGCGACGGTTACATCATCGGCAACGACGACATTTACGTCAGCCAGTCGCAGATTCGCCGGTTCGAACTGCGCCGCGGCGATATGGTCGAAGGCCAAGTTCGCCGGCCGAAAGAGAGCGAAAAGTACTACGGCTTGATTCGCGTCGACAAAGTCAACGATCTGGAACCCGAAGCGATCAAAAGCCGGCGCATTTTCGAAAAAGGCACGCCGATCTATCCACAGGAGCGCTTCAAACTCGAAGTGCGCTCCACGCAACTCTCGACCCGCGTCATCGATCTCTTTTGTCCCATCGGCAAGGGACAGCGCGCGCTAATCGTCTCGCCGCCGAAAGCCGGTAAGACGACGCTGCTCAAAAACATCGCCAACTCGATCTCGATCAATCATCCGGAAGCCCACATCATCGCGCTGCTGGTCGACGAGCGACCCGAAGAAGTCACCGACATGCAGCGGACTATCGACGGCGAAGTGGTCGCGTCGACGTTCGACGAGCATCCGGAAAACCACACCGCCGTCGCCGAGTTGACCATGGAACGCGCCAAGCGATTAGTGGAGCTTGGAAAAGACGTGGTCATTCTTCTCGACTCGATCACGCGTCTTGCGCGTGCGCACAACCAAGTCGTGGCGAGCTCCGGACGCACGCTCTCGGGCGGTCTCGACACCGCGTCGCTGCACAAGCCGAAGCGCTTCTTCGGTGCCGCGCGCAAGATCGAAGAGGGCGGCTCGCTCACCATCATTGCGACCGCGCTCATCGAAACCGGTTCCAAGATGGACGACGTCATCTTCGAAGAGTTCAAAGGCACCGGCAACATGGAACTCAACCTGACGCGCAAACTCGCCGAGTCGCGAGTCTTCCCGGCTATCGATATCAAACGGTCCGGCACGCGTCACGAAGAGCTCTTGCTTTCGCCCGACGAGATGCGCAAGATCTGGATGCTCCGCCGTGCTACCGCGGTACTCAACACGGGCGACATCACGGAGATTATCCTCGACAAGATGGCTCAGACACGCACCAACGACGAGTTCCTACAATCGGTCACGAAGGAAGCGCTTTCCATGTCGCGCGGTTACGAAGAGAACGGCAAGCACTAGACTCAACAAGTATCTCGCGCAGGCCGGATCCGCGTCGCGGCGCGGCGCCGACGAACTGATCGCGCGCGGCCGTGTGCGCGTCAACGGCCGCGTCGTGCGCCAGTTGGGAACACTAGTCCATAGCGGCGACCGCGTCGAGTTGGATGGCGCGCCGATCCAACCGGCGGAAGAACCGACGTATCTCGTTTTGCACAAGCCCGCGGGGGTCGTGACCACCATGCGCGACCCGCAAGGGCGCGCCACGATCGTGCAGCTGCTTCCACCGGGTCCGCGAATCGTGCCCGTCGGTCGCCTCGACTACGACACTTCCGGCGTGCTACTGCTCACGAACGACGGAGAACTCAACAACCGATTGCTGCACCCGCACTTCGGTGTCGAGAAAACCTACCGCGCCACGATTGGGGGGCGGCTGTCCGCTCTGGACGTGCGTCGCATCAACACCGGAATCGACCTCGATGAGTTCCGGGCGGCCGGCGCTAAACTGCGCGTCGTCTCCGTGCGGCGCGACCACAGCGTCGTGGATATCACGATTCACGAGGGACGCAATCGTCAGGTCCGCCGAATGTTCGAAGCGCTCGGACATCCCGTCATCGGGTTGGCCCGGCTGCGATTCGGCCCGATTTCGCTCGGGGACCTCGCTTCCGGACAGACGAGGCAACTCTCCAAAAAAGAGCGCACGGCGCTCGAGCGGCATCGTGCTAACGGAGGCTGACCCGCTCGGCGCGAACCCCAAACCCATGCCCCCGAACGAGCGTCACTTGGCACGGCGCGAGGCGCGCGCCGATCGTACCATCGTCCGCTTGGGTAACGGCACCGCGATCGGCGGCGAGACGCTGGCGCTTTGCGCAGGCCCGTGTTCGGTCGAGTCCGAGGCGCAGATCGAGGCGACTGCTGCCGCCGTCGCCGAAGCCGGAGGCACGGTATTGCGCGGCGGTGCCTTCAAGCCGCGAACGTCGCCTTACGCCTTTCAAGGACTGGGTCGTCGCGGATTGGCGTTGCTTCGCGCGGCTGCCGATCGTCACAACCTTGCCGTCGTCACCGAAGTCCTCGATCCACGCGACGTGCACGTGGTCGCCGAATATGCCGACATGTTGCAAATAGGCGCGCGCAACATGCAAAATTTTGCGTTGCTGCGCGAGGCCGGTCTCTCCGGAAAACCGATCCTGCTCAAGCGCGGACTAGCGGCCACGGTCGACGAGTGGCTCATGGCCGCCGAGTACGTACTCGTCGAGGGAAACCCGTCGGTCGTTCTCTGCGAACGCGGTGTGCGATCGTTCGATCCGGCGACGCGCAACTTGCTCGACCTCTCGGTCGTTCCGTTGCTTGCGGAGCTCACGCACTTACCGGTGCTCGTGGATCCGTCGCACGGAACGGGTCTGGCGCGCTTGGTGGAACCGATGAGCTTGGCCGCCGTTGCGGCGGGCGCCGACGGACTCTTGGTTGAAGTGCACCCAGAACCGGCGTACGCAGCATCGGACGGCGCCCAGTCGCTGACGCTGGAGCAGTTCGCGCATCTGGCGTCCAGGCTCGGCGAGGTCGCGGCTGCGGTAGGTCGCCGCGTTGGAGTTCGCGGTTTAGCGGTATGATCGTCATCACTCCGTCTTCTTGAGGTAAAGGAACCCGATGAAACGTATCTCTGGAATCGCCGCATTCGCCGTTGCCGTGATGGTTTTGCCGGCAGCCGTCCCGGCCGGCGCTCAGTACGCGAACGAGTTTTCGCCCGCCAAACTGGTAAAGCAGGGCGGCACCTCGGTAGATATCGCCGGCAGCGGCTTGGTCGTCGTCCAAGTTCAGGTCAACGCCGACGGTACTCACAAGGCGATCAAGATAATCAAATCGACGAACGCCGGCGACAATGACGCAGCTCTGGACATCGCCCAGAACTCCACCTACCGCCCCGCGCACCGGGGTGCCACCGCGGTAACCGCGTTTTACGATTTCACGTTGAGATTCAACGGTAAATCCGTCGCCAGGTCCGATTCAGAGAGCGGCGGCGGAGGCGGAGGTTCCACAACCTCACTCAGCCCGGCAGCTCAGGCGGTCGCGAATCTGATTCGGGCGAAGAACTACAGCCAGGCAAAGGCAAAAGCGCAGGCCGGGTTGCTCTCGGCGCCGGACGACCAGTCGTTGCGCCAGATGCTAGGAATCGCCGCCTTCGACAGCGGCGACGTTACCATGGCCGCTCAGGCGTTCGACAAAGTCCCGACCATCGGCAAACAGTTTCAGCCCGCCGCCGCCGCCAGCTTCGCGGCCGCATCCGTTGCCGCCGCCGACCAAAATCCGGCCCAGGCTCTCGGCTACGCTCAGAAGGCGGTCGCGCTGAATCCCGATCCGAACTCGCGATTCGCGCTGGGTACGGCGCAGCTCGCCAACAAACAGTACGCTGAGGCCATCACCACGCTTAAAGGCGTGCACGATTCGGCTATGAACGATCCAAAGATCTCGAAGGCCGCCAAAGTCAACATCGACGCGCGCCTCATGAGCGCCTATCTGGCCACGGGCGATTCCCAGAACGCGCAAGCGATCGCCAATGAGATCAAGCAGCTCGATCCTACCAGCACCCTGCCCGGCCGCGTGCTGGGCAATACGTACCTGAAGATGGGCTTGGACGCCGCAACGGCGCAAAAATACGACGACGCCTTCAAGTACTACGATATGGCGGCCGCGCAGGGAGATCCGGAAGTGTCGGTCACAGCAGATACCGAGGCGGCGTTTCTCATAACGAAGACCCCCAAGCCGGACTTCAAGAAGATGCAGGCTTATGCCGACAAGGCGATCGCGATTAAACCCGACGATGCACAAGCGAACTTCGCGGAAGGTATCGCCTTGACCGGTCAGTGGGCTCAGGGTCACGACGATGCGCAAAAGAAGAAAGCGCTCGACGCTCTCAACCACGCCGATGCACTTGCGAAAACGGCGGGGAACGAGGCGCTAGCGCTGTCCATCGAGACGTTCATCAAGAACAATCTGTCGGCAACCCCCGCCGGCAAATAGGATGAGTCCGTGAACGTCACCAGGACTTTCCCCAGGGGTGGGCCAATGGGGGGCCCACTAAGTCCAATCACCACCGAAAACTAAGCGGAACGGGAGGAGTCGGAACACCGTGTTTTCCGGATTTATTGGTCTCATGCAACAGGGCGGATGGGACATGTGGCTGCTCCTGTTGATCTCGATCGTCGGCCTCGCCGTCGCCATCGAGCGTCTTGTGTTCTTCTGGTCGCAGCACGGAGATTCGAAGGGTCTGCTGCGTCAAATCGGCCAGAAAATTTCCGCCGACGATCTCGACGGCGCCATCAAGATTTGCGCCGCGCAAAAAGGCATGCTCCCGCGCATCCTCGAGTTCGGTCTGCGTCGCGGAGAGAAAAACCGCGCCGACATCACCGATGCGCTGTCGATCGCGTTGATGGAACATCTTAACTCACTGGAACGCAACCTCGCGATCATCGGCACCATCGCCGTCATCGCCCCGTTCGTCGGGCTGTTCGGAACGGTGCTCGGCATCATCAAGGCCTTCCAGGATATCGCCCTCAAGGGGAACTCGACCCCCGCAGTCGTCGCGGCGGGCGTCTCCGAGGCGTTGATCACGACGGCCAGCGGTCTGATCATCGCCGTCATCGCGGTGGTCTTCTTCAACTACTTCAAGTCACGCATCAAGAATTACAACCAAGAGATGATCGTCGCCGCCAACCAGCTTGCCGAAATGCTCCATTTCCACAACACCGGCTCGCCGATTCCCACCGATCTCTATCAGCCACCGAAAGCGGCGAAGTAGCAGCCGGCTGATTGTAGGGCACGACGATGAGTTTGCTCTCGGCGAAGCAAGACGAAGAGGTGATGGCGGAAATCAACATCACGCCGTTTACCGACGTGCTGTTGGTCTTGCTGATCATTTTCATGATTCTAGCCGCGCTGGTTGCGCCTCCGGGCTTTGAAAAAGAGTTGCCGAACAAGAACTCCAACACCCAGAGCAACCAGCAGAAGAACAAGAGCGACATCGAGGTTGACGTCAACAACAAGGGCGTGATTTTCGTCGACGGTGCCAAGACGAACGAGGTCGGCATATATCCGGCGATGCAGGCCGCCGCCCGAAAGAAGCCACACCACCACGTGGCGATCGTCGCCGATGCAAAGGCTCCGTACGGCATCATCATCCGAATCCTCGACGCCGCCAAGATCGCCGGTCTCGAAGACGTCGGATTCGTCACATCGTGAACGCTCGACTAACTCGACTAAGACGGAGGGTTTGAAGCAACGTGGCCGTTTCGACAGGTGGAGGCGAAGATGAGGTGATGTCGACGATCAACATCACGCCGTTTACTGACGTGCTGTTGGTGCTCCTCATCATCTTCATCATTCTCGCATCGGTCACGAAAGAACCGAAGCTGCCCGACGCCTACAATAAGGACAAGGTGCAGCCGTCGCAGATCCTCGTACGCATCGACGATAAGAACAACATCTCAATCGGATCGAACGTGGTGAATATCTCCGACGCGAAGGCGGCCTTCTCGCAGCTTCAAGACCAGACGGAGCACAAGTTCTCGAGCGTGATCATCAAAGCCGATCCCCACGCGAGCTACGGCGTTATTCTGCAAGTGATGGATGCCGCCAAGTCGGTCGACCTCACCAACTTCGGCTTGGCCAATCACGTGCAAGGAACGCCCGAGGGGCAAACCCAGTAGTGACCTGCCTCACCCAAACACGCCGCGTCGCAGTGAAGCTGCCCTACGGGTTTCGGCGTTCGCTTACGCGGGCGTCGTTGCTCGTCGCTCAAATGGCTCAGGCCATTCCACGCTCCTCGCGCCTCGCCGGGCTAAGCGAATGCCGAAACGCCGCGGCGCGTTTGGGTGAGGCGGGTCACTAACTCATGGCCGGAGCACCGAAAAAAGAGTCGCGTTACATCACGACCAGCGAGCGCGTCGGCAGTTTTATCGGCGTCGCGATCATTCTGTCGCTGGTCATCCATTTGGCCGTCGGTGCGTTTTTGCCGAACCTCGCCAACCAGCACGAGAATAACGAAGTCGAGAAAGTGACGATGGCCAAGCGGACGAAGGTGCGCGTTCCGACGCCGCCGCCGAAGCCGACGCCGACGCCGCCACCGACGCCGACTCCGAATCCGCACAACACCCCGCCGCCGAAGAAACCGGTCGAGCAGCCGAAGCCGCTCAAGGTGAACCTCGTTCACACCCAATCGAACAAGGCCGGCGGATCTACCGAGAACACCGTCAGCCAGCCGAAAACCGGCTCGGAAAACGGGGCTCCCGCCGGTACCGGCAATGCGACGTCGGGTCCCGCAGCGACGCCGAAGCCCGCCTGTGCAAACCCAAACGTTGAGGCGACGGTCACCAGTCCAGTGCAGCCGGATTATCCCGAATCGGCGAAGGATCTCGGACTGGGTGCGGTTTCGGTTGAAGTCGAAGTGACGGTCGGGCCGTCGGGTAACCTCGTGAGCGCGTCGGTATACAAGAGTTCGAACAACATGTCGATCGATCAAGCCGCTCTGCGCGCCGCGCGCCAATCGACGTACTCGCCGAAACTCATCAATTGCTCGCCGACAACGGGAAATTATCTGTTCCGCGCCGACTTCCAGCCAGACTAGGGAGTCCGATTTATCCCAACTCATCGTCGCCTCGGGCCTTATTTACCGTAGTAAACTGCGGCTCTCGGCTCCTCGATTTCGAAAAAATAAGCCTCCCTAGATTTCTACGCCCGTGACCTTTACGCGATCTCAGCGCTTACTCGTCGTCGCCTTTGCGATCTCGCTGCTGTTGCATCTCATTTTTGCTTACCTCGCTCACCCGTGGCGCAACCAGCGGGAGAACGAGGTCGAGGTCGTGTCGATCCAGCATCGGCCGATGGTCATGACGCAGTTGCAAACGCCGCCTCCTCCGCCGAAGGCTACGCCGGCTCCCCATCCGCAGCCGTCGACCAGACCGGCACCGGTCAAAGCGCACGGTCCGCAACCCCAGGCCGGCGGCGCCGGCAGCGCGGCGACGAGCGCGCCGGCCGAGCGCCCCTCGCCCGTCCCCACGCTGGCCGCAAACGCGTGCGAGAAGTCCGATATCGGCGCGGCCGTCACCGAAAATCCACCTCAGCCCGATATTGCGAACGCGGCGCGGACGGAAGGTACGAGCGGGGTCGCGACCATCAACGTGCAGCTCGACGCGCAGGGTGCGGTAACCGGGGCAAACGTGGTGCAGAGCAGCGGCAACTCGTCGCTCGACGTGGTCGCTTTGGGGATGGCGCGCGACGCGCGCTATAGCCCAGCGCTGCATGCTTGCAAGGCGGTAGCGAGCGCGTATGCATTTCGCGTTCGATTTTTCGCATGGTAGACCGCTGAAGGCGGCCCGCATCGAGTGGCGTAACGGTGCGCCGTGACGTTTTTTCAGGCGCTCGTGCTTGCGCTCTTACAGGGCATAAGCGAGCTATTTCCCATTTCGAGCCTGGGCCATACGATTTTGCTTCCGGCGCTGCTTCATTGGAAGAACGTCGATCGGTCCGCTCCGTCGTTTCTGAGCTTTGTCGTGGTGCTGCACCTCGGAACGGCGTTGGCGCTGATCGCGTTCTACCGAACCGAATGGATTGCGATCGTACGCGCTCTCGTAAGCAGCATCGTGCGCGGGCGGCTAAGCGACGATCGTTCCGAGCGAATCGGCTGGTTGCTGGTGGTGGGAACGATTCCGGTCGGTATTCTCGGCGTGGCGCTCGAACATCCGGTACGCAGTCTGTTCGCCTCGCCGGCGGCCGCGGCGCTGTTCTTGTTCCTCAACGGTCTGTTAATGTTCCTCGGAGAGCGTTTACGGCGCAAACGTCGCGAAAACGGCGGCCGGCGTCTCGAGGGATTGACGTACAAACAAAGCGTTCTGGTCGGCTTCGCCCAGTCGGCGGCATTGCTGCCGGGCATCTCACGTTCGGGAATATCGATGGTCGCAGGTTTGCTGTGCGGTCTCGATCACGAAGACGCCGCGCATTATTCCTTCCTGCTCGCAACGCCGGTTATCTTAGCGGCGGCGCTGCTGGAAATGCCGAAGCTCTTCGCGCCCGATGCCCACGTCGTTTTGGTCCAAGCGATCGTCGGCGGAATCGCTGCCGGCATCGCGGCGTATTGTTCGGTCGCCTTCCTCACGCGGTATTTTCGCTCGAACGATCTGCGTCCGTTCGGCTGGTATTGTGTCATCGTCGGCGCAGGTTGCTTCTTTCTGGCACGCACGGGAGTCATTTCATAAATGAGAACCATCGCTTTCGCTCTGGCCGCAGTCTTTTTCGTGGTCGGCATCTTGTACGGCATGGGTACGATCAACTGGCTGACCGAATCCGGCGCGGGGCACCCGCACCACATCACGCATCTGATCGTGGCATGGTTCCTCGCCTTGCTCTGCCTGATCTGGGCTCGCTTCCAGGGCACTCCTTCACGTTATTAGGGGTTATAATGAGGAACCATCACAATCCGATAGCGACGTGAAGAAACCCACGCACATTTCCGCGGACGGCGGCATCTCCATGGTGGACGTTTCGAGTAAAGGCGATTCGTCGCGTAGCGCGCGGGCCGAAGCGCTGGTGCGCATGAGCCAAGCGGCTCAGGGCGCTCTGCGAGCGGCAACCTTGCCCAAAGGCGACGCGTTCGTCGCGGCACAGCTGGCCGGCATCATGGCTGCGAAGCAGACGGCCGCGCTGATACCGCTGGCGCATCCGCTGCCGCTGGCGAGCGTCGAGGTGCGCTTCGAGTGGACCGCCGATGGCGCGTTGCGGGTCGAGGCGCAGGCGCGCACGGTCGCACCGACCGGCGTCGAGATGGAAGCGATGGTCGCCGCTTCGATAGCTGCGCTCACGATCTACGATATGGCCAAAGCGCTCGATAAGGGTATCAGCATCGAGTCGGTGCGGCTCCTGGAAAAGAGCGGCGGAAAGAGCGGTCACTGGTCGCGTGGCGGCGGCGATGTTTAGAGCGGCGCTGATCGTGTTGTCGGATCGCGTCGCGCGCGGCGAGCGCACCGACGGTTGCATTCCAATCATGAAGGAGAAGCTCGGGAGCGTCTACGCAGTGGTTCGCGAGACGATTCTACCGGACGATTCGAGCGCGCTCCAGGCGGAGTTGATCGATCTCGCCGACGCCCATGGCGCGGACGTGATTCTCACCAGCGGCGGAACGGGCTTGGCTGCGCGCGACCGGACGCCCCAAGCGACGGCCGCGATCCTGGACTACGAAGTGCCCGGCATCGCTGAGGCGATCCGCGCAGCTTCGATCGCGATCGTGAAAACGGCGATGCTGTCGCGTGCGCTCGCGGGCGTTCGCCATCGCACCCTGATCGTGAACCTGCCGGGAAGCCCGAAAGCCGTGAGCGAGGCGCTCGACGTGATACTTCCGGTGCTACCACACGCGCTCGAGCTCTTGAACGACAGGGTCGTCGACGGATGAGCGCAAGCCCGTCGTTCGAACGAGCCGAAACCTATCTGCTCGGCACGATCGACGAGACGCTTTCGCGTAAGACGTCGTACAAGCTCGACCGGATGCGCGCATTCTTGCGCGAACTCGGCGATCCTCATCGGGCCTATCCAACCATCCACATCGGCGGAACGAGCGGAAAAGGCTCGACGTGTACGATGATTGCCGGCGCGCTGCAGGCCGGCGGCAAACGCACCGGATTGCACACCAAGCCACATCTGCACAGTATGACCGAGCGCGCGCGCATCGACGGCATTCCGGTGGCTCCGGAGCGCTTTGCGGCCCTGCTCGAACGCATGATGCCGGCGATCGAGGCAATAGCGGGCGAGTTCGGCCGGCCGACCTACTACGAAACCCTGCTGGCGTTGGCATTCACGCATTTCGAGGTCGAGCGCGTCGACGTGGCCGTCATCGAAGTCGGGCTTGGCGGGCGGCTCGACGGTACCAATCTGTTGCAGCCCGAAGTCACCGCCATCACGTCGATCGGTTACGACCACACCGAGGTACTCGGCGACACCTTGGAATCGATTGCGCGCGAGAAGGCCGGCATCGCTCGAGCCGGCGTACCATTCGTGGTTGCGGTCGCGGCGTCGAACGCGCTCCGAACGTTGTCCGAATGCGCGGCGTTAGCTGGAGCCCCGATGGTGCGCGTTGGCGACGTGGTTTCCATCGAACCGGCAAAGCATGCTCGGCCGTACGCGCAGTCGTTTACGGCAACGACGGCGGGGGCGCGTTACGCGATCGACCTTCCCGTCGTCGGGCTCTTCCAAGTTGCGAATGCGGCAACCGCGATTGCCGTGCTCGAACTCCTGCGTCCATCCCTACGGCCGGATCCGCGCGACGTGGAGCGTGGTCTCGCGAGCGTCGCGATTCCCGGACGGATGGAAGTCTTCGCGGGCGCGCCCACCTGCATACTCGACATCGCCCACAACGCCGAAAAAGCGCAGTCTCTCGTCGCATCGCTACGCGACGCGTTTCCGGACCGCCGCGTCCATTACGTGGTCGCGATCGGCGAGAGCAAGGATGCCAAACAGATTTTGTCGACGCTTGCGACCGTGCCGTCGACGTTCACGTTCACGTCGTTTGCTATTCCCGGACGCCGCGCAATCGACCCGAAGCATCTCGTCGCCATCGCCGAATCCGCCGGAATTCGCTCGCAAGCGGTTGGCGCTCCGATGGAAGCGTTCGCCCTCGCTTGCGACACCGCCCGCGCCAACGATCTCGTTGTCGCGACGGGTTCGACATTCGTAGTTGCGGCGTTGCGCGAAAATTTGCTGAACCGAGAGCTTCTCGATGCGGCCGAATCCAGCGCGGTCTGATCGCGGCGCGTTGTCGCTGCGAGATGTAGCGCTGCCGTGGGGGGCGCGCACCTACGTGATGGGCATCGTCAACGTTAGTCCCGATTCGTTTTCGGGCGACGGCGTCGACGATTCCGAGGCGGCGACGGCGCACGCACTGGGGCAATGGGCGGCGGGTGCCGACATTCTCGACGTCGGCGGTGAATCGACGCGGCCGGGCCACCGCCCAGTCGATTCGGCGCTCGAAATGTCGCGCGTGCTTCCGGTGATTCGTGCGGTTCGCGAGCGGCTGCCGCACGCGCCGATCTCCGTCGACACGTACAAACCCGACGTCGCGCGAGCGGCGCGCGCGGTCGGAGCCGACGTGGTGAACTCCGTTTGGGGAGCGTCCGACGAGCTGCTCGATACGGTAGCGGAACTCGGAATGCCGATCGTCGCGACGCACAATCAACACGGCGCCGACTATTCGAGTCGAGGCGTCGTCGACGCCATGCTGGCGTTTTTGGACGACTGCGCGACGCGCGCCGTTTTGCGAGGCATCGCTCGCGAAAGCATCGTGCTCGATCCCGGAATCGGTTTCGGAAAGACCGCCGATCAGAATATCCTGGTGTTGCGCGCTCTGGGACGCGTGGCGGCGCTCGGCTTTCCCACCCTACTAGGGACCTCCCGCAAGAACACGATTGGGAAGTTGACGGGACGCGAGCCGGGCGAGCGCGTCTTCGGCAGCGTCGCAGCCGTGGCGCTCGCGGTCAACGCCGGAATCGACGTCGTGCGCGCGCACGACGTGGCGGCGGCCCGCGATGCCGTCGCCATTTCCGACGCGATCGTTCGCGACTGGAGACCAGACTCGTGGACCGGATAAGGCTTTCGGGCATCCGCGCGTTAGGCCGGCACGGCGTCGCCGCCGACGAACGCGCCCGGACGCAGGCGTTCGACGTCGATGTCGTCGTGGATATCGATCTCACCGCTGCCTGTCGCAGTGACGACGTCGCCGATACGCTTGACTACGCTCGGTTGCACGATCGGCTCGTCGCCGTCGTGACCGGCACTTCGCACGCGCTGCTCGAGAGGCTCGCAAGCGAACTCCTCGACGTCGTTTTCGACGATCTTCGCGTTCGTCGCGCAGAGGTGACCGTCGCTAAACCGAAAGTCCTCGACGGAGCGACCCCGTCGGTGACCCTCGTTCGCGCCAATCCTCACCGCGCTCCGGCGTGACCGCACATCGCGCATACGTCGGCATCGGCGCGAACGCCGGTGACCCCACGTCGAACGTCGAGCGTGCGTTCGGTGCGCTCGCCGAGCTTGGGATCGTCGCGCGCCGGTCGTCGCTTTATCGCACCCAGCCGTGGGGGAAGCCGGACCAGCCGCCCTTCGTCAACGCGGTGGCCCTGCTCGAAACCACGTACGAACCGCAGGCGCTGCTTGCGGCATTCAAGCGGATCGAGGTGCGCCTGGGACGCCGCGCGGGCGAGCGATGGGGACCAAGAGCGATCGATCTCGACCTGCTGACCTATGACGACCTCACCCTCGACGACCATGGGCTGCGGGTTCCGCATCCGCTCATGCGCGAGCGCGCGTTCGTTCTCGTTCCGCTCGCCGAGATCGACGCGGTCTACGAATCGCTGCGCGACGCGCTGCCGGCTTGCGCGTTGCAAAGCGTCGAGCGCCTGGCCGGCCCAGCCTCCTAGGTCCGGTCGCGAAGCCTGCGGAAGCGTAGCGCTCATGCTTCCAAGGGGCCTCCATCCCGGCGACCGCATCCGCCGCCTCGCCGAGTTCTTGGCGCAGTCGGACGCGCTGCGCGTTCGGATCGAGCAGCCGGGAGTGGAGATCGAAGTGAGGCGCCGCGCGCCCGGCGTTCCGCTGCCGGCCGGCAACTCCGAGGGAAACCCCGCCGAGGCCGCTGCGCTGCGCGTCGAAGCAATAAGAGCGGATCTCGTCGGGATCTTCCACCTCAGCCGTCCCGCGCCGATCGAAGGTGAGCTTCTCGAAGAGGATCGGGAACTCGCATTTATCGAGGCCCTCGGCATTCGTACGCCGGTGCGCAGTCTCGGCGCAGGACGCATCCTCGCGATCGCGTCGCCAGACGGCGCGCCGGTGGAGTACGGGCAACCGCTATTTCTTTTGGACAGAGGTTAGTGTCCCGTTTCGGAGGTTCGATGGATACAGCCAGCCCTTGGGGTCGCGGTGCCGGAGGCGCAGCGTCTTGGTTGCTCGTCAGTCACAGAGGGATAACGATGCTCCTTCCTCGCGCCTCGCCGATGCGGTCCGGCGCTCGCGACTTTATGCACCGAAGCTCCGAGACGGGACACTAGCGCAATCTTTCGCAAAGTCTTGATCGCCAACCGCGGCGAGATCGCGCTGCGCATCAATCGCGCCTGCCAGGAACTCGGCGTTCGCACGGTCGCCGTATTCTCCGAGGCCGACCGTGAATCGCTGCACGTCAGGCAAGCTGACGAAGCCTTCTGCGTCGGGCCCGGGCCGGTGCCTCGCTCGTATCTCAACATTCCGAACATCATTTCTACGGCGCTGATCACTCAATGCGACGCCATCCATCCCGGTTACGGATTTCTCGCCGAGAACGCGCGGTTCGCCGAGATTTGCGCCGATCACGGTCTGGTCTTCATCGGTCCGCGTCCGGGCGTCATTGCCGCAATGGGTGATAAGGCGACGGCCAAACGCGTCATGCACGAAGCCGGGGTGGCGACGATTCCGGGTACCGACATCCTGCCGGCGGTCGCCGATGCCGAAAAGGCCGCCGGCCTACTGGGGTATCCGGTGCTGCTCAAGGCAACCGCCGGCGGGGGCGGAAAGGGCATGCGCGTCGTCGAGCGTGTGGAAGACATCGAGCGTGCCTTTGCCAGCGCAACCGCCGAGTCCGAGGCGAGTTTCAAAGACGGGCGCCTCTACATGGAAAAATTGATTTCAAACCCGCGTCACGTCGAAGTGCAGGTCCTGGCCGACGATTTCGGTAGCGTCGTGCATCTCGGGGAGCGTGACTGTTCGGCTCAAAAACCGTCCCACCAGAAACTGATCGAAGAGTCGCCCGCACCGAACCTGTCGGCGCGAGCGCGTTCGGCTCTGCACGATATGGCGGTGCGAGCCTGCCAACGAGTCGGTTATACCAACGCCGGTACGCTTGAAATTCCTGACCACCGGCAACGACGCGTTTTTCATGGAGATGAACACGCGGATCCAAGTCGAGCATCCAGTTACCGAGATGGTCTACGGCATCGACCTGGTTAAAGAACAGATTCGCATCGCCGCCGGCGAGCCGCTCGGGTACGCCCAGCGCGACCTGGTAGCGCGCGGACACGCGATCGAGTGCCGAATTAATGCCGAAGATCCGCGCAACAACTTTGCGCCGCAAGCCGGTACCGTTACGAACGTCGTATTTCCGGGGGGGCCGGGCATTCGGGTCGATACGCACCTCTATTCGGGCGCCGTGATCCCGCCGTATTACGATTCGCTGCTTGCCAAGGCCGTGGCGTACGGCGACACGCGCGAGGCGGCCGTTGCCCGCATGGAGCGGGCACTGCGCGAAACCGTCATCGAAGGAGTTCCGACGACGATCGGCCTCTGTTTGGAAGTGCTGGCGTCGCGCGAGTTTCGCGCGGGCCGGTACGACATCGGATTTCTTCCGGCCATGCTCGGTTCGGTGGTGTAGGATTGGTTGCGTGACGAATCGGCGGCTCGGTCGCGAGCAGGCACTGCAAGCGCTGTATTCCATGCACGTCGGCCGCCGCGAGGCGGACGACGTCCTGTCCGACGTGATTGGCGACAATGCCGACGCGCAGCATCGCACGTTCGTCAGGGAACTCGTCTTGGGAACGCTCGACTATCGTCAGGAGGCCGATCGGATCGTGAGTCCGCTGCTGGAGGGATGGGCACTCGAACGACTGCCGACGATCGATCGTTTGTTGTTAGAGATGGGCACCTACGAACTGCGCCGATGCGGAGGCACGCCGGCCGCGGTGGCAATCAACGAGGCGGTCGAACTGGCCAAGCGTTTCTCGACCGAAGATTCCGGGCGTTTCGTTAACGGCGTGCTTAGCGCGGTGGCCAAGGCCGGGAAAGCGGCGGGCGATGCCTAAGCGTAACTCCGGTCGCAAGCGCGGCGGCTTTTGGCGCGGGCTGCTGGTCGCGTTGCTCATGATCGTCCTCTTCACGGCTGGCACGTTCGCCGGTATCGTCGCTGCGTACGCGCGCAACCTCCCCGACATCAGCCGTATGGCCGACTACCAACCGGCCAGCGCGACGCGCATTTTTGCCCGCGACGGGACCGCTCTCGCCTCGGTGTACAAAGAAAATCGCGTCTGGGTGCCGATTTCTCGTATTCCGCCGCTCGTACGCAATGCGTT
>CAWAXX010000016.1:0-71984 GCA_963786105.1 Vulcanimicrobiota bacterium
CTCACGGCAGCGCGACGCCGCGTTCCACCAAACGGGCTTCCAGACTGGCGATTCTGGCACGCGAACGTTCGGCGTCGATGTGATCGTAGGCTGCCGCCGCGCTCGTCGCGATCGCTTCGAGCAGCGCCGCTTCGGAGTCGTCAAGGTGGATGCCGTTTTCGCGTTCGCCGTAAAACACGAAACCAAAAACGCCCCCGCGCATGACGAGCGGCACGGCGATAGCTGGGATCTTCGTACCGGACGGCAGCGGCGCGCCGGCGGGCCGCCACACATCAAGCTGCACGAGCTTTAGTTCGGTACGCATTTGCACGATTAGCGGGTCCTCGCCCTCGATTTGCTCCGCCTCATCGGTCGTCCAGCCGCGGGCGGCGACGCGCGCAAATTCGCCATTCGGTTGAGCCAGAAAGAGCGCGCTGGAAGTTAGGCCGAGCACGCGAACCGGTTCGTCGATCAAAAACTCGACGAGCGTGTGCTCGGATGACGTATTTGCGAGCGCACGGGCCGCACGTTGCAGGCGCCGTTCGTTGTTTTGCTGCTCCCTGAAAAATACGTTGGCGAAGAGCCGCTTTGCCCTTTCGTGTAACGCGTTCATGGCGAAGCCGATGAACAAGGCCGACACCAAGCTGACGTAGATTGCCGGCCGCGTATCTTCAAACACCCGTTCCGCAAACCATTCGATTATCCCGAAGAAGATTACCAATATGAGGGTCGTCGCACCGTAAATCGCAGCGCGTCCGATGACGACGCGAATGTCCACGACGCGCCGCGATAAAAATCCATAGAGGACCGCGATGATGCCGAGCAGCCCGAACCACGGCAGAAGAGTGTCGGTCCAGTCTTCGAGTGCCAGCAACGCCGGCGAGGAATCCCGGATAAGCGCACTAACGATGTCGGCGATCGCCCAGGTTAGATCGAGCAGGGGGGAAAGTGCGATACCTGCGGCGATCCACGTGACGCGGCGGCGCTCCTCACCCTCGACGCCGGAAGCGATGTACGACAGACCGCACAGCACGATGACGAGAAGAAGGGCGTCGGCGAGATCCTCCAGTATGCGCGTCGGTCCGGGCACGACCCAGACCTGGAACGTTAACCAGACGATCGGGTTGAGCCAGATTACGAAGACTGCGAGCGAGACCGCAAGGGCCGACCAGAGGAACCATCGCCACGCCCCGCCCGGCTTTCCATATAGCCGCTGGGCGACGATCAAGATCATGACCTGCGTCGCGGGGTAGACGACCTGAATTGCTAAATCGCTCACGAGATTCATCGGCCACGCTGCGAGGTCGAGCGGCGTCTGATACACCTTGATCAGCATGAGCATCGCGTAGACGTAAAACGCCAGGGTCACCGGTCGCGGCCGCATCAAGAAAAGCGCTGAAGCCAGGCCGAATGAAAGAAAGAAGCAGAGGGGTATACCGATGTCGCGTGCGAGCTGCGTGCGCCGCGTATACCCCGGCGGCGGTGCGGAGAGTTTGACCGGGAATGTCCGGTTGTTGCGAATGACGCGCACGGACGTCTGCGCGTTCGCCTGGGCCATCATATTTTGGAGCGAAAAGCGTTCCTTAGGCGTTAAACTCGCGAGGTCGATTTGGTCCCCGGTTTTCAGATCACCCTGAACCGATCCGGATACGAGGTCGACGGTATTACTGTCGCCACGAAAGATTATGCCATACGTGCCGATCCGCGTCGCATTGATTTCAACACCGATAAAAACGAGCACCATAAAGATGGTGCAGATTCCGACGACGGCAATCGGCAGCCGCTCGCAGACGAACGCTACCAGAGCTTTCACTCAGAACCCTAGCCCACGAAGTGCGATTCTTAACGCGAGCAACTGCTGTCGATCGTCGCTTGCTCTCCACCGCCGGAGATGACCTCATGGAACGCGATATTGGTCGGACTTACTTGCGCGTACGTGCTCGTGACGCTCATCGTCATCGGTCCGATCGCGCTAGTTCCCGAGTAGGTCTTTCCGTCTGAAGAAGTGGCCGAGCCGTGCGCTCCCACATTGTCGGCGCTCGCACTCCAATACAATTTCATTTTCGCGTTGTAGCCGAAATAATCGTCGCCGGCGTACTCGGCCGAGGCAACGTGATCGTGAAGAACGTTCCCTGGGACGGCATCGAAGGTGACCGTCGTCTGTTCGGTGTGCGCGGACCGGGCGCCCATGGCGGGCAGCTTGGTGGCACAGCTCCAACTACCCACGAGGTAATTGAAAACGGTCATTTCGCCGGTCAGGGCGTTGTCGGCGGCCCGCGCCTGACCCAAAGCCAGTAGGATCGCCGCCGCCGGGACGAGCGTCGAGATCAAGAATGTACGCATCGTTCCACCCTTTCCGGACTCGAGAATGCCACCCGCAATCTCGATTTCTTTGGCGCTCCCGCCGCTCCTCGGCCCTGCCCGGGAGGCGCGAAGTACGCTCGAGCCAAAGTCCCGGTTCTTGCCATACGTGGACGCCGAACGCCAGGACGACGCGATCGTCCTGACCATGAACCGAGCCGAGCGCCGCAACGCCCTTTCGCTCGAGATGATGCAAGAGCTGGATGCGGCCCTAGCGGCTGCCGGCGGGAATCCGGACGTTCGCGCCGTGATCCTGCGTGCCCAAGGTCCGGCCTTCTCGGCCGGGCACGACCTTCAGGAGCTCTTCGACCGCGACGTCGAGGCGTATCGAGCCATTTTCGAAGCCTGCGTCGCGCTCATGGAGCGGATCGTCGCGATTCCGCAGCCGGTCATCGCGGAGGTCGCCGGGGTGGCGACGGCTGCAGGGTGTCAGCTGGTGGCCGCCTGCGATCTTGCCGTTGCCTCGACCCAGGCGACCTTCGCGACGCCGGGCGTCCGCATCGGTTTGTTCTGCAGCACGCCGATGGTCGCGCTGACGAGGGCTATCGGGCGAAAGCGCGCCATGGAGATGCTGCTCACGGGGGAGCCGATCGACGCACCGACGGCGTTGGCTTGGGGGCTGGTGAACCACGTCGTTCCTCCCGAGTTGCTGCACGACCAAACGCTTGCGCTGGCCGCCAAGATTGCTTCGGCGAGCCGCACGATCGTCGGTATCGGCAAGGCAGCATTTTATGCACAGATCGAGCTCGACGCCACGGACGCCTACGCGTACGCCAAAGACATCATGATCATGAACGCGCTCGAGGGCGACGCTCGCGAGGGCATCGGCGCATTCCTGCACAAGCGCGTCCCCATCTGGCGCCATTGACAAACGCCACATCTTTTGGTTAGGTTAGTTAGTTACGTATTTTGACTAGAGATCGCGCCTCTCTCTCGTGGGCTAAGAGGCGCGTAAATGTACCATCAAAGCGTCGCCCACACCCGGTATGCGCGAACCCGACAAAAAGGGCATTGCGTATACGCGACGGCAAGGGGACTCGCCATTGGCGGGTCTTCTTGTTTTTCTCAGGTAGCTTTAAGCTTGCACGACGATCGCACGCGGGCGGGCCCGTCGCTTCGGCGGTCGAAAGGGCGCTCTCGTGAACCTGACCGCTTTGCCGCCGCGCACGCGCTATGTAGCGATCGTCTTGATCGTTGCGCTATTGGCGTCATTGGCGGTGGCGGTTTACCGCGCCCGTGCGGAGTCGCACGCGCGTCGCGTCGAGATCGCGATGGATTTTCAAGACTTCGACGCTTTGGCGCGCTCCTACAACTACAATCCGGCGGGCTTCTTAATCGCGCTCCGGCGCGCCGGCCTCACGTCCCTAGCCGTGACCGAAGAGCTCGGCGGGAATGTGGGCGCCGACGGTAAGGCGTACGTGACCACCGGCGCCGCGCTGGTCAATCAAGCGCGCATCTCGCCCATTGCCGATCCGCTGCTGGCCAGGCTCGTTGCAACCAGGCGCATCGCCGACGGGGCCGTCTACATGCTCGTCTCCGATCCGTCCGACTACCATCGCTACCGCGCGCAGCTAGCGCTTCACTTTATGCCCAAGAGCGTCCGTGTTTTACGCTCGACCCGGCCGTGGTTGTTGGAGGTGCGCACGCAGATCGACTACTTCAACAACACCGCGCTCGGAATACCGACCGACCAAATAGAACTGGCGCGTAAACTCGGGCTGTTGCTGATTCCTCGCTTTCAGAACGACGAGCGCTTTGCCGAGCCGCAGATCGAAGCGACCGTCGACGACGTGCTGCGTTACGATCCCAAGGTGTCGACGGTGATCTTTTTCGGCTTGCGCAATCAAGTGATCGGCTACCCCGACCATTTAGAGGATGCCGCGGCGGTTTTCAAGCGGCACGCCTTCAACTTCGGTTCGATCGAAACGTACGACGATAGCCAAATTCAGAAGGGTAACGACACGCTGGCGCGGCTCATACCGGGCCGCACGGTGCGCGTGCAGGCCATCGCCAAGACCGAACTGGACAAAATCAAGCTGGAAGTCGCGGAAGCGCGCTACGTGCTTGGCGTGCGCGAGCGCAACGTCCGCGTCGCGTACTTGCGCCCGTGGGATCATCAAGACGGCGATCTCTCGATTGAAAAGACCAACATCGAAATGGTCGCCCAAATCGCCAGCCAGCTCAAGGGGGCGGGGTTCCGTCTCGGGCGTGCGACGCCGATTCCGCTGTATCACGGTAACAATGCCGTGTTGGTCGGCGTAGCGGCCTTAGCCGTTCCGTCGATCTTCGTTTTGTTGCTCGACTTCCTGGGATGGTATCGTCGCGGCTGGGCGGTCGCGGCGTACGGCTTGACGATCCTGCTCTACGCTGCCGGCGCGATCTCGCACCACGACATGTTCGTGCGTTCGGCCGTGGCGCTGGCCGGAGCGCTGTTGTTTTCGGCGGCGGCGTTCCTGGTGCTCATTCCCGCGTTTGCCGAGACGCCGGCCTCCAGAGCGGGCGAACAACTCCTTCGCTGCGTCGGTTGGACGCTCGCCGCCACCGGGGTCGCGCTCCTCGGCGCGCTGGTCGTCGTCGGCGTTATGAGTTCCCCGCTTGCGATGGAAGAAATCGAGCGGTTTCGCGGGGTGAAGCTCGTGCTGGTGCTGCCGCCGCTCGTCGCCCTGATGCTGTACGTCTTCGACCGCCGTTACGGGTCGGGCGTGGAGCGCCCTCGCGACGTGTTCCTGTCGCCAATTTTGACCTACCAGCTTCTCGCCGGCATGGCGATCGTTGCCGGCGCCGCGCTTCTGTTGATGCGAAGCGGCAACGACAGCGACATTTCGCCGTCGCAGTTTGAGCTAGCGCTGCGCCACGTCCTGACGAGCGTGCTAAGCGTGCGTCCGCGATTCAAGGAGTTTCTCATCGGGGTCCCCTGTTTGATGCTCGTGCCGGCGTTGCTCGCGTCTCATCGTCGCGCGGTCGGCTGGCTGCTGGCGCTCGGTATCGGCGTTGGGATCGGCGACGTGATCGATACGTTCTCGCACCTGCATACGCCGCTAGCGATCTCGGCGTTGCGCGTTTTCAACGACCTCGTCGTCGGCATGGCGATCGGCGCGTTGCTCGTGTGGATCTATCGCAGAGTCGCGACGCTTACCGTGACAGCCTCCTAACGGGTACGATGCGCGTGCTGCTGTCGGGGTACTACGGCTTCGGCAATCTCGGCGACGAAGCGCTGCTCGAGGTAATCGTCGGTCGCGTGCGCGCGCGCTTTCCAAACGTCGAACTCGAAGTGCTTTCTGCTACGCCGCGTTTGACCGCGAGCGCGTTCGGCGTGGAAGCGACGGCCCGGTGGGACTGGCGAGCCGTGCGGGGCGCGATCGCGCGAGCCGACGTGGTCCTCTCCGGCGGCGGGGGCTTGCTGCAGAACGCTACGAGCTTTCGGAGCCTGCTGTATTACGCGGGCATCATCCGCGAAGCCGTCCGCGTCAAACGTGCGACGATGATCTTCGCGCAATCGGTCGGACCTTTGGACGTCTGGGGACGCTTGGTCGTACGGCAGTTCTGCAAAGGCGTCGCAAGGGCGACGGTGCGCGACGAGCGCTCGCGCGACGCGTTGCGTGGGCTAGTCCCCGGAACGCCGATCGAAAAAACGGCCGATCCGGTGTTCTTGTACGACGCGGCCGACGCCGGCGTCGATCTGTCTGCCGAAGGCCTGGGGCCCGAAAGCGGCGCTTACGCCATCGTCAGCGTGCGCAGAATTCAATCGCTGAAGGTCGTCGCACCGGTCGTCGCGCGCAGCGTCGACCGGCTCGCGCGCGAACACGGCGTGCGGGTCGCGTTTCTGCCGCTGGGCGGTGCTCCCGATGCTGAGGTATCGACCGAGATCATTCGGATGTGCGAGTCCGCGCCGGTACTACTGCCCGAATGTTCCCTGGCGAAGGCGGCCGCAATCTTGCGGGGAGCGCGAGCCGTCGTGGCGATGCGTTTGCACGCACTGGTCTTGGCGGCGAGATATGCGGTGCCGTTTCTGGCGCTCGCCTACGATCCAAAGGTTGCATCGCTGTGCGACGATCTCGAGTATCCGCTCGAGCCGTTGTGGACCGCTGGTGCGCCGCCTCCCGGCGACGAGTCGATCGACGGGCTCGTCGACCGACTCATGTCGCAGCACGCGACCCTGACGCAGCATCTGGCCCAGCGAGTTGCAACGGTCCGCGCGTCGGCCGAGCGAAACTTCGACGTCTTGGGCGAACTGTTGCGGGATTCGCGGCTCGGCGAGCGCGAAACGCCAAAGACCACCCCATGACCGAAATCATCCGCCGCGATTACCGCAGCACGCTGAACCTCCCCAAAACCAGTTTCCCGATGAAGGCCGAGCTTCCGAAGCGCGAGCCGGAGCGAGTCGCGTGGTGGCGGGATCGCAAGACGTACGAGCGTCGCTTGGAGCGCAATGCGTCCGCAGAGCCGTGGATTCTTCACGACGGACCGCCGTACGCAAACAACAACCTGCACGTGGGCGGTTTTTTCAACATGGTCCTCAAGGACATGTTCGTCAAGATCGCTTTGCTGTCGGGCAAGTACGCCAAGTTCGTGCCCGGCTGGGACATGCACGGACTGCCGATCGAGCTGGAGACGCTCAAGCATTTGGGCATTCGCGATTTTCATGTGATCGATCCGCTGGAGCTGCGGGAGAAGTGCAAAGAGCGCGCGCTGTTTTGGCTCGACCGCCAGCGCGAGACGCGTATCCGCATGGGGAACTTCGGTCTTTGGGAGCGTCCGTATCGCACGATCGACCCGTCGTTCGAGGCGACGATCGTTTCGGCGCTGGCCGACCTCGCCGAAAAGCAGCAGATCTACAAGGGCCTGCGTTCGACGCTATGGTGCGTCCACGACGAAACGGCGCTTGCCGAAGCCGAGATCGAATACGAAGAGAAAATCTCGCCGTCGATCTACGTCCGCTTTCGGGCGAACGCCGAGCAAAATCGGGAGATCCTGCGACTATTCGCTCGCGATGCGGCGCCCGGAACCGAGCTCGAGGAGAAACCGCTTGCGGTCCTGATCTGGACGACGACGCCGTGGACGCTGCCCGCCAACGCGGCCATCGCCTTGCGTCCGGATGCCACCTACGGATTGTACGATCTGGGCGACGAACGCCTCGTTCTCGCGGTTTCGTTGGCCGAGCGGGCACTCGGCGATCGTTTTGCGGACGCGAAACTCGTCGCGCGCGCGGCCGGCATTGATCTCGACGGACTGGCCGTCCACCATCCTTTCCTGGATCGCGACTCGCTAATCGTGTTAGCCGACTACGTCGATCTCGAAACCGGAACCGGTGCCGTGCATACGGCGCCCGGCCACGGTGCCGACGATTTTGATACCGGAATTAAGTACAATCTTCCGATTCTCAATCCGGTCGACGCCGCCGGCCGCTTCACGCGGGAAGCGGGACCGTACGCCGGCGCGAATATCTTCAAGGCCAACGCGACGATCGTCGACGATCTTCGAGCAAGCGGAGCGCTGTGGAGCGTCGAGGAGTACGCCCACTCCTACCCGCACTGCTGGCGCTGTCACAACCCGGTGATTTTCCGCGCCACCGCGCAGTGGTTCATTGCTATGGATCAAAATCTGTTACGGCAGCGCTCGATCGATGCCATCGCCGGCGTCGAGTACGTTCCGGAATGGGGAAGAATCCGCCAGCGCCAGATGATCGAAACGCATCCCGAATGGTGTATCTCTCGCCAACGCACGTGGGGTACGCCCATACCCGCGCTCGCGTGCCTTTCGTGCGGCGAATCCGTGCTCGATCCCGGCGTTGCGCGCCGCGCCGCGAAGCGGTTTGGCGAAGCGGGGGCCGACGCGTGGTGGACGGATTCCGTAGAAACGTTCCTCCCGCCGCACTTCACCTGTCCGAATTGCGGCGGCGAGCGCTTCGAAAAAGAATGGAACATCGTCGATATCTGGTTTGAGTCCGGCGTCACCCACCTCGCAGTACTCGGGCGCGACGGAATGCCGTGGCCGAGCGATCTCGTCCTCGAAGGCGGCGATCAATATCGCGGCTGGTTCCGAAGTTCGCTCATCACCGGCGTAGCGGTCAAAGGTCGCGCCCCCTACCGTCGCGTTCTCAAGCACGGTTGGGTGAACGACGAGCAGGGACGCGCGATGTCGAAGTCGTTGGGAACCGGGATCGGCGCGGGCGAGGCGATGGAGAAGTGGGGCGCGGACGTGTTGCGGCTGTGGGTCGCGTCGGTCGAGTTCGTCGACGACGTGCGCTTCGGACCGAACGTCGTCGAACAGATCGGCCGCGTCTATCGTAACTTACGCAATCGCATCCGGTTCATGCTCTCTAACCTCGACGACATGAATTCCGCCGGGATCGTGGAGCGCGGCGCTATGCAGCCGTTGGATCGACTGGCGTGTGCCGTTACCGACGCGTTCGTCACCGAGGTTACCGGGGCGTACGAAACTTTCGAGCTTCACGACGCCTACTTGCGGATCATCGAATTCGAAAGCGCAATGTCGAGTTTGTATTTTGACGCGCTCAAAGACCCGCTCTACTCGCGCGCCGCCGACGACGCCAGGCGGCGCAGCGCGCAGTCGGCCTTACTCTACGTGCTGACCCGTTTCCTAACGGCACTCGCTCCAGTGCTGTCCTTTACTGCCGAGGAAGCCTGGCAGGCGCTTCCGGCATCGCTCCGAGAAGAGATCGAGAGCGTCTTCGATCTGTCGTTCCAAACCGATCGTCTCCAGCGGGAAGTGCCGTCGGAAGACCTGGAGTTGTGGGAGCAACTTCGCACGTTGCGCGCGCGCGTTGCCGCCAGCGAATCTCCCCGCGACTTCGAAGCCAAGCTTCGGCTAAAAGTATCGTCACCGCTCTACCGCCGGCTAGCTCCGCTGGGCGACAACCTGCGCGAAACGATGGTCGTCTCGCAACTGGAACTGGAGGAAGCCCCGGGGGACGATGCCGACGTCGCCGCCTTCGACCTCGTTCCCGCTGACGGCGAGAAGTGCGAGCGTTGTTGGAAGTTCCGCGAACTGGGGATCGATGCCGCGCATCCCACCATTTGCGCGGACTGTGCCTCGGTCGTTAACGCAGGGCCGAAATGAGGGCCTTCGCCACGCCGGCGCTCGACTGGGGATTCTGACCGGTAATCCACGTCCCGTCGATTTCAACGTGATCCTGCCACGGCGCACGTTCCACCACGGTGGCGCCCTGTTCGCGCAACTTTGAGGCAAGAAGGAACGGCATAAGCGGCGCCAGCCCGGTAGCGCGCTCCTCTTCGTCGGTAAAACACGTGATCGTTTTTCCGGAGACGAGCGTCTTCGGCTCGCCGGCGCGAATCGCGTCGACGAACGCCGCCGGACCGTGGCACACCGAGACGACCAGCTTCCCCTGTGCGTCGAACTCGCTCAGCAGCGTTTTTACCGGCAGGCTCGTCGCCAAGTCGAACATCGTACCGTGTCCGCCCGGGATGAAGATTGCGTCGTACAGTAAGGCGTCGCCGACCTCGTGCAACGGATGCGTTTGCGCGAGTGCTGGCGCGGCGTCGCCGAGATCGACGCCCTCGAGACTGCGCGGGTCTAGCGGTACCTGGCCGCCGCGCGGGCTAGCGGTGACGATCTCGAAACCGGCGTCGCGAAGGGCGGCGTACGGCGTCGTAAACTCCTCGAGCCACAGACCGGTCTCGTGATCGGAGTCGATCTCGGCATGGCTGGTGACGACGAACAGAATTTTCGGCATGACGATGCTCCCCTTCGGTTATGCCCCGGTAACGGCGGTCAAAACGCCGCTTCGAAAATCGGCCCAAGTGCCTGCGGCAATAGCGCCTCGGGCTTCGCGTAAGAGCTCGTTGAGCAGATACACGTTATGGTACGAGAGCAGCCGCGGCCCGAGCATTTCCTTGCTGCGGAAGAGATGCGCGAGGTACGCGCGACTGAACGTGCGGCAAACCGAGCAGCCGCACCGCGAATCGACCGGCGCGAAGTCGGCGACGTGGGCCGCGTTGAATAGGTTGAAATGTCCCGAGCGGGACATGGCGCGCCCGTTACGGCCGCACCGCGTCGGATACACGCAGTCGAACATGTCGATGCCGGCGTCGACCGCTTCGATGAGATCGCGCACCGTGCCGACGCCCATCAGATAGCGAGGCCTTTCGCGCGGTAACAAATGCGCGCACGCACGCGCGACGGCGTACATTTCGGCGCGCGTTTCACCGACCGACAATCCGCCGATGGCGTATCCGGGAAAATCGAGCTCGACCAGTTCGCGCGCGCTACGCTCGCGCAATGCGAGATCGAGTCCGCCTTGCACGATCCCGAAAAGCAACGTGGCGGACGAACGGTGCGCGGCTGCCGAACGCCGCGCCCAGTCGCTCGTGAGGCGCACCGACGCTTCGAGTTCTGCGGTGGCCGCCGGGAGCTTTACGCACACGTCGAGCACCATCGCGACATCGACCCCAATCGCCTCACCAAAAGCGACGACGCTCTCCGGCGTAAACCGGTGTTCGCTTCCGTCGAGGTGCGAGCGAAACGTCACCCCGTCGCCGTCGAGCGTACGCCGTCCCTCCAGGCTAAAGACTTGAAAGCCGCCGGAGTCGCTGAGGATCGGGCCGTCCCAGGCCATAAAACGGTGAAGGCCGCCGGCACGCTCGATGACGTCGCGACCCGGGCGCAGCCATAAGTGGTACGCGTTTGCAAGCACGATCTGGGCGTGCGCTTCGCGCAGGTCTTGCGGCGTCAAGCCTTTCACGGTTGCGGCGGTCCCAACCGGCATGAAGCACGGCGTCTCGACCTTGCCGTGCGTTAGCGTTAGCGTTCCGTTCCGAGCGCGGCCGTCGGCGGCGTTCAAAACGAAGATCGGCGCGCTGCTGGTGGCGCCGTCAGCCACGTTCGCGCAGCAACTCACGAGCGCGTGCGTAGCCTTCCGGAGGATCCACCTCGAACTCGAGCTTCGTTCCGGTACGCGGATGGACGAAAGAAAGGCGCCACGCGTGCAGTGCTTGCCCGGGAAGCTCGAACCGCGACTCTTGCCTTCCGTACGCGCGATCGTTGACGAGGGCGTGGCCCATCGCGGCCATGTGCACGCGGATTTGATGCGTTCGTCCCGTGTCGAGACGGAAGACCAGTTCGGCATGCTTCGGAAAAATCTCGCGCACTTCGTAGTGCGTGACCGCAGGCTTGCCTTCGCCGGCGATGGCGAACTTCAACCGGTTCTTTGGGTCGCGTCCGATAGGCCCGTCGATCGTACCGCGACGATGCTCCGGCACGCCGTGAATCAGTCCGAGGTACTCACGCGTTATCGCGCGCGACTTCATCGCGATTCCGAGCGCCGACAAGGCCGCGTCGTTCTTGGCGACGACCAGCAACCCGGACGTGTCGCGGTCGAGGCGATGCACCAAGCCGGGCCGCAAGGCATCGCCGGGAAGATCGGTGCCGAAATGTGCGAGCAGCGCGTTGACGAGCGTTCCGCTTCTGGAGCCGTGGGCAGGATGAGTGACCATGCCGGCGGGCTTGTCGATCACGACGAGGTCTTCGTCCTCGAAGACGATCGGCACGTCGATGGCCTCCGGCAGGGCGATAAGTTCCGGGCGCCGGCGAATCTCGAACTCGAGCACGTCGCCTAGCTCGAGCGGTCTGCTGGCCTTACCCGAAACGCCGTTAATGCGAACGTCGCCGCGCTTGAGCGCGTCGGCCACCAGAGCCCGCGAGGCACCGGAGAGGCGCGCAACGACGACGTCGGTACGTTTGCCGGCCTCGTCAGCGGTGGCGACGTGTAACAAGGCTCGAAAGCAGCAATAAACCGACTCCGACCGTGATGCACGAGTCGGCGATGTTGAAGATGTTGGGCCAGATCCGATAAAAATCGATGAAATCGATCACAAAGCCGTAGTGGACGCGATCGATGATGTTGCCGATCGCACCGCCGACGATCATCCCGAACGCAATCCGTACCGTCAGCGAGCGTGCGGCGGCGTCACGAAAGCTGAACCAGAAAAGTACCAAAACGACGATAGCCATCCCGATCAGCAGCACGGCGTTACTGCCGAACAGTCCGAACGCTCCGTGCACGTTCCGCTCGAACGTCCACTTCAAGAAGTGGGGAATCACGAACCGGCTTTCGCCCGGCAGGAACGACGTAACGACCAGATGCTTGGTGTATTGGTCGAGCCAAAGCACGGCGATGGCGACGCCGGCAATAACGAGCGTGTTGGCTAACGCGGAGCGCTTAAAGTTTCGGTTGAGGGACAAATTGATAGAACCATCCTGCGACGTTGAGGAATGCATTGTTGACCAACACCAAACCGACGACAATTAGGAACGCTCCGGCGGCAAACTCGATCGCCGGAAGAAAACGTTTCACCCGATTGAGAGCGGGAAGCACGGCGCCGATGGCGGCAGCGGTGATAAGAAACGGCACCGCTAATCCAAGCGAGTACGCGCCCAGCAACACCGCCGCTTGGCCGTTGTGCTGCTGAGATGCAATCGCGAGAATCCCCGCCAGAATCGGCCCGATGCAGGGCGACCACCCGGCGGCAAACGCCATGCCGACGACCAGCGACGTCCAGAACGATCGGCGATCGTGCTGCGCGTGCGCGCGCTTATCCATCATGAGAAACGGAATGCGGATCATACCCATCATCTGCAATCCGAGAATCACGACGATGACGCCTCCGATCTGCGAAATCAGGGTGCGGTGCTCGTTCAGCAGCCCACCGATCGCGCTCGCTGTCAGCCCGAGGATGACGAACACGACGCCGAAGCCGAGGACGAAGGCGATCGCGTGCGCCAGCGTCTGGGCTCGCGCGCCGGCCGCGGTCTCGGCCTTCAGATCTTCGAGACTTTCACCCGTCAGCAACGAAAGGTAGGCCGGAACCAGCGGAAGGACGCACGGCGATACGAAGGAAACGAGCCCGGCCAGGAAGGCGATGCCGACCGTAATGTGCGTCGTCGAGGTCATGCGCCCGAAATGGTTATCCCGCCGTCTGAATAAGGCCTGTACGAATGCATCACTGGTTCACCTATCCGACAAATATCGACCCGGTCGCGATCCATCTCGGCCCGCTCAAGATCCATTGGTACGGCATCGCCTACCTCGCGGCATTCGTTTGCGTCTACCTCTGGATGGCTCGGCCGGCCGGCCGCCTCCGCCTCGGTCTCACCAAAGAGCAGATTCAGGACTTTCTGTTTTACGGTCTGATCGGCGTGCTCGTCGGCGGGCGGACGTTCTTTGTGATAAACGACATCATCAGCAAGCACGATCTGTCGGTCTATCTTTCCAATCCCATCAACTTTATCGCCGTATGGAATGGCGGCATGGCGTTCCACGGTGGATTGGTCGGCGTCATCGTCGCGATCGTGGTCTTCTTGCGAAAGCATCCCGGATTGCGATTCCGGGTGCTCGGCGACGAGGTCGTGATGATGCTTCCGCTCGGCATCACGTTGGTGCGACTGGTCAACTTCGTGAACGACGAGCTGTGGGGATACGTGTGTAATCCCGACCGTGCGTGGTGCATGGTTCCAAAAGACGTCGTTGCTTGGGGAACGTCCTACCGTCATCCCGCGCAGCTGTACGAGGCTTGTCTCGACATCCTGACGCTGCCGGTCCTGTTGATCCTGTATCGGCTCAAGCCGAAGGACGGCGTGGTTGCCTGGACGTGGTTTACGTTGTACGGCGTTACGCGCAGCCTTGCCGAAATCTGGCGACAGGCCGATTTCACGTGGATGGGCGTTTCGGGCGGACAGCTCTACGCGCTGCCGATGATCGTTATCGGGGCGATCGGGATAGCGTACTGCGCGACCCGGCCCGGCCCGCGCACGGAGGTCGCGCCCCCATCGATGGAGGTAGCGGTTCCGCGGTGAGCGACGGCGTCGGCGAGCGTTGCCGCCGCCTGATGCAGGCCATCGATTCCGAGCTGCTCGCCTGCGGCCGCCGTCCGGGAAGCGTGACGCTCGTCGGTGTCAGCAAGAAACAACCGCGCGAGGCCGTAGTCGCGGCCATTGCGGCGGGGCTGACCGACGTCGCTGAAAACTACGTGCAGGAGGCACAAAGGAAGCTTGCGTTGCTTCCAGCCGTGCGCAAGCACTTTATCGGACACCTCCAGACGAACAAGGCAAAGGCCGTTGCGACGTTCTTCGACGTGGTTCAGAGCGTCGATCGCTTCGCTGCGGCGCACGCGTTGGACAAGGCCGCTCGAGCCGCCGGCAAGGCCTTGCCCGTGCTCGTGCAGATCAACGTCTCGCCGGTCGACCGTTTCGGGTGCCCGCCCGCCGAAGCGGCCGCGCTGGCCGAGGCGATCCGCGAGCTGCCGAGCCTGCGGCTCGAGGGCCTCATGGCGATCGGTCCGGTCACGGCGGATCGAGATGAGATCTCACGTGCTTTCCATCTCGCCGCCAAGACGTTTGGCAGCGTTGGTGGAACTACGCTGTCCATCGGGATGTCGGACGACTGGCGCGAGGCGGTGCGCGCCGGTTCGACGATGGTGCGGATGGGCACGGCGCTCTTTGGCGGGAGGGAGAACCCATGAGCATGTTCAGTAAAATCGGATCGTTCTTCTCGATTCGCGACGACGAGGAGGATTCGTACGACGACGAGTTCGCGGGGAATCCCCGCGTCGTTTCATTGTCGCAAGCGGGTCGCCGCACCGGCACGGAAGTGAGCGTCTACTCGCCCCGCAGCTACCAGGACGTGGTAGAGATCGCCGACTCGCTGCGCAATCGCCAGGTCGTCATCGTCAACCTTCAGAACGCCGACCGCATGCTATTGCAGCGCGTCGTCGATTTCACGTCGGGTGTCGCGTATACGATCGATGGGAGGATTCAGAAGCTCGCCGAGGCCATCTACCTGGTTGTCCCTGCAGGCGTCGTCGTGAACGCCGCTGGGTTGCGCGAGTCGATGATGACCGACGGTACGCTCGATTTTATGTCGAACAGGCCCTAACGTTACATGAAGGTATAGACGATGGAAAAAATCACAGCGGTCGACATTCAGCACAAGAGTTTCAAGAAAGCCTTGCAAGGATACGACCGTGCCGAGGTAGATGGCTTTCTCGACGAAGTCATCGAGACGCTCGAGGACGACGCGCAGCATCGCGCCGCACTCGAAGCCGAAATCGCGGATCTCAAAGAGCGCGTCGGTCATTTTAAATCGATGGAAGAGTCGCTGCAAAACACCCTCGTGCTCGCGCAGCGCACCGCCGACGAAACCAAAGCCTCAGCGCACAAAGAAGCGGACTTGATTCGCGAGAAGGCGCGTCTCGAGGCCGAGCGCGAGATCGCCAGCTACAACGATGCCATCGTCGAGGTCCGCCGCGAGCATCAGCGGACGGTAGAGGCGAGCGAAAGAGCGCGCAGCGAGCTCCGCAGCTTGCTCATGACGCACCTGTCGCTGGTCGAAAGAGTCGCGCCGCCCGCGCTGTCGCACGACGCCGTTCCATCCGAACCCAGTGCGCCGCCGGCAAAACCGCCGCAAGCTGCGGCCGGCAAACCCAATGGCGAACGCATCGACGTCACCAATAGGCCGGCGTCCAAAAAAACCGAACCGCCCAGCGACGACACGACGAGAATCACGGTATATTGACGGTCTTCTAGTGTCCCGTCTCAGGAGTGCGTCGCATAAAGTCGCCGGCGATTCCGCCGCCGCGACCCCCGGGCTGAGCGCTTCTCGGTCGCGGGCATCGTCACTCTTCGCTCGCAAAGCGCTGCTTTTGTCGCTCATCGTTTCTCGCCCCCGTTCCGAGAAGCGCTCAGCTTTATACGTCGCACTCCTGAGACGGGACACTCCCTTGGGTGAAGCGATTGCGGTCCTGCCTGGAGACGGAATCGGTCCCGAGGTTATCTACGCTGCCGTCGCGATTTTGCAATCCGTGCGACCCGACGTGCAGTGCGTCGAGGGCGTCGTCGGTGCTGCGGCTCTCGAGCGAGGTCTGGGGGCGCTGCCGGAGGAATCGCGCAGGCTCTGCGACCGTAGTGCGGCGATCCTCTTCGGCAGCGTCGGACATCCCGACTACGACGGCAAACCGCTCTCTGAGCGTCCCGAATACGCGCTCTTCTTGCTCCGTCGCGATTACGAACTCTACGCGAATATCCGGCCCGTACGAGTCTTTCCAGGACTGGAAGACGCGTCGAGCCTTAAACCCGACTTGGTGCGCGGCCTCGATCTCGTGGTCGTGCGCGAGCTGACAGGAGGCATCTATTACGGGATGCCAAAGGAGCAGCGCCGCGTCGACGGCGTCGATGAGGCCGTGGACACGATGATCTACCGATCGCCCGAAATCGAACGAATCGCGCGCTTCGCTTTCGAGTTGGCGCAGACTCGCAAGAAGCGCCTCACCTCGGTGGACAAGCAAAACATTCTCGAAACGTCGCGGCTGTGGCGGCGCGTCGTCGATCGGATCGCGCTCGACTATCGCGACGTGGCGTGCGAGCATTTCTTGGTCGATAATGCGGCGATGCAACTGGTTCGGCGCCCGGGCTACTTCGACGTGATCGTTACCGAGAACATGTTCGGTGACATCCTCTCAGACGAAGCCGCGATTCTTACCGGTTCGATCGGTACGCTTCCGAGTGCCAGCCTCGGGACGCGCGGACCGCCCGGCAAGCAGTTCGGTCTGTACGAGCCGGTCGGCGGTACCGCACCCGACATCGCGGGACGCAACGTCGCCAATCCGACGGCCGCCATCCTGTCGGCGGCGATGCTTTTGCGTCACAGCCTGGCCGACGAGACGAACGCGACCCGCATCGAGCGCGCGATCGAAAAGACGTATGCGAGCGGCGCGCGCACGGCCGAGTTTGCAGATGAGTCGTCCTCGGCGCTCTCGACCACCGCGTTTACCGACGCCGTGGCGGCGCGGTTATAGCCGTGCGGTCGCCGATCGTGTGGGCGCCGGCTCGCGTAGCGGCGCTGGGCGCGTACGCTCCCGCGAACGTCCTCACCAATGCCGATTTCGAACGGCGACTCGACACCAGTGACGAGTGGATCGTCAAGCGCACCGGCATCCGCCGCCGCCACGTCGCCGACGATGGACAGTATACGAGTCATTTGGCGATCGCTGCCGTCGACGATCTGCTCGAGCACAATCCCGGCGTCCACTTAGAGAACGTCGACTATCTGATCGTAGGGTCGTCGACTCCCGACTATGCGTACCCCAGCGTTTCGGCGTTACTCCAAGCGCACTACCGGTTGCCCAAAACGGTCGGCGCCCTGGACATCAGCACCGCGTGTGCGGGGTTCGCGTACGGCATCAACCTGGCCGCGGGCCTAATCGGAACGCGGCAGGTGAAGCGCGTGCTCGTCATCGTCGCCGATACGTTGACGCGTTCGGTCGACTACGCCGATCGCTCGACGGCCGTGCTCTTCGGCGACGGCGGCGGCGCGGCGTTGATCGAATATAGCGCCGAGCCGGGAATTATCGGGATGGATGCCGGTGCCGACGGAAACGGCGGCAAGTTTCTGTACCGCACCGGGCTGCGCACGGAGATCAACGGTGTCGAGGACGCTACCCGCCTGCTCCGTCAAGAAGGCTCGGCCGTCTACCGATGGGTGATGGAGAACATTCCCGCCGCGATCGAACGGATTCTCGAGCGCGCCGGATTGGAACTCGACGACATCGACTGGTTCGTTCCGCACAGTGCCAACCTGCGCATGATCGAAGCCCTCGATAAGCGCCTGCCCTTTCCGCTGGAACGCACGCTGTTCAGCATCGAAGAGTACGGAAACACGTCGGCCGTATCCATTCCGCTGGCGCTCGTGCCGGCCGTCCGCGACGGACGGGTCCAGCCGGGACAACGGTTGCTGCTGATGGGCTTCGGCGGCGGTCTCGTTATGGCGGGTAACGTGATTTTATGGTCCTGAGCGGACGTATTCCCACGCCGACTGCACCGCTTTGTACAAATCCGGGTTGTTCTTCAAACCGTACTGGGGATCTTCATCCGGCTGTGCGAGATACTCGTAGATGGTGATCGCCGGAGTGACGTGCGCTAGATTCACGATGGTCTGGTAAAGGTCGCGCGAATTGGCTTGACCGATTTCGGTCACATACACGCTCGGTAACGATCCGTTTTGAAGCGGGCCGGCGGCTTGGCGAATCGCGAGCGTCGCGTCGGACATGCGACTCGGCGCCACGCCGTAAGGATGGAAGCCGAAGCCGCCGACGGGCACGGGTGGTTTCGCGCCGTCGAGTATTCCGGCCAGCGCGGCCGTCCACGGACGGTCTTCGCCCGAAACGCCGCTGGTGATGACGTCGATCCCAAACGACGCAATCACGGGTGCCACCAGCTGGTAGTAGGCCGCGTACGCTTTGACGTCGGCAAATCCGTTGGCCGAAAGGTCGGCTTCGTTGGCAACCTCGGCGTACCGTATGCAGCCTGCTTCGCGCGCCGTGTAGCGCGCGAAGAACTCCCGAACGTTGTCGACTAAATCCTGTCCGAGTTTGACGTCATCTTTCGGGCTTGGCACGATAACCATCAACTGGAGACCCGAACCGCAGATGATATCCATGCCGCTATCCTCGCGGTACCACCGTATTTTCTCGAACCGGAGCCGGTCGGGAATCCAGCCGGTCCGCACGTAACTCGCGTGAAGGTTGTCGCGGATGTCCTGCATGGTGCGCGGATTGACGTACTTGCGTTGCACGATGCCCCACTTCGCGCCGCCGAGGGTTGGCAGCTCGATGCCGAGTTGGGCGGTGGGCGGCGCCGAGCCGCCGGCCGGCGACGGTTGCGAGTCGCCGGCGATGGGCACCAACGACAACGCCGTCAGGCACCCCAGCATCGTCCAGACGCCGCGATGCCCGTAGCACCCCGGCTTCATACGCGCGTCGACCGTTCGGCAACCTTGCGCCCGATGAAGTCGATGAAGCGCACGTGGAGCGTTGCGTGCGCTCCCGGATGGGCGGACGACCACGCGGCGCTCCACTGCGCGACCACGGTACGCTGCATGACGTCCACAGCATCGTCGTCCATTCCTATGAAGCCTTGCAAATCCAAGCTCACGATCAGCGTCGTGTCGTTTCGAACATCGAAGCCCATCACCACTCCGGGGTAGCTGTGCTTGAGCGCCGACAACTGCGCGACTTCCGACGAGGCGGCGCGCTCGGCCGGCGACTGCGGCGACGCACATCCGACGGATGCGAGCACGAATGCGCCGCAAATGAGGCGCCGCACGAGGATCATCATCCGGCAACGTTTCGGTTACGGCACGCGACTACCATGCGCTGATGGACGGAATTGCATGGGCGGGGAGCGCGATGGTCGCCGCTCGCACCCGCCTCGAGATTGCGACACAAAACTTAGCGAACGTTTCAACCGACGGATTTGCCCGCATCGTCGCGCAGGGCTCGCTCACGCCCGCCGGCGTTGCGATCGCGCGCCGGCCGGATGCGACATCTCGCGGGGCGCTGCGGCCGACCGGGCGCGACTTCGATCTGGCGATCGTCGGCAAGGGTGCCTTCATCGTTGCCGATGCCGCCGGCAACCGAACCACGACGCGCGCCGGCGCTTTCACCCGCGAACGCAGCGGCGTCCTGAGCGACGCTTCCGGCCGCCGCCTGATTGCCGTCGGTCGCCCGTTGCAGGTTCCCGACGGTGCGCATATCGACACGCGCGGTTGCATCGTAGCGGCCGACGGCCGTACGGTCGGCCGGATTCCGTTGCCGCCGGGCAGTACGATTCAATCCGGCTTCTTGGAAACTGCGAGCGTCGACGCGATCCATGAGATGATCGACGTTCTTTGCGCCGAGCGTTCGTTCGAAAGCGCGCAAAAGGTTGTTTCGTCGATCGACCGCACGCGCGAAAAATCCGCCGGCGACGTCGCGCGCGTGAAGTAGAGCGCTCGAATGGATCGCGCGTTGTTCGCAGCAGCCAGCGGCATGGCCGCGCAACAGCAAAACCTCGACACCATTGCCGACGATCTTGCCAACGCCGACGTCGCCGGTTTCAAAGCGTCGGTGCAGCGCTTCGCCGCATTGGCCGCGCCCGGCGAAACCGGCGTCGGCACGGTCGCGCTCGGTTCGCACGTGCTCTTGACTCAAGGGAAACTCGCCAAGAGCGGAGGGGCGTTCGACGTGGCGATCGACGGGCCGGGGTTTTTCACGGTCATCGACGAACGGGGCCGCCGCGCGTATACGCGCGACGGTGAGTTCGAGCGGGCTGCCGACGGCACGTTGCGCAACGCCGCCGGAATGCGTCTCGAGAACGTCCTCGTGCCGGCGGATGCACTTTCCCTCTCGGTCGCCGACGACGGAAGCGTGCGCGCGGCGCTGGCCGGCGGAGCGCGGACAATCGGCCATCTTCGAATCGCGATTTTTCCGGCGCCCGAGCGTTTGCGCGCCGTCGGCGGTGCGCTGTTCGCGGCCACTGCAGCGTCGGGTGCGCCGCGCCGCGTCGTACCCGGATCCGATGACGGTCCGAAAGTGCGTTTTGGAATGCTGGAGCGTTCAAACGTGTCGATCGTCGAGGCGATGATGCAAATCCTCAGCGCGCAGCGTGCGTACGAAGCCAACGCGAAAGGCGTTCAAGCTGCCGACGAAATGCTGCGTATCGCCAATAATCTGCAGCGTGGATAACGCGATTCGGGTCGGAGTTGCATTCGAGGCGATGCTGCTCGCCCCGATGCTGCGGCCGATGATTCCCGCCTCCGACGCGCTCGGTGAGTACGGACTCGACATGCTGGCGCGGGAGATTGCGGCCCACGACCGCCACGGCTTCGCCGGTGTGGTCGCGGCGGAGCTGCACGCGCGGCCGTGAGCGGGACGCAAAACATGCGCGAGGATACGATTCGCGCACTTTTGCCCTTCGTCAAGCGCATAGCGCGGCGCATCAAACGTCTCGTTCCCGGCTTCGATCTCGACGATTTGGTCGGCGACGGCAGTCTTGGTTTGATCCGCGCCGTCGATTCGTTTGATCCGTCGCGCGGCCCGACGCTGCAACAGTACGCGCGGCGTTTGATCATCGGCGCGATGCTCAACGGAATTCGCCGAATGGATCCGGTGTCGGAGCGCGCGCGCCGTATCGTGCGCGACGGAGAAAACGAGCGCTTTGCCATGGCGGTGGCACGCGGCGAGATTCCGCCAGCGGCGGAAGTGGAACGGCGCTGCCCGGGATATCTTCGGGCGATGTCGGCGACCCATCGCGGCCAGCCGCTTTCTCTTGACGCGCCGCTTCCGCAGGGCGAAACGTTATCCGGCGACTGGAGCGGCGATCCCGGGCGAATCTTCGAAGAGCGCAGCCGCCACGCCGAGATGGCGGCACTGATCGCGCGCCTGCCGCCGCGCCAACGTGACGTCGTCTTGGCGCACTATTATGGCGGTAGCTCGCTACGCTCGATAGGAAAACGGATGGCCATCTCCCCGCAACGCGCGTCGCAGCTGCACCTCGCGGCCATCGCCAAACTTCAGGCAAGCGCTCATGCTCCGCCGGATTGAACCCGAAGAAGGCGCAGCCGCCCTCGGCATTCCGGCGAACTCGACTCGGCAGTCCGAGGCGGTCGTGCCGGCAATCGCGGAAAGCGATCTCGAAACCACCGGCCTGCCCCACGACCATCCTCGCTGGGTGCGCGACGCCGTTGCGGTTTCGCATCGCGCTCGCGAACTGCTCGGAAGGCTCAAGCCGGTCGTCGTCGCCGTCGCGTCACTCTGGGACCATCGCCTGCGTTGTATCGTCATTGGGGATCGCCGAGTCCGGATCGATCCGAGCGGCAGTTACCGGGCGGACGTGTGAAGCAGTTTTTCTCAGAACGCATTTCGCGCCATTTCGCGATCGCGGCGGCAGCCGGGGTGCTGACCGCCTGGGCGGCGCTCGGTTCGCCGGTCGCCCGTGCCGAAGTAACGTCGATCACCCTTCACGATCCCGGCCGCTCCGAGGTTACCAATCCGGATGCGGCGCTGGAGATCGCGCGCCGGCGCATGCAGGCGCACGACTTTCTGGCTGCCGTCGGCGGCTTGGAGCGATATTTGAGCGTTTACCCGCAAGAACTGGTCGTGCGCCGTTTCCTCGGCGACGTCTATTTTCGCCTCGGCGACTTGCAGCGTGCCGAAGCGACGTACCGCGAGATCGTCGAGAACCACCCCTTCGATTCGGAAGCGCATCATAGGCTCGGCATGCTCGACCTCCTCGAGCAACACCTCGACGCCGCAATCCACGAGTTCGGCGCCAGCCTGCCGGAGTCGATCGGCGACCTCGTGATGGCTCACGAGCGCAAAGGCGATCTCGACGAATTCGAGCGGTCGCTGCAAGGACAGGCGGCCGGCCGTCCACGCGACGCCGACGTGCAATACGAGATGGCGGAAACGTATGACGACCTTCGTTTACCCTACGACGCGGTGACGTACTTCCAGCGAGCCCTTGCGATCTATCCGACGTCGATCGACTTTCTCAACGGGATGGCGGTCGCGCAAATGGAGATACACGACGACGCCGCGGCCGAGCGAACGTTTGCTCGATGCCTGAATTACGACCCCGACAGCTACGCGTGTCGAAACGATCTCGGCTCCCTTTACATCGACCAAAAACGCTACGACGACGCTGCCCGCGAGCTAAACCGCGCCCACGAGCTTGCACCGGAGGGCCCCGAGGCGTTGGTGAATCTCGGATATCTGGCCGACGCGCGCGGAGATCGTCGCGATGCGGTCGCGTATTACGCTGCGGCGATCGACGTCTGGCCGTACTCGTCCGACGCCTACGTCGACTTGAGCTACGACGACGTGCAGCAGGGAATGATCGACCAGGCAGAGGCCGTCCTGCTCAAAGGTCTAGCGGTCGCACCGGAAGACGCGCGTATCCACTACTTGCTCGGCGTCGTCGACGAGGTGCATGGGAAACGCGCCGAGGCGGTCGCCGAATTCCGCTCCGCCGAACTATCGCTCGATCCCGAGATTGCCGTTTCGGCGCGGGAGAGCATCAGCGACATCGAGGGTTCCACTAGTGCAGGTGGGCCGCCAGTGCGACCGCCACGGTAGCCGCACCGAGAAAGACGAAATACACCATAGCCTGGGCGACGAGCAACTCTTCGTGATTTTCGGTAAAACGTTTGCGCATCGAAGCGACCTCCTTTCGGCCACTGCGACTATGGAATCACGTCAACCTGATAACGGTCTGGACGGATCCATGGCGCGCGCTGAGAGCGCCGGGGTTGCGGCGCTTTTCGGTGTAAAGAGGTTGTCGCCGGTCATGCGTTCGGGAACCGGCAGGTCCATGATGCGTAACAGCGTTGGCGCGACGTCGCCGAGCTTTCCGCCGCCGGCGAGCGTTCCTTCGAGCCCACTGGCGACGAGCAGCAACGGTACCGGGTTGGTAGTATGAGCCGTGAGCGGGTTCCCGTGAGCGTCGAGCTTCGCTTCGGCGTTGCCGTGGTCGGCGGTAACGACCAGCAGTCCGCCGGCCTTTAGGGTGGCGTCGGCCAACCGCTGGAGACACCCGTCGAGTAGTTCCAGGCCTGCGATGGTCGGTTCCCATTTGCCGGTATGTCCGACCATGTCGGCGTTTGCGTAGTTCATCACGATCGCATCGTAACTTCCGGCCGAAATCGCGGCCAATGCCGCGTCGGTAATTTCGACGGCGCGCATGGCGGGCGCCAGGTCGTAGGTGGGGACCGAACGATCGGAAGGAATCAACGCGCGGTCTTCGCCTTCGAACTCGTCTTCCCGACCGCCGTTGAAGAAATAGGTCACGTGCGCGTATTTTTCCGTTTCGGCCAGTCGCAGTTGACGCAGACCGGCGCGCGAAAGGATTTCGCCGAACGTGTCGTTCTGAGGACGCGGTCCGAAGAGCACCGGATTGGGGTAGTCCTCTTCGTATTTCGTCATCGTCGCAAAAAAAAGATCGTCGTACGGCCGCGGTTCGAATTCGTCGAACGGTCTGCCACGATACGCCACGATGCCGGCGTCGAGCGCGGTCGTCAACTGGCGCGCGCGATCCGGTCGAAAGTTGAAGAAGACGCAGGCGTCGCCGTCCTCGATCGGACGCGGCGTCGCGACGATCGCCGGCAATACGAACTCGTCGTCTTCACCGCGAGCGTAGGCCGAAAGCAGGGCATCGAGTGCGGTTTGCGCGTGATACTCGGCGCGGCCGAAGGCCAACGCCGCGTACGCTCGCTCCGTCCTTTCCCAGCGTTTGTCGCGATCCATTGCATAGTACCGCCCGCCTACGCTTGCAATCGAGCCTTGGCGCCCGACCGCCGCAAGTTTTTCTTCGAGCTGCGCCAGGTAGGTCTCGGCCGAGCGCGGCGGAGTGTCGCGGCCATCGAGAAAAGCATGCACTGCAATAGGCACGCCACCGGCAACCGCCGCGTCGATCAGGGCGAAGAGATGTTCGAGCGAGCTGTGCACGCGTCCGTCGGACAGCAATCCCATCAAGTGCAAACTTCCGGCGTTGCGTTTAGCGTGCCCGATGGCGGCCTGCAGGACTTCGTTACGGTCGAATTCGCCGGACGTAATCGCCGCGTCGATGAGCACCTGTCCCTGAGCGACCACGCGCCCGCTGCCCAGGTTCGTGTGACCGACCTCGCTGTTGCCCATGACGCCCTTTGGAAGGCCGACCGCTTCGCCCGATGCCACCAGCGTCGTCCATGGATAAGCTTCGAAAAGCGCTCGCCAATGCGGCAGCGAGGCTGCGGCGACGGCGTTTCCGTACGTCGCATCGCTGCATCCCCAGCCGTCGAGCACGGCGATCACGACCGGGCGAAACCTCACCGCGCGGCGTTCGCAATCAGTAAAGCGAAGCCGGCGGGGTCGAGCGATGCGCCGCCGACCAAACCGCCGTTGACGTTCGGCTTGGCCATGTACGCCGCGACGTTCTCAGACTTCATGCTGCCGCCGTACAGGATCGGCGTCGCGTCGAGGCCCTCGAGGCTTCCACGGATACTCGCCATCACGCGATCGGCTTCGTCGGGATCGCAGTTTCGCCCGGTTCCGATCGCCCAGATCGGCTCGTATGCGATGGCCACCCGCGCGAGTTCGGCGGCGGGAACGCCGCGAAAGGCGGCCCGCGTTTGCGCCACGACCCGATCGTCGATTTGTCCGGCCGATCGCTCGTCGCCGGTTTCGCCGACCGCAACAATCGGCGTCAAGCCTTGCGCTAGCGCGGTCAGTACCTTCAAGTTGACGGTGCGATCCGTTTCGTCGCAGTACGCGCGACGTTCGGAATGTCCCAGAATGACGTGCGTTACGCCAAACTCGAGCAGCATCGGCGCGCTCACTTCGCCGGTAAACGGCCCTTCGAGTTCCCAATGCATGGTTTGCGCTCCCAAACGAACCCGGGTACCGGCGGCGCGTTGAGAAGCCGCAACCAGCGCGGTGAACGGCGGCGCTACGACGACGTCGATTTCCGGCGGCAACGAGAGCGCGAGCGGCAAGAACGCGTCGAAGTACGCAGCGGTTTCGGCGCCGGTCTTATGCATCTTCCAGTTGCCGGCGACGATCGAGCGGATCACGCGCACGGCTCGAATCTACCGCTCAAGTGCGGCAACGCCCGGCAAGGTCGTTCCTTCGAGAAATTCCAGCGTCGCGCCGCCGCCGGTCGAAACGTGGGTCATCGCTCCGGCGAATCCGAGCATATGGGCGGCGGCGGCCGCGTCGCCGCCGCCGACGACGCTGATCGCGCCGCGTGCGGTGGCCGCTGCGATCGCGTCGCCCACGGCTTGCGTGCCATGACGGTAGGCGGGTTTTTCGTAGACGCCCATCGGTCCGTTGAACACGATGGTTTTCGCTTGTTCGATGGCGCCGGCGTAGGCTTGCGCCGTCGCCTGACCGATATCGAGAATCATGTCGTGGCCGACGTCGCCGATGTCGACGAGGCGCGAATCGGGCGCATCGAAAGCCGATGCCACGACCGCATCGCTGGGAAGAAGGACGTCGACTTTGCATTGCTTGGCATTGTCCAGAACGTATCGAGCCGGTTCGAGGTCGTCGTCGCGCAACGACGTTCCGACGTTTATTCCGATCGCCGCTAGGAACGTATTGGCCATGCCGCCGCCGATGCAAAAAGCGTCGACGTGCTCCATGAGATGGTTGAAGACGCCGATTTTGTCTTTGATCTTCGCCCCACCGATTGCGCAGACGAACGGCTTAACGGGATTCTCCGTTAGCCGCGAGAGCGCGACAAGTTCGGCCTGCATCAGGAATCCCGCAGCGCTCGGCAACAGATGGGCGACGCCCTCGGTCGAGGCGTGCGCGCGATGGGCCGTTCCGAACGCATCGTTGACGTAGATATCTCCGAGCTCGGCCAGCCGGCGTGCGAACGCCGGATCGTTGCGCTCTTCCTCCGGATGAAAGCGAACGTTTTCCAGCAAGACGACGTCGCCGTCTTTGAGTTTAGCGACCGCATCTCGGGCGACTTCGCCCACGCAGTCCTCGGCGAAAGCGACCGGCGTTCCGAGACGAACGGACAAGGCCGCGGCTAGCGGCCGGAGCGACAACGCGGGTTCGAATTTGCCGGCGGGGCGGCCCAAATGCGACATGACGACCGTGCGCGCTCCACGTTCGCGCAACCATTTCAGCGTCGGGACGGCCGCATCCACGCGCGTATAATCGGCGATGGCCGTCCCATCCATCGGCACGTTGAGATCCTCTCGAACCAGGACGCGCTTCGAGCGCACGTCGAGGTCGTCGATGGAGCGAACGTTCACGGGGGAGGGCTAAGGCCTCGAACTCGAAGCCGCGGCTGGAAGCTTCTCCAAAACCATGGCGGTCAAATCCGCGAGCCGGCACGAATAGCCCCACTCGTTGTCGTACCAGGCGCCGATCTGCACCAAATCGCCGTTGGCGTTGCTCAGCTTTGCGTCGATAATCGAGCTATTCGGGTTTCTCTTGAAATCGCTCGATACTAACTCTTCTTCAGTATACGCAACGTACTTTGAGAGCTCGCCTTCCGCGGCGGCGCGCAGGATGGCGTTGAGTTCGTCACGGGTGGTTGGTTTTTTGGTTTGGACCACGAGGTAGATCATCGAAACCGTCGGCGTCGGTACGCGCAGGGAAAATCCGTCGAAGGTTCCCTCGACCTCCGGAATCGTCAGATACAGCGCCTTGGCCGCGCCGGTGGAGGTCGGAATGATGTTGGTGGCCGCGTTGCGCGCGCGGCGCAAATCTTTGTGCGGCGCGTCCAAGATGTTTTGGTCGTTCGTGTAGGAGTGGATGGTCGTCATAAAACCCTTGACCCAGCCGAGGTGGTCGACGATCGGCTTTACGGCGGTAGCCAAACAGTTCGTCGTACACGAGGCATTGGAAATAATGTTGTGCGCGGCCGGGTCGTACGATGCGTCGTTGACGCCCAAAACGATCGTGATGTCTTCGCCCTTTGCCGGCGCGGAGATCAGAACTTTCTTGGCTCCCCCGCCGTCGATGTGCGCCCGCGCTTTCGCGGCATCGGTGAACAATCCGGTCGACTCGATCACGACGTCGACTCCCAGATCTTTCCACGGCAGCTTGCCCGGGTCGCGTTCGGCCATGACCCGGATGCGCCGGTTGTCGACGAGCAACGTATCGCCACTTGCCGAAACGTTACCGTCGTAGGTCCCGTAGTTGCTGTCGTACTTGAAAAGATGCGCGCACTCGGCCGCGCTGGTCAGATCGTTGATAGCGGCGATCTGGATCTGCGGATGGCGTTCCATCAGAGCCTTGGTAAAATTTCTTCCGATGCGGCCGAAGCCGTTGATCCCGATACGCATGCAATACTCCGCGTTAGAAACGAGCAGGCTTCCGTTCTACCGGACGTGCTTGGCTTGCCCCTGCCCGCGGCGGACCTGATCGGCAAGGCGAGCCAGCGCTCCAAGACGGCTACTCACGGTAGGTTTGGCAATCTGCGGGTTGCAGCGCCGCCCCAACTCCGTAAGAGATTCGTCGGGATGCGCGAGGCGCAATTCCGCGATTTCGCGGAGAGGGGGTGAAAGCTGCGGTAAGCCGTAGGCGTTCTCAAGGTATTCGATGACGCGTCGCTGTGCCGCCGCGGCCACCGCGGTACGCTCGAGATTGGCGGCTTCGGTGTTGACGAGGCGGTGAATGCGATTCTTCGTTTCGCGCAACGCCCTCACGTCTTCCAGCCGGAGGACGGCAGCGAACGCACCGATCAGCGTGAGTAACTCGACGATCGCGTCGAAGTCCTTGTAGTAGACGACGATGCGGCCTTTGCGCTGCGTCTGCTTCGGCGGGACGCCGGCGCTGCGCAGCGTCCACTCCAACCGCGTTGCAAGCGCGCGATCGGCCGGCACGAATTCGAGATGATAGCCGCGAGCTCCGGCCGCCAGCGACCCACACGCCAAGAACGCGGCGCGAATCTCCATCAGCCGATCGCAGCGGTGTGCCGGTTTTCCGGGACGAACGCGCAGTCGTTCCGGAACGGCGATCGCGAACGTTTGCAGGCGTTGGAGCCGCGTCGCCCCGCGCGTCTCGATCGGATGCGCTTTCCGATCGTCGACGAGGAGCGACCAAAAAAGCCGTGCGACGGCGTTTCGGTGCGTAACGAACTCACGGTTTTCGATCCCGGTGCCGTAGAGTACCAAACCGGACAACAGCGCTTCCCGGCAATGGTTGCGTTCGGGCAGATCTCGCGCAAGCGCATCTTTGGTATCGGCCGAGGTCATATCCAGTCCGCCGGCTCGTCCTTGCGCGTCGACAGGATCTCGTACAAGTCGCCGGGCTTTACGCGAGGCGTGACGCGCAAGGGCACCTCGCGCACGGCGACCGTCACGAATCGCGTCGCATAGTGAATCTCGAGGACGTCACCCGGTTTCACCTGATATCCCGGCTTGAGCGCCTTCCCGTCCTTGGTAATGCGCCCGTGTTCGGTCGCCTCGTGCGCCTCGCTTCGCCTCTTGGAGAGGCGAGAAATTTTCAAAAAGCGATCCAAACGCACCCCACCTGCTTCGGCGCTCCGCTCGGGGTCCTTCGCCGGGTTGTCTCGCGAAGGCGCTCCGAGTCCGTGAAACTGTTGACAGATAGCGATATATCGGATAGTATCTCGACTATGCATACAGGGTTTTGGCACGGGCCTGGATGGGGTGAGGCGTTCGGAGGCCGGCGGCACCGCCACGCGCGGCGATTCAAGCGCGGAATTCTCAAGTTCGTTTTGCTCAAGCTCGTAGCGGAACAGTCGCGCCACGGGTATGACCTGATTCGGGAGTTTCGGCGAAAGGGTTGGGCCGGTGGGGCGGGGTCGATTTATCCGCTGCTGGCGGCTCTTGAAGAAGAGGGTCTCATCGTCGGTCGCGACGAGGGCGAGCGGCGCACGTACGGCGTGACCGACAAGGGGCGCCAGCATTTAAGCGAACACACCAACTTCGGAGCCTTCTTCGAAGATGGCGGCGACGACGAAAGCGCGCCTGAGGACGCGAACGTCCCGTTGCGCGACGCTGCCGGCAGGTTGATGCAGGCGTTGGCGCAACTGGGAGCCAGTTCGAAGCCAGAGACCATCGCGCGAGTGCGCGATCTGCTCGACCAAACCCGAAGAGAGATTTACACGCTGCTCGCACAGGAGTAATCGATGGCGCAGGCGTCGGCCGGTCGGCGTCCAGGGGTTAACGTTTTCGACGAGAGCCGCCCAATGTGGCGGCTCCTGCTCGTCTTTCTCGTGCCGCTCATTCTGAGCAACGTTCTGCAATCGGCATCGCAGACGATGGCGAGCATTTGGATCGGCCGCTTGATTTCGACGCAGGCGCTCGGTGCGGTATCGGCGGTTTTCCCCATCATCTTTTTATTGTTCTCGTTCGTCTTCGGCGTATCGAGCGGCAGCAGCGTTTTGATCGGCCAGGCCTTCGGCGCGCGCGACTATCACAAAGTGAAAAAGATCGCGGGGACGGTACTCGGCGCCGCGCTCTACCTCGGAATCATCGTCGCGGTTCTCGGATCGCTAGGATCGCCGTTCATTCTCTCGTGGCTGGCGACGCCGCCGGATATCATTGGCCAGGCGGACGCCTACGCCAAGGTCCTCTTTCTCACGATGCCGGTGTTCTTCGTCTACTTTGTCTATGCGACGATCCTGCGCGGTACCGGCGACTCGACCACGCCGTTTTACGCCCTCATCGTGTCGGCGGTGCTGGCGATCGTCATCACGCCGTTCTTCATCGTCGGATGGTTCGGGTTGCCCAAGCTCGGCGTCGTCAGCGCGGCGGTCGCCGGGGTCATCGCCAACGCCTCCGCACTCGGCTGGCTGCTCGTTTACTTGGCCAGGCGCGACCATCCGCTGAAATTCGATCGCGAAACCTTAAGCGACATGCAGCTCGACTGGAAGATCATCGGGGCGGTCCTCCGTATCGGCTTGCCTACCGGTTTGCAAGTGATGATGGTTTCGCTGGCCGAGATCGCGGTGATCTCCTTCGTCAACCGGTTCGGATCGAGCGCGACCGCCGCGTACGGTGCGGTGAACCAAGTCGTGAGCTACGTGCAGTTTCCCGCGATCTCGATCGGTATCGCGGCCTCGATCTTCGGCGCGCAGTGCATCGGCGCACGGCGGGAAGACAAACTCGGCAGCGTCATTCGCTCGGCGGTTGGACTGAACTACATCGTGGGCGCGGCGATCATCGGCCTGTGCTATATCTTCGCGTGGAGCATCTTGGGGTGGTTCATCACCGACACGCCCACGCTCGATATCGCTCACCGGCTGCTGATGATCACGCTGTGGAGTTACGCGGTCTTCGGCAACTCGGCGGTATTGAGCGGCGTCATGCGCGGCAGCGGCACGGTGTTGTGGCCGACCGCCATCGGCATTTTCTCGATTTGGGGCGTCGAAGTTCCAGCGGCTTATCTGCTCATGCATCGCTTCGGCTTGGACGGCGTATGGATGGGCTACCCGATCGCGTTCTGCAGCGGTCTTATCTTACAGTTCTGCTACTACGAGTTCGTGTGGAAGCGCAAAACCCACGAACGTCTCGTGTAAGTATTGAGAAAGCGGTCTGCCGGCGCGACCGGATGCCGTCTTCGGGACGCTCGGGGGCAGCGGAGATCGCAAGCATGATCCTGCGGGCAGTCCTTCGACTACGCGCCTGCGGCGCTCCGCTCAGGATGACGCACAGTAGCGGCGCTCCGCTCAGGATGACTCGCGGCGTTTCTTGGCTTTGGGTGTGACGCACGTGCCGCTTGCGCGGCAGACGATCACCGGCGGTTCGAGCACGTCGGCGGCGCTGTCGGTTTCGTCGGGGCGCGCCGCGATGACCTTGCGTGCTTCGAACTCCATCCGGCGCGACGTGTTGCCGACCTTCACGATGCGCCCAACCGCCTCGACGTAGTCGCCGGCGTAGACCGGTGCGAGGAACTCGACCGCGTCGTAGGCGACGAAGAGACCTTCGTCCCCGTCCATCCTAATCAGCAGCTCGGTCGCGACGTCGCCGAAGAGCGCGAGCATTCGCGCACCGTCGACCAAATTGCCGCCGTAATGCGCGTCGTGCGCGCTCATGCGCAGCCTGATGAGGGCTACGCTGCCTGCGTTTTCGCCAGTTGCCACAATTCCTCGAGTTCGTCGAGCGATAGATCGGAGATGGTCTTTCCGCCGGCGGCGGCGCGTTCTTCCATAAAGCTGAACCGCTTGTAGAATTTCTCGTTGGCTTGGCGCATCGCCGTTTCCGCATCCACGCCGAGGGCGCGCGAGAGATTCACCAGCGTGAAGAACACGTCACCGAGCTCTTCGCGCACGTGCGGATCGTCCTGTTTGTTGCGCCGCGCGTCGGCGAGTTCGCGCAGCTCCTCGGTCAGCTTGTCGAGCACGCCGCCGACGTCGACCCAGTCGAAGCCGACCCGCGAGGCTTTTTCTTGCATCCGCTGGCCGCGCTGCAGCGCTCCGAGATGTTTGGGTATACCTTCGAGCCTGCTCTTACGACTGCGGCCGGTTTTTTCGAGCGCCTTGAGCTTCTCCCAGTTGCGCCACTGAGCGTCGACGTCCTCGATGACGGCGTCGCCGAAGACGTGCGGATGGCGCCGAACCATCTTGTTCGACAGCGCGTTCACGACGTCGGCGATGCTGAACTTTCCCGTTTCGGTCGCCACTTGCGAATGAAAGACGATCTGCAGTAACAAGTCGCCGAGTTCTTCGCAGAGCGCGTCCAAGTCGTCGTTTTCGATGGCTTCGACGACTTCGTACGTTTCTTCGATCAGATAGGGCACGAGCGTGCGGTGAGTCTGTTCGCGGTCCCAGGGGCAGCCCATTCGCAGGCGCGCCATGATTTCGACCAAGTCGTCCCACGAGTGCAGCGACGACTGCGGCGGGAGCGGAACCAGCGGCAGCGCGATCGAGGCAGATAGCGTCGAGCGCGGCACGCCGGGAACGATCTCCGCGGCGATGCCCGCGCGCTCGAGCAACCGTAGCAACTGTGGCAAGCCGGCGAAGTCGGAAAGCGGATTCCCGAGCACGCCCAGTCCCAAGTCCGCGGACGCGCTCGTTTGGAGACGGTCGACGAAGCGTTCGATTTCGTCGCTGCCCCCGCGTACGAAAAGCGCGGGATCGTCCACCAGTTCGCGCACGATCTCGACGCCGTTGCGGTGCAAATAGCCGGTCAGATCCGGTGGAGCCAACAACGTCACCGCACGCCCGATCGTGCGCAACGCGTCGAGGCTTCCGATGGTGAGTAAGCTTGGGTCGCCGGGGCCGAGCCCGGCTATGCGAACGAGCACGCTGCGCGATTTCGTGATCTCATGGAAAAAGGCCCCGGCACAAACGGCCGGGGCCTTCGGGAACCTCGAGAGGCGTCGATCGTTATGGCGTCGGTGCCGTCGACGGCGCGGGGGCCGGCGCACCGGCGCTTGGCGGCGGTGACGGGAAGAGATCGGAGAAGCGCGGATCGAGCACCTCGATCTTTGCCGACTGCTGCAGGCCCTGAAGGAACGGCTGAATCAGCGGCGCTTCCTGTTGCTGCCGAAGCATTTCGGTGATGCGAGGCGTCGAATTTGCCAACGTCGCCTTTACGCCGGGCTGGACGGCTTCGACTTGGATGATGTGATAGCCGAACGGCGATTTTACCGGCGGGCTGGTGTCACCGGGCTTCATCGTGAACGCCGCTTTGTCGAACGCCGGCACCATTTGCCCGCGGCGGAAGAAGCCGAGCTCGCCGCCTTTGTCTTTGCTTCCCGGATCGGTCGAATACTGTTTCGCAACGGCGTCGAACGGCTGCCCCGCCTTCAACGCGGCTTCGACCTTTTCGGCCGTCGGAAGATCCTTGACCAAGATATGGCGCGCTTTGATCTGCTCCGGTTTGTCGAAGGCTGCGTGATTCTTATCGAAATACGCCTTTACTTGAGCCGGCGTAATGGTCACGCGCTTCTCCAACGCCTTGTCCAAGATGATCTGTTCGCGCAGAGCCTGCTTGACGTCGTCTTCGCTCAAACCGCGCGCCTTGAGCATCTCGTCCCACGATCCACTCGGGAAGTTGGCTTTGAGATCGTCCTCACGCTTGCCGATCTCGTCGTCGGTGACCGTGATGTTGTTGTTTTTGGCGTACTGCATGATTAGCGCCTCTTGCACCAGTTGCTGCAAGGTGTTGCGCGCGCCGGGGCTCGCTTCGAGTTTGTCTTGGAACGAGGATTTGCTGATCGGCTCGCCATTCACCGTCGCGACCGCGCCGCCGCCCGAACACGCCGCCAGAGCGGCGCCGAGAAGAAGGGCAGGGAGACCCGCGATGAGACGTTGGGCTTTCGACATGGTCGGCTCCACAGGAAAAAGGTCAGTGAGTAACAAGCGGGGCGTGGGCCCCGCATCCATCCCGCTGGTTCGGGGGGAGGCCCGGGGCTCCTTTTGGGTTCCTCTGGGGAAATTCCCAGGTCTCGCCGGCCGGTCTACATGGCTTCGAGGAGCCGGCGAAGGAGGGGCATCCAGGCCCCTTCGGCCCGCTGCGAGTCGCCGGCCGGGGGCAGGTCGACCAAAATTCGCCCTTCGGCAAAGCGGAACCGGTTCTTGGTGAGGGATTGGAAGGCCGGAATTGCCGCCGGATCGAGGTCGAATCCCGACCCGACCCCCAACGTCAACCGGGCCTCGTCGACGATCACCCGGGTCACGTGTTTGGCCAGCGCGATGGTGCGCAGCTTCGTGAGTTCGATCAGGTGTTCCAGCGGCAGCGGGAAGGGACCGAAGCGATCGCGCACGCCGGCGGCGATCTCCTCGACTTCCGCTTCGGCGCGCGCTTTGGCAAGTTGTTGGTACACGGCAATTTTTTGTGAAACCTGCGGAATGTAGTCGTTCGGAATGAACGCGCTGATCTTCACGTCGATGACCGCTTCGCGCCGGTCCTCGAGGGTCGCCGTCATACCGCGCCGCTGCGCGATTGCTTCGGCGAGCATCTCACAATACGTGTCGAATCCGACCGACGCGATGAATCCCGACTGCGCCGCACCCAGCAGGTTGCCCGCTCCGCGAATCTCCAAATCGCGCATCGCGATTTGCAGACCCGAACCTAGATGCGTAAACTCGCGGATCGCTTCGAGGCGCGCCTTGGCTTCTTCCGTCAGCACCTTGTGACCCTGGTAGAGCAGATAACAGTACGCTTGATGGTTCGACCTTCCGACGCGCCCCCGTAACTGATAGAGTTGCGCGAGGCCGAACTTGTCGGCATCGTTTACCACCATGGTGTTGACGTTGGGAATGTCGATCCCGTTCTCGATAATCGTGGTCGCGACGAGCACGTCGAGTTCGCCCTCGATGAATGGTTGCATGACCGGTTCGATCTCGGTCTCGCTCATTCTCCCGTGGCCGACTCCAATGCGCGCGCGAGGAACCAGCTTTGCGAGCGCGTTCTTTACCGCGTAGATGGAATCAATCCGGTTGTGCAGGTAGTAGACTTGCCCTCCGCGATCCAGCTCCGCTGCGATTGCGTGCTGCACGACCGCGTCGTTCGCGGGCACCACGAGCGTCTTGATCGACATGCGGTTTCGGGGCGCGGTTTGGATGAGCGAGAGATCGCGCACGCCGAGCAACGACATGTGCAAGGTACGCGGGATCGGCGTCGCCGACAGCGTCAACACGTCCACGCTGGCGCGGTACTCCTTGAGGCGCTCCTTGTGCATCACGCCGAAACGCTGCTCCTCGTCGATGACGATCAAACCGAGGTCGGCGAAAGCGACGTCTTTCTGCAGCAGGCGATGCGTGCCGATGACGACGTCGACTTTGCCCTCGGCGAGCGCTTGCAAAATCTGCCTCTGTTCGGGCTTGCTCTTGAGTCGCGACAGCTCCTCAATGCGAAGGGGAAACCCCGCGAAGCGAGCGCTGAACGTCCGGTAGTGCTGATCTGCCAGCAGCGTCGTCGGTACGAGCACCGCAACTTGTTTCTTGTCGGCGACGGCCTTGAAAGCGGAGCGCATCGCGACTTCGGTCTTCCCGTATCCGACGTCGCCGCACACGAGCCGGTCCATCGGCCGCGGCGTCTCCATGTCGCGTTTGGTTTCGTCGATCGCTTTTTGCTGGTCCGGAGTCGTTTCGTACGGAAATGCCTCCTCCATCTCGACCTGCCACGGCGTGTCCGGGCCGAATGCGAAACCTTGCGCGAGCTCGCGCTCGGCGTAGAGCTGCACGAGCCCGTCGGCGATTTTCGCCAGCGACTCCGAAACCCGCGCTTTGGTGCGCGCCCAGTCGGCGCCCCCCATTTTTGAAAGGCGCGGCGCCTGTCCCTCCGCCGCCGAGTACTTTGCGATCTGATGCATTTGTGTGACCGGCACCAGCATCCGATCGCTGCCGGCGTACTTGAGATCGAGATAATCTTGAGTCGCTCCGAGAATCGTTTCGGCGCGCAGTCCAAGGTATTGTCCGATTCCGTGCACGCCGTGAACCACGTGATCGCCGACGCGCAGGTCGGCGAGCGTAACCGGAACGCCTTCCTTCACCGCGCGCATTCTGACGCGTTTGGGCGGTGCGCCGTAGATTTCGCGATCGCCCACTACGCGCAAACGCAAGCTCGGAATCGTAAAACCCGCCTCGATGCTTCCGTGATCGACGACGGCCGAGCCTGGCGCGAGCCGGTCGGCGACCGAAGCGTCGGCCGCCAGCAACAGATCGGTCGTCCGCGCCACCGCCGTGCTCACGACGACGGTCGTCTCGCCGGTGGATCCGGCTTCGCGCACGCTGCGCGAAAACAGGTCGATTTGACGGTTGAAGTGTTCGGCAGGCCGGCATTCCAAGACGAAGGCATCGATCGCCGGCGGCACCCAACCGGACAGGTCCGGATTTTCGATGGCGCCCGGTATGATGAGGGTCGCGTGGCGTTTCATGGCGACGCCCAGCTCGTCGAGCGTTGGGTGCGGGGCGGCGATGTCGGCGAGCAGCGCTTCATCAACGTGCGCCTCGTCGACGGAAAGTTCGCCGGACTCGACGGCGGCGAGCAGCACGTGCTGTTCCCGGGTACGCTCTTGATCGAGCGCGCGGGCAACCGTCGAGATCATCGCCGGTTCGTCGAGCACCAATAGCGCGTCCGCGGGCACGTAATCAAAGATCGTCGCGCGTTCCTCGAAGGCCAGCGGCAGCCACGTCTCGGGAACGTCGCCTTGCGCGCTCAAGAAGGCGGTCAGCTCGCGGCGCGCACTCTCCGGCCCTTCGAAGCGTTCGAGAATGCGTCGGCGGAAGCGCTCGTCGCGCGGAATTTCTCCCCACGGCACGACGTCGATCGCGGCAACGCTCGCATCGCTGCGTTGCGTCTCGATGGTGAAGCGGCGAATGCTGTCGATCGCGTCGCCGAAAAACTCGACGCGCATCGGTGCGTCGGCGCTGGCCGGGAAGACGTCGAGAATGCCGCCGCGCACGGCGTATTCGCCGACCGCGCTAACGACGTCCGAACGGGTGTAACCGAGATGGTACAAGCGTTCTTGCGTGGACTCCCAACCGGCCTCGTCACCCGGGCGTAACGTAAAGCGCAGTTCTTCGAAGAGCGCACGCGGCATGAGATACTGGCGCACTGCGGCAACCGGGGCCAGCACGATGCGCGGCGCGCCGTCGGCAAGGTCGGCGAGCAACGTCATCCGGGCGCTGCGTTCCGACGGGCTTTCGATGGCGCCGACGGCTTCGTCTCGCGAACGCAGCAGCGCCGGGGTTCGCGGCTCTTCCTCGCCGAGATAGTAGAGCAGGTCGGCAAACGCGCGTTCGGCGGCGTCGGGCGTGGGCACGACGACCAGCAGCGTTCCGCCCATCGTTCGATGCATGGCGGCAATGAGGGCCGGACGTGCGGCGGCAACGGTCTCGTGGAGGGCGTACGCGCCCGGTTTGGATCCGGGCAACGCGCGGATGGCTTGCAGCCGTTCGATCGTGGTGGCGAGGGTGCGGCTTGCAGCAGCCAGATGACGTACCAATGCATCCTGTAGCCCCCGGCGCGGTGGTCGTGACGGCGCCGCGCCTTGAGCTGCTGACCGAACGATCGTCATGGTGAGCCGTTGATTATACCAGACGATTTTCGGCGACCGGCCAACAAGAGCAACGGCAGCGTCGCGGCGACGCCGAGCAGTGTTGAGGCGTACGGTCCGGGCACCCCGACGGCGTCGGGGACGTATCGCAGTATCGAAGCGAATCCGAGCGCGAGCAAGACGGTTGCTCCGCGAGTACCCGGCGCAACCGCGGCGATCGCCACCAACCAGACGGCGTACCACGGGTACGGATTGGGGACGAGCAGCCAACCCGCCGACGCGAGGTACGTCCAGCCCTCGGGTGCTCGCCGGCGCAGCATCGGGACCGCAGCAAGGGCGCAGCCGATCGACGCGGCCGCCGCAACGCTCCACGTCAAGACCGTTGCGACGTCACGGTCGGAAACGACTGGCCGCACGAGCGAATAGACGATAGCCTGAAACGACGCCTCGGGAGCGTAACGCGCGTGCGGCGCGAGATGCGTCGTGACTCCGGCGAAGATCGGAACAGAGACGGCCAGCGTTACGAGGATGCCGGCGGCGGCGCCCGCCCAAGCGCGCCGGTTCGCGACTATCAATGGTAGCGCGGCGACGATCCCGGGTAACTTGATCGCGCCCGAACAGGCGGCGACGAAAGCCCCCACTGACGCGAACCCGCGGCGAGCGCACCCAAAACCCGCCAAAGCGACGGCCAGCGCGATCGTATCGTTGTGTCCTTCGGCCGCGCACCAAAGAATGACCGGGTTCAAGCCGATCGTCGCGGCGGCCATCAGACGCTCGGAACGCCGTCCGCGGTAAGCCGCGTATGCCAGCAACGTGCAGAGAACGAGGCCGCATGACGAGAGCGCGCGCAGGCCGTCGAGAGCAAACACCGTTCCAAACCGCGCCGTCAGGCCGACGACTGCAGCGGCGATCCATACGAACGGCGGGCCGTACACGCAGATGGGCGGAGGGTTCCCCCACTGCGCGACGGCGGCGTCGAAGATCGGGTTCCCGCTCGGAAGCAAGGAGTGGGCGTACGGATCGACTCCCAGACGCGCGAGCTCGCCGTAGGCTGCGTACGCGTATACGTCGCTCGAGAACGATACCGGCAGCCACCATGCGCACGCCAGCGACAGCGCCGCGATCGCGGCGATCGCAACCGGCGATTCCGCGGTCGCGGAGGACGTCATCCGGCGAACGCGCGCATACGCCGCGGTCGCGAGCGCGAGCCCGGCCACGAGGACGCACAACATGGCCGCCCCAAACGCATTCCAGTTCGTGACGACCGGGAGCGGTTGCGCCAGATCGCCGATAACGCGCGCAGGCGCGTGCGGCAACAGCAATCGCATCGCAATTCCCGCGGCGAGAAACGCTGCCGGAATCGCGAGTGTAAGACGCAGTCCTTTCACGGGAGCCGCATCCTTCGGCTACGCGCCGGAGGCCGTATCGAGATCGAGATTGGCGCGGCGATGCGCCGGCGCAATCGCAGCGGCGGCGATTCCTATCAACAGCCACCACGGGCCGCCGACCTTTGGATAGAAGACCAGGTAATCGGCAACCTGATGCACCGTCAGCGCGACGCTGGCCGCAAACGCCGCCAAAACCCACGGCGAACCTCCGTCGAGTCGCCGCGCGAACGTGGAGAGAATTGCCGCGATCAACGCGACCGTGGCGCTAAACAGGACGACGCCTCCCTCGGCTAACGATTGAAGAAACCAGCTGTTCGCGTGGGTGCGCAGGCCAGGAGCGCCGTAGGCCGGGAGTTCCAACTCGTAATTCCCCGCACCGACGCCGAGCGACGGGCGATCGCGCCACATCCGCCACGCCGCGCGCCACAACTCGCCACGATCGCCGACACCACCGGCGTAGGCGCTTTCTTCGAGCGATACGCGCAGCACGTTGGCGGTATGAGCGTAGATCGACCACCAGCCAACCACCGCGAGACCGGCGGCCAACCCGTAATAGGCGGCGCGCAGCGAGCCAAGTGCGCGCCGACCGCCGACGATAACGAGCACGACTCCGACCACGGCGAGGCCGAAGAGTCCGGCGCGCGAGAACGTGAGCACGTCGGCGCACGTCGCCAATCCGAGACCCGCGTCGATCCACGCCGAGCGCCGCGCAATGGCCCATGCTCCGAGCGTCGCGATCGCGACTTGGAAGTATCCGGCCAGCTGATTCGGCCCCTCGAGAACGCCGGCAACGCGCGGCACGATCGCTTTGCCGACGTACAAACCCGAGGGTGCGCCGGTGATCTCCTGCGCAAGCGCGCTTATCGCAACGACGATCGCCGCGACGGCAACGGCGCCGGCAATGGCCGAATCGTCCGGATCGAGCCGGTAGCACAGGTATCCCGCAATCAGGATTGCTGCGTATTCGACAAACTTCAGCGTTTCGCGCACCGTCGCGCCTGGATGAACCGCGTTTACTCCCGACAACGCGGTGGCCGCGATGTAGATTCCGAGCGCTCCGAGCAGCAGCGGCATCGGCCGCTCGCGCAACTGCCGCGTCCATCCGGGATAGGTCGCCAAACCGATCAGCACGCCGATCAGCACGGCCTTTGGTAACGTGACGCTGGTGCCTGCGAATTCCCGATACAGCGCAAAGGGCGTCACCACGATCAGACCGCACAGTCCGTAGGCCGCCCGCCGCGACGTGAAGACCGCGGCCGCGACGAACGCGGCGACGAACAGCACAGCCGACCACGGGTCGAGTGGAATCGGAATTGCAAACCGATCGACGACCGGATGGTAGATCAAGAGCGCTCGATGTCGCTGATCAAATAAAGCGGTCGTCCCTTGACTTCATCGTAGATTCGGCCCAAATATTCGCCGAGGATCCCGAGACTGATCAGTTGCACGCCGCCCAGAAATACGACCGCAACGATCGTCGAAGCCCAGCCCGGCGTGTACGCCGGCGGATGAACCCCGAAGAGCTTGTCGATCACGACGATCAGCGCGTAGACGAACGCGAGGGCGCTGACGGCAAACCCGAAGTACGAAGCAAAACGCAACGGAATGTCGGAGAACGACGTAATGCCGTCGATCGCAAAGCGAATCATCTTCGGCAGAGGATACTTCGTCTTGCCGCTCAGGCGAACGTCGCGGTCGTACTCGACTCCCACTTGACTGAAACCAACCCAACTGACCATCCCGCGAAGAAAGCGGTGACGTTCGGGCAAGCGCCGCAGCGATTCGACGACGCGCCGGCTCATCAGGCGAAAATCGCCGGTGTCGACCGGGATCGACACTTTGGTGAGCTTTTTGATGATGCGGTAGAAGAAGCCGGCCGTAATGAGTTTGAAAGCGCTCTCGCCTTTGCGCGAACGCCGAACGGCGTACACGACGTCGAAACCCTCGCGCCACTTTTCGACGAACGCCTCGATCAGCTCCGGAGGATCCTGCAAGTCGCCGTCCATCAGTATGACCGCACCGCCGCCGGCAAGCTCGATGCCCGCGGTGGCTGCCAACTGGTGGCCGAAGTTCCGCGAAAGATTCACGAACACAAGATGCGGCCGACGCTGCAGCTGCTCGCGGATGGCATAGGCGGTCGCGTCGGAGCTGCCGTCGTTAACCAGCACGATTTCGTACGACGGGCGGCCGGACAGGCGCTCGACGACCGCGACGATGCGCTCGAGCAGGGGCGCCACGTTGGCTTGTTCGTTGTACATCGGCACGACGATGCTCAGCATCGGTTGCTCGCCGCGCGCGGTTGTCATGTCGGCCAGGCGTTTCGACGCAAACCCGCGTCATCCTGAGCGACCGCGCGCCACCCCGAGCGGAACCGTGGCGCCGGTCGAGAATCCTGGCGGGCTGTGCCCAGCCGCCGAATCGGATCGCTCGTAGCCTGCCTGCTCCTTGCCGCGGCCTGCAGTCAAACGAGGCCGTCGCAAAGCCCGCCGTCGTCGCCGCCACCGCAACCGGTGCCTTTGCCGAAAATAACGACGCCGGTCCGTCCGCGCCTTGCCCCGGCGACGCCTGCAGTGCCGCGTACCTCCGCGCCTGCGGAGACGGCGAACCCGGCGCCGACCGTAACGACGACGACTCCGGCGACCACGCCGGCGGCACGGGTTCCGGCGCCGGCGGCGACTCGGGCGGTGACGATTCCGCGGCTGCCGCCCGACGCTGCCCCGCGCATCGTCTCGATCGTCGTCGACAAAACCACGGTGGCGTCCGGCGACCGCGTTTCCGGCACGGTGCTCACCAGTTCGAACGTTGCGAGCGTCGAGGTCCGGGTCGCCGGCTATGGCATGGCGTTAGACAAGGTGGGCGTGGGGCGGTTCGCCCTGGAATACACGCTCGGCAACCTCCCGTTTTTCGTGCGCGGAACCTACGAGATGCGTATCATCGCGCGTAACGCCCGCGGAGATGCGGCGCAGCAAACGCTACCGATCACGGTGCGCTGATCTTGCGCCCCGCTCAGCGCGAAGCGTGGGGCGGAACTCTGGGCGTTGGGAATCCGGACGGAAGGTTCGGGAACGGAGCCGGATTGTACGGCGTCGGGAGGCCGTTCGGCTGCTGCCCGTTAGAGTAGCCCTGCGAATCCAGCCACGCGTAGACCGTGTCGCGGATGGTTCTCACGTCGGCGTCAGTGACCACGATTTGGCGCGGCGCTCGCTGCATCCCGTTCTGCGCGATTTCTTCCGACTGAAACGAACCGCGATCGTAGAGGTAGCGGAAGATCGTTCCCGAGTTTAGCCGCCGGGTGATCTGGTAGTGCAGCGTATCCGTACGGTCCATCGGAATCGCCTGCGCGTTCCAGCCGCTCGCGTCGGTCGAGATGTAGACGCTGGCGGTAAACGGCGTATTGGGCGGTACTTGTACCGTAAACGTCACCAGCACGGGACGCCCGGAGAAATGTTGCGTCGGCACGATGGTTTGGCCTGGCGCCGGCGAGGGTGGCGAGAGGTCGGGATTCGGAATCGGCGACGAAAGCGCCACCGCAAAGCGCGCTACGTCGTCGAAGCTGCCCTCCTGCGGGAGCGGTTTGCGTGAAAGGTCCAGCTCGGTCACGGTGCCGTTCGGATCGAAGTGCGCGCGCGCCCACACGCGCGGAGCGGGCACGATCGTCGTCGAGCCGCCGGTCGCGGCGTCGCGAATCAACACGCCGGGAGCAACGCGAAAGCCGTCGCCGGTGGTGAAGAACACAAAACCGTCCTGATACGCCAGCAACTGGCCGGTGACCACGATCGACGGAGTTGCGGCCACCAGAACGAGCGCGAGCAGTACGGCTGCGACCGACAGCGTTCGTCGCAACGTCATTGCGGAAGCACCTGCACGATGAAGTACGGGCTCCACCGGATGTTTCCGAAGTTGAAGTAGTAGATGCGCTGGACGTCGAGCACCATGTGTGGCAGAATCTTAAACCGCACGTCGCCGGTAAGGTCGTTGGGCGGCTGGCCGAGATAGTTGTTGTAGAGCGGCTCACCAATAACGTTAGTGAGCGGCAGCGGGAAAACGCCCGGCTCCGGAATCGGGAAGTCGTCGTGATGGCGTCCAACGAGCGAAATGTTGAACTCGGGATTGGGATCGTACACCGCTCCTAAGCTCAGCGTGCGCAGCGTGGAGACCCCGCGAAAGGAGGTCAAGCTTTGCGGACAGAGCGGCCCTTTTAGAGGATCGTTGTTCACCGTGCATGCCGGATAGCCGCCCTGCAGGTAGTAGTCACCGGTGTTCTGGATTTGATAGTTCAGGTAGGCGTTGACCGGGCGTGAAAACTGGCGGCTCAAACTCACCGTTGTCGTCGTGTTGTCGATGCGATGCGGCAGCGAGTTCCACTGGCGCTGCTTGTTGAAGGTCGCGTTGAGGTAGTAGTCCTGATACGGGTTATCCCGGTTGCCGATCTTCACCGATGGGGTGAAGAGGTTGAAGCCGAAGACGGTATTCCAGATGGTCGTGTAGGTCGTGGGGCACGGCACCGGCTGCGCTCCCTTCGCGAACACGCAGGAGCCGCCGTACGATTGAAGCCCCGATACGGCGATCGGCGTCGGTTGATTGTACTGATTCGAGCCGACCGAGTCGTGGTTGAAGCCGTATCCTCCGTAGATCTGCTCGTAGAGCGGCAGCTTTCCGATCCGGTTCTGAAAACTGGTGGCGGTGAGCTGGATCTGGGATGGGTGTGAAAGATTGCCCGGACCGACGGGATTCCTCGGGTTGATCTGCCCAGGCCCGAGCAGGTTGTAGTTCGTAAAGTTCGAGTTTAGCTGCGCGTACGAGTGCGGGAACGCCGCCGTCATGTTGACGTAGGTCGTCTGGGTTTCCGAAAACGGCGGCGTCGTGAAGAAAATGTCCTGGTTGAGATTGAACTGGGTGAACGTCTGAATCTGGAAATGCTGGCCCAGCTTCTCGTAGGCGGTCAGGTTGAAGAACCGGTCTTGCTTGGTCAGCGGGTTGACCGAAAAGATCGCGTACTCGTGCTCGCCGACGAAGTGCTGCTCGAACGCCAAATAGGTGTGGTTGAACGTATCGTAGCGCAGGTGCAGCGCCGACAATGAGTTGTTGTTGCCCGCAAAGTTCCAGGTCGCGTCGAAATTCGCGCCGGTCAGCGAGTTCTGCGCGAAGTATTGATTCGGCGAAAAGTTGACGACGTAGGAGCCCAACGGTAGACCGACTCCGCCGACGTACGCCGCCGCGCCGGCGAAGCGCGCGTAACTCCTCGTGCCGATGACGGCTTCCGACGCGGTGATGCTGGGGTCTTTTGGAACTTGCGGAAAGGCGAACGTATCGCCGGGCATGACGCGCCCCATCGCCGGATGCGCGAGATCCCCGTTGAGAAAGGTCCACCGATCCGGTGCGGTCGTCACCGGAACGAAATAGATGCGATTGAAGTCGAGGAAGTCCGATAGGGCGGCCCCGCTGCGCTGGTCCTTCCCGGAGCGCAGCGTCACGTGCCCGGCCACCAGAAACCGGTTGAGTTTCAGATCCATAGAGAAGGCGTCGCCGCTGGCGGAAAAGCCATCGCTCGTCCGAACCTGCACGTTGCCGTCGGCCTCGATCAAGAAGGTGTCGTAATAGAACGCGATGTGGTTCGCGGTCAGCCGAACGATCGTATTCGCCTGCGCCGGGGCGCAGGCGACCGCGAATGCGAGCGGTGCCAGAACCGCGCAGAGCGAGATACGTCGCACGATGGTCCTCGGATAAGCTTCGGGGATCTGAGAGCTTGCGAACGGTTTTGGCCGACGCTCACCGTATCCTATCGGCAATTCCCCAGCCTCCTTGCGAGCGCGCGGCGGGACCGCGAGCCGCGCGAGCGGGTGAGCGGGCGCCTGCGGTGCCTCGGGATTTGCGGAACTTCGCCTACCTAAGATGACCGAAGTCACCGGTTCGGCGGACGGCGCACCGGGGGGTTTTCGGCGAACGCCGAATCGACGGAACGATGCCATCGGGCGGCTTTTTGGCTTGCTTCGATGAACTCGAAGGGTGTCGAGGAGCATGCAGTGGGGATCCGCGACTGTTACTTTGCCGGATTCGGGCTTACGTGGGGCGTTCCGTTAAGCACGACCGCGACACCATGGAAAAAAAGGACGTTCGACCTTTTGCGTAGCGTAGACTCTCATGTGTGTGTTTGGCCGCAGGGCTCGCTCGGCCGAGCTTCGGAGCCGGCGGCGTAGACGATGCAAATCGCGATCGCTTCGGCGTCGGAGCGCGACGTTCCGGAAACGTGGCGCGTCCTCAAGCGTGCCATCGATCTCGGACTCGGGCTGATATTCTCGATCGTCGCGGCCCCGATCGTCCTGGTGGCGGCCGTAGGAATCGTCTGCACGACCGGCGGCGCGCCGTTCTACGCTCAGGATCGCGTTGGGATGCACGGCCGGCGCTTCAAGATGTTCAAACTGCGTACCATGGTCAACGGCGCACACAAGATGCGCGAAGACCTTATGCATCTCAACGAAGTCGACGGTCCCGTTTTCAAGATTCGAAACGACCCGCGAACGCATCCGCTGGGGCGTTTCTTACGGCGCACGAGTATCGACGAGCTGCCGAATCTCGTCAACGTCGTGCTCGGGGACATGTCATTGGTCGGTCCGCGTCCGGCGTTGCCGAGCGAAGTCGAGCACTACGACGCGTTCGCGATGCGCCGCTTGACCGTTCCGCAGGGGCTGACGTGTCTGTGGCAGATCAACGGTCGTAGCGACGTCTCGTTCGAGGAATGGATGAATCTCGACAACCATTACGTCGACAACTGGACCCCGTTAGGCGATCTCGGGCTGATCGCGCTGACGGTGCCGGCGGTGCTGCGGAAGGACGGCGCGCATTAAGCAGCATCTTCGAGTCGTTCCCGAGTCGAAGCGTCCGCAGCCGCATCGTTTCTCGATCGGGGCTTCGACGCTCTTTATCATGGGGGCGACCTTTGCGTCGACCGTTCTAGGCTTCATGCGCGAGGTGGTCAGCGCGAAGTTCTACGGCACTCGCTGGGAGATGGACACGTTTCTGGCGGCGGCGACGATCCCGACGATCTTGTTCGGAGTCTTCAACGGCGCGCTGGTCAGCGCGCTGGTTCCGACGTTCTCGGAATACCTCGCGCATCGCAAGGAAGACGAAGCGTGGCGGCTGGCGAGCACCGTGCTCAACCTCCTCGCCATCGTTTTGACGGCGTGCGCGATCGTCGGCTTTTTCACCGCGCGCTGGTACGTTCCGATCATCGCTCACGGCTTTCCGGCACCGCAGATGGGCGTCGCCATACGAATGACGCGCTGGCTGATGCCGAGCATCGTTGCCGTCAGCCTGAGCGGCGTCCTTTCGGCAATGCTCAACGCCTATCACCGGTTTCGCGCGACGGCGCTGGTCGGCGTGGCCGTCAATTTGGTGACGATCGCGACCGTGCTCGCGTTCAATCGCAGCCTAGGAATTTACGCCTTGGTCATCGGTACTGCACTCGGACTGTCGGCTCAGATGCTAGTCCAACTGCCGTCGTTTCTCTCGATCAAGAAGTACCGTTTCACGATCGACCTTCATCACCCGGGTTTGAAAAAAATCTGGATGCTGCTCGGGCCGATCATGGTCGGCTCGGCCGCCGGTCAGCTGGCGCTCTTTTTCGACCGGTTTTTTGCATCGACGCTGTCACCCGGGTATATCGCCGGGATGAACTATGCGGTCAAACTGGTGAATTTCCCTCAGCAAATCTTCGCGGCGGCCATCGCGACGGTGATCTTCCCGCTGCTGGCGGCGCAATTTGCGCGCGACAATCGCCAAGGCGTCGCGCGCAGCTTGGTCACCGGTTTGCGACTGGTGAATTTCATTACGATACCGGCGGTATGCGCGTTGATCGTGCTGGCGCGCCCGATGGTGCAGACCCTGTTCGAGCGCGGAACCTTCCAAGGCGGAGCGACCGATTTGACGGCCGGTCTGCTGCCGTATGCCGCCGTCGGATTGCTGGCGCTGGCAGCGAACGTCGTCTTGACGCGGTGCTGCTTCGCGTGCAAGGAAACGCTGTGGCCGGTGACGATTTCCGTGGTCACCGTCGTCGTCAACGTGCTGCTGTCGCTCGTGTGGCTCCCGACCCTCGCGGCGCGCGGGTTGCTGCTGGCTAACTCGGTGAGTCAAACGATGCAGGCGATACTCCTGCTCATGGTCACCGCGCGCCTCGTGTCGGGGATCGATTGGGGTGCGTTGCTCGTCTCGACCGCCAAGATCGCCCTGAGTTCCCTGGCGATGTTCTTGGCATTGAGCTGGATCGGCGCCTTGGGCGTCATGCCGGATGCGACGCTGGCTTCCCGCGCCTGGTTTCTTTTCGGCCAAATCGCCATCGGCGGCACGGTCTTCCTGGCCGTCGCCCGCATGCTCGACGTCGAGGAGTTGGAATTGGCCCGGCGCACGATCGTCGCGAAGTTCGAGCGCAATCTCGTCAGCCCGCCGGACAATCGCGAGGCGCCCATCGCATGACCCTTACGGCCACCCTCGAGCGCCCCACTCGTTTTTCGGTCATCATCCCCGCGCACAATGAGGAAGATCGCATCGGAAAGACGCTCGTCGACTTCGTCGAGGTGTTTGCCGACTCGGAAATCATCGTCGTCTTGAACGGTTGCACCGACGGGACGCGCGACGTCGTCGACCGGCTGCGCGAGTCGAATCACAATCTGCTGGCCATCGAGATACCCGATGCGGTGGGCAAGGGCGGAGCCGTTCGCGCCGGAATTTTGATGGCTCGCGCCGATGTCGTTGGATACGTCGACGCGGACGGCTCGACGCCCGCGCGCGAAATGCGGCGCCTTTGCGAGGCGGTCGGCGACGGCGACGGCGTCATCGGCTCGCGCTGGCTGCCGGGCTCGCTGGTGGCCATCCGTCAATCGTGGGCGCGACGTCTTGCCAGCCGAAACTTCAACGTCATCGTGAGGACGCTGTTCGGACTTGGATACTGCGACACGCAATGCGGCGCCAAGGTCTTCCGCCGCGCCGCACTCGAGCGCGTCATGCGCGACGTCGAAACGGCGAACCTAGCCTTCGACGTGGACCTTCTCTTTATGATGAAGCGCTTGAAGATGCAGATTCGTGAGGAACCGACGTACTGGATCGACATGCAGGGTTCGCGGGTGCGATTGGCATCGGCGTCGTTGCACATGTTTGCCGCGGTCGTGCGACTGCGTTTGCGCCACTCGTTCTTGGATTTCGTCGTACCACTCTACGACCGGTTGTTCCCGACCAATCCGGTGCGTTTGCACCACAACCTTCGGATTCTGGTCATCAACTGGCGCGATCCCAAGCATCCTCAGGCAGGCGGGGCCGAGACCTATCTTTTCGAACAGGCGAAACGTTGGGCGCGCTGGGGTCATCATGTCGAGTGGCTCAGCGGCGGCTTCCCCGGCGGCGAGCCGCGCGAACAGATCGAGTCGATCCCGGTTCGCCGGGTTGGGAATGCCGTTACCGTGTATGCGGCTGTGCCGTACGCATACCTTCGAGAGTTTCGCGATCGCTTCGACGTGATCGTCGATTCATCGAACGGCATTCCGTTCTTCTCACCATTGTTTTCGATGAAACCAAAAGTGTGCATCGTGTATCACGTGCACCGCGAAGTCTTCAAGAAGCACCTTCCCCGGTCGCTCGCGTACGCGCTCGCGTGGTGCGAGGAAAAACTCGTTCCGGTGGTTTACCGGAACGTCCATTTCGTCACCATCTCCGACGACACGCGCGCGGAGATGCGCCGCGTCGGAATCGGTAACGCCGGTGCCGGATTGGTGCGTTGCGGCGTTGACGATTCGCTGGTCCCGGGAGAGAAAGCTGCCGTGCCGACGGTGCTCTACTTGGGCCGCCTGAAGGCATACAAGCGCGTCGACCGGCTGATCGAAGCCTTTGCCGGCGTGCGCGCGCGGTTGCCGTCGGCGAAGCTGCGCATCGCTGGCACCGGAGACGCTCTGCCGGCTTTGAAGGAGCAGGTTTTGCGCTTGGGTCTGGGCGGCGCCGTGATCTTCGAGGGATTCGTCGACGACGATCGCAAGCGCCGGCTTTTGCAGAGCGCGTGGGTGACGGTGAGTCTCTCCGAAATGGAGGGGTGGGGCATTACCGCGATCGAGGGAAATGCGTGCGGTACGCCGGCAATCGCGCACGACGTTCCAGGTTTGCGCGAAGCCATCGTCGACGGCGAAAGCGGGCTCATCGTTCCCGATGGCGGCGACGTCGCCGACGCGATCTTTGCCGTGCTCGACGACGGCGCGTTGCGCAGACGGCTGGAGCGCGGTGCGCTCGCTCGCGCCGCGAAGTTTTCGTGGGACGAAGCCGCGCGGGAGATGCTCAACGAAATTATGCGCGCGATCGTCGGACTCGATTTCCGCGCAGTCGATCTCGACGGCCAATGGACGTTTTTCGGCGCGCCGGCGGCAGCCGACGCTTCCTCTTTGCTCGACACGCGCTCCATTCGAAACTAGGAAACATTCTTCAGGGATTCCCTCGCCGCTGGAGTAGGGTTTCTCCCGGCGATTCCGGAAAGAACGGCGCTGCCTTGTGCCTCCCCGATCGCGCGGCGCTTTTATCCGGCCTGCTTATCGTCGTCTCGTCGCTCCTCGCCGCGTGCGGTACACAACCGGCCGCCTCCCCGGTTCGGGAGCCCGCTGCGGGACTGTCTCGCGCGGTGTCCGCGTTCGAGAAGATCCCGAACGTGACAAACTGGAAGAATTTGCACGGCGCACTGTCGTCTGGCCCGCTGGACGCACGCGACGAACGACGAATCGTCGACGTGCTCGTCGATAAAGAGGTGCCCGGCCGGATCGCGGACGCGACGGTGGTCGATCTCGCAACGATCGACTGGATCGGAACCATGCGTTGGGTTCACGAGCGCAACGTTTCGGCTCGAAACGACCCAAGGCTCCACCCAACGAGCGTCGCGAGCAGCACCGCCCGGCTGGCTTGGTTGATGCTGGCGGTTCGAGCGAACTACGCCGACGATTTCGTCGATCTGTCGGGCGCGGATCTCCGCTCCCGCTTGCCGCAAGTGGGACAATCGGCGAATCTCGCCAACGTCGATTTTTCGGGGACTGCGTTGAGCGGCGCGACCTGGCGCGATTCGAGGCTCGTCAAGGCTCGTTTTTTCCGTACGAACGTCGTCGGCGTGTTGCACTGCATCGGCTGCACGTTTGCTCGCGGCCGGCATCGCGGATCGGCTACGCTCGTGGATGGTACATGGATTCTGCGCTGATTCGCGGGAACGTGTCGATCGCGCTCGTCCTTCTAGCAGAGCTGGCGTTGCTTCCGTGGACCGCGCATGCGTACGACGCGGTGGCATTTCTTTCGCACACCGATCGCGTGTATTTCGCGCACGTTCGACTGACGCCGTTGTGGGCTTTCGGCTCGATTTCGTTGGCGGTACTGTTGCTCTCGCAGCTGCCGGTGCTGCTCGTCCCGGCGTTGTGGAACGTCGTCCCGGTGCGCATTTTTCTGCTGAAGTTGCCGGCGTGGTGCGCCGATATCGCGACGGCCGCCGTCATTCGTGCGGGCAGTTTGGATCCGCGGCTCGCCAACGCATGGGCGTTGCGGTACTTGCTCGACCCCGCGGTCGTGTTCGTTACGGTCTTCCACGGGCAAGCCGACGCACTCCCGAATCTCTTTGCCGTTGCCGGCATCGCCCTGATGCTTGCCGAAAAATACGAACTGTCGGGCCTGCTGCTCGGTTTGGGAACGGGAACGAAATTTTATCCGGCTGCCTTCGTTCCGCTCTTGCTTGCGGTTGCCTATCGCCGCGGATCCGGACGGCGCGCGCTGTACGCGTTTGCGTGTTTTGGCGCCGCCGCCTTTGCAACGCTCGTACCGGTTCTCTGGGGGCGCGCCGCTTCGGTCGTCGGCGCGTACGCAAACAATAGCTTCGGTCCCGAAGGCAGCCGCGTTTCGACGGCGTCGTTGTGGACGCTCGTACCGCGACACTTCTCGCTGCGACAGGTGTCGTTTTCCCTCTCCCCGCAGCTCGAGCAGCTGGTCGCCGTAGCCATTCCGATACTGCTGGCAATCGGGGAACTGCGCCATCTTCCGGAAAGGCGGGACGTCGCGCGCGCGGCGATGCTCTCGGCCATGTCGATCGTGTTGCTGAACCCGGGCGCGCATCCACCATTTTATCTGTGGATAGCGGGACCGCTGGTATTGTACGCGGCCGTCGCGAACGACGGACTCGTCAGCCTCGCCGGTTTCGTGCTGTCGAGCGTCAGCATTTTCACGCAGTTTTGCCAGGAAGGAAGCGACGAATATTTCCTTTTGAACTTCGGTTCGGCCCCACATCTCGGGTTGCTGCGCTGCGTGGCGCCTTCGACCGGCCTTCAAGTCGTCGCGCTTTGCGCGGCCGCCGGCGTCGTCGTCGCGGCGTACCGGCGCGAGTTGCTTTCGCCTGAAATCTTGGAACGCTGCCGTCGCGCCGCACAGGTCGCGGCGTTGGTTTGGTTCGTTGCGTTCGGGTCGGCCGTTGCCGTCGAAACGGCGTCGGCCGCCGCCGCGCCGTCGAGAACGACCGGTTACGTCGACCAGGAACGCGCCGTGAACACCTTCGCGATCGATCCGGTCGTGCGGCAGGCCGGCGACGGCTGTTGGTTGACCTACGCCGCAAACGACGTCATCGTCTACGCGGGTAACCCGTACGCCGCCCGCTTTGCAACGGCGTCGCTCGGATATACGCTCTTTTCGCCCGAGCGGCTCGCCGTCGGTGGCGGCTCGGTGTCCGTCGGATCGCTTCCTTCGATCTTCGAAAATATCGACGTGCGCACGATCGGACAGCAGCCGGTTCGAATTACTCGCGAATTCGATCTCACCGCTGATTTGCGGCCCTTCCGCTACGTCGAGCAATTCGTCGAGCGGCCGTGCACGCTGATTCGTGAAAATCCTTTGCTGATCTATCGTTTCGATTTCGCGGCAGCGCAGGCGGAGGCCGCGAAGTTGCCGTTGCTCGAACGGTTGAACGTCTTCGCGCGAGGAGGGACCTAAAACGTTGCGAGCCCAGGGAAAATCTTTCGCCGCGTCGATACACGCCCGTACGATGCCTGACGCTTCCCCCAAGCCGGCCAGCGTCGCGATCGTGCCATGCTATAACGAGGGTCGCAACCCGATCGATCTTTCCGCGGCGCTGCTGGCGGTACCGGATCTTTCCGTCATTTTTCTCGACGACGCCAGCGAAGGAGCGAGCCGCGACGCGCTTGATTCGGTCACGCACTCCGACCCGCGCGTGCGCGTGGTGCGCAACGCAACGCGTGCCGGCAAGGTTTCTTCGCTTTTGACGGTCCTACGGGGGCTCGACCCAACGGTGGGTCGCGTTCTGCTGTTGGACTGCGACGTCGTGGTGGCGGCGCCCACGCTGCAGGCGGTGTTGCGCGAACTCGGACGAGTCGATTTGGTGCTCTCGAACGCCGTCGCAATGCCTAACCCGCGTACGGTGTGGGAAAGAGGCGCGATCTTCAGCGCCCGGCGGCACGAGCGTTTGCGCGCGAAAGCCGTTGCCCGGTATCCGGCGCTCTGCAGCAACGGCAGGCTGTTGGGAATGACCCGGCGGCTGGTCGATGCGATTCTGCGCAGCGACGTGCCGCGCCATACCGAGGACGCTCACTTCATGCTCGTCTGCCTCGCCGAAGGCTATGGCTATTCGTATCGCGAGGATGCGACGCTGCACTATCGCGCTCCCGACACCCTCGCGGACTATTTGCGCCAGTCGAATCGTTTTAGCGACGGGCGCGCGCTCTTACGGGAGCGATGGCCGGCCGAGATGCTCGGCCGTTATTACGATCCGAGGCCGGGGGATTTGTTGAGCTCGTTCTTTGCCGAAGCGTTGTGCGACCCCATCGGTGCGATCGTCTTTGCGGGGATGCTTGTCACAAAGGCGGCGCGCCCGCGGACGCAACCGCAAGAAGGCGGGTGGGCCGTCGCCGATAGCACCAAGGTCCTCCGATGAAAATCGGCATCGTCACGTCCTTTCCGGAACCCGACGTCGTGAAAAGCGCGATCGCGTACTATTCGCAAACAATCCTCGATCCGCTCCGAAGCGGAAGCGACGAGTTCGTCGTTTTCGCCGACCGCGCAGGCGACGGACGGCCGGGAAGGCGCGACCGGTACGCGCCGAACGTGACCGTGCGACGATGCTGGCAGTTCGGCTACTTCGCTCCGTTGCAAATCCTCAAGGCTGCGCTGGGCGATCGGGTCGACGTGCTGCACCTCGAATACGACGTCTACCTCTACGGCGGCGTCGTCTCCGCATTACTGCTTCCGTTCGTGTTGCGGCTCGTTCGGCGTCTGACCGGGGCGCAGATCGTGACGACGCTTCACGGCGTCGTCTCGCAGCGAGTCGTCACGCGCGAGATGCTTCGCGAAAACGGCTTCGTGCTGCCGTATTCGCGAATCGGGCGCGCCGGTTTTTCGACGATCTACCGGCTGTTCAACTGGGCCGCCGACCGGATCATCGTGCTCGAAGTCAAACTGGCGGAAATTTTGGAATCGGAGTACGGCGTGCCGCGCGCCAAGCTGCACGTGTGTCCGATTCCGCTCATGCACGAGGGCCGGCGTCCCGAAAGGCGAGAAGCTCGAGCGCGCTGCGGAATCGGCGAAGGCAACGTCGCGCTGTTCTTCGGCTACGCCTCGTACTACAAGGGCCTCGACGTCCTTCTCGACGCGTTACCCGCGGCCCGCCGTGCGGTCCCGGACCTCGCGTTGCATATCGTGGCGGGGCGCCACCCGAGGTTGCGCGGTAACCCGCGCTACGAGACGTTCTACGAGGGTCTCGTAGCGAAAGCGGGGGCCGCCGGGGCGCACATGCACGAGTTCGTACCCGAAGCGCAACTCGCCGACCTTTTGGCGGCGGCCGACGTCGTCGTGCTACCGTATACGGCAACGTACGGGGCGAGCGCCGCTCTCAACACGGTTTTCGCGGCGCGCAAACCGGTCTTGGTCTCAACGTTCGTACGGTTCGACGGTGCGCTCGATTGCCAAACGTTCGTACCGGAAAGCGGACCCTGCGCGCGCGCCATCGTCGACTTCTTCGAGATGAACGAGTGTCTTCTCGCCGGTCGCGTCGAAGATATCGCCCGGATGCGCGACGTGACTGTCATCGCTCGCCAGATTCAAGACGTTCGCTGCGGCCGGCGTACCGTCGATGCCCGCATGATCGAAGTCGAGTCCCGATGAAGCGTCTGCCTCACACGCGAGTTTACGGCGCTCTGACCGCTGTCGTCCAAACGGTCTACCGCTATCCGGCGCTGCTCTTACTGATCCCCGTCGTCGTATTCTTCCCTCTACTCGACTCGCGCGGGCTCTACGAGTACGGCGACGCGAACTTTCCGCTAAATCCATTTTGGATCGACTACATTCTTCCGTGGAGCGGAGCCGCTTCGGCGGGCGCCGACAATACGTTCATCGGCGTACCGCGCCTCGTGTATCACCTCGGTATCAATGGCCTGATCGCGACCTTCCACAACCTCCAGATGGCGCAGTGGCTATGGTATTCTTCCATGTCCGCGGTCGGACTGATGGGCGCCTACTGCCTCGCCCGGCGCCTGGGCGCAGGCATGTATTCGGTGCCCCTTGCGATTTTCTACGCCTTTAATTTGTGGTCGTACGACCGCGTCGCGCAGGGGCCCATCTACCTATCGTACCAGGCGCTCCCGTTGGTCGTCTTCCTGTTCTTGAGGTACTTGGCGCGACCGGGAGTGGCCGCCGCACTGTACTTCGCGTGTTCGCTTTTGCTGGTCATCCCCGCGCTTCAAATCAGTTATTTGGCGGCGGCAATTTGTCTGGCGATCTCGGTCCGCGAGATCGTTCTGCGCGGTTGGCGCGTTCTCGGCGATCTTGCCTGGCTGGCCCTCGCCGTCGTCGCGACCAACGCCTTTTACATCTTTTCGATGGCCGCCGACATGTGGTTCAATTCGGGTGGCAACATCGCGTTGGTGAATCAGCGGTTCGACATTAGCATTTTCCAGCACTACGCTGCGAACGTCAGCGTTCTCAACACCCTGTTGCTGCAGAGTTTTTACTACTCGTCGGCTTCCCGTCAGCCGACCGTCGTCACCATCGGTCAGTGGCTTCTGCTCGCGTTGTCGCTCGGATTGCTCCTGCTGGCGGGCAGGCCCACTCTGCGTTCGAAATTTTATAGCGGCGTCGCGCTCGCGCTCCTGGGATTATGGCTGGTCGACGGCATCGCGTTGTTGCCTCACACGTACGAGTGGCTCCGCAACGCGATCCCAGGCCTGCGCTCGTTCGTCGAGCCCGACTATTTTTCGCCCCTGTACATCCTGGGCGCGTTCGTCATGCTGGCGACCGCATTTCGAGTAGGCTTTCGTGCTTACGGACCGCTGATGAAGGTCGCGGTTTGGGTCGTGGCGCTCAGCGGCATCGTTCCGTTCCTACCGATCGCCGGACCGGCGTCGGGACTGCCGCGTACGAACCAGCCGCGTCAATACCGGGAGTTCGCGCGCGCGCGCGTTCAGGGCAACACGTTGTGGATGCCGCCCGACCGAGGCGTCCAGTACCGCTGGTCGCCGTATATCATCAATGGCTTTACGTCGTTAAACTCGCCGTCGGATGCGATCGGGCCGACGATGGCGGAATGGGTGGCGGCCGGCACCGCGCGCGTGCAGGAACGGCTGGCGGACGCCTTCGTGAAGGTGCAACCCGGAACCGCCGAAGCGCTAGCGCCGCGTCTGGGCGTAGGAACGATCGCACTTTCCGCCGATTCGTTGAGCCCCGATTTTGAGTGGCCCGATCCCGAAATCACCGCTTCGCTGGAAACGGTCGCGGCACTTCGGCGCGCCGGCTTTGTCGGGACGCGCAAAGACTATCGCGACATCGACGTCCACTTGATAACGGCGACGACGAACCCTCCCCTTCCAGATATTGGAATTTACGGGCAACCGGTCGACGTCGGCGGCTTCGAGAACTTCATGTGGTGGATGGTCCTCACGCAAGGTCGCGGTACGTACGTGCCGATTGCCGCCGACGTGGTACCGGGAACCACGTTCGGAGCTTCGGTTTTGCCGGCGATTCCGCCGCCGCCAGTATCGCAGCGGACTGTCCCGATCGGCGCGTTCGCCAGTTGCGACCGGCGCCGCCGGACGTATAATGCACCGTCCGGCACGACCGCCGCGTTCGTCCAGACGAAGCTGCAACCGCGATGCTTTTCCCTGAAAGTGCCCAACATCGAAAGCGTCGCGGCGCTGCAAGCGCTCGTTGACGCCGTACCCACGACCGTTCCGCAAACGCAGCTCGGCTTCTATCGCCGGGGACACGCCGTGGAGTGGCTCGATCCAGCGCTGCCTGCGCAAGAGGTGCCGCTGGAAACCCGGACGGCAAGTTTGGTCGTTCGCATACCGCCGTATAGCATCGCCACCGTGCGAAGCGCAACCATTCGATGGGCCGCTCGCAGGCACGTGAGTCCAATCTCGGTGCCGCCGAGCTGCTCGGCGTCGGACGTCACCTGGTCGGAGCAGAATCCGCTGGCTTACACCGTGCGCGGGAACATCCACGGGCGCTGTACCGTCGTTTTTCGCCAGTCCTTTGCGCCGATATGGTCGCTGTTGCGCGCCAGCGGATCCGCCAGGGTCCTGGGACATCTTCAGATCGACGGATTCGCCAACGGCTGGATCGTGGAGGGTTCGGGTCCCATCGCTTTTTATATCGTCAATCTCGCCCTCTTCGCCTATGCCGCAGGCATGGCGTTGACTGTCGCGTGTTTACTGCTCGCGCTGGGTCTGGCCGTGCGTTCGGTGTCGATCCGGTCGGCACGACGCGCGACTCGCGTACGATCACCGGCCTAGGAACCTCGGAAGAAGTCCATGCACCGATCGTTTAGCCGCAAAGACGACGAACGCGAGGAGACGGCGAAGAAGCATACCCGCGGGTGGTATGTGACTGAGCCGGCGACGATGCAGACGGCGTCTTTGCGGCTAAACCCTGCGGGCAACGGCGTTGCGATCGGTGCAGCGACTTCTTCAGAGGTTCCCTAATGTGGCGTCGCCGTGTCGCCGTAGCCAGTCTCGGCGTGCTCGCGCTCGCGTGCGTCGTTTCGGTTTGGCCGCTCGTCGCATCGCAAACGGTGCCGGCATTTCAGCAAGACTGGGCGTGGCCGCTGTCGCGATCGCTGGCTTGGCAGTGGCTGCACGCTTTCGTCGGCCTCTGGGACGCGCGTTCGATGGGACAAGGCAACGCGCTTCCTTGGCAGACGTACGCGGTCGTCGCCGAGGTCGCGAGCGTCATGCTGTTTGGCCCGGCAACCGGCCTCGCAGTGTGGATTGGCGCGCTGGAGTTTTTCGCCGGCGCCGCTTGCATCGCGATGCTCGCCGAATTTGGCGTTCGATCGTGGCCGGCGCGGGTCGTCGCAGCGTTCTTCTATGCACTGAGCCCGGTCGTTTTTACGCGCATTGCGGCCGGGCACTTAGCCTATTTGCTCGCATACGCTTTGCTTCCGCTGGCGATTGCGCTCGCGCGCCGCACGATCGAGCGGCCTCGCGCGACGGCGGCGGTCGCACTCGGCGTCGTGATCGGCATCGCCGGATGCCAAATTCAGTTTTTGGCAATGAGCTGGCTGGCGATTTTGCCGCTGGCCCTTGCCGTACCGCGAGCCGCCGGCTGGTGGCAGAGGTTGTTGGCCGCCGCCGGCATTGCGGTCGCCGTTCAACTGCAAGCCTTGCTTCCATTGGCATTCGGCTCTACGCCGGCATTGTACGCCGCCCAGCCGACGTTGCTGAGCTTCGAATATAACAACAGCTCGCCGTTTGCATCGGCGCCCGTCATGCTGGGTTATTTTACCCAGTACTACGAATCGCATGCCTTGCCGGGTGCATTCGTCGCGCTCTACGCACTCCTCGCAGCGGCCGTCTTGCTGGCGCTGTTCGCGCAGCCTAAGGCGGGAATCTACGCGCTTTCGCTGATCGTTCTGGGAACGCTGTTCACCGCCGGTCTGTACGGTCCGTTAGGCCTCGTGCTTGGGTGGGCTTTCGAGCACGTGTCGTATTTTGCCGTGTTTCGAGATCTGCACTATTTCGCGGCGCTGACGGCTGCGGGCGTCGCACTCGCGTTGGGGCTGGGCTTGCAACGGTCGCCGAAATTGCTTTCGCCTGCGGTTCTGGTGCTGGTTGGTTGGATTGCGGCGCCGGCCCTGACGGGCGTTGAACTGCGCGAGCTGCTGGTTACGCCGGCGTACGTCGCCGATGCGCTCGCCGACATGGATATCGCAACGGCGAACGGACCCGGCCGGGTGCTGTGGCTGCCCGCCGAGGAGCCGGTCGGTCCGCGCGGAGCGCGCAATCAAGGCCGCGATTTCACCGCGTACGGGCCGCCTGCGAATCCCTCGGTCAGCGACGACTATCAAAACCCTGAATTGGCATATGCGTTGGCGACCCTGCGCTCGGGGACACCCGACTGGAATGCGTTTGCTGCGATGAACGTCCGTTTTCTCGTCTTTCGCAACTACCTGCAGTCCGGCCGCCGGTTCAACTTCGGTACCGGCTTTCCGATGGCGTTCGCAGGGCTCAGGGACGCGGAACTGGAGCGCGTGTTGGCGCGCGCACGTCCGCTGGTGCTACTCAAGCAGACCGCGCTATCGAGCGTGTACGAATTGCCGATCAATGCAGGCGGGACGTACGGCGCTCGCGCGAATTCGAGCGCGATGCTCTATTCCGAACTCGCTCCGCGCGAAGTTGCGATGACAGCGACGTCGCCACTGTCGCTGCGCGCGTCGCCGGAGAGCGCCGATCCGCGGCTCGGATGGGTCGCGGGAACGCTCGGGTGGCGATACGTGCCGTGGCTGCCCGACAGCGTGTATCCGTTCGTCTGGACGCTTTCGCCGGCGCCGTTGAAGTTCGACGCGCCGGTAAGCGCCGCGTGCGTGCTCGCAGGCGCACTGCCGCATGGTGCGCGCGTGCAGTTACGCGGGGCGGCCGGCGTCGTGCGCGGCGCGTGGAAGCGGTATGCTGTCGCGGATTCGGCTGCGTCGCCTGCTTCCGCATTTTTCCCAGCCCCGGGGGACGTCTCGGCCCTCGCCGTTCGTCCGTGCCAGCGAACTCCGGAGCCGCGGCAATCGGTGTTCGTGTTTGCCAGCGGATACGACGAGGGGTGGCGTGCCCTCGATGGCGGCCGCTGGGTTGCGCCCGCGTTGGCCAACGGCTGGATGATGGCCTGGGATGCGTCGGCGGCTACGCAACGGCTCGTCTATCTTCCGGCAATCTGGCAACTCGCCGGGATCGTGGTGATGGCGATCGCACTGATCGTCGCCGTCCCACTAGCGCGTCGCATTGACGCGCGCTCGTCGCGCGAAGACTCTTAGTCTTCTACCTTGACCCAGATGCCGTTGTTTTCGACCGACGTGCAGGCGGCTTCGATGCAGCGCACTACGTCGTAGCCAACGCGCCCGCTGACCCGCGCCGGCTTTCCCTCTCGAATGTCGCGGTGGACGTCGTCCACGAGTTTTGCGAGCGGCTCGCGGCTATCCACGATCGGGATGCGGACGTCGCCGAGGCGATAACTCACCATTTGCTGCGAAAGCGTTTCGCTGGTCGGATTCCGAACGACGCCCTTGTCGTAGATGCGGAGCTTTTCGGACGGGTCCACGTCGTCCCAAACCGCCATGCGGTTGCTTGCCGAGAGCATCATGCGGCGTACTTTTACCGGCGACAGCCAGCTCAAGTGAACGTGCGCCATACGTCCGCTGCGATATCGCATCAGCAGGAACGCAACGTCCGACACGGGTGGGTGAATGTACGCCATGGCGTGGCAGGCGATCGCTTCGGGGAGCTCGCCGAAAACGTGGTTGAGAATCGACACGTCGTGTGGCGCTAAATCCCAAATCACGTTGGTTTGCTGGAAGAGGCCGAGATTGACGCGCGACGATTCGGCATAGTAGACGTCCCCCAGATCGCCGTTCACGAAGCCTTGACGCATCGCTTCGACGGCACCGGCGTAGAGAAACGTGTGATCGGTAAAGAGCTTCACGCCGGCCCGTCCAGCGGATTCGACGAGCGCGCGAGCCTGCGCGGCTTCCTCGGCGAGCGGCTTTTCCACTAGCAGATGCTTACGCGCCGCGATCGCGCGTTGGGCCATGTCGTAATGCATCTTCGGCGGCGTCGCGATGGCGATCAGGTCCACCGACGGGTCGTTCAAAGCGTCGTCTAGATCCGCGGTCGCCCGACCGGTTGGGTAAAGACGGTGCATGCGGCTGCGGCGCCGCTCGTCGACGTCGACGATCCAGGCGACGTTCCAATTGGTCGACGTCGCAAAATTCCGCAACAGATTGGGGCCCCAATAACCGAGCCCGACGACCGCGACGTTGAGTGCGCTCACGCGTGTTGCATGGGCCGCGCCGCCGTGCTGAGTGCATCGACGACGTACTCGACGTGTTCCGGGGTCAACTCCGGAAACATCGGAAGCGACAGAATGCGATCCGCGGCAGACTCAGTCTTTGGATAACGGCCTTTCGAAAGGCCCAGATCGCCGTAGGCGGGCTGCAGATGGATCGGAATCGGATAGTGAATTCCGGTGTGCACGCCGCGCTGGGTGAGACGGTCTTGAACGGCTGCGCGGTCCCCGACCTCCGTCACGTAGAGATGATAGACGTGGCCTTCGTCGGTCCACCGTTTAGGCACCGGAAATCCAGCCGCCGCAAGCAACGTATCGTAACGCCGGGCGCTCTCGCGACGGCGGTCGTTCCACGTGTCGATGTGGCGCAGCTTCACGCTGAGAACGGCGGCTTGAATCGAGTCGAGCCGACAGTTGTCGCCTTTGATCAGATGTTCGTACTTTTTCTTCTGCCCGAAGTCGCGCAGAAGCGCGACGCGCTCGGCAAGCTCGCCGTCATCGGTGACGACCGCACCGCCGTCGCCGTAGCAGCCCAAGTTCTTGCCCGGATAAAAACTGAAGCAGCCGACGTCGCCGATGCTGCCCGCGCGCCGTCCTTGCCACTTCGCTCCGTGCGCTTGACTCGCGTCTTCGATGACGCGCAGACCGTGCCGTCGCGCGACGTCGAGGATCGGCTGCATCGGGACAACTTGCCCGTAGAGGTGAACCGGCATCAGCGCTTTCGTGCGCGGCGTAATCGCCGCCTCAATTGCACCGTCGTCGATCAAGTAGTCGTCGCGCATGTCGACGAAAACCGGCGTCGCACCCACTGCCGAAACGCTGAGAGCCGATGCGATGTAGGTGTTCGCCGGCATGACGACTTCGTCGCCGGCGCCGATCCCGAACGCCTCGAGCGCGATTTTGAGAGCGGCCGTACCCGACTCAACGCCTACACAGTGGCGCGTCCCGACGAACGAAGCGTACTCTTCCTCGAAGCGGCCGACTTGCGGACCCATGATGAAGCTTGCGCGTTCGAGCACGTCGTCGATCGCGGCAGTGACCTCGGGCTTTATCGACGCGTACTGCGCCTTGAGGTCGACGAATGGAACGTTCACGCTGCTGACTCCTAGGGGACGCGGTGCAAAGGACGCTGAGGTCCGCGCTCCTTTTCGGGGGCCCTGCGGTCCATCCATGCGCGCCGCAGTCATTGCTACGTTTACGACAGATTGCGCGTGCGCCGAAGTGGAGGCCCTACAGGCCCCCAGGAGTCTGAAGCGAACGCTCCCGGCGCGCCGAGAGCCGGCCGCTCGGCGAGCGTTTTTTCAACGGAGGAGAACGTGGCGTCCCCAAAATCGGTTTTGATTACGGGCGGAGCGGGCTTTATCGGCTCGCACGTCGTCGACGACCTAGTCGCCGCCGGTCACGCCGTGACGGTGTTCGACAACTTTTCGAGCGGATCGCGCGAGAATCTGGCGTCCGTCATCGGCGACGTGGAGATCGTCAACGGCGATATTCTCGATCGCGACGCGATCGCGGCGGCCGCCCGTGGCAAGGACGTGATTTCGCATCAAGCCGCCCAGCTCGAAATTACCAAGTGCATGGAAGATCCCATCGGCGACCTTCGCACGAACTTGATCGGGACGCTCAACGTGTTGGAGGCGGCGCGCCTGGCCGGAGTCGAGCGGATGATCAACGCTTCGTCGGCGTGCATTTACGGCCAGGCGGTAGCGGCGCCCAGCGTTGAAGACACGCATCCGCACGATCCGAACTGGTCGTACGGTGCCAGCAAACTCGCCGCCGAAAAGTACGCGCAAGTATTTTCAAACGACTTTGGTTTTCCGGTGTTCTCCCTGCGCTACGGCATCGTTTACGGCCCGCGCGAATGGTACGGCCGCGTCCTGACGATTTTTCTCAAGCGGGCGCTCGACCGGCGTGCGCCGGTGGTCTTCGGAGAAGGCGAGCAGATCCGCGACTTCGTCTTCGTCGACGACGTCGTCGGCGTGCATCGCGCGTGCTTGGAAAGCGATCTGAGCGGCGCGCACTCGTTCAACGCCGGCACGGGCGTCGCGACGTCGATCGCGGAGCTCGCGCAACTCGTCTGTGAGGTTACCGGGATCGACGAAACGCCGGTTCGCGAGAACGTGCTACCGGGGGAGCGTTCCGCCATGGTCGAGGGCCGCATGCGCTTGCCGTCCGAACTCGCGGTGATGCATCTTTCACCCACCAAGACCGAGCGGATGCTCGGCGTTCGTCCGTCGACGGCGCTACGTGACGGTATCGCGCGCGAGTGGGCGTGGCTGCGCGAACACCGGGAACGCTGGAACGAAATGCACTACTAGAGCGTCGATGAGAATTTTAGTTTCCGCCGGCGGGACGGTCACCGCTCAATCGGTAGTAAAGGCGTTGCGCGAGGACGGGCGCGCGTCGTTTATCGCCGTCGTCGACGTCGACCCGCGGAATGCCACGAAGTTCTTCGTGGACGAATTCGTGCGCGTTCCGCCGGCCGACGATCCGGCATTCGTTACGGCGTGTTTGGAAGCGGTCGAACGTTTGCGCATCGAGTTGTTGGTTCCGATAATCGTCGAGCGCGAGTTCCTACCGCTCGGGGCCGCCGCACGTCAATTCCAAGAGCTCGGTTGCCGAGTCGCGGTCCCCTCGCGCGACATCGTGCTCAACGCGGGCGACAAGCTCGCGTTTGCGCAGTTCTTGGACCGGCTGTGTATCGCCACGCCGAGAACGGTGGCGTACGCTCCCGGCCTCGCTCACGTGCGGTTTCCGGCCTATTTGAAACCGCGGCGCGGTTCGGGCTCGGTCGGCACGCAGCGCTTCGAAAGCGAGGAGACGCTGCACGAGGCGGCGCGCGGACGCTCGGACCTGATCGTACAAGAAGCTGTGGACGGTACCGAATTCACCGTCGATTGCTTTGCCGCGGAAGCCGGGCGCGTGGTCGCGGCCGTTCCACGCGAACGCATCGCGATCAAAGCGGGCGTATCGGTGAAAGGCCGCACGTACCACCATCCTGACATCGAAGCGATCGCCAGCGAGGTCGTCGCAAAAACCGGAATCGCCGGTCCCGCCAACGTGCAAGGCATGTTGCGCGAAGACGGCAGTTTTTCGATCATCGAAATGAATCCGCGCTTCTCGGGCACGCTCGCGCTGACGACCGCTGCCGGAATCAACTTTGCCAGCTTGCTCTTAGATCAGTTCGAGGGCAAGCCGCTTCCGGATTTACGCGGACGCCACCGCGCCGGCGTGACCATGATTCGCTATTGGAGCGAAGCATTCGAATCGCCCGAAGGTGAACGCTGGCTGGGAACCACGATGAGCGCCGCTCTTGCATGTCACCCTGAGCGGAGCGAACGATAGCGAGCGCAGTCAAAGGACTTGCGATGTCATCCTGAGCGGAGCGAGCAATAGCGAGCGCAGTCGAAGGACTTGCGGTGTCGTCCTTCGACTGCGGCGCTTCGCGCCTCCGCTCAGGATGACACAATTAGCTCGCTCCGCTCAGGATGCCATGGATATTTCGAGTATCCGGTATTCGCCGGGGTCGAGCGGCACGACGTCGTGCGAGTCGAGTGGAAGCGCGCGCAATAGGCGTTCGAGCACTCCGAGCGAACCGCGATGTCCCACGACGACCACGCTCTTGAGAGCGGCGAGCGCACGCAGCTCGTCGGCAAACGGACGCAAGCGGTGCGATACGTCGCGAAAACTTTCCCCGCCGTCCGGCCGGAACGAGACCGGATCGCGCCGTCGTTGCGCGACGCCGTCGGCGTCGTTCTCCTCGAGCCATTGGATCGTGCGACCTTCCCACGAGCCGAAGTCGACTTCGCGCAGCGCTTCGTCGTGACGATGCGGCACGCGCGGCGCGACGATTTCCAGCGTTTCCATACAGCGGCGCAGCGGACTGGAAAATCCGAGGTCGAAGGCGATTTCGCGTAACGCGGCGTGCGCGCGCTCGCTTTGTTCGCGCCCAAGAGCGTTGAGTGGTGGATCGCGGCGCGAAAGAAATCCGCCCGCGACGTTTTCGTCGGTCGCTCCGTGTCGACAAAGAACGATCGTCATGAATTGCGCTCTATTTTAGGAGAGGAAGGGAAGGCCTCTGGGAGTGGCCAACGAGCGGGCGGATGTTCGCGGCGTTTACCTCTCGTCTTTCACGCTGGAATGTTGCCGTCGCCATCTACGCCATCGTTTCGATCGTCGCACTGGCCGGACTTCTTTTTACGCCCGGCACGGTCGGCCATCATTGGGACTGGCTGATTCCGTCCGATCCGGCAGAGCTGCGCCGCTTTGCGGCGATCGAAGGTTCGTCGTGGCAGGATTACGACTTCGGATCGTACGTCACGTATCGATACGCGACCGTGCTGACCAGCTTGCTCTTCGGATTGCCGGGGTACGTTGGGTTGAGCGGTGCCTTCGTTACCAAGGCGCTGGTCGTGCTGAGCGTCTTCGCTTCGGGCCTCACCATGCGGTATTTGCTCCTGTCGCTCGTTCGCGACGAGCCCGACGAGCGTGACGGCGTCGTCGCAACCTTCGGCGGATTGCTGTACGCTCTCGCACCATATGCATACAATCAAATCGTCGCGGGCGATCAAAGCGCGCTGATCTCCGATGCCCTGAGCCCTTTGGCCATCGGGCTCGGGGTCCGGTCCATCTCCGCGCGCGAACGATTGTGGTTGGCCTACGCGCTGGCGTCATCGCTGCTGCTCGGAATCATCGTTGCGTCGGTTCAGGTCTTCCTCTTTACCGTCGGCATGATGTGGGCGATCTGTTTGGCGATTGCGTGGTCGCGGACGACGCTGGTACGTCTTGCCGTCCTCACTTCGGTGGCAATAGCCTTATGCTCGTTTTGGGTGCTTCCGGCGCTGCTGGCCGGCGGCGCCGTGCGTACCGTCGTGCAAACGTCGCCGATCGACACGGCGATAGCGACCTTCGGACAGTTCTCCAACCCGCTCTTGACGTTTACGATGCTCGCCTTTCCCGGCGACTTCGCCTTGCACGCCCTCGATAAGGGAGCCCCGTTCTTCTTTGCGGCGTACGGCGCACTGGCGGCGCTGTGCGCCGTCGCGCTGGTCAAACGCAGATCGCGACTCCTGATCGTCCTCGGCGCGATCTTTGTGTTGACGGCGATCGTTCCGCTCGGCGGCAATGAGTTCGTCGGACCGGTCGTCATCGCGATCTTCCGGCTCGCGCTGCCGTACAGTCTCATCTTGCGTACGCCGCAGCACCTCATGTTCATCATGGCGTTGGTCGTTCCCATGATGGTGAGTTTGTCGGCCCGCGTCATCCCGCGCCGCTTCTACGGGGCTTCCCTAGCCGCGGCGGCGATCGTCGCGGTCGCGTACGGGCAAGGATTCTTCGTGCACAGCGATTTTTTCGGATTGATCGGGCCGTTTCCCGAAACGGCGGGTGAGCGCGCGACGGTTGCGATTGCGGGGGGACGGCGGAACGACGGGTATCGCACGATGTTCGTGCCTAACGAACCGAGTTTTTACTTTCACCCCGGGATCTTCGACTATTATTTCGAGGGATCGGACGATCCTCAAATTCGCTTTCTTCCCGGTATGACGATGGGTGCCGGTCAAAAGTGGACGCCGTACGACCGCACGCAACAACTAGTAAAAGCGCTCGACGAGTTCGTTCCCGACGGTGCCGACGCCGCGACGCAAGCGATGTTGTTGCGGATAGCCGGCGTCAAACATCTCGTGGTTCATAGTATCGGCGTGCCGACAGCCGGGATCCGGCTGGACGGGCAGAACGGCCGTTCTTATCTCGAGAGCTCCTTACGGCAAACGCGGCTCGCGACGCTCGAGCGTTCGCTTGCGGACCGGTCGATTTGGCGATTCAACGGAGCGGTTCAGCGCGCATATGCGCCCGACTGCGTCTTCGGCGTTCCCCCGCGCGCCGACCCATACGACGTGCTGGTGCTCGCCCCGGCCGCCGCGTCCTGCACGAGTCCGGCCGCGATTTCAACCGACGTAGCGGGCGCGCGCTCCGAATACGTGCTTTCGCCGGAAACGTTCCGAGCCGCACGGTCGCCCGGAATCCCCGCCGTCCTTGCACTCGCAAACGTCGAAACCGAACTCGTCGATCGCGGCAGGGGATTTTACGCGGTCGTTCCGCCGCGCGGGCAAGACGTCGAGTTTCTCGAGATGCCGCCGGTGCCGGCCGGCGCAACCGGCTTTTCCTTTCGCATGTACTCGAACGCGCCGCGGCGCGTATACGTCCAGCTGTACAGTCCGGACGAACTGAACCTCTTGCAGGCCAGCATCGACCTCAGCGGCCCCGTCCAGGACGTCGCGTTGAATTTTCAGGAGTTCGGGTCGATTGGAGCCCCCGACGTCCGGCGCTTTCGCTTTCTCCGACTCGCATCGACCAATACGGGAACGCGCGACGTCCAGATGTACGTCGGCGCATTTCGCTGGCTGGGCAGAACCGGCCAAACGACCCTTCCGCCGTATCTTTCGGTGGCCGGGAATCGCTGGGACAAGTTCTACTTCGGCGGCGATCGGCCGCACGTGCTATTCAAGCCGACCACGGGGCTACGCCCCGTTTACGCTACCGCCGTCGTCGAACGCGACGGCACGTACGACGTCGTCGCTCGGGTACAGGACGTGAACCGCGGTCTCTCGCTGCGTGCCTCGATCGACGGTCGAACGAGCCGCTGTTCGAAGACCGGGACGCGCGTCGACGAAACCGAGCGCCTCGTTCGTCTCTTGCGCCTGCCGCTGCGCCGCGGCCCGCACGTGCTCGCGTTGCAATTTTGCGCCAACGCGCCCGCTGGTACCGCCGACGTCGGCGTACAATCGATCGTTCTGGCGAGCGCCCGATTCGAACCGCCGGCGTTTCGAACTGCCGGGTCGGTTCGCGTTTTGGACGAACGTCCCGGAACGGTGAGGTTTCGAGCGAGCGGAAACTATCTCGTGTTCACCGATTCGTTCGACGATCGTTGGATCGCGAGCCAAGGAGGGGTGGCGCTGCAGCATGTGGTGGCAAACGGATACGCAAACGCCTGGCGAATTCCCAGCCCGGGCGCCGGCGACGTGACCCTGCGGTTTTGGCCGCAGCGATCATTCGAGTTCGGAATCGCCATGTCGTTGGGATTGGCGGCCATCTGCCTCGTCACCATCGCGCTGACGATATTCGAAAAGGGCGAAGCCGCCGATAAGCGCGCGAGGACCATGGAGCGAGTGAGCCAAGGATGAGCGTACCGAACGTCAGCGTCGTCGTCGTCTCGTACAATCGGCGAGAGCAAGTGCGCGCCCTGCTCGAGTCCGTTTACCGAGGCGATCTCGTTCCCGACGAAGTCATCGTCGTCGACAACGCCTCGCGCGACGGCACCGTCGAGATGCTCGAACGCGATTTTCCAGCCGTCCGCGTCATCGCGAATCGCGAGAATTTCATGGGTTCGCACGCCGTCAACCAGGGTATCGCGGCCGCGAACGGTGAGTTCGTGTACGCGACGGCTGACGACAACGTGATCGATCCGACGTGCCTTTCAGCCCTGCGCGACGTAATGGCGAGCCTGCCGGACGCCGGCCTCGTCGCACCGGTTATGTATTTTTACGACGCGCCGGAACGCGTGTGGTTTGCCGGATGCGACGTCAGCATGCTTACCGGTCTGACGCGCTTTTTTACCGATTCGCCGCACGAAGCATTTGTGGAAACGGCGTGCGCGCCAAACTGCTACATGATCCGCCGGAGCGTTCTCGCCTCGATCGGCGGCCAGGACGTGGCGACCTTCCCGTTCCATCACGAAGAGGCCGACTGGTCGTTCCGTGCGGCCAAGATCGGATTCAAAAGCTACGTCGCGCGCGAGGCGCGGGAATGGCATAAAACGCCGGTGCCTAAACGGCGACCGCTGATCGGCTCCGGCGATTTTTCGATCGACGATCCGGATCGGGCGTACTTTCACGCTCGGTCGCGAGCCCTGTTGGCCCGTCGTCACGCAAGTTCGGGGCAGCGCGCGGCATTCTTTACGTTGTTCTTCCCGGCGACGGTCGCCGCGTACGCCGCCATCTGCGCGTTCTCCAGCCGCGCGCGTCTTCGCACGTCGTGGGCGTTTTTGCGCGGGGCCCTTGCCGGCGTCACGATGCCGCTCCCCGCTCCGCCCCCGCCCCTATTGCCAAGTTAAAGAAGTCGCGATTTATTCCAAATCGAGGAAGTGAGGGCCGAGGTTTACTATGGTAAATGAGGCCCGAACTGACGAAGAGTTGGGATAAATCTTAGTAGGAGCGGACGTTTTTTAGGCCGGCAGCTCTAAATGCGGCGGTAACTTTATCGGCGTCGGAACCGGCATCAGGATAGGCAATGACGGCGCGGCCGGCCTCGATCGCTTCGTTGAAGTTTCCGGCTTCGTCTTCGGGGACGGCCAGTCCCGAAAGGTAGTTCTTGGTCGTCCCGCGCGAGCTGAACGATCCGAGCGACGCGCTTTTCCCCATTGGCACGCCGGTGCCGCCGGAGTCTCCCATGATACCCAGCCCCTTGGTCATGTCGTCGGAAAGGCTGTTCGATTCCATGTTTTCGACGACGTCGACGAAGTCGAGCTCCGACGAGTCGTCGGCCACGCCGGCCGCGGACGCACTGCGGAGAACTTTGACTTTGCTCAAATCGACCTGCTGGCCGGCCAGCGCGGTCTCGATCGCCGCCGGATCGCTGCTGGGGAAAATTCCTACAACCAAACCTCGTGACACGTGGAGCTCCTTGACGAGACGTTAACGCTTAAACGTATTGATGGCGTGACCCAGACGTTCGATACCGACGTGGATCATCTCTTCCGACGCGTTCGAAAAGTTCAGCCGCATGCCGTCGTGCACGTCGCGGCCAGGGTAGAAACTGACCCCCGGTACGAAAACGACTTTCTGCTGGGCAGAAACGCGCAGCAGTTCGGTCGTATCGATTCCGGGCACCGTAACCCAAAGAAACATGCCGCCCGCCGGCGGTACGAAGCGTAGGCCTTCGGAGGCGATTCGTCCCAACGCGCCGGCCATGACGTCTCGACGCCGCCGGTACGTCCGCGCGATGGTCGCCACGTGCGCGTCGAATGCCGCGCCGTCGCTGACGTATTCGTGAAAAACGTATTGGGCGAAAGTTCCGCTGTGTAAGTCTGCCCCTTGTTTGGACAGGACGATTTTCTCGCGAATCTCGTGATCTCGAATGACGAGCCAGGCCACGCGCATTCCCGGCGACATGATCTTGCTGCCGGTGCCCGAGTAAATGATCGGCGCCGAACTGTCATACGAGACGAGCGACGGACTGTCGAGACCTTCAAAGCGCAACTCGCCGTAGGGGTCGTCCTCGACGATCGGCAGGTCGTACCGCTCGCAAATCCGCACGATTCGTTCGCGACGCTCGGGTGCGAGCGTTCTTCCGGTCGGGTTCTGAAAGTTCGGGACGAGATAGACGAACTTCGGGAAAGGGTCGGCGCGGTCGAGAACGTGCTCGAGCGACTCGGGAATAGCGCCGTCTTCGTCGGTGTCGATCGTGAGATAGCGAGCCTGATATGCGTCGAATGCCTGGATCGCACCGAGGTACGACGGGTTCTCCAGCACGACGTGATCGCCGGGATCGAGAAAGATTTTTCCGACGAGATCGAGACCCTGTTGAGACCCGTTTACGATGGTGACGTCTTCGGCTTCGAAGATCCGGCCCGTGCGGCGCGTCATGCGTTCCGCAACCCACACGCGCATTTCCGCAAGCCCTTCGGTGACGCTGTACTGCAAAGCGGCAGCGCCACGCGATTCCATTACGCGGCGAGCGGCTTCGGCTATGCCCATCGTGGGGAAGAGCTCCGGTGCGGGAAGACCTCCGCCGAACGAAATGACGTCGGGTTGCTGCGTGACCTTGAGCATCTCGCGGATGGTCGATGCGCGCAGCCGCGCGGTACGCTCTGCGAACTTGGCCGCCCGGGAGACCGTCGTCATCCCGCCTCCTTTAGGCGGCCGGCATCGGGGGTCCGCTCAACGGCGGCCTGGACTGAGAAACGGCGCCGGTCGATCCGACGAACGGCTCGCCGGTGAACGCCAAGATCGCGGCGCCCATGCCGATGAGAAAGACGAAGACGGTGACCAGGACGCCGATTACGGGAACGAGTTCGGCGGCGGTTACCAGCACAAGCCCAGCGATCAGGGCGACGAGCGGCGCAGGCGTGGTTGCTGGCTTGATCAGCTCGCACAGGCGGCGGCCGACCAGCAGCGCGAGTGCGGCCTTGCCCAGAAACACCGCACCGACGATCGCAACCGCTTCGAGAGCGATGAACGGAATCAGCACGATCGTGCAAAGCAACAGCAACGCGAGCGGCAGAACGGCAACCCATCCTAGAAGTCCTACCGCCGCGCACAGCCCGGGATGGCGTTCAAGCCGGTCGAGCGCGATGCGCGTGCGCAGCGGAAAGACGAGGAAGAAAAGGATGACGACGAGCCCCGAGGCGATGTGCCACAGCGTCCGGTAATCCGCAACCAGCGGCGTGCGATCCGGCGGTGACGACCACGGGACGACCGCGCTGACGACGGCGCCGCCGACGGTGTTGACCTGGCCGGTGATAACAGCGCCGGGTCGCTCGTACAGATCGCCGCCGATGACGTCGACATTTCCGTCGACCTCGCCGGCGATGGTCGCATCTCCGGCAATCACGGTCAGGTCGCCCTTGACCGTTTGCCCGGGCTCGACGATCACCGAACCGATGTAGGTGCCGCCGTGATAAATGCTCGATGCGCTGGCCAGTGCCGGTGCGGCAAATGCCCCGAAGATCGCGAGGACGAGTGCGGCGATCGCCGCCGGCCGAGCGTTCATAGAGCCTCCGCGGTGAGATAGGCGGTTAAGCGAGGCCGTACGCGCCGATAGAAGACGACCACCACGGCGAACAGCAGCGCGTCGATCGCCAGGACGCCGATAACCACAGAGAGAGCGACCGGAGCAATCGGCCAAAGCGCGTGCATCCCCTGCCCGAGTGCGTGCACGAAGCCCCCGACCACCCGTGCGAACGCGTTCGCCTGCACCGGAGCGCCCGGACGGAGCACCGCAAAGACCGCGACGGTGGCGATCCAGGCGGCGACGAGATAGAAGGCGGCCAGCGGCAAGAACGGTTTGCTCGGGAGCTGCGGCGGCGGCAGCGCTCGCACCGCTAGCATGACGTTGGCGGTGAAATCCTCGCGAAGGTCCGGGGGACGCGCGGTCATCAGGAGGGCGTCGACGATCCGCAGCCGGCGATGAAGCGCTTCGCACGTAGCGCAGTCGCGCAGATGGACCGCAACAGCGTGCGCACGCGCCGGTTCCAAGGTGGCCTCGACGAACGAGGCGAGCACCGATTCACACGAGGAGCAGCGCACGCAGCCTCCCTTTGGCCGTCGCGGCGGCAACCGCCGACGCCCGCTCTTCGACCTCGCGCAGTTTCTTGGCGAGTGCGATCTTTCCGCGGTGAATGAGGGTCTTAACGTTGCCCAGTGAAAGGCCCAGCGTGCTCGCGATCGTGTGATATTCCATGTTGTCGAAGTAACGTAACGCCAACACCGTGCGCGTGCGCTCCGGAAGCTCGGCGAGGGCCGCGCGCAACTGCCGCTCGGCTTCGTCGCGCAGCACGCCGCCCGCCGGGTCGGCCTCGCGCGAGAGGTCGGGCAGCGAGTTTTCGAGCGTTTGGTCTTCCGCCAACGGTTGTGGCGCCGGTTTTCTCAGCGATCGGCTCAAATGCGTCCGAATTACGTTT